>JBNKVS010000001.1:0-88788 GCA_050299315.1 Polyangiaceae bacterium
ATGGCACCTCTCTCTGGTCGGATCCAGCGACGGAGCACGAAGCTACCGTGCCACCCGCGACCGGCATCCTTCATCCGGGCTCGATTCGCCTTGCCCGCACCCGACGCAGAGAAACCGGCGCCGGCGTCCCTGACAGACCGCAATCAACCCGTGACGAAGGGAGCCGTTCGGGGCGTTTGCTTGCCATAAACGCCGCGCGTGCACTTTTTGCCATGGCCGTCCGCCCGCGTCGAGACCGTCATTGCTGGACGGGTTACGATGCGTCTACGGCGACCACCTCCCGGACGCGAGGTGCGAGGCGCTCGGTCAGCAGTCCGGTGCCACACCCGAAGTCGAGAACGCGCGCGTCAGACCCGACGGGGATGGAGGCCAGGAGCGATGCCCAGGCCGCGTCAGCATATGCGACCACGGCTGGGTTCTCGTTCCAGGTCGCCGCCGCTTCCGCCCAGGCATCTGCCGTTTCGCCTGGGGCCAGCCGATTCCGTTCGTCTCGATCCATGATCTGGTTTTCCCACTTCACAGCTTTCAAGCCCAGCCTGACGATCTCGCTCGGGCGGCTCTGAGCTTTGCAGCCCTGCTAGCTAGCCGCGGAGCGATTTTCGTTGGCCACAGACCAACGGCGCCGCCCAGCCATTCCGCCCCGTGCTCGAGCATCACCGCGATCGACTCGTGGAGGCGCTGGGAAGGGTTCTTCCGTTGGTCAGCCGCGCGCTCCTTCGAGCGAGCGACGCCTACTCGATGAGGTCCCAGCGGAGCGGCGTCCCCTTCTGCGCAGCCGCGGCAAACCGCTTGCCGAGTACCTCTTTGAGATGCTTGGGGTGCATTCCAAAGCCGGGGCGAACCGAGCGAACGTTCGCCTCCGTCAGCGTATCACCCGCACCTACATCTTCCGCAACGAAGAGGCTTCGCGAAAATTCCCGAGACTTTTGCAGCTTCTCTGTCAGCTCGTACGTGACCGACCCCAACACCTTTTCCGTGTCTCGCACCGCGTCGACCATCTGCCGAAACTGGGCCGGATCCAGCGAGAAGGAAGCATCGGGGCCCCCGACGGAGCGGTCGAGGATGAAGTGCTTTTCGAGCACCTTTGCCCCGAGGGCAACGGCCGCGACTGGCGCGGTGGTGCCCAGGGTGTGGTCCGAAAATCCGGCAACGACCCCGAAGCGAGAGCTCAGGTCGGGGATGGTGCGCAAGTTGGCCTCCTCCAACGGGGCGGGATAGGCGGAGGTGCACTTCAGGAGCACGATCTGATCGTTGCCGACCCGGCGGCACGCTGCCATCGCCTCCCCAATGTCTTCTTCCGTAGCAATGCCGGTCGAGATGATGACGGGCTTGCCTCTTGCAGCGATATACTCGATCAAGGGAACGTCGGTGATCTCGAACGAGGCGACCTTGTACGCCGGGACCTGTAGGCTTTCGAGGAAGTCGACGGCCTGCTTGTCGAACGGCGACGAAAAGCAAACCAACCCTAGGCTTTCGGCGTATTGCTTCAGGTCCGGCTGCCACTCCCATGGCATCGATGCTTCCTTGTATAGGCCGTAGAGCGTTTGACCGTCCCACAGCGTGCCCTGCCGGATCCGAAAGGCATCGCTTTTGCAGTCCAGTGTGATGGTATCCGCCGTATAGGTCTGCAACTTGATCGCGTCTGCCCCGGCTTCCGCGGCCGCTTTGACCGTGTCCTTGGCGATTTCCAGCTTGCCGCCATGGTTTGCGGAGAGCTCGGCGATGATGAACACGGGGTGCCCCGCCCCGATGTCGTGCGATCCAATGCTAATTCTCGTCATTGTCCAGCTTGCTGAGTTGCAGGAAAACCGTGTCGGCGTCCGTTCGTACCGTCTCGAATCCCGCTCTGGCGAAACTGCGCAGCGAAGCCAGGTTGGCTGATTTGACGACGGCTTCTACCGTGACGTGGGGGTGCCTTTCCAATAGCGCTCCGACGGCTCTGCGCAAGACGGGGGGGGCAGTGCCATAGCCACGCGCCCTCTTGACGATACTAATGCTGACGACCGCCCGACCTTCTTGTCGGCGGTCGAAGCGCAGCTGCCCCATGAACTCCCCGCACGCGTCCCGGAGAGTGTACAGGTCGAGGTTTGGCTCATGCATCGCCGCCTGAAACCAGGCTTCGTGGTCCTCCCAGGGGATTGCCTGCACGGATAGCGAGTTCGTTCGTACTTCTGGGTCGTTGGCCAGGTCGAACAGCGGTTGGATGTCTCGCTCTTCCGTGGGTGTGATGGAGAACCTGCGGAATCGCAGACGTTCGACAGCGGCCACGACGGACCGAGTGCCAACTCGACTCGCCACTTCGGCGAGCCGGCGTCGATCGATTCGCGTGCCCGCTAGGAGGGACCCAACGGCCTCGTGCAATGTGGCGCCATCGAAATCAGCTCGCAGAGAAATTGAAAGGCCGTGCGATTCGAGGAAATCAGTGTTCAGCTGCTGGTTGTCGGCAATCATGACGTTGATCGTGGGCAACTCCATGAAGAGGGCTTCGATGGTGGTTTGTCCTGCGGCCGTCACGGCGATATCGGCTTCGGCCATCAACGCTGCCATGGCTTGAACATCTACGAGCACGCGACAAGACTTCAGCCGTCGGGCAACTTGCTCCACCGCTTCCCGGTGGCGATTGGCGGCGCCAACGACTACGGAAACATCGAGCGGGCCAGCATGACCTTCCAAGGCGCTGAGAACCCGGGAGGTGACGTTCCCCGGGTCACTTCCTCCGAGCGTGACCAGCAGCCTAGGTATCCCACGCGTGCCGGTCCGCGGCCGTTTTGCTTCTCGGAATTCGGAACGAAGCGCGGCGTAATCGATTCCGACGAGTAGCTCGGTGCCGACCGGCACTTTCCCCGTGTACTGAGCTGCGGTGGCATAGACGTTTTGGTTGACGAGGACGTCGCAGGTGTGCGTCTCGAAGTTGTCGTCGTAGCACATCAGAGGCACGTGGCACGCGGCCCGAACTCGCGCCTCGATCCCTGCGTCGATGTCGTAGTGGTCGATGACTACCAGGAGCGGTGCAAATTGCTCGACAGCCCGAACGATGGCTTGCTCCTCGTCTCCTGGGTGAGCTTCAGCCGTGGGCGCCTCGATCGGGTGCACCTCGAATCCCCGGTTCTCGATCTGTGTCTCCATCGACCCTTCGAGCCGCCTGCACGCATACACGACACGATAGCCGACCTCCCGCAGTTGGGTTGCCAGCTCGAGGGTTCGCATGACGTGACCGCTCCCGATGGCGGCGGACGCGTCGGCTCGTATCAATATCGTCATGACTGCATGTACGCCTGAAACATCAACTCGGCTCGCTTCCAATCCTCGAGGGTGTCGATGTCCTGCACGAGATGGCGTGGCAAGACGACGGGTACCGAGTGACTCGAAAAGACAGCCTTTCCTTCGAGCCAAGCCTCGGGCGTTCCCCAGTAGAACTGACCGGCGTCGTGATAGGCCTCCGGCAAATCCTGTGAGCGAGTGACCTGATGTTTCGGCCAGAACATCTCGACGCCAGACGCGCCATCGAGCTTCAGCGCGCGAAAGATTGGGTACGCGTACGTTGTGACCGAAAAAGCGTACTGGGCCTGGTGTTTGCACAGGAGCTCGTAGCCTTCTCGTATCGACGCTGGTTGAATGAAAGGCGCCGTCGCGTACAGACAGCAGATGGCCGACGGTCGTTTCTCCTTGCTGAGCTCTTCGATTGCGTGCGCAACGACGGGAACCGTGCCGGTTCGCGCATCCGCGAGTGCTGCAGGGCGCACGAATGGGGTTTCGGCACCGAGGCTACGCGAAACTTCCATGATTTCGGCGTCATCACTCGAAACCACGACGCGGTCGAACACACCGCTCCTTTCGGCTGCCTCGATGCTGTAGGCAATCATCGGCTTACCGCAAAACGGCTTGATGTTCTTGCGGGGAATTCGCTCGCTTCCGCCTCGCGCCGGGATCACTGCGACGTTCACGGTCGCTCCTGCGTTCGCCCGTTCGCTGGGGCTCGGGTCAGGGGGCCGTCACCCGTTCGGTGCACGAGCGTCGCGTACGTCATGCCCCCGGACCATGCGCGCTGACGGTTTCGACCAGTGTTTCCGCCACGAAGGCGGCGTCGGCCGACGTCATCTTCTGATGACATGGGATGGAAAGCTCCGCGTCGTAGAATGCTTCTGCTCCCGGAAGGGAGATTTGGCCGAAGCGGCTCCGGTAAAAGCTGTATTCGTAGAGCGGCTTGTAGTGCACCTGCACTCCCAACCCCTTGGCCCGGAGGGCTTCGAAGATTTGCCTCTTCTTCCCGCAGTATTCGGGAGCCAGGAGAATCGGGTACAGGTGGCGCGCGCTGTACTCATGCTCCTCGATGGGGACCGTCGAGAACATTCGCGTTCTTTTGAAGCGCTCGTCGTAGTAGCTCGCAATTGCGTTTCTCCGCTCGAGAAACGCGTCGAGCTTTCTCAACTGGCTCAACCCGAGCGCGGCCGCAATGTCCGTCATTCGAAAGTTGTACCCCATGGAGATCATGTCGGAATCCCAAAGCTCCGTCTTGACGATGCCGTGGGACCGAAACAGGCGCAGGTCGTGTGCAAAGTCCGCGTCGTCCGTGACCACGGCTCCGCCCTCGCCAGTCGTGATCGGCTTGATGGCATGGAAACTGAAAATCGTCATGTCGGAAAAGCTGCCGATTCGTTTGCCGTTTACCTTGCTCCCCAAGGCATGGCACGCGTCTTCGAGCACGAGCAAGCCGTGCCTGTCGGCAATCGCGCGGATCGCCTCGAGACCGACCGGCTTGCCCCCGTAGTCGACGGGGACGATCGCCTTGGTCTTGCCCGAGACGAGTGCTTCGATCTGCTGCTCGTCGATGTTCCCATCGCGCTTCACGTCACAGAACACAGGGATTGCCCCACTGACCAGGGCCATGTTCGCAGTGGCGGCGAAGGTGACTGGCGTGGTGATTACTTCGGCGCCCTCTCCGAGTTTTGCGACCGTGTATGCCCCATGCAGCGCAGAGGTCGCCGAGTTGAACACGACGGCGTGGCTCGCACTGCAGTAGGTCGCCAGGGCCTCTTCGAACTCGTCAATCGTTTTTCCTTGGGTCAAGTGCGAGCCGCGCAGGATCTCCGCAACGGCTTCGACGTCGTCGGAGTCGATCTGCTGAGTGGAATAAGGAATCATCGTTCTTCCGACGCGGTGCGTTCAATTTTTGCCAGAAGCTCCTCCGAACTGAGCCACCGCTCGTTCTTGTTGGAGCTGTACTCGAAGCCGACGTCGACGGGCTCACCCGCTTCTCCCAGGCCGTTCTTGGTGTAGTCGACGGGATGAGTAAACTGGATCGTCGGGCGGATGACGTAGTGGTCGGCAAATTCGACCGTGAGGTGCGAATCGTCTTCGGGGCACATGACCTCGTGCATCTTTTCGCCGGGACGAATGCCAACGAGCTCGTGTGGAAGATGCGGAGCTAGCACCCGAGCGATGTCGACGACCTTCATCGAAGGAATCTTGGGTACGAACGTTTCTCCCCCCTGCATTCGCTCGAAGCTCTTCAGAACGAAGTCGACGCCTTCCTGCAGGGTGATCCAAAATCGAGTCATTCGATCATCGGTGATCGGAAGCTCCGTAGCGCCTTCCGCGATTAGCTTGTTGAAGAAGGGGATGACCGAACCGCGCGAGCCCATTACGTTGCCGTATCGGACGACCGAAAAACGGGTGTTTCGACCTCCTGTGATGTTGTTGGCCGCAACGAAGAGTTTGTCCGAAGCCAGTTTCGTTGCGCCGTAGAGGTTGATCGGGTTGGCAGCTTTGTCAGTCGACAATGCGATGACTCGTATTACGCCGCAGTCGAGGGAAGCGTCGATGACGTTTTGAGCGCCGTGGATATTGGTCTTGATGCACTCCATCGGGTTGTACTCGGCGATGGGCACGTGCTTCAGCGCAGCCGCGTGAATCACATAGTCCACGCCACGCATGGCCTTCTCGAGGCGAGGCAAATCGCGTACGTCTCCGATGAAGTAGCGCATGCACGGATTGTCATAGCGCTGCGCCATTTCGTACTGCTTGAGCTCATCGCGAGAGTAAACGATGATCTTGTTTGGCTTGTAGCGCTGAAGAATCGTTCGGACACACTGCTTGCCGAAGCTTCCGGTGCCGCCGGTGATGAGAATGTTTTTTCCGTCTAGCATGGTGGTGTTTTCAAGGAGATGCCGCAGCCGCCGCCCAGCAATTTCGCTTGCCAGCGCTCGCCCGACGTGGCGCGCCGAACAGTCCGCCTCGGACCGTCGGGGTGGAGTCGGAACGTGCGCGGTATGGGAGCTTCATGACAGGTTCTTCTGATCTCCCGTTATCACACGTTGGCGCGACGCGCGTGCACACGAGACAGCCCCGCTTATGTATCACGCCGATTCCTGGGCTGCACCGAACGTGGACGATTTCCTCGCAGGTCAGGGGGCACCGGCGAGCCCCGGCTCGCGGCCTCGAAGGCGGCATGGGCGGCTTGGCCACCGGGACCTCACCCCGACGCCGCGGCGCGGTTGGGCCCCGTTCGGTGGACTACCTCTTCAATCAGCTTTGCGAAGTCCAGCTCGGGCTCCCCGATGCCGAACAAGTCGCGCGCTGCAGAAGCACGTCCTGGTTGCTTCGACGACGCCAGCAGGGCAAGCACGTCTCGTGCGCCGTCGACTGCGGTGACCTGCCCTCGCTCCGCCAGGGAAGTGATTGCGTCGGTCCACATCTCGCTTCTCTTGGCGGCGGAAAGGCAGCCGAAACCGAGCGCCTCGATCACCACCGTGGAACAGTCCCCGACGGCTACCCGTGTGTTCGCCAGGTAGTCGTAGGCACTTGCGAATTGATCGATCGGCTCGACGCCCGACGCATAGGCTGCGGCATGGAAGTCGGCCGCGTCCGTCTCCCCTGGATGGGGCTTGAGGCCCACGCGAACGGCAGCAGGCGCATCGCGCGCGAGTTCGATGGCCAACTGCCGCAAGCCGGCTCTCACTCGGGGATGGTTCTGGCTGAAAACGCAGATGTCGGGCGCGTCGAGCCGGGGGGCCCGGCGCAGGGTGGATTCGAGCCACGGGTGCCCTCCGACCGACCACCGTCCCCGCCAGTACTCGCACCGAGAGTCGAGCAACTCGCCGAAATATTTTCCGAATACCACCAGGTGATCAGGAACCGGCAGACTTCTCCAGGGCGGGTTTAGCCAACGAGGAAACGCGTAGCCGGGGTGGCTCTCGTGGATGACGCCGTGCTGCAGTTCGATGACGGGAATGCCCAGCGATTTGGCGGCCAGCTGGATCGCGAGGTGCTGTTGATAGGCGCACAGGACGATGACTGCCCGCGGCCGGTAGCGAGCGAGCCACGCTCGGGCTGCCGGGTACTGCAACCGAAAAGCCAGCGCACGCGTCGAGGCCTCGGGTTGCCCTGCACGTTGCATGGCGCGCAACGCGGGGTCGGAAGACGAGCGGGCCCATCGGCGCTCACACCGGCGCAGAGCGAGCAGAGGCAGCCCGTAAATTGGATCGACGAAAAGAGCATTGGGGGGCTCTTGCTCTGTCGATAGGTTGCCCACGTGAGATTCGACGAAGAAGATGCGGTCGCCCATTTGCTGCTCGAGGTGCAGCGCGAAGGCGCAGGGGGCCGTGCCGTCCGGGAGGCTGCGGCGATACATCGACGAAGACAGGACGAGGATATCTCGCCGGGTGTGGTCTGGGGGAAGCACGAGGCGTCGAGCCGTGCGAGCCATGCGACGCAGCGACTCCCGCTCGCGGAGCAAGCGCTGCTTTTTGTCGAGCCGCACCCTCTCTGTCGCGCCGGCGCTTTCGCTCAGAATGTCGCGATACGCCTGCAGGCGGCGGCCGTACCAGACGGGAAACCCGTAGGGCCGATGATTCCAGAGGTCCAGCCGCCTCTCCAGCTCCTCCAGCTGGACCAGCGCTTCTGTGGGCGTCTTGTGCATTGACCAGTGATCTGGGGTCGACTGGCTACCGGCGCCGCCGCGGCTCCTCGACCATCCCCCGTGACCGCGCCCAGACGGGGAGCCTCGTCGATCGAGCGCAGCGGGTGAGCTTGCCATGAATGCCGCGATGGGGCCGGTCAGTCACCCTCGCACGCATTGCACGAGCCGCGCGGGGGCTCAAGCCTCAGTAGCCGGCGGAGGGGGAACGATAGCTCCCCATGCCGCGAGAGGGCAGCCCCCGGCAGTCGAACGGACGTCTTCGGTGGGGTGGCCCCGTGGCCGGAGGGGTTGGCTCAGCGCATTTCGCATCTGCTCGCAGAGTCTCGAGCGCCCGCTCATTCCTGGAGCCAGTCCCCGAGCTCGGCTCCGAGGCGAAGAGCTCCGACATCCACGAGACCCCATGGCCACCCGACGCCGTGCGCCCACCCCTCGCGTAGCTCTTCGGCCATCTCCCTCCGTCGCTTCTTCAGCTCTGCTTTGGCTTCTTGCGCGCCCTGGGTGACCACGTGGTTCACGACGAGCAGCTGCTCGGTGTGGACCTCGATTCGTCGCCGCAGTCGACCACCCGATCGCGGCTCGAGCCGAGTAGCGCGTGAGAAAATACACCATGCCTGCGACTGGAGAAAGGAAAAGCGGGCGTGAGGAGGCTTGGAGCAGGTCAACGTGTCGCGCACGTGTTGCCCGAGTTTCGGCTTGGTTCGCTCGCGCCGCCCCCGGGGTGCCGTCGCGACTCGGCGGGGTGAGGGCGCTGGCCATCGCCGGCTCGCGGCAGCGAGCGCTCGCCGCAACGTTCGTCAAATCCCCCGCCTTGGTGTCGCGAAGCATTCGATCCCCACGGCTCGCTTTGATGGTACAAGGAGCCATTGGCTTCGTAGAGGCATCGCTCCAGCATCGGCGGGCGGCCGTGTGAGAGAGCCGCGAGGCTGCTCTCGCCTCCCGTCTGCCTTCGAGGGGCGTGTTCCCGTCGAGCCCAGCTCTCCCCGGCAGATCCTTTCCCCGCGCTCCCCAGCGAGCTTCCCACGCGACTTTCCCAGGGGCAACCCCCTGTGAGCAGCCAACTTCCTCAGGCAGCAGAGGCAGCATGTTTCGATCCTTTTCTCGTTTCTTTCGGCGGGGCGCTCGGGCGTCGAGCGTTCGGCGTCGGTTCGAGCCGGCTTGGCCGCTCCTGGGGCTGGCGCTCGGCGTGTGGAGCGCCGCCTGCGAAGATGGCCCCGCGCAGGTTTTTCGGCCCGAAAGCACGGACGTGGGGCGGCTCTCGGGTCCGCCGCAATCCACCTTCGGTCGGCGCAGCCTCGACGAGGCCACCGGGGGAGATAGCGAGGGCCGAGCGCGGTTCTGCGACGAGGTGGAGTCTTCCGAGCTGGTTGCGGAATTGGTCACCCGCGAGATGCGGCCGGACGAATCGCTCGGCGGCCTTCCGCTGTGGACTGCGGACGGCTCGCCCGTCTCGGCGGACGAGCTGCTCGGCTTGCCCACGGAAGGCGGTTTCTGCGAGCCGACGAGAGAATTCGCCGATGCCTTCACGTGGGGGCCCACGAACGAGATCGTGTTGATCTTCAACGCAGATACGCGCCTCGTCACCGACGCCATCGCCCTGCCTGGCTATCGCGGCGCGCTCTCGGCTCGCTACGAGGAAGATGGCGAAGCGGTCGATCTGGTCGTGCGGGTTCGCGAGCGCGTTTCCCTCGCCGGCCGTGAGCTGGACGAGTACGCCAGCCGCGCCGAGCAGGCGAGCCGCCCCAACTCGTGGTTGAACGAGCGCAACATCACGCAGCTGTACTGGGCCGTGCGGCAAACCTTCTTCGACCAGGACCCTAGCGACGAAGCGGATTTCAACTGCGTCGAGCGACGGCTCTGCGACGTGATCTACACGTCGCCCGATGAGTCCACGCCCCAGACGACGGCCATCGCGCTGCGGGACTCCGGCGTCGAGCTCGACTTCAGCCCCGACGGTCAGATCACCGCGGTGGTGCTCTCTCCCGTGCGCATTGCGCCGTTCGAGGTCGCTGGCAACATCGGTCTCTTGGGCGGCGCGCTCGGCGTAGGGGCCGATGCCGGGGCTCCGCCGCCCCCTCCTCTCGACGAAGGGGTCGCCGACGCGGGGGCGCCCCTTCCGCCGGAAGGTCCCCCGCCGACGACGCCCCCGCCGCCTGCGGCAGCTCCCGCCGCGGCGCCGGGGTCGTTCGCGCCCACGTTCGCCAGTGGCCCGCTGCCCAGCTGCGTGATTTCACTCACCGAGCAGCTCGACTGGGCTGGCTTCCTCGATCGGTGCATCGAGCAGGAGCGGACGCTGCAGCGCGCCGATTTCGACGTGTACACCCAGCGAGACGCCGTGAGCGCCTCCTTCAACGGCATGTCGCTCGACTTCCTGCGCCGCACCTCGGAGCGCGGTGTTTTCACCGACGGCGAGCGGCCGGATCCCGAGGACGTGCTGTTTTCGATGAGCTTCACTCGCACGCTGCCGGCCGCCGTCGCCGAGTTCGTGCCCGCCCAGCTCGCGGCGCTGTACAAGCCGCTGCTCGAGGCGGCGGTTCGCGGGGAGCTATCGCCCACGGCGCCTGCCGATCACCCGGTGGCGGCGTGGTCCTTGAGCGTGCCGCCCCTTCCCACGCAGCCGCAGCGGCTCGGCACCCTCGTGTACGATTCGCCGGCGGGGCCCACCGCCTGGCTCGAGGACGTGCAAGCCGAGCTGGCCGCGCTCTACGCTTCGCTCACGGCGGAACAGCGCTCCACGGTCAGCGACCGGATCTTCAATCCCGTGTTCGTGCGCGAGCCCTTCACGCACGCCGTGCTGAGCGCCATCAGCGGGGGCCGCGTGGACGAGCCAGGCGGTCTTCTGCAGTTTCGCACGACGGACGAGGAGCGCTTCTCCATTGGCTACGGCCACTTCATTCAGGATGGCGTGCCCTACCGTGTGATCGCGCAATACAGTCTCAACTTCGGCGCCATCACGGCACTGACCGTGGAGCGGGGGCGCGATGAGGTGGACGAGGTGCTGGCCGCGCTCAACGCCGCGATTCGCCCCGCGCTCGGGGCGCCCCCTTCGCCGTACTACGAGCTCGCCCTTTCCGTTGCCGGCAGCCCGTACGGTCTCGGTGGAGACGGCATCGAGCTGACCGGGTTCGACCGCCGGCTCGACACCGTCGACGTGCAGCTTTCGGTGCCCGGGCAAGAGGAGCCCAAGGCGTTGACCGTTCCCGGAGCGGTCATCGACGACAACGCCGGCTTCCTGCGCCAGATCCGCGGCGAGCGCTTCGAGTTCGTTCCCGCGCACCTGGTTCGCCTGCTCGGCAAAGAGAGCGCGTTCGACTACCGGGTCGACGAGGCGGGCAGCATCGTCAGCATCACCCAGTACCGGTTCAAGGGGCTCGTGCAGCCCTGCCCGGGCCTCGGCATTCGCTACGGCCAGAACGTGCCGGGCGCCGTGGAGGCCTGGCGCGGCGCCGTGGGGGACGTCACCTATCGAGATTGCGAGCTCGTTTTCAACTACTCCGAGGACGGCAACGTTCTCACCAGCGTCAGCTCTCTCGCGAGCCGCACGGCCATCACGGTCATCGCAGGCCGCGCCGAGAGCGCATCCATTTGGCAATGAGGCGAGACCCGTCATGCGTATCTTTCAGATGACCCGACCTTCTCTTCTTCTTCGTTCGATCGCGCCCCGCCGCGAGAGCTCGCCAGCCGTCGCCTCGCGGTCGCCTCACCCGTGCCGGCGGCCGTCCGCTGCGCGGTGGGCCGCCATCCAGTGGTGCACCCTCGGTCTCTTGGCAGTCGCGGCCGGCTGCGTGGACCATCGCCCCACGCGCAACGGCTTGCGTGATGAATCCATCTACCTGAGCAAGGCCGAGCTGACGGAAACCCCCGAAGACCGAGAATCTCCCTGGCTGTTCAAGGTCACGGTGGTGCAGGCCAGCTCCCCCAACGTCGTAGGCGACCTGGCCTTCCCCGGGCTGCAGAGCGGCCTGCATCAGGTCAACTTCGGCTTCATGGAGGATCGCCTGCAAATCCTCGACGCCCGGCAGTTTCAGCCGGACGACCCCGAGGACGAGAACGACGACACGGCCACGCGTACCGACCGCGTGATGCTGGAGTTTGCCGGCGAGCACGTCGACATCAAGCTGCAGGAGACGCTCGACGGGGAGCGAACCAATCTGGTGGAGGAGAACACCGAGCGCCCTTGGCAGCGGCGCCAGGATTTTCGCGTCGATTTCGAGACCTCCAGCCTCGATCCGGTCACGAGCATCGTCTGGTTCTACGGGGACTTGATGTCCGAATGTGCCCGCCAGACGAGCGCGAATCTGGTTCCCGACAGCTTCGAGTGGGACGAGCAGGAGCGTCACATGAGTCTGGTGCTCGAGGTGAACTACGCGGTGACGGTGGCGGGCGGCTGCTACGACCTCGTTTCGCTGAGCACGGGTACGGGCACCGCCACGGTGCGCTACCGTCTGGATTTCCTCCAGCCCGAGCCCAGCGGCTATCAGGCGGAGGAGATCGCCGAGAAAGATCCGGTCAACAAGAAGTACGGCGCCTTTCAGGTGCTCGATCACTTCCGCGATCCGACCACCGGCCTGCTCGACGCCTATTCCCACCTGCAGCGCTGGAATCCGAACCGAGAGGAGCCCGCGACCTTCTATTTTCACGAGGGCTTCCCGCCGAAGTTCAAGCCCATGTTCCAGGAGATCGCGGACGACACGAATCGCATCCTGGAAGAGGCCGGCGCCGCCCTGCGAATCGAGTTTCGCGATTACGACGACGGTGGCATCGAACGCCACCTCGGGGACATTCGCTACAGCTTCGTCGTGTGGAATCAAGACATCGACACGACGCGTGGCCTGCTCGGCTACGGGCCTTCGACGGTTCACCCGCGCACCGGCGAGGTGCTCTCGGCCAACTTGAACCTCTACAACGTAGGGCTCGACCTCTACCGTTGGTTGATCGAGGACTATCTCGCGTCGACGGGGGCCAGCGAGGATCTGGAAGCCTCCTGCGAGCCGGGCGACAAGCTGGCCCCGATGGGGGATGAGCAGAGGCTCTCGAGTGCCTTGTTCGGAGAGATGCTCCGCATCATGGATCGGCCCGAGCCGGAGCCCGGGGAGAGCGTCGCGGCGGAGCTCTCCCCCGCGCAGCCCGCCGATCGAGAGGTGTTCCTGGAGAACTACACCCGCATGCTACCGGAGTTTCGTTTCACCGAGCCCGGCTTCAACGAGTACGTCTGGAACCCGGCGAACGCGCCGCTGCAGGGCTTTCGGGAGCGCATGGCGGTGGAGCGAGAGTTTCAGGGCGCCATGCATTCCATCCTGATGAACGAGAGCCCCTTCGGGCTCGTGGATCTGCACGGCCGCGCGGGCATCGAGGCCCAGAACGAGTTCGTCACACAGTTCCGCAACTGGCGGAGCAACCACGAACGGCTCGAGGCCGACCAGGCCATGGTCGACGGGATGCGGAACGTCTACCTCGCCAATGAAACGGACGCCATCGGGGTGATCTCGCGGGGCGCGCGCCTGTGCACGGAAGAAGGCCGGTGGGAGAGCGACGAAGAGTACCGCGAGCGCATCATCGAAGAGGTGGTTTTCCACGTTGCGATTCACGAGCTCGGACACAACCTTTCGTTGCGCCACAATTTCTACGGCAGCGTGGACGCCATGCACCAGCGCGAAAACGAGTCTTCCGCGTCGGTGATGGACTACGTGCGCCCCTGGGAGGAGACGGGCACGCTGCGCGGCTGGGGCCAGTACGACGAGGCGGCGCTGAAGTGGATCTACGGCGGCCCCGAGACTCGCGAGCAGGTGATGCAGGAGGATTTCCTCTACTGCACCGACGAGCACCGCTTCCGTTCACCGCTGTGCCGCGCCAACGACCTGGGAACCACCCCCTCCGAAATCGTGCTCAACGCGATCGAGCGGTACGACTGGCTGTATTCCACGCGCAACCGACGCGCCTACCGCAAGTTCTGGGACACCGGCAACTACGTGGCCCAGATCTTCGACGCGATCTTCCCGCTACAGCGCATGTGGCACCTGGCCATCTTCGACTGGGGCGGGGGCGGGGTCCAAGAGACCCTCAAGCGCCTCGATCAGGTCGATGACACCCGGCCGGTGCTGACGAACGACGAGTACGACGAGCTTGCCGCGGACTTCTACAACGATGTCACCGTGGCCAACTCGCTCATGATGGCCTTCTACGATGCGGTGATCAACCAGCCCGCCAGCACGCGGGATTTTCAGACGGAGTTCGACCCTTTCTACGGCGACATCCTGCGTCTGGGGATCATCGTGGACAAGCTGTACTCGGCATTCGCCTTCATGGATCTGCAGGATGTCTCCAACTACGACCCGAACGTGCAGACCTTCGTGGCCATGTACGACGCGCCGTTCGGAACGCCGAACCTGGCGCTCTCGCAGCGCGTGCTCGACGACATGCTGGGGTCGAACTACGACACCTTTCCGTGGTTTCGTTTCCTGGCCGTCAATCTGTTCGCTTCCGCGACCAACTCCAACCTCGTGGGTGATCTCTCGCTGAAGGATCGCATCGCGATCCGCCGCTTCGAGAACTCGTTCGAGTTCGAGCTCGAGTATGGGGCCGATGCGATGGCCGCCGCCGTTGCGCCGGACAACCCGTCGCAGGTCTTCGTGCACGACTCGGAGGAGTACGTGTACACCTACCTGCCCGATCGGGCCTGGCACCTGGTCGCCAGCCGCTCTCGCAGCCCGGTGAGCTACCAGTTCATGCGGGACTACAACGACGACCTCAACGCGGGCAGAAACGGCAATCTGGACAACTACGGCCTGAAGATCTTGCTTGCCTACTACGAGTTCTACAATAACTTCGTGGGTTTCTGATGCGAACGAGGCTGCCGTGCGGAGGCTGCGTCGAGGCGCTGTGGCGGGCGGGCGTGGGGCTCGGCGCCGCGGGGGCCCTGCTGTGCGCGGCGAGCGCCGCCCGCGCGCAGGAAGGCTCCGCGGGTGAGCCATCGCCCGGCGAGTCCTCGGCGCCAGAGCAGGGTGCCGAGGCCGCGCCGGGCGGGGAGCAGCGGCCGCACGAGCCCGCGCAGGGCAGCAAAGCGAAGAGCCCGGGCGAATCGGGCGAGGCATCCGGCGAGGAAAACCCCGAAGGGAGCGATGACGCCGCGGGCGCGCCTCCCCAGGGGGGGAAGCCGGCTGGGGCAGCGCCTGTCGGGGCGGCCTCTTCCGGAGCGGCCCAGGCGCCTGAGGGCGCAGCGGCCCAGGCGCCCGAGGGCGCAGCGGGCCAGGCGCCCGCGAGCGCTGCGGCAGGCCGGGTCATTCCCGCCGCCAGCCAGGTCGAGGTGGCGGCGTCCGTTGCGGCGTCCCCGCCCGCGGAGGGATCGCCGCCCGGCGTGCTGGCGCCCATCGCGTCGCCTGCTGCCGAGGCAGCCGTGCCTCCCGCAGCTCCAGCCCCTGCGGTCGTGGCCCCCGGGGGGCAACGCGCGGGCGAGGCCCCTTCGGCTGCTGCGCCCGAGGTGCGGGACGTGGGGTCCGAGGGGTCGCGTGCGTGCAGCGCGTTCGACCAGCTGCGGGGCTTGTGCGAGCCGGATGGCGACGCGCCGCCGCCCAAGCGGTGGCGCGTCATTGCTCGCGTCATCGCCGCGCGCAACGTCGTGGTGGACGAAGATCCGCAGAACGATACCTTCGCGCAATGGATTGCGGGGGGCGAGGTGGACTTGCCCGCGCCCCTTCGGGGATTCTACGCCACCGCGTTCGTCGCGGTGAATCAGAGTTTCTACCCGGAGCCGGAAGAGTCCGCGCTGCAAGTTGCCGATCCCCTCTTGGCCATCGGCTACCGGCACTCCATCGGTCTCGATGCGCTGGGGCTCGAGAATCAGAGCGTGATGATGGTGCACCGGGGCGGGGTGTTTCTTCCCCTCTCGCGCACCAGCGAGGCTCAAGATCTGCAAGCGGAGCTGGATTGGATCACGGCCCTGCGCTGGGCGCCGGTTGGCGGGAGCCTGGTGGGCTTCAACTTGCGCAACCAGTATCGCTTCCACCGCTATGCGGAGCGAGCCGGGACGGCGGGAGGGCTCAACGATCGAATGTCGTTTCTGGCGGCGTTGGTCGGCCAGCAACAGCTCTACGAGCACTCGCTCCTGGGCCAGTTCTTCGCCCAGGGGTCGCTCGGCAGCCGCTACACTCTGCGCTACCCTTCGCGAGACGAGTTCGAGGCGGAGACCAGTGATCAGGCTCCCTGGTTCCAATCCTGGCTCTGGTCGCTGGGGGCGGCCTGGGTGCCCAGCCCGTACGCGAGCGTCACTCTTTCGGTTGGGCAAGACTCCCCGCTGTTGCGCCAAGGTGTGTTCAGCACCGCCTTCGCCGATCGAGAGGAGCTTCGCTGGGAGCTGACGCTAACCGGAACCTATTGATCTTCGGCGCGCGCCGAGCTGGGCGCACACCACGCCCGCCGTGGCTCAGCCCGTTGCTTGCTCGGGGGAAGGGCTCGCGGCGCCTTCGGCGGCCACCGAGACGCCGTGCCCCAGCCGCAGGTGTTGCACCGATACCGTCGAGCCTCGGCGCTCGAGCCCGCCGACGAAAGGCTCCTCCTCCGGGAATGAGGGGGTAGGTATCCAGGTCGGAAAAAGAGAAGCCGCCCACCGGCGGCAAAGCAAGCGGAAACGCTCATCGCGAGCGTGGATTCCACCATGCCGCCGATCATCAAGGGCATCTTCGCCGCCCGCACCACGGCGGCCACGTCCAGAGCTTTCGCCACGCCGGCTTTCATCAGTTTGACGTTGACCACGTGCGGGGGGCCCAGCCAGCGCGTGGCGACGAGCGCGTCGGCAGCGGTCACGACACTCTCGTCGACGGCGACGCGGCAGATCCGTGAGCCGCAAGTGGACCGGTACGACGTGTGCGACCTCTTGCGTACCCCCTGTGATCCCGAACGCTTCTCGTAGCTCGAGCGCGAGCGGCCGAATGTCGATCCGTTCGATTCTCGCGGGGGCGGAGGCGACCATCGTCTCGCACATGCAACGCGCCGCCGCTTCGGGTCGAGCGTGCTCGTCGTCTTGGGTGCAGGGCCTCGGGCGGGCGCTCGTGATTTCACCCCATCTGCAATTCCCAATCGCGACCGCTCCGGGTTCTCGGTGAAAGGGCGTTAAAGCGCACCAGAGTGAAAGAGCACGGGCTTGCGCACCTCGCTCCGAAGCTCGATGCTACCTTCATCCGGGGAAACAGCGCGCGGCCTTCGTTCGTGCGCGACCGGCACCCAATGGAGAAAGGAGAGTTTCATGCGCGTCATGGACTTGGAACCCGAGCAGTTGGTCGCGGTGCTGCGGCGGCGCCGGCAATGGAAGGTTTTGGCGGCCTTGCTGGCGCTGGGCGCGATCCTCACCGCGCTCGCGGCGGCAAGTGTCGCCATGTATTCGGAGGATTACGGGCCCCGGGCACCGTCGTCGGCGCTCTCGCCCTGATCCTTTCCCGGCCGGTCTCGAAGGCCCCTCGGGAAACGCGGCTGCGCCCAGGGCCAGGGCGGGGTCAGCGGGTGCCTGTGCGCCCGTTCGCCACGAGGGCGGTTCGTCGGAGCGTCCTCGTTGCAAAGGGCCGACCGCCGCCGGACGGGTCGGCGGCGCGAGTTCTTGCGGGCGCGGCGGCCGCGGAACTCGCCCGTCGGGGGAATCGAGCAGGCTGACCGAGGGGGACGGTCGAGAAGGGGCGACCGAGGGGGACGGTCGAGGGGGACGGTCGAGCAGGGGCGACCGAGGGGGACGGTTGCGCCCGGGGGGGGCGGTCGCGCTGGGTGGGGCGGGTTTCACTCGCCGAGCGGGGGGGCACGGCGTGCTGAATGGCTCCGCGTCCGCGCGGCGATGTCCATCGAGCCCTGCTCCCGGGCTAGGCGGGGGCCACGTCGACGAAGATCGGGTCGTGGTCGGAGAGCGGCGCTGGGTGCAGCCGCTGCAGGGCGGCGGGTGCCACGCTTGCGCGCTGCCCGCAAGAGGGCGGGGCGTCCCGCCGCTCGTCTGCTCGAAGGCCGCGAAGGCCGCGTGCCGCGAACCAATCGAGCTTGAAGGCCGCCGCGCCCCCGTACGGCCTCAACTTGCGCTCCAGGTAGCGCGCCGCGAAGCGCGGCATGTAGTCGTACAGCTTGCTTTCGGACTGCCAATCGCCGACTTCGTAGCGCAGCGTTCCCACACCTTCTGCGTTGAAGCCCTCGGTGCGCAGCCTTTCCGCCTCGAGGGCCGCGAACACCTCCCGTTCGTAGAGCCGCTGCGGATGCAAATAGTGCTCGAGCGCGTGCGGGAAACCGCCTCGCCAAAACTTCGTCGCCAAGCATCGAGCCAGTTGCCACGGCCCGCGGGCGTCGTAGGTGGTGGTGTTGAAGTCTCCCCCGACGAGCCAGGGCAGACCGGGATCCGCGCGGCGCAGCAGCCCGAGCGCATCGCGCATCTGCGCCCCTCGCTGCTGCGGGCCCGAGCCCGAGTCCAGGTGAACCACCAGGGCGCCGAGCGGCCCGAGCGGCGTGGAGATGTGGACGCCGAGCGCCTTCTTGTGTCCGAGCCGGGGCTCGGAGCTGGTGAGCTTGTCTTTGGTGATCGCCACGCTGCAGCTTTCGGCGGCGCGGATGGGCCAGCGAGAAAGAACGGCATTGCCGTGCAGGCCGACTGAATTGGGCTGCGTGCACCGACCGTCGCGCGGGTTGCCGGGGCTCAGGCAGAGGTAGGAGTTGCCGAACGCGTAGTGCATTCCCAGGGCGTGCGCGAGCTCGCGCGGCACGTGTCGGTTACCGGAGCGAGCCATGCCCACGTCGACCTCGGTCAGCAGCAGCAGGTCGGCTTGGCGCAGCAAGGGGTGCCCCTTCAGCACCTCGAGGATGCCCTCGAAGCGCCGGCCGCGCTCGATGTTCCAGCTGACGGCCCGCAGGAAGGCCGGCCTCCCGTTTCGCTCTGCGGGCTGGGAGTGGGCGGTGGATCCGAGCTCCACGGCGAACGTCAGGCGCCGAATCTCTTCGGCCTCGGCGGCGAACAGGGGGCTTTCTCGCAGCTTGGAGCGGGGGCGGAACGCGGCCAGCCGCTCCAACACCTCGGGTCGAGCGTGACGATCCAGCGCAGCGGGGGGCGCGCCCTCGAGTGCTCGCTGCGAGCCGGGTGTATCGTCGCGCGGCCTCACGCTCGATTTGTACCACCAACGGCTACCTCGGCCACCGCGACGTGCTGCGCGGCCGCGAGCGGCCGGGCCGCTTCGCCGCCGCGGTCACTCGCGAAGTCGCCCCCTGCTCGGGCGATGTCGAATGCAGCGATGGGGGGGCAGGTTCCCCGGCGGGCCTGCCCCCCAAGCACCCGTGCTCCTAGCACCCGCGCCTGCCGTGGGGCTCCCATCACCGGCCCCTGCCCGCCGCGCGGCTCGGGCTCGCCGACGGGGGCGCATCGAAGCAGAGCGCTGCGTGCAGGCGTTGCCGCTGGCTCGCGCGTCCCGCGACGAAGCGACCTCGCCGGCGCGGCTTGACGCGGGCCGGCGCGCTGGGAATAACCCGGTCGATGCCGCTCGACCCGAAGCCGTACTTTGCCTCTCTTCCGAAGCGTCGGGCGGCCTCGGGGGCCCTGCTGTGCAGTGGTGCCGGAGAGGTTCTGCTGGTCGAGCCCGTCTACAAGAGCTCGTGGGAGATCCCGGGCGGGGTGGTGGAGGCCGGCGAGGATCCGCGCCGAGCCTGCCAGCGAGAGTGCCGGGAGGAGCTCGGCCTTTCCGTCCAGGTCGGTCGGCTCTTGGTCGTGGAGCACCAAACGGAGCCGCCACCGCGCGGTGATTCCGTCATGTTCGTCTACGACGGCGGGGTGATCGCGCCGGGCACGCCCCTCGTCTTGCCGCCCGCGGAGCTTCGCAGCCATCGGTTCGTCCCGCCGGAACGGCTCGCCGAGCTCACGGTCGAGCGCCTCGCTCGGCGCGTTCGGGCGGCTCTGGCGGCCCTGCGCGCCGGCAGCACCGTCGAGCTGGTCGACGGCGCGCCGATGCCCCCGCGGGGGTGAGCCACCGCGACGGCGCCCCGGCGGCGAGGGCCACACGCGTTCCCGCGCCCCGCAGGCAACGGCGCTGCCGGGCGCGAGGGCCTACAGCCCCAGCGCTCGCAGCATCACCTCGCCGTAGCGCTGGCCGAGCTCGCGCTGCCCCGCGACGTTGAAGTGCAGCCCGTCCGTCTGCACGCCCAGGCCCGCTCCCGAGACCGCGAATGCGTTCGGGATCAGACCGGGAAGGGAGCCGATGCGCGGGTTCATCGCATTGCCGCAGCAGCCATCTTGCGCCCCGTCGTGAGCCCGCGGCCCGCGCCTGCACGGGGTTGCTCGCCTTTGTTCAGAAGGAGGCTTCCACGCCCAGGCTGGGAATGGTGACGGGGCCGGTGCTCTCGACTTGGCAGCCATAGGCGTAGCAGCTCGAGTCGAGCGCCTCGGGGTTGAGCGTGGTGTTGAGCACCTCGGCCACCACCGCCCACCAGGCGCCGGCCGTGCCGACGGCCCAGCGCTTTTCCAGGCGCCAGTCGAGCCGGTAGAACCAGGGCGAGCGCGGCGGGCGTTGGGCGGCCTCCGCATACGCCACTTCGGAGGGAATGCCGCTGTAGGCGACGGCGCGCGCGCCGAGCCGAAAGCGATTGCCGAGGTCGTAGGCGAGCGCCAGGTTGAGCACGTGGCTCCGGTCGAAGCTGGAAGGGCCCGTGAGGCGCGCCACGGAGCGGCGGGAGCGCGAGAGGGTGTAGGCGATGAATCCGCCCAGCTTCTCGGTGAGAGAGCGCTTCAGGTACAGCTCGAGGCCGTAGGAGTGGTTGGTGGTTCGATCGGAAAAAGCGCTCACCTCCTGGGTACTGCCCTGCAGGCGCGCCGTGCCGAAGATGTCGGTGGAGTCGAAGGTCGCGTTCTGAAACAGCGTGGCCGTCGCCGAGAGCTTCCAGGGTAGCTCGAGCTCGACGCCGGCGCTGCTCTGAACGGCGCGCTGTAGCCCTTCGTCGGCCACGGCGCTGAGGCCCGGCAGCGGGATGGCGAAGCTCGGGGGTTGATGGGCAAGGCCGATGGCGTGGGTCAGGGAAACACCGGGCGCCACGTCGAAGCGCGCGGTCAGTCGCGGCTCGGGTGCCACGGAGAGGCTGTCTCCGGTGCGGTAGAGGTCGAGGCGCAGCCCCGGCGTCACGGTGATTCCGCGCGATATTTCCCACTGCGCTTCGAGCCAGGCGCCGCCCACGAGATCGTCGCGCGAGGGGAAACGCAGGTCGGCGGTGGCCCGGTCGAGCTCGTCTTCGGCCTCTTCGAGCGGCTCGAGCAGCAGCTCGGGGAAGCCGGGCGCGGGGGACACGATGTTGCGTCGCACGCGGATACGGCCATCTTCTTCCTGGTCGAAGTCCTGGTCGAGGTCGAGCGCGATGCCCACGCGAGAGAAGTTGAGGTCGCCGCCGGCGCGCAGCACGAGGGCGGGGGAGAGCGGCTGGTCGTAGAGCAGCCGGGCGCCCAGGCTGCGGCTCGTCAAGTTGCCCACGTCGCTCGCGTCGGGGTCGTCCGGATCGCCGCCGAGGCCCGTGCGGTCGAGCCCGGCCATGGCGCTCACCGTGAGGCTACCGCCCCCCAGCAGGGCGTGGTCGTAGCTGCCGACCAGACGGTGAAATGTCAGGTCGAGCAGCTCCCGGCGCTGGCCGGCTTGGTCGTCGGCGGCCAAAAAGTCGTGGGAGCCGAAGGCGAAGAGAGAGAGGGTGTTTCCCGGTGAAATGTCGTGACTGATCTTGGCCTGGTAGTCCCAGTAGCCCACCGAAACGTCCGAGGCGAGCAGCGAGACGATCAGGCCGGTATACGAGTAGCGGCCGGCGATCATAGCGCTGCCGCGCCCCTCGTCGAAAGGCACCTCGAGGAAGGCGCCTGCGTCCACCAGTCGCACGCTGGCCTCTCCGTGCAGCGCGCCGCGCGGGTCCTGTGGCTCGCCGGCGACGATGCCTCCGGCAAAGCGGCCGTACTTGGCGGGGTAGGCGCCGGAGTACAGGTCCACGCTCTTGATGAAGGCCGGGTGAATCACCCCGGGGCCCGCGGCCACGTGGTACAGCAGCGGCACCGTCACCCAGTCGAAGAGGTAGCCGACGTTGCCGGGCGGCGCCCCGCGCACGAAGAAGTACGGCAGACCCGATACGATCGGGGTGACCCCCGGCAGCGACTCGATTGCGCGATACGGGTCGCCGAAGGCGCCGGGCATCTGGCGTACCTCGCCGCGGCCCAGCTTTTTCACGCCGACCACGCGCTGCCCGACCACCAGCACCTCGAAGCTCGGCGGTGGCTCATTTTGCACGGGGGCTTCGCCTCCCCCGGGCGCGGGCTCGGGAGGCAACGGCACCTCCTCGAGCTCGAACACCGGCGGGCTGAAGCGGATCCCGACGCGGATGCGCGCAGCCATGGCCTGGCCCTCGCGCCGGGCCGGTTCGAATTGCCAGCCGAGCGCCGCTTCGGTCGCGGCGGAGGCGAACGGCTCCTGCCCCTCGATGGCCACGGCCTCGCCGACGCTGCCCGTTTCACTGACGAGTAGCTCGAGCACGACCGAAGCTTCTCCCTCGGCCCCTTCGGGATAGGGGACCTCGAGCGCGTGCCGCGCGACGGGAGGGACGATGCGGGGGGGGCGTGCCGCGGGGGCGGCGTCGGGGGCTGCCGGCGGTGGCGGCTCGGCGCGGGGCTCGGCCGATGTGTTGGCCCCGAGGCGCGCTGCGTCGTTCGCGTTCTCGGCCGTGGCGCTCTCGTCGCGCGCTCGAGGCCCGCTGGCGCCCGGGCTGGGGGGCGCCGGGGAGGGCTCCGGCTGGGCCCGGGCGGCTGCTGCCCAGCCCGCAGGGGCCAGGAGCAGCGGAGAAAGAATGTGAAATTTTGCTATGCTGCGCCAACCAATCATGAAGCGGAGGGCAGCCTACAAGCCTCGTTCGACCCCTGCCCGCGTTTCGTCGGCCGTCGCTTCGCGTCGAGCGGGCCGCGGGCGCCGGGTCGGGAGAGTGGCCCGCCCGGCGGCTGTGGGCCCGGCGGCTGCGGGCCTCGCCCTCCTTTGGTGGCTCGTGATCGAGGGGGTGGGCTGCCAGAGCTCGTACCCGATTGCGCCGACGTTTTGCGACGACTGGTGCCGAGCCACGCGGCTCGAACGCTGCGGGCAGGAGCCCGAAAACTGCGTGGAGGATTGCGAGCAGACGAAGAGCTCCGAGCGCTGCTTCGGGCGGCAGGAGGTGCTACTGGCCTGCTACCAAGGCACCGAGCGTACGGACTTTTTCTGTGCGGGCGAGGGGTTCGACGCCGAGACGCGCGTGCTCGCAGGGCGCTGCCAATTCGAGCGCGACGCGCTCTTCGAGTGTGAGGCGCCGGGGATTGGCCAGTGCCTCGCGGCGTGCCGAGTCGCGCAAGAGGCACAACTGAGCCAGATCGAGATCGAGGGGGGCGAGCTAGTGGATTTCGGTTTGCTCGGGGCCGCGAGCCCCCCGGGGGCGGCGTGTCCGGCGCTCGATCGGCCCTGTGAGGAGCTGTGCTGGAGCGTGTTCGGCCTGCAGCTCGGCAATTTGCCGTCGAGCGGCTTCGGCTCGCTGGCAGCCGGAGCGCCGAGCGGCGAGGAGGCGGCCGACGCGGGCGGCGTGCTGGAGTGCCTGCAGCAATCGTTGCTCGGCTGCTTCTCCGCGCCGGAGGGGTCGTTGCTCGGCGATGCGGGGGCCGCTGCGGGCGCGGTGGATGCCGGGGCGGCTCGGTCCGTGGCGGACGTGGGAGTGGAAACGTTCGAGGACGTGCTGGCGCGCTGCGCGGCGCCGTGAGGGGCGGCGTGCGCGCCGAGTGAGTCGGCCCGCGAGTCTCGCCCGGTCCGACCGCGCGACGGGGGCACAGCGCCGGGGCACGCTGCGCGTCGGCCGTGATCGCGGCTTCGCCTGGGCGGAGTGCGACTTGCCGCGGGCGTGGCCGCCCAAAGCCCCGCCCCCGTTGCGGGAGCCTCTCGGGGCCCGGCGCCCCGCCGCATCTCGTCCGGGGCTGCCCGCTCCGGGGGCGGACGGCTCGGCAACGGGCTCGACTTCCCGGCGAGTCCCCGAAGGCGTGGCGAGTCCCGGCCTTGACCGGGTCCGCCGCAAGGCTATCTTCGGCTGGAAATGATGTCGCGAACGGTCGAGGGCGCCGGATTCACCCACCTCGCGCTCTGGGGGGGCGCGGCCCTGGCGTGGGGCGGGGGCTTCGGTGCTTGTCAGAGCGACTACGCGATCGTGGCGGCGCTGAGTCCGGACGCTGGCGACGATTCGCCGCGCGGAGGAGCCGGCCCCGCCGCTCGAACCGAGATCGATCCCCTGGGGCCTGCGGCGAGGCCGGTGGTGCCCGAGTCACCCGGGCCGGTCGACCTCGACCCCGACCCCGACTCGGAGCCCGGCAGGGCGAGCGGCCAGCCTTCCCCTGGGCTGGGCCCGAGCGAGGCGGAAGACGCCGGGGCCAGCGAGTGCCCGGACGAAAACGGCAACGGCCAGTGCGACACGCTCGTCGTCTGTGACGCGACCTTCCAGGAGGGAGCAACCCTGGCCGATCGGACGCGCGCCGACTGTCGCACGTGCGGGCCCGGGGACACGGAGGACATCGATTCGGACGGGGTGCCCGACGCGTGCGACCAATGCGGCGCCGCTTCGGTGCTTCGCTACCAACCGATCTTCTATTTCGCCTTCGACGACGAGCCGGGCGCGACATCCACCCGGAACCTCGGCTCGGCAAACCCGGAGGCCGTACTGCTGGGCGGCGCTTCCTCGGGGGTCTCCGGCGTGGCGGATACGCTCACGGGCGCCCTGCGCGTCCCCGGCCAAGGCAACCAGCAGTTTCCTCGCCTGCAGGTCGATCAGGTTTTCGATTGGCCGAGTCAGGCGATTTCCGTCTCCCTGTGGGTCCGCACGCGGCAGCAGACCGATTTTTCCCTGATCTCCTATGCGGTCGAGGGCTCGTCCAACGAGTTCGGGCTGATCGTCGAGGGCAACACGATTCGATTGGCTCTCGAGGGGGTGACCTTCGACGTGGCCACGTTCGCGTCGCGGTTGGCCGACGGCGCGTGGCACTTTCTCGGAGTCAGCTGGCAAGGGGCAGCAGCCCGCTTCTACATCGACGGGGAGCCCGCGGGGCAGCCCGTCGTGACGGCGGTGAACCCGAACGCGCCGACGCCTCCCTTCGGCTCCGACCCGGGCGAGGCGCTGGATTTGGAGTCCGGTGGGATCTTGGTCCTGGGCCAAGACCAAGATGGGCTCGGGAGCAACTTCCAGACGACGCAGGCGCTGGAGGGGGCCCTCGACGAGGTGGCAGTCTACCCGGTGGCGCTTCAGGAGGCGGACTTCCGTGAGCTGTACACGGCGACCACCTGTGGGGAGATCTGCAATGGGATCGACGACGATCGCGACGGCCTCGTCGACGAAGGCTTTGCCGGGAGCCGCCCCCAGTGTCCGGCGGCCAGCTGTGCCGCCATTGCCGAGGTCGGGGCGGATTTCGGCAGCGGCGGCTACTTCCTGCGAGCGGACCCGAACGCGCTGCAAGCTTGCTCCTTTTGAACACACCGGGCTCGGCCGTGGGCAGGAGAGGCCAGCCCGAGCGCCGCACCGACCGAGGGCACGTTCCTGCAAGCGAGGGCGGGCTCCTGCGACCGCCGCCCACTCCCTGAGTGCAACACCTCAGGCGCGGGCTCCTCGGGTCCCACCGGTCGAACGGGCGAGCCGCAAGAGCGGGGAGGGCCATGCTTCGGCGGGGTTGCGCGCCCGGAGCCCCAACCGATCCATGCCCGCCTCGCGGCGCAATTCCGCCTGCGGGAGAGAGGCGTTGGCTCGACGGGGCCCACGGCGCACCGTCTCGCGATGAATCATCGCGGCGATTGCCGATGAAAGAGGCTCAGCGTTTGCGGTGAGCTGCCGTTCTGAGTCCTTCAAGCGGGATGACGATACACCGGAGTTGGGCATGCGGCGCCATCGTTTCATTGGCATTTGCCTGCGGCGGGGGCGACTCGGATGGCTCGGGGCCAGAAGGCTCGGGCGGAACTTCGGACGGCGCGGGGGCGGGGGGCTCTTCTGCCGGGGAGCCCTTCTTCATACCGGACATTGGAGGATCGTCGAGCCTCGGCGGCTCTTCTTCCAATAGCGGTGGCACCAGCGCCGGGGGCTCCTCGGGCGTTCACCAGGGCTGCGCCGCCTCGGTGAGCGAGGCGGCAAAAGTGCCGGCCAACCTACTGTTCGTGCTCGATCGCTCCGGCAGCATGAGCTGCAACCCGCCCGACGGGCGTGACGAGAGCGAGTTGCCGACGTGCCAGGGGGTGACACAGCTACCCGCGGAGACGACCAAGTGGGAGGCGACCAGCAGCGCGCTGGCGAGCGCCCTCGATCAGCTGGCTGAGCAGGGCAACGTGAGTGTGGGGCTCACCGTCTTCCCGCTGGTGGGGGGCGGGCCGCAGGACGTGCGACTCCCGGAGGATGGCCCCGACGTACCGATCCGCCCGCTCGAGGCCGATCAACGAACCGCGCTCATCGACTTTGCCGAGAGCGTGGAGCCGCGGGGCGAGACGCCGCTGGCCAACGCGACCCTCTCCAGCTACGAGCTGCTGCGCCAACAGATCGTCGGTGGCGACCTGCGGGGCAACACGTTCGTCGTGCTCATGACCGACGGCACCGAGACGGCCAGCCCCTCGCTGCTCGCGGAGCTCGTCGACAGTTGGGTGGACGTGGCCCACGAAGGCTTCGCCATCCGCACGTTCGCCATCGGCGTCCCCGGCAGCGAGGACGCCCGCTCCACGCTCTCGCGCATCGCGCTGGACGGAGGCACTGCGGTCGCGGACGACTGCCAGGCGAGCTCCGCGAGCGCGGACGAGGGCGACTGCCACCTGGACATGACGACCAGCCAGAGCTTCGCCGACGACCTCGAGCAAGCGTTCCGGGACATCAGCCGAGACAAGGCTCTCGCCTGCGACTTCGAGCTACCCACCAATCCCTCCGGCGGCGGTGTGAACCTCGGGCAGGTGAACGTCACCTTCACGCCCTCCCAGGGGGAGGGGCTCGATGTGCCACTCGACGACTCCGAAGCCTGCGACGCGGGCGCCGAAGGGTGGCAGTTCAGCGAGGACCGCCGCCGCATTCTGCTGTGCGGAGAGATCTGCGACAGCGTGCGGGACGACTTGAGTGGGCAAGTTGGCATCGTGCTCGGTTGCCCCACGGTGAGGAGAATTCGATGAGGCGCCCAGGGCTTCGTGTTCATCGCGTCGGGATGCTTGCACTGGCGCTTGCGTGGGGGCTCGGTTGTGGTTCGGAGCGCTCGGGGGGGCCGAATGACGGAAGCGGCGCGGGGAGTTCGGGAGGCGGCGCCGCCGGCGCGAGTGGCCTGGCCGGGGCCGGTGGCTTCGTCGCGCGGAACAATCCGCCGAGCGGCGGCGGGGCGGGCAATGGCGTTGGATTCGGTGAAGCCGGATCGGAGCTTCTCGACGCGGGGGCATCGCTCGGCGCGCTCGACGCGTCCTACCCGGACATCCGCTTCCCGTTCGACCCGGAGCGTGTGGTGCCCGACGCGTGCGCCAGCGTTTCCGCCGACGCCACCGAGGGTCAGCGGCCGATGGACATCATCATCGCGATCGACAACTCGGGCAGCATGGATAGCGAAATCGCCGAGGTGCAGCAGCGGGTCAACGAGAATTTCTACGACATCCTGGAGACCTCGGGCATCGACTACCGGGTGATCATGGTGTCGCGCTACGGCGACTTGAGCGCGGAGATCGGTGGCAGCAACAACCCGGTGCACATCTCGCCACCGCTGGGCGGTAGCACGTGCCCTCAATCGCCTCCCAACGACCCGTGCGAGCCGCTGACTGCGCCGGCGCACGGCAAGTTCTTCCACTACAGCGCGGACGTGGAGAGTCGGGACATGTGGCAGAAGCTGCTCGGGGGCCTCTTCCTTCCCGACGAGCTCGAGACGTCGGGGGCGAACGTTCGAGGTGGGGGGGACCAGTTCACCCCCTGGCCGGTGCAGGCGCCCGACGGCTACGACGAATTCCTTCGCGAGGGCTCCTTCAAGGTGATCGTCGGCATCAGCGACGATGACATCACGGGCAGCGAGCTTTCGCCCGGGCCGAATGGGGCGAGTTGGAGCTTCGGCAGTGACGCGGCCGACGACGCCCAGACCTTCGACGACGCCCTGCGCACGATTTCGCCCGAGCACTTCGGGGCGATCGGCGCGGACCGCAACTATAGCTACTACGCCATCGTGGGGTTGGATACGCCCGGCTTCGTCACGGTGCCTCCTGGCGACGCGGTGATTACCACGCGCTGTGGGGCGCCCGACCCCCTCGACGGCAACACCGGCGTCAACGCCGGCACGGACCACCAGGAGCTCGCGCGGCTCACGGGCGGGCTGCGCTACTCGAGCTGCCGCACGACCAACTACGACCCGATCTTCTCCGCCGTCGCACAGGCCGTGGTGGACGGGGCGCGGGTGCCGTGTGAGTTCGACATTCCCGAGCCGTCGAACGGCAAGTTGATCGACGAAGAGGCGCTCACGGTCACGTGGGAGCACACCGGGGGCTCCGAGCCGATCGCGAAGGTGGACACGTGCACCGGGGCTGGCTACCGCCTCGACTTCACGCTTCCCGGCGGGGGCACCGGCACCCAACCGACCCGAATCTTGTTGTGTGCCGATTCGTGCGACGACGTGCAGGCCGACGCCACGTCGAAGGTGCGCGTCGACTTCGGCTGCATCGGGCAGTGAGCGGCAACTCGTGGCCGGGCTTCGGTGCCCCGCGGATCGCGGGCGCGTGGCCGTGGGCTCGCGTCCCCCGCGCGGCGCGCTAGCGCGCGGGTCCGGCGCAGCGCAAAGCCTCCCGGGCGGGGCCCGCGCGTCTGCCTTCCGCCGCTGGGGGAGGGCACGGCGCGCCTTTCCGCGAGAGATTGCCGTTTCGCGCGTTGGGTTGTCGAGGCGAGCGCGATAGGATGGGCCCGGGGGTCGCCAACGAGGAAATGTGCCGATGTCTGCGAAGAATGGATTGGAGGTTCCCGCCTGTTCGTGCGGGGCCCGCGAGGGTGAATTCCACGAGTCGGGTTGCGGTTTCGAGATCTGCCCCTTCTGTGGCAGCACTGCCTCGGCCGGGTGCGAGTGTATCTACGATCACCTGGGGTTGAGGCGTCGCCGTTTTCCGGCCGAGAATCACTACCTATCCCGAGAAGCGTTCGAGCGCGGGGCGACCCCCGAGCAGCAGCTCGAGTGGGAGGCTCGATGCGCTAGCCGCGGCCGCCTGCCGTACGTGTACGCTCCCCAAATGTGCGGCCGGTGCGGGGCTCTGTGGCCAGACTTCTTCATGGTGCAAGACGCCGCGTGGGAGTACTACGCGGGCCCCTCGCTGCGCGCTGCGATCGTCTGTGAGCCCTGCTTTTCCGTGCTGCGGGCGAGTGTGGACGAGCACCAACCCAGGCCTGCCTGGGTTCCGACACCCACCCAGATCCAGGCCTATGTGCAGGCCTGGCGCGCCGGCGACCGCGATGGCATGAAGCGGCTCGACCCCAAGAAGTTCGAGCCGGGGCCGCCGCGCAACCTGCGCTTCCCCTAGCCCGGATTTCTCGCGATCTGGTCCCGAGGGTGCGATGAGTCGTGTCTTTTCTCCCAGCTGCCGGCCAGCGCGTGCGGGGCAGACAGAAAGTCTGCCTGCCTGCGCGCGCGCGGGCGGGCTTCCGGACTGAAGATCCACTTCGTCCTCGCACCCTCGGTCCTTTTGGTCGTGAGAGATCCGGGCTTGCATTCTCGTGTCGGGAGCGCCGGGGCTCGGGAAGCGCCAGCCAGGCCGCCGGGCGCGTCAGACAGGGGCGACTCGTGGCCGCTCACCTTCGGTCGTCGGGAGCGGTGAGCCCTTCCAGCGCCTCGAGGTAGGGATCGAGCCCGCCGGCAAAAGCCGCTTCCTCGTAGTCGACGGCGACTTGCGGCACCACGCCGCGATCGAACGCGCAGCGGGGCGAGGCCACCAGCTCGACCTCGAACAGGGACACCACCACCGGGATCCCGCTTCTCGGAGTCGTGAACACGACGGGCAGCTCTCCGGTATGGCGAGCGCAGCCGCCGCGTGTCTCGGCACCGACCACCACGGTCTCGGGGCGCTGGGCGAGCAGGGCCACGACCATCTCGACGGCGGCCGAGTTGGTGGCGTCATCGACGAAGACCACCAGCTCACCCCGATGCACCGCCCCGGCTGGCTTCATGAGGTTGACCAGGGGATCACCTTCGAACACCCAGGTGCTTCCACGCTTCTCCCACGGCAGGCTCCGAAGCGACTCCTCGGAGCCCACCGGGAAGGTCACTCGCGACCGAAATGGGCCCGGAATGGCGAGCACCCGCGTCTGCACCCGCGCCCATTGCGCAAAGTCGCGCTCGAGCAGATGGCGAAGCACCGCCACGCCGTGGTGGCGTATGCCGCCGGCGTTGCCGCGTACGTCCAAGACGAGCCGCTCGTTTCCCTGCAGCGTTTCGAAGATATCGTCCACCCGTCGCCGGTACCCTTCCACGTCCTCGAGCGCGAAGCTCGCCAGGCGCAGGAGCCGCGTGCCGGCGCCGAGATCCACCAAAAAGGGCCAGGCGGGCTCGCCCGCGCGCTGCGCTCCGAGCCGGGCCGCGGAGCGGCGTGCGCGCTGGAGCGCTCCGATGTCCGCTCGGTCGAGCCCTCGCGCCCGCCATGGCTCGGGGGCCTCGCCCGGCCGGCGCACCACCATCGAGTACGTGTCGCGCATGCCGAGCTCGAGATACAGAAGCCGCGCGAAGTCGCGCTCGGCGACGGCTAGCCGCACCTCGCGAGCCGCGGCGTCGACCGGCGCATATCGAGCGAGGTCATCGAGCAGGATGGGCAGCGTCCGACCCTCGAGCTCGAGCAGCTCGGTCCCCGGCGGCAGCGGCGGCTGGGAGGCGTCCACGAGCACGCGGGGGCCGACTCGCACGGGCAACACGGGCGTCAGCGAAAGCTCTGCTGTCGCCAGCCGGGCGGGTATCCCCGTCATCAAGTGAGCGTCGTGCCAAAGCGCGAGCGTCCGGTGAAGCGCGGCCGCCACGAGGCGCTCGTCGGACCGGGCATCGAGAGCCTCCGCCTCGGAAGAAACGGCCCCCTCGATCGCCGGGTCCCCGGGCGGGCGCGGGTAGACTCGGGCGAGAAACGCGTGCAACTCGCGCAGCTCGTCGCCCCCCCGCGGAGCTGCGCCCGCGCAGCCCACGAGCGCGCAGCCCACGAGCGCACGCGCGGCTGCCGTGCGCGAAGCCCGCATCCACCCCCTCACCCGGCCAGTCTATCATCGAGGAGGGTCCCCGGTAAGCGGCGCGCGCGGTCGTCCGCGAAGGCAGGGACGGCGAGCGGATGCGCTGGTGGACCGTGGCCTCCCGGAGCACGGAGGCCCCGAGCGTCGAGCCGGCGCCGCGATCCGCGATTCCCGCGGGGATCGGCCCCGAAACGACCCGGCCACACCCGGCCACCTCGGGGGGCCTGGCGGCAGCCGACTGCCCCATGCTCCGTTCGAAGTAGCCCCCGCGCGGGGCAGGCCCCGTCCCGCCACGCCGAGGGCTAGCGCTCGGCCGGGCCCTCCTCGGCCTTCGGTGGGGCCTCCGTTGCGAGCGAAGCCGCAGCCTCCGGCGAACCGGCGAGCCACGCGGTGGTCGCCGCTCGCTTCGCCAGGCGGAAGCTGCGCAGCCGTGCGTCCACCAAGGCCGCGGCGATGCGCGGCAGCACCGAGGTGAGGCGATCGTTCGTGACGAGCGCGACGCGGCGCACCTTGCGGTGGTGCTCGTGCACGAATCGCAAGGGAGAGATGACGGCGGAGAGGTCGTACCAACCGGGGATATGCTGCGCCACGATGACGAGGCCCTCGAGCTTGCCGCGCTGGGCGACGCAGGGGCCGACCTCGGCTTCGAGGGCGGAAAGCGCCGAAGGGGAGGGCGCTCGCTTCTTGTTCACGCTGCCGCTCGAGCAGCGGCACGGCCGGGCGCCGTAGCGCCCCTTCGACGTGCCGTGATGCGGCGCGATGGGTTTACGAGGTCCTCCTGGGAGCATCATGGCCAGGTAGCCCATCGCCATGGCGGAACCGGATCATCGCGACTCGGCCGCCAGGGAGGACATGCACCGGTGTGGGGCGGCGTCCGGGCCGCCTACGGCCTGCGCGACGGCGGCTGCGCCGAGGCCTGGCTCGACCCGCTCCGCGCGGGGCCGCGGCGGCGTACTCGGCAACCCGTCAGCGCGCGGAAGCCCGAGACGCCAACCCCCCAGGGCGCTCCCGAGAGTGAGCCGAGCGAGAGGGGCTCCGGGGCCAGGGGTTGACGGCTCCCTGGGCGGCCATCGCGGGAGGGGCGGCCTCGGCATCCGGCGGCGGCACCGGCCGTGCCGGATACCGGCTCCACATCGAGGCAGAAGCGGGCGCCATCGGCGGCTTCGACGGGTCCGCGCGCCCTCGCCGGTGGCGGGCGTGGCCCAAAACTTGCTGTGTCTCGCGTCCCGACATCGCGCGCTCTCTGCCGTCGAATTGGTGGGCGGCGCGGGCGCGCTGCTGTATCCTGTCACTCCCTGATCGAGCCGACGACTGGCCCGCCGGGGACGCTTGGGGAGAAGAGCATGATTGGCGGGATGGGCGAAACAGCGCCCTATGTGATCGGCGCGGGGAACGAAGTCGTCTTCGTGGACGACTGCGAAGGGGACTTGGAGCTCGCCCAGATCTGCTACGAGGAGTGTGGAGCGACCAATCAGCTTTTGACGTTCTCGGGGTCGGCGGCGTTCATGGAGTTCTTGAGAACCAAGAAAGCCAAGCGACATCCGCAGCCCGAGGTGATCTTCCTGGATATCAACATGCCGGGCGAGGATGGTTTCGAGGTCTTGGCCCAGCTCAAGCAGGACCCGTACTTCCAGGCCGTACCGGTCGTTTTCATCCTGAGCAACTCGGACAACCCGAATGACATGGACAACGCCCGGCGCCTGGGGGCAACCGATTACCTCGTCAAGCCGACCAGCCCGCGAGCGTTCGTCGGCATCCTGCGCAAGGTCTTGTCGTAGTGTGACCAAAGGCAGGCCCGATTCGCGCTCCGAAGCAGCCAGCGATCGGATCCGGTGCGCCTTCTGCCCGCGCCGGGTGACCAGGCGCCGGTCCCCCAGCACTGGTAGACGAAATGACTGACGACCGCAGCGGGGCCGCCCCGCAGGACTTCCGGCCGATCGACGACCACCGGGATATCTACCGGCAGATGTTCCAGCACTCCATCGTCGCCACGCTCATTCACGACCTGGAGATGAAAATCCTCGAAGTCAACGAGAGCGCAAGCAGGCTGTTCGGTTACGAGCAGGACGAGCTCCTCGAGAAGTCCATCTATGATCTGCATACCCAGTCCGAGCTGGGGCACTCGCGCGAAGTGCTGAGCGAAATGGATCATGAGGAAAAGCTGAGTGTCAGAACGTCTTTCAAGCGCAAGGACGGGAGCGTGTTCTATGCCGCGGCGTGGCCGACCAAATTCTTGCTCGGCGACCGGCCGGTGATTCACGTCTTCATCCAGGACATCACGCTGCAGGTCGAGCGCGAGGAGAAGGCGCGGCAATATACCGAGGAGCTGGAGCAGTTCGCGTTCATGGCTTCACACGACCTGAGGGAGCCTCTGCGCACGATCTGCAGCTACGTCGAGCTTCTCGACGGCCAGTATGGGGACCAGTTGGGAGACCGAGGGGCGCGGTATATGCGCTTCATATCGAGCGGGTCGGCTCGACTGCGCAAGTTGGTGGAGGGCCTGCTCGACTACAGTCGGCTCGGAGAGCGAGAGCCTCTGTCGGAGATCGACTGCAGTCGAGTCGTCTCCGATGTGCTGGAGGACCTGGGTGAGGTCATCTCGAAAAAAGAAGCGACCATCCGCGTCGGGAATCTACCGACCATCGTCGGCTACGAGTCGAAGCTCCGGGTGTTGATTCGCAATCTACTCACCAACGCGCTCAGATTCTCCAAGAGCGGGGTGGCTCCGAAGATCGAGATCCACGTGGGGGAATTCGAACGGTACTGGGAGCTTTCCGTGGCCGACGAGGGCGTCGGCATCGAGCCCGCCCTGCGAGAGAAGATCTTCCTGATGTTCCGGCGCGGTAGCCCAGGCAATACTTCGGGAGACGAGTCGGAGGCCATCGGCATCGGGCTCGCCGCCTGTCGCAAGATCGCGAGAATGCACGGGGGTGAGGTGCGAGTCGAGTCTCGGCCCGGCGAAGGCAGTACGTTCCACGTGACCCTCTCCAAGCGGCTTCACTGACGCCCAGATACTTCACCTCGGCGGGCGTCGATCCCGGAGAATCAGCAGAGCACGGCTTCGCGCGACGCCGAGCACAGCCCGGGGGCCGTCAACCAAAGCTCTTGGGGGAGGCCTTTGCCCAGAGCTGCTGCATCTCGGCGGGAGCGCTGCCGGCGAGCAGGCAGCCGTCCTCGAGGCTCGGGTAGATTTGCCCCAGGTGGCGAACCTCCGCCGGAGAGACTCGGCGAAAGATGTGGTGCGGGCGGAGCTGCTCGGGATCGTCCAGCCCGGCGACTCCCACCAGCTCGAGGGCGGATTCCACCGTCTTGGTGTGGAAGTTCGCCACCCGGTCCGCCTTGGAGCCCACCACGAGCCCGGCGCCCAGCCGTGGATCTTGGGTGGCCACGCCGACCGGGCAGCTGTTGGTGTTGCACTTGAGCGCCTGGATGCAACCGATGGCGAACATCATCCCGCGCGCCGAGTTGCACAGGTCAGCGCCCAGCGCGAGGTGGCGCAGAACGTGAAAGCCAGTCGCGATCTTCCCGGCGCTGATGATTCGCAGCTGCGAGCGAACTCCGGCGCCCGTGAGCAGGTTGTGTACGAGCGTCAGCCCGTCCGCCAGCGGCATGCCCACCGAGTTCGAGAACTCCAGGGGGGCAGCTCCGGTGCCGCCTTCGGCGCCGTCCACGGTGATGAAATCGGGCACGACCCGCGTTTCCACGATGGCCCGTACGAGCGCCATCAGCTCCGGCGGTTGACCGACGCAGAGCTTGAAGCCGACGGGCTTGCCGGAAATCTCCCTCAGCTTGGCGATGAACTCGAGCAACCCCGTGGGCCCGGCGAACGCGGTGTGCTGCGGCGGTGAGATCACCGTCTCCCCCACCGGGACCCCGCGGATGTCGGCGATCTCCCGTGAGACCTTCTTGCCGGGGAGCACGCCGCCGTGTCCGGGCTTGGCGCCCTGCGAGAGCTTGACCTCGATCATCCGGATGGTGGCGCCGGAAGCGACCTCCGCGAAGGCTCTGTCATCGAAGCTGCCGTCGCGATTGCGGCAGCCGAAATAGCCGGTTCCCACTTGCCAGACGAGATCCCCTCCGTGCTCCAGGTGGTAGGGGCTGACGCCGCCTTCGCCCGTGTTGTGGTAAAAGCCGCCCTGCTTGGCTCCCAGGTTCAGGGCGCGGATGGCGTTCCGAGAGAGCGCCCCGTAGCTCATGGCCGAGATGTTGAGGATGGAGGCGGAGTAGGGGTTCTTCGCGCTTCCCGCGCCGACCAGCACGCGATCGGAGCCCTTGCGGGGGTGGTGAGGCTCGAGCGAGTGTGCCACCCAGTCGTACCCGTCGCGGTAGACGTTGTGGCGCGTCCCGAAAGGTTGTGAGTCCAGCACGGACTTCGCTCGTTGGTAGATGATCGAGCGGGCCTCGCGACTGAACGGCGTTTCTTCTTGATCGGACTCCACGAAATACTGCCGCATTTCGGGGCGAATCGACTCGAGGACGTAGCGCAGCCGCCCGATCACGGGAAAGTTGCGGCGGATCGTGTGGTTGTCCTGCGCGATGTCCATCGCGCCGAGCAGCACGAACAGCGCGACGGGAGCGCCGGCCAGCGCCAGCCATGGCCACAGTAGCGTCAGAGCCGCCACGGCGGCGACGGACGACACCGAGACGACGGCGAAGGGGCGCCGCCCCCAGTGCTCCAGGAAATCGGGCACGCGATCGACACCGCCCCGCTCCCAGCGTTTCGGCCCCTTCACCACGGGGCCGCCTTTCGGCGGCGGACGATCGTGCGCGTGAGTGATGCGAGGCGATGCACGCCGAGCACATACGACGCAGGCCTCGGAGTGTCCATGGCGGGTGCCTCACGGCGCGCGGTGCGGGCCGGTGGGCTCGTCCCCGCGGGTTGGGCGTTCTTGCATGGCCGCGAGCGCGGCGCAGTCAGGCGACGCGTCGCCACCCGGTCGGGCCCGCAGCTGCAGCTCGTGCGCGCGTTCGCGAGCCCCTCGGCCGTCGGCGAGCCGCTGCCGATCGACGCCCGCGACCGGGCGCCCTCGATCAGCTGCGGGCGGCCGCCGTGAGCACGAGCGCCACGCGATCCTTCTTGGTCAGCGCGCCCTGGCGAGCCAGGCCTTCGACCGCCGCGAGAACGGACGCGGAGCCCAGCTCCACTTCGATCCCCAGCTCGGTGAGGGCGCGCTGTGCCGAGGCGCTCTGCTCGTCGTCGGTCACGACGGCCCCGCCGGCCGTGCCTCGCAGAGCCCAGACGGCTTCGTAGGTCACCGAGCTGCTGCCCAGCGAGCGCTGGCGCGTCGAGCCACCGAACGTGCTGCGGTAATCCTTCCCGGCCAGCACTCGGGTCAGGCGCGGGAAGGGCTCCACCGCGTACACCCGGGGGGGCGAGTGCAGCAGCCCGTCGTCGCGAGCGTCGAGCAGCCCGGCCGCCACACCGTGCAACAAGTCGCCGTACGCCGTCGGCACGAAGATCGCCGTCAGCTCGGCCTCCTGGGTGGCCAGCTCGTAGCCCACGCTGCGGTAGCCCGAGACGCCCACCGGGTCCGAGCCGACCGGGGGCGTGATGTAGTTCGTGGCGGCCATCCAGCCTTCGTCGACGCATTGCGACACGCGTGCCCAACGTTCGGCCGTCGCAAGAACCTCCACCTGCGCGCCCGCGGCCTCGATCTCCTCCCGCACGGAGGCGGGGGCATCGGCGCTCAGGACGATCCGACAATCGCACCCGTTGAGCGCGGCGTAGCGCGCCAGCGCAATGCCCGCGTTGCCCGTCGACGAGGCGACGATCGGACGACCGCTCTGCTGGGCATGCCAGGCGAAGAACGCGGCCAGCCTGTCTTTGTGGGATCCGCTGGGGTTGCGGTCCTCGCGTTTGAACGACAGGCCGCCGAGGCCCAGCGCGTCCGCGAGCGCCTCGCAGGGCTCCAGCGGCGTATCCCCTTCGCCGAGCTCGGTGCGACCGACGATCGCCCCGTGCTCGCCGGTGAGCCGCGCGGAATCCTCCAGATCCGGCACGACGCTCACCGGAAAGCCCGTGTCCAAACACTCCGGGCAGCCTCGATCGTACGTTCCCTTCGGAAAGCGCTGCCCGCAGCGCAGGCACACGAAGCCGCGAAACGCCGGGTTGTAGCTCAGCATGACGCCCGACCCGATGGCGCCGAGCCCGCTCGAACGCACACCCCCTGCCGGAAGGGAGGCGGTCGGGTAGCGAACGGCTCGGACGCGGCCGGCAGACGAGCGGGCGGCTCGGAGCCCCGCGCGCCGGCCGCTCTTCGGCACACGGCGGGGGTTGAGAAGCGCGGCCGGAACGCGCTTCTTCCTTCGACGCAGCCGTGTGAGCCCAGCGGTGCCTGTCGAGCCATGCGCCGAAAAGTAGCAGAACGTGGCACGGGCGCTACGGGGCTCTTTCGAGGTCGCGAAAATGCGAGCGATGCGGGGGGCCGCCGTGCGAGCCCGAGCGACGCGCGGGCGGCGCGCTGCGGGCGCCGCGACTCGGCACCCCGCGCGTCACGTCCCCGCTACGTGGTCGATTCCTTCCCGCAAGAGCTTGCGCCAGCGGCGCCCGTCGGGTGCGGGAACCGACAACCACTCGCGAAAGACTTTTCCGGCGGGCGCAAAAGCCCGCCCGACGCCCTGCGCGATGAGCTCCTGCACGCGCGGTCGAGGCAACTTGACGACCAGGCCGGAGCCCTGGAGATCGACGAGCGCCAGAAACTCCCCGGCGACGCGCAGGCACCGGCTCTTCATGATGGTTCCCTCGGCGACGCGCGGGTCGGCCGCTTGCAGCTCGCCCGCGAGCTTCCAGAACAGCGCCGCGTGCACGCTGGCGCTCGCCGTGCGACCGGCGGCCATGGGTTCGCCGGCCCTTGCCCGGCCCCCCGCCGACGAGCGCTCGGGCGCTCTCCGCGCTCCGTTGGAGGCCGCGCCGCCCCGGGGTGCGCCCCCGGCTCGGGGGGGCCGGCGCGGTGCGCCGAGCTCGCCGACCAGCCACTCGTGCACTGGCAAGAGCTCGCGCAGCGGCGCTGCGCACCACTCGGCGAACCCCGGCTTCGCCACCACCGAGGGCAGTGGTAGTCGAAAGCGCACCTGCAGGCTGGTGAATCGCAGCAAGTCGGCGCGCGGATGAGCTTCGCTCCACGGCTTGGGCACGCGCGTGAGCTGGGTCGCCGCCACGTCGACGTCGTGCCGGCGATGTCGCTTCTTCAGGACGTCGAGGTGCTCCGCGAGCCGCTCTCCGGGGGCGCCGGCCACGGCGGACCTCCATCGCTTTCGCTGCTCCGGGGTGAAGACCAAGCCGCTGGCGAAGCCCACGCCGTTCGCGTCGAGCCGCAGCCACACGGTGGGCGAGGTCTTCTTGTCGCGGCCGTGCCAGGCGGTGAGCAACAGGTGATCCTTGTAGCGCGGTGTACCCGGCTTGGCGAAGCGCAGGTCTCGGTGCAACGGCGATACGGAGCTTCGGCGGTCCACGGTGAGATCGGCGTCGAGCGACCGCGCCACGGCCTCGATCAAGGCGGCGCCCGGCTGCTGAACGCCCGCCCGGAGCTGCGGGCGAACGGCGGCGAATTGCTCCGTGTCGAAGCGGGGCAGCTCGGCGAGCAGGGCCAGGGCGCGGTCGTCGAAACCGGAAAATGCGTTCATGAGTTCCTCCTCGGGGGCTCGGGCCCGGCTCGTCGCCGCGGGGCCCTCTTCGTCCAGGGTCGTTTGCGGCCCTGCTGTGGGGGGCCGCCCACCGCCGACGCGCGAGGGGCTCGGGTTTCGACACGGGGAGCCGACAAAATTTCCGGACCGGACAGGTCGGCCCACGGGCGCCATGGCCATCGGCCCACTTGGGGGCAGGGATCGGCGCCGGGCCCGTCGGCGACAAACCTGCGGCCCCTCGCGGCGCGAGGCGGTCCGACCCCAGGCGGCTCGTGCCGCGCATCGGCCAGGGCCCCGAGCCCCGTGCTGCCGCACCCGGACCGCCCCGCGCTCCCGCTCTCGCCCGTCCCGGAGAAAAATCGCGCCACGGGGGATTTCTGCGCGGCTGGCGGGTTTCCACGGCTTGCGCCGGGCCGGGCGCTTTGACGGCGGACCGCGCGCCGGGCGACAATCTCGAGGTGATGCGTCTGCTTCCCCGAGGCTCGTGGTTCCTTCTCGGCGTGAGCGTCGAGCTGTCCCTGGCCGCCTGCGGCGCCCCGCATGGGGGCCCTGCACGCGCCTCCGAGATGGGGGGCGAGGGCACGGGCCGCGAGCGGTCTGCTCCGGAGCCGGAGCGGGAGGCGCCGGCGGCTCGGCCGCCGGCGGCGGGCGGGGCGGCGCGCGGCGGGGAGGAGGAGCCGGCTGCGGAGCTCGCGGCGCCGACGGAGGGCGCGGTGGGAGAGGGCGCGGTGGGAGAGGGCGCGGCGCAGTCGGCGACGGAGCCGCTCGCCTTGGTGGAAGCGACGCTCGACGAGCTGGGGGAGGCGCTGCGATCCGGTCGCGTCACCCCGCCGCGGCTCGCCGAGCGCTACCTCGAGCGCATCGCCGCGTTCGACGGCGCGGGCCCGGGCCTCAATGCCTACCTGCACGTGAGCGACCACGTGCTGGGCGAGGCCGACGCGCTCGGCGATCGCTGCCGGCAGGCGGATGCGGGGCCCTTGTGCGGCATTCCGATCGCGGTCAAGGACAACCTCGACACAGCCGACATGCCCACCACCGCCGGGGCCCTGGCGCTCGACGGCTCGCAGCCGAGCGCCGACTCCTTCGTCGTGCGACAGCTGCGCGCCGCGGGGGCGGTGCTGCTCGGCAAAGCGACGCTGACGGAGCTGGCCAACTTCCTGACCACCGGGATGCCGGCCGGCTACAGCTCGCTCGGGGGCTTTGGCTTCAACCCGTACGATCCGCGACCCGAGCCGGGGGGCGACGGGCGCCCGGCGCTTTCGCCCGGCGGCTCGAGCTCGGGATCGGCCATCGCGGTCAGTGCCAACCTGGCCGCAGCCGCCGTGGGTACGGAGACCGCGGGATCCATCCTGAGCCCCGCCAGCGCAAACGGCGTCGTGGGCATCAAGCCCACGGTCGGCCTGGTGAGCCGTGCCGGCATCGTTCCGATCAGCGCGGATCAAGACACCGCGGGGCCGATCGCGCGGACGGTCACCGACGCGGCGATCCTGCTCGGCGTGATCTCGGGCTACGACCCCGACGATGCGGCCACCGCCGTCTGCCGGCAGAGCGATGTCTGCGAGCGGGACTATCGGGCCGCGCTCGATCCGCAAGCTCTCGCCGGGGCGCGCTTCGCCCTGCCGCCGGTGCCCTCCGGCCGGGCCGCAATCATGCAGGCCGCCGTGAGCGCTCTCCGAGCGGCGGGGGCCCAGGTGCAGGAGGTGGGAGCGCTCGGCGCTCGGCGCGGGCCGTGCCTTTCGGGCACGACGAACCCGAGTTGCTCCAGCGTCCTGCTCTACGGGTTCAAGCGGGATCTCGACGCGTACCTCGCGGCCACGGCGGCCGCCACGGCGGCCGCCCCGGTGGGCTCGCTCGCCGAGCTCATCGCTTTCAACGGCGCCACGCCCGAGGCCGTGCGCTACGGTCAGGCGCTCGCGCTGGCGGCCGAAGCGCTCGACACCGACCCGGGCAGCGCGGATACCGCTCGCTACCAGGCCGATCGAGAGCGCGACGTGCGTGAGTCGCGCGGGGCGCTCGACGCCGTTTTCGACGGCCCCGACGCCGACCCGGGCACCGCCGACGATTTCGACGCCATCCTGTTCTCGGGGAACTCGGGGGCGGGGGTCCCGGCGGTGGCCGGGTACCCGAGCATCACGGTGCCCGGCGGCTTCGTCGAGCCTTCGGACACGGGGGCCGCGGCGTTTCCCTCCGGTGTGACGTTCAGTGGCCGCGCTTTCAGCGAGGAGCGTTTGGTCGCGCTGGCCTTCGCTTTCGAGCAGGCCACCGGAGCGCGCCGCCCGCCGCTGAGCGCGCCGGAGCTGGCGGATTCGGCTGCCGAGTGAGCCGCCGCCAGAGCCCGCCGTTCGGCGGCCCGGCGCTGCCCCTGCTCAGGGCACGTATTCCGGCTCGGGTAGGTCGAGCCCCCCGCGCACGGCGAGCACGACGCGTCGCCGGAGCTGCTCGGCTGCCACCCGACACGTCGCCGCTCGGTCCCCGGAGGGCGCGCCGCGGCACTGCTTGCGCTCTCGGGCTCGCGCCGTCTTGATCCGCTCATCTTGCAGCAGCACGTCGCGGATGTCGTCTTCGATGTAGCGCCAGGGGAACGGCGCGTAGCGCGGCTCCGCGCTCGGTCGCATGGCGACCTCGTCGGCGGAAACGTTGGCGCAGGTGCCGTCCCAGCGCAGCACGTCGTAGCCCCCGAGGCCGCTGATCTGCAGCTCTCCCGACTCGCCGCCGTGGTGGGCGAGCAGGAGCACCTCCTCGCCGTAGGTCAGCGCGAGGTCGCTGGCGGGACCGCCGCGCAGGTTGATCGGCGGCACCTCGACCACCCGCACGTAGGCGCGAGTGAACGGCGAGCTCTTCTCGAACAGGCGCAGGGCCGTCCCGACGTGTGCGGCCCGGCACAACCTGTCTACGAACGGGGGGGGGGGCGTACACAGGTCGCCTTCTTCGGAACACTCGCGGGGGAGGGTGGGGGGCGGGCCTTCGGCATCCTCTTCCTCCGGCGCGACCTCGCCCAGCGGCTCGCCCTGGGTCAGCAGCTCGGGCGCCGGTTGCGGCGTGGGTGGGGGCCTCTGCAGGCCGGCTTCCCCGGCGCCGCGCGCCCGCGGCGTCGCCGTGGAGGCGCAAGCGGCGAGCAGCACGGCGCCGGTCGCGGCGAGCGCGGCCCAGCCGCCCGCCCCGAGAGTTGGCAGTCGATTCATTAACCGCTCTAAACGGAAGGTTCGTCGCCGGCTTGAGATCTCCATCTCTTGAGTTGCTTTCGTGCAACATTTTGCGGCGGCGCTTGCTCGCGGGCGCTGGGGCGGTGAGCGCCAGCACGGATTTCGTTTCCCCCGCCCCAGGCGCTCCAGGTAGGGCGGGCTGCGCCGGCGGGCGCTGCCCGCCCGCTCGCCGCGCCCGGCTGCGGCATTTCGCACGAGGGCGCGGCCTCGCGAGCTCGCCCGTTCGACAGCGAGCTCGTTCGCTCCCCGGAGCCGCTCCGGGGGCCTCGCCTGCCAGGAGGCGCGGCACTCCCCACGCGCGAAAGGACGCGGAGGGGGTCTCCCCGCGCCCCGAGGGGACGGCGAGGGCCGTACGGCGCAGGCCCGGCCCCCTTCTTCGAGACGAAGCTCGGAGCGCGCGCGCCGTGCTGGCTCGAGGCGCTCCTGGCCCTTCGCCTGTGGTGGCGCATTTTCGTCGATGGCGAAGCGCTGGCTCGGCGGCTCGCCTGCGTTGGTTCGCCGGCGCGAGCGCGCCCGGAGGGCTGCGCCGTTCGAGGGGCCGCTGGCGGCGCTTCGGGGCTGCCCTCGTGCGTCAGTCGATGCGCAGGCTCGCGACGGCCGAGTCGAGTGCGGCGCGGTGTTGCTCGAGCTGTCCTTGCTCGCCGCCCGCTTCGAGCAGGTACAGGAACCGCTCGGTCACGAAGATCGTCACGTAGTACAGGTGGGGCTTCCGCCCTTCGTCGTGGCCGAAGCGCAGCTGGGTGCCGGAGAGGCCGCCGGCCGTCTTCACGGGTTGGCTTTCGAGCAGGGCGTAGCCCCCCCGTTGGCGGATTTCGTTTTCGACCGCGCGCGTCCAGAACTCGAGCGTGCCGTGCGGGGAGTGCTCGAGCTGCCGAGCCGCCAACACCAGGCCGTCGGCGGTGGTCGCGCGGTAGTCGAAGGTTTCGTCTGGCGACTCTTCCGTCAGCTCCACGAAACCCGAGGGGGTCGTGAGGGTGAGGGAGGGGCCGCAGGCGCACAGGAGCGCCAGGGCGCAGGCGGATGGGAGACGATTCATCGGCGGAGCTCCAGCAGGTGCGGCAGCCCGAGCTGGTGTAGCCACTCGAAGGGGAGCTCCACGCGCGCCTCCACGGGGTCGACGGGGCGCGGCTGATAGCGCACGGTGATGGTGGAGTAGGAGATGAGCTCACGCAGGCGCTTCAGTTGCCCCTTGAGAGACTCGATCTGGAGGGTCACACGCTCGAGCTGTTGCTCGACGGCCAGCGCGTCTTTGATGGCGTCGACCTTCTCGAGCAGTGCCGCGAGCCGCTCGCGCATGGCCTCGGCGTTTCGGAGCCGGGTCGATAGGTCGCTGAATTGGTCCGTCACGTCCCGCGCGCTGACCGTGCGGGAAAGCTCGTCGCCCGTCTGGGCAATTTCCTCCAAGGTCTTGCCGAACGCTTCGGCGGGGACGCGCACGATGATGCTGTGATCGTTGCGGCTCAGCAGGTATCCACCCCGGCTCTTGGCGATCGCCTCCACGCGATCGAGCCCTCGCCGTTGGTCGAATACGGCCAGCGTGAGGGTGGCCTCGTACACGAGCAAGGGAGCCGCGCGCGGGGTCCGGGCGCGTGTGGCCTGGCCGATCGGGGCTTCGCTCGGTTCGATGGCGGGCGCGGCCAGGAAATTTTGCGCCGGCCCCCCCGGTGAACCGGGCTGGGGTGCCGGCCGCGGCGCGGTGGGCGGACGCGTGAGCGCGGCCCCCTCGTCGACGCGGGCGCTCGGGGAGGGCGCCGAGGCGTGCGAGGCCGCGGCGCGGGAGGCCGAGCACGCGAGCAGCGCGCCGCAGCCCAGGATCGCCATGACCCGCGCCAGCCGCTCCGTTGCGAGGGCTCGCCGGTGCCGCGTCGCCGGGCCGCCGGGCGCGGCGATCGGCGCCCCGCGGTCGGGGACCCATTTCGCGGGGGGGGCCGGGGCCGGAGCAGCTCGTTGGAAGAATCCGGGCATGCTGCTCGAAACGGCGGGCTCCGGCGGCCGTGATACTCCCCAGCCGACGGGGGATGCCCTGATCGGCCGGGGGGACACGGTGCTTGCGCATCCTATCCCCGCGGCGAGTGTGGGAGCCGGCGGCGGAGGGCGGGGGGCACCGAGGCGCAACGCGCCGCTTGCGCCGCAGCGCTCAGAGGCGCCTCAGAATGCCGCGCGTGCGCCCAACGTGAAGAACTGGGTCGCGGGGGTGTCGTAACCGAAGATTTTCTGGGTGTAGCCGGCCTCGAGCACGAGCGAGCGAGAGAGCTGCACGTACCCGGAAAGCGAGACCCCGAAGCGCATCATTCGCACTCGATCGGCCGTGCCGGCCGGCGTGGTGGGCGCCTGCCCGGCTTGCGTGGGCACGCCCGCGTAGAACGCCCCGTCGTACCTCGCGTCGAAGCGCTCGCTCAGGTCTCCGTCGAAGTAGGGGCCGATGCGCAGGCCCACGTCCCCCGTCGGCAGCCAGCGCTTGCCTTCGAAACCGAGCGCGTTGAACACGGCGATGGTGGCGTTTTGGCTGCCGCTGGCGGGGCCGCTTCCGACGAAGAAGCCGGACTGCACGAAAAACCACGGCGCGAAGCGGTTGCCCCACAGCAGGCCGCCACCGATCAGATCGAGCCGCGGCAGCACGAACTTCTCCTGCCGCACGCCGACGGGGATGGTGGCCTTCACGAACACGCCCAGAGAGTGGTCGGGCTCGTGAATCAGATTGAAACCCAGCTGGGGGGTGATCAGGTGCCCTTCGTCCGCGGGGTGGATTTCGCAGCCCGACTCCAGCGTTCGCGGGCAAACAGCACCGGGCGCGAGCGGGCTCTCCACGATCTCCGCCGGGCTCGTGTAGTAGCTGTACTCCAGGCGGACGAATAGATCCTTCAGAGACGCCACTTGCCCGAAGGTGTATCCAACACCGACCGTGTACAGCTCCCAGGCGGCCGATTGCCAGGAGCGCTCGTCTTCGTTCGGCTCGATCTTGCCGCGTTCGAGCGTGACGCCGACGTTGGCGTCGACGCTGCCCGGCGAGCCGCCGACGGGGGTCGTGACGAGCGCCGAGGAGGGCTGCGCGCGGGCCGCGAGCGCGACCGCGCAACAGGCCGCCAGCCTCACCGGGGGGGGCAGCAGCCGCGCTCGGGCTCTCGCCGGGGCAGCCGCTGGCCGCGCGCGCCCCCCCGCCCCGGGCGCAACGCGCTCCCCCGCTACCAACCACCTCATCGCTCCTCCTCTCGCCTCCACGCTGCCTCCGGGCTACCACGAGCTCGGCGTGAGTGTCCAACCGGAGCGGTTCTTCGCCGGCCTCCCCCTGCAATCGGCTCTCTCACTCGCCCTGGGAGGCGAAGCTTCGACGCGCCGAGCCGCGACGGGGGGATTCAGCTCTCGGACGGGCCCTCTGCCGCGCCTTGCTCGGCGGGCCGCAGCAGCACGACCGTGGCGCCCCAGCCGCCTCGATGCGCGGGAGCGTCGCGGAAGGAGGCCACGAAGGGCGCGTTGCGCAGCCAGGCCTGGATTTGGGCTCGCTGCACGCCCTTGCCCCGACCGTGGATCAGCCGAACCTCGCGCAGTCCCTTTTCGCGGGCCGCCTCGAGGTAGCTCTCGACCACGCTCGCTACGTCGCGCGGCCGGAAGCCGTGCAGGTCGATGCAGTCCTCGATGGGAATCACGGCGATCTCTTCTTCGGGCGTTTGGGAGGTCTCGAGCGGGGCGCTCGCCCCTTGCTCGGGTTGCTCACCGGGCTCGCGTGCCATGCGCCCATCATACCCCGAACGCGCCGTGAGCGGAGCGCGGGACGAGCAGCGCGAGCCCGGTCGAGCTGACGGACGCTTTCGCCGATGCCGCCGCGCACCCCGTGTTTGGCGCCGGCGCGGCGCCGACTGCGGTGGCGCACGGGCCGCTGGGCGGCAGCATCGAAGCGGAGCGCCAGGGCGAGTTGGACGCCGGCGAATCCGACGGCACACCGAGCGGGGCTCCCGCGCCGCGGCGCCTCGGCGCGGGCGGGTCGCACGGGCGATGATTGATCGGCTCGCGATCGACCTGCACGGAATCGACTGGTTTCCTTGCGAGGGGCTTCGTTAAGTGTTACATCAATGATTCATTCAGAGCGGAACGTTGGTCGTGAGCTTCGCGTATCGAAATGGGAGCTGCTGTCGCGGATAGGTAGCTCGCGGCGAGTGCTCGCCCTGGCCAGACGATGCCTCGATGGGCGATGTGTGCTGCGCGTGCCGCCCAGCAGCGGCGAGCGACGCGTGCACTCGGGTCAGTGCCTCTCGGCGCCGCCGGCCCGCAGCCACGCGCCGCTCCTGTACCTTCCCGACGATTCGCAGAGCCGCGACTTTCGAGCGGCTCGCCACCGCTCACGCCAAAGCCCTCCCCACCGCTCGAAGCGCTCCAACAATAGCCACTAGAGGTCCCTCGATCATGCTCCGATTTTGCGGTCTGCGTCCCCAGGCCACAACCCTTTCGTCTTCTTTCGTGCTCGTCGGCGCCTCGCTGTTTGCGGCCTGCTCTTCCAGCCCCGCGGGAGATCAGGGCGCGTACGTGAGCTCCGGCGGGAGCGCGGCCGGCGGGAGCGCGGCCGGCGGGGCGCCGGGGGTTGGCGGGCAGGCGGGAGCGGTGAGCTCGGGGGGCACCGGCGCCGGTCGCGGCATGTTCATTCCGGGAGCGACCGACGACCCCGGAGTTGGCGAGCACCGATCCGGAGCCGACGCGGGCGTCGACAGCGGCCCCGTGTGTGGCAACGCCACGCTCGAGACGGGCGAGACGTGTGACGACGGCAATGCGCGACCCGGCGACGGCTGCTCGGGAATTTGCCGGGTCGAGCCCGGCTTCGCCTGCGATGCAGAGGGCGAGGCGTGCCGCGCCACGTCCCAGTGCGGCAACGGCGTGCTCGAGTCCGGCGAGGCGTGCGACGATGGCAACAACGACCTCGGCGACGGCTGTGGAGGTTGTGCCGTGGAGGCGGGCTGGGCCTGTGGGGTGAACGGGTGCGAGCCCGTCGCGAGCAGTGTTTGCGGGGACGGGGCGGTAGGCGTCGGCGAGCAGTGCGACGATGGGGACGACCCCCCCGAGGCGGGGGACGGTTGCGATCTGGATTGCCAGGTCGAGAGCGGATTCCTGTGTGCCACACCCGGTCAGCCGTGTCTCGAAGCGACCGAGGAGTTCTGCGGAGACGCCCACGTGGACGACGGCGAGCAGTGTGATGACGGCGACTCGAGCCCCGGCGATGGTTGCTCCGCCGTTTGCCAGCTCGAGCCGGGGTACGCGTGTTCGGCCTTGGGTTGCAGTGTCGTGTGCGGCGACTCCCTCGTCGTCGGCAGCGAGGCCTGTGACGACGGAGACACCGAAGGCGGTGACGGTTGCAGCGCCGATTGCTCCGAGATCGAGAGCGGGTTCGTTTGCCCGGTCGCCGCCGGCATCGGCGGCAACTGCGTGCCGCAGGCCCCGGGGGCCGTGTGCCCGAACGCCGTCCTGGAATTCGGCGAGCAGTGTGACGACGGCAACACCGTCGCCTCGGACGGCTGCACGAGCTGCGTGACCGACGAAGGGTACCGCTGCGTCGAGGCGGGGCAGCCCTGCGAGCTGTTGCCAAAGTGCGGCGACGGCTTCGTCGACATCGCCATCGGCGAGCGCTGTGACGACGGGGACCTGGACCCTTCCGATGGTTGCGACGCGGATTGTCAGGTGACCTCGGGGTTCGTCTGCCCGGTACCCGTGGCCAGTGGCGACAAGCTCGCGGGCGGTAGCTGTCGACCGATCGTCTGCGGCGACTTGGTCGTCGAAGGCTCGGAGCAGTGCGACGACGGCGAGGCCATTCCGGATGGTGGCGACGGCTGCTCGGCGACGTGCCAGCTCGAAGCCGGCTGGACATGCCCGCTAAACGCCTCCTGTGAGGCGGCTCAGTGCGGGGACGATGTGGTGGCCGGGTTCGAGGATTGCGACAATGGAGCGGAAAACGGCACCGGCAACTCCATCGGCGGCGTGATCTGCAGCGCCACGTGCCGGCATGTAGCCGACCCGAACGAGTGTGGCGACGGCGAGCTGGACGCCGGCGAGGCGTGTGACGACGGCGATCACGACCTCGGCGACGGCTGCGGCGTGTATTGCGAGAAAGAGCCGACCTGCAACCCGCCGGCGGCGTGCACCAGCGCGTGCGGCGACGGCATCAAATTCGGCAGCGAGGGCTGCGACGACGGCAACACGCGCAGCGGCGACGGCTGCTCGAGCAGCTGCCAGGTGGAGCCGGGCTTCTCCTGCAGCGAGTCGGTCGGGGGCGAGCTGGTGATTCCGATCGTGTACCGAGATTTCATGGCCTTCGAGAACGGCGGCCACGTCGCTTTTCAGTGGAGCTCCGTGGACCCGATCAACCACACGCCAGATGAGGACATCTGGGTGCGCACGGCGCTCGGTACGGCAGGCGACACGCTGCCCGACGGGACTTCCCTGCTCGGTAAGCCGATCTTCAAGTGGTATGTCGAGTGCGACGGCGTGGGCTGCACGGACTTGGTTCCGCAGGCGGGCCAGAGCGCACCCGCGGGGGCGCTGGACGCCACGACCTGCAACGCGCACGAAGGCGCCACGACCGGCACTCGCTTCATCGACGCGGACGGTCGAGACACCTACTACTGCGGGTACGGCGCGAAGGATTTCTTCAGCTTCAGCGAGTGGTACCGCGACGTGCCCGGCGTGAATCAAACCATCGTATCCACGCTGACGCTCACCGAGCAGCCCGACGGGTCTTTCGTCTTCGAGGACAACGACTTCTTCCCGCTCGACGGCGCAGGGTTTGGCAACGAGGGCAACTCCCACAACTTCCACTTCACGAGCGAGGTCCGCTACTGGTTCGAGTACGATGCCGCCGCGGATGCGACGCTGACCTTCGACGGAGACGACGACGTCTGGGTGTTCGTCAATGGCTCGCTCGTGGTGGATATCAGCGGGACCCACGGCGAGATCACTGACAGCGTGACGGTGAACGCGGCAACGACGGACATCGTCGGCGATCCGCTCAATCTCTCTGACGGTGAGGTGTACGAAATCGTCGTCTTTCAGGCCGAGCGCAACAAGAACAATTCGAACTACCGGCTGACGCTGCAGGACTTCACTCTCGCGCGCTCGGCCTGCGAGAGCACCTGCGGTGACGGCACGAAGGCCAGCGACGAGCAGTGCGACCACGGCGACGTGTGCGCGGACGCCTCCTCCTGCACCGAAGGTCGCTGCGACAACGGCGATCTCTGCAACGACACCGGTTACGGCGGTTGCCTGCCGGGCCCGGATGGTTGCGAGTTCGGACCCTACTGTGGGGATGGCGCGACTTTCGCCGGGGAGGAGCAGTGTGACGATGGCTTCAACAATGCCATCTACAGCGATACGCCGATGGGCGCTTGCGCCGCCGGCTGCGTGTGGGCTCCGTATTGCGGCGACGGCCAGGTGGCCGTCGGGATTGAACAGTGTGACGGCAGCGCGGACTGCCAATCGGACTGTACCCTCACGCCGCGCTGCGGAGACGGCACCATCGATGGCGGTGAGCAGTGCGACGACGGTGCGCTCAACGGAGCCGTTTCCAGTGACTGCGATACATCTTGCCGCATCAAGTGTGGCAACGGCGCGGTGGAGGCGGGCGAGCAGTGCGACCCCGGAGCGGGCAACTTCTCCAGCGCCTACGGGGGCTGCCTCTCCGCAGTGGGCGATCAGGACGGTTGCATCCTCGGGCCGCACTGCGGCGATGGCGTCCAGAATGGCCCGGAGGGATGCGACGACGGGCTGAACGACGGCAGCTACGGCACCTGCGCTTCGGGCTGTGTGCTCGGTGCTCGCTGCGGCGACGGGGTGCTCCATGCTCTCGCCGGCGAGGCCTGCGATAGCGGGGCTGAAAATGCCGTCTACACGTACAAGGCCGATGGCGCAGGTGAGTGCACGACGGCTTGCGCTCCGGTGGGCTACTGCGGCGACGGCGCCGTCACGCACGGCGAAGGCTGCGACGATGGGGTCAACGACGGGACTCCGGGTCACTGCAAGCCCGACTGTAGCGAATGGGTTGCGCTCGTGACCTGCGGCAACGGAAGCATCGACGCGGGAGAACAATGCGACGACGCGGGGGCCAATGGGACTGCGGCCAGTGCCTGCGACGAGAACTGTCGGATTCGGTGTGGTAATGGCGTCAAGGACGCCGATCTGGGCGAGGAATGTGACGACGGCGTCAACGATGGCAGCTATGGCACCTGCGGCCCCAGCTGCCTGTTCGCGGCGTACTGCGGCGACGGCATGTTGAACGGGCCCGAGGCCTGTGATCGAGGCGACGACAATCAGGTCGATCCATACGGCCCCGACCTGTGCACGGTGGCTTGTCGGGAGGCGCCCCGCTGCGGCGATGGTCGCATCCAGCCCGAGCACGGAGAAGAGTGCGACGGGGCGGCAGGCTGCACCAACGCCTGCCGCTGGGTGGTGGTGCAGTGAGGCGAGTCGAGAGTGGACCGGGGCTTTCACCCCAAAACGGGCGCCTTCGGCTCCGCTAGCCCGGGCTAGCCCAAAAGACGAGCGCTGGCGCGAGGCTAGCGCTTGTTTGGGGTCTAGCGCCCCGGGGGTGGCGTTGGTGAGGTGCGAGCGCACGCCCAGAGCGAAGCGCTGATGTGGACGCGCAGCGACTCGTAGATTTTTCCGTCCCACAGGCACAAGTCGGCGAGCAGGAAGCCGAGCGGCTCGTGGCGGTAGAAGAGTGGGAGCGCGACCCAGCTTCGCACGTTGCCCTCGAGCCAATCGTCCACGGGGAGCAGCTGCGTGAAGGGGTAGGGGCCGAGCCGGCTCACGTCCACCTCGCCTGGCTGCGAGGAGTCGGCATGGGAAATGACGCGCGCGCAGGGTGCAGAGGATCGCTGGGGGCTCTCGAGGCTCACGGTGATGAGCCGGCGCATTCCGAGCCGCCGAACGGCGCGCTGCAGGACCGCGTCGAGCTCGGCGACGCTCGAGGCTTCGCCGAGTTGGCTGCCCACGTAGTTGGCGACGAGGTGCTGCTGATCTGCGTTCAGCAGCCGGCGCGCCTGGCCGCGCAGAACCGCTTCGCCGGCGAGGGTACGGGCCGCCTGAAGCAGATCCTCGGCGCGAGCCCACTGCGTCAGATCTCCCGCGACACACGGCAGACAGTGCCTTCGCATGGCGGAAAGCACGTTGTGAAATCTCCAGGTTTCTCCCGGGCGCTCGACCACCGTGTGGTGCAGCAGCTCTCGCACGGTCACCAGAAAATTTGCCTCGGGCACCCCGCGAATCTCAGCCGTAAAGGCCTCGAGCAAGTGCTCGCACCAGTTCGGGACGCCCTCGTAGGCCTCGCTCGCCGCGGTGGAGAGCTGCGAGAGAATGCTCTCGCGGTTGCGCATGAACTCGAGCACGCTGCTTCCGCGGCTAGCTTTGCGCTTTTGCATCTCGGGGGCTGCGGCCTGCGTCGTGTCGCACCCACAGGAGCGGCGGTAGACGGGGCGGGTGGACAAGCGCGTAACCTCGGGGCACTCCTCGCCGGCGAGCTGGTCCGCAATGCCTTCGACGGCGGCCTCGGCCAACGCTCGAAGTGGCTGCTCCACGGTGGTGAGGGGGGGAGAGCAGAAGTCCGTCTCGACGACGTTGTCGAAACCACACACAGCGATGCGTCTAGATACGTCGGAGGGGTAGCTCGTCAGTGCCTCGAGGGCGCCCATGGCCATCGCGTCGTTGGCGGCCACGATGGCCTCCGGGGGCGGACTCATCCGGTGCAGGAGGAGGTGCAGCGCCGTTTGTCCCGAGAGGGGCATGAAGTCTCCGTGAACGATGCTCTCGCTCGTCAAAGGAACACCCTGGACTTCGAGCTCCCCGCGAAATGCCAGCAGCCGCTCTTTCGCTTCCTCGTTCGTGCACGGGCCTCCGATGAAAGCGAGGCGACGATATCCGTGCTCGAGCACCAGGTGACGAACCAAGCCTCGCATCCCAGAGGCGTTGTCCACCACGTAGCTCGGAATGTCTTCCAGCCGAGAGCCGATGCTGCACATGGCGAGCGGTCGGAAGCGCTCGCAGAAATCGGCCACCACCTGGGCGGATACCTCGCGGGTCATGGTTCCGGAGAGCACGATCACGCCATCGAAGCGTTCGGCAGAAATGAGGTCGTAGACCCAGTTTCTCTCTTTTGCCGAGAGCTGCACGCCGCGGATTACTCCTCCCGGAAAGGCGACGAGGCTCAGGCCGCGCCGCTTGCACGCCTGGCGCATGCAGCGCACGAGCGCGGCCTGGTACGCCGAATCGAAGCAATCGATCAGGAGGGCGATACGCCCGTTGCTTCTGGTGAGGTAGGGGCCTTCGCTGCTCGGGCCTCCGCTGCTCGGGCCTCCGCTGCCGCTCGTGGTGCCGTGGGTCACGATGTCGTCGGCCATGGTTCGACCTCGGGAGGAGAGGGACCCGTGACGGGACCGAGGGTTCCGCACGTTCGCCCCGTGGGCAACTGCTCGGGCCGTTCAGGGACCGTTCGGAGCATTTCTTGCTGTCGTATTCAGTGGTGCTCGGTGGGCATGCCCGCCAGGGCGGGGATGGCAGACGGTGGAACTCTGAACGGTATCACAGCTGGGTGGGCGGAGCCGTTCGTTTGCGCTTCGCGTCTTTTGCCTTGCGGCGGTGCGCGTGTGTTCCCGAGAGGGTGTTCCTGGAGAAGGCCCCAGCGAAGCGGAAAGAATCGTCCGGAACGAGCCGCCTCCGGGTCTCGCGCCACGAGCGCCGCGCGGCAACGGTTCGCTTCGTTGGCTTTGCGGTGGGTGCGACAAAGGGGCTCACTGGTGGCTTTTGACCTACGCCGGGCTACCTCATCGGAAGCGTTCGCCCAGTCTGCGCGGTCGTGGCGTCTCGGGTAGGGTGGGCGGAGGACGGGGCCCACGGGAGCCAACGGTGATCCCCACTGTGCCACTACGGCGAAGCCCGTCCGCCGGGCGCTTCGAAGAGCCGCCGCCGGCGCGGCCTCGCCTCGTGACTGCCGCGCCGGCGGGCGGAGCGCTTGCCCGAGTTCGGGCGCGGGAAGGGCGGGCGAAGCCGAGAAGCTCGTCCGCTGTATGCTGCCGAGCCGCCCTCCGTTTCGCGCCGAGCCGCCCTTCCCTCTGCGGGTAAGGGGGAGCGCTCGACTCGTGCCGGCGAAGTTTCACCCGGCGCGTTTGGCGCCCTTGCCGGAGGCCGCCCGCGGTCCTCGTGGGCGGTCCCCGCTGTGAACGAGCCTCGGCTGCCGCGCTCCGGGTGACTTTCATCGTAGAGGAAGGACCATGTTTCTTGGCTGCAATCACGGCGCCGGAGTGGGCCCGTGCTAGGCTCTAGCAGCCGTTCGAAATCAGGAAGTGGCGCTCCGATCCGGCGCCCTGATTCGGCACGCGCAGGTCCCCTTCGCCATTTCGTAATGCTCCGCCACCGACCCACTCGCCGCGCCCACCGCGTGCCCGTCGTCCGCGTCACCAGCCTTCTCATCGGCAGCTTTGCGCTCGCCGGCTGCGGCGCTCGCCCCTCTCTCGGTAACCTGCAAGGCAATGGCGGTGGGGGCTTCGTTCCCACGACCTCGGCGGGCGGCTTCGGGAGCGGTGGCGGCGGCGGGGAGGGCAGCACCCAGGGAGGTGCGGGGGGCAGCGTCGCAGGTGGGGGGGGCAGCGCGGCGGGCGGGGCGTCCGTGGACGCGAGCGCTCCGCCAGCGGGCGGGGCCGGCAATGGCGGCTCGGCGGGGGCGGGGGCAGACGCGGGAGGCGCTGTCGATGCTACGGCCCCCAACTCGGACGCGGGGAGTGATGCCGGCCCGGTGCTGGCTTCTTGCGGTGCGCCCCAGCCGCTTGCGCGGCGCTGGGATTTCAGCTCGGATATCGAAGGCTGGGAGGTCACGGGCGGAGGGAACCCGACGCTGAGCTGGTCCGCCAGCGCCGGGGAGGTCGATGGGGGAGCTCTGTTCACGCGTCAGGCCGGCGCGGCCGCCGAGGCGCGCTACGTGGATTCGTTCGGTGACCTTTCGGGTCGGGTGTTGCGCGCTCGCGTGCGCCTCACCACGGCGGGCTCCGTGACGGCGACGCTCTACGCGCAGTCGGGCAACGGCTTGGACTGGGGCGAGGGCGCAGCCGTGGCTCTCCTGGTCGACCAGTGGCAGTGCCTGAGCTTGGATTTCTCGAGCCCGGCGTTTGGCCCCGATTTCGACGCGACGGACGTTCGCAGGATCGGGCTCAGTCTGAATGGGGACGGAGGCACCACGGTCGCGATGGACTTCGTCGGAATGTGAGTCGGCGAACACCGCGCCGTGTGCTGCGGCTGTCGAGCCTCCGCAGTGGCTCGGCCTCCGCAGTGGCTCGGCCTCCGGTGCGCGGCGCGCCGAGGTCGCGCTCAGAGCGCGTCCGGCCGCAAATCGCCGTAGGTCATCCACTGCCCGCGCACGACCAGGCTGGCCGAGCCCACCGGGCTGGCGCTTGCGGCATGCGTCCCCTCGACTCGCACCAAGCCCGGCGGAACGTTGATGAACCCACCGAGCCCGTCAGCTCGTGTCTGGGCGGCACCGACGATTGGAAGGCCCTCGACGAACATGAAGACCTCTCCCGCGCGGTCGCTCTCCAGCTCGATGCCGGCGGCCGCGTTGCCCTCGCAGTCATAGGTTCGCAGTAGCACCAGGCCGCGACCCTCGGTGTCGAGAGTGACCCCGTTTCCGGTCGCCAGCGCCTCGAGGGCGCGCGGCGAAATCAAGCCCAGCGGCGGGACGACGGTGTCCTGCTCCAACGCCTGCGGCACGAAGTACATCGCCGGAACCGTCTGCTCGCTCGTCATCTCGAGGAACCCGTTGAACGCGTAGGGCAGATCGAGGGTCACGCTGCCATCTTGACCCGGTGCGACCGGCTCTGGCGTGACCGGGCTTTCACAGCTCACGTCGATCAGCTGGCACGCGTTCACTTGGAGATCGGGGGGCGGCGAATCCGTCGTCGTGTCGACGATGATGATGCTGAGGGTGACCCTTTCGGGCTCCTCGTTCCCCGCTTGCGGCGGCGCCGACTCTTCGCACTGGAACGCCTCGCCTCCGCTCGTCGGGACCAGGCCGCCGTCCCCCAGCCCCAAGGCGTCGTCGCCGAGCGGGACGGAACCGTCGGCCAGCGGAGTGCATGCGGCAGCGACGGTGACGCCGAGCGCGGCGTACCCGGCGCTGCGGAGCTTCAGAAGGAGCCGCTGCATCGCACCCCCTCGACCAGCACGTCACAAGCCAGGTTCCCGAAGGCCAACGGGGGGCGAGGCTTGCCCGCGGCGGCCGCGGCGGGCGCCGACCCACCCCCTACCCCGACGAACACCGCACCGGCGGCCATCAGCACTGCCGTGACGCCGCTGACGACCGCAACCGTTTGCGCCGTGCCCGCCGCCTCGCGCTCGGACCCACACAGCTCGTCGCGGGTTTGGCCGACCACGTTGTAGCAGCGGGTGTCGTCGTTGTAGCGCTCGGCGTGCTGCTCGCGGATCACCCAGGCGCTGAGCCCCGTCGCCGCAGCGACGCCGCTCGCGACGCCGAGCCCCCAGGGCAACCAGCTGTCACTCGCAGCGGCCTGTTCGACGCCCACGTCGCCGCGACCGGGGCGCGCCGATTCCGCGCCCGCGGCGGCGCCCTCGGCGCTTGGGTCGGTGCCGGCGGGCACTTCTCGCAGGTCGACGCTCTCTCGAACCAGCCCCTGGGGCCGCACGGAGAGCGGGCGGCTGGCGGGGTAATAGCCAGGGTGGCTCACCTCGAGCGTATAGTCGCCGACCGTTGCACGAGCCGGCTCCGCCATGGGGAGCGTTCCGATCAGCCGCCCGCTGAGTCGAACCTCCGCTCCGGCTGGCGCTCCCCCAATCTCCACTCGCCCAATGCGCCGAGAGACCACCTCGAAGGCCTTTTCGAGGGTCTTCTGATGGCGCGCGACGTACTCGTCCTTTTCGGACTGCAGAGCTCGCTCGAGGTATTCCGCGGCCTCGAGCCAGTTGCCGAGCGCTTGGTGGGTGTTGGCCAGGTGAACCACGATTCGCAGCGACGAGGGCGCGAGGCTCTCTGCCTTCTCGAGCTGCTGGAGCGCTTCGCGATCGCGCCCACCTCGTCGCAGCCCGATCGACTGCTGAACCAGCTTCTCTGCCGCCGGTGCGAGCTCGTCTGCCGACACCCTCGCCGGGGCGGAAAGCAAGAGCAGCGTGGTCACTGCCACTGTGGAGATGTGCTTTCTCATGTTCGTCAGTCCAAAATGGGAGAGTCGTTGGCGCCGAGCGAAGGGCGCGGCGCAGAAACGGGCGCCGGTTTGGGCGCTGCGGGTCGCGGCGGAGGCGCCGCCTCTGCTCTCGGTCTGGGTTTCGCCCTGCGAACGGGCTTCTTCGCCCGCGCGGGTGCGGGGCGCCGGGCAGGCGGCTTGGGCGCGGGGCGGGCAGCGGGCGGCTTGGGCGCGGGGCGGGAAGCGGGCGGCTCGGCCGCTTTGGAGGTCACCGCTCCTGGAGCGCCTGCCGGCGACTCGGAGCCGCGCTGCTCGGCTTCGGGGGGTGAGGGAAGCGAGGCGGAGCCGCCCGGGTCCCTGGCGGACGGCGGCCTGGCCTCGGATTGGGGCTCCGAAGGCACCTCCGGAGTGGGCGAGGGCGCGACGGCCAGGCTCTCTTCCACGTCGATCGGTGGCGGCGCGCTTTCCAATTCCTCCCCACGCGTCGGGCCCGCGGCGGCTTGCCGGCTCGAGCTGGCCGGGGAGAGGGCGGGCGAATCGGTCCCGGGCTGGCTCACCGCGGAGGACGGAGCGCTCGGGGGCGAGCGGTCCCCCCGCTGGACGAGCGCGACGCCCACGCCGAGGGCCCCGAGCACCGCCGCCGCCATCAGAGGCAGCGCGACGGACCTCATCGAGGGGCGCGTGCTCGGCAAGGCTCCGATCAGCTGCGGGTAGGTGGTGGCGACCGCCATGGCCGATTCGGGCGGTATCGAGAGCACCGGCGTCGAGTCGGCCCTCACTAGCGCCTGGTCGGAAAACGAGGGGCTCCAGAGCAGGCGCGAGCGACCGTCGGCCACTTCCCACAGCGCGCAGCCAAGCTCGCGGACGCTGCCGAAGCGCGCTGCGGGCTCCAGGCTCATCGCTTTCACGATGGCGGCGTCCAGGCCGGGGGAAAGACCGGGGCGGAGCTCTCGGGGCGCGGGAAAGTCCCCGGAGGCAACCGCGTTGAGGAGCGGCAGCAGGTGGTCGTGCTCGAAGGGCAAGCGGCCCGTGAGGCACTCGTAGATGATGACTCCCAGGGAGTACTGATCCGTCTGCTCGGTGAGATCTCGCGCGCCCTTGACCGCCTCGGGCGACATGTACAGGGGGCTGCCCATGAGCTCTCCTTCGGCGGTTCTGGCCAGGTCCAATTCTCCCGGGTCGGCGAGCTTGGAGATCCCGAAATCGAGGATCTTCGGCAGCACGTCTCCCTGAGGACCGCGTGCCAGAAAGATGTTGGCCGGCTTGAGATCGCGATGCACGATGCCACAGCGGTGGGCAGCTTGCAGCCCCGCGATCACCGGCAACATCAAGCGGGCCGTCTGCGCCTCGCTGAGAGGCCCTCGGCTCGATAGGTACAAGTCGAGATCCTGCCCCTCGAGCAGCTCCATCACCAGGTAGGGCAGCTCCTCCCAGACGCCCACGTCCGTGATGTCCACGACGTTCGGGTGCTTCACCGCGGCGGCCGCCTGCCCTTCGCGCAGGAATCGATGGCTGCCGTTCTGCCGCTCGAGCAGAGCCCGTTCCATCACCTTCAGCGCAACCGGCTTGCGCAACCCCTCGTGTTCGGCCCGATAGACGCGGGCCATTGCCCCGCGACCGATCAGCGATTGAATCACGTAGGAGCCGAAGCGAAAACCACGAGGGAGATCGCCAGCGTTCAGCTCCACACAGGCATCCTTCGGCATTTTCGCTCAGTCCCCCGCACCCCGTCACCCCAACGGAAAACGCTTGCGTCTCCAGCGATTGGGACGGCAGTCGTGCGGGCCTGGAATAGCCCGGATGTTCCCCACTTCGAGCGCGAAACACGTTTTCGCCGTCTCCGGGCTCTGCGCTGCGAGATGCCCGTACCCTTTTCGCCTGCTTCGCTCGTGTTTCGCCTCGAAAGGGCGGCCTGGCCTCCGATGGAGCGGGATCTACTCGAAGGTGCTCGTCGGCACGGCCTGTGTGCAACGGCGGGAAAGACGGTATTTCACGTTTGAAAGCGCCGAAAGCCGGCGTCAGTCGGGGTCCTCGAGGCGCAGCACACGACTGCGGTCGATGGCTTTGCCCCAGGCCGCGAACAGCAACATCGAGATACCCGGACCGACCACCACGATCGGAGGGGTCTGTGGGGTGAGGTCCACGACGAAGATGCTGGCCGCGTACATCAGCAGCAAGATCCCCACCAGCGACCCGAGGAGCCAGCTCCCCCGCGCGCGGCGCGGGCGCGTCGTCCGCTGGTAGCTCCACAGCGCCACCCCGAACAGCGAAAGCTCCACGGCGAGCGTCGCGGGGAGGGAGCCCCACAGCCCGAGCCCCACCCGGGGCGTGTCGGTCGCGAAGAATATTGGCATGTCTGGCGGGTGGCTGAGCGCATCCAGCACCCAGTGGCTGAGCAGGGCGGCGGCCAGAGCCGCTCCGTAGCGCACGTCGCGGCGAATCCGCGAGCACACCAGGAAGGTGGCACCCGCCCACAATAGGTTCGCCGACATGCCATGGGACCATGGCATGTAGTCCAGCCGCAGCGGGTAGACCGCGGACGCACCGGGCTCGACGCTCATTTGCTCGACGCCCGCGAGAACGAGGACGGACCAGAGCACGTCCGGCCCCTGCGCTGCGAGGATGGCCTCCCCCAGGCATTTTCGTTTGCAGGCTCGTTGCGCGAGCGCGGCCGCGGCAATGTGGCCGATGAACATGCTGGCCTATTCGGCGGCTCGGGTCGCGTCCGCTCGCCGACTGCCCCTTGGCTCCGAGGAAGCTCGGGGCCGCTGCGGACTTGGGGGCGGCGAGGTCATCTCGCGCGCTCCTGCGCCCGAAGCTCGCTGAGGAGGAACGGGAATACGTCGCGCACCGCGCTTTTGCCGATGAAGCAATCCATGTGGGCGTACTCTTCGAAGAGGCGGCGTTCGATTCGCAGATCCGGCCTCACCGAGCGCATCGCTTCGAAGGATCGCTCACTGGCGCTGGGCAGAAACAGCGTGTTGCGCCCTCCCTGCACGATCGTGATGGGCACGGAGACGTTGGCCAGGTTCGGCAGGTATTCGTCCTGCCCGGCCCGGGTGACGAGCTTGCCTGCGCGAACCACGGCGGTCAGGTGCCGAAAAAGCGCCAGGTTGCCGTCGCCGAACATTTCGTGCACGGCGCGGTGCGTGGCGTAATTGAGGTTCTCGTGAGCGAACGTTTCGCCCCACATGAAGCGAATTCGGCGGCACACCGGGCTGTCGCAGAGCTGCCCTGCCTCTGCCGGGTAGAGGCGCAACAGGGTGTCGTAGACTTGGTCGGCGAAGCCGGCGTCGACGTCGAACTCGGTGGAGAGCACGTCCACTCCCAGCGATTGCAGCAGCGCGGGGAGGTGCAGCCTGCTCTTCGCCTCCACCAGGGGCGTCGTTTCCACGAAGGGCGTAAATTGCGAGGCGATGACGGAGCGAACGCCTCGCGGCAGGTGCCCCCCGAGGAGCGACGTGAACAGGCCCGCCGAAGCGACGCAGTGTGCGATGATTTGAAGTGACTCCGCGCCCGTGATCTCCAGCACGCGGCGCACGGCTGAGGGGTAGTCGAAGCGTCCGATCTCGTCGAGTGAGAACTGGGTGCGGCATGCGTCGACCGCGGAGCTGGCGCGGTAGTCGAACAACCACACGTCGTAGGCGTGGGCGGCAAGGTACTCGGCCAAGTTCACGTCGATGGTGTCGAGAGTGAATGCCTGCGTCGAGGTGCCCATGCCCGGGGCCAACAGCACTGGCCCTCGATTGCCCGCGCGGTGGCGTGTGAGCCGAAGGTCCGCGCCATCTTCGGTTCGGAGGGGAACGATTTCGGGCGGCGGGAGCCGCAGGGCGCGGCGCTTGCGCGGGGGCGCCGCCGGGTCGTGCACGGTCGCGGGGGCGAGGATGCCGCCATAGCTCTTATAGAGCTCGCCGAGGAAGAAGTCGCCGAAGCGAGCGATGGTCTTGAGCCGATCGGAAACGCCATCCACGTTGCGTGCTCGGATCGTCCGCACCTGCTTGATGAAGTCCAGCGGTTCGATGCGCAAGATCCCCTTCGCCTCTCCCCGCAGCTCCACTCGGGGCGAGAGAGGGCGCAGTGCCGCGTAGAGCGTCGTCGTATCCGACCACAAGTCGAAGCCGGGTTGGTCGTGGACCTTCTTGTGCCCCTCGAAGCGGTAGCGGTCGCCTTCGACCGTCGTGAGAGTCATCTGGTAGCGCATCTGCTTGGCCGTCGCCTGGTCGTCGTCCGGGCGTAGGATCTGAAGCGTGCCTTCCGAGACGGATAGGGGGTGGTCGCTCAACGCAGGGGAGACGACGGTTCCCGTCAGCTTCGATTGGTGCGCGGGGTTGTCGAGCATTCCTTCTAGGTCGTCGCTCTGGATGGTCAGCACGAACTGAAAGTGATTTCCACTTTCTTTGCCGATGTCCCGGCCCGCCTCGTAGCTTTCGGCACCGAAGGCGACGAAGCCCTTCATCGTCTCGGTGAACTGCACGCCCGGTTTGCGCTGACTCTCCGGAGCGGGGGGGGGGACCCCGAGACGGTAGTCGATCGACCAGCCCCGAAGCGTGGCAAAGAGCTCGATGTTTCGTTCGGCGAGCGCCGAGATGGAAAGCAGCGGGTTGACGCCCACGCTGCGCGGCAAAATGGCTCCGTCGCAAACCAGGAGGCTCTCGTAGACCGAGCTCCCGGTGGCGTCCGAGAAGACCTGCCCCAGGTGGTTGACCACGCCGTGCTCGGCGCTATCCGCCATGCAGCACCCTCCGAGGGGGTGGACGGTCGTCAGGCTTCGACCGAACGCCTTCGTCCAGGCGGGGTTCTGCACGTAGGTGCCACCCAGGGCAGCGGTGGCTTCTTCGAGCGCCGCGTTGGCGTGCTGGAAGGTGGGTTGGTCGCCCACGCCCGGAAAGGAGAGCCGCAAGCGGTCGTCGTCGAGCCGCATCGAGCCCGAGGCGCCGTCGTCGGCCATGACGAGGAACGTCTGCGTGTTCTCCACGGCGCCGAAGCGGCCCCCCGAGGCCAGGCTGAGTGTCTGGCGAGACCACTCTTGCATTTCGTCGACCAGGCCCGGGTCCGTGTCCACGCCGAGCAGCTCCGATGCCGTCGCCAGGGTGGGAGCAATCAGGGAGCGGAAGAACCCGGGAATCACCCCATCCTCGATGATCATGTCGCGATCGGGCTGCGCTGACCCGCGCAGATCGATGGCCGAGGTGATGGTGGGGCCCACGCGCTGGCTCGGATCGCGTCGCTCCCCCCATCCGACGCCCTGGATCTCTTCGTCGGCGTTGTAGGCGAAGCCGAGCACGTCCCCGTTGCCCGAGAAGCCCTGCCCGACGCGTGTCGAGAGCGAAAGCCCCCGGGCCTTCGAGCGCAGCAGAATCTCCGTGCTGCCCAGGCTGCCGCCGGCGAGGACCACCACCTCTGCGCGTACGAACTGCGCGGGGGAGTGGAAGCCGCTGCGACCCGCGTCCAGTAGCTCGTAATGCACCAGCCAAGAGTCCCCGTCGCGCTCCAGGTGACGCACGTCGACGAGCGTGAAGATCTCCGCGCCGTGGTGGGTGGCATCCGGCAAATAGTTCATTAGAACCGTGTTCTTGGAGCCGTGGTTGCAGCCGGAAACGCAGTCGCCACAGCGTTCGCAGGCGGCCTGTTCGATCCCCACCTCGTTGGTGCGCCGCTCGAAGGTCACGTTGAGGTCCAGCCGACGAAACTCCCCATTCAATCGCTGCGCGGATTTTTGATGGGCCGTCAGCTTCTTCGGAGTGGGTAGCGCGGAAGGGAACGGGTTGGGGCGCAGCATTTCGCGGGCCCGACGGTATCCTTCACGGAGCGCTTGGGGCTTTCCGCGCAGGGGCTCGGGCCAGCGTGGGTCGTCCAGCACGCGCGCGTCCATCTCGAGGGACACGTTTGCGTTGATCAGGCTCGTTCCCCCCAGGCCACAGCCATACACCACGCTGATGTCCTCGTCCGCCTGCAGAGCGTAGAGGTTGGAGCGCGAGCCGACCTGCCCGTGCGGCGTGTTGGTCTGGTACTCGTCGAGCGCCTCCGCCAGCGTGTCCGGGTATTGCCCTGGAAGCAGCTCCTTTCCTCGCTCGAGCAGGCACACCTGACGGCCTGCGCGCGCCAGGCGGGAGGCCGCGATGGCTCCGCCGTAGCCCGAGCCGATGACGACTACCTCGTAGCGATCCCGAATGTCCGCCGCTGGTCTTGCGAGCCGTTGCATGAAAGCCCCTCCACGTAGATTCTCAAAGAGTTGCGCTTACCCCGTCTCGGGCGGCTGCGCTGAGCTCGATCTTGTACGCACCCCGCGGTGGGAAGACAACGCCGTGATCTCGACGCGGGTCGCTTCTGCGCTCCGTGTCGGGAGAGGTCGGCGACGGTGGGATACCTGACTCGAACGCGTCGCCCCCGCCCGGTGACGCCGTTCGCACCGAGCCCGTGGGGTCGCCCCGTCGATGTTCTCGGCTGCGCTCAGCAAGCCCCCCTCGACCGTGACCGCGCGAGCTTCGGCTCAGCGAGTGAATAGGATGTTCGTATAGCCGTAGCCGTCCCCGCACTCGTCGAACAGAGATTGAAGCACGCTCACCGGGTAGCGTACGAAGCGGCCGTTGCGTAGCACCCAGTAGTCCTTCCACGTCTCCGCGGCGAAGGCCTGAAAGTCGGTCGGGCACACGCCGGCTCGCCTCATGCCGTATGGCCAAAACTCGGAAACGACGGGGACCCCTCGCTCGAGCAGCCGTGTCGCGCCGCGAAAGGCGTGCACCTCGAAGCCCTGCACGTCGATCCACAGCACGCTGATGTCTCGAAACACCGGATCGACGGACGCGAGGATGTCGTCCACCGTGCGTGCGGAGACGGCCACCGTGCGGCGCCCGGACTCGCCGTAGAGCTCCCGGCCGGGGGCGCCGCTCGCCGCGCCCGGGAGGCGCGCGCGATGATCCCCGGTATTCTCTTCGCTCAGCTCCATCTCGAGTTGCCCGGCGCTGGCCGCTGCCGCCACGTTGAGGCAAAGCAGCCGATCCAGGACGCCATTTTCGGCGGCATTTCTCTGCAGGCGCGCGAAGTTGGTCGGCTCCGGCTCGAGGGCGACCGCCCGCCGGACTTCCCCCGCCGTCAGCATGCCAATCGAGGTGACGCCGTTGTTGGCTCCGATGTCCAACAAGGTGCCCTCGCCCTTTTTCCCACACCGGCCGCTCTCCCGCAAAAAGCTCATCGCGAGCGTCGCGAAGTCGAGCTCGTAGTGCCCGTGGATGAAGAGTGACTGGCTGATCGGATCCTTGGAGCCGGGAGGCAGCAGGAAGATACCCTGCTTGGTTCTCACCCGTTGCGGGCTACGGCGTACGCCGTTGGCGTTCCAGAGTGCCGCGCGAGCCTCCACGTTCAGGCGCGAGGCGACACGTTTGGCCAGCGCGGTGAGCCGTTGGCTCGTCGTTCGTTCGGTTCGATACACGGAATTGGATTCTCCTGTCGCTCACTTCACTGTTACGGGCTTCCCCGTCATCCTCTTCACGAGGTAGCCAGGAAGCCATCTCCCCGGCGCCGAGCTCGAAGCGCTCGAGCCTTCACGCCGAGGCCATCTCCCTGGCCCCGAAGAGCCAATCCAGGATCAACACGGCCAGCACCGGAATCTGCGAGCACATGGCGAACAAAAGCACTCCCTGGAGTGTGGTGATGTCGAAGCAGGAAGCCCCGATGATAGCACCGATCCCCGACCCGGGGATCTGGAACCGGGCCGAGCACGAAAACCACCCGCGCGCTCGATTGGCCCACGCGACGGCCGCGATCAGAAAGCTGAGGCCGACGCCGAACGAGAACAGCGGAAACACCCATCCGTGGCGCAGGTAGGCGTAGCTGGGCCCGAGCAGCGCGATCAGCACGGGTCGGAGCGCGAGCAGCAGAGCCACGATGGCGACGGCCGCGGCGAGTGCAACCGCGAAATAGCGTCGGGCCAGGAGCTTCAGCCTCGGTGCTCCTTGGCAGCTCGAGAGACGGGGGGACAGAACGTCGCGCATGTACGCCTCGAAAAGGGACGTGACCCGCGCGTATCGAGAAACCGCTCCCAGGTCCGCCACCGCGCGTGCACCGCCGAACCAGCCGAGAAAGAACGTGCTGAGCTGGCCCTGAAACGCGTAGTAGACGGAGTTCGGTAAGAGCTGCCGATAGGCGCGCATGAGCTCTCGAGCGACCTCCGGATCGGGCGAGGCACCGTGCCAGGCTTCGCGCCGGCTTCGGGCGTTCAGTAGCGCGAGGGCCACCAGCTGGGCGGTGACGGAGGCGGCCAGCACGGCCGTGGCGCCACCCTTCGACAAGACGATCGCTCCGATGCCTGCCAGCTTGACCACTTCCTGGCCGAGCATCACCTTCTGGAGGGCGAGGTAGTGGCCGTGCAGGCGAAGCGCGTGCGTGGGGACCGAGATGGCTACCGCAGCCCCCGAGTACGCCCCGATCAGCGCCAGGCGCAGCAGGATTTGGGTGTACGCCTGGCTCTTCGAAAGCAGCAGCGTCGCGCCGAGCGCGAGGGCCACCGGCAGCACGAAGGCGAGCACCTGCAGCCGGGTGCGCTGCAGGGTGGCCAGCATCCGAGCGAAGCGCGGTTTGTCGCCGACGGACGTGCCCGCGACGCCGTTGAAGCCCGCCAACAGCCCCGAGTTGGCGACGACGCCCACGACGTTGATCACGGCAAAGCAAAGGAAATAGCCCGCGTACTCCTCCGGAGGCAGCGAGCGCACCACGAGCAGGCCGGTGGCGAATTGTAGGCCTTGGATCGTCGCTTCGGCGGCGAAGAACAGCCCGTGGCGTTTGAGCCGCGCCCGCATCGATGCCGCCCGCGCGGGCGGGCGGGCCTGCCGCTGGGAAGTGCTCACCACCGGGTGGTACTACGGCTACCCATCGAGTGTGGGATAGTCTCCCCTCGGCGGCGGCTCTCGGCCGCGCGGGGGAGCCCGGAGCCGCAGCGCGGAGCTCGGCTCCCTCGGCGCGGAGCTCTGGGCGAGAAATCGGCGATTGCCCGCTGGGGAGGAGGGCCCCTGGGCCGCTCTCGGCGCTCCCCCTCGTTGGGATTGGCTCGGCCGCGGTCGCCGGTCGCCGCGGAGGCGCGGCGGGCCTCACCGCGCCATCGCCGGGCGGCGGCGCGAGCGCTGGTGCCTTCGAGCGCGCTCCGGGCGCGAGGGGGCCTCGAAGCCCGGGCAGTGGCCGGGGGACGGCGCCGCCGAGGATCTGGCCCGCCGGCGGCCCCAGGAGCACGAGAAAAGCAGGCGAGCGCGCAGTGAGTGGGAGACAATGGTTTCGGTCGCTGCCGTTTCGCGACACATTGGAATTTCCTATGCCGCCCTCCGAGAAGCCGCCGCCTCCCGACAAACTCTCTCCCTTCGACGAGCCCGTTTCACGCGTGATGACGACCGGGGACCTGGTGACGGTCACTCCGGAGGACGACCTGGCCAAGGTGGTCGCGATCTTTCGACTCGGCGAGATCAATCATCTTCCCGTGCTCAACAAGCAGAGCCAACTGGTCGGCGTGGTCAGCTCGACGGATCTCCTCAAGCTCGACGCGCCGCCGCGCGTTGGTTGGGCCGGGGGGCGTGTCCGAGAGGTGATGACGAGGAGCATCGAGACGATCCGCCCCACCCAGAAGCTGCGCCAGGTCGCAGAGCTCTTCGTCTCCGGGGGCTTTCACTCGCTGCTCGTCACCGCGAGCGACGGAGAGCTATTGGGCATCGTGACCAGCAGCGACGTGATCCGAGTGTTGGTCAGCTGCTTCGAGCACGCACGGCGCCGCTGAGCTCGCACTCGTGCGCGCGTGGACGACGCGCGCCCCACTCCCGAGGGCCCTGGCGTCACGAGGATGCACTTCGCGGGGGGGGCCTCGTCGGCTGCCGGTGCGGCCGGGACGAGGCGAGATCGCCGCACGAGGTGACGAAGCGGCCGCGCGCGTCCATTGCTGCGGACACGTCCCGGGACCTCCCGCAGGCCGCGGTCGGGCGGGTATTGAGCGGCCTTGCCTGCGTTTCGTCGCATGGCGCGGATCCGCGCCGGGTGCTTCTCGTGGTGGCCTTCGTTCGTGGACAGGCGTTGCGACGGTTGCCATAGTCCGCCCCGCTGCGGGGGACGAAGGGCTCGCCCGGCGGCGCGAGCGGTCGCCTCGAGGGCCGCGCAAAGGTGGAAGCAAGCAATGCGTCGAAGGCGGCTTGGCAAGGCTCTCGTGAGCGCGGTGGTTCTCTCGGCTCCGGCCGCTCGGGGAACGGAGCTGCTCGCCAACGGGGGCTTCGATACGGGGGCTCTGGGCTGGGAGACCCCGGGCTGGTGGGCGGGTGGCTCGGGAACCACGCAGCTGGATGGAGGCCGTCTGTGCACCACCGTCGAAACGGTCGGTACGGCGGATTGGGGGGCCCAGTTGCGGCAGACGGGGCTCACGCTGTACCGCGATGCCGTTTACACGGTCCGCTTCCACGTCTGGTCGAGCGTGCCGCTCACTTTGCCCGTCAGCGTGATCGACGAGGTGAGCGGCTTCGCCGACGTGCTCGGATTCGACGTGGAGATCGACGCGCCGCTGCAGGGTGCGCCCGCCGAGGTGGAGATCCCGCTCCCCGCGCTCGTGGACACGGCGACCGCGAACTTCCGATTTCTCCTCGGGGGGGGCATCGTGCCGGCGGGCGAGACACTCTGCGTCGGTGCCGTTGGCCTCGACGGCCCGCTCAACCTGGTCGAAAACCCGGGATTCGACGCTGGTAGCGCTCTCGGCTGGGAGGTCGGGCAGTTCGGGGGCGAGGCCCTCGCCGGGGTGGACGGGGCCGGGCGGCTGTGCGCCGAGGTCACGAGCGCAGGAGAGGGCCTGGGCGCGCTACAGATCCGGCAAAGCGATCTGCCGCTGGTCGCGGGTCGGTCGTATTCGGTATCCGCGGACGTTTGGGCTAGCTCGGCCGCCACCGTGGTGCTCGACGTGACGGACGAGGTAGCCCAGGCAACCGCGTTCGCGCTCCAGAGCCCGATCGCAGCGCCCCTCGAGGGCCCGCCACAGCCCTTGTTCGGCTCGTTCGTGGCCGGGGCGGACAGCGGCGTGGCGAAGCTGCGCCTGCTGCTCGGAGGCGGCGGGGTGCCGCCGGGGGAAACCGTGTGCGTGGACAATCTGCGGCTGCTCGACCCCCTGGCGGAGCCCGCCGTCGATCGGCCCCCGCCGCCGCCTCTACACGTCAACCAGCTCGGCTACTTGCCGGCGATGCCCAAGCGGGCGAGCTACGCGCTCCCAGCTGGAGCCGCCGAGCCCGAAGTCCCGCGGCTCTGGGAGCTGCTCTCGGGCCAGGGAGTCGAGGAGCGGGTCGTCGCGCGGGGGACGACGCTGCCGTTCGGCAGTGACGCCGCCTCGGGCGATGTCGTACACCACATCGACTTCGGTGCGGTGACCGAGCCCGGAGACGGCTATCGCTTGGTGGTGCTGGAGGGCGAGGGGCGGGTCGAAAGCTTTCCGTTCGCGATTCGGGCCGACCTGTACGAGGCCATCAAGTACGACGCGCTCGCGTACTTTTATCACAATCGTTCGGGCACGCCGATCTTGGCGGAGGTGGTGGGGGAACCCTGGGCGCGCCCGGCGGGGCACCTCGGCGATGCGCAGGTGGAGCTCCTCTCGTGCGCCGGCGAAGACGGTTGCCCGACGCGCGACGTGAGCGGCGGCTGGTACGACGCGGGCGATCACGGCAAGTACGTCGTCAACGGGGGGATCAGCGTCTGGACGCTGCTCAGCCAGTACGAGCGGGCGAAGTTCGTGGGAGGCAACCTCGAGAATTTCGCCGACGGCAGCCTCTTTCTGCCCGAAACCGAGCGTTCCAACGGCGTGCCGGATCTGCTCGACGAGGCCCGCTGGGAGGTCGAGTGGTTCCTCCGGATGCAGGTTCCCGAGGGCGAGCCCTCGGCGGGCATGGTGAGCCACAAGATGCACGACGCGCAGTGGACGCCTTTGCCCACGCGCCCCGATTTGGATCCGCAGCCCCGCTACATCCACCCGCCGTCGACGGCGGCAACGTTGAACTTTGCGGCCGTGGCGGCGCAGTGCGCGCGCGTCTGGGAGTCGCTCGACCCCGCGCTGGCCGCGCGCTGCCTCGAGCAGGCACGCGTCGCCTTCGACGCCGCGCTCGCGCAGCCGGATCGCTATTCTCCGGGCGGCGCTGCGGGGGGCGGTGGCTACACGGATGGAAACGTCGAAGACGAGTTCTATTGGGCCGCGGCGGAGCTGTACGTGACGACCGGTGAGCTTCGCTACGAGAGCTTCCTGCGAGCGCATCCACTCCACTTGCTCGCGCAACCCCCTTCGGGCACCGGGCGCGCGGGTTTCCTCAACTGGCCTCAGACGAACGGCTTGGGTTTGGTTTCGCTCGCCACGGCTGGCCCGTGGTACGGTCGCAGCCCGGCGCTGGTGCGCGGGGCGCGCCGCGCCCTGATCGAGGTTGCCGAAAGCTATCGGGCGCTCACTTCCGAGGGAGGCTACCCGGTCCCGCTCGCCGCGGACGCGTACGCGTGGGGTTCCAACTCGACCCTTCTCAACAACGCCATGGTGATGGCGCTGGCGGCCGACTTCACTTGTGAAGACCAATACGCCGAGGCCGTCCACGAGGTGGCCGCCTACCTGCTCGGTCGCAACCCCCTCGGCACCTCGTACGTCACCGGCTACGGCAGCCACCCCGTGCGCTACCCGCACCACCGCTTTTGGGCGGGGGTGCTCGACCCAGCATTTCCGCTGGCCCCCCCGGGGGCCGTCGCCGGCGGGCCCAACTCGGGGCTGCAAGACCCGATCGCGCAGTGGCTCGAGGGTTGTCCGGCGCAGCGATGCTTCGTGGACGACATCAATGCTTGGTCGCTCAACGAGATCACCATCAACTGGAACGCGCCCCTGTCGTGGGTCATGGCATACCTGGACGAGCGCGGCCGCGAGCCGCAGGCGAGCTACGCCGCGGCTCGCTGCCGAGCGCGTGCCAGAGGCACGTGGCCGCTCGGCGGGAGCGCCAATTCTTGGCGCGTGGAGAGAGGTCGCGCTCGCCTGGAGCCCCGTCTCGACGAGGGGGGCGCCGGCGGGCTCGGTGTGCACCTCCGCGGGCCGGCGGTGCTTTCTTCCGGCGCCACGCCGCTCGGCGAGCTCGAGGTCCTCGGAGACACTCTGTCGATGGAGGTCGAGTCGACCCTGTTCGAGGGGGGCGCGCAGGCGTTGCAAGTGTCGGCCGAGCTCCGCGTAGCGGGGAGGCCCTCGGAGGCGACGTTCGAGCTCGGCTCGGTCAGCGTGGGCGAGGCAGGCCCCCTCACGCTATCTTGGAAGCTGCCCGCCGAGGCACGGGAGGTGCTGCTGTCCGGCGAGGGACTGGCGCGGTTGCGGCTCGGGCTGCGCGGCCAAGGCCGGGGGGAGCGCTCGCTCCGGCTGGGCGAGCTGCACTTCACGGGTGACATCTGGACGCGCGAGGGCGCGGGCAGCGCGCCGCTCGGCCGGGGGCAACGCCCCGAGCGCACCTGCTCGCCCGGGGCGAACGCGCGCCGCCCTCGGCGTTCGCACCGGTGAGGTCGGCGGCGAGGATCGGAGGTCGGCTACGATCAACTAGGCCCGCCCAGAGGCTTGGCTCGGGCCATCGGCAGAGCGCGACCGCGCGACCAGGCTCACCAGCGTGGCCAGCCCGATACAGCCGACGATGATCGCCACCGAGACGAGCGGGGGAAGGTCCCAGTGCTCCCCCGCCACGAGCTTCGCCGCGGCGAAGGCCAGCACCGCAGCCATCCCGTAGTTCAGGTAGCGTAGATGCTCGAGGTAGCCGTGACCGGCTAGGTAGAGCGATCGCAACCCCAAGATGGCAAACGCGTTGGAGCTGTAGACGATGAAGCGATCGCGCGACACCGAGAGCGCGGCCGGTACGGAGTCGATCGCGAAGACTACGTCCGTCAGCTCGATCGCGACCAGGGCGATGAACAGGGGCGTCGCCTTCAGGGCGCCCCCTTCGCGAGCGAAGAAGCGATTCGTGGTGCTGTCCTTCGAGACGGGCAGGATGCGCGATAGCCATCGGACGGCTCTGGATTCATCGCTCTCGGAGCCCGCGCCGTCGCGAAGTGCGTGGATTGCGGCCAAGCCCAGCAGACCACCGAAGACATGGCTCACCCACTCCCAACGCTCGAGCGCCGCGGTTCCCAGGAGGATGAACGCCGCCCGCAAAACGAGCGCGCCGAAAATCCCCCAGGAAAGCGCCGTGTGTTGGCGCTCGGGGGGAATGCGCAAGCTGCGAAAGATCAGCAGAAACACGAACATGTTATCCAGGCTGAGACTCTTCTCCATCGCGTACGCAGCCAGGTATTGGTAGCCATCGGATCCCTCCCGGGCGAAGACGACCGCGGAAAAGGACACGCCCGCGGCAATCCACACGACGCTCCACAGCGCGGCGGCGCGCCGCGACGACTCTCGGCCCCCTCGATGCAAGAGCAAGTCGAGGGTGAGGAGCAGCCCGATGGAAATGCCGAAGAGCCAATATCTCATTGATTTCTCGTGTTGTCGGTGCGGGCCGAGGGGACTGGCCTCCGGGTGCTCGCCCGTGGGCTTCGGGAGGAAGAATCTTCGACGAGCGCCGCTCCCCGGGCCGGCGGAGGTCTTTCCGCTGCAGACCCGCGTGCGGACCGACGCGGAAATGGCGGGGCGGCCCCGCTCGCCGCGATGGGTGCCGCACCGCTCCGTAGCCGCTCACGTCGCCCGGGCTCGGTCCTTCGGGTAGGGGGCGCCGTGATCGTCGGGGAGCTCGCGCAGCATGACACATTTGCCGAATTCCTCGTGCCGATTGGCGAGACCGGTCGACTGCCCCGTCTCCTTGGGCAAGTCTCTTGCTCGGAAAGGCCGGAGCGAATCGACTGTTTCAGGTGGGTGTCCCCGGGGGCCCGGCAGCGGCGGTCGGCCCGCGACCGCCGTCCGCGCGCGGCTGCCGTCCTTTCATAGTCCCGACTTCGGCTCGACCGAGCCGCCCTCTCGGTGTAGGCAGACCGAGCCCAATGATTCCGATAGGCGACGACAACCCCACCCTGCGCACGCCCGTGATCACCGTGGCGCTGCTGGCGATCATGGGCGTGACCTGGATTTCGTTTCAGGGAGCCGGTTTCGACCCTGCGAAGCTGGCGTCGAGCGTGTGCAACTGGGGCATGGTGCCGGCCGAGCTCACGGGCGGTTCGCCGCTGGGGACGGCCGTGCCCATCGGCCCCGGAATGGCCTGCGTGGTGGACTCGGAGCTGAGGAACTACGTCACGCCCCTCACGTCGATGTTCCTGCACGGGAGCTGGGGCCATCTGCTCGGAAATGCGCTCTTCTTGTGGGTGTTCGGCAACAACGTCGAGGACGTGACGGGTCGCGGGCGGTTCGTCGTTTTCTACGTGGCTTGCGGGCTTGCTGCCGCGGCCGCCCAGGCGCTGGTTTCGCCGAGCTCGGCCGTGCCGATGGTGGGGGCTTCCGGGGCCATTTCCGGCGTGCTGGGCGGGTATTTGTTGCTGTTCCCGCGGGTGCGGGTGCGCCTGCTCGTGATCCTGATCATCTTCGTGACGGTCATTTCGGTGCCCGCTTGGGTAATGCTCCTGTACTGGTTCGGGCTGCAGCTGCTTTCCGGGTTGCCCCAGCTCTCTCCCGTGGCGGGTGATGTTTCCGCGGGCGTCGCGTTTTGGGCCCATGTGGGCGGTTTCGTCGCGGGCGTGGTGTTGATCCGCGTCTTCACGGATCCCGAGCTGATTCGCCAGCACCGTCGAATGACCGCGGGTGGCTCCCGCAGCTATTGGCGATTGCGTCGCTGAGTCGGGGCGTTCGGGGCCCTCGCGGGCGGCGGGCGGCCGTTATGCGCCTCGGGTGGCCCGCCGTCATCGGGTGATGGTGCCGCCGAAACCACTCGCTGGCGGGCGGTCGGCGTCCGAGCCGTCCGCCGCCGAGTCGCCACCCGCCTCGGCTCGGGTCGCGCACACCTCCGCAAGCGCGCTGAAGGCCGAGGGCGTCGCCCTGCTCAATCGAGGCGCGGCGCGCGAGGCGCTCGACCGGCTCGAGCGGGCGCGCGCCAGCCTCGTCGACGACGCGGAGCTGCTTTCGGCCCTGGCGCTCGCCTACAAGGCCAACCGGCGGCTCGAGGCAGCTCTGTGCACCTTTGGGGAGTCGCTGCGCCTCGCACCCACCCACGCGGCCACTTGGCTGCACTACGGCCGCGCTTTGCGGCAAGCGCGACGGCCCCGCGAGGCGCTGCTCGCCATGCAGAAGTCTTTATCCCTCGAGCCACGCTCGGCGCATGGCTGGAGTGTGCTCAGCAATGCGCAGCGCGAGCAGGGTCTGGGGGAGCAGGCCGTCGCGAGCGCCCGGCGCGCACTGTCGATAGACCCGTACCTGGCCGAGGCGCACCTCAACCACGGGGCGGCCCATCACTGCGGCGGGAACCACGACGCCGCCGCGACCAGCTATTATGCTGCGCACCTGTCGAGCCCGAGGTCAGGGGCGGCGCTGAAGAACCTTCGGCTGCTGTTTCGCGGCGCAGGCTCGCCCGGGTTCGGTCGAGATCTCGAGTCCGAGGCGGGGGTCCTGCTCGTGCGTCGGTTGGTCGCGGGCGAGCCCGAGCCGAAGCTGCTGTGGGAGCTCGCGCAGCGCGAGCTCCAGACCGGTCGCAAGCCGTGCGCGTTGGTCATTCTCGGGGAGCTGACCAAGCTGGAGCCCACCGCGCCGCTGCACCGCAGAATCGCCGCCCTCCTTTTTGAAGAGGGGCACGAGGTCCTCGCCTCGCGGCACCTTCTTTCCGCCATGACCCTCGGCGGGGACGTGCGTTCCTTCCGCGCGATGGGCCGCTGGTTGACCTCCGCCAGTGCGCGGCAACTCGAAGGCGACTGGGAGCCAGCGTTCCGCAATTGCCCCGACGACCCAGACGCTCTCGGGGCGCTCGCGATCGCGGCAGCACGCGGTCACGCGCACGAGCTGGCGGAGGAGCTGATGCGGCGTGCGCTTCGCCTCGAGCCGAATTCGGTGAGCCTTCGAGTCAGCCTTTCTTCGCTGCTCAATGCCCAGGGCCGCATCGCCAGCGCCGTGGAAATCTGTCGAGAGGCGCTGCGGATCGATCCCCGCGCCCACGCCGCCCACTCGAATTTGCTGCTTTCGATGCATCGCGACCCGCGCTTCGCGCCGGAGGAAATCTTCGAGGCGCATCGCGCCTATGGCGCGCAGTTGGACGCGGAGCTCTTCGGGGCAGCAGGCCTGGAGCCCGCTCTCGGGCGGCGAGCCGCGCCGCCGCGTGTCACCCCGGGGGCGTCGCGCAGGCTGCGGGTCGGCTACCTCTCGCCGGATTTTCGTGAGCACCCCGTCGCGCGCTTCATCGAGCCGGTGTTTCGCCATCACGATCGGGCTGCGTTCGAGGTGATTGGCTACAGCGACGCACTCCACCCCGACGAGACCACCCGTGCCCTGGCGGCTCTCGCCGAGCGCTTCGAGTCCTGCGTGGGTCTCGGCGACGAGCAGCTCCACCAGCGCCTCGTCGCGGATCGGGTCGACGTGCTGGTCGACCTCGCGGGCCACACCGGTCGCAACCGGTTGCCGGTCTTCGCGCGTCGCGCGGCGCCCGTCCAAGTCAGTTGGATCGGCTACTTCGACACCACCGGAGTATCCGCGATGGACTACAGACTCACCGACGAGCACGCCTGCCCGGAGGGTGCCCAGCGCCATTTCGTCGAGCGCCTCGTGCGGCTGCCGCGTTCGGCGACTTGCTTCGACCTCGGAGAGCTTCCGCCGCCGAGCGTCGCGCCGCACGAGCCGCGCGGCTTCGTGACCTTCGGCTGCTACAACAACCCGGCCAAGCTCAGCTCCGCCGCGCTGGATGCATTCGCGGAAATCCTCCTGCGACGGCCCGGAACTCGGCTTCGTCTGCAGTACAAGGCGTGGCGAAGCCCGGCAATGCGCCGCCGCTTCTGCCGAGCGCTGGAGGAACGTGGGATCGAGCCGGCCCGCGTCGAGCTCGAGCCGGATTGCGCTCTCGGCAACTTCCCGGAGAGCTTTCGCCACATCGATATCGCGCTCGACCCGTTTCCCCAAAGCGGGGAGACCACGGCCATCTACACCCTCGCGATGGGAGTTCCTCTGGTGAGCCTCGAGGGCGAGACGATGGCCCAGAGGCTCGGCTCGCGCGTGCTCCGCGTGGCGGGCCTGCACGATTGGGTGGCGAAGTCGCCCGAGCAATACGTGCAAATCGCCTGCGACCTCGCAGATCGAGGCGCCGAGCGCGTCGCGTGGCGCGATCAGCTTCGGGTGGTGCTTCAGCGAAGCGCCTTGTGCGATGCCGCCCGGCTCACCCGGGACCTGGAAGGCGCGTACCGCGCGATGTGCGACGAGGTGGCCAGGCGGGGATGAGGCGACCCGCTTTCGCCGGGGCGACCTTTCGCCACGCCGCCGCTCGCGTCGAGCTCGCCGGTGCGGCTGCTCCAGAGCGTGACGGCTGCCGCGGGGCCGAGTAGGGCGCGAACGCTGCCGAGCGCCGCGCGCCCCGTCGCCCGCAAGGGAGGGGCGGTCGGTGCCCGAGCGCCTCGGCTCCCTCCTCGCACCCTCGGTCCTGCGGTCGTGAGAAATCCGGACCTGGGGGATGGGCGGCGCGACCGCCCTCGACGCGACACCGGTTCCTCCTTGGGCCCGTGTCGCGACGGGCTCGCTCCGAAACGGGGGAAGCAGGCGCGGCCGCGCTCCTTTCCGGGCTGCACCAGCGCCACTTCGTGGGGGCGGCGGCTCTGCAAATGCTCAAAAGCGCGGGACAGCTGCCGTTCTCCGGGTCGATGAGATCCGGGAAGCGCTCCATCGCACGGCGCTGGGTTCGCCGCGAGAGACGCGACAAGGGCTCGGCCGGAGATGCCCGTGCCGCGGCCGGGAGCCAGCCGCTCGGGCGCCCTCCCACGATCCGCGAGCGGCAGGCGACCTCTTCGCTATTGCGAGTTCCAGAGGCGCCCCCAAGCTCCGAACGCTCCGTCTTGTTCGACTACATCGGGCGTGCCACGGCGCCTGGAATGCCAGCCGTCCAGATGTCGGGCCCGCAGAGCCCCGGCCGCGAAGGGCCGGAAGTGACCCAACGGCCCCCGAGCGACGCAGGGGTGTTACCCAAGCGCCCCCCGCCGAAATGGGACGATTGCGATTCCCTCACAGCCCAGATCCCGGTTTCGGTCTTGCCGGGGGCCCCGCGCAGGCGGCTCGAGGAGCCGCAGTTCACCGGGACCTTGATCCGCATGGAAGGGCCGAGCGCGGGGCAAGTGATCGCCGTGCCGGCTCGCATGACCATCGGCCGCGGCAAGGATGTCGGGTGCCACTTCTCCGAGGAGGGGGTCAGCCGCGTGCACGCGGAGGTCGTCCGGCTCGGAGACGAATACCGGCTGCGAGACCTCGGCTCCAAGAACGGCACCTTCGTGGGCGACGGGGCGGTCAGATCTCACACGTTGCGACACGGGGATTTGATTCGAATCGGGCCGGGCGTCACGCTTCGCTTTTGCCTGATGGACTCGCACCAGCGAAGCCTGATTGCCGAGCTCTACGAAACCAGCGTGCGCGACCCGCTCACGGGAGCCTTCAATCGGCGACACTTCGGCGAGCGGCTGGAAGCAGAGCTCGCCTACGCCCGGCGTCATCGAAGCGAGCTTTCGCTGCTGATCCTCGACATCGACTACTTCAAGAAGGTCAACGACCAGTACGGTCACCTCGAGGGGGACCGAGTGTTGCGCGAGCTTTCGCTGGTGGCAGCGAGACACCTGCGGGCCGAGGACCTCTTCTCGCGCTACGGAGGCGAGGAGTTCGTCGTGCTGCTTCGCGGGCAGCCGGTGATTGGCGCCCAGCGCGCCGCCGAGCGTCTGCGCGTCGCCATTGCGAAGGGCGTTCACTTCGGGGCGCCTCCGTGCCCCGTCAGCGTGAGCATCGGCTGCGCCTCGCTCGCGTGTGTACCGGACGGTGGCTCTCTGCTCGCGCTGGCCGACGAGCGTCTCTACGAAGCCAAGCAGTCGGGGCGCGGTCGCGTCGTGGCGTACGGCCGCGCCTCGCATCCGTAGGCGCCTCCTGGCCCCGCGCCGAAGGGGCTTGCTCCCGCGCGCGCTCCCGACGACACTGCTGCCCTTGTTGTTCCTCGCGACCAACCTGCGTCTCGGCCTTCCCGCCCGCACACTCGCGCCGGGTTTCGCGCTCTCGCTGGCCAGCGGGGAGCGCGTCGTGCTGTCGGGACCTTCGGGGGCGGGGAAGTCCACTTTGTTGCGCGCGCTGGTCGGCCTCGGGCCGGGGCGGGCGGACGTTTGCCTCGAAGGGGTGACCGTGGCCGAGCTCGGCTGGCCCGAGCTGCGCCGGCGGGTGAGCCTGATGCCTCAGCAGCCGGTGCTCCTGGGCTCTTCGGTGCAGTCGGTGTTGCGCCGCCCCACCCGTTTTCGGCTCGGCGCCGGGGGGCGATTCGATGAGCCGCGAGCGCGGCGCTTGCTCTCGGAGCTGGGGATCGGCTCCTCGTGGGACGTCTCCCAAGCCTCTCGGCTTTCCGTGGGCGAGCAACAGCGGCTTTGTCTGGCGCGTGCGCTGTTGGTGCTGCCGCGGGTGCTGCTGTTGGACGAGCCGCTCGCTGCCCTCGACCCGGAGGCAAAGGCGCGCGCGCTCGCGCTCCTACGCTCTTGGGCCGACGAGACGGGCGGGGCCATCCTGATGGTCTCCCACGATGGATCGACCGCCGACTCGTGGGCTACGAGGGGCATCGAGCTAGAGAGCCGCAGCTTGCCGACGGGGCCGCGTGCAGCCTGATCTGCAGCCGATCGGCGTGACCGGACTGGTGATTGTGGCGGGGCTTCAGGTGTGCCTGGCCGTGCTGAGCATGGCGCTCGGCTTGGGCCTCGGGCGGCAGCTGCTGGTCGCCGTGCTGCGGATGGCGGTGCAGCTCGCCCTGGTCGGTCAGGTCTTGACTTGGGTCTTTGCGCTGGATCGAGCCCCCGTGATCGTGGCCCTCTCCCTCGCGATGTGCGGAGTTGCGGCGCACGCCGCCGTGCGTCGCAGCGAGCGGCGATTTCCCGGCGCGCTCTTGGGCACGGGGCTCGCGCTCGCGGTCAGCACCGCGGCGAGCTTGCTGTTTGCCACGACCACCGTGTTGGCCCTCGACCGGCCGTGGCAGGGGCGATACCTGATCCCCCTCTTGGGCATGCTACTCGGCAATTCCCTGACCGGGGTTTCTCTCTGCTTGCGCAGCCTCGTGTCGAGCTTTCGAGAGGGGCGAGCGGCGATCGAGATGGCGTTGTGCTTGGGGGCGACCGGCTGGGAGGCAAGCCGAGAGGCGGTCTCCGGTGCCCTGCGCGTTGCGCTCATTCCCACGCTCAACACCATGGCCGTCGCTGGCGTGGTTTCCCTTCCGGGCATGATGACAGGACAGATTCTCGCCGGCGTCGACCCCGCGCTGGCAGTCCGGTACCAGGCGATGATTTTTCTTCTAATCGCCCTGTGCACGGCGACGGCATGCGGACTCGTCGCGGTGTTCGTGCTTCGATACCACGTCACTCGAGAGCACCGGCTGCGCGAGCTGGCCTCCGACTGACGCGTCATGCGGCAATCGTCGGGTGACGACGGGGTGCGCCCCGCCGGGCCCGAGCTCCGGCTGGCTTCTCACAGGGCGGAGGCGCCGAGGGGGGAACCTTCGGCGAGCGCCCTGGTCACGCCGCCTTCGACTGCCGAGGCCGGCCTGGCCTCCGTGCGACGGGCAAGCGAAACGCGAAATGTCGAACCTTTGCCCACGGCGCTTCGCACGTCGACCTTGCCCCCGTGGGCGGTGACGATCCGGCGCACGAGCGCCAGCCCCAAGCCCACCCCCCCCGTCTTGCGGTTGCGGCTGCGGTCGGCGCGAAAAAATGGCGTAAAGATGTGCGGTAGGTCCGCCTCGGCGATGCCCATACCGTGGTCTTCCACCTCGAGCACGACGCCGTCGCCGTCGGGGCGCATGCGCAGCCAAACCGGGTTTCCCGGCTCGGAATACTTTCGAGCGTTATCGATCAGATTGTCGAGCACCCGCTTGAGCAACCCGCCATCGGCGAGCACCGAGGGCAGATTCTCGTCGACCTCGGTGTACAGCGTTTCTTCCGGGTACACGATCTGGTAGCGAACGGTCACCGCGTCCGCCATCGCCTTCAAGTCGACCTCGTCGGTGCGCAACAGCGGGCCCCCCGTGCTGGAGGCGCCGAAGTCGAGGCGCGCGGTTGCGAGCACGTCTTCGACCAGCCGCTCGAGGTCACCCCAATCCACGGTGATACTGGCCAGCGCCTGGCGTGCGGCCGCGGCGTCCCCGTCGGTGGCGAGATCGAGGGCCACCCGAATGCGGGCCAGCGGCGTTCTGAGCTCGTGCGACACGTTGGCCAGTAGCTCGCGTTGGCTTTGCAGCAGCGCCTGAATGCGCTCCGCCATGTCGTCGAACGCGCTGGCGACCTGCCCCAGCTCGTCTTCGCGTTGCAGGCGAGCACGAGCCGAGAGGTTTCCCGCTCCGAAGGATTTGGCGGTATCCCGGAGCGCCTTGAGCGGCCGCACCAACGAGCGGGCAAACAGCAGCGAGCCCGCGAACACCAACAAGAGCAGGCTCGCGGCGAAGAGCACCTGCTTGGTGAGCGGCCGCTTGAACCGAAATCGATCGGTGATGACGTAGGCGACGAGCTTGCCCTGATCGTGAATGCCGACCACGTATCGGTTGGGATCGTCGCTCGGCTGAATGTCTCGCTCCGGCAGCTGCGCGGCTGCCGCGACCGGGATCGGAGCGGGAACCGGGTCGTGGTTCGAGCCGATGACGCGGCCATCGGGGGAAAAGAGCGTCGCCCGGATGCCCAGCTCCACTTGAAGCCACTGAAGAACGTCGCCCAACGCCTTGGGGTTGCTCCTCTCGAACGCCACGTGCTGCGCGGCGAACACCTCCCAGCCGCCCCGCACCATGCGCCCCGGTGGCTCGATCAGGTACTGCTGCGAAATCGTGAAGCCCAGCCACGCGGCCACCAGCTGCACGACGGCGACGAGGTAGATGATGCCCGTGAGGCTCTTGCGCTTCATGAGGGAAGATTAGTCGGACAACAGGTAACCCGCTCCGCGGACCGTCTTTACGATGGTCGGGCGCCGGGGGTCGTCCCCGAGCTTGTGGCGGAGGCGGGAAATGTGTCCATCGATGGAGCGGTCGAACGCGGCGTCCGCATCCTGATGGACCAGGCCCAGCAGCTGGTCGCGGCTGAGCACGCGCCCGGCGCGCTCTGCCAAGGCCCTGAGCAAGCTGAACTCGAAGCTCGTCAAATCGAGCGGCTCTCCGTCGAGCTTTGCGATCAGCCGGTTCGGATCGATCTCGACCCGCCCCGCTCGCAGGGGCCGAGCCACCGGGCCTGCCTTGCCGCGGGCGCGGCGAACCTGTGCCCGAATGCGAGCCAACAGCTCACGTGAGGAGAAGGGCTTGGCCACGTAGTCGTCCGCGCCGAGCTCCAGCCCCATGACCCGATCGGCCTCTTCGGAGCGCGCGGTGACCATGATGATCGGCACGTCGAGCTTGGCGCGCAGCTCGTGGCACACGGTGACACCGTCCTTCCCCGGGAGCATCACGTCCAGCAATATCAGATCGTAGGCTCGCGAGGTGGCCTCGCGGACCACGTGGGTGCCCTCGTTCAGGACGGTGACGACGGCGCCGTTCTGTTCGAGGTAGCGCGCCGTCAGCTGGGCGAGGCGCTCGTCGTCCTCCACCATCAAGACACGAATCGTAGTGGCTTCGCTGGCCGCGCTGGGGGAGCTCGGCGGCCGCGGGGCGGGGGAAACAGGGGGTGGGGCAGGGCTTTCCGGGGTTTCGTTACGTTCTGCGTCGCTCATCCCCCGTATTGTCCCAGGACCCGCGCGAAACCAGTCAAGCGATTGTGACAGCAGATTTCTTGCGTCACGCTGCCAGGGAAGCATCGGGATCCCCGGGATGAGTCGCGCGGGGAGGAGCGTCCGCCTCCTTTCGCACCACGACCTTCGGCAGCGGCGGCTCGCGGCGGTGCGCGGGCCTCGACTGCCCCATCGCGACCACGGGCGGAGGAGGACGGCGCGACTCGATGGCTCGACCGACGACTGACAGCAATTTGTCGAGATCGGCCCGCGCCGCCCCGGCGTTGACGTAGCCGGGCTGCCCACCCCTCAGCCGGTGCGCGATGGTGGCGAGGGCGCGATGCAGCCCGCGGAGAAGTTGCACGTCCGTGCGACGGACGAGCGGTGCCCCGCCGTATCGCTCTCGATCCACCACCGAATCCTCCAAATAGATGCGCTTCTGGAGCAGCGCGGCGAGCAACCGGCCGAGAGCCTCGAGCCCTTCTCGCTCCTGATGCGGCTGCCACCAGGCGTTCGGGTCGCAGCGCAGCGTCGCGCACTCCATCGGGGTTTCGGGGCGGAGCAGCACGATGTTCTCTGGCACCAGAGGGGCCAGCGCATAGCGCGCGCGATGCGCCCGCGAAATTTCGGATAGTACCTGAATGGCCAGAACGGTCAGCCGTCGAACGCCGACCGGCGCATCGAGCGAAATCAGGTCGGCGGCGGTAGCGGCCAGGGGAGGTCGGACGGTGGAGCACCTCGGTGCGCGAACACCCGGGCCGCGCCGCGGGAGTTTCAGTTTGATCTGGGAAGCCGTCATCGAGTGTGCCTCTTTTGGTCGGGAGTCGCGGGTGGCCGCGGCGTACGGGGGAGCAGCGGCTGCCACACGATGACTTTGTGGCCCCTTCTTGCGTTCGAGTTGTGCCCAATGTTCGGCTTTGTGCGGCGGATTCCGAGAAAAGGGCCACGAACATGCACGAACAATCGGCGAAAGGTTCACGCACGCCCGCAAGGCAGCGTGACCTCTCCCGTTCACCCTCACTGTAGCCGAGGACGTTGCATGCTCCACCCCTTGAAAGACAGCCCCATCGGGTCCATTCAGACCAGTCAGAGGCGAGCTCTTCAACTTTCTCGTCTGATGGAGGCGTCGAGCGATTCGCAGCATCCGGCGCACTTCGAGTTGTTGCGGCACGGCCGCTCGCTCGACATGGTGTTCGAGCGCCTCCTTCTCTCGCACGAGGCGGAGCAGGACGAGCAGGTGCTCTTCCCCTGGCTGTTGCAACACCACGCCCGCTCGACCCGCGAGTGGATCGAAGAGTGTCGTCGGCTGCGCACGTTGCAGGGCCAGCTGCTGGCTCGTTGCCGGCTGGCCCCCGTCCCCGAGCGGCCCGAGCTGATGTCGCAGCTAGCCCGCTGGGAGCGCCAGAGGATGGCGCTGAAAGGGCTCGAGCTATTGCCGGTCGTCGCCAGTGATTCGAGCTCGATGGCCGCCGTCGAGCTCGGTCGCCGCCTCACGGCGTTCGATGCGCGTGCCGCGGCCGATGGGCGGCTCGGGCGACCCCTCCACGTATTGAACCTGCTCGAGCGGCGCCTCGCCGGAGAGCGCTCGCCGGCCAGATCCTCCAGGCGATCGGGGGTTCACCGGGTGGCGCTGCCCGGGGCGGCGCATCGCTACGCTCGCCACTGGTTGCTCTCCTCCCTCGTGGCGCTGTTGGGGTGCTCGGCGGGGGGCGATGATTCCGATCTGTTCGCGCCGCTGGCCGAGATCCAGAGCCAGCAGGAAGAAGACGCTTCGGGGGACACGCCGAGCTCGGACGACGAAGGCGCGCGGCAAGCCGATGGCGAGGCTCCGCCGCCTGGCGCGGGCGATGGTGAGGGGCAGGAAGACGCGGTCGCCGAGTCCGGGGCGCCCGGCGAGGGGGAGCTCGAGGCCGATCCCGGCGCGGTTCCGGCCGATGGCGTAGACCTGCTGCTCTGTCCCTCTTACGACGACGGCTTTCTGCCGTTCGTCGTGGGCCCCGTATGCGGCAATTGCCACGGGTTGCGGCCTGGGCTGCCGAATTTCGAGCCGTTCGCCTCGGCACGCGTCAACTGCCGAGCGATCGGCGCCGAGGTGGCCAGCGGGCGCATGCCACCGAGGGGTGGCCTGGCAGTCGACCTGGGTGAGCTGGTGCGCCGCTGGGTGGAGCTCGGCTGCCCCGAGACGCCGGAAGCTGCCGCTACGGTGTGTGAGAGCCCGGCGCCCCAAGACCCGCCCGCTCCGAACGAGCCCGACCCCGAGCCCCCGGTCACCCAGATCACCATCGATCGCGCGCGCTACGACGCGGATGATCAGGAGCTGGAGGTTCGCGGCGAGGTGAGCAATCAAGAGGTCACGCTGGTCGTCGAGTTCGACGGCAGAACGGAGAGCGTGGTCAACGACGAGGGAGATTTTCGCGAGACGTTCACCGGCGTCGCGAGCCCGCCTGCGGTCGTCTCGGTCGCGGCCAGCGACGGGGCCAGCGCCACGATCCGCGTGGAGATCGACGACTGAGGGCGCGAGAGCGCGCCGGGCTCGACCGCGCGCGCCCGGCGCCCGTCGGCGGGGCGCTTTCCGCCGTCGGGCGCGAGCCGCTGGCCGGCTAGCGCTTCGGAATGGGACGACACTCGCGCGCTGCGCCCCCGCTGGCTTCGTCTCTCGGCCCGGGCCTGGCACACTAGCGGCCATGAGGCAGGTGCACGAAGACGCTCGGGGCAGGCGATGAGCGCGGGCCGAGCGCACTGGAAGTCACGCCTCGGCTTCGTGCTGGCCGCCGCCGGCAGCGCCGTAGGCTTGGGGAACATCTGGAAATTTCCCTACATCGCGGGCGAGAACGGCGGCGGGCTGTTCGTGCTCATCTACCTCGCCTGCATCGCGCTCGTGGGCCTGCCCATCATGGTGGCCGAGGTGCTGCTCGGTCGGGCCACCCAGCAATCTCCCGTGCCCGCGTTCGCATCCGTACCGTCCGCTCGCGGGGCCTGGCATCTCGTCGGGTGGATGGGGGTCGTCACGGGTTTCGTCATCCTCAGTTACTACAGCGTCGTCGCGGGCTGGTCCCTGCACTACCTGTGGCTCTCGCTCAGCGGAGCCTTCCGCGGCCTCGACCCCGAAGCCATCGGCAGGGTGTTCGGAGAAGTGTACGCCACCGGGTCGATCAACGTGGGGTGGCACGTCGCCTTCATGCTCACCACCGTGGGCATCGTCTTTTGGGGAGTCGGCAGGGGCATCGAGGCCGCGGCGAGAGGGCTCATGCCCGCACTCTTCTTGCTCCTCGGCATCCTGCTCGTGGACGCCCTCTTTCAGCCCGGCTTCGCCCAGGCGTTCGATTTCCTGCTCGCGCCGCACGCAGACAAGCTGAGCTCGGCCGGAGCGCTCGAGGCCCTCGGCCACTCCTTCTTCACCCTCTCTTTGGGCATGGGCGCGATGCTCACCTACGGCTCGTACCTGGACGAGAGAGACGATCTGGTGTCCGCTTCCGGGCTGATATCCCTGTTGGACACGGCGGTGGCGTTGGTGGCTTGCCTGGTGCTCTTCCCGATCACGTTTTCGTTCGGAATGAAGGCGGAGGCCGGTCCCGGTTTGGTCTTCGTTTCCATTCCCGTGGCGCTCAGCCAGATGGCGGGAGGTCAGGTGCTCTCGGTGGCCTTCTTCTTCACGCTCTTCTTTGCCGCGCTCACCTCGGGGATCTCCCTGCTCGAGGTGGTCGTGGCCACGTGCATCGACCGGTTCGAATGGAGCCGCCCCCGCGCGACGCTGACGATGGGTGGCGCGATCCTGGCGTTCGGAATCCCTTCCGCCCTGTCGGGGGTGGAGGGAGGGCTGTTCAACACCGGTTGGAAACGCCTCTGGAAGGGCCTCACGGGCGAGGAGAAGAACTTCTTCGATACGTTCGATTACATCGCCTCGAACTGGCTGTTGCCACTCGGCGGGCTGCTGCTTTCGCTCTACGTGGGCTGGGTGCTACCCGAAGAACGGCGGCGGGCCGAGTTTCAGCGCGGCTCGCGCTGGGCGGGGCTGTACGGCGTCTGGATGGTCTCCTTGCGCTTCGTCGCCCCGCTCGCGATCGTGGTTCTATTTCTCTATTCGGTCGGGCTCATCGACAAGGCGTGGCTCAGCTGAAGCGCCCAGAGGACGGACGCCGCGGCGACGCGCTTCGCGCCGAGCAGCTGCCTGCGCCTCAGAAAGCGTCGCCTGCGGCGTCGGGGCACTTCTCTTCGAGTGCTTCGCAAGAAGCGGGCAGCGGGGGCCCGGCTTGCGCCTCGGAGAGCGCTTCCGGAGTCGTGTTGGGCGCGTTGGCGCAGGAGAAGGCCGCGAGCGTCTGCTCGGCGAGCGCGAGTTGGTCGTTCATGCACTGCTCGAATTCGCCCACCGTGGCCTCGCAGCTGGCCAGCTCCTGCTGAGATTCTTCTTCGTCGCAATCGAAGTCCTGCTCGAAGTCTTCCTCTTTCAGCATCCCTTCCCCGCGTTGCGCTTGAGCCACGCAATCATCGGCCACCTGGCGGCACTGCGCCTCCGTGTCCGAGAGGGCGGCCCCCACGAGCTCACACACGGCAGCGAGCGCGCTCTGCACGTCGAGCCGGGCCGAGAAGGCACTCTCGATCGATTCGCAGGCCTGGGTTGCCTCTTCCGGCGTCACACTGCTCAGCAGGCGCGTGTCGCTCAACCCGGTGTCAACCGCCGACCCCGAGCCACCGCCGCCTCCCCCGCACGAGCTCGTGGCTCCCACCGTCAGTACCAGCGCCAAACACACTCCAAGCTGTTTCATCGATCCTCCGGGGTCGTGATGCGGAGTACCTGTTTGGCACCCCTGGGTCCGTTTCCTCGAAAACGGGTTCTCTCGGCCGACCCGTAGCGAAATCGAGGAATCCGGACTCGCGTGGGGCTCGAGGCGTTGCCCGGCTTGCGATGCAGGTGGGGCCGGGCGGTACGCCCCCGCCGGGGGGGGACCGGTGTCTCACTAGCCCTCGATCCGGCGCAAGCGCTGGGCCTCGGGCTAGCCCGGAGGGCTTTCGCAAAGCCCCGTCAGCCCCGGCAGTGAACTGTCGGGGCTTTCACCACAAGACCGGCGCGTGGTCGAAGTGGACGTGCACGAGCGCCTGCTGGTTGTCCTGCGCCACCTCTTCGAGGTGGGACACCGTGCAGTCACCCGCCGCAACGCAGGCTCTGGGCAGACACGGGACGCCGTTGACCACGATGCACTCTCGCGGTTCCTCGACCGCCGGGGCTGTCCCCAGTCGACAGGTTTCGTTGAACCCGCCGCAGTCGAGCCCAGTATCGCAGCCCGGCGTGGGCTGGGAATCCGAAGTCCCCAGTGCCAACTCTTGCCAAAGGGCCACGCCGTCGCCTTCGTCATCCACGCATTCGGCAGCGGCGTGCCGGACCTCGCACGGCTCACAGTCGACGATCGGGACGACCGCTCCCGATTGGAGGTAGCAAATCTGTTCCCCCGAGCCCTGGTCCCAGTACTCCAGGTATGCGAGTCGATGATCCGCTTCGTCGATCCGCGCATCGAGGTCCTTGTCCCACTCCGGGTCGCTCGCACCCCATTCGGAGAGGCAGCGCTCGAAGCGCGCGGCGCTTCCGAACTGCCAATTCTGCCGGCACGCCAGGTGTCGTTCCATCAGCAACAGCTCGTCCAGGTCCAGCACCGCTGCGACGCTGAGAGACGGGCACCACAGCACCGCGAGAGGCACTAGCGCACCGTAGGCCTGCCGAGCGCGATAACCATGCGCGTTCGCGCCTACCGAGCCGGTCAGGCTCCAGACGTGGCCCCGATCAGGTGCTGATGCGGCGCCCAGCGACGGACTTCATTTGGTCGGAGCGAGACGCGAACGTGGCGTTGGCCAGCATTCGACCATGAGCCTCTGGTAGCCCTACGGGTAGACCAGGTCGACCGCGGGCGGCGCCGTACACTGCTCGAGCGCGGCCGAAAAGTCGGGGCGGGAGAGGACGGTTGCCGGGGCTGCCTGCTCTCGACTTCAGACCGAGTGCTCTGAAAGACCACGACGGTTGATTCGCCACGGAAGGTCGAGAACGCAATGGGCTTCGAGCCGCTGCGCGCGACCACCTAGCGCAGGAACGTTGGCTGGCTCGGCCTCCGTGAATCGCCGAAAATCAGAGGCCACCGATGGGCTGGCTGACGAAGGTCGTCACGCTCTGTGGGTCGAGCGTGACGGCGGCCCGTCCGCTCGTGAGAGCGACGGGTGGATCCTGCTGGGCGTTTTTGGTTTCGGAGGTCGTGAAGCGGTCGAAGCCCGTCACGCAGCTACCAAAAATGTCCAGGTTGACGTTTTGGGGGGTCTGGCTTTCGTTGAGCGCCACGACCACGACGCTGCCGGCGCCATTTTTGTAGGCCGTGACGCCGACGCCGCCCACGTTCGGGGTGCTCGCGGCAACGCGCACGAATCCAGGGCGCACGTAGCGAGAGTATTGCGACATGAAGTAGCCGCGCTTGCTCACCACGCCGTCGTCCGTGATGAGGCCATAGCCGCGACGAATGTACCACCAAACGTACGCGTTGAAGTTGGCCACCATGCTGTCGTGCAGCTCGCGCCCCACGTCCAACGCCAACGGCCAGAAGTTTGCCCGGTCCGGCTCGTTGCCGCTGTCGGTGTAGTGCTCGGTCATCCACACCTCTTTGCCGCGCTGCCGGGCCAAAGGATAGTCCGCGAGCCCGTTGCCGTAGATGTGGCCGCCCACGATGTCGAGTTGCTCGGCCACTGCCGGGTCGTTGAGCAGCGGATCCGTCGCCTGTCGATTGAAATTGAACGACTCGGCCGCGATGATCTTGGTGTCCCCGAAGCGCGGGCCTTGGGAGGTGAGGAAGCTCGCCATCTGCGCGGGAGTCCAGTCGCAGGACTCGTAGGTCACGGCGATGTCCGGCTCGTTTTGGATGGAGATGGCCTCGACGGTGATGCCGTTGTCCGCCATGAAGTCACGGAAGCTCAGCAGGTGGTCGGCGTAGGCTCCGTAGTTCTCCTCCAGGAGCTCGCCCGAAACGATGTCCTGGTTCGACTTGAGCTCGGGCGGCGGCGTCCAGGGCGTGGCGAAGATGCGGGCGCCGAGGGAAACGGCGCGCTGGGCCGTCGGCAGCTCGATCGGAAAATCTGCGGGGTCGTAAGAAATGCCCAAGCGAAGGATGGATAGGTCGAGCTGGCCCGGCTGATTGCCAAACGCGGTGTCGGCCTGCTCGGGGGTCAAGTCGTCGATCCATCGGGGCTGAGCGATGCCGCCGAAGCCGCGAATGACTTGAAACTCGGTATCCAACACGACGTTGATGTCTCCGTCGTTTCGATTGCCAGCGTTGGGCAGCGCGGCGCACTCGACAGGCACCGCATCGAGGGGCTCGAGAGGTGGAGCGGGCTCTTCCGGCGCAGGCTCGACGGGCTCCTCCGCGGGCGCCTCGCCGCCGCCGGCCTCGTCATCGACCGAGGGGTCGAGGGGAACTTCCCCGACGCCTTCGTCCGTTTCGGCGGGCTCTGCGTCGGAAGGTGGCGCGTCGGAAGGTGGCGGAGATGGTGCCTCCGCGGGCCCCGGCGGCATCCCGTCATCCGGCGGCGCCGCCCCGGGCGCCGGTGGCCCTCCGAGCGGCGCCCCGCGGTCCGGCGCCTCCGCGTCGCCACCGCAGGCGGACAGAGCTCCCAGAGTGAAGACGGCCGCCGCCACGGCTCCGCAGAGCGGCGCGCCCGAGAGCCGCGCGCCGGATGACGGCGTACGGAAACGCACGCGCCTGGATTGATTGGATTGCGAGGGGACGTGGGACAGCGGGAACGACTTGGTCATGAGGGATCCATCGAGAGCCAGCAAAGCCCCCGTTCTGGGGTCGACGAGGGGCCACCCAACCCCGACCTCCCGGTGCCGTGCCCGAGCGCCGGCAACGAACGAAGTGGGAATGGGGCGGGCCAAGCGGAGACCGAGGCTCTGGCGAAGACAATAGCAGGCCCCTGGCGGATCGAGATCCACTGTTTGACCGGCAGACGAGCGAGAGCGTTTCGGCCGTCGCTCTCGTTGTCCATTCTCTCGGCTTTGTATTGCACCGGCTTGCCCCCCATTGCCCTGCGCTCTGGCCACGACACGCGGGGACGCGACGCACGCAGGGCCCGTGCGCTCGGGAGCGAACCTGCACACTGCCGCCTCACGAGCGCTTCTTCCGAGCCCGCTCCCGCTCCAGCAGTTGCTCCTTGGGCTCGACGCCCCAGCGGTACCCCGAAAGGCTCCCATCCGTCCGCACGACGCGGTGGCACGGAACGGCCACGGCGATCGGGTTGGCTGCGCAAGCGCCGGCCACGGCCCGCGTCGAGCGAGGCGAGCCGACGGCTTCGGCGATCTGGGCGTACGTGCGAACCTCTCTACGGGGAATGCGCGAGAGCGCCGCCCAGACGCGCTTCTGGAACGCCGTTCCGCGAAGGTCGAGGGGCAGCGATTCACTGTCGCTCGAGGGGCGCTCGACCAGACCGACCACCTGGGCCACGACCGCCTCGAAGCCCGCATCCGCTCCCTCCAGGCAGGCGCGGGGAAAGCGCCTCTCCAAGTCGACGACCAGGGCCTGGGCGTCGTCTCCCAGTAGCACCGAGCAGACGCCTCTGTCGGTCGCAGCCACCAGAATGGAGCCGAGGGAGCACTCGCCGACGGCGAAGCGGATCACGGCGTCGGCGCCCCCGCGCCGGAACTCGCTCGGTGTCATCCCCGGCTGCTCGTTGGACTTTTCGTAGAAGCGCCCGCTCGAGCCATAGCCGGCGCCGTAGATCGCCGAGGTGATGCTGAAGAAGCATCGTAGGGTGGTGGCGTTCGAATCGCGCGCTGAGACGTCTTCCGGTCCTCGTGGCTTTCAACCTCTTCGTGAAGTGGCCGGACATCCCGCGGCCTCGGATGTGCCGACTGGCGACGCCTTAGCAATTCCGCGCCGT
>JBNKVS010000002.1:0-160628 GCA_050299315.1 Polyangiaceae bacterium
GGCCCGACGGCCCTGGCTCGACACGGGCGGGCAGAGGTGTAGGCTCGGGCGCAAAATTTCCGAGAAACGGCCGAATGACTGAACCAACCAAGTTTGACACGCCTGGCGCGGAAGGGTGGGTCGCGTGAGCGACACCGACCTCGCGCCCACAGCGCTTGCCATGCCCTCCTCCGTCGAGCCGACACCTGACCTGCAGCCACGGCCGCGGGGCGCGGAGGCGGCTCGAGTCTCGGCGGGCCGTTCCGCTCCGGCTTGGCCCCCGTGGGTGGCCGCAGCCGTGGGCGCGCTCAGCTTGCTGCTCCCGCTCGGCTGGGCGGGGCTGTGGGCGCCGCACGAGCTGGAGGTGGCCAACCTGGCCAGGCGCATCGCCGTGTTTCTCCACGGGGCCGATCAGCTGGCGCTCGCCGGAGCCGAGAGCCACGTCCCGACGCTCACCGAGCTGGGCAAGGGTCAGCTCCCGTTTTCGTCCATCGCGCTGGGCTTTCAGCTGTTCGGGCTGAGCGATTGGGCGGGGCGCCTGCCCTTGGCGCTGTGGGGGCTTTCCGGGCTGGCGGCTCTCTTTATTTTGGTTGGCCGTCTGGTGGATTCTCGGGCCGCAGCCTACGCGGCGACGACCCTCGCAACCATGCCGCTATTTTTCATCCAAAGCAGAACCATGCTCGGCGATGGGGTCACACTCGCCGCCGTGGCGGCCTCGACGGCGGCTCTATCGCTGGGCGTCTTCACCGAGCTGCGAAGACCGGCCTGGCTCGCCTGCCTCGGCGCGGCGGTGCTGGGGCTGGCCGCTGGCTTCGCGAGCCGCGGTCTGCTCCTGGGCGTCGCTTGCCCCCTTTTGGGCGTTGGCCTGGCGTGGGCCTCTTGGCGCGGAACCGGCCGGGAGCTCGCCCGCAACCGCTCGGCTCTCGGAGGGACCGCGCTCGCTGTGGGCGCGGCGACTCTCGGCGTCGGCCTCTGGGCAGCTTTCGGCGCTTCCGAGAGCGTGGCGCTCGAGCTACTCGGGACCACACGCGCCACGCCCACGAAGCTGCTCACGCACGATTCCCTGTTGCACCAACTGGGGCATGCCCTCTTTCCCTGGAGCGCCGCGGCCCCTGCCCTCGTGGCCGTGGCGCTGCGCCCCGCCCCCGAGGCGCCTCCGGGGCGCCTGGCGCTGGCGCTCTGCCTGGGGTGCACGGCGCTGTCGGCATTCTTGGTGCACGGCCTGGGCGCACCGGCCGTGGGCGCGATTCCGTTCGTCGGCTCTTTCGCGATTGCCGGGCTGGTGGGCGTCGGCCTCCGCGATCTGGAGACACGCCCACGCCACACGCGCGCCCTGACGTTGGCCACGGCTGCGCTGATGGTGATCCTGGCCTTGGACTTCGATCGACAGCCGGATGAAGCTCTGAGCGCCTTTGCCGTCTCGGGCGCCGACTTGCCCGAGAGCTTCTCGGAGGCGACGCACGGCTTCGTGAAATACTGCAGCCTGGCGTGCGTCGGGGTGCTCTGCCTCGTGCTGGGAGAATTCGAACGCTCGCCGCGACCCCGGCAGAGCGAAGGGCGCGCCCTGTGGCGCTGGTTTCCCAGCTTGGAGCCGCGCACGGGGGAGCTGTGGACGAACCTCTCGCGAGCGTGGAACGGCCTGGGTCGCGCAGCTCGCGCGGCGGGGCTCCTCACGATGCTCGCATTGCTTCTGGCCGCCGCCCTGGCGCTCGTCGATCAGCATCTCGTGCCCGTGGGGCCCGTGCGGAGGCTTTCGGTGTTGCAGCCACTGCTGCGCTTCGGGTTCCTCGCGCCTCCCGCGCTGCTGCTACTGTACGCCTTGGCCCTCGGCGGCGGCGACTTGCTCCGCAGGGTTCTGGCGGCGCTGCCGGCCTCGCCCGCACGAATCGCCTGGATCGCGTTGACCGGGTTCGGGCTCGCGATGAGCCTCGACTACTATCCAGCGCTGGCTCGTCACCTCTCCCCCCGACACGTCTTCGAGGCCTACCGGGCCCGGGCCGATCCCTCGGAACCGCTAGCCGTGCTCGGGTCAGCCGCCGACGTGGCCCCCTACTACGGGGCCTCTCAGGTCATCACACCAAAGAACGCGAAGGCCGCCCACGAATGGTTGGTGGCGCCGAACGAGGGACGCAAGTGGCTCATCGCGCCGACCAAGGTCCTCGCCCAGCTAAACAGCCTGCAGCGAAGTCACAGCCCGCAGCGCGCGAACCTGCCCATCCTGGAGGCGCTTTCCAGCGATACCTCGCTCGCCTCCAACCTGCTGCGCGAAGGCGAGGTCGACGAGAATCCCTTCGCCGATTGGATCCGGAGCGAGCGCCCGTCGGTTCAGCACCCGCTCGAGGTCAAGCTGAAACAACAACTGCGCTGCCTGGGCTGGAGCTTGCTGGACCAAAACGGGCGGCCCGTGGACGTGGCCGTCAGAGGGAGACCGTACCAGTTCGAAATTCATTGGGAGGTGCTGGCTCCCTTGCACAAGCAGTGGAAAACCTTCATCCACATCGACGGTCACGGGCGTCGCCACAACGGTGACCACGAAACGCTCGAAGGCAAGTACCCCATGCGCTTCTGGAACGTGGGCGACTTCATGACGGACATGCACTCCGTCGAGCTGGCGGCAACCTTTTCAGCTGCGACGTACAAAGTCTACTTCGGACTGTTTTCGGGAAACACCCGGCTGCAGGTGAGCGAAGGCGCGCACCACGACAACCGCATCGAAGCAGGAGACCTGATCGTGCGCTGAGGCGACGGCGAACACTACTTCGGGCCGGCGCGCGCCGCGCCGGTGCCGTCGTCCGCAGGGCGCGCGCGTGACTACCTTTCCGTTCATCGCCCCCACCAAACACGCTCAAAAAAGCCCAAGGATCTGTCGAGCGATGAGTGGTAGATAGCCACTCATGGATCGTCGTGACAGAGAGTCCGAAAATCGCCGACAATCCGACCGCGTGGAAGTCGCCTGGGACGTGGACTGCGAAACGGACGAGACGTTTCTTTACGCTTCCATTCGCAACATCTCGGCCCTCGGCATCTTCGTGCTGACGCAGGAGCCACTGGAAGTCGGCACGGAGCTGACGCTGCGGTTCGCCCCTCCGGGCGCACCGGGACCGTTCGCCCTCAAGGGCTCCGTGCAGTGGGTGAATCAGGTCCGGGTCCTCTCGGAAAACCGAAACCCGGGGATGGGCATCACGTTCATCGACATCACGCGGAGCGACCGAGAACGGCTCGTCCGCACGATTCGAACGATCGCCTACGTTCGCGATCCATCGAACTGAGCCCGGCCCAACACACGACCCCCTGGCGCCTCCGGCAAGCGGCGCGGCGACCGGCAAAGGGCAGACGCTGCGCGAGTCCCCCGCGATCCCCCCTCTCGCGTACGGCTGCCCGGAGCGCGAGCCCGTGACCCGGGAAGGGCGAAAGGGCGCACTCTGACCGGCAACGGCCGGCGCGGCGGCCCCCCGCGCCAGCCCCGCGGCTGCCGCCTCGACGCACGCCGCGTTCCCCCTACAGCGCATTTTTCTCGAAGTGCGGACGCCGCGTGCGGCTCGGGGCAACGCCGTGTCGCTCCGAACGGAGGATGGCGTTCGTCCGGCGGAGCACCGCAGCGATTGCCTGTTGCCTCGCCCCCCCGCGAAGCACCCACCCGCCGAAGGGAGCAGGCGCTTTTCGAGGCGCGCCGGCGCGGGGCCTGCGGCGCCTTCGACGCTCCCGCTCGTCGATTTGTCTCGGCAATCGACCGATTGCCGCTCCGGCGCCGTGTTAAGAGCCTGGTTGGTGCGCCGGGCGCGCCCGCGAAAGTGACAGTCGATGACCGAGAAAGCAGGCTCCTTTCCTCAACGCGCTTTGCTCGCCATGGCGCCGACGCTTTTCGCCTCCGCGGCGGGCTGCAAGCTGCTCGTCGACCACCACGTTCACGTCAATCAGCACGGATACCTCCCGGACGCGCGCAAGATGGCCATCCTGCGCAGCGACGCGCCCACGCCACAGCCGTGGCGCGTCGTCGACGGATCGGGGCAGGAGGTGGCCGTGGGAACGAGTCGCGTTCGCAGCGGTGTGGATCCGGAATCGGGAGACCGCGTCCACTGGATCGACTTCAGCGCCCTTTCGACTCCAGGCGAGGGCTACCGCGTCGTGGTGGGGGACGAGGACAGCTACCCTTTCGCCGTCGGCCAGAGGCTTTACGAGCCGCTGCGCAAGGCAGCCATGAGCTACTTCTACCACAACCGCAGTGGGACACCGATCGAGATCCCCTGGGCAGGCGGTTGGCAGTGGACGCACCCTCCTGGCCACCTCAGCGATGCCAACATCACGTGTGTATCTGGCTGCGCGTACGAGCTCAACGCCCTGGGCGGCTGGTACGACGCCGGCGATCACGGAAAGTACGTCGTCAACGGCGGCATTTCGGTGTGGACGATCATGAACCTCTACGAGCGCACGCAGCGCTTCGGGAGGGGCAGCGCCCCGCTCGAACGCCTCGGTGACGGCAGCCTCGAGTTGCCAGAGCAGAAGAACGGTATCCCGGACTACCTGGATGAAGCCCGTTGGGAGGTGGATTTCCTGCTTCGCATGCAGGTGCCCGAGGGACAGCCCGGGGCCGGGATGGTGCACCACAAGCTACACGACTCTGCGTGGAGCACGCTCGGCATGGTCCCCCCCGAGTATTTCGCCCAGCGCTTCCTGCACCCGCCGAGCACCGCCGCGACCTTGAACCTCGCGGCAACCGCCGCCCAGGCGTTTCGCTTGTTTCGAGACATCGACCCGGCCTTCGCCGAACGCTGTCGAATCGGTGCCATCCGAGCCTGGAATGCGGCGCGCCGCTCCGAACCCGTCTACGCGCCCCAATACAGCAGCCAGGGCGGGGGCCCCTACGACGACACCGACGTGAGCGACGAGATGTACTGGGCCGCCGCCGAGTTGTTCATCACCTTCGGCAATGACGCCCTGCTGCGGGTCATCGTCGAGTCGAAGCACCACCTGCGGTTTCCCGTGGTGACGGGGCACGAAAAGGTTCGACACCACACCTCCATGACCTGGCAATCGACGGCCGCGCTGGGCGCGATCTCCCTGCTCGTGACGGAAAGCCACCTGCCTTCCGATCAACGGGAGGCCATCGAGGCGGCGCTCGTGCAGGCGGCTGACGGCTACTTGGCCCGGATCGAGGCCCAGGGTTACCGCCTACCCATGCAAGCCGGGAGCAACGGACACTACCCGTGGGGCTCAAACTCCCTGGTCGCAAACAACGGCGTCGTGCTGGCGCTGGCGTACGACCTGACCGGCGAGGAGAAATACTACGGCGGCGTAACCGAAGCGCTCGACTATCTGCTCGGGCGCAACCCCTTGAACTTCTCCTACGTGAGTGGGTTCGGCGACGACTCTCTGAAGAACCCCCACCACCGGTTCTGGGCGCACCAGGCCATCGCGCGCTTCCCCAACCCGCCCCCCGGCGCCCTCGCCGGCGGCCCCAACTCCCGCAAGCAAGATCCCACCTCGGGGCGGCTCGGAGACTGCGCGCCGCTGCGTTGCTACATCGACCACGTCAACGCGTGGTCGGTGAACGAGGTGGCGATCAACTGGAATGCTCCGCTCGCCTGGCTGGCGGCATTCGTCGACGAGCAATCCTCGGCGCAGCGGGCCGAGCCGGGCCGCGCAGCGCGAGCGCCGGCCGCGAAAGCTGCCCGGGTCCGCGCCGCCGCCGGCAGGTCCTCCGCCCCCGATCAAACGGGTGGCTGAGCCTTTTCGGGGCAGGGCGCGTTCTGCCCAAAGCTGGACACCGGCCGCCCCGACGTACCATGCTTGGGAGGATGGCCGGTCATCGCTGCCACACGCCAATGCGGCTTTCCATGCCGAATCGGTTCCCCCCGCTCCCGCGGCAACGTTCGGGCGTCGAGCGCCTGCTGGCCGCGGCGGTGCTCTGGGCCGCGATCCTGGCCCCCGACAGCGCGGCAGGCGGCGTGGATGCGGGCCCCGGTGAGCCGCCGGCGTCGGCCCCCCCGTCGCCGGCAGCGAGCGCGCCGGACGAAGCCCTCACGGGTGAGGAGGCCGCGAGGTTTCCCCCGGGTTCTTTCCGCGGGCTCGGGCCGAGGCTGGGCGCAGCGATGCGCCGGGCGCGCACCCTCGCCGCGCAAGCGGGGGAGCTCGACGAGGCCAACCCGACCGCCGGCGCGGCTCGCTCCCCTGCCTCGCCCGGCGGCGGCCTGCGCGCGCTGCGCGAGCCGAGCGGCGTGATCGTGCTGACCAACCGTCGACCGAGCCCGCAACCGCCCCCCGACGCGGCAGCGGCCGTGATCCCCCGAACGCGCACCCTCCAGCAAACGACGGAGGTCCTCACGCCCCCGGAAAGCCCGCGCACGGTGACGCGTGCGAGCGAAAACGAGCCTCGTCCCCCCGCGCAGCGGCCTCAGGATCTCGGCTTGGACATGGCCCTCGGAGGCCTCGTCGCGCTGGGGTTATCCATCCTCGCGCTGAGCGCCTGGCAACGGTACCAACGCGGCTGACGGCGGTTCGGCTTTTCTGCCCGAGCCGTCGCGGGCCGGGGCGAGCCCGCGGCCGCGCGTTTCAGGGGTCGCTCGGCGAGGGCCGGTTGGGCGGGCGCGCGCCCGCCTTGGCGGGGGCGGCCGCGGCCCCCAGGCGACGGGAGAACTCGACCGCTGCCCGATACTTCGGGTGGTCGAAATCCACCGCGGTGTCCGTGTTGGCCCAGGTGTCGTCCGGAGCCACCCACCCCCACAGGTTGAAGTGAGACGCGCCCGCTTCGTATGCGCCCCGGAAGTTGCGCAGATACAGGTCGAACATGCGCGGATCTTTGGTCATCTCCACGAGCAGAGCTCTGCCCGGCGAAGGCGTGTGGTCCACCTCGAAGTGGGTGCCCCCTTCATACACCGTCAGGCCCACGCCATAGTGTGCAGCGTACTGTGAGAAGCGCTGGTACAGCTCGATCGTCCGGTCCAGATTGTCCGCCGAATCACCCGAGCAGCTCTCGATTTCGCCTCCGTGCTCCAGCTGGGCGAAGGCTCGGTCGAGCGCTTGCTCCTTGCCCTGCTGGAGCCACTCTTGCAATACGTCCAGGTTGCGGTGCAGGCAGCCGGAGAAGTAGCCGGCGATGTTGATCGAGTCGACGGCCGCCATGCAGTTCTTCATCCCCGGGTGGTCGGCGACCCACAGAGGACACTCGAAGATGTCGAGGGCGAGGTCTGGCCAGGCAGTCTGAGGGGAAATCACACAGCGCAAGCGGTGCTCCTGGCCCTCGAAAACCCCCCGCAAGATCTTGCACATGTGATCGGTGCGCCCCGCCATGTACTGAACCCAGCCACTCCCCGCTCCCGGCCAAAGCTTCTCGGCGTGGGCCTTCGCGTAGTTCGCCTGCGAGAAGCGCCAGTTCCACACCTCGTTCGAATACTCGATGGTTGCAACCAGGTCGGGGGAGAGCCTGTCCCGAACGAGCGTACCGAACCGCTCTACGTAGTCGTCGTCATAGTCGGCGGCGACGTTGAGGTGCGGGTGTGCCCCCATCTCGTTCGCCAGATCGACGATCATCTCCAGCGGGTAGCCCCCCATGCGGGGGCCCAGCTCCGGATGGGCGTTGTCCAACATTTGTCCCGCGTGGAGAAGCTGGCTCTGGCCCATCATCGGGCGCTCCGCCCACCTCCCGCCAACCTTGCAGACGCCCGAGCCGCACACGTCGTAGCTCACCGGATAACACTCTTCCCCCGCCTTCGGCCCCGCGCTGCACCGACCGGGCGCGTTCGTCTTCAACCAATCCATGAATCGCAGACTGCGAAACGGCCGCAGGTAGGCTCGCATCTCCGGGTTGAACAGCTCCCCCCGAGCCAGCTCGTCCTCGAAATCCTCGCGGAACACGGCGATGTTGCGCACGTAGTCCCCCGTGCCCGCCGGATCGGATTCGGTGACACGCACGGTCACGTACGAGCCCTCGAGGACGAAGGCGAGGCGCCGCGGAGCGACCACCCGAGCCTCCACCCCCTGCAGCCCAACCTCCCCCTCCCCCTCCCAGGTGACGAGGAAGCGCTTTCCGATGTCGGACTTGACGCCGGTCGTGCTGACGATGGCGTCAACGAACAGATAGCGCCGCGACGGGTCGTCGTGAAATTTCATGCTCCGCAGCCAGCCGCTTTCGTCCAGGCTCAAATGGTTCGTCGGGTGGCAGCCAACCAGATCCACTCCCTCGTAGCTGCAGGCGCCCAGCAGGCCACGGCCGTTCTTGTACTGGTCGATGAACGGCGGCAGGTTGGTCCAATCCCCAGGGTAGTCGAGGTTGTACCCGACCGAGAAGGTTTGCGTCGGCGGGAGCCGCGGGCTCCCTGCATCGAGCGGATGAGAGCCACCGCGCCGCCTCACGGCCAGCGCGCCCGCCGCGAGCAGCGCGGCGGCGAGAACGCCGACACCGCCCCAGAAAAACAACCGGCGACGGCCCCCCGCTGCCCCCGAGCTCCGCGCGGCCCTTCGATCGCCAGGTCGATTCATCAGCCCTCACTCCTCGCATCTCGAAGCTCCTCGTAGCGCCTTCCGATCCGCCACGAGAGCAAGAGCCACATGGCCACGAGCACGACATTGAATAGCACGAAGGTCCGCACGCCCTGGCCGAGGACTGTCACCGCGATGAAAACCAAGAGGCCGGAGAGCATGTCCCCCATGCGCACGAAAAACGTATCCACGGCCTGCTTGGCCTTGTACTTCATCTCGGCGGTGGTGGGCAGCCACATCATCTGCCGGAGCGTGTTGTTGAGGGAGTAGTCGGTCGCATTTTCTGCCACCTTGCCCACGAATACGACGGCAACGATGGGCCAAAGCAAGAGAGCAGTGCTATCGGCCAGCGCGATGATGGGGAGCACGAACAACGCCACCCGCAGCCCCGCGTAGCGAACGACGCGCGAGACGACCAGGAGCTGTAGGCCCAGGCCCAACCAGTTGACCCATGTGTACAGGGCGCCAAACTCCCCTCCAATGTAGCCCCCCACCTCGTCGGGCTGGAGCTCGCCCGCGGCGACCGCCGTCTCTGCGGCTTCCTTGATCAGCTTGCCGAGCACGTATTCGCCGTTCGTGTTCACGGTGGTGAAGACGAGCGCAAAGGCCGCGAGCAAGCGCAGGTAGGGCGTCGCCCAAACGATGGAGAAGCCATCCCGGCTGCTGGCTCCCTTCGAGCCGGCGCCCCCGCCCCGCCTTTCCGCGCTGGAGGCCCCCTGCTCGGCGGGCAGCGCACCCTCGGAAGCCTCGGACGGCAGAGGTTGCCGATGCACCACGAAAGCCATCACGGACACGCAGCCAAGGGCCAAGGCGCTCACCAGAAGCATCGGAAACAGCCCGAGCGTCCCCTCCATCAGCTCCCGCAGCGTGCTGCCGGCGACGGCTCCCACCGAGGCCCCGACGCCGACGATCGGCAACAGCCGCCGCCCCTGCGGCTCGCTGAACAGGTCGTTGGCATAGCCGAAGAGCTGGGCGACCAGCATCATGTTGAATACGCCGAGCCACACGAAGAAGACGATCGCCAGCGCGAGGCTCTCTCGCAACGCAGGAGAGAGCGTGGCCAGGTAGAACAACACCAGGTGGCTGGCAAAGAACAGGGTCACGCCGATCACGAGGCGGTGGCGCTCGAGGCGATCCACCAGACGCGAATACGCAGGAACGGCCACCAGCAGCGCAATGGCCACGGCGCCTTGCAGCCACGACTTGTACTCCGCGCCGGCGGGGTGCGGCAGGATCAGGGCGTCGCGGACCGGCTTGATCAGATAATAGGCAAGCAACAGGAGGAAAGTGCAGGCCGCCAGAAGCAGCGCCACGAGGCCCTCACCCGGGCGCACCTCGGCCACGGCGGAAAGCGCCCGCTCCAGCCAGGAGCGTCGATCGACGCCGTTGGAATGAGTCTCAGTCACGGCAGGCTCCGGGCGGGCAGCCGCAGCTGCCTCCTCGATAGGGTTTCGCTCGCTCCCGCCCCACGCGGCGCTTCGCCCAATGTTTGCCCCGGGACCGAGACATCGACAACAATTCGGTCAACGCTGCGCAAATCGCTCCGGCCGGCGCGCAAGTTCTTGAAAAGAGGTAGCAATGTCCATGTCTCAAGCGTCCGTCGACGGCCCGATTTCGGGTCTCGTGACTCCCTGGAAGGAGCGCCCCAGCTGGTACGTCACCAACGGGAGCGCCGTGATCGGACCCGTCAATACCAGGTTACTGCTCCGCGGAGTGGCCGCAGGCCGGGTGGAGCGCAATTGTTTCGTCGCCAGGCACAGCTGGTCGAACTGGCGGTGTCAGAACGAAATTCGCGAAATTCGTTCGCTTCGCCGCTGGCTGTACGCGCAGCGGACGGTTCAGAGCATCGAGCCCATCAAGCAGGCGCTGCGAGCGCCCCGCGTCGACAGCAGCCCCCTGGAGGAGGTGAGCAGCAGCGACCAACTGCTGGGGCAGGCCCTGCAGATGGCCGTGCGGACGACGCGGGCGAGCGTGGGTGTGCTGCACCAAGCCAGGCCCCCGTTCGTGGGCCTCGTCACCAGCTGGGCGCACGGGCCCGGCATGGGGTTGAACCTCGGGGAAGTGGTTCCCTGGCACGATGACGCCCGCGTCGTCGCCGGCAAGGGCCCCGCCACCATCGGCACACCGGAGAGCCACGTGTGGGCACGCAGCAGCGCTCGACGCCTGACCTCGCGCGTGCATCAGCGCATTTCGGGTGTCGCGCTCGTGCCGGTGCGGCTCGGAGGAACCCGCGGGCTGCTCGAGCTGGGGCGCTTCGACCACCCGTTCCGGGCGAGTGATACGGCCGCGCTCGAGGATCTCGGCCGCTCCATCGAGCTGCGCTTCGGCCAGCTGGGATGACGAGGCCGGCCGGGCGCGCCGAAGCGCCTGGCCCCGCCCTCACGCCATGACGGCGCGCGGACGGGCGAGTGACAGCAGCGTTTCGGCGTGGCGCTTGCCGACCTCCCGCCCCAGGGCGATGCCGCGCCGAATCGTATCGGCGTCCCGCGAGAAGCGGCTCAGCGGCATGTCGTCGGGCGGATTGATCAAGATGACCTCGCCGGAGAGCACCGCCTGCTGGAGGCGCGTCATCACGGCGTTGTGCAGGTCGTGCTGGCGCAGCGTCGCACGGCGGGCGGCGCGCGGCACGATGGCGCGAATCAGCGCCCGTTGCCACAGCCGGGGCGCCGGCTTCAGGGTGTCGACCTTGCGCGTCAAGATGACGACGGTCGGACCGCGAAAGTCCGCCTCCACGGGATCGTCGAACGGAACCGGCATGGCGACCCCGCCGTCGACATATCCCCGCCCGTCGACCTGCACGATGCGGTTGTAGCCGAGCGGCAGCGCCAGCGAGGCCCTCAGCCATTGAACCACGTTCTCCGCGGTGGGGCGCACCAGGTGACCACGGCAGGTCTGCACGTCCGTCGCGGCCACGTAGAGAACGGGAACCCCCGTGGTGGCCGCCACCGGGTCGAACAAGTTTTGACCGATCATGACGCGGTCGAGCATGTCGTCGACCGCCAGGGCGGGCTTGGCGAAGGGGGTGAAGAAACGCTGCCAGCTGATGAAGTGGCGGCCCGGCACGTAGTTGGCCCACAGCTCGCAGACGGTCGCCGTCTGCCGAGAGGCCACGAAGGCCGCGTTGATCGCCCCGGAGGAGCACCCCACGACTACGTCGGGGCACACGCCCGCGGCGGCGAGCGCGTCACACACGCCCGCCGAGTACGCCGCGCGCGCGCCGCCGCCTTCGAGGATGAGCTTCATGACTGGCTCGCTCGCGACAGGTAGGCTTTCACGGTCATCACACGGGTCCTCAAAGGGCCTGCAACTGGACCTTCACCGAGAGCCGCTCGCGGGTCGCCGGGCGAAACACCTGCAGAATGACCCGATCGCCGGCGCGGTGCCGATCCATGGCGTTGTAGAGGTCGTCGTAGTTGGTGATTCGCAGGTCGTCCACACCGACGATGATGTCTCCGAAAACCCAGCCGCCACGCGTCCGTTGTAGCCCCTTCAGCCCCGCCTTGGCCGCTGGGCCACCCGGTCGGACGCGCCGGATCATCACCCCGACGATCCCGTTTTGGCGTTCGATGCGCCCGTCCGCGTTGACCTCCACACCGATGCCGACCTCCTCGACTTTTCCGTTGCGGATGATTTGCGGCACCACCCGAGCGATGGCGCTGGCCGGAACCGCGAACCCGATGCCCGCCGACGAACCGCTCTTGCTGTAGATCATGGTGTTCATCCCGATCAGGCGCCCGCTCGAATCCAGCAACGGCCCTCCGGAGTTGCCTGGATTGATGGCCGCGTCCGTCTGCACCATGTCGCGAATCGTCACGTTCTCGGGACCGGGCATGCTGCGCCCGAGGGCGCTGACGACCCCGGTCGTCAGGGTTTGGTCGAGACCGAACGGGTTGCCGATGGCCAGGGTTTTCTGCCCGACCTGGAGCTCCAACCCCCGCTCGACGCGCAGCGGCCGGAGATCGGCGGGCGGCTTGTCCAGCTTGAGCACCGCGATGTCCTTGCGCGGCTCGGCCCCGATCAGCCGAGCTCCGAAGGTGCGGTTGTCGTAGAGAGTGATCTCGAAGCTCTGCGCGCCTCGCGCCACGTGGTAGTTGGTGACGACGTGGCCCAGCTTGTCCCAGAGAAAGCCGGAGCCGGTGCCCTGCGGCACGCGGTCGATGTCCCGCGACCAGTAGTCCACCACGACGCGTTGGTTGATGACGAAGACGGTGGCGGGTGCCGCGGCCTCGAACACCTCGATCGAATTGCGCTCGTCTTCGAGCCGAGCCCGGGGGGAGAGGGGCGGAACGAGGCCCGGCGCAGAGGACGGCGGCTGGGTCGGAGGCGCCGGCGCGCGCTGGCCGGGATCTTCCGGGGCCGGCGCCGGTCCAGGCTCCGGCCCCGCGCGGACGCCCGGGCTCTGCTGGCACGCTACGACCAGCATCAACGCGCTCAGCCCGCGCGATCGCCGAACCGCACGACCCCCGCCGGAGGCCCCGCCACGGCCGGCGCTCGCCGGGCTCGGCCGTTCGATGGTCGAGCTGGCGCTTTGCCGCTCGGATGGGAAACCGGCCATGCCGGCCCGCGCGCGGCGAACCCTCGCGAAGCGGAGCATGGCCTTCCTTCGGCGAGATCCCGCGCTCTTGTCAATCTCGAGTCGCCCGCCGCGGCCGGCCTCGGCCCAGTAGCCAGCGTCGTACCCGCAGAAATCGCGGGCTTTCCGCTGCAACGGACGATGCGCGGGAAAGTTTTGGTGTGAGTTTCGCGAAGCGACGGGTAAAACCCCGCCGCTTCGGCAAGGTCGCCATGAATTCGACAACCGTCCCCAACGTGCTCGCCGACCGGTACGCCAGCGAGGCGATGCGGCAGCTCTGGTCCCCGCAGCACAAGGTCGTGCTGGAGCGGCAACTCTGGCTCGCGGTTCTGCGCGCCCAACAGCGGCTCGGAGTCCCCGTGCCCGCCGGCGCCATCGAGGACTACGAGCGGGTGGTGCACCAGGTGGATCTGTCCTCCATCGAGCGCCGCGAGGAACGCACGCGGCACGACGTGAAAGCGCGCATCGAGGAGTTCTGCGAGCTTGCCGGCCACGAGCTGATCCATCGTGGGATGACCTCTCGCGACCTGACCGAAAACGTCGAGCAACTGCAGGTGAAGAGTTCGCTCGAGCTGCTGCGAAACAAGGCCGTCACCGCACTCGCGAGGCTCGCACAAGCGGCCACTTCCTACGGCGAGCTGCCCATCACGGGGCGAAGCCACAACGTGGCAGCGCAGCTCACCACCCTGGGCAAGCGATTCGCCAACGCGGGCGAGGAGCTGTTGATCGCCACCGTCGATCTCGAGTCGCTGATCGAGGCGTACCCACTTCGGGGCATCAAGGGGCCCGTCGGCACGCAGCAGGACCAGCTGGACGTGCTGTCGAGCGCCGAGAAGGTGGAGGCGCTCGAAGATGCCGTCAGCGAGCACCTGGGGTTTTCGCGCCGCATGAACGCCGTTGGCCAGGTGTACCCGCGTTCGCTCGACCTGCGGGTGGTCAGCGCGCTGCGCCAGCTCGCGTCCGGCCCGGCCAATCTTGCCAAGACGGTCCGCCTGATGGCGGGGCACGAGCTCGCGGGAGAAGGCTTCAAGAAGGGCCAAGTGGGCTCCTCCGCGATGCCGCACAAGATGAACGCCCGCTCGTGCGAGCGGATCTCGGGCCTGGCCGCAATCCTCACCGGGCACATGAACATGGTGGCCGCGCTGAGCGGAGACCAGTGGAACGAAGGGGATGTGAGCTGCTCCGTCGTTCGGCGCGTGGCGCTGCCCGATTCGGCCTTCGCCATGGATGGGCTGCTCGAGACCTTCCTACACGTCCTCGCCGGATTCGCCGCATTTCCCCCCGTCATCGAAGCCGAGCTGAGCCGCTACTTGCCGTTCCTCGCGGTCACGAAGATCCTGATGGCCGCCACTTTCGAGGGCATCGGCCGGGAGGCGGCACACCACATCATCCAGCGTCACGCGCTGGCCGTAGCCAGCGACCTGCGAGAGGGCCGTATCCAGCAAAACGACCTTTTGGATCGGCTCGGAGCCGACGCTGACTTGCCGCTTTCGGCAGCGCGCCTGCGGGCGCTGCTGGCAAACCCGATGGGTATGGTGGGCGCCGCGGCCGCGCAGGTCGATCGATTCGCAGCCCGAGTGGGCGAGCTCGTCGCGCGCTACCCCGACGCCGCGCAGTACGTCCCGGGTCGCCTTCTGTAAGGCGGCTCGCGGCGATGCCCGCGGGCGAGGCCTTTCGCGCAGCAGCCACTCTCCCGCCGCCCTGCCTCGTCCCGCAACAGGGGCCCGGCGTGGGGCGCAATCACACACCGCCGCCCGCGTGCCCGCTGCGCTCCGTCCGCAGGGCTGGGGCGGTCCGCGGCCCCGTCCGCGCTTGCCGCCTGTACGGGCTCGCCGCGGCCGCGCACGGCGGGCACCGGCGCCGCGGCGCGCGACGGGAACACGGCGAAATGCTGGCTACACCCAACCCCGAGCGGCGCGCGCGGCGTCCGTTCCCCCCGCCTCGCTGGCCTCCGATCGAGGGTCCGGTCTCTCGCCGATTGAGCGCACCGGGGAAAGCGCGCTACCCTTGGCCGATGTCGAGAGCTGCCCGGAGCGCGTTGAGCCCCTCCTCGCCGGTGTGGTCACCGCGGTTTGGCGTTCTCGCCGCGCTGCTGGCGTGCGCGCCCTCGGTGAATCGCAGACCGTTGGGCCTCGGGCCGCTGGCCCTTGCCGAGCGGGAGGCGAGAGCCCAGGGCTCTCCGCAGACGGGCGCAAGCCGGTCGGGCGGGCTCGACGCGTTCGCCGCTGCGGGCGCCCGGGCGGAGCCCTCGCAACCCGCCGAGCCGGAGGAAGCGGAAGGAGAGGAAGGGGGCGTGGCGGATGGCGGCTCCGCCGCCGAGCTCGAGGGCGACGCAGAGGACTCGCAGCGGGGTGCGGAGGGGAACGGAGCGCCGGCGGAGTTCACCCAATTCGCGGGCATGTTCGAGGGCAGCGACGTAGCCATCTTTCGCTTCGAAGGCGCCGGAGAGCAGCGTCAAGAGGACCCCAACGCTCGCATTCGCGTCGAGCTGGACACGCCGCCGCGGCTGCGGTTCGTGCTGATCAACAGCGACAACGGAGAGGACCTGTGCACGCTCGAGGCCTCCCTGGAGGATGGAGAAGCGAAGTTCGAAGGGGCGCAGCCCTGCTTCACGGAGGATGATTCGAACGGGCTGACGGCGGTCGTCACCGAAGGTCGCGCCGACCTGCGGGGTGATCGACTGCGGCTGCGAGCCACCGGCACGCTGGAAGCCGTGACCGAAGCGCGCACGGTCACCGGCGAGCTGAGCTACCAGTTTCGCGGGCAGCGAGAGTAGGCTCGGCGGCGCCGCCGCGGCCCCCCGTGAACGCCCTGCGACGGCGCGCGCGCCTGGCAAGTCCTGGTCCACGGGGCCCTCGCCGCCGCTGTCCGGCCAATGCCCCCGCCCTCGCTCCGGGGCGGCGGGGCGATTGCCTACGTCTGGCCGAGGCGACTATGTGCGCGTGGCCGCTGCGTCGTCCATCGGGGGCGAGCTGCCCGCTCGCCTCCGCGTGGCGATCCCTCCCGGAACGGCTCCACGCACGATTCCTCTCTCTCGCGCGCCGGTCGGCTCGCGACGGCGCTCGCCGCGCAGCGCCCGATTCGCCCCCCTCGCCAGATGCCCGCTGACGGGCCAGAGCGAGTCGGCAGGCGCACCCAATGCAAAACGGCCCGCCGCACGCCGCGGTCGGGACCGAAGGTTTTCGCGGATCTTTTGTGAACGCTCGGATTAGGGTGCAATCTCCACGCAAGGAGAAAAGAAGAGATGAATCTAAGCGACTCGTTCCGTGGGCTTCCTACTCCGCTCGCTCTCGGCTGCCCGGTATTGGTAGTCGCCGCCCTCGCGGTCGGCTGCGAAAAGAATGAGGCAACGCCCGAACCGGCGCCGAAGGCGAGCGCCGCGAAATCGAACGCGGAAGAACCTGCCGCCCCGAAGGCACCACCGCTGCCCGAGCCACCGAAGAATTTGCTCGCGCTGTCCCCGCCCAAGGACAACCCGACCACCGCCGAGAAAGTGGCGCTGGGCCGGCAACTATTTTTCGACAAGGAGCTGTCCAGCGACAGCTCCTTGGCCTGCTACTCCTGTCACCAGAATGAAGATGGCACCGGCGGCCACGATCCGCTGGCTATCGGTGCCGAAGGCAAGCAGCTGCCCCGCCACGCCCCCGCGCTCTGGAACGTGGCATACCTGCCCAAGCTTTATTGGGACGGTCGAGCGGGCTCGCTGGAAGCACAGGCGAAAGGCGCGTGGGGAGGGCCGATGGGTGTCGGAGCGGACAACTTGGACGCAAAAGCCGAAGCCCTGGGCGAGCTCCCGCGCTACCAAAAGCAGTTCGACGCCGTCTTCCCCGGCGTAGGCGCGACCGCGGACACGGTGGCGCAGGCCATCTCCGCCTACGAGCGCACCCTGTTTTGCGCAGAGACGGCCTTCGACAAGTTCGCCGCTGGGGATACGTCCGCGATGACGGCGGATCAGCAGGCAGGAAAGGACTTGTTCATCGGAAAAGCCGCCTGCCACTCCTGCCACACCCCCCCGATGTTCTCCGACGCCTTCATGAACAGCGACGGCGCCTACCACAACGTGGGCGTGGGCATCGAAGGCAAGAAGCCCGAAGAAGTGGATGTGGGGCGCCAGAAGATCAGCGACAACCCGAGCGAGTGGGCCGCGTTCAAGACCCCGAGCTTGCGCAACGTGTCGAAGAGCGCACCGTACTTCCACGACGGGTCCGTGGCCAAGCTAGAAGACGCCGTTCGCTTCATGGTCGGTGGCGGCTACAAGAACAAGGGGCTCGACCCCAAGATGCTCGACAAGAAGCTCACGGACGAAGAAATCAAGCAATTGGTCGCCTTTCTCGGCGCCCTGGAGTGCGAAGGGGAGCTGACCCCTCCCGAGAAATAGCCCTTCCCCGGCTGCGTCGGCCGTCGGCCCCCGGAGCTGCTCCGGGGGCGTGGCGACGCACGACACGTGCGAGAGCACGAGAAGCGTACGCGTGACTTCCGCAATCAGAAACCGCCGCACTTTCGCGATCATTTCGCACCCCGATGCAGGAAAGACCACGCTGACGGAGAAGCTGCTCCTGTTCGGGGGAGCCATCCAGCTGGCGGGGGCCGTCAAGGCGCGAGGGGATCAGCGGCGCGCCACGTCCGACTGGATGAAGGTGGAGCGAGAGCGCGGCATTTCCGTCTCGGCCTCGGCCATGACGTTCGACTACGAGGGGTGTACGTTCAACCTCCTCGATACCCCGGGACACGAGGATTTCAGCGAAGATACGTACCGAACACTCACCGCGGTCGACTCGGCGGTGATGGTGCTCGACGTGGCGAGAGGCATCCAGAGCCAAACTCGCAAGCTCTTCGAGGTGTGCCGCCTGCGCGACGTGCCCATCACGACGTTCATCAACAAGCTCGACCGAGAGGGTCGAGACAACTTCGAGCTGCTGGACGAAATCGAGCAGACCCTGGCGCTCGAGGTGACGCCCGTCACCTGGCCCATCGGAATCGGCTCGCGCTTCCTCGGTTGCTACGACCTGCTGGCGGACGAGCTGCTCCTCGTGGAGCGCGCCAAGAAGGGCGTCAGGTCGAAGGGAATCACGGTCAAGGGGCTCGACGATCCCGAGCTGGAGCGCCACGTTCCCCCCGACCTGCTCGAAACCCTCCGAGAAGAGGTGGAGGTTGCCCGGGGAGTATGCCCGCCGTTCGACGAGAAGGCATATCGACAGGGCACCATGACGCCCGTCTACTTCGGGAGCGCGCTGCAGAATTTCGGTGTCCAGGAGCTCCTGCGGGGCATCGGGCGGTTCGCCCCCTCGCCGCGCCCGCACGGTGCGATGGAGCGCACGGTCGCCCCCGAGGAGGAGAAAGTGACGGGTTTCGTCTTCAAGATCCAGGCCAACATGGACCCGAAGCACCGAGACCGAATCGCGTTCGTTCGACTCTGCTCGGGGCACTTCAATCGCGGCATGAAGCTGCACCACGTTCGCTCGGGAGCGACGCTGCGAGTCCACAACCCGGTGCTCTTCCTCGCTCGAGATCGGGAGCTGGCCGAGGAGGCCTGGTCGGGAGACATCATCGGGATCCCGAACCACGGGAAGCTGCGAATCGGAGACACACTGACGGAGGGCGAGGCTTTGCACTTCGCAGGCCTGCCCAGCTTCGCACCCGAGCTGCTCCAGACGGTGCGCCCACTCGACCCCGTGAAGGGCAAACATCTCGGCAAAGCGCTCTACCAACTCGCCGAGGAGGGGGCAGCCTCGGTCTTCAAGACCCACCTCGGCTCGACTTGGGTGGTTGGTGCGGTAGGGTCTCTGCAGTTCGACGTGTTGGCCGATCGAGTCCGCACCGAGTACGATTTGCCCGTTCGCTTCGAGGGAACCCAGCTGCACACGGCGCGCTGGGTGGAGGGCGCCGATGCCAAGGAGCTCAAGCGCTTTCGCGAGGAAAATCGAGCGAGCCTGGCAGAGGATCACACCGGTGCGACTGTGTTTCTTGCGCGCAACGCGTGGCATCTCGAAAGGGCGCAGAAGGACTACCCCGACTTGAAGTTCCTCGAGGTGAAGGAACATTCGCCCGCATGACGCAGAGTGCCGCACGCGGCATACGCAGCCTGACGAGGGCGAGGCGCCAAGGGTGCTCGCAACCGAAGAGCTGCGCAGCGGCCTACCCCTCGAAAGTCCCCTCGCGGACACCAACGCGAGCGAAATGCTGCCTGAACGAAATCTCAAAAGATGGTTGCGTCAAAGCCGACGAGCCAGCAACCTGGCAGGCGAAAACCCAGGCGTACCGAAAGGCGAAGCGGGAATGAACAGCACCAGCTCAGCGGAAAGCGAGACCCAAGTCGTTCTGCTCAAGAAGAGTCAAGGCAGCGTTTGGACGGAGGTGGGACGCACCAGCCTGTGCCCCACGGTGCGCTGGCTCGCAGAACGCTTTGGTGAGGGTCAGTATGAAATGCGTTTGCGTCACGGCAACCGCGTGCTGTGCATGGCCAATGCAGAAGCAGTGCATGAAGAGGGCGGCCCCGCGCACATGGGGAGCCGCCCGGGGCTCTCGGTGCCCAGCGGCGAACAGCTGAATCTGCCCGGTACCTGACCGCCGACGCACCCCCGGGGGTAAGTGGTCCGCGCCGCGAAGCGGCGGCGCGTTGGATGCGCTGGTCGCGCAGGAGCGTCGGATCGCTGGAGCACTCTCCGTGCAGGGCCGCGCCGCGGGGGGGCAGTCTGTCGTCGTCGAGCAAGCTGCCGAGCGCGGTAGCGACCATCGCCTTTCCCCCGCGGGGGAGCGGAGCGCTCCCTGCAGGCGCGTCGACGGCGGCTCGGAAGGCGCCGCGCTTCTTGCGGCACGCCCGAATCCGCGCCGCGAACGCGGCCGGGCGCTCCGCGAGCCAGCCAGGGGCGCCCGCGAACCCGCCCCGCGAAGAAGCGCCCAAGCGCTCCGCGAACCGACAGCGGAACACGCCCAGCCGGCGCCGCGCCCCCCGGGGGTGGCTCTCTACCAGGAGCTCGCCTGCTTCTGGTACTTGACGTGGTCGACGAGGAACTCGCCTTCCTGAAACTGCGCGGGCGTGAGCTCACGGATGCCTTCCGACGACATCTCCAGGACGCGCGTCGCCACCTGAGACACCATTTGGCGGTCGTGCGTCACGAAGATGCAAGTGCCCTCGTACTTCGCAAGGGCCTCCGTAAGCGACCGAATCGCCTCGAGATCGAGGTGGTTCGTCGGCTCGTCCAACAGCAAGACGTTGTTCTTGAGCAGCATCAAACGAGCCAAGAGCAGGCGCACCGTCTCGCCCCCGGAGAGCACCTCGGTGGGCTTCATCGGCTCGTCCTTCGTGAAGAGTAGCCGCCCGAAGAGCGCTCGGAGGTTCTCTTCGTCGGTGTCCTCGTTCCAGCTCCACAGCCACTCGTGAGCGCTCTGCTTGGTGCGCTCGATGAGCTCCGAGTGATCTTGTGGCATGTAGCCGACGGAAGCCTCGTACCCCCAGTCGAGCGAGCCCACATCCGGCTCGGTCTCGCCCTTGATGATTCGCAACAGGCTCGTCTTTCCGATCCCGTTCTTGCCGACGAGCGCGATGCGATCTCCGCGGAAAACAGCCAAGTTGAAGTCCGAACAGATCCTCGTTTCTCCGAAGCTCTTCGAGACTCGCTCCATGTTGAGCACTTGCTTGCCGCTCTGGCGCTTGAGCTCGAACCGAATGAAGGGACGCTGGATGTTCGAACGCTTGAGATCGTGAAGCGCCTGCTTCTCGCGGTTTACCTGCTTCTCCCGGCTTTTGACCTGGCTGGCACGAGAGCCGGCGCGAAACCTCTGAACGAAGTCCTGGAGCTGATCGATGCGACGCTTGCGCGCCTCGTTGGCGAGCTCGAGGGAGCCTCGTGCTTCCGCCTTGGCGGTGACCATATCGTCGTAGTTGCCGTTGTAGACGATGATCGTTTCGTAGTCGATGTCCGCGATCTTGGTGCACACCTCGTTGAGAAAGTGGCGGTCGTGGCTGATCACCACGAGGGCACCGCTGAACTGGAGCAGGAACTCCTCCAACCAGCGAATGCTGGCAATGTCGAGGGCGTTCGTGGGCTCGTCCAACAACAAGGCGTCGGGGCTGCCGAACAGGGCCTGCGCCAACAGCACGCGCACCTTGTCGCCCCCTTGAAGAACGGAGAGCGGTTGCCCGTGATATTGCGCCTCGATACCCAGGCCCTCGAGCAGCGCGGTCGCTTCCGCTTCGGCCGTGTAGCCATCCTCCTCCGCGATCACGACCTCCAACTCGCCGAGGCGCACGCCGTCGGCCTCGGTCAAATCGTCACCCTTCTCCAGCAGGGTGTCCTTCTCGCTCATCGCCTTCCACAGCGCGTCGTTGCCCATGAGAACGACCTCGAGCACTCCGTACTCGTCGAAGACGGTGTGGTCCTGCCGAAGGATGCCGAACCGCCGCGGCAGGCTGACGCTGCCCGCCATGGGGTCGAGCTCCTTCGAAATGATCTTCATGAACGTGGATTTGCCCGCGCCATTCGGCCCGGTGAGCCCGTACCGCTCGCCGGCATTGAATGTCACGGTGACCCCGTCGAAGAGCATGCGGGACCCAAAATTCATCGTGACGTCGTTGACTGAAATCATCGCTTTCGCTCCAATCCGACCCCCGTGGGGTGAATGCTCGGGCCCTTCCGAAGAAACGGTGTGGCCGCCGTAACTGATCCGTGCCCGGTTCTGCCGACCGACGCGGCGCTCGCCCGCCGCGAGCCGTCGTGCTCGATACGGTCGCCTTGGGCGGGCAGCACTCTTCGCCGCGGCGCGGCCGGCGCTCGTTTGCCGGCGGCCTCTCTCGGGTTCTCGGGCCACCCTCCGTAGCCGCTTCGCCTCGCAGAGCACCCGACGAGAATGGCGACTACCTCGCCGCCGCCCCCTAGAGTAACGCGACACGGGGCGCGACGCCGCCTCGGTACGGATTCGTTGCGCCGCCCGATCGGCCCAAAGCCGGCGCCCGGACGGGAGAAGGCGCTCCCCACCCGACAAGCTGGCGCGAGGGCAGCGCGGCCGGAGGCCACGGCAGCGCGGCCGGAGGCCACGGCAGCGCGGCCGGCGCCGAACGGCCCTGGAACCGCATCACCCGAGCAGCGCCGCGTGCTGCGGGCGATTCGGCGACCGAGGAGCGCCCCGCGATGCCCCGCGGCCCTGGCTGCGATCGCGAAAGTTCGAGCGAGCCGGCGCGCCCCGGCGGGCTTCCCCCCCCACCTCCGCCGGAGCCCCGCCCCGCGGTTGCCTCTCGCCTCCCCCGCACTCCGGCGCGAAGCACACGCCACGACCTCGTGCGAAACGCTCCGACCCAGGGAACCCGACGTCGCCGGCGCGTGAGCGGCGAGAGCCCGCGCGGCGCTCGCTGCCGCCGACAACGGCACGCCGGGCATCGATTCTCGCGCCCCGCCTGATGCTCGATCGCACGGCAGCCCGTTTCGTCGGCGACCGTGTGCGACGGAAGCGCGGGCTCCGCTTCCCCGGCGCGTGGACGGGGCTCGCAGCGCCTCGCCCGCGCGTGACGGGGCAAAGGGGACCGCAGCGCTGGCCGCGCACGCGGCAGCGGCTCCCCGACCGCCTCTCCGAAGCGAGCGCTCGCCACACGCGGGTTGGCTCCCCGCTCCTGCTGGATGCAACACGGCGCGCTCCGCTGCCGATGGGCAGGCCAACTTCGATTCACGCGGGGAAAGGCGTTTCATTGTACTCCAAGCCGCCTTGCCACCGACGAGTTTTCGCTCACGCGCACCGAAGCCCGACCCCACGCAACCACACTGCGCGCACGGAGACTCCTGCCACGCACCGTGGCGGCGAGGGAGCCGTCCGCATACCTCGAAACCAGTGGCCGTGAAATTGCAAAGCGCATCGCGTTCGCATTCACGTGGATTCGACCGAATGGGAAGCCTGAAGCCAGACTGCATTCTCGAGCGGAGCACAAGCGCCCCATTGCAGCACGGAAGGCCCACTTTTCTCGCTGTTTTCGGGCAAAAGCCTCAACCCGCCGTCAAGTCGCCCGTTCGCCACCCTCAGGGGGAAGTCGAGACGATGATCAACCAACCAAGACCCGGCACACGTCAAACCAAGAGCAGCACGGCGACTCGCTTGGGAGCTGCCTGCATCGGGTCATTGACTTGGTGGGCCGCGGCAGGCTGTGCGGCACCCCTCTCGGAGGCGAGCTCCGGTCGAAGCGCTTCTGCCGCGACGGCGCTGCGGTCGAGCAAAGCGACGACCAACGAGCGCTCCTCGCGGACGCGGGCTCGCGTCGCACGACTGGACGCGCGCACCGTCGCGACGGCGGTGCGCCCGCACCATGGCTCGTTCACGACGTGCCAGCGATTCGCTCCGGACACCTCTGGCTCCGGAACGGGGTCAATCACGGTCGGGTGGCTGGTTAAACCGACGGGGGACATCGAGTCCACGCGCGTGGAGCGCTCTACCTACAACGACGGAGCCATCGAAGATTGCGTGCTTTCCGTGGCTCGCCAGGTCGAGTTTCCCGCCTCCGAGGCCGCCTCCGAGATTGCTTGGACGGTTCATTTTCGGCACGATCCGCGGCTCGCTGGGCGCTGACGGGAGGCACCGCCGGATCCGAAACGCGTGGCGTGTGCGGCTGGATGTGGCGCGCGTGCAGCCCGCCTCCAGGAGTGCGGCGGCACCCGCGACAATGATTTCCCAGCCCGCGGCAAAATGCTCTAAGCATTAGCTGTGGTCAGCGAAGCGAGCTTCAAGCGTACCCTGGGCCAGTGGCCGAGCGGGGTCTGCATCGTGACCTCGCGCGGGTCCGATGGTCACGCCGGAATGACCGTTTCGGCCTTCATCAGCGTGTCGCTGGAGCCCCCGCTGGTCGGCGTCTGCCTCGACAACCGCTCGCATACCCTGCGCGCCATCAAGGAAGTGTCGCGCTTTGGCGTCAACATCTTGTCGGAGCAACAGGCGCAGCTGAGCAACCTGTTCGCCGTGACGGGCAACGAAGCGACCCGCTTCGATGGGTTGGTGCTGCGCACCGTGCCGGGGGCGGAAAGCCCCTTGATCGAGGGGGCAGCCGCACACATCGACTGCGAAATTTTCGCGATGCACTTGGCGGGTGATCACACGCTGTGCATCGGAAGGCTCCGGTTCGCGGACAGCTCCGAGAGCCGCCCCCTGCTATTCCACAAAGGGGCCTACCATCAACTGGCGCCGCTGGGCGGTGGCGAGGCCGGTTCGTGACGGCTGTGGGTCTCCGGTCTAGACTCTGCACATCGGTTTTGTGGGCGAACTGAAGATAAAGCACGGGGACAAGATGTACCGCCTGGCCCAGCGGCAAACCTTGGTCGGGCGTTCGCAGCGGTGCATGATCGTTCTCGAGAGCCACCTCGCTTCGCGCGAGCATTGCATCCTCGAGCGCTCCGGCGCGACCATCACGCTCATCGAGTTGGGCAGCAAGAACGGCACCTGGGTCAATGAGCAGCGGGTGACGCGCCGCCGGCAGCTGGCGGTGGGCGACAAGATCCGCATCGGAAGCGACCACCTCGAGGTCGTGGAGAACGTCGTGCTGAACAGCACGTACCGCCGCCCGCAGGCGGAAACGCAAAGAATGCCGCGCAGCCCGGCCGACTCCGACTCCGACGAGGATGCGTCGACGGCCACGGTCGACCACGCCTCCGTCCTCGACCTGGCCGAAGTGCTGCTGGAAACGGCCGGGAACCCCGAACAGCGGCCGCAAACGACGCGCGTCATCCTCGCCGCGGTGGACGAGCTGTTGGACCACGCAGGGCTCACCCAGCCGTATCTGATGGCGGCCGAACAGCATCGCCTGCTCACCCTCGCCGACCGAGTTGCCGCCTGGTGGGACGACGGCTCGCTCGACGGCTGGCGGGCAGCGCTCGACTCGCGCGTGGCCGCGGCCTGCAAGCCCCGCCCCTGACGCGCGCTCTCGGCTCGCCCGGACCGCGGTCTGCGGCGAGCCGCGCCGATCGCCTGGCCATCGGCCCGCGCGAAATACGGGGGGGCGCAGCGCCCCCCCGGTCCCCTCGGAACGAAGGCAGACGCCTCTGGATCGGGCGCCTCCGCCCTGTTGGACCCGGTCCCGGCTGGCTCGGGAGCTCGCCTCCACGGCTGCGCTTCGGACCTCACGGCGCGACCCGGAAGCGGCTGAATCGGCGCCGTCGGCGGTTCGTCGAGAACCGACTCGAGGAGTTGCCTGCCGAGTCGAATCGACGCGTGTCAGGCGGCGTCGCAGCGCCCGCGCTCGAGCCGAGAAGGCTCCCCCGCGGAGGCGACCGGCCCGTGATCGCGGCTGCGAGGACGGGGGCCTGTCGAGCGTTTCGCCGCGGCACCTCGGAGCCGCGGGAGAGCTTCCCCGGCCCTGGCTCGACCCACCACGGGATCCGCAAGCGACCAGCGGCGCCGCCTGCCCCGAACGGGGTGGACCGACTCAGGCCTGGTTGCCGCGCTCCAGCAGCTCGCTGACGGCTCGGCGCATGGCGGACGAGGCCTCGTCGCTGAGTGACTCGAAGCCGGCTCCGCACACCCCCCGCGCCTGGTGCTTCACCGTGACGAGCGCTCGAAAGGGCTTCGACTCGGGCGTGGTGAGGCGAAGCTCGAAGGAGCTACCTGGCTCGTATCGATCGATGGGGGCCTCCATCAACAGCCCAACGCCTCCGAGGCTCAAATCCACGATCTGGCAGCGCGTGAAGACCGCCCCTTCGCAAACCTCGGCGACGATATCATAATCCACCGCAGGCCGTACTCGAACGTGAAGCCTTCGCTCCGCGCGCTGCGCCGGCGGCGATTGTTCATTGTGCTGCACTCGTGAAAGCGTAGCAGACGCAGCTTGCTCAGGCCCCGACCAAAACGTTTCACGAAAGCTCTGCGCTTCGCTTTGATAAACGAGAGGTTGGCTGGCGATGCGGCGCGCACTGTGCGCGCTCCGAGCAGCCCACCCTCCCCGTGCGAGCACACTGCCCCACAGCCGCGCCGTTCGCCGCTGGAGCTGACGGCCCTAGCCCGCCCTAGCGCGGATTTCTCACGATCGCAGGACCGAGGGTGCGAGGAGGAAGTGGATTCTCAGTCCAGATGCCCGCCGGGGCGCGCCCAGGCAGTCTTGCTGTCTGCCCCGCACGCGCTGGCGGGCAGTTGGGCGAAAAGACACGACTCATCGCACCCTCGGGACCGGGTCGTGAGAAATCCGGGCCAGGCTTTGGCGCTCGCCCGAACGTTTGCGGCGCGCTCCCGGGCTTCACTCCCCGAGAAAGGCTCTCACTTCGTCGCGCCGGGTCAGCGCATCGCGACGCCCCAGCTCGATCACCTGCTCCGCGAACCCCCCGTCGAAGAGGATGTACGTGGCCCAGTCCGAGCTGCCCTCCTCCGCCGCTCCGCGTAGCAAGCGGCGAGCCACCACGCCGATGTCGAACTTCCTCAGGTTGTCCCGCAGGTACCGCGATGCCAGAGCGGCGATATCCTGCGACGGGACGAAGACGAGGGTGTCGATATGGCGATAGGTGGCGCCCCGCCGCTTGATCATGACGCGATCCAACTCGGCTCGCGATTCTCCCAGCAACCCTCGCTGATGAACGTCGACCAAATCGTTGATGCGCGCCAGAATTTGCAGATCGTACGCCAGCGGGTCGAGCAAGAGGGCGTTGAGCACCTTGCCCACGAGAAATGCCAACGACGGAAAGGTCGCCAGAGCCGCCCCCGTCACGGGGAGCCGGGGCTCGATGTACGTGGTCGATACGATGACCAGCCGCCGCGCTCCCGCCCGGATCACCGGGGCGATCGGCGTGTTGAAGCGCAAGCCGCCGTCACAATAGAATTCCTCCCCCACGCGGCGCGCGGGAAACACCAGGGGAATGGCGGTCGACGCCAGCACGTGCTCCAGCGTGATGTTCTCCCGAGAAGCATGCCTGCGCGGATCCTTGGAAGGCTTGTAGCTCGCCCCCTCGGAAAGCTCGTAGAAGAGCTTCGTCTTGCCTGTCGCCACCTGCAGGGCGGCGATGAACAAGCCCTGCAGGTGGCCTCGCGCGATGTTCTCGTGGGCGCGCTCGAAATCGACGGCGTCCCGCACCAGGTCCTCCAGGGGCCCCGGGTTGAGCAGAGAAGCGCCAAACCGTTGGTCGCCCCGAGAAGGTGCCGCCGCTCCCCGAAACAGCTGGCGCGTGAAGGTCAACAGCTGAGGGCTGAAGATCTTGGAGAACTGCATGCTGGTCCACGCACGGACGAGCTCCTCGAGGTTGAGCTTGGGGACGTGTGCGTTCGCAGCGATGTAGGCCGCGTTGATGGCTCCGACGGAGGCCCCCGCTGCCAGCCCGAATGGCGAGGAATGCGAGTGGGGACCCAGCGCCTCCAAGATTCCATACAAGACGCCGACTTCGTACGCACCTCGAACGCCTCCGCCAGACAGCACCAGGCCCGTGTGGCCGTGCGCCGGGGACGCGAGTTGAGACGAATATTCGTGCGCCTTGTTCACTCCACCATCCAGTGTAGCCCAATTGTTGGCAACCGCCCGACCTGGAGCGCGTGGCCGGACAATCTTGCGTTTTGGCCAGCCCGCTTCGGTTCCCCCGGGCGCGGAGCTCGCTCCGGGGTCCCGCACGCCGAAGCGGGCCGGGTCAGCCCGCCGTCAGTCGGTTGGCGCCCCGGACAACGCATCTTCGAGCGCTTGCCAGGGCAGTGTGACGCAGGCAACTCGGGAAGGCGCGCTCCGGACGCCGAGCAGGGGCTCGAGCAGGGTCGCCGGGGTCGCCGCGCCGGGCGCCTGGCACCCGGCCCGCAACGCCGCGCTTTCGCGTCGGGATTCATCGACCGAGAGCCCCCGGCAGACGAGCGTGAGCAGTGACCCCGATGCCCTACATAACGCACACCCTCTAGCCAAGCAGCACACCTCGCGCACGCACCCTCCCTCGACGCGCAGCGTGACGACCACGTCGTCTCCGCACAGCGGGTTGTGAGCTTCGGCTCGGTGGGTGCAGGGCTCGAGCACACGCGCGTTGTGGGGAGCGCGATGGTGCTCGAGCACTACATCTGGATACAGATCTTCCATGGCGAAACCTCGGGCGCTGCGCCCCTGCTCGTCCGTCGCGGGCCTGCGGCAACCGACGCGCCGGATGGGCTTGGGTCGCGAACATCGAAGTCGACCCGCGCCCCCTTGCCCACGTCGTCTGGCGTCGGCCCCGGGAGATTCATGGCGTTGCCTCGTGTCCCTCACCGAACAAGCTCTGGGCCTGCCGCAGCCCGTGCAGCAACACATCCACGTCGCCCATCGTGTTGTATACACCAAACGAGACGCGACAACTGGCGGGGATGCCCAGGCGGCGGTGCAGTGGTTGAGCGCAATGGTGGCCGGCCCGGATCGCCACACCCCAGTCTCGATCGAGGATCGTGCTCAGGTCGTGCGGATGCACGCCCTCGACCACGAACGAAAGCGCGCCGACGCGGCGCGGAGGGGCACCCAAGATTCGAACGCCCCTCGTGGCCCCGAGCGCCGCGGCGGCGTAAGACATCAGCGCTTGCTCGTGCCGGGCGAGCTCGTCGAGCCCGATCCCCTCGACGAAGTCCAACGCGGCCGTGAGCCCGGCCGCGCCCGCCACGTTGGGCGTCCCCGACTCGAAACAGTGGGGAGGCGGTACGAAGGTCGAGCGCCCTTCGTCGACCAACTCCACCATTCCCCCTCCGACCTTCCACAGGCCCATTTCAGAGGCAGCCTCGGAGTGAACGTACAGGGCTCCGATGCCATACGGGCCGTACAGCTTGTGTCCCGACATGGCGTAGAAGTCACAACCGAGCTCCGAGACGCGCACGGGGCAGCGCGCCACCGCCTGCGCGCCATCGATGAGCACGCGAGCGCCTACGGCGTGGGCGAGCGAGGTCATCGTTTCCACCGGCACCTCCGAGCCAACGACGTTGGAGACGTGGGCCAGCGCAACGAGTCGCGTCCGCGACCCGAGCATGGCGCGGTACGCGTCGAGGTCGACGACTCCGGTGGCATCGACCGGAATCACTCGAAACCTCGCGCCAACGCGCTGGCAAAGTTGCTGCCACGGCAGCCAGTTGCTGTGGTGCTCCAACTCGCTCACGAGCACCTCGTCCCCCGCATGCACGCGCGCGCCCCCCCACGCTTGGGCGACGAGGTTGATTGCCTCGGTGCACCCGCTCGACAGCACGATCTCACGGCTCGAGGTCGCTCCCAGAAAACGCCGAACCCGCTCGCGCGCCCCCTCGTACGTCGCCGTTCCTCGCTCGCTGAAGGCATGGGCCCCGCGGCGCGGGTTGCCGTGGCCGGCTCGATAGCAACTCGCCACCGCCTCGATCACCGCCGTGGGGGTCAGGGTGGTCGCCGCGCTGTCGAGATAGACGGGCCTCCGGCGATCGGGCAAGGGAAGAAGCGCGGGGAACTCCTCTCGCAAGGTCGGGTCGTCAGCCGCCTTCATCGCGCCGCGTCTCCAAGCCGCGCCGGGCCGAAGCTCCCCCCCAGCCGCGGGTTTGGGAAGGAGGGTTCTGAGCGAGCAGCCCACCTGAGCCGAGGGCCGCGATATCGCCGGCGCCCAGCCTCTCGCCCGCGAGCAGTCGGGGCAAGACGAGGTCCACGACGTTCCGCTCGGGGCCCCGAACACAGCCGGGCAACCCCACCACCGCGGCCCCCCCAACGCGGGCGAGAAGCAGCAGGTTGCCGGGGAAAACCGGGGCACCGACGGCCTCGACGCGGCCTCCCGCGAGGTGTACTGCACGCGGCGCGAGGTCATCGATATCCATGGTCGCCGTCTCCCCGGCGAGCAACAGCATCTCCGCGCCACGCCCGAGAGCCTGCTCGATGGCCTGGGCGAGCATGGCCTCGCCCCGCCCTCGCAGGGAAACGTAGACCGTCTCCAAGCTCGAAACGCCCCATCGACCCAGGCGATCGCCCAGCGCCTGCCCGTAGCCGCGCAGCAGCGCTCGGCGACGGGTGGCGTCCCCGAAGACGAGCAAGCTGACCTTCCGAGGGTGAAAGCGACCCACCGAGAGCAGCCCACCCGACGCCTCGGCCTCGACCCGTGCCAGCAGGCTCTCCGGGACCGCGAGGGGAATCACCTTGAGGGTGGCCACGAGCTGTTGCGACGCGACGACGGCCCCCGGGGAAAGTGTGGCGAGCGTGACTTGTTGGGACGTGTTGACGCGTTGCAGGCGCCGAACGTCGACCCGCCACACCCCGGCGTGGCGCGCACGCAGAGAAACCCGGCCGCCCCCTTGCGACCGGGCCACCACGCCCGATTCGGGGCTCGCCGCGGCGACCGCCACGCGCAGCGCGGCCACCTCTTCCCCGATGTCCGTTGGATCGAAACGCGCCACGGTCACCCGTTGCACGCCGGCCAGCTCGAGGCGCCCTCTTTCGCGTTCCCCGATGCAGACCCCTTTGCGCAACACGCGCCGCCCTTCCACGATGACGTTGTCTGCGAGGACGAGCCCCACGGCGAGCGGCAAACTCACGTACTCGAACCTCACGGCCGCCTACTCCTTCGATTCCATCAGCCTGCGGTAGTCCTCGGGAGCATCCACATCGGCGACGAACCCCTCGCCCTGCGTTTCCCAGAAGGCGACCCGCCCGTCCGACTCTTCGACGAACCGCCTGCAGGCGAAGCTGACCTCCCGTTCGAGCGCGTGGGCGACGGCCGCGCGTGCCAGCACCACCGGGTTGCCCCGCTGGCCACGAACGCGCGGGATCACGGCGTCAAAACCCGCCGCCCGCGCGGAGAACGCCTCCCACAGGTCGTGCACGTCCCGTGGCCGAAGCCAGGCTTGATCGCCGAGGCAAACCATGGCCCCCTCCGCAGGCTTCTGCAGGGCCGAAAGCCCTGCGCGAACCGAGGACTGCTGGCCCTGCGCGTAATCGGGGTTGTGGACGATCCGCACGGCGAGACCCTCCAGGGCAGCCCGCACGCGATCGGCCTCGTGCCCCACCACCACGACGACCTCTTCGAACCCGCAGCTGGCCACCCGCTTCACGCTTCGGCGAATGAGCGGGGTGCCCTCCACTTCGAGCAGCAGCTTGTTGTCGCTGCCCATGCGCTCGGAAAGACCCGCCGCCAAAACGACGGCCGACAGGCGGCAGCGCGCCGACCCGCCCGCTGCGAGTGGCACGCTTCGGGCCTCGACAGGGGTCACTTCCCGCGCCTGCGCCGGGGCCTCTCGCTTGGGCTCTTCGCGGCTCGCAGGCGAACGCGCCTTCGCCGCAGAGCAGCACCCGCCCCCTCCGCTCGACGCCCCCGCGGGCGCCTGGGGCGGCGACGGCTCGGCGGGCGACGCCACCGCCCCCTCCGACGCCGAGCTCGACGACACCGCCCTCCCTTCTCGGCGCCGCAAGCGGCGCACGCCCGCCGACAGGATGCTCAACGCGACCTCCTCGGGCGTGCGCCCGCCGATGTCGAGACCGGCAGGGCAATCGAGCCCCGCCAGATGGGCCTGCTCGAACCCCCACTCGGCCGCGCTCTGAATCACGGAAGCGCTGCGCCGACGGCTCGCCACGAGACCCACGTACCCTGCTCGACCCGACAGCGCCCAGCGAAGCGCCTCTCTCTCGCCTCTTCCGTGCGCAGCGATTACCACCATGGATCCGGCCGGGGGCGGGCGACTCCAAGGCTCGGCTCGTTCGCTCTGCACGGCGGCCGCTTCGTGCGCGACGTAGCCCATGGCTCGACCGAGCTTCGCCACGCTCTCGGCCACCGGCGAGCGACCGAGCACGAACAACTGCGTCCGTGCCAGCTGAGGCTCTATGAAAATGTCGAGCGCTCCGCCACTGAAGCAGGACATGGGCTTGACCTCGATCCCGGGCAGGCACTCGGTCGTCGCCGCATTCGTCAGGCGCAGGAGGCGGCACTCTCCGTCCCGAAGAGCGGCCTGTGCGAGCTTCTTCGCGGTCGGCTCGGCGCAGCTGCCCCCGATCCACCCGTACCACTCGCCGCTCTCGGTCAGCAGGGCACGGTCACCGGGCTTGGCGGAGGTGGGGCGCTCGGCCCGAACCACGGTCAAGAGTACGAAGCTCTCTCCGTGCGCCGAGAGCTCCGCCGCTCGCGACAACAAGGCTGCCGCCGGCAGCGCCGGCGGCTCCACGGAATTTCGATCGTCGGGTTTCAGTTGCCTACTCCGTGCTCTCGCAGCGCCTTCCAGACCTTCTGAGGTGACAGTGGAATGTCCAAGTGCCGCACACCGAGATGCCACATCGCATCCACGACGGCGTTGGCAATGGCCGGAGGCGCCCCCACGGTGGGTGACTCACCGACCCCCTTGGCGCCAAATGGATGATGCGGCGAGGGCGTGATCGTCTTCCCCAACTCCCATTTTGGCGACTCCATGGCCGTGGGGACCAGGTAGTCGGCCATGGTGCCGGTGAGATTCTGGCCGTTTTCGTCGTAGACGATCTCCTCGAACAGCGCCGGCGCCAACCCCATGGTCAAGCCGCCTTCGATCTGCCCCTCGACGATCAGCGGGTTGATGATTTTTCCGCAGTCGTCCACGGCGACGAAGCGCCGTACCTTCACTTCGCCCGTCCCCGTGTCGAGATCGACGACGCAGATGTAGCTGCCGAACGGGAAGGTCAGGTTCGGGGGGTTGTAGTAGTCCGTCGCTTCGAGCCCGGCTTCGACCTCGGGCGGATGGTTGGTATAAGCCGCGAAAGCGATTTCCTGGATTGTCTTGGCCTGCTCCGGCGACCCCTTCACCTGAAATCGGTCGATGTTCCACTCGAGGTCGTCCTCCCCGACCTCGAGCAAGTGGGCCGCGATCTTCTTGGCTTTCGCCCGGATTTTCCGGGCCGCCATCGCCGCGGCGGCCCCGGAGGTGGGCGTCGAGCGACTCGCGTAGGTGCCCAGGCCGTAGGGGGCGGTATCCGTATCGCCCTCCTCGACCTGAATGTCGGCGGCCGGCAGACCCAACTCCTCCGCGATGATCTGGGCATAGGTCGTTTCGTGCCCCTGCCCCTGGGACTTGGTGCCCAATCGCGCAATCGCCTTGCCCGTGGGGTGAATTCGAATCTCCGCCGAGTCGAACATTTTGATCCCCAGGATGTCGTAGTCGGCCGCGGGCCCCGCGCCCACCACCACGGTGAAGCTGGAAATCCCGATCCCCATCAGCTCCCCGCGAGCGCGCTTCTCGGCTTGCTCCTTGCGCAGCGCCCGGTAGTCCACCATGGCCATGGCCTTGTCCAAGGCCGCCTCGTAGTTGCCGCTGTCGTACTCCCAACCGGTCGCCGACTTGTACGGAAACTCCGACGCCTGGATGAAATTCTTCAGGCGAAAATCCGCAGGATCCTCTCCTAGATCGTGCGCCATGATGTCGACCATTCGCTCGATCAGGTGCACCGCCTCCGTCACCCGAAACGAGCACCGGTATGCCACCCCGCCGGGTGGCTTGTTGGTGTAGACCCCGTCCACCTGTACGTCAGCCGCCTGGATGCGATACGAGCCCGTGCAGATACTGTAAAGGCCGGCTGGGAACTTCGACGGGTTGGCCGCGGCGTCCGCTGCACCGCAATCCGACAACGTCTTGACGCGCAAACCGGTCAGGTTGCCCGCCGAGTCCGCCGCCAGCTCCGCCTCGATGTGGTAGTCCCGCGCGAAGCTGTCGGCCTGGAGATTCTCGCTTCGATCCTCGATCCACTTGACCGGCTTACCGAGCACGAGGCTGGCAACCGCGCAACAGACGTAGCCGGGATAGACGGGAACCTTCCCTCCGAAGCCCCCGCCGATGTCGGGCGAGATGATCTGGATCTTGTGCTCTGGAATCCCGCTCACGAGCGCAAACACCGTGCGGTGGGCGTGAGGCGCCTGAGAGGTCATGTACAGCTGCATGTGCTCTCGCGCTCTGTCGTAGTTCGCCACCATCCCGCACGTCTCGATCGAGCAGACGTGGATGCGGGGAATGTACATCGACTGTTTTACGACGTGCGCGGCCTTGGCGAACACCGCGTCGGTGGCCGCCCTGTCACCAGCCTCCCAGTGCCAGACGTGGTTGGTCTTTTTCTCCTTGTCTTCTCGAACGATGATTTCGTCCTTCAAGGCGAGCTTCGGATCCAACACCGGGTCGAGCGGGTCGTAATCCACGTAAACCTTCTCGCGAGCGTCTGCGGCGATGTAGCGATCTTTCGCCACCACCACGCAAACCTCTTGCGCGTAATAGACGACCTTCTCGATGGGCAACACCATCTGCGTGTCACTCATGAGCGTGGGCATGAAGTGGAGGTTTCCGGCCTTCTTGAGATCCTCGCCGGTAATGACGGCCACCACACCCGGAGTAGCGAGCGCCTCGGAAGCGTCAATCGAGTTGATCTTCGCGTGCGCATAGGGGCTGCGAACGATCGCCATGTGAAGCATGCCGGGCAGCTTCACGTCGTCGACGTATCGACCCTTGCCTTGAAGAAAGCGCGGGTCCTCTTTGCGCTTCATGCGGTGACCCATCCCGCACACGTTTTTCGGAGTCTTGATCTCCACCTCGTCGGACGTGGCGACCTGGGCAGAGCTACCCGCCGCCTTGGGAGTGTGTCGCTCGACTCGATCTTCGAGATGTGCCACTGCTCAGCCTTCCTTCCGTTGCATCTGCATCTTGTCGGCGGCGTACTGAATCGCTTCGACGATCTTGTTGTAGCCGGTGCATCGGCAAATGTTGCCAGAGATACCTTCGCGAATTTGCGCTTCGGTCGGCGTCGGGTTCTTCGAAAGCAGGCTGGTGGCCGTCATGATCATACCGGGGGTGCAGTAGCCACACTGCAGCCCGTGCCTTTCCCAGAATCCCTCCTGCAGAGGGCCCAGCTTGCCCGCTTCGGCAATCCCTTCGATCGTCGTCAGCTTGCAGCCGTTGGCTTGCACCGCGAACACCGTGCAGCTCTTCACGGGTCGGCCATCGAGAAGCACCGTGCACGCGCCGCAGCTCGTGGTGTCACAGCCGACGTGAGATCCGGTGAGATCCAGATCTTCGCGAATGAAGTGGATCAGAAGACGGCGCGCCTCGACGACCTTCTCCACCGGCTCCCCGTTGACCTCTAGGTTGATCGTGTGCTCACTCATGCCGCACCTCCACTCGCGCGCTCCATGGCCCGCCGAATCGCTCGACCCACGACGACCCGGGTCAGGTCTTTCTTGTACTCGACCGAGCCACGCAGGTCCGCGGATGGATCGCAGGCCTCCGCGGCACTCCTCGCGGCAGCGTCGATGGCGGCCTGGGTGAGGGCCGCGCCCACCAACGAAGATTCCGCTTCCGTGGCGCGCATCGGCACGGGGCTGACGTTCGTCAACCCGATGCGAATGCTACGGCAAATGCCGCCGGCAACAGTGAGCTGTACCGCCGCCGCGCTGATGGCGTAGTCCCCCACCTTTCTCTCGACTTTCACGTACGCTCCGCCGCTGCCGGCGGGCGGCTTCGGGATGCGGATCTGAGTCAACAGCTCATCCGGCGAAAGGGCGCTCTCGAACAGACCGACGAAGAACTCGTCGATCGGGATCACGCGCTTGCCCTTGGGCCCCACCGCGACGATCTCCGCCCGATAGGCGAGCATGGTGGCGGGGTGATCGTTCGCCGGGTCGGCATGGGCCAAATTGCCTCCGACGGTGGCCCGCTGCCGAACCAGAGGATCGGCCACGACCTTCGCGGTATCGAGCAACAGCGGGTACGACTCGGCGATCATCGGCGATTCCTCCAGCGCTGTCTCCCGCGCCAACGCCCCGATCACGAGCCAACCGCCCTCCTCCTCGATCGCCTCGAGTTGCGCAAGGCCGCCGATGTCTATCAAGACAGCGGGCTGCGCCAACCGGAAGCGCATGGCGGGGATCAGGCTCTGGCCTCCCGCCAACACTTTTGCATCCTCCCCTTTGCTCGCGAGCAGGCCGAGAGCCTCCTCGATCGAGCCGGGACGGTGATACTCGAACGCAGCTGGGATCACCGCTGGCCTCCTTTGCTAGTTTCCTCGATGGGACTCATGTTCCTCCTTCCCCTGACCTGAAGCGCCCACTCGCGGGGGCTCTGCGGCGGCCCCGACGAGAGTGGCGCCATGCGCGGCGCCCCCTCGCCGAGAGTCCGCTCGCCTCGCCTGCTCCGGCGACCTGCCGGCGAGCGCCTCGGGCCGCGGCGCGACGCCGAAACCAATTGGCACCAGTGCGCGGCGTCTCGGAGCGAGGCTCGAGGGCGAGCGAATCGGTGCTCCAAGGGGTGCCGCCACGGGTGCCATGATTGTCCGCCAAACGACGGCCACACAACAACAATCACCGGGGCGAGCGATTTCGAAGCGGGTCAAAGCCATTTCCCGTCGCGACCCCCTTCACCGGATACGTCGCCGGGCCGCCTCAGCGCGCCGCCAGCACCTGGTAGACTGCCCATGCCAAGACGACCAGCGCAACGAGCGCCACGATCCTCTTGATGGGGAACAACTCGCGGGACACTTCCTTGGCTACGCCGAAGGCAAAAGCAGCCTGACTCGGCCCTTGGGGAGCGTCCGCGGGAGGATCATCACGAGGCGGCCTTCGGGCGGGCTCCGACGCAGCGGGGGCCGGGGTCGCCATTGACCCATCATGTTCCGCGGGTGATTCAGATTGCGTATTTCCGGGGCCGATCGCTGGCTCGCCGGCTTCGACTGGGCCGGAGTCGGCGGCGACCAAGCTCTTGATCTGAGCGTGCAAGCTCTCGAGGCTCTGCTTGACGATGGCGCGCGACGAGGCGTCGAGCAGGCGCTGGCCGACGCTGGCGATGCGCCCACCCACCTTCACCTCACTGTCATACTTCATCTCCGTGCCCCCCCCAGACGCGCTGAGGGCGATGTCCGCAGTGGCCTTCGCGAAGCCCGCGGGGCCTCGGCCGTCGATGACCATGCGATAGCTCTGGCCGTCCACCACCTCCTGAATCTCGACCCTTCCCTGGAATTTTCCCTGAACGGGACCCATCTTCACGTTGATGGCGCCCGAAAAGACGTCCCCCTCGCGCTCGAGCTTGTCGCAGCCCGGAAGCGTCCGCGCCAAGACCTGTGGATCGAAGAGCGCCTCCCACACCACTGGTTGTGGCGCCTCGAACTGATAGTTCCCAGAGAGCTTCATGACTCGACCTCCGCAACCACCGGCGCCGGCCGGCCCGCGCGGCGCCGCCCCCGCGGGAGCTGCGCGAGCCGGTCCGCCACCGCTGCCAGCGACTGAAGATTGTGACAGGGCAGGAAATCATCCACGTGCGGAAGAGCAGCGGCCATGCCCCGAACGCGGGGGGCGTAGCCGCGCCCCCCCAGCCGGGGATTGAGCCAGATCAAACGGTAGCATCGATTCTTCAAGGTCCTCATCTCCTGCTCCAGCACCTTCGTGCCGCGCGTTTCGCAGCCGTCACTGACCACGATGACAGCGGCGCCTCGACCGAGACAGCTCGGCGCCCAGCGCCTATTGAAAGTTTGCAGCGCTTCTCCAATGCGCGTGCCTCCCGAGAAGTCCGCGACCATGTGGCTCACTCGGTCGAGCGCGAAATCGGGGTCCCGCAGCGACAGCTCCTCGGTGATTCGGGTCAGCCGCGTCGCGAACACGAACACCTCGAAGCGAGGTAACCCCCGCCCGAGCGCGTGGAAGAACTGCAACAGAACTCGCGAATACAGCTCCATGGACCCGCTGATGTCCGCCAAGACGACCACGGGGCGAGGCTTGATGCGCCTGCGCGTGCGCGGCAAGCTGGCCGGTAAGGCTCCGCGCTTGGCCCAGGAAGCGAGAGCCCGTCGCAGATCCACCTTCCGCCCGCGACGGTGGGGAACGTCCCGACGCGTGAGCCGTTCGGCGAAGCGAAAATGCCGAACGCCGAGCAGCTGCTGGAGATGCGCGAGCTCCTCTTCGGTCATGGCCGAGAAATCCTTGCGCCGCAGAACCTCCTCCGGGCTCGCCGCCAAGCTGCGATCGGGAACGTCTACCTCCGGATCGACGGCCCGCGGCTTTTGCGCCATGAAGCTCACGAGCGCCGGCCGTCGATGCCGGCGATCGTGGCGCGGCGCAGTCGGCATCTTCTGGACACTTTCCCCCTGCACGCGGCCCGGTGCTTGCCACAGCTCCGAGAAGACGCGCTGCAGCACGGGCAAATCCTCCCGGCGCGTGAGCAACGTGGCCCGCGCCGCGTGAAACAAGTCGTCACGATGGGTAGGGTCGAGCCACTGCAGGCTCTGCACGAAGCTCTCCACCCGGTCGACGCTCACGGCGAGACCAGCGCTCCTGAGCCGCTTCGCCAACAGCGCGACCACCGCCAAGACCTCTACGCCCTGCACGGCTCAAACCACGACCTTGGCGCCCGCCGGCGGCGCTTCGCAGAGCGCCTCGCGGGCCAGGCCCGAGCGTAGCCGAGTGATGTCTTCGTGCACCTTGAGCAAGCACCCCGCGCTGGCGACGACCGCCTCCTCGGTGAGCTCGCGGACGCCGAGGTGCGCGAGCGCCAGGCTCCAATCGATGCTCTCGGCAACCCCCGGCGGCTTGCTCAGATCACGGCTGCGAAGCGCGGCATTGAACGCCGCGATCTGGCGCGCGAGCGCCTCGGAAACGGCGCCGGCCTTGCGCCGCAGGATACGAACCTCCTGGGCGATGCTGGGATACTCCACCCACTGGTACAGACAGCGGCGCTTGAGAGCGTCGTGCACGTCCCGTGTTCGGTTCGAGGTGACGACCACCACCGGCGGATGCGGAGCGACGATGGGGCCAAGCTCCGGGATCGTGATCTGGTACTCGGAGAGCACTTCCAGCAGAAAGCTCTCGAACTCCTCGTCGGCGCGATCCACCTCGTCGATGAGGAGCACCGCCGGCTCGTCGCGGTCGGGGGCGATGGCCCGCAGCAGCGGGCGGCGCAGCAGAAACTCCTCGCGGTACAGCTCCCCGAGAAGAGCCTCGGCCCTTTCCTCCTGCGCCTCCGTCCCCGGCTCGCTCGCTCCCGCGCCGAGAGCCGTGCGCTGGGCCAGCTGCAGCCGCAGCAGCTGCCGGGGGTAGTTCCACTCGTACGCGGCCTGGGCGAGATCCAGCCCCTCGTAGCACTGGAGGCGAATCAGGTCGGTGCCCAGAGCGCGCGAGAGAGCGCGCGCGAGCTCGGTCTTTCCCACCCCGGGGGCTCCTTCCAACAGGAGCGGGCGACCCATTTTGAGGGCCAGGAATACGGAGGTGCACAGGGCGGTATCCGCGACGTAGCCTTGGGCCTCGAGCGCCTCCGACACGTGCTGTACGGAGGAGAGCCCGTGCTGCGCCGCATTGCTGGCCTGCATGAGATTGGACAATAGGGGTCCGGCAAAGAAACTGTCAAACGAGCGCCGCGACGCGGAACCTTCCAGCCCCGCCACAGCGCTGGGCGGGCGCGGCCGCCCCCGTTTCGCCTGGCCTCCACGTTCGCGTCGCGCCGTTTTGGCTTGGGGCGGCGCGCATCAGCCCGACCGGCTTCGCCAAACCTGAATCACCTCGGCCAGGATCGCGATGGCGATCTCGGCTGCGGTGCTCGCGCCGATGTCGATCCCCACCGGGCCGTGGATGCGTGCGAGCGACCGCTCGTCGAAGCCGGCCGCCGCGAGGTGATCGCGGCGAGCCCGTTGCGTTCGCCCACTTCCCAGCGCACCGATGTAGAAGCAATCCGTACGCAGCGCGGCAGCCAGCGCGGGCTCGTCGATCTTCGCGTCGTGCGAGAGGACGACGACGGCCGTGCTGGAGTCGGGCGAGAGCGCCGGAATTGCCTCGTCCGGCCAGTCGTGCACGAGTGTAACCCCTGGAAACCGCTCTAGTGTAGCGAAGGCGCGGCGCGGATCGACCACGGTGGCGGCGTACCCGAGAGGGCCGGCGAACTGGGCCACGGCCTGGGAAAGGTGCGCCGCGCCAACCAGGATCAGGCGCCGCGCCGGAAGCACCGCGTGGAGGAAGATGCGCTCCGCCCCTTCGCCGAACCAGCGGCTCTCTCCGCTCGACAACCCTCGCTTCACGGCAGCCGCGAGATCGGCGGACGCCGGCAGCGAATGCCGACTCCAGACCTCGATGTTCCCCGAGAGGGCAGTCCCCACGACCACGGCGGTCCGCTCGGCGCGGGCGCGCTGGTAGGCACCGGCGACGACGGCGGGAAAATTCGAGAGCAGCACCTCGATCCGCCCCCCGCACGGCAGGCCCACAGACCACGCCTGCTCGCTGCTGACTCCGAACGACAGGAGGCGCGGGGGCTCGTCGGACCCCAACTCGGCTGCGGCCTGCAAGACGGCGGACTCGACGCACCCCCCTGACACCGAGCCGACGAACCGCCCATCGTTGCACACGACCATCTGGCTTCCCACCGGCCGCGGCGACGAGCGCCACGTGTCGACGACGGTAGCCACCTTCGCCGCATGCCCCGCCTCGAGCCAGCCGGCTGCGGCGCGGGCCAGCGCTTCCACTTCTTCGCTCATTGGGCCTCCGACCCAGAGGCTACACCCAGGCGCCCCCAGCCCCAAGCCCCGTCCGCGCCATCGCAGTCCCGCTGCGTCGGCGGCCGGTGCGCGGGCGGCGCGTTTCCGTGGAGGACGGGCGATTTCGGCGCGGGGAGAGAGCCGACGTGGGTCCGACCCGAACGCAACCCCTCCGACCCGCTGCCATCCGGTTCGATCCCCGATTTCCGTCGCGCGAGGCGGAGCCGCGAACGCGGGGCTTCCTCGCGAGCCCCGCGCGGCTCGGCGCGGGGGGCGAGCCGCGTGCGCGCCCGCGGGAAGACCCCGGGGCTCCTTCGGGGGCCCACTCGCGGATGGACTTCCGTTTCCGCGGCACTACGCTCCGAGCATGGGAAGTGAGCCTCCGATCACGGCGCTTCGGCCGGACGCCTTCCACCCTGCGGTTCGCGCCTGGTTCGAGACCCACCACGAGGGTCCCACCGAGGCGCAGCGGCTCGGGTGGCCGGCGATTCAGAGCGGCCGCCACACGCTCATCGCCGCGCCGACCGGAAGTGGCAAGACGCTCGCCGCCTTCTTGTGCGCAATCGACGCGCTGGTGCGCCGGGCGCAAGCAGCCCCCCTGCCGCCCGAAACGACGGTCGTCTACGTCTCCCCCCTCAAGGCGCTCAGCAACGACATCGCCAAGAACCTCGAGCGCCCCCTCGCGGGAATCCAGCGAGAGCTGTCGGCGCGAGGCCTTTCTCCGTGCAACATCGAAACGCTCGTGCGCTCGGGGGACACGCCGGCCAAGGAGCGCCAGCGGCTCGCCAAGACGCCCCCGCACATTCTCGTCACGACCCCGGAATCCCTCTACATTCTGCTCACCAGCGAAAGCGGTCGACGCGCCCTGTCCACCGTGACCACCGTCATCGTGGACGAGATCCACGCGATGGTCGGCGCGAAACGCGGCGCCCACTTGAGCCTCTCTCTGGAGCGGCTCGCGGCCCTCGCAAAGAGGCCCGTACAACGCATCGGCCTCAGCGCCACCCAGAAGCCCCTCGACGAAGTGGGTCGATTCCTGATCGGAGCGGGGGAGCTCGAGGCGCAACGCCCCTGCCAGCTCGTCGACTGCGGGCGAACGCGGGAGCTGACGTTGGCCATCGAATTGCCGCGTTCACCGCTCGAAGCCGTGATGTCGGCGGAGGTCTGGGGCGAAGTGTACGACCGCCTGACGGAGCTCGTGCGGCAGCGCTCCACCACCTTGGTGTTCGTGGGCAACCGCCGGCTGGCGGAGCGCCTGTGCCGGCAGCTCGCCGAACGCCTCGGCGCCGAGCGGGTCGCGGCCCACCACGGGAGCCTGTCCAAAGAGCGCAGGCTACAGGCCGAGCTGCGCCTCAAAAATGGCGAACTCGACGCGCTGGTGGCAACGGCGTCGCTCGAGCTGGGAATCGACATCGGCTCCGTCGATCGGGTGTGCCAGATCGGCTCGCCGCGGACCATCTCCTCGCTGCTTCAGCGCGTGGGTCGCTCGGGCCACCACGTGGGAGGGGTTCCCGACGGCAGGCTTTTTCCCCTGAGCCGCAACGACCTGGTCGAGTGCTGTGCTTTGCTCGACTGTGTCGCGAGAACCGAGTTGGATCGCGTGCGCTGCCCGGATGCCCCGCTGGACATCCTGGCGCAGCAGCTGGTCGCCATCGTGGCCAGCGAGGCGTGGCCCGCCCCCGAGCTGCTGCGGCTGGTGCGCAGGAGCTACTGCTACCGCGACCTTCCGGAGGAACGCTTTCGGGCGGTGCTGCGAATGCTGAGCGAGGGCTTCGACACCAAGCGCGGGCGCCGCGCGGCCCTGGTGAGAACCGACCCCGTCACGGACGTGGTGAGCGGCCGCCGCGCGGCGCGCCTGACGGCTGTGACCAGCGGCGGTGCCATCGCAGACAACACCGACTACAAGGTGGTGCTCGAGCCCGAAGAGACGCACGTCGGCAGCATCGGCGAGGACTTCGCCGTCGAAGCGATGGCGGGAGACATCTTCCAGCTGGGAAACGCCTCGTGGCAAATCCTCAAGGTGGAGACGGGCGTCGTGCGGGTGGCGGATGCCCGGGGAAAGCCGCCGACGATCCCCTTTTGGTTGGGCGAAGGCCCAGCGCGCAGCGACGAGGTTTCCCGCAGCGTCATGCTCTTGACCGGCGAGTGCCTGGGCTTTCTCGAGAGCGCCGGCTCCGAGGCGGCGGGCGAGCCCGTCGAAGCCGGGGCCCGCGGGTTGTCGGCGGCCCTCGCCCAGGCGAGAGGGCTCGAGCCGGCCGCAGCGGACCAAATCGCGGATTACCTCGCCGGAGCCTACCTGAGCCTTTCGGGGCTGCCGACGCGCGACCGGATCGTCGTCGAGCGCTTCTTCGACGAAGCGCAGAACCTGCATTTGGTGATCCACAGCCGGTACGGCGCCCGCATCAACCGAGCGTGGGGGCTCGCCCTGCGCAAGCGCTTTTGCAAGACGTTCAACTTCGAGCTGCAGGCAGCGGCCACGGAGGACGCAGTGCTTCTCTCGATGGGCCCGACCCACAGCTTCGAGCTGAGCCAAGTCGGGGCCTTCCTACGCCAGCACAGCGCGCGCTCCGTGCTGGTTCAGGCTCTGCTCGATGCGCCGATGTTCGAGATTCGCTGGCGGCACAACACGGCTCGCGCCCTGGCCACGCCCCGTTTTTTGGCAGGCAAGAAAGTGCCCGCATACCTGCTCCGGATACGCGCGGACGATCTACTGGCCACGGCTTTCCCCGACCAACAGGCGTGCCTGGAGAACCTCGCGGGGGAACGCGAAATCCCCGATCATCCGCTGGTGAGCCAGACCATCGAGGACTGTCTGACGGAAGCCATGGACGTGGCGGGCTTCCTCGAGCTGCTCGGGCGCATCGAGGCCGGACAGGTGAAGATGCTGTATCGCGACGTGACGGAGCCCTCGCCGCTCGCACACGAGATTCTCAATGCGAACCCCTACTCTTTCCTCGACCCCGCGCCCCTCGAGGAGCGGCGCACTCAGGCCGTGATGACCCGGCGCTTCGTCGATCCGAAGACGGCCTCGGACCTCGGAGCCCTGGATCGAGACGCCATCGCCCGGGTCCGGCGGGAGGCGTGGCCGGAAACGGAGAGCGCCGACGAGCTCAGTGACGCCCTCGGCCTGTGCGGCTTTTGGAGCGAGCACGAAGGGCGGCAAGCGCGGGCCGGGGGCGCCTTCGACGAGTTGCGCGCCCAGGGCCGGGCGACGCGGCTGCGACGAGGCGACAGCGCTCTTTGGGTCGCGGCGGAACACCTCACAGCCGTGCGGCAGCTGGTCGGCGAAGCTCTCGTCGAGCCCGCGCTGCACCTCCCCGAGGCGCTCGGTCGGCCCGCGGCGGAGCCGGCCGTCGCGCTCGCCCGGCTGCGGCTGCAATGCCTCGGGCCGGTCGCGGCGACCGAGCTGGCCGCACCGCTCGTCGGCCTCGCCGGAGACCCGGCGGCCGTCGCCCGAGCGCTGGCCTCCGCGCTGATCACGTTGGAAGCCGAAGGTGCCATTTTGCGTGGCCGCTTCGATCCGGGCGTCGAGGAAGAGCAGTGGTGCGAGCGGGGCCTGTTGGCACGCATCCACCGGTACACTCTTCGGCGGCTGCGGCGGGAGATCGAGCCAGTCGACGCAGCGTGTTTCATGCGCTTCCTACTGTGCTGGCACCACCTCGACCAAGAGCACGGCGTGCGTGGGCAGCAAGCCCTGGTGGCCGTCGTCGACCAACTGGAGGGCTTCGGCGCGGCGGCCTCCGCGTGGGAGCCCGCTCTCCTTTCCTCGCGCCTGCCCGGCTACCAACCCCGCTGGCTCGACGAGCTGTGCCTCTCTGGTCGGGTCTGCTGGGGCAGGCATACGGGCCCGAGCGCAGCGCGGGCCTTGCGTTCACTTTCCACGACTCCGATCACGTTGCTCGCGAGAGCCAACCTCTCGTGGCTGTCGCAAACGCGCCGCCCGCTGGAGCGCTCGGCGCTCTCGTCGCGCGCAGCGCTGGTGCTGGCCGCGCTGGAGCACGGCGGACCCGCGTTCTTCGGCGACCTCCAGCGGCAGGTGCCGCTGCGCAGCGAGCTCGAGGCGGCACTGTCGGAGTTGGTCGCCGCGGGCTGGGCTTCGGCAGACGGCTTCAGCGGAATGCGAGGGCTGCTCGCCTCGCCGCGCGGCGACCGACACCCGAAGCGCGCCGGTCGGTTGCGCAGCCCCCTCGCCCCGAGCGGGCTGGAGGCCGCGGGAAGGTGGTCCGCCCTGCCGCCGGGCAAATCGAGTGCCGAACCACCGGAGGAGTGCGTGGTCGGCTGGGCGCGCCTGCTCCTGCGGCGCTACGGGGTCGTCTTCCGCGCCCTGCTGGATCGCGAAGCGGCGCCGCCCTGGCGCGATTTGTTGCGGGAGCTGCGGGCGATGGAGGCGCGCGGCGACGTGCGAGGGGGCCGCTTCGTGAGCCGAATGGCGGGGGAGCAGTTCGCACTGCCGGAAGCGATCTCCGTGCTCAGAAGCCAGCGGCGACGGGCGAGCACCGATCAGCACGTATGGGTGGCGGCCTGCGATCCACTCAATCTCGTAGGCGCCCTGCTGCCGGGGGAGCGCGTACCAGCAGCCCCCAACAACGCGCTGCTGTTTCGAGCAGGCAGCCCGATTGCCGCGCTCGAAGCGGGGCAGGTGCGCGTGCTCGATCCGGAGAGCGCCAGCAGCGAGGGGGCGTACCGGGCCCGGCTTCTGCAAGGTCCGGCGCCGCGGGCGGCCGCCGGGTGAACCCCACTCGGGCTCGAGCGGCACCCGGACGGGGACCGGCGGCCTGGGGCGCGGGCCGCGCCGCTGCTCACTGATCGATCAACTCTTGGAGCCGGTTGAGCTCGACCTCCAAGTGCTCGGCCGTGATGCGCTCGCGCGGCGACGGTACCGACCCATCGCTCGTGCCCTCCGGGACGGACGCCCCGGGAGGCGACGCGACAGCACTCCGTTCGTCGCGCGTCGTGGCGCGCCGCGGGCCTCGTGGGGTCGACGAGGCGCCGCGGAGCGCAGGGCGCAGCTGCTGGACGACCTGCTGAGGCTCGGCCTCGAGGCAGCCCGAGCCGCCTGCCGCCACCCACACGCACAGTGCCGCGCGCGCCCACCGGCAGGGGGAGGATGCCGACCGCCGGCCCGTACGCACGCACGGGCGGTGCGCCGCGCGACGGGAGGGCGACCTCCCCGCAACCCCTCTGCCGCTGAGCAATCGAGTGAACGACATCTCAGAATGCGGCGTTGCGGGCCAGCTCCAGAGCGTAGCGGGTGCAGAACTGCCCGGCGCTCACTCCCGCGCACTGGCCACACGCACCGTCCGACTCGCCGGGCCGCTTCACCCACAGCAGCGCGTGGACGAGGGGATTGCCGGTATCGGTGGTGGGCGCTTCGCCGAGCCCGGCGCCGGCAGGGTTGCACCACTCGCCGCCGCGCCCGCCCTGGCCGTTGCGGCTCGTGTCGATGATGAACGGCTTGCCGCCCACGAGCGCGGATAGCTGGGTGCCGTAGTCGATCAGCGCGTTCGTCGGCTCGAAGTTGGAAACGTTCACGGCGAACCCCGTGGCTTCTTCGATCCCGGCGCGCCGCAGCCGCTCCGCCATCACCGCCGCAGGGTGCCAGTTGGAGTGGGCCCCGTCGATGTAGACCGCCACGCCCGGGTTCTGGCGCAAGCTGCGCACGGCGTAGGCGATCAACTGATCCACCTCTCCCTCGCAGCCGAGCGCCAGCGCGTCGGGTTCGAGAACGACCGCGGCCTGCTTGCCCTGCAGCGAGCGCGACATGGCGTCGATCCAGCCTCGATACTCGTCCGCGCTGCCGGCGCCCCCCGCCGACTCGTTGCCGCAGTCGCGATCCGGAATGTTGTACGCCACCAGGACGGCGTAGTTGCCACCGCCGCCGTCGACGATGGCGCCAGCCCGGGCCGGGTCCCCCCCGTTGAGCCAAAAGGCCGTCGGGTTGAGGGCGACCTTGCCGAGGAGCTCTCGCTCGGCTCCGGCAGCCGCATCGTACGCCGCCAGCGCCTGGCGGGCTCCGGTGTGCAGCGAGCGCCCCGCAAACGGGTTTGCGCCCTCCGCCACGGGCACGACCGGGCCCGGCGATCCGGATTGCGCGGCCCCCTCGCCGCCGCTCGCAACCGGTGTGACTGCCGGTGGGTCGCGAAACAACGCCAGCCGCTCCACTCCCAGCTCGATGTCCGCGACGCCGCCTTCGCTGCGCACGAGGAAATTGATGCCGATGACCCGGGCGAGATCGAGCGCTGCCGCCTGAGCCCACTCGGGCTGGCTGAACGCCGAGAAGGGCAGGCGAAGCTCCTCGGGCTCCGCAGCGAGCGTGACGGGAACGGAGAAGTGACCGAAGCATCCTTCGCCCGCACAGGCCCCGCCCTCGGCCGTACCCGTGGTGGCCGTGGTGACGAGCTCCAGAGCGACCAAGCCGCGGCCCCGCACGCGCACCGACAGCCCGGAATACGAGCCGAGATCCACCTCGCCTCGCGGGCCTCCCGTGTCGTCGAAGCCCACGCCGACGCCGACGCCCCAGTCGCTGAAGCCCGAGCCGGAGACGACCAGGGCTCCGGCCACCGGCGCCGCGGGCACGCCTTCGGGTGGATCGACCTGGCCCGTGCCGTCCGAATACGTCGACCAGGTTCCCCGGAAGCCGGGCGCCTCGAGAAACGCATCGCCGTCCGCGAAGTCATCCAAAAGCAGCTCGGTGGGCTCGACGGGTGGCCCGGCGCTCTCGCCCCCACCGCTCACTGCGAGGGAGCCCATCGGGATGCCGCCGGCCGCCGCAGCGTTTTCCCCGCGGGACGGCTGCGGGGCGGACCGGGCCGCTGTGGAGGACGGCGCTGTGGAGGACGGCGCGAGGGCTGGCGCCTCGTTCGGCGAGGCCTCCCCGCCCCCACAGCCGGTCGCGACGAGGGGAGCCACGACCAGAGCGCTCGCCAGCAGAGCCCGAGGGATCCCGCAGAAGCCCGATGCCCTGCCACACGCGACTCGCTCTTTCATCGGGCGCGACGCTATCACGCGGCCCTCGCTCGGGACAACCCACCGAGGTCCAACGAGATATCGACGATTCAACGAACGCTTCGGCAATCGGCAGACCCATGCTCGGCCGTGCAGCGCCTCGAATCCGACGCACCACGAGCCGACCCGTTGCGATGGCACGAGCCGCCTCACGCCCGGGTGGATCGCCCGCCGGGGCGCGGGCCCGCTCGAGCGCCCGCGGCATGCGCCGAATCGACCCGGCTCCAACGCGCCCAATCGGATCCGACAGATCGCGTGCGCCCGAAGTGAACCGCCGCAAAATGGCCCGCTGCGCGATCGGTGCGCCCATTCGGCGCGAAAGGAGCGCCTGCTTCCTCGGGCCCCCCTTCTCGTGGATGGGAGCGCGCTCGCCCATCGGTCGCGGCAATCGACGGGATTGCTGCTCGCGACGTGGCGACCTGCGTCGCCCGAGCGCTTTCGGGGGTCCGGGCGACCCGACGCCGGCCGCCGCGGAGCGCTCAGAGCGCCGGAAGCGGTCGGGCCAGGCGGACCGCCTGGGGGGAAATGTCGCAACCGTAGGCCAGCACCTGCACCCCGTCGCGCCGGGCGTCTCCCAGCGCCTCCGCGTACGCCGGGTCGATGTCTCGCGCCGCCTCGACGCTGCGCGCCCGGCTGCGGCTGGCACAATACAGCAGCACGGCGCGTTGCCCCGAGCGGGCCACGGCGCTGAGAGCGGCCAAGTGGCGCCGACCTCGTTCGGTCACGGCGTCGGGGAACGCCGTGCGCCCGCCGCCGAGCGAGAGCGTCACGTTCTTGACCTCGACGTAACAGGGCGAGCCGCCCCCATCCTCGGCGAAAAAATCCGCACGGCCGGGCGACTTGCCACCCGCGCCCGGGCCGGGAAAGGGCACTTCTCGCCGAACGTTCGACAACCCGCGCAGCTCGCGGACGACCCCCGTGCGCAGAGCCTCCTCCACGACCCGGTTGGCCAGCACGGGGTTGACGAAGACGAGCTCCTTCTCGATTTCGATGATCTCGAGGGTGTGGGCGAGCTTTCGGCGGGGATCGGCGCGGCGGCTCAGCCAGACCCGCGCCTCGGGAGCGAGGCAGGTCTTCATCGAGCCCGGGTTGGCGCAGTGGACCACCTCGACATCCCCGCTCGGCAGCCGCACGTCCGCGAGGAAGCGCTTGTATCGCCGGATCAGTCGGCCTTCGACGAGCGGCTCGGCAAAGCGCACGAAGGCCACTATAACGCCCGCTCCCATTCAATGAAGCATCGAAACGAGCCATCGCGACCAGACCAGCCAGAGGCGGGCCCGCCTCCATCACCGCGTGACGCCGCCCGCGCGGCGAGCGCCGTCTCTCCCGCGGCGGCTGGCCCGGCCGAAGGCGGCGCGCTCCGGGCCGCCTCGACCTCCCGGAGCTCGCAGCACCGCGAGGCCGGGTCGACGGGGCCCGACTGCGAAACCGCACCGTGGGACGCGCTTCAGTGGGACACGCTCTTGAGCCGAATCTCGCGGGGCTGTCGCACCGCTGCGGGGGTCCGGGCCCTCTGCAGGCTGCAGCCCGAAGCCACGCACGCCAGGGCGGTGGAGCGCATGCAGCGCACGGCCGAAGTGATGGATCTGGCCGAGGCCGGGGCGCTCGTGCCGGTCGCCGCGTTGCCGGATCTGGTCGGGGCCCTGGCCGAGCTACAGGGGGGCACGGCGCTCGGCCTCGAGCAGCTGTGGGAAACGGCGGAGGTGTTGAGGGCGGCCGCCCAGCTGCGCCGCTTCCTGGATTCGAACGAAGCGAAAACGCCCGCGCTCCGGCGCTTTCTCCGGCTTTCGGCGGAGCTCGATCCACTCGAGGTCGAGCTCTCGCGCGGGCTTGCCACCCGCAGCGAGCTGCGGGACGAGGCCTCCAGCCAGCTCGCGGAGCTGCGCAAACAGGGGCGAGCCACCCACGCAGAGCTCAAGGAAACGCTGCAAGCCGTGATGGCCCGCCAGAGCGAGGGGCTGCAGGGAAGCTACCTGGTCGAGCGGGACGGTCGCTACGTCATTCCCTGGCGAGCAGACGCCCCGTTTCGAATCGAAGGGCTCGTCCTGGGCTCCAGCAGCTCGGGGAGCACGCTGTACGTGGAGCCCACGGAGACCCGCGCCCTCGGCAATCGGCTCCAGCAGCTCAGGGCGCGCGCCGCGCGCGAGGAAGCGCGCCTCCTCGGCCGGTACAACGAGATCGTGCGCCGCCACGCGGACGACATCCGACAGGCGTTCGAGAGCTGCGTGGAGCTCGACTGCCTGCAGGCGCTGGCGCGCTTCGCCGCTCACTGCGATGCACGCCCTTTCATTCCAAGCCCCACCGCTCGAATTCGGCTGCGGGCCGTGCGACACCCGCTGCTGGTGCTGGCCGCCACCCACCCGGTCGTGGAAAACGACCTGTTTCTGGAGGCTGGCCGCGCCCTCGTGCTCTCCGGACCAAACGCGGGCGGCAAGACGGTCGCGCTGAAGTGCCTGGGCCTGTGTGCCTTGATGGGGCGGGCCGGGGTCCCGATTCCGGCCGCCGCCGGCTCCGAAATCGGCTGGTTCGAGACGATCGTCGCCGAGATCGGAGACCACCAGTCCCTTCTGCATTCGCTCAGCACGTTCGGCGCCCACCTGCGAGCGCTTCTCGGTTGCCTGCGAGTCGCCGCGGAAGGAACGCTGGTCTTGGTCGACGAGCCTTGCGGCGGCACGGATCCGAGCGAAGGCTCGGCGCTCGCATGCGCCATATTGGAACGCCTGGTCGCTCGCGGCAGCGCAGTCTGCGTGACCACGCACTACGACGCCGTGAAAAGGCTGGCCGCCCAACACCCCGGGATGACCAACGCGGCCCTGGGCTTCGACGCCCAGAACCTGGCGCCGACCTATCGCATCACGCTCGGCGCCCCGGGCGCCTCGAGCCCGCTCGCGATAGCGCGCCACGTGGGCGTCGAGCCGACGCTGATCGAACGGGCGGAGCAGCTGCTCTCCGCGGAGGAGGTGACGGGCAGGGCGCTCCTCGAGGAGCTGCGGCTGCAGCACGCACGAGCCGACGAGCTGCGGCGGCAATGCGAGGACGAGCACCGCGAAATCAAGCGCAAGCGTTTCGAGCTCGAGGCGGAGCAACGCAAGGCGCTCGGCGAGCAGAAGGCGCGATTGAACGCCGAAACCCAAGCGGTGCTCGAGCAGGTACGCGCCGCGCGCGCCGAGCTGCGCAAGGCCGAGGCGAGGCTGCGCAAGGGGGGCCAGGACCGAACCGCCCTGCTCGAAGCGGAGAAGGCAGTGAATCACATCGCGCAGTTCGTCGCGATCGGGGGCAAGCTGCGACGCGCCGCCGAGGGTGTCTCGAATGAAGCGAAGGGGAAGAAGAAGACCGCTGTAGACTGGGACTCGCTGCGGGTCGGAGCCCCCGTGCTGCTGACGACCCTCGGAGCGCGGGGCTCGGTGGAGAGCAAGCCCAAGCGAGGCGAGGTTACGGTTGCCGTCGGGGCAATGCGGACCACGGTGCGCCTCGCGGACATCGAGCTGCTCGGCTCTGCAGCGCTCGCACCGCAGGCGGGCGGCGCTCGCCGCTCGGGCCGGCACTCAGGCACTCCCGCGCGGGCCGCACCACCCGTGTCCGAGTCAGCTCCCGGCGCCGCGCCGATGGCCCCAGGGCCCGCGGCGAGTCGAACCGATGGCAATACCTGCAACCTGCGGGGGCAGCGCGTCGACGATGCGCTGGCCATGCTGGACGCGTTCGTCGATCGGCTGATGCTGCAAGGCGAACCGGCGGGATTCGTGCTGCATGGCCACGGCACGGGCGCCCTGAAGGCCGCCGTCCGGCATCACCTCGGGCGACATCCCAGCGTGGCCCGGGCTCGGGCCGCCGATCCAGAGGATGGCGGCGACGCATTCACCGTCCTGTGGATCGGCTGACGGCAGCGCGCGCGAGGGTCACGCGCCGCGAGGGCGCCGCTGCGGCCGCGAGCCGCCACGCCGACCGTCTGCCGGCCTTGGAGCTGAAAATCCGCGCGTTTCCGGCGGGCGTCCGTCGGCTTTCCACACGCGGAAACGGCTCCGCTCGGAAACCGTCGAGCACGGAAAGTCCAATGGAAGCGGCAGTTGACGGCGGGGCGCAGGGCGTGCCATGTGTTCGCGCGATGCCGGCCTCCACTTGCGTCAAAAGCGGAGTCGAGAGCGGATCGAGAAGTCGAGCGAGAAGGTTTCCCTGGGGCGCGGAGCCGAGAGAGGCGCGAGAAGCCCCCCGCTTTCTCCGCAGGCGTCGCCCCGGTTTCAATCCTTGCGGCGAGCCCCCCCTCCCAGTGGATCGCGCGGTTTTTTTCGGCGCGGTTTTTTCCACGCGGTGGTTGTTCGAGGCATCGATTCTTCAATACAGTTCGACTTGAAGCGCCACAGGTCGCTGACGGCGGCCCCCGCTTCGACACACGCCGCAGCCCGCCAGCGCAAGAGCACCTTTTCTGGGGCAAGTCCAACCGAGCCGGTGCGAAACGCGGTCCGGCTCGTCACCGAAAACACAAGAAGACCAAGAGGCAAGCAATGATTAAAGTCGGCATCAACGGATTTGGCCGCATCGGCCGCATGGTGTTCCGCGCCGCAGCCCAGCGAGACGACGTGGAGATTGTCGCCATCAATGATCTGCTCGAGGTGGATTACCTCGCCTACATGCTCAAGTACGACTCCGTCCACGGTCGCTTCCAGGGCGAGGTGAGCGTCAGCGACGGCGCCCTCGTGGTGAACGGCAAGAAGGTGCGCATCACCGCCGAGACGGACCCTTCGAAGCTGAAGTGGGGCGAGATCAGTGCTGACTACGTGGTGGAGTCCACGGGCATCTTCTTGACCTCGGACAAGGCGAAGGCACACCTGGCGGCCGGCGCCAAGAAGGTCGTGATGTCCGCTCCTTCCAAGGATGACACGCCGATGTTCGTGTGCGGTGTCAACACCGACACGTACGCAGGCCAGACCATGGTGTCGAACGCCTCCTGTACGACGAACTGCCTGGCTCCCATCGCAAAGGTTCTTCACGACAACTTCAAGATCAAGCGCGGCCTGATGACCACGGTCCACGCAGCGACGGCGACTCAGAAGACCGTCGACGGCCCCTCGAAGAAGGACTGGCGCGGCGGCCGCGGCATCCTCGAGAACATCATTCCGTCCTCGACCGGCGCCGCCAAGGCGGTCGGAAAGGTGATCCCGGAGCTGAACGGCAAGCTCACGGGCATGGCCTTCCGCGTTCCCACGTCGGACGTCTCCGTGGTGGATCTCACGGTCGAGCTGGAGAACGAGGCGACCTACGACGAAGTGTGCCGCACGATGAAGGCGGCCAGCGAAGGCCCCATGAAGGGGATCCTCGGCTACACGGACGAGCCGCTCGTGGCCACGGACTTCCGCGACGAGCCCTGCACCTCCGTCTTCGACGCGGGTGCCGGCATCCAGCTGGATGGCACGTTCCTGAAGGTCGTGTCCTGGTACGACAACGAGTGGGGCTATTCCTGCAAGGTGCTCGACCTGGTCAAGCACATCGCGGGCTGAGTCTCCCTCGCGGGCCGAGCAGCCCGCGCCACTTGCCTCGTCGACGAGTGCTCGGCGGCTCGGGCGTTCCCCGCCGTCCCCGAGCCGCCCGAGCACGTGTCGAGCCGAACCCGAGCGTCGTGGCCGCCGCGAGCGCACGCGCGGCGGGTGCCCTCCGACGCTGCCGCGCGGCGCCGGCCGGACCGCGCGCCCATCGTAGCCGGCGCCCGTCGTGACCCTCGCGCGGCGCATCGGATGAAGGGGCTGGATTGTTGCGGGGTAGCCGTTGAGCTTCGCCGCCAAGGGTGGGTCCGCGGCGCACCAGGTCGAGCGGGCCGCAGCTGTCCAAGCGGGCGGCGCGAGGACCACCCCGTGGGCGGAAAATGATACCCCGGCGCGGCCAGCCGATGATGGGGGCAACGCGGGATGGGCGTTGGCCGGCAGCCCGCAGAGGGTCCTGCCGGGGCCAGCCCGCGAGGCGGCGCCGCTGGGTGGGCGCCACGGGCGCGCCGGAGCCGGCTGGCGCTCGCTCCGGCTCCCGCAGGGCGCGCGGAATCGCGGCCGAGGCGCGCCCCGACCGAGCGCGGCCCGCAAGATACGCAGCGCGAATCATGTATCATCGAAGCAACACGTGGGGCGACGACCCGACGCGCCAGGCGCTGCGAGCCGCCCCCGAGCGCGGCGTTCGATCCAGCGAGAGGACCCCGCGCGCGGCGCGGCGCGCTCGTAAGAAGTCGTCAGGGGGAGCCCTCGGGGGCAAGCCCCATTGCTGGCCGCCGATCCCCAGGCCGCCAACCGGGCGTGGCCGGGCCGTCTTCGGACGGCGCTCGGCGGCGAGGCTGGCAAAAGCCATGGGCAGCGCGGCGGCGCCCGCTCGGAGCCGCGAGGTTCGGAGCCCATGGGTTCGAGTTCGTTGCAGAGTCAACGTTCCTTTTCACGCTCCGGCGCCCTCGCACCCCTAGGACCTGGCGCGCACGACTCTCGAACGCGGCGGACGCCGCCGCCGGTGAGATTCATGGGTCTTCTCACCCAACCCAGACGAGCTGGCTGAACAAGTGGGTGGGCCGCCCAGGCGCGGCCGGTCACGCGCGGCTCGGGCGGCGCCAACCTACCGATTTGCGGAACGACTCGATTTTCTTGGATGCGCTGCCTGCCTGGACATGCGATGAGAAGGGTTAGGTAAAACCTTCTTCGGCCAGCATGGATGGGCAGGAGCGGGCAACCAACACCGCGAGGCTCGAGTTGCCCAACCGATATACGGGGTAGCACCTGTCGTCAGCCATTCATCGGCCTTGGAGGAATTGCCCGGCGGCCCCATGCGATTCTTCACGAAGCTTTTCGAGTCCGAGCCAACCGACCCCCGAGAGTCTCGACGCGCAAAGGGCAATCAGACTCGCGAGCGGGACGGATATCGTCGCCCACGCCCACCGACGCAGACGGTTACACTGCCTCCCGAGGTTCTTGCGCGTTCCGAAAGCTCGCACCGCGGCGAGTTGAACGGGGAAGGAGCCCACGGCTACGACCTCGAACACGAGGAGCAGCAAGAGCGCCTCGAGGAGGCTCTCGATATGGATTTCGAGATCGACGAAGAGGCCGCCGAGGAGCTGCCGGTGGCGCAGCTCGAAGCGACCCCCGCGCCGCGCGGGAGCAATCCCTGGGCCGCGCCTCTGAGCGTGCGCGCCCCGGTGCTCGTGCCCCCTTCCCCGCCGGCTGCCGCCGTAGCGCCCACACCCGAGGCATCGTCCGTTGCGCAACCGGCATCATCGCCCGGCTCGCAGGGAGCCCCCGGGGGCGGTGACTCGAGCCACGCGGTGAACGAGCCGCCGCCCGCGGCGCGCCCGCAGGGAGCTCCCTCCGCCATGGTCGGCGCCCGGGCGCCGACCCTCACCGGCGCAGCCTACCCCCCTCCACTTCCGGAAGTGTCGATCGACGGCGCGACACGGCTCGGCCCGGCCGGTTTGGACGACTCGCTCGACGATGATTCGAGCGGCGGGGCTTGGCCTTCCGGAGAGCAGGTGGAAGAGCTCGGCGCGTCGATGATGCGAGATCCCTCGCCCCCCACCCTCGACGTGGCGCTGGCCCCCACCAAACGGGCGCCGCTGCCCAGGAGCGCGTCGAATCCCCTGCCCCCCCCATTGCCACGGCCCGTCCGGGCGCCCTCCGCCCCCCGGGCGGCGGGCGACGAGCTGGAGCCGCATGCCGGGGATATCCGGGGGACGGGGTCCGACCGCGCTCGATTCGCTCGCTCCCGGCGCCCGGGGAGTCGCCGGGGGGAGCACGCGAGAGAAGAAGGCTGGGCGCTGCTCACCCCTCCACCGAGCCGCCGTGGCGAGCCACCGCCCCTGCCGCGGCGGGCGAGCCGAGGTTCGCTGCGGGATTCCACTTCGCCCACGGGCGAATCGAGCACCGCCTCGGGGGGCCGCCGCCTACCCAAGGTGATGGTCCGGGTGACGACTCGCCCGAAGACGGCAGAAGACCTGCTCGGCGCCCGGGGCGAGGAGGAGGAGCAGACGGATCCGGGCATGGGCCTGCCCGGGTCGCGCGTGGAGCCCGACGCCATCGCCCGCGCGATGGAGGCGACGGGCTCCCCGGAGCGTCGCGACAGTGTCGACGGCGGCTCGCTCGCGGGCGGTGCGCTCGGGGCCAACGGCCGTGGCGGGGCGAGCCCGAAGCGCTCGGGCGCAGCTCGGGGCTCCTCGCCAGCCGCCACCGAGCGCGCTCGGGCGCAGCAGCTCGTGCTGCAGGTTCTGCTCGCGACGGTCAAGGGGATTTCGCCGACCGCGCGCGGGCGCTTCGCCAGCCAGGAAGGCTTTCTGGACCTGGCTTGCACGGCCCCTACCAGCCTGCTGGCAGAGCACCTCACCGCTCCGGAGCGCGTCGCCCGGTCGCTCCAAGAAGTCTGCCGCTCGTATGCGGAGACACGCAGTCGGCGCATCGGAAAGAAGAGGCATCGCGAGGCGCTGCTCAAAGCCCTCGCCACGCTTCAGACCCGGGCACGCGACTTCGCTCACTGCGACGAGGACGACCGTGCGAAGCGCAGGGAGCTCCGCCGGGCGCTGCAAGACGCAACGGTGGAGCTCGACCTGCTCGTCGCCGAGCGAGGCGAGCCCGCGCTGTTGCAAGAGTTGGAGCGGCGCTCCGTCGAGGAGCGCGTCGAGCTCGTGAAGAATCGCCTAACGGAGGGACTGCCCGAATCATGATTGCCATGGAACCTCTGACCCCAAGCGCCATCGTTCGGCGCGCCCGCAGCGGGGAAGATCTGAGTCGCCTCGACCTGAGCAAGATGGACCTCTCGGGAACGACGCTCCGCGGTGCGAAGCTCGCGCGAGCCGATCTATCGAACGCCAAGCTCGAGGGGGCGGATCTCTCCGGGGCCGACCTGCGCGGGGCTTCGCTGCGCGAGGTCTTTGCCAGGCGCGTCAATCTCAAAGGCGCCATCCTGAGAAAGGCCGATCTCGACGGCGCGGTCCTGCGGGGGGCGAACCTCTCCGGCTGCGATCTGGAAAGAGCGAATCTGGACGGCTGCGACCTCGAGGAGGCGAACCTACAGCAGGCACGCCTCCGCTACGCCCAGCTGGACTCGGCGAACTTGACGGCCAGCCGCATCTCGGGAGCGGATCTCTCCCACGCCGATATGGAGCAGTGCTGCCTCTCCTTGGTCGTCGCCGTGGCGGCGAGGCTGCACCGGACCAACCTGCGCGAAGCCGTCCTGGACGGGTCGGACCTGCGCAAGGCCCTCCTGAGCGGCGCGGTGCTCGATAGTGCTTCGGCCCAAAAGACGATTTTCGAAGAAGCTCGCCTGGACAGGGCTAGCCTGGTCGGCGCCGACCTGAGTGGCGCGCGACTCGATCGAGCCGATCTGCGTGGCGCTCACTGTGCACGAATCCGGCTCGACAACGCCTCCTTGACGCTCACCCGAGTGCACGGCATCGACTTCGGCGGGGAGCCGCCCCGTTCGCTTCCCGGGCATCGGTGCGACCTGAGCGCGGCGGGGGACGGCTCGCTCCTGGGCCTGTTGGAGGACCTCGACAAGCCCCCGGCGGCTCCGCAGGGCCGCGGCCCGAACGACCGCTACGTCGGCCGGGGGGACACACTCGAGCACGCCGAGCTGCATTTCGGCCCGGGTGCCCGCGTACACGTGGACGGGCGGCTCGTACAATGCGACATCGCTTTGTACGAAGACGCGACGTTGGTGGTGGGGGAATCCGGCTTCCTTCACAACTGCCAGATCCTCGGCGGGCGCATTCGCATCGAAGGGACCTTCGTGGAGTCGCGCCGTACGGGCCTGCAGGGGCCCCTCGCACTGTCCGTACGAGAGAACGGTGCAGTATCCACGACGCTGCGGCAACCGGACGGAGGAACCTCCTTCGACTTCAGCCGAGGCTGTAGCCTGAGACTTCAAATTACCACCCGAGGAAATCAACATGCTCACTGAACCGAACAAGACGGCCCGACAGACACTCGTGGATGAAGGGACCACGCTCAGCGGTGCCATCAAGAGCAACTGCCCAGTCATCGTCAACGGACGGGTCGACGGCGACTTGGAGGTCCCGGAGCTCACGGTCACGAGCAGCGGCCAGGTGAAGGGCTCAATCATCGCCGAGAAGGTCCGCTCACACGGGACCCTCTCGGGAAACGTCAAGGCCAAGGAGGTGCAACTCGCCGGCTCGGTGCTCAGCAAGACCGTCATCGTAGCGGATACGCTGGACATCAAGCTCGGCTCGAGTGGCAAGCCCCTCGAAGTCACTTTCGGCGACTGCGACCTGCAGGTCGGCGACGACCCGGCCCAACGAATCAAGGCTGCATCCGACGGCCAGCAAAAGGGCTCGGGCAAGGAGAAAGAAAAGCCGGTAAGCCACCAACCGATCTGAGGAGGGGGGGTCCGCCGGGCGGCGCCCGCCTCGGGTTGGTCCCGGGCGCCAGGGGGGGAAGCGACAGAGAGCCGCACCGGGCCACGAGGGGGCGACGCGGGCTTGGTTGCCCATTCCGAGGACGCTCGACCCCGTCGGGGGCGCGCTACGGCTTCGGTTTCGTCAAGGAGCTCGTCCGTCGCCGGGCTCGGCGGCGGTGCAGTACCCCTCGGCGACGACGCGATTTCGCCCGGCTTGCTTCGCCTCGTACAGGCACCGGTCCGCGGTCAAAATCAAACGGTCTGCGCTGGAGGCGACCTCCGCGTCGTAGGCGCAGCAGCCAATGCTGATGGTGACGGAACGAGCCGGTTCGCCGACGAACACACGCTTGGCCACGGCGCAGCGCAGGCGCTCGGCCACTCGGATGGCGCCGACGAGGGGTACGCCTCTCAACACGGCCGCAAATTCCTCCCCACCGTAGCGAGCGAAGGCGTCTTCGGTGCGCAGCTCGCGCTGGCACGCTGCGGCCACCTCGGTGAGCACGCGGTCCCCCTCGGGGTGGCCGTGCTCGTCGTTGACCCGTTTGAAAAAGTCGATGTCGAGGAGCAAGAGAGACAGCGCGCTGCGGTGGCGGTCGGAATAGGTGAGCTCGGCCTCGATACGCTTCTGGAGATAGCGTCGATTGAACGCTCCGGTAAGCGCATCGCGCACACTCGTCTCGTAGAGCTGCATCAGGAGCGCCTCCTGGTGCGCATCCATCCAGCAGAATCGAAACGTCGCCACGGCGCCGACGCGGATCAGGTCCCCTTGCCGCAGCTGCACCCGGTCGATGCGCCGCCGGCTCACGAACGTTCCGTTGCGCGAGGAGAGGTCCTCGAGCACGAACGCGTCGCCCAGCAGGCAGATGCGCGCGTGCTTGCGGCTGACGCCCTCGTCCGGAAGGTGCAAATCGGCTCGGTGGCTGCGACCGATCGTCAACTGATCTCGAGAGAGCGAGAAGACCCGCCCCGCATCGGGGCCGTCGATGCGCGTCAGCACGCCGCGAACGAGCCCGGGGTCCCCGGGCTCCGACTCGAAGTGCGGCGGCTGGGACCGGGGCGGAATCGTCGCAGGGGCGTCTCGATCGTCCCAGGTGGGCACGGGGCGACGAGATAGGGCTCCGTCGAGCGCGTCCTTCGAGAGTGGCTCATCCATGCCGAATCTCTTCGACGGGGGCAGCTCTTCGGGGCGGACGGCGCGAATCGTCTTCGTGGGATGAGTGGCGTAGTCGAACAAGACCGTCTTGGGGCCCGAAGCGGGCGCCTTCCCGGCTGCCAGCAGGCGCGCGCGGGAAGCGGAGCGAGCTTTCTCGACCGGATTGCTCTTCGAGGGCTCCTTCCGCTTACTCACGTCAAATCAACGGACGGAAGGAAAAGAAAGACAAGCGGAGCGGAGGCCGGCGACCGGAGGCTCGAGGCAGCGGGAACGGGCCTCCGGCTCGCGTGCGCGAAAAAGTCGTTGGCGAGCTTCCCGTCACATGCCAACACGTGACCTTCGCTTTCCCCACCCCACCCGATACCGTGTTCCCTCAAGTCCACATCCACGTTTCGTGGCCTCCCCCCGCTCGGAATGCCCCCACCCAAAGTCTGGGGCATGAAGTCGCCCGCGGCCACGGAAGCGCAGCGTTTTGCAGCATGAGGGCTTCCAGCCCGGCGTCCTCGGGGCAGAAGCCTCGCGCGGAAGGCGAGCGCTCGGGGGCGCGGGCAGCGTGAACCTCTTTCGCAGAGCCGCGGCGCGGCTGGGCCTTCTTCGTGCCCCCTCGCCCCTCGAAGTAATGGCCGCCCATCTCGAGGCGCTCATCGCGGACCCGGAGGCGCAGCCCCGCCGAACCGAAAAGGTACACCTGCCGGTGTCCGACGGAGCCGGGCCTCGATGCCTGGCGGTCGAGCTCGGCCTCTCCCGCGTGGAGGGGTACCTCGAGCCCGATCAAAGCTTGCGGCTGGAAACCGCGGGCGATGCGTTTCTGCTTCACACGCGAGAAACTGCGCGTCGCAAGCTCATGATCGACGAGCTCGGCATGAGGTTCTCGCGGAGTCGCGGTGCCTTCACCAGCACGTTGCCGATTGCCACGAAAAAGCAGCGACTCGCGGCGTGCCGACACGTGCAGCGGATGCTCGTCGAGCTGCTCGAGCTGGGATCCGGCCAGCACTATTCGGTGGCGCTCGAGAGGCGACTGAAACCCGACAACGCCCATCTCGTGGATCAGATCCGCACGCTCGTCCGCAAGCGGGACCTCGAGTCGAGGCGCGTCGTCTACCAGAGCATCGTCGGGGGTCGCTTCTACTTGCCCGTGTCGCTCGGCGACAGTGAGGCCGAGCTGCCCATGCCCCCCCCGTTCGAAGAGCCGCTGGGAGGGCGCCCCGTGTGGGCCGTCTTCAGCGACGAGCAAAGCCTGAAACACACCAAAGAAGTGGCGTCGATCGTGATTTCCGGTGTGCGTTTGATCCAGGCAGCGCACGTGCACGAGCTCGGGGGAATCAAGCTGAACCCAGGAGCTCAGTATGGCGGCGAGCTGTACGCACACGAGCTTCAGAGCCTCGGAGACTATCTGCGCCGCCTCGGGATGATGGAGGTCGTGCAGCCCAAGTCCTCGATGGCGCACTGAGCCCGGAGTGTTTTCCCGCGGCGCCGATCGCGCTCGACCAAAAGAATCCCCGCGACCCCGTTCGGGGCCGCGCCGCAGCGCCGACGGCTCGAGCCCGCGGGAAGCGTCGTCGACGGCGCTCGCCCCGGAAGAGAACGGCAGAAGAGCAATCGCGTCGCCTGCGTGCGCCGCCGGCGCGCCGCAGCGGCGCTCAACGCTCGGAGCCGGACCAGGGGCGTGAAATCACACAGGCGTTCACCCCGCCGACACCCATGCTGAGCTTGCCGGCCGCCTTGTTGGGAAATGGAACGGCGCGGTTGAACACCAGCGACTGCCGGAGCTGTGCGATGGATGGGTGCAGAGCTCTGCAGGGCAATGGCGTCGGGTAAAGTCGCCCGCACTCGTGCCCCAAGTACTGGGCCGTCAGCTCCCAGCCTCCTCCCACGCCCATGCCGTGACCGAAAGTGCCCTTGCGGGCCGTGACCAGGACGCTCGCGGGCAATACCGTCTGCAGGTTCTGCAGCTCCATGTAGTCCCCGGGCGTGGCCGTGGCGTGGAGATCCCAGGTGCCGACCTCCTCGGGCGCCGTACTGGCGAGCCGAAGAGCCGTTTGCATCGCCTGGCGAGGCCCTTCCATCGAGGGAGTGATGATGTGATCGGCATCTGCCGACGTCCCCACGCTCAATGGCTCGAGACCGAGAGGCCGAAAGCCACGGCTCCTGGCGTACTCGAGATCTCCGACGACCCAGATCGCAGCCCCACCAGCGACATGGGTGCCTTTGAGCCCAGACATGGGGAGGGAGGGCTGCCCATCCGCCGACAGGACGCGAGCCCCGTAGAAGCCGCCGACCGTGAGCGGATGCGGCGGAGGGTCCGCGCAACCGACCACGACCAACTTGGCCTCCTGGCGATCGATCGCGTCGAGGGCGAGCTTGAGGCAAACGCCGAACGTCGCACACGCCGCCACGGGAGCGCAGGCGAGCCCGGTGATTCGGCCGATCATCGAAATCTGGAAGCTCGGCGTGTTGGCGATGTTCCAGAGGATGTTTGCCGACACTTCGTTCCATGGAGCCGAGGGCGCTCCCCACGTCTCCTGAAGATGATTCAACCGACGACGCTTGTCGCGAATCGCCGCGAGCTTCGCCGCCTCCACGTCGTCTCCGACGGCGTGCGACTCGATCTCGCGCAGCTCGCAGAGGTACTCGGCCAACTTGTCGGAGCGATTGGTCCAAAAGGCAAACCACGCGTCCTCGAGCTCCTCGCGGTCGTCCGGGTCGGCCGCCGTATGGGGATCGGTTGGGCAGCCCGCCACGGGAGCGCCGGCGAGATGCTCGCGCAGCGCTCGATTTCGTTCGGGTTGTGCCCAAAAGCGATTCCAGCGCCTCTGTGCGCGGTGGAAGCGGCGCGAGACGCGGTCGATCGTCGGCACCGCGCCCAGCGCGGTCGACACGTACACGCGGGCTTCGCTTCCCAGGTCGACCAGCTCCTTCTCGAGCCCCTCGTTCTGCTCCAGGGATTGAATGAACGCTCCGAGCGCGTAGAGCGTCGTGAGATCCATCTTGTCCCGCAACTGGTTGAACCGACTCGGAGGAAAGCGCTTCTCGATCCAGCTCTGGTATTGGCGAAAGTCGAAGCGGGGCTGGCCCACCAGGAAATTGTCGGGGCCGAACCCGTTGAAGGGCGTCAGCCAGCTCTCGGCGGCCTCCAAGCGGCGGGCGAACTGCTCGACGTTGCTGCACTCCGGAGCCACGACGCCCCAACCAAGAACTGCTGCCCTGCGCATGGAGATCAATCCCGGCAGACTGCCAGCGGTGCGGCCATAGTCAACTCTCCACGAAGCGCCTTGCATGGGCTCGGAGCGCCTCGCATGTTTTCCATCCGTACGGTAAGCGCGACGGCACTCGGCGTCGGGTCCGAATGCCCGCCGTTGCGCACGGCTTTCGAAAAGCGCGCTCGCGTGCGTAAACCAAGCAATCCCAGCTACGTCGGGGGCATGAAATGTACTACCTTCCTCTTGGCTTCGGCGACAGTGTCGCTAAAGTCTTGTAGAACATGCGAGTGCGTCTTCTTACACGGTCACGGGTCTCGAACGTCTTGGCCGGCCTACTGGCTTCGAACGGCGTAGTCATTTCGGCCGGGCTGCTGGGGCTGGCCGCGTGCGGCTCCGATTCTGTCGGTGAGGGTACTCCAATCGCCGGAATGGGCGGGAATGCCGGAGATGGGGAGGGCCCTGCCGGCGGCTCCGGTGGAGCGGGCGCAAGCCCGACCTCGAGCGGGGGCACGCCGACGATCTTCAGCCCGGAAGGCGTCGGGGGCAGCCAAAACCGAGAAGATGAGGTCTGCGTCGGCGAGGAAGCCAATTCGCAGCCCATTCCCGCCATCGTGGAGCTCCTCGTCGATACGAGCACCTCCATGAACCAAACGGCCGCCGGGGGTGGTGGGGGGCCGACGAAGTGGGAAGAGACGCGTACGGCCTTACTGGACGCGCTCGGTTTGATGACGGACACCACGCAGGTCGGCCTCGTCTTCTACCCCGACGTCGGAGGAGGAGCCGCTTCGTGCTTCGACGAGGACGAAGACGTGCCCATCGGTCTTCTCTCCGGATCCGAGCAGCGCGACAAGCTCAGCAGCGCCTTCGCGAGCCAGGCGCCCAGCGGCAGCACGCCCACCCACGACGCCTACGTGTACGCGCTCGAGCGACTGGAGAGCTTCTCGGAGCCCGGGGAGCGGTTCGTGGTCTTGATCACGGACGGCGAGCCCACCTTCGCGCTCGGCTGCCAGGGCTCGGGAGTCCCGAATGATCCGGCGGACCCCGCGCCTCTCATCCCCGAGGCGGCCCAGGCGCTGAGCAGCGGCATCAAGACCTTCGTCATCGGGTCTCCGGGCAGCGAAGGGGCCCGCGAGAGCCTCTCGCAGATGGCCGAAGCGGGTGGAACGGGCCCGACCGACTGCAGCCACGAGGGGCCGAACTTTTGCCACTTCGACATGACCGAGGAGCCGAGCTTCTCGGAGGCACTGAGCGGAGCCTTGGCAGAAATCGCCGGCCAGACCCTGACCTGCGCCTACGACGTGCCCGATCCCCCCAGCGGCGAGCGGCTGGATTTGGACAACCTCGTGAATGTCTTCTTCACCGAGTCGGGGCAGGAGCGAGAGCTTCTGCCACGGGCGGCGGAAGGCGTCGAGTGCACGGATGGCTGGCAGTACACGGAAGATCGCTCGCGGCTGGTGTTGTGCCCCGCGACCTGCAGTCGGATTCAGGCGCTCTCGGGTGAGCTCTCCCTCGAGTTCGGCTGCGAGTCTAGAATTCCGTACTGAATGCCGCGTGTGCTCGGCCCATTCGAACACGGGCCGGTTGCGTCTCCGCCCGTTGCCGAGTGCGTCCAAACCTTCGGTCCGCAGCTCGATGCGGGACGGATGAGCACCCTTCCGCTCACCCCCTCACCGGGGAACCACCCATCCGTAAGCGACACGGTAGAGGGCTGGGCCGAGCGCTACGTGCGCTCCGAGAGCCTTTCACACAAGGTGGAGCCGCCCCCACCACCGAGCGCCTGGCGCGAGCCGCCCCGGCCGCAGCACGAGACGCGACCGGGACGACCATCCGAGTTGCGGGTCGTCACCAAGTCGCGCCCCGCACCGCGCAGCCTCCGCGATCTGGCCTGCCAGGCGCGGCTGCTTCACACGTTCTTTCATCACGAGCTTCAGGCGGCCGAGCTGATGTGCTGGGCGCTGCTTCGCTTCGCCGACGCGGAGTTGGATTTTCGCAAGGGCCTCCTCGGCATCGCGCTCGACGAAGTGCGCCATGCCCGCGCCTACCGAGACGAAATCGCGGCGCTGGGCTTCCGCATCGGCGACTTCGCCGTGCGCGACTGGTTCTGGCAGCGAGTTCCCACTTGTGACGACGAGCTGCAGTTCGTCGCGCTGATGGGCATGGGACTGGAGGCGGCCAATCTCGAGCACGCGCACACCTATGCGGAGCGGCTCGAGTCCGTCGGCGCGCATCGAGCAGCAGCCTTGCAACGCCAAATCGAACGGGAGGAAACCAGCCACGTCGCGTTCGCCGTCCACTGGTTCTCGCGCTGGGCGGGAGAGCTGGATTTTCGCCGCTGGGAGTCTGCGCTTCCCCCCCCACTGACGCCGCTCATGATGAAAGGGGCCCCCGTCAATCGCGCCGCGCGGCTGCGCGCCGGGATGCCGAGGGCTTTCGTCGACGCCATTGCCCAATGGACTCCTCGGTAGCCGTTCGCAACGGCGACAGCGCTTGCTGGGTGTTGAATCTCGACGCCGAAGAGGAGCTGGCCGTCGGGGGCACGTATCGTTCGAGCCGTAGAACGCGTGAGGCGGTGGCGAGCCACGCGCAGCGCGCGACGCGCCTGCTCGGGCCCGGGGATGTCTGGTTGCGGGTCGACCGCGAGGCACCGCCCCACCCCCTACCCCGTCGCGGCCGTTGCTGGTGCCCGACGCCGTCCGCCCTGGCACTGCTGGCTGACCACGGCATCGCCGCGCCGCCCGCCCCGACCGCCTCCGTTCTGCGGCGGGTGAGCCATCGAAGCTTCTACTTGGCCCTGGGCGGAGGCGCCCCCGGGGCGCGGTACGTCACATCGGAATCGGAGCTGCAGCATCGGTTGGCGCGCCCAGGCGAAACTGCGTGGGTGCTCAAACGCCCCTATGGTGCAGCCGGGCGCCACCAGCGGAGGGTCGGCAGCCGCCTTTCTGGGGGCGACCGACAATGGTTGGCAGCGAGCCTTCGCCGAGATGGCCTGGTCGCGGAACCGCTGCTCGTGCTGCGGCGCGAGTTCGCGCTCCACGGCCTGCTCGGGCCCGGGGGAGATCTGACGGTGGGCGACCCCTGCGTACAAGAAGTCGACGCCCGGCACACCTGGGTCGAGTCTCGCTTGGCCGAGGAAGGGGACCTCTCCGCCGTCGAACGGGCGCAGCTGCTAGGGGCCGCGCAGACCGCCGCGCGAGCGCTCGCCGAGGCCGGCTACTTCGGCCCGTTCGGCATCGACGCATATCGGTGGGAAGACTCGTGTGGCAACAGCCACTTCGCAGCCCTCGGCGAGCTCAATGCCCGTTTCACGATGGGCTTCGCGGTCGGCATGAGCCGGCGAAGCTGGCGCGCCCTGGAAGGCGCCTGAGGCAAGGCGGGACACGCCCCGCTCGCGCCGATTTCGCCAGGTCGCTCACATCACGGCGCCGATGCGCCACGGCAAGAACTCGTTGTCACCAAAGCCGAACGCCTCGCTCTTGGTCTGCTCTCCCGACGCAACGCGCAGGAGGTGCTGAAAGATCCGCTGACCCATCTCCTGCACCCCAACGCCCCGAAGAACCAAGCCGCAGTCGACATCCATGTCGTCCTCCATCCGGTGGAAAGTATCACTGTTGGTGCTCAGCTTCAAACAGGGTGCGGGCTTGCTCCCGTAGACGGAGCCGCGGCCGGTCGTGAAGCAGACGACGTTCGCTCCAGAGGCGATCTGGCCCGTGATGGAATAGGGATCGTTGCCGGGCGAATCCATGAACACGAGCCCCTTCGCGTCCACGGGCTCGGCGTAACGGTAGACTCCCATCAGCCCAGTGCTGCCTGCTTTCGCGACCGCTCCCAGGGATTTTTCGATGATGGTGGTCAGCCCCCCACGCTTGTTGCCGTGGGAAGGATTGTTGTTCATGCTCCCGCCGCAGGAGGCTACGTGCGCCTCCCACCAGGCGATTCGGTCCAAGAGCTTTTCCGCCACCTCACGGCTGCTCGCCCGCCGAATCAGAAGCTGCTCGGCCCCGTAGATTTCCGGGGTCTCCGAGAGAATGGCGGTGCCGCCGTGGCGAACCAGCAAATCCGCTGCGGCACCGAGGGCGGGATTGGCCGTGATGCCGGAGTAGCCGTCCGAGCCCCCACACTGCAGCGCCAGCGTGAGGTGGCTGGCAGCCACCGTGCGGCGCCGAGCTCGGTCCGCTTCCGGCAGCATCTCGACGAGGGCCCGCACGCCCTTGTCGAGCGTGCTGCGGCTGCCGCCCGAATCCTGGATGCTCATCACGCGCAGCCGCGGGCTCGGCCCGAGGCCGGCCTGCTCGAGCACGCCGCCCGCCTGGTTGGACTCACAGCCCAGCCCCAGCAAGACGGCCCCGGCAACGTTGGGGTGAAGCAAATAGCCGGCCAAAGTTCGTCGCAGGGTTTCGATGTTCTCGCCCGTAGCCGCCGTACCGCATCCGCCACTGTGAGTGAACGCCACCACGTCGTCGACGTTCGGGTAGCGGCTCAGATGGCGAGTACGCACCTGGTCGACGATGGCCTTGGCGACGGTCGCCGAGCAGTTGACCGTGGTGACGACGGCCAACATGTTGCGGGTCGCGACCCGACCGTCGTCCCGCACGAAGCCCTCGAACGTGGCCCGGTCGCCCTCCGCGACCAGCTGGGTGGGCTGGTAGTCAGCGCCGCTGTCCGCGCCGCGCTCGAACGCTTCGTACGCGCAATTGTCGACATGTACGTGATCGCCGACTGAGATGTCTCGCGAGGCGAAGCCGATGACTTGCCCGAACTTGCGCAGCGGCTCGCCCTTCGCCACCGCTGCGCTGGCCAGCTTGTGCCCCGCGGCAATCGGGTGACCGCAGCAGACTCCGAGCGCGTCTTCTCCCGGAGCGAGGTCACGCAGGGCGACGAGCACGTTGTCGGAGGGGTGTAGGCGTAAGGCGGCCGCGGCTTGTTCCAAGGGCATGATCTCCCGCCGAGACGCTAGCCACGAGCCCGGTGTAGCGACAATGGCAATCGACGCTGCGACGCGACCTCGGTCCGGCATTCAGGTGCCGTCGGATATCTTCACGACTGCAGGCGCCAAGCGGCGCAATGTTTCGAGGCTACCGCGCTGCCAGTGCATCTTCGTGTCTCGGATCAGCTCGATCGTATACGGCCGCCCCGTCGTATCCACCTTGTGGACCCAGGAGATCAGAGCCTTGAGGCAGGCCGAGTTGATGAACGTCAAATCGGCCAGGTCCACGACCACTTCCGTGAGCGGCGCGCTCAGGGCCACCTCGTGCAACTGCTCCAGGAACTGCCGCAACACGAGGGCGCCCTCGGTCTCGCCGCTGCCCGCGAACCGAAATCGGCATCGCTCCCCCTCCACCGGCCCAAGCCTCAGCCCGGCTTCCGCGACGCTGGGCACCCGCTCAGCGCTCATCGGGCCCCCCTCCTGGTGACGCTTTCGACGGAAATGCTGACCTCGCCGCCCTCGATCGCGCAGTCGATGCTCAGGCCCGCCTCCGCCCGAATTCGGGCGAGCCCCAGGCCGGAGGGGCCGTCCAGCGGCGCGGTGCTACGCACCAGCTGGTCGTAGTAGGCTATCGGGTCGGAGGCGAGCTTCAGCGCGGACACGCGTCGGCTGACCTCCTCCAGCTGGGCGGGATCCGCGGCGTTCTTGGTGCTCAGCCGCACGATGGACTCCTCATTGCGGCTTTCCACGGCGAATTCCAAACCGATGGTCGGAGAACTGCCGTACTTCAGCACGTTCTCCACGAGCTCGTGTGCCGCCAGGTGCATTCGAGAGGTCGTCTCCCGATCGCCAACCGTCATCTGACAGAAGTCCATCAGCCAGTTGGCGATCTTCCCCGCCATGCTTTCGCAGTGCTCCAGGGAAAAGGAAACAGCGGTACGCGCAGCGGCAACGGGAGGCACTCTGCGTCCAGAAAACGACGCTGGAAGCCATCTCATAACCATGAGAGGGTCGGGAAATGCAACGGCTGCCGGTGGGCCCGATCATCGACGCACACCACCATTTCTGGGACCCCTCCCGCGGGGACTACGCCTGGATGGCGCAGCTCGATGCGCGCGGCCGGGAAACGCTCCTCCGGCCGATGTTGCCGGCCGTCCTAGCCCCCCTGCTCGCCCAAAACGGGGTGGCGCGAACCATTGCGGTACAGGCCGCGTCGACCGTCGAGGAGAGCGAATATCTTCTCGCGTTGGCCGAGCAGGCGGGCTTCGTCGCCGGTGTGGTCTGTTGGGCGGATTTCGACGACCCCGGCTTCGAAAGGCAGCTCGATCGTTGGCAGCGATCCCCCAAGTTCGTCGGCGTTCGTCCGATGATTCAGGACATCGAGGACCCGTTGTGGCAGCGGCGACCTCGCGTGCGCCAAGCCTTCGCCTGCCTCGAGGAGCGAGGCGTCTGTTTCGACTTCCTGATCAAGCCACCCCAGCTACCGGAAACGCTGAGAACGCTCGATGAGCGTCCTCGGCTTCGGGCCGTGATCGACCACCTCGCCAAGCCGTACATCGCGCGGGGAGAGATTCATCCGTGGCTCGAGCAGCTCCAGGCCGTCGCGGGCCACGAAAACGTGTACTGCAAGCTCTCCGGCATGGTGACGGAGGCCGACCACCGCAACTTCCATCCGCGAGACCTCCTGCCCTACGTGGCCGCAGCCGTCCACGCCTTCGGCCCCGAGCGGCTGATGTTCGGCAGCGATTGGCCGGTGTGTACGCTGGTCGCCAGCTACCACCAGGTCCTCTCGGCCCTGCTTCAATGCCTTCGCGAGCTGGCTCTACCGGAGGCTGCGCTGGCGCGCATCTTCTCCGGCACCGCGGCGCGCTTCTACCGAGTTTCCACCCATCACGAGATCGACCGAAATGACCTTTGATCTGTCCCCCCAGGTTGCCATCGTCACCGGCGCAGCCTCCGGAATCGGCCGAGCCGTGGCGCGGCTCCTCGCGAAGCACGGCGCCACAGTGCATCTGCTCGACCGGGACCTGCAGCGAGCAACCGAAGTCGCGAGCGCCATCGAAGCCGAGGGCGGGCGCGCTCATGCCCATCACTGCGACGTGTCGCGAGGGGCGGAAGTGGCGGCGGCGTTCGAACGCGCCGTGGAGATGTCTGGCAGGCTCGACATCCTGGTGAACAACGCCGGGATCGCCCACATCGGAACGGTGGAGAGCACTGCGGAAGAAGAGCTGGATGCTCTGTATGCAGTGAACGTCAAGGGCGTGTTCCACTGCCTGCAAGCAGGCGTCGGCCAGATGCGGAAGAACGGGGGAGGGGCGATCGTGAACCTGGCGTCGAGTGCCTCCATTGCGGGAGTTCGCCAGCGCTTCGCCTACTCCATGACGAAAGGCGCCGTACTGACCATGACCCTGAGCGTGGCCGCAGATTTCGTCGGCGATGGAATTCGGTGCAACTGCGTGTGCCCCGCGAGGATCCACACGCCGTTCGTGGATGGCTACCTGGCTCGGCACTACCCGGGCAACGAGCAGGCGATGTTCGAAACGCTGTCGCGAGCACAGCCCGTCGGGCGGATGGGCACGCCGCACGAGGTCGCGGCGCTCGTGCTCTACCTCTGCTCCCCCGAGGCGGCATTCGTGACGGGGGCGGCCTACCCGATTGATGGCGGCGCGACGTCGTTGATCTGGGGGGCCTGAGGCGCGCCCCCCGCCCGCTGCGCGACCCACCCCGCCAAGCGCGTCGGGACCGCGGCGCCCCGCGAGTCGCCCAACGGCCTGGGCCGCGGCAACCTCATTTGCCGGGGGACCCATGCGAAGCGGCGGCGACCGCGAAGATCCACCACTGCCGGCCCTCGGCGCGCCGCACGGGGAGGCGCGGGACCTGCGCCCGCAAGGCGCACGACCTGCCGCCGCCGGCCGCGTCCCGTGCGCTTCCACGAAGCGCCAAGTGTGCCACCACCGCGGCCCGCGTGCCACCGCCGGCGACCATGGAGGCGTGCGAGGTCACCTCGAGCGCTGCTACTCCGCGGCAACGAGAAGCCACCACACACCGCTGCACCAGCGAAGGAAACCCGCAACTACAACCGCCGGATGTGCTTGGGAAACCAAGGTGTAACATTGCGATATGGCTTTCAGATGGTTTGCACTTTGGCTCGCCATGAGCAACACTCCTGGTTGTGAGAAAGCCGTCCCCAGTATCGGCTACTCGGCGAGTTCCCCAGGAGGCTCTCAATGGCTGACGACTCTCTCGTCGGCAACTCGGTTGCCGCTGTTGACGATGGAGTTTGCAGGATCGATGCGGACGCAAACGTAGACGAGTTCTTCCGCGACGTAGTCGCGGGCGCGCTCACGACGATAGGCATCGACGCAAGCGCCGCGAGCCAAAGCTACGTCGTCTCGCTGTTAGCCGAGTCTGCCAGGCCCAACTCCCCAACCCTCGAAGTGATGGGGCGCTCGTCGCTCACGCTGATGCTTGCCGACGCCCTGGCAAGCAGCGGAAGCGAGCGGTTTCACCGCCTGCGGTTGGTGGGGGATGGTGTGCTCTTCGTCAGCGGGTTCTTCGGTGCCTACTTCGCCAAGCGGGGCGTGGCGCCCGGCTACGTGCGCGGGCTGGGAGCCACCGCGTACCACCGCGCGGCAGCCATGCTGGGCGCTTCCCGAAGCAGCCCGGCGGCGCCGGATCTATTCCTCGAGCTCGCCGACAATTTCGAGGGCTTCGTGGAGCTACTGAGCGTCGTCTCGGAGGAGCTGAAGGCCAACGCCGTGCAAGATGCGAGCTCGTTGCTCGACGCGTACGAAAGGTGGCTGGAGGAGCCGCGGGATTCACTCGCGCGGTTCCTCGTATCGCACGGTGTGCTCCCCGCGCGCAGGCCGCGGGGCGTCAACTAGCCCCCCGCAGTCCGCCTTCACCGAAGGGGCGCGACAGCCTCCGGGATCCGAGGCGCGATGGGTCACGACAGCGCCCTCGGCGACACCGGGCACTCGACGACACCCCGCCCTCGACGACACCGCGCCGCCAGGCCAGGCACCGCCCCGCCGCGCCAGACCTCTCGGCGCGCCCTACCCCGCCGCGCAGCGCTCCGCCGAGAGGCGGAGCCCCTCGCCCGATGGGTCGCCGAGCACGAGCGCCTCCGCGCTCCGAGCGGTCGTGCTCGTTGCGCGCGAGGCGCCCCGAGTCGGACATTCCGCTCCCTCCGCTGTCTGCGCTCCGGCGCGGGACGCGCACGCCCCACTCCGATCGAGGCTCAGCCACGGTCGAGCCGCAGGCGGTGATTCGGAGCCCCACGCTGTGGGGGCCGCCCCCACGCAGTGGCCGAACGGCTACGGGTCACCGTCACGCCGCTCCTCTTGGACGCGCGGGAGGCTCTTGGCTTTGGAGCACCGGGCGCCGAGCTTGCCTCGAAGCGCGAAGGCCGGGGCTCACTCGAACACGACGGTGCGGTTCCCGTGCACCAGGATTCTGTTCTCCAGGTGCCAGCGGACGGCACGACCGAGCACGGAGCGCTCTACGTCCCGCCCTTTGCGGACCAAGTCCGCAATGCTGTCTTTGTGACTGGCCCGAATCACGTCTTGCTCGATGATGGGGCCCTCATCCAGGTCCGCCGTCGCGTAGTGCGCCGTCGCCCCCACCAGCTTGACCCCACGCTCCGCCGCCTGATGGTACGGCCTGCCCCCGGCGAACGCCGGCAGGAAGGAGTGGTGGATGTTGATGATCGCATTATCGAACTCTTCGATGAACTGCGGAGTCAGGATCTGCATGTAGCGAGCGAGAACGACCAAATCGATCTGCCGCTGGCGCAAGAGCTCGATCTCCTGCTCCTCCTGGTGGCGCTTGTTCTCTTTGGTAATCGGGAACGCCCGGAAGTCCACCGCCATTTGCTTCGCCACGGGCTGGAGATCGGTTCGGTTGCTGATGATCAAGGGGACCTCGCAGCGCAGCTCGCCGCTGCGCTGCCGCCACAGAAGGTCGTACAGGCAGTGGTCGTATTGGGACACGAAGATGGCCACGCGCGGCACCCTGCTTTCGTAGTGCAGCCGCATCTTCATCTCGAACCGCTGAGCCACCTCGGAAAGCGCCCGCTCGAGCGTCCCACGGTCGGTCACCAGCTGGGCGAGGTCGAAGCGGATACGCTGAAAGAACGCTCTGGCCTGCTCGTCCCGGTGCTGGTCTGCGCTCAGGATGTTCGCCCCGTGTCCGGAAAGGAGCTGCGCCAAGGCCGCGACGAGGCCAGACCGATCGGCACAGGAAACGAGCAGGGTGGCGCTCTTCGACTCGGTCCCCGTCCACTTGGAGTCGCTGGAAATCTCTACACTCACGGGCTAGAGGTATAGCGGATTCCGGGCCGATTTTCGGCACAATCGCCCGCCTCGCGCTCCGCGTGCTGCGTTTGGCGAAGCAGCCACCCTCTCCCGACGAAACGGCCGTCGCGGGTGAGCTCAGCGGCCCCCGCGAGGCGCGCTTCCGAGTGATTTCCGCCCACCTCCCCAATCCGTCATGGGCAGCGCATCAGGGGGGCACGAATACTCGTGCGGCGCGACTCCGGGGCTTCGTCCGACACCGGAGTCAGGGAGTAGCGATTGCGCCCCGAGCGTTTGGCGCAATACATCGCCTGATCCGCATTCTTGAGTAGCTCTTCGACGCCGCTGCCCCCCTGGGGAAACACACTGATGCCCATACTGGCGGTCACGCTCAGCTCTTGGTGCAGGGAGCATATGGGCTCGGACAGGGAAGCCAGCACGCGCTCTGCCACCCGCTCCGCCTCCGCAGGATCTTCCAGCGTATCGAGCAGGATGGCGAACTCGTCCCCGCCCAACCGGGCCACGGTATCGTACTCCCGAACCGCCGCCTGCAGCCGAAGGCTCACCTCCACCAGCACGCGGTCACCCACGTCGTGACCGTAGTTGTCGTTCACCCACTTGAATCGATCCAGGTCGATGTAGATGATGGCAAACGTATTGCCGAGGCGCCGGCTGCGAGCCAGCGCGTTGGCGACCCGTTGGTGCAGAAGAGTGCGCTTCGCGAGGCTCGTCAGCTCGTCGTGCAGGGCTCGGTGGTTGATGTCCGCCAGAGCCCGATGTCGCTCGATCGCATGAATGACACTGCGGCGAAGCAGTTCCCCCGTCAACATCGGCAGATGCAGCACGTCCTGGGCCCCTACCTTGAGCGCGCTGAGCGCCATCGCCGGCTCGGTCGACGGCGACAGCGCGATCAGCGGCAGCTTCGGCGCCACGCGGCGCAGCTTGACGACGGCATCCAGCCCGCACGCGTCCGGCAAATCGAGCTGAACGACGATCGCATCGAAACCGGGTCCACCCGCGAGCACCATCGCCTCGGAAAGCGATCCGACGTGTAGATAGGCCTGGCAGTCGCCATAGAAGAGCTCGGGAAGGCGGGTTGCCAACGGCCGATCCACTGCGGCGAGAATGCGATTCGGGAAGAGGCAGGGATCGTCGCGACGAAACGCCGCCTGCCGCGCCAGGCTGAAATCCAGCGCGCACTGCAACATCATCTGCGTATCGCCCACCTCCCACGGTTTGGCGATTGAGCCGAGCAGGCTGCCATCGCACCGACCCACGATGGATCCGAGGGATTGGCCCGTCGACTGCTTCATTCCGGAGGGCCCGGAGAGCAAGACGGCGGCGGACGGCTGCAAGGTGAGCAGCTGCGCGACGAAGGACCCCTCCACCCGGGCCAGCGGCTCGGCGTCGAGGATCAGCATCTCGTAAGAGTATTCGCGGGCACGCGACAAGGCGTGCTCGGGCTGCTGCGCATGGTGCAGGACGATCCCCAGCGTGTCCGCGATGCTCTCGAGCGTCGCGTAATCGGGCTCCCGCTCGTCCAACAACAACGCCAACGGCTCCGATTCGCCCCGCCCCACGACGGTAGAATCCCAGGCGCCCTGGGCACGAGAGGCCCCCAGGCAAGCTACATCATCGTTCGGAACGCTCACACCAAATCGGCTCCCCAAGATCGCACTACGGCCCGGTAACTCCACGGATTAGCGTGGCCACCCGGCTCCACCGGATCGACCCGAATCGAAACGCGCATTTCCCGCTCAAGTCCCCAGCCTCCAATCCGTACTCGATCTACGCAAGAAGTATCACGTTTTTCTGGATTGAGGGGGACCATGCCTGCCATCACCTTTGGGGGCGTCGGCTCTGGAATCGACACCGAAGCCATCATCTCGGGACTGCTGGGCGCCAGCCGAAGCCCCATCAATCGGGTCCAACAACGGCTGACCAACGTCAATTCGGCAACCTCCACGGTTTCCAGTATCGGGACGGCCCTATCCAAGCTGAAAGACGCCCTGGTCGCTCTCGACACGAACCAGGAGGTGGGAAGCTTCCGAGCCAGCAGCTCGAATTCCGACGCCGTGGTGGCCACCGCCTCGGGCGGCGCCCAGCCCGGCTCCTTCGAGGTCGACGTCATCAGCCTCGCCAAAGCGTACAAGGCCTACTCCGAGCCGCTCGGCGTCGCGACGACCAGCGAGGCGACCGGACAGGACGGCGTCCTGCGAATCGAGGTGGGGGGCGAAACGGCGGAAGTGACCGTCCAGGGCACCGACTCGCTCGATACCATCGTGGAGAACATCAACGCCGCGGGGATCAAGATCGCCGCCAGCGCCCTGGTGACGGAAGACGGCGTTCGCCTCCAGGTCCGGGGGCTCGAGGCGGGAGCCGCCAACAACGTCAACATCACCCAGTTGGGAACGGATTTCGGCTTCGAGGTCGGAGACAACACGAAGAGTGTCGGTCAAGACGCCGTGCTCGAGATCGACGGGTTTCGGGTCACATCGCCCACCAATCAGGTCAGCGGGGCCATCTCGGGGGTGACGCTGGCCCTGACCGAAGAGAATACGGGCCCGATCACCATCGACATCGAGCGCGACGAGGAGGCGCTCGTCGAGAAGCTCCAGACCTTCGTCTCCGCATACAACGACGTAGTCAATCAGGTGCACAAAGCCACTGGCTTCGGCTCGATCAAGGCGACCAATTCGGAGCTCTCGGCGGATTCGTCGCTGCGCGCCATCACGGGACGGCTCGGCAGCGCGCTGCTCAATCCCGCCGGCTCGGGTCGGTTCCAGACGCTGGGCTCGATCGGTGTCGAGCTCAACAACGACGGCACGCTGACGCTCGATGAGGCGGAGCTCCGCGACGCGCTCTTCGAGGACTCCCGGGCCGTCAGCCGCGTGCTGGCGGGTGAGGAGGATTTCAGCGGCAGCTTCGAGGGAGTCATCGACAACCTGCGAACCGCGGCCGAGGGCCTGCTCGATACGGGCGGTGTCATCGACAACCGCAAAGAAGCCCTGCGGCAGCAAAGCGACGACCTCGGCGACCGCCTGTTGGTCGAGGAGGCCCGCTTGGATCGGCTCGAGGATCAGCTGCGGCGGCAGTTCACCCAGATGGACCAGGTCGTCTCCTTCAACCAGAGCCAACTCGACTTTTTGATCCAAAACGCCTGAGCCGCGCCCGCGCAGGCTCCGCGAGCCGCGGCGCCGCCGGATCTGCGCGAGCCAGGCCTCGGCGGAGCGCGGCATCTCGCCAGCACCAGGCACCACGCGCCGTCAGGCCGCTGGAAACAGGCCATCCCGTCGGGCCCGCCTGCTGCGGGAGGCGTCGGTCATCCCGTCGCCGCTGCGCTGCAGCACCACGCAGGAGGACCCAGCCGGCAGCTCCAGGATGCCCCGGGGATCCGCGCGCCGCGGACCGAGCAGCGCCCGGGAGTTGGTCGAGCCGCGCACGAACCGCCAGCGCGGCCCGCCAGCGGCCGCCACGCCGCTCGCCGACGCCCCCGCCCCAATCGGTGTTCTGCGTTCCATCGAGCGGTTTGCTCCCGGCGCGAGTCTCCCGGTGCGCCTCGCCCGCCACTGCACAAGCGTCCCATGCCGCCCCGCGCGCCCGCAACCGCGGAGCCCGATCGCTTTCGGGAGCTCCAGAAATCGGCTAGAAGCGCAAGCGATGACGGCCAAGTTTCCCCTTCTGTCACTGGCTGCAGCCTCCTTCACGGGCTGCGCATCAGCCGCGGCCGGGCCATCTGCCACGCCCGCCCCCGGTGCGCAGCAGGCGGCGCGGAGCGCGGCCGGAGCCCCTTCTGCGCAAATCCTGCGGCGCACTTACGCCAGCGCGGCCACGACCTCTTCCAGAGGCTACCTGTTGTACCTCCCGCGCGGCTACGACCCCTCGAGCCCGCAGGAGTGGCCTCTCCTGTTGTTTCTGCACGGCAACGGCGAGCGGGGGGACGGCCACGGCGAGCTGGACTACCTGTTCGTCAACGGCCCGTTGTACGAAGCCTGGGTCCAGAAGCGGGACTTGCCGTTCGTGATCGTCGCACCGCAACTGCCGATGTACGGTCGTGATGCCTACGCGGACTACCTGAAGAATCGCGACTCCAGCCAGATTCCAAAGCGCCTCGAAGCGGGCGTGCCCGCGAGACCCCCGGAGTTCGCGACCCCGAACCGAATGACGGGGCAGCCGGAAGAGGTCGAGCTTCCAGTGGGCCCCGACGGCCCTCCGATGGGGTGGCCGAAGCTCGAAGAGGACGTCCTGGCGATTCTCGGGGACGTGGCGGAGCACTTCCACGTCGATCCGACGCGCCAGTACATCACCGGGGTCAGCTACGGTGGATTCGGTACGTGGTACCTCGCCAGCCGCCACCCGAACCGGTTCGCCGCAATGGCCCCCGTCGTTGGCTATGGCCACCCGGATCTGATGCCCTCGATTGCCGCGGCGCGAATCCCGGTGTGGTGCTTCGCCGGCGGGCGGGACGGTGTCGTTCCCGCGCAGTACTTTTATCCAGGCCTCAACCGGCTCGAGGAGCTCGGGCACGATTCGGTGCGCTTTACCATCGAAGCCGACATGGGGCACGACGTCTGGGCGCGAGTCTATGCGGGGCAAGACTTGTACGATTGGCTGCTCCAACACGCCCGCTCCCCGTGACGAGCGCCAACCGGCCCCCCTCGCCATCGCCCCGGACCCACCACAGACACTCAACTCGAAAGCAACGCGTCATGAATCACTCGACCCCTCGCAAGTCCCTCGCCGTCAGCGCGGCGCTTCTCTTTCTCGCGGCCTGCAAGTCCTCCGACGAAGCCGCGGCCGAGAGCAAGGCGGGCGAGCCGGCAGCCGAGCCCACCAAGAGCGCGGCGGCGCAGGCCGAGCCAGCCGCTCCCCCCACCGCCCCCCCACCGCAAGACACCGTCCACTGCCTGGGAATCCACGAGTGCAAGGGCCAGTCGGCTTGCCACGTCGCCGGCGGGCACGCATGCGCGGGGCAAAACGACTGCAAGGGCAAGGGTTGGATCGTAGTGCCGAAGCCGGAGTGCGAAGCCAAGGGAGGCACGATCCTCGACAGCTGACCGGCGAGGTGGCTCGCGGCCGCCCCGGGCGGCCCCCCCCACCTCCCAATCGCCGGACCAACCCTCACGCGACGAAACGAGCATGACCTTTACGATCTACGACACCAGGCAGCGCAAGCTCGTCCCATTCCAGCCGCTCCACGACGCGAAGGTGAGCATCTACAACTGCGGACCGACCGTCTACAGCGATGCACACATCGGGAATTTTCGCGCGTTCATGCTGGCAGACCTGCTGCGCCGCTACTTCGAGTGGAAGGGGTTCGAGGTTCGGCAGGTGATGAACATCACGGACGTGGGGCACTTGACCGAAGACGACCGGGCCGACGCCGCGGGCCAGGACAAACTGCAGCAGAAAGCCGCCGAGCTCGGCTGGGACCCGTACCGCGTGGCGCGCTACTTCGAGGAGCGCTTTCACGAAGATCGAAAGGCTCTCGCAATTCAAGATGCGCACTTCTACCCGAGGGCGACCGAGCACATCTGCGAGATGCTCGTGCAGATCCAGCAGCTGCTGGACCGAGGCCACGCCTACCTGCCGGACAGCGGCGGGGACGTGTACTTCTCCGTCTCCAGCTTCCCCGAGTACGGCGCGCTCACGGGCAAGAGCGTCGACGAGCTGATCGCGGGAGCACGAGTGGAGGTCAACACCGACAAGCGCAACCCCGCGGACTTCGCCCTGTGGAAGGTGGACCCGGGCCACCTCATGCAGTGGGATCCGCACGATGACGGGCTGTGGAAGAGCTACTCCGGCGCGCGACCCAAGCTCGACCCCCGCATCGGCCGAGGCTTCCCGGGGTGGCACATCGAGTGCTCGGCAATGGCGATGCGATACCTGGGCCAAACCTTCGACATCCATACCGGCGGCGAAGACAACGCCTTCCCGCATCACGAGTGCGAGATCGCGCAGGCCAAAGGCGCGGTCGGCTCGGAGTTTTCTCGCTACTGGATGCACAACCGCCACCTGATGGTCGAAGGGGGAAAAATGAGCAAGAGCGCCGGCACGCTCTACCGCCTCGCCGACATCGTGGAGAAAGGGTACACGCCGGTCGAGCTACGCTACGCCCTGCTCAGCAATCACTATCGCCAGCCGATGAACTTCACCTTCGACGGCCTCGTGGCGGCGCGCTCTTCGATTCAGCGGCTCCAGAACACGCGCAACCGTCTCGCCGAGCTGAGCGCCGAGGAGAGCTCGGACGCGCCGAACCCCCAGGCCGTGAGCCTGGCCGAACGGTTGAACGCGGACTTCGGGGCCGCGCTCGACGACGATCTGAACATCTCGAACGCGCTCGGCGCCCTCTTCGCCTTCACCGCCGAAGCGAACAAGCGATCTTGGTCCCCCGCGAGCGCCCGGCATCTGCTCGCAGCGCTGGAGCGTGCCGACCACATCACGGCAGTGCTGCGCGACGAATCCTCCAAGACGGGTTGCGTTTCTCCCGAGGCCCTCGCGGAGACGACCGTCTCGGACGCTCGCATTCAGCAGTTGCTGGAAGCCGAGCTGACCCGCGAAAGCGTCGAGCTCCTCGTGTGCGCCCGCTACCAGGCCCGAAAGAGCAAGAACTGGTCCGTGGCCGACGCCATCCGCGACCGGCTGAAGCAGCAAGGAGTGACGATCGAGGATTTGCCCGAGGGGACTCGATTCAAGCTGCCCTGAAGACCTCCGCCAGCGGCCCGCAGCCGTCCCCGTCGACGTGAATCGCCCTCCGCCGGGCTAGTGGATTCCGACGAAAAATGGCCCCCGCGGAACCTCCAGGGTGCCCCGGTGACCCAGCCTGGCGCCGCCTTGCTCGACCTCGAAGATGGAGACGTTCGGCGACTCGCGGTTGCCGACGATCAGCCATTTGCCCACCCCATCGATGTCGAAATTGCGGGGTGTCCTGCCGCGGCTCAGCTCGTGCCCGACCAGCGCGGCTCGCCCCGTTTCGCCATCGATCGAAAAGATCGCCACGCTGCTGCGCTCGCCCTGCCGGTTGGAGGCATACAGAAAGCGCCCCGACGGGTGGACGTGGAGATCGGCAGCCGACCCCCCCTCCGCTCCGGCCATTGCGGCCGGCACGCCCTGCTCGATCGGCGAGAGCCCTGCCTCGCCGCTGGCGAGCTCGTAGCTCGAGAGGGTTCGTGTGAGCTCGCACAGCAAGTAGGCGAAGCGCCCGCTTGGGTGAAAGACCAAATGCCGAGGGCCGGCGCCCGGCAGCTCCGCTACGTGCTCGGGCTCCCCGGGGGACAGCCGCCCACGCTCCACGTCGAAGCGGTACTGGGCGACCCAACCAGCGCCGCGGGCCGGGACGAACAGCTGCCGCCCGCTGGGATCGAACACCGTGCAATGAGACTCGGCACCCGACGCCACGCAGCACAGGGAAGCCCCGAGGCGCCCATCCGGCTCGACGGCGAAGATCTCCGTTTTGCCTTCCGCGAAAAAGCAGGTCGCGAGGTAGCGCCCGCTGGGATGCAGCGCCACGTAGACCGGGTTGCCCGCCGCGTCGACCTGGTTGAGCAATGAGAGATGGCCCGATCGCGGCTCGACCCGGTAGCTCGTGAGCCGAGCCCTCGTTTCGTCCGCGACGTACATCGTCGAGCCGTCCCGTGAGCGCACCATGTACGCCGCAACGCCGCCGGCGGCGAGCTCTTGGGTCAGCTCGAGGCGCGCGGCGGAGCGGTCGAACGCGTACACGCGTATCTTGCCCGTCTCCCCGTTCCAATCTCCGCAGCCGACATAAACGATTCGCGCCTCGCCTCGCATGAGTCCCTGCCTTCGTAGCACGCGCGCGAGGCCATCGGCCAGCGCCTCTGCTCGAGAGCCGCGACGAACTTCCCCCGCCCGCTCGGCACGAACCGAAGGAGAGGCGAGAAAATTCGACTCGATGCGCCCGCGGCCGCCGCGCCCGCGGCGACGGAACGCCCGCGTGGACTCGGCCCGGCCGGTCCTAGCCCGGACGGAGGCGGTGCGTCGGCGCTCCGTGGAGCTCTTCGTCTCACGGGCCCGGAGCGGCGCCTTCGCAGCCCGAGAGTCGTGGGCCTAGCCCGGCGCGGAGGCGCCCGCGGCCGGCTGCCGCTCGGGCGCTCGAGCCGCCGGCTCCGCGCTCGGTCCCGTCGGCGGAGAAGCCGTGGGCACGACCTGTGAAGGCGACGCCCCGGAGGGCTCCGCGAGGGCCGGGCTCGGCACCTCCGCGGCCTGGGGCGGGGCCAAATCGCGCTCCAACTCGCGAACCAGCAGCGCCTTGAGAGCACCGACTTCCCGCTCGTCGGTCGCGGCCTGCAGCAGCAGCCCGAGGAGCGCATCGCAGTCGGCTTGGTGGATCAGGCACTGCCGCAGGCGGAGGCTCCGACCCGCCGGGCCCAACAGACGGTACATCGCGACGCTCCGCTCGCGCTGGCGGGCCCGGCGCGCGTCGAGCTGGCGGGCGCGCAGGCGCTCCAGCTCGAGTTGGTGTCGATGATCCGCTTCGGCTGCGCGCGCCTGGGCCTGCCGGAGACGCTCGACCTCCGCGGCGTCGTGCCGCTCGCGCTCGGCGCGCTGGCGCTGCTCGATACGACGGCGCTCCTCGTAGTGTCTTCGCAGTAGGGCCGCCTCGCGCTCTTCGCGGTAACGGACCCGCGCCCGCTGGAGCCGCTGCTCCTCGCCCCCGCAGAAAACGAGACATGCCGCCAGCTGCTGACGCGCGCCCTGCAGCTCGACGCGGCACGCCTCCGCGCCACGGCAAGCCGTGCCGGAGGGCGCGGGAGGGCCCGGGACGAACGAGACCAGCAGCGCGCCCAAGAGAGCCCCTGCCAGCAAGCCCCCGACCCAGGAGCTGCCAGGGGCCGAGCCAGCCCACGCGGCGATGCGGCGCCGGGCCTCGCCCGTCGCGGGGCCTCGAGCCTCCTTTTGGCTACCGACGGCCCGGGACGAAACGCCAGGAGCCCCGCCGACAGGCTTGGTGCGCCGCCAACGCGGGCTTCGAAAGCTCTGTCGCGAGGCCGGATCGGCTGCGCCGAGCGCCTCGATCGTGCTGCCGTTCACGTGGGGTCTGAGCGGACGCGGCCGAGGCGCCTTGAGAGGAATCGAGGGCGTCGACGGCTTGGCGAAAACGCCACGCCGCTGACGCATCGAAGGGGGCGCGGCGCGCTGGTCCCAGGCAGCGCGGCGCTGTCGGCGCGGACTGCCCCGGGCCAAGGCGCAGCGCTCCGCCCACGGCGATGCGGCCCGCGAGAGGCGGGCCCCGCCGGGGCAGACCGCCTAGAAGCCGAGCTCTTTCTTGCGCTCTTCCGCGGTGGGCAGAGGATCCTGCGTGTCGTTGATGACGGGAAGCGACGCCGCCTTTTCGGCGTTCGTCTTGATCCAGCCTTCGAGCTCTTCGGGCAGCTGGGTCTCGTCGTAAATCGCCTCGACCGGACACTCTGGCACGCAGGCCCCGCAGTCGATGCACTCTTCAGGGTCGATGTACAGCATTTCCTCGTCAGCGTGAAAACAGTCTACTGGGCAGACGGCGACGCAATCGGTGAAGCGGCATTTGCGACAATTCTCGGTGACGACGAAAGTCATGGTTCCCCTGCTGGTTCCTGGGTGAACGTTGTGGTTTGGCTGCTCCCTATTTGCACGAATATCCTGCCTCGTGAACCGGCTATCGCTCCCGAGGCGAAACAATCGCGCACTACCGCCGAAGCGTTCGGGGCGGAATCCGGCAGGCCGACGGGGCCTGAAGACCGACCGTGCGGCCCGACCCCCGCGACCTGACCGCGAGCTATTTACCGAACGGGATCCTTCGGGAGCGTGGGCGGGGGGTCGAGCTCGGAGACCGGCACCCCGGCCAACGTCACGGGGGCGCGGGCGTTCGGCTTGAGGACGACCTCCAACATGTCATCGCCCACCACCACTTTGTCCCCCCGCTGCAGCACCGTGGGGCGAACGATACGCACCCCGTTGACCCAGGTGCCGTTGCGGCTGTGCAGATCTTCGATCTCCAGCCCGCAGTGAATGCGCCGAACCACCGCGTGTTCTCGCGAGACGCGCTCCGAGGAGAGCACGATCAGGCATTCTTGGCTCCGCCCCACCAGGCAATCTCCCTGGCGCACGGGAAAGTACGCCCCCTTGTGCTTGAGCCAATAGATGATCACGCGCCCTCCGACGGGGTTTCGGCGTGGGGAGCTCCCTCGCCGGCCGAACTCTGCAAGCTCATGACTCGAAGCCTCCCAGAGGCAACCTTTCTCCCTCGTCCGTCTACGATGTTGCATTCCCAAAGCTGCGCTCGCCGCCCGGTGTGCACCGGCGTAGCCGTGGCCGTGAGCTCCCCTTCGCGGACTGGCCTGAGAAAGCTGGTATGGTTCTCGACTCCGACGACGACCGTACCGGGCGGAGCCGCGAGCTGAGCGCCAATCGAGCAAGCCGTTTCGATGGCACTGCAGTGCACGCCCCCGTGCACGATGCCGAACGGCTGCCGGTGTCGATCCGTGACACGCCACTGCAACACGACCATTTCGCGCCCGGCTCGAACCAGGCGAAAGCCCGCCTGCCGGTCCCAACCGGAAGGCTCCAGCGCCGCGGAGAGCCCGTCGCCGGGCGGCTCGGGGGCTCCGACCGCCTCCGCGTCGAGCGGTGTCGGAGCACTGCTACCCTGCGAGGGCCCCGGCGCGCTCGGGCCTCGCAGCCTTTCGCTGCACTCCTCCTCTGCCGAGGGCGATGACGACGAAGATACGGAGCGGGTGGATCTCATTGGGGCAGCGGGGCGAGACGCGTCGTTCGACCGAGCCCGCCCGAGGCGCTCGCTCGGCCTAGCGTTCATCCTATCCGATTGGGGACTCCGCGAGAATCGCAGAAACGAATCGAAACCATTGCAAATTCGCAATCCCCCCGGAGCCGTTCGGTGAGAAATGTAGGAAGCCCACTTCGCCAGGCGTTGACACCCCCTGCTAGTCGGCCCATTCCTCTCCCATGGATGACGCCACTCGCGCCCGAATCGTACAGGAAATCGACGACCACCCGATCGTCCTATTCATGAAGGGAACGCCCGCGGCTCCCCGCTGCGGCTTCTCCGCGACGGTCGCCGGGATTCTCGACGAGCTGGTCGGAGAATACCGGACGGTGGACGTGCTGTCGGATTCCTCGATTCGCGAGGGCATCAAGGCATTCTCCGACTGGCCGACGATCCCGCAGCTGTACGTCAAGGGGGAGTTTGTGGGTGGATGTGACCTGGTTCGGGAGATGTACGAAAGTGGCGAGCTCGAAGAGGCGCTCGGGCTCCAGGTGCCGGAGCTCTCCCCTCCCAGCCTGCACGTCACACCGAAGGCTGCCGAAGCGCTGAGGGCGGCGCTCGCCGACGCCGCCGATGACGACCAGGCGTCGGAAGCGCAATTCCTCCGCATCGGAGTGAGCTCGGAGTTCGTGCACGAGCTTTCGATCACGGAAAGACAGCCGCGCGACGTGGAGGCGACGGCAGCCGGCTTGCTCTTCTTGCTGGACCGGGCCAGCGTGCGCCGCGCCGAGGGGCTCCGCATCGACTCCGTGCAAGGCGAGTCGGGGCCGGCGTTCCGGCTGGAGAACCCCAACGAGCCGCCGAAGGTCAAGCCCATCAGCGTCGCTGCGCTGCACGAGAAGCTGACCTCGGGCGAAGCGATCGAGCTATTCGACGTTCGGTCTCAAAAGGAACGAGACACGGCTCATATCGAGGGCTCGCGGCTCCTCGATCGCGATGCGCAGCAGTACATCATGACCTTGAACAAGACGACCCCGCTGTACTTTCACTGCCATCACGGTCAGAGAAGCCAGCAGGCGGCGGCCTTCTTCCTGCAACACGGCTTCGAAAACGTCTTCAACGTCGAGGGTGGGATCGACGCGTGGTCGCGGCAGGTCGATCCAAACGTGCCGACCTATTGAGCGCTCCGGCGCACCCGGCCTGCCCCGCGACGGGCTCGCCCCCCCTGGCGAAGCCCATCGAGCCGGGGGCAGCCGCCCGAGCCGCATCCACGGCCACCGGCTCCGGCCCGCGGAGCCGGGCCGCCCCTCGCGGAAGCGCGGGGCGGCCCTCGAGCGCGCGCGTCGTGACAGGACCCCGCGCCCCGTGGCATATTGAGGCTGGGCACGGGGCCCTCACAATCAGCAGCGAAACGAGAAGGTCGACCCGGTGAGGCTATCCACAATCTCTCCAGAAGCCGCCATGCAGAACCAACTGCACGAGGCGATTGTCGCGGCCCTGCCCGGAGCAGAGGTCGAGGTGCGCGCGAACCAACCCGGGCATTTCTCGCTGGTGGTCGTCTCTTCGGAGTTCCAGGGCAAGAGCAAGCTCGCATGTCAGCGGCTGGTGTATCGAGCCATCGCTTCCTTGATGCAGGGGCCTTCGGCCCCCGTCCACGCCATCGATCAGCTGCAAACCCGGGCCGCGTAGACCGTGAAGGCTTCCGAGCCACCGCGGGCCCACGGCCAGCTGAGCGTCGAGTTGGAGCGGCTCACGCTGCGGGCAATCGTCGACGAGCATCGCCACCTCAATGGCAGCTTGTTCGGTTGGAGGCTTTCGACACCGCGATTCCAGCTGACGGATTCCGAGGTGAGGCTGGGCTGTTGGCACGGCGCCTCACGCACGCTCGACATCTCACGGCACCTCGTCTTGGACCACGAGTGGGGTAGCCTCGTCGAAGTGCTCAAGCACGAGATGGCCCACCAGTACGTGGACGAAGTGTTGAGTGCCGGCACCGAGGCTGCCCACGGTCCCGCGTTTCAGCGGGTCTGCGCCGCGCGCGGCATCGACGCGCGCGCTAGCGGCTTGCCCTCTGCCCCGGCGGACGACGGGGCCGCGAGTCGACACCCCGCGCTCGGCAAAATCGCCCACCTCCTGCGGCTCGCCTCGAGCGCCAATGAGAACGAGGCACAGTCTGCCATGAACGCCGCGCAGCGGCTGATGCTCCGCTACAACCTGGAGGAGGCCGAAAGCGCGGTGGTCGCCGATCACTGCTTTCGGCACGTCGGCGTTCCCACGGGGCGAGTGTTCGAGCCGGCCCGGATTCTCGCCCTGATCCTCGCCGAGCACTTTTTCGTGGAAGCGATCTGGGTCTCCGTCTGGAGGCCCCGGCAAGGCAAACGAGGAAGTGTCCTGGAAATCTGCGGCAAGCGCGCCAACGTCGAGATCGCGCACTACGCACACGATTTCTTGACCAGCACCGCCGAGCGCCTCTGGCGGCAGCACAAGCGCCTCCACCGAATCGCCGCCAATCGCGACCGCCGGAGCTTCCTGGCCGGCGTGATGGCGGGTTTTCGTGCCAAGCTCGATGCGCAGACGCGGCAGCATCGGCAGGAGGGCCTCGTATGGAAGGGGGACCCGGAGGTCGCCGCGTACTTCAAGGCGCGCCACCCGCGCAGCCGGTGGGCGCGCTATTGCAGCAGCCACGACGAAGCGGCTCACGCGGCCGGCAGAGAAGCCGGTCGCCAGATCGTCCTGCACCGCGGAGTCACGGAGGGCTCGTCCCGCGGCAAGCGGCGGGCGTTGCTGTCCGGCTAGCCCTCGATCCAGCGCAAGCGCTGGGCCTATGCCTAACCCACGAAACGCGCGCTAGCGCGAGGTTGGCGCTCGTTTGGGGGCTAGCTCGGTCGCTGGCTGTAGCAACCAACGGCGGAAGCTCCGTCGACCCACGGGGGCTGGCGAGGGACGCCGGGCCTGCCCCGGCTCGGGCCCAGCCGCCGCCCCCCGGCAATCGGGATCTCGGGGCAGCCGCCCGCTGCGAGGGCAGGGGTCGAAAACCGGGCACCGGCGAGTCTTGCGAATCGACGCTGCCGGCCGGGCTCGACCGGACGCGCTCACGGCAGGGCCCTCGCGTGCTCGCAGCGCCCGACCAGGAGGAGGAGGAGCGGCGGGAGGCCCACCGCACCCCCTCTACCGGCTACCCGCCGGCGCGAACGCCCCGGAGCCCTTCTCACGGGGAAAGGCGACGCCCCGCGCCACCAAATCCTCGACGGTATCTCGCAGAGTGTCACCGGGATCGCGGGGAGAGAAGCCGAGCTCGGCTTGGGCCTTCGAGCTGTCGCAGTACCAGTAGCACTGCGCCATCTCCACGCTCACCTCATCCACCTCCGGCTCACGCCCCGCCACCGAAAGCGCCCCCTTCATGATTCGATGCGCAGCGACCGCGAAGCCCCGCCCCTTGGGCAACGCCAGCGACGGGGCGGGCACGCCGCTGAGGCGAGAGAGGCGCTCGAAAAAGGCCCGCATGGTCATGTTGGCCCCGCCGAGCAGATAGCGCTGCCCCGACCGGCCGCGCTCCAATGCCGAGAGCATGGCCTCCGCCACGTCTCGCACGTCGACGAACGACAGCCCGCCCCGCGGAACGACCGGGATCTGCCGCTCCAAGAACCGGCGAACGTCGCCGGTCGACGACTCCCGCAGATCTCCCGGCCCGAGCAACAAGCTCGGGTTGACCACCACCACATCGAAGCGACCGGCGCTCGCGGCCTGCAGCGCTGCCTGCTCGCCGTACAGCTTGGTGCGGTAGTATGGCCACCGACCGATGAGACCCATCGGCGCCGGATCGTCCTCGCGGTAGACCCGCTCCGGGTCCTCACCCACCGCCACCGTTCCGCTCGTGCTGGCACACACGACTCGCGAAACCCCTGCCTCCTGCAGCCCCTGCATTGCCTGGCGGGTGCCCACCACGTGAAGTGCATGCAACGGGGACGCGTCTTCCGCCCGCCTCGATACCTTTCCGACGCACAGGAATGCCCCATCACAGCCACGAGCGCTTCGCTCCACGGCGGCGGCGTCGGTCGTGTCGCACGGCTCGACGTGGATGTCTCCGACGCGACCCCCGCGCGACGAGACGGCCACGACCTCATGGCCAGTCCGAGTCAAATGCCGAACGAGCGCTCCGCCGAGAAACCCGGTGGCTCCCCCTACCCAAAGCCTGCTCATCTCATCGCTCCTGCGGAACCAGCTGGAAGGCCTTCTGGAAGGTCATCAAAAGGGGGATGTTGTTGCTCTTCACCTGCCCCGAGAGAAACTCCCCCGGCGAAGGAGAATAGGCATCCCGTACGATGCGCGTGAAAATCTTCGGGGAAGTCTTCAACACGCAATCCGCCAGATCGACGCCCTTGCCCGGCTGAACGGAGCACTCGTCCTCGGTCACCTTGACGGTCCAGCGCTCGCTTCCGAGGGAGAAATAGTACGTGACCGGCGCCTTCACGCTGCCCCGAACGAAGCGCCCTTCGAGCTCGGAGAACACCGAGGAGAGGGAATCCTCCCCCTTCTTCAGGCGACGAGCCGCCCCGAGGGGGGCCACCTCTTCGGCAGTAAGCGCTTCGAGCCGCAAGCTCCGCCCCGAAGACAGCTCGGACAAGGCTCGATGCATCAAACCCGTGGCGACCCGAGTCTTCTCCACCTGGCTCAGATCCTTCGTCAGCCGCCGCATCTCGCCGACCGACAGCGGCGGCCCGATGCGGACGCCCAGCTTCCTCGAACGGGGGGCAGAAGCCCCCTTCGGCAGCGCTGCGTAGGCACCCTCGAGCCAAACGGGCAACACGTCGATTCCGTACTGCAACGAGAGGTGTGCCGCGAGCGGCTTCAGCTCTGCGAGCTGCCCGTCGGTCGAGCGCGTTCCCTCGGGGAAAAGCAGCACGACACGCCCTTCCTCGAGGTGCTCGCCGGCCTGGCGAATGCTCTGCCTGAGCGAGCCCTTGCGCGAAACCGGCGCGAGGTTCGTGAAATTCTCGAAGTACGCTCGGCGATAGCGCCCGCCCTCGAAAAAGTAATCCTGAGCCGCCAGGGAGACCATGTCCCGCCCATAGGCCCCCAGAGCGTACTTCACGAGGCCCATGTCCAAGTGGCTGCTGTGATTGGCGATGACCAACACGTTGCGATTCGCCGGGATGAAAGCGCGCCCCATCACCTCCGTCTGCATCACTTGCTGGTAGAACCTGAGCTGCAGCTCGCCCATCCAGCGCTTCGCCAGCCGCTGGATGGGCTCGGGCACGATGACCGGCGGCTTTTCCACGTCCTGCACGCTGGACCCGGACGGCGCTGCCGCACCCGAACGCGCACCGGCGTGCCGCACGAGCTGCAGCACCTCACCCAGCGTGTGGCACTCCGAAAGGCGCTCGGCGTCCACCCCGACGTTCAGCTGGGTCTCGAGGCTGACGAGCAACTCCAATGCCATCAGCGAGTCGAATGCCAGCTCGCCCCGCATGCTCTGCTCCGGTTTCAGCTCGTGGGGCTTTCGCCGGCAGATGCTGGCAACGGTCGCGATCACCGCCTGGTGGACGGGGTCGCCTACGCCCGCGCCCCGATTGGCTCGGTCCGTGCGCTCCGCCTGAAGAGCTCGCTCGACGAGGCGGCGCACGTCCGGACGCTTCACCTTGCGGGTGCTCGTCCTCGGCAGCGGCGCGGAGAGCACTCGAATCACGGCCGGCCGCATGTGCTGGGGCAGCGCCTGACACGCTTCGGTCAAGCTATGGCGCAGCTGTTGCGGCGACTGCGCGGCCGATGAGTCCGCCTTCGCCACGGCAACCAAAGCCACCACCTCCTTGCCGTGCTCACCCGACACGCCCAGCACGGCATATTCCTCGACGCCCGGCAGCGTACCGAGGCGGGCCTCCACGTCATCCGGATACACGTTCTCGCCGCTGGGCGGCACCACGACATCCTTCTCGCGCCCGACGATGCTGAGCCGCCCGCGCCGATCGAGCCGCCCCAGATCGCCGGTGCGCAGCCAGCCCTCGGCGTCGAGCGCTTGCGCGGTCGCCGCCTCATCGTCGACGTAGCCGACCATCACGTTGGGGCCCCGCACGAACACCTCGCCGACCCCCTCCCCATCCGGTTCGTCGATCTTCACCTCGACCCCGGGGATGGGGGAACCCACGTTGCCCGCCGGTGCGCCCGGCCCCGCCTTGGCTACGGAAACGACGGGGCTCGCCTCGGTCAAGCCGTAGCCTTCCGCCAAGTGCAACCCCAGCCCGGCGAAGAGCCGATGAGTCGACTCGGGCAGCGCGGCTCCACCGCTCACGAGCAGGCGCAGGTGGCCGCCGAGAGAGGAGTGGACCGTCCCGAAGAGCAAGCGCCCAGCGTCCAGGCCCAACTTGTCCCCGAGAGCCCGGCTGATCGTGAGCGCAAACTCGAATGCCTTGCCAGCGATCGGCCCGCGCTGCTCGATCCGCGAGTAGACCTGCCGCTCGAGACTCTCCCACAGGGCGGGTACACCCACCATCGCCGTGATGTTGCCCTCGTTCAGACCCGCTACCAACCGATCCCGGTTCACCTCGTCCAGGTAGACGACGCGCGCCCCCAGAGAGAGGGGCAACAATAGACCGCAGGTGAGCTCGAACGTGTGGTGCAGAGGCAGAACGCTGAGCAGCCGATCCTCGTGCCGCAAAGGAAACAGCGGAGCGAGCGACGCAATCAAACTCGTGAGATTGTAGTGCGACAGCATCACACCCTTCGGCTTCGCCGTGGTCCCGCTCGTGTAGATCAACGCCGCCAGATCCGACGGCTCGACCGCGCGCCCCGGGAGCGCGGCGCGAGGCAGCTCGGATTGCCCTTCCGCACAGAGCTGGTGCAAGTCACAGACCTTGGCTCGACCCCCCGCCCCGGCGAGCCGCTGCGCGGCCGCCTCGTCGCACACGAAAACCTTCGCCTGGCTGGCGGCCAGCACGCTGCCGCACGCCGTGGCGTCCGTCGCCGTGTCGATCGGAACGACCGTCGCCCCTGCGTAGACGATCGCGAAAAATGCGATCGCCCAGCTCGGGTGGTTGTGAGCCGCCACGGCGACCCGGTCCCCGTCCCCGACGCCCAAAGCGCGCAGCCTCTCGGCGGCGATCAGGGCCGTTTGGCGCATCTGGCGATAGGTCGTGCGCTCCATGCCCTGCGGGGTAGCCAGCTGCAGCGCCACCGCCAGGTCCATGCGACCTGCAAGGTCGTCCAGCAACGAGACGATCGTCTCGTGGCGCGGTGGCGCCTCGAGCTTCTTTTTCATCTTCTGATCGAGCTCGGGGAAAACCCACTTCTCGAGCGCGGGGACGTGGACCTGCAGGAACCACGACCGCCACTCGATCGACTCGGGTGCCCAAAGCACCGCCGCCCTTTCTGCCTCGCTCAGGCGCTCGTAGGCGGCACGGGTATTGTCGCAGCGGAACGTGTAGTCGTACTCCGCGGTGAACGGTGCGAACTGGGATAGAACGTTGCCCACCTTCTCCTGCCGGCGAGCGAACCCGTGCAGGCCCTCGGCAACGGGCCGAAGCAAGCTCTTGACGGGGCCCGCCGAGAGGACACCCGCCAGATCCCCCAGCGTGCGGGACGCCTTGGCGAACGCGCTCGGACCGATCCGCTCGAAGCTCTCCGACGAGAGCAGTGACCCCTCGTAGTGGGCCTGCAGAAAGCTCCGAACGGCGCCACCGCGTTTGGTTTTCTGGTAGTAGCGCCGCTTGTACAGGCCGGAGAGCTCGAAGATCCGCGCCATGGTGACGGGGTTCGTGTCGCTGGAACCGTATTGATAGACGGGCGGCGCCGTGCCCTCGACCAGCTCCGCGATCGACATGAGCATTCCGCCCGCCACCATGTCGCACGGAATCAAGTCGAGCGTGTTGTCCGAGCCCGGCAGCTGGGGCTGCCCCGCGCGCAACGCGTAGATCAGCGGGGCGCTCGTGTTGATGCCCTCGTTCCAGCCGGCAAAGGGAAAGCTCACGGTCGACTCGATGATCGCCGGCCGTCCGATGGTGAAAGGCAAACCGCAGCTGGCGACGATCTGCTCGCCGAGGCTCTTGGTGTACGTGTAGGTGTTGGCCCAACCCCAGAACTGAGCACGCTCACGCCCCATCTCTGCCAGCCGTGCCTCGACGTACTTGCGCCTCACCCGCTCGATCTCTTCGCCGAGCACTCGGCCGTAGGGAGGCGCCCCGCGAGCCTGCAGCTGCTGCTTCGCCTGGTCGAGAAAATGGCTCTGCCGAAAGGCGTCGTCCGCGCGGTGCTTCGCTTGGCGAATCACGTCGAGGCACTCGGAAATCTCTCGTTCCGCATTCCAGTGCGCACGCTCGAGCTCGCCCGCGCGGGGAAACGGGTGATCCAACGGGTTCTGCTCTTCCACGAAGCCCGTCTTGTCCCCGGCGACGAAGCACGTGCTGGTATGGAATACCGGGCAATCGCCGAGATCACGCGCCAGACTGACGAGATTCTGCACGCCGAAGGCATTGACCTCCAGCGCCTTGTCGAGCGGTGGATCGAACTCCACGACGCCCGCGGCGTTGATCACCGCTGCGATGCGCCCGAGGAGCCGTTGCCGCAACTCCGGGGGGAGCCCGCAGCACAACTGAGCGATGTCCCCGGGCACCGGAGTGACCTTTTCCTTCAGAAAGGCTTCGAAGCCCGAACCGTGGCGATCCCGGAGCGGGCTCAGCAGCTCGCTCGTGGCAATCTCGCTCCAGAAACGGTCGGCCGCGGTCATGCTGCGCTTCGGCCTCACCAAGAGGTAGATGTGCCCGACGCCGGGGAAACGATCGAGCAGCATGGACCAGAAGACCTTGCCCAAGAACCCGGTGCCGCCCACCACGACGAACTCCTTGCCAGCGTAGGTCTGCGCGAGGGAGAGCGGGGACTTCGGAGGCGGTGGACCGCCGGATCCGAGCCGCCGAAAGCCGCCGTCCAGGTTTCCGAGCCGGCCCCCGGAGTGGCCATTTTCGGTCGCTGACGCACCCGCTGGCGGGCTCCCAGCCCGACCGCTCGCTTCGGGGGCGTCGGCAGCGCGACCGTTGATTCCAGTGCGATCTGCGCTCATGAGCCGCTCGCTCCCCTGAGTGCCACGTCGGCCATCAAGATGGGCGGCGCGTGCACGCAAGTGACGGACTGAGAGACGCGCTCGCCTCCCCTCGCCATGTACAGCGCCTCCTCCATGTTCGGAGCCGTTTCGTAGCCGAGGATCTTGGGTATGTACTCGTTGTCCGCCCCCACGACGATCACCCGCCCGACGTGCTGGCGCCCGGCTTCGCCCCAGTACCACATGAAGAAGGGGTGCGCCGGGTGGTAGGCATTGCCGCGACGGTACATCTCGATCAGCGCCGGGTCGGATGCGTAACTGCGTTCGTAGCGGCGATGGAGCTCGAGCCCATCGCGCGTTTCGGGCAGCAGCCGATGAACGAAGTCGATGTAGGCAGTGTGCTGCACGGGATCGAACTTGTCCGTGCAGGGGTGCAAGATGATCAGCGTGCCGCCCTTCTTCACGAGCGGCGCCCCGCGGTACAAGTTGAAGAGATAGCCCTCGGCCATCACCGTCACCAGGAGCGGGTTGAGAAACGCATTGACGTTGTACGGGCTGATGTAGGGAATGCCCGACACGACGACATCTGCCTGCCCTTCGACTGGGATCAGGTATTGGTCGCCGCAGCGAGCGAGCGTTTTCTCGTGGGCTGCCTCCGTTTCACCGGCGAAGACGCCGGTGATGCCAAACGGGGCCGGGACGCGGGAAAAAATCGCCTGGCGGGCGGCCTGCGGCAACCTTGCCGTCGACTCGACGAGCCCCTTGAGCATTATCCGCTCGCGGCCATTGAGATCATCCTCGTTCTTGGCGAGGAACTCCAGCGGCCGATCGAACATGCGATTGTTGAGCGTCGTCTCGATGGTGAAGACGTTGAGCTGCGCGTTCGCCACGCGCCCCATTCGCTCCACGCTGGTGGCCAGCGCCGAGCTCTCGGGATCCATGTAGCTGTGGCAATCCCGCATGGTCTTCGGGTTGTGGTGCGCCTGCAGGCTCTTGTAGCCGCACAGGCCGACCGCTACGGACTTGTGCCCCCCATCCATGGGAACCAGGTTGACGTTGACGTAGATGATGAGGTCGCTCTCGACGGCGCGCCGATTGAGCTCCACGACTTCCCCGAGCTCCGTTTGCCCGAGCTCGACCATGTTCTCGGCGTCTTCGGCGTCGTGGTTGTAGAGGCGATTGGGCCAGTAGGCGTCGAAAACCTTGTCTCCGACCATTCGCCGCACCTCCGCGGCCGTCATGCGACGGTGCACGCTCGTGGCGATGATGATTTCGATGTCCTCGACGCCGTGGTCTGCGAGCAGCGGCAGGACGATCCCGAGCACCCGCTCGCGCACGTCCGGACGCTTCATCGGCGGCAGCGGGAGAGAGATGTCGTCGAGGGCTATGGTGACCTTCATCCCCGGCCGCAGCTTGGCGTACAGAGGCTCGGAGCCGAGTGGATGGTTGATCGCATAGCGAATGGCCGCATCCGGATCCTTTAGCGGCGAGATGGGGGCTTTGGGGTAGAGCACCCGCGTGCCCGCGGGCAAATCGACCTCGACCAAGCGGTCGCCGGAAAAAAGAACTCGCGGAGCGCTGTTGCGCTCCAGCGTGACGATACAGGGATGGCTCATGAAGCAGTCGAAAGGTTGAGGGTTGGCCAGCTGTAGGCTCTCGCCAGGAGCTTGAGGCGAGGGTCCGGATTGACCGCGGCGGGGTGTCCCACCACGCTCAACATCGGGATGTCGGAGTAGCTGTCGCTGAACGCGAAACAATCGTTGAGGTCGTAGCCTCTGGCGCGAGCGTGCTCTCGGATCAGCCGGGCCTTCTGAGGCCCCGCCACCACGGGTTGCAACATCTTGCCAGTCGCTCGACCGTTCTTCATCTCCAGGCGATTGGCAATCAGCGTGGCCCCGCCGAAGTGCTCCGCGAGGTGCCGGAGGATGAAATCCGTCGTCCCGGATATCAGCACAATTTCATGACCCGCCAGCCGGCTCTTTTCGACGAGCGCTTGGGCGCGCACGTAGATGCTCGGGCGGATCACCTTCGCGAAGACCTCCTCGGCAAGCAGCTCGAGTCGATCCTCGCTCATGCCTTCGTAGGACTGAAAGAGCAGCTCGTTGAAGGTCCGCCGATCGACGAGCTCGGCGGCCAGCATGGCCGGCGCCCGCAACAGAGCGCGACCAATCCGCCGAGCGGCCTGCAAAGGGGTCGGCTGATTGAGAAGATAAAAGACCGCCGGGTGGACCAAATTGGTCGAAACCAGCGTGCCGTCGACATCGAAATAGCTAGCCGCCATGTTCCCGAGTTGGCTTCGGAGCGGATCCGAGGCGTGCACTGCCCCATTTCGGAGCGGAATTGCCGCCCGAGGGGCGGGAGGTGAAAAAAAAATCTCCGCGAAGCGAAAATGCGACTCGTCCCAGAAATGCCGCTGAAATGCCAGCAAAACTGCTGGATCCGGCGGCTGGCGGTGCCGAAGCGCGGCCGCAGTCAAGCACCGACGGAGGCGGAGGTGAAGAGCGACTCTCCCACCGTGTCACAAACCACTTTCATTCCGTGTAGTTGCCCCACAAGAAGCGCACGGTGCAGCAGCCAAGCGGAGAGATCCATTCAGAATTTCGCGATCGATGCGGACCGCGGGCTCGATTGGCGGACCGAAATGGGAGCTTCGACAAGGGGTCCACGGGGGGTAATCGGGCGTGGGCAGAGGACGTTCCTGTAAGGGCGAGTGCCTCGGAGCCGCCTCGGCAGCCCCGCCGCACCAATCGGCAGCCGGCGTGAAGTCGGGTTAAAGGCCCCGCCCAGAGAGCCGTCCTGATTTGTGAAATGTCAGGACTCAGCGATCCCATGCGGTCTGAACAGCGGGCGGGGCTCGAATCTTCGATTCCTCCTCCGAAGCCAATTCCCGCGGTTCAGCAGTTCAACGAATTTGCGCGCCTCGACCAGAACGCGCCCCGCAACGACCTCGGCACGCCACCGCGCGCCGAAGCCGCCGCGAACCCGCGGCCGGACGAGGTCGACCCGGTGCGCGTGCTCGTCAAACGCCCGATGAAGCTGAGCGAGCTGGAGCGGTACGCCATCGAGGCGGCCCTGGAGCGAACCGGCGGCAACGTCACTCGCGCCATGCGCCAACTCGGCATCGGGCGAACGACGCTCTACCGCAAGCTGAAGAAGTACGGACTGCGCTGAGCGGGCCCGAGGGCTCTCGAGCGGGCGGTTGAAAGACCGCCCCGCGCTCACGCGCGCCGGGGTCGACGGCACTCGGTTCCTCGAACGCGGGACTGGTCAGCGGCCCGCCGCAGTGCTTTAAGGGCACGGGTGACTCCGGTTTCCGACGAACGAGACCTGCAGCGCGCGGTCGCGGCACTCGCGGGCAGCCAGCGCTTCTTCATCGACACGGAGTTCGAATCCTCGCGCCAGGGAAAGACGCTGAGCCTGATCCAAGTCTCCCGAGGCGAAGAGATTTTCATCATCGATGCCCTGCAGCTGCCCTCCCTGCAAACGCTGGGAGACATGCTCTGCGAGGCCAGCACGGAATGGGTGCTGCACGCTGGCCTCCAGGACGTGGAGTTGCTGTGCGCTGCGTTTGGCGGGCGTGAGCCGCCCAAGCTGTTCGACACCCAGGTAGCGTGGGCGCTGCTCGGTCCCGAAGCGGGCGTGTCGCTGGCTTTTCTCCAGTTCAAGCTGCTCGGAATCCGCACCAGCAAGGGCTACCAGGCCGATGACTGGATGCGCCGCCCCCTGCCCGCGGCGCAGCTGCAATACGCCGCCGAGGACATCGCGCACCTGCCCGCCCTCGCGCAAAAGCTGCACGGTCTCGCCCAGCCGATGAATCGGGATCGATTCATCCGGGCGGCGAGCTTCGACATGCTGAGGCCGACGGCGCCTCCCGCGCAGCCGCTCGGCTTCGAGTCGTTTCGCAACGCATGGCAGCTCGACGCGCGGGGCCAAGGGGCGCTGCGCAATCTCATCGACTGGCACAACGGCCCCGCCGGTAGCCAGGCCGGTCTCCAGGCCCGAACTCTGCTCGCGATCGCCAGCCGGCAACCGCGCTCACCGCGCGACCTCGCTCGCATCAAGGGCGTGTCTTCGGCCGTGGTGCGTCGCCACGGCGCCGAGCTCGTCCAGCTCGTGGCGCGTGGCGAAGCGGTGGATGCGCCCACGCTCGAGCCGCCCGCCTATGCATCCTTCGAGCACAACGTCCGCGAAGCAAAGCTGATGCTCTTGCGTGCAGAGCTTTGCGCGGAGCTGTCGGTTGCCCCGGAGATCGCGCTGCCGATGGCGATCGTGCGGCGGATGATTCACCGTGTGAATGCCGAGGGATCCCTGCGAGCCGCAAGGCCCGAGCTCTCCGGCTGGCGAGAAGAGCTACTCGCTCCCGCGTTCGACTCCTGGGCGACTCGCCTGGAAACGTAGGCGACACGAAGCGGGAGGAGCGCGGCCCGGCCTTCATTAAGAGCCCGCCACACTCTCCACATGAGCCCAAACGCGCGACCCGGCGTTTGACCAAAAAACTGCCACGCCGGTCGACAAACGACTAGAGGTGGATTGGGCACATTGTTATTGGAAGCGTCCCATGCGTATTTTGATTGGCAGGAGCGTGCTGCCGTCGGGGCAAGGCCACGCGCACCTGTCTCGAAGCGATGGGGCGAGTGCGCATGATGGCCGAGTGCGGCGCGGGCGGTTGCTCTGCCGTCGCGGAGGTTGCCGTCGCGGAGGTTGCCGTCGCCGAGGTTGCCGTCGCGGAGGTTCGGATCGAGCTGGTGGCCTTCGCGGGAGTCACCATCGAGCACGTAGCTGTCGAGCCCCTGACGATCGCCGGAGGAGCTCTCGACGAGGAAACCGTCGAGGAAGCTGCCGACGACGAGCTGGAGGTCGCACGAGGTGCCAGGGAGCGCCGGGCGCCGGGCGCCTCGGAAAGCCGCCCGCGGGCAGAGGGCCTGGCTGGCGTCGGTCGCGCGGCGACACCGAGCGGGGCCCGCTCGCCGCACGCTCGGCATTGGGTCGGGCGGCGTCTCCGACCGAGGCTTCGGGTCGCGGCCCTTCGGGGGCACTCGCCGGGAAATTCGCCGGCGGTCAGCCGAGGCGGGCGCGCGGCGCGCCGAGCCCCCGGGCGGCCCGCGCTCGTCGCGGCTGCCGCGACGAGGTCGTCGCCCGGCGCCCGGTGTGCGGCAGCGGACGGAGCCATCGCCGGATGGTGCGGATCCCATCTCCGGATCAGCAAGCGATTGGCGTTGTGAGCGGCGCGTTGCATCGTGCGGGCACGATTCGTCCCGCCGCCGGGAATGAACGCCGGTCCCGTGGCGTCACTAGGTTCGCGGGCCATCAGTTCGGGCGGGGCGGAGTGGCGCCGCGTGGACTCTCCCCGCATGAATTCGGTCGACGCGATGTCTTCCAAGCTTATGAAAGAAGCTGCGGCCCCGAGCCCGCGCGATGTGGTGGGCGTCAGCCGTCTCTCCCCGTGCACGGGGCAGGGGCGGAAGCTCCCACGTGGGCGGTCGGCATCGCCTCGCCGCTGGGTGGGGGCGACGCCTCCCTCTGCCCCGAAGGCGGGCGTGCTGGCACGGTCCCGCTGGCGCAACCCCTCCGTCAGCCGCCTGGCGCCGAGAAAGCGAGCGGTCTGCGCTCGGCCGGCGCGCGCGCTCGTCGCCTCGGCGAGGAGGGCGGAGGCTCACCGCCACCACGTCGCGCTGCGGCGCGCGAGCTGGCCAGGTCGCCCGCGAGGCCCGGGCGCGGCCGTCGCGGCAGAGCCGGAAAGGCTCACGGGTTCCACTCCCCGGGCCGTAGCTGGAGCCGAAATGGGGAGCGGCTCTGTTTTGGCGGATGGATCGATGGGCATGCTAGGAGCAGCAATCAACGACCTGCCGGTCAATGCCTGGTAACTCCGTGCCCTGCCAGTCGATGCCCACCTGCCAATCAATGCCTACCAATCAAGGGGTGACTCGGCCCCCCCCAATCGTCCGCCTGGCAGCCGCCGGGCACGTTGTCGCGGTGCAGCGAGGGAAGCTTACAAACATAGGCAATAGCAGCCTTAGGAGCGTGTTCTGATGAGAAGTCTACTTACTACGAGTGGGGCAATCTGTGCCCTTTTCTCCAGCATTGCGCTGGCTCTCCCGCAGTCCGCTGTCGCCCAGCAGGATCCACAGCCCCCGGTGATCCAGCCGCTCCCGGCCGAACCCGCTCCGGTGATCCAACCGGCTCCCCAGGCGCCAGCTGCCAGTGCGGGAGAGACCTTCACTCCCCCCCCGCCGATGGAGCCGGCTCCGCCCGTGCCCGAGCCCCCGGCGCCGCCTTCTGGGAGTGGCCTGAGCATCTCGGCGTTCGTCGACGCATATTACGGATTCCAGACCCAGGCGATCGGGAGCGCGGTGCCCTTTCATCGCGCCTATGCGTTCAACTCCCCGCTGGGCGCCGAGAACGGATTCTCGCTCTCTTTCATGGGCCTGGACGTAACCTACGACAGGGGCCCCGTCTCTGCCACCATCAGCCTGCGCGGGGGCCCCTCGGTGCCCATCTTCTACGGCGCGGACAACGGGTACCTCGGGATCGACAACGTCACGCAGGCCTACGCCTCGTGGACGCCGATTCCGCAGCTCACACTGGACATCGGTCAGTTCGGCACCATCTTCGGCGCCGAGGTCGCCGAGAGCTGGCAAAACCTGAACTACACGCGCGGCGCGCTCTACTACGCGATGCAGCCGTTCTGGCACACGGGGCTGCGCGCCACCGTGAGCCCGAGTGACCAGGTGGCCATCACCGGGATGCTGGTCAACGGCGTCAACACCATCACCGAGGACAACGACAGCCCGTCCGTCGCGCTGCAGGTCAGCCTCACCCCCAACGAAAAGCTCTCGGTCGCCCTGGGCTGGCTCGGGACTCCGCAGCAGACCAGCGATCAGGGTTCGTTCGATAACTTCTTCGACCTGGTGGCTGCGCTGACCATCGAGCGCTTCACCCTCGTGTTCAACGCGGACCTCACGGTGAACCAGAACGTCAGGCGCATCGCCCCGGACTACGACCAGCGCGTGAAGTCGCCGATGTTCTGGGGGATCAGCCTCGCGGCGGGATACCAGGCGACCGATACGTTCGGCCTGGCGCTGCGCGGCGAGTACCTGAGCGATTCCGACAATCAGCTCTACCAGGTGGAAAACACGCTCCGGGGAGTGACCTACCCGAAGACGACGGAGACCAATCTGGTGACCGTCACCGGCACGCTGGACTTCAAGCCCATTCCGGGCTCGAGCAACCTGGTAATCCGCTGGGATAACCGCATCGAAACCAGCAACGAGGACATCTTCTTCAATCGGGAAGACGAGCCGGAGCCGACGAACGTCTGGTTTGGTAGCACCTTGGGCGTGGTGGTCACCTCGGACTGAGCCCGAAAGCCCGAAACCCGGCGAGACTCCTCGCGAACGCCGTCCCCTCGCCGCGGGGCCGCCTCGACAGGGCGGCCCCGCGGCGCTTTTGTGCTCACCTTTCCCCACTTGGTTGGGGAGGCGCTCCTTGCCAGCGCGAGCTTCCGAGCCATATACAATGGGAGATGGACTTTGCAGAGTCGGAAGAGCACGCCCTGCTCCGAAAATCCGTGCAGCAGATTGCCGCACGCTACGGGCATTCGTACTACGCAAAAGAAGCGCGCGAAGGGGGCAAGGCCGACGAGCTCTGGAGCGAGCTCGCCGCGGGCGGCTTTCTCGGCATCAACCTGCCGGAGGAGTACGGTGGTGGTGGGCTCGGCATCTTCGAGCTGGCAATCGTCTGCGAAGAGCTGGCTCGCGCAGGCACCCCGTTCCTCCTGTTGATCGTCTCCCCCGCCATCTGCGGGAGCATCATCAGCCGATTCGGCACGGATCACCAGAAGAGCACCTTCCTCCCGGGCCTCGCGCAAGGCACGAGCAAGATGGCTTTCGCGATTACCGAGCCCGACGCCGGCTCGAACACTCACGAGATCGGGACCACGGCCGCGCGGGAAGGTGACAGCTACGTGCTGCGCGGCACCAAGTACTTCATCTCCGGCCACGACGAGGCAGAGAACGTGCTGGTCGTCGCGAGCACCAACCCCAAGAGCGACACGAAGCGCGACCGGCTGTCGCTCTTCATCGTCGACACCCAGGCGCCAGGCCTGGACGCGACGCGAATTCCCGTCGAGATCCAGTCGCCGGAGAAACAGTTCACGCTCTTTTTCGACGATGTTCGCGTCCCGGCGGATCGCCTCGTGGGCATCGAGGGGCAAGGACTGAAACAGGTCTTCGTGGGCCTCAACCCCGAGCGTATCACCGGGGCAGCGCTCGCCAACGGGATCGGCCTGTATGCGCTGGAGAGGGCCGCCCGATACGCCCGCGAGCGCAAGGTCTGGAACGTTCCCATCGGGTCCCACCAGGGGCTCGCCCATCCGCTGGCCAAAGCGAAAATCGAGGTGGAGCAGGCGCGCCTGATGACCTGCAAGGCCGCCTGGCTCTGCGATCGGCAGCTCGACGCGGGAGAAGCCGCCAACATGGCCAAGTACGCTGCCGCCGAGGCCGCCCTGACGGCGCTCGATCAGGCGATCCAAACCCATGGCGGCAACGGGTTGGCCACCGAGTTCGGCCTGGCCGACTTGTGGGGCATGGCTCGACTGCTGAGAACCGCCCCGGTGAGCCGAGAGATGGTTCTCAACTACGTGGCGCAGCACTCCCTCAACTTGCCGCGCTCCTACGGGGACAGTCGCGGCACGGGAAGCTGAGCGCCTTCGTCCGCGGTGGGCGCCCAGGCCGTCGCGATGCTCTCTCCGCGGGGCCGAGCGCTCGTAGGGGGGCCGAGAGGGGGGCGGTGGCTCACCCGCTCCGCCCCCCGCCCGGGCTAGGCGAGGGCTCGGCGTCCGAGTCCGCTTCCGCTTTGCGGCGTCGCTGCCGGCGCTCGCCCTCGCGGAACCGTCGATGCTCCGGCTCGGTATCCAGCCGCAGCTCGGGCACGGGCGCCGCCGCGCCCTCTTCGTCGAGCGCGACGAACACGAACCGAGCCGTGTTCGTGTGCGTGACGACGGCGGCGATCGGATCCTCGGCGTGCACGTCCACCTGGACCTCCATGCTCGTGCGCCCGACATAGTTGAGCGAAGCAGAAAGCGAAAGCACCTGACCGACGTGCACCGCGGAGTGGAACGCGACCGAATCGATGGCGACCGTTACACAGGGCCGCTGAGCGTGCCGCATGGCGCAAATGGCCGCCGCCTCGTCGGCAATCTTCACGATCACGCCTCCGTGCACGTTCCCCATCGGGTTGGCGTGCTCGGGCAACATCAGCTGCTGGAGCGTCACGCGGGAATCGGCCACTCGCTTCACGGGGCGCAACCCTAGCGCGGATTTCTCACGACCGCAGGAATGAGGGTGCGATGAGGAAGTGGATTTTCAGTCCAGATGCTGGGCGAAAAGACACGACTCATCGCACCCCCGGGACCAGGGCGCGAGAAATCCGCGCGAGCATGGAACGCCGGCCGCCGAGCGGCCCGCCCCGAGCCCACGCGCCGCGACCGGCAACAGGGCTGCCTCCGGCGGGCGCTCGGGCCCGGGTGGACCGAGCCGCCCTGCCCACTGGCGGCCGCAGCCGGAGCCCCCATCGAGCCGGACCGACGCAGCCGCAGCGCCCCTCGCCGGGGCCTTTCGGGGAGGCCGGAACCGGTGCGATAGGGCCCGACAGCGCCGCAAAGCAGCGCGCGCGCCTTGCTTTTGTGCCTGCAGTCACACTCCGAGCGCACTACAGTCATGGCTCCGATGAGCTGCTGCGCGCCGAGCGTGCCGAACCCGTTGCCCGAGGCCTCGGCCCCCCGGAAAGCGCCCCTTCGAGGCGAAGAGCGGGCCTGCGACGCGCCGGCTCGCCCCATGCGGAGCATTCGTCGCTCTGACTCGCGGATTGGTGGCGGCAATCGAGAAGCTCGCCGCAAGCGGGGCTCCGGCGCCCCCCACCGCGGGCCCGGGCCGGGCGGCACCGCCTCCGGCCACCCCGGGGGCCTGGGGCGAGCCAACGTTCGCACGGTTTCGCTCACACGCCGGTTCGTCGCTGCGATCGGCGCGCTCGGCTGCTGCTGGGGACTGCTGTCCTGCACCGCGGCGGGCGCGGGGCGCGAAAAGCTGGCCCTCGAGCCATGCCGCCTTCGCGACCTCGGCGTGCCAGCGCGCTGCGGGACCTTGCGGGTGCCGGAAAATCGAGGGGACCCCGCCGGGCGTGAGATCGAGCTGGCGGTGGCCGTGGTGCCGGCTCGCCCGGAGGCCGTTTCGGAGCCGCTGTTCTTGCTGGCTGGTGGGCCCGGGCAGGCCGCGCGCGGCGTCGGCCCCGCGCTGCTCGCGGCGGTGCCCACCCTGGCAGAGGAGCGGGACGTGGTTCTGGTCGATCAGCGGGGCACCGGCGGCAGCGGGAAACTCGATTGCCCAGCCATCGAAGGCGAGCTCGAGCGTCGCCTGGCGCCGCGGGTCGACGCGGAAGAGACCCGCAACTGTCTGCAAGCGCTCGCAGCCGACCCGACGCAGTACACCACCGCCGCCGCGATGGAGGACCTCGACGCGGTCCGAGACGCGCTCGGCTATTCCAAGATCCATCTCTGGGGGGGCAGCTACGGCACGCGTGCCGCGCTCGTGTATGCGCGCCTGCACCCGGATCGAGTCTCCACCCTGATTTTGGACGGCCTCGCTCCACTGGGCATGGCGCTGCCCTCTCCCGTTGCCGCGCAAGCCCAGGCCGCGCTCGACGCGCTGCTACGCGATTGCCGCCGCGACGAGCCGTGCGCCGAGAGGTTTCCTCGGCTCGAGCCGCAGCTCGTCGCGCTGATGGATCGCCTGACCCAGTCCCCGATATCCGCATCGTTCGACCACCCCACGACCGGCCGACGTCTGGCCCACGTCCCGATCACCCTCGAAGGCTTCTTGGGGCTCTTGACCGGGCTTCTCTACTCGCCGGAGCTGTCCGCCCTGCTACCGCTCGGGCTGGAGCGCGCCTCCGCAGGCAATTGGCAGGCCCTGGCTGCGGCCGCGGAAGCCATGTCCAGCTCCCTCTCTCTGGCGGAAGCCATGCACCTGTCGGTGATTTGCTCCGAAGACGTTCCTCTCATCCCAGCCGACGAAGCGGCCGAGGGCACCTTCCTCGGCTCCACCCTGGTTCGGGCCGCCAAGCAACAATGCCTGCTTTGGCCAAGGGCAGAGCTGCCTCCGGAGTATTTTCTCCCGATCGCTTCCCCCGCCCCGGCGCTGTTGCTCTCGGGGGAGCTCGATCCGGTCACCGCCCCACGCTGGGGCGAGCGAGTCGCCGAGCGCCTACCCCGCTCGCGCCACGTCGTGGTCGCTGCAGCGGGCCACGGCGTGAGCTCGGTGGGCTGCGTTCCCCAGCTGATCGAAGAATTCTTGGAAACTCGCGATGCCGCGTCGCTGGACGCTTCCTGTGCGGGCGAGCACCGGCGCCCCCCGTTCGTCCTCTCCGAGGCGGGGCAGGCTCCGTGATCGAAGCCGTTGGGCTCGCGAAGCGCTACGGCCCGGTCGAGGCCGTCCGGGGAGTCAGCTTCACGGCCAAGAACGGGGAGATCACGGGACTGCTGGGCGCGAACGGGGCCGGCAAGACGACCACGCTTCGAATGGTGTCGTCGCTCGTGAGGCCCGACGCCGGAACGGCGCGCGTCGACGGCATCGATGTCCGCCACGCGCCCGACGAGGCCCGCCGGCACCTGGGGATCCTGCCGGACAGTCGGGGCCTCTACCCTCGCCTCACCGCGCGGGAGCATCTGCGCTACTTCGGGCAGCTGCAGGGCCTGAGCCGCACGGCGCTCGAGAAGACGACCGCGCGGCTCGTCGAAGCGTTGGACATGGGGAGCATCATCGATCGCCGAACTGCCGGCTTCTCCCAAGGGGAGCGCACGAAGGTCGCCATCGCCCGGGCGCTCGTCCACGACCCCGGCAACGTCATCCTCGACGAGCCGACCAACGGCCTGGACGTGATGAGCACCCGCGCCATGCGAGAGGTAATTCGCGGGCTCAGCCAGGCTGGGACCTGCGTGCTATTTTCGACTCACGTCATGCAGGAGGTCTCTGCCCTGTGCGACAGCATCGTGATCTTTCGCGCCGGCCAGGTAATGCTCCAAGGAACCCCCGAGCAGATCCGTGCCCAGGGGGAGGCGGAGAGCCTAGAGGATGCGTTCGTTCGGCTGCTGGGCAGCGGCGAGGGTCTGGCGTGAGGGCGACTCGTCTGTGCGCCTCGGCTCCGGCGGAAGCGCTCGGTGAGTTGCCGTGATCTGGGTCGTCGCTCACAAGGAGCTCCTGGACCATTTGCGCGACGCGCGAAGCCTGCTGGGCTCACTGCTCCTCGTCGTGCTCGGACCGTTCGCGCTGTGGGGGGTCTCCCAGCTCCTCGATACGCTGACCGAGGACAAGCCGCTTCAGCTGCCGGTGGTCGGAGCCGAGTACGCGCCGGGGCTGGTCGAGCACCTGCGACGAGAAGGCGTCGAGGTCGGCCCGGCCCCTTCCGACCCCGACGCCGTGGTGACTTCGGGAGAGGCCCAGGCGGTGTTGGTCGTTTCTCCCGACTACGCGACGAGCTTTCGAGCCTCGAGGCCCGCAAGAGTCGACTTGCTCGTCGATCGCTCGCGCAACGAGACCCAGCGCTCGGCGCGGCGAATCCAGGCCCTCCTGCACGGCTACGCGCAACGAGCCGCCGTGCTGCGGTTGATGACTCGGGGAGTGGCGCCCGCCGTGAGCCGCCCCCTCGCCATCGAGACGGTGGACCTGGCGACCCCGGCAAAGCGCGGAGCCAACGTGCTCAACGTGATTCCGCTCTTTCTGATGCTCTCGGCGTTCGTCGGGGGCATGAACCTCGCCATCGACGGCACGGCGGGAGAACGCGAACGCGGCTCCCTCGAGCCACTCTTGCTCAGCGCCGCCTCACGCCAGCACATCGTGCTGGGCAAGTGGGTTGCCACGACGGTCGCCTCCGCCTCGATCGTGGCCCTGACGACCCTGGCGTTCGTGCTGGCCAGCCTCCTGATCGATCTTCACAAGCTCCACATCACCGTGCTGCTCGGACCGTCCCAGGTCGGGCTGATCCTCGCGGCGCTGTTGCCGCTCGCGGCTTTCGGATCGGCCCTGCAGATGTTGGTCGCGACCTTCGCCCGAACTTTCAAGGAAGCGCAGACCTACCTCAACCTGCTGAACCTGGTGCCAACCCTGCCCGCCATCTTCTTGATCATGAAGCCCGCCGCGCCGGCCGCTTGGATGATGCTCGTCCCGATGCTCAGCCAGCTCGAGGTCGTCGTGGCAGCCTTGCGCGGCGAAACGGTGCCGCCCCTCCACTTCGCCCTCTTGTGGCTGAGCTGTGCAGCTTGCACGGCGGCGTGCCTGACGTGCCTCGCTCACCTGTTTCGCAGGGAAAGGATTATCTTTGGCCGCTCGTGACGAAAGCCGGCCCGCGGCACCGCGGGGCTTCGCATGAACCTCCTACTCCTGCACGCCGAAGAGCTCGAGCCGAACGGCACCGTCACCCTTCGCGACGATCGCTTTCGGCACCTGATGGAGATTCTCAAGGTGACCGTCGGCAGCCGAGTGCGCGTGGGCGTCGTGGACGCAATGGTCGGCACCGGCACCGTGGTGCGAATGTCGCAGCTCGAGTTGACCCTCGAGTGCACGCTGGACGTGCAGCCGCCCGAGCCCGGCCGCGATACACTGCTCCTGGCGTTCGCGCGGCCCAAGGTAATGCTGCGTTGCATCGAGCACGCTACCGCCCTCGGGTTCGGAAAGCTGATCTTCTTTCGCACCCGGCGCGTCGAAAAGTCCCACCTGGCGAGCCATGCGGTCAGACCCGAGGTGATGTCCCGCCACGTGTTGCGAGGCCTCTCGCAGAGTCGCCGCACGCGGCGTCCGTCGCTCGTGCTCTTCGACCGATTCATGCGCCTGTGCTCCGAGGGTTTGAAGCAGCACGTTGCCCCGGGCAACCGGTTCCTCGCAGACCCCTCCGGGACGGAGGAAGCGGCCTTGTGCGCCCCATCGGATGGCGGCCTCAGCGTGGCCATCGGACCGGAAGGAGGGTTCGTCGACCACGAGCTTCAACAGCTGCAGGAGCATGGCTTTCGGCTCGTCCGCGCAGGGGTTGCCCCGCTGCGCGTGGAGACGGCCGTCTCCTACCTCACCGGGCAGCTGCGCGCGGCTCGAGCGCTGGCTCGCCCCGACGCTTCCGCGGCGCTTCGGAATGCTCCGCCCGCATCCGCCTGAGCAGCCCCGCCGGGTCGGCTGCTGGACGACGCTCCGAGCTCAGTCGAGCTGCTTGACGAGAATCGTGCTGCGCTCTCCGGCGACGTACACTCGATCGCCGCGCCCCCACACCGCGTTGAGACAATGGCTGGTTCCGCTGGGCTGCGGAGCCCAGCTCTCCCCATCGTGGTGGAGGATCAGTCCGCCGCTGCCAACCGCCCACACGTCGTCGCTTGCGCGCCCCCAGACGCCGTTGAGCGAATAGGAGCCCTGCTCGATCGTCTCGCGCCACAGCACGCCGTCGAAGTGCAGGGCCGTGGCGCCGGTGCCCACGACCCACACGTGGCCGTCGGCGCCCGCCCACACTGCGCGCAGATCGGCGTCCCTCGGCGCGTCTGGGTCAGCTGGGATTTCCGCCCACCGAGCGCCATCGTGGCGCAGGATGACGCCCCCCTCCCCCACGGCCCAAGCCGTGCCCCCGGCGCTCGTTACGGCGAGCAAGTCCTGACTCGTCGGGGTCTCTAGCTCCGTCCACACCGTTTCGTTCAGGAGGCCGTAGGCGCGCCCGCGCGCGCCAACCAGCCACCCCGTGCTGCCGTCGCTCCACAGCCCGTGCAGCCAGACGTTCGGCTCCACGTCGAGGCTCTGCCACTGCTCACCTCGGTACGCCCGGGCTTCCCCGCCCGTGCCGGCCACCAGAACGCCATCCGAGAGTGCGTGCGCGGCGTACAACGCCCGAACACTGTCGCGAACGACCGGCCGCCAGTCGCCTGCCTCACCGGCGAGTAGGCGGTCGCCGGCTACCCACGTGGCGCCCGACTCGGTGCCGGTGACGGACAGAAAATTGTCCCTTCCCGAAGGGACGAGGACGGTCCTCAGCTCGTCCTGAAAGCGCACCGTGAGGCCGCCGTCGCCCACCGCCCAGATGTCCTGCCCGGTTGCCCACACGGCGTGGAGCGACGACGCATCCCCGGTTGCGCGGGGCGAGACCCAGCCCGGGCAGGGCTCGGGTGGCGCTCCCGCATCTGCCTCGACCAGGCACGTGAGACTGGGGTCGAAACGGTATACGTCGCCGGAATCTCCCGCGGCGAGGACCCGGCCATCGGGCAGCACGGACAGGGCGCGCACCGCCGATTCGGGCCTCGACTCCTCCCCCTCGGCCGCAACGAAACGCTCTGCCTCCGCGTCCCAACGGCGAACCTCCCCCCCGGCTCCCGCGATCCAAAGCTCGCTCTCGTTGCCGGCGACGGCGAATAGGTCCCGACCCGTGTTGCCGCCGAGCGCCTGCCATTGCCCCTCGGAAAGCCACAGCACCGTCCCGTCGTCGCCCACGGCCCACGCCTGCGAGCCTCGAGCCCACACGGCGTTGAGGTTGGCGGTGACCTCGATCTTCGCGGGCGCCCAGGCTCCTTCGCGTCGTTCGAAGAGCACGCCGTCGGCTCCGACCACCCAGAGGTTGCCCGCGGCGTCGCCCCAGACGCCTCGCAGCGCAGCGGACTCGTCGAGCCCCGCGACGACCTCGACTTGCCACTCGCCGTCTCTGCCGTGCAGCACGGTGGACTCGTCTCCGACCACCCAGGTGTCCGTGCCATCGGACCAAATGGCGCGCAGCGCAGCGGAAGTCGGGGGTGGGTGCGCCGTCCAAACGCCCTCCTCGAAATGGATGACAGTGCCCGCCTCGCCCACTGCCCACAGGTCGGAGGCGCCGCGGACCCACAGGGCGAAGAGCGTATTGCTGTGCAGCTGCGGCCCACGAAAGCACCACTCGGCAGCCGAGCAGACCGCCGACTCGGCGCTCGCCCCGACGCCGGGGGTGCCCGCATCCGACAGCGGGCCGCCCTCGGGTCCGATCGAGGCGTCCGGCCGGGAGCCAACCCCCACTGGATCGGGCTCGGAGGGCTCCGGATCGGAGCCACAAGCAACCGCCCCTCCCAGCACGCCCGCCGCAAGCAACCTCGCCGCGCTGCGAAATCCGGCAAAGATTCGATTGTCCACTTTGGTTCGTCCTTCGCGATGACTCGGGCCGTGAATCAGCAGGGGGGGCAGTTGACCACACCGCCACGACACGGGTCGGCGATGGAGTTGCCACATTGCCCGTCGCAGGTAGGCGGCGTGCAGCAAGTTGCCGACGAGGGGGTCTCCGCACAGAACTGACCTGGAGCACACGCGGGGCACTGCACGAGCTCACCCAAGCAGCCGTCGAAGTAGCTTCCGCAGGAGCGACCTTCGGCTTCGCAGCTGCTCGGCGCGCAACATGCGCCCCCCTGGCATTGCTGCGAAGCGCCACAACCGCCGCAATCCACGATACGACCACAACCGTCGCTGATCGCGCCACACTCGGCGCCCGCTTGCTGGCAGCTGCGTGGCACACACTGCTGGCAGACGTTGGCCGTCCCGGCCCCGCCGCAGGTCAGTGAGCCGCTGCAGCCCCCGCACTCGATGGTGCCCCCGCAGCCGTCCGAAGCGGCGCCGCATTCGGCGCCGGCCGCCTCGCAGGAGGCGTAGGGCTCACAGCAGGCACGCTGATAGCAAGTGCTGCCTCCGCCGCAGCCGCCGCAATCGATGGTCCCCCCGCAACCGTCGCTGTGCTCACCACACTCGGCGCCCAATTCCTGGCAGGTTCGGGGCACGCAGACCCCGCAGACGTTGGCCGTCCCGGCCCCGCCACAGGTGGCGGGGTCCGTGCACGCGCCGCAATCGAGGCTGCCCCCGCAGCCGTCGGATGGCTGTCCGCAGTCGTAGCCGAGCTGCTCGCAGGTTTGCGGCTGGCAGCACTGGTTCTGATCGCAAACCGCACCTGCGTCCTCGCAGCTGCCGCACTCGAGCGTGCCCCCACACCCATCGGAGACCTGTCCACACTCGGCCCCGCGCTCCTCGCAGGTCCGCGGGACGCAAGCGCGGCACTGATTGCCCACGCAAGATTCCCCCTCGCGACACGTGCCACACTCGACGGAAGCGCCCGTGCAGCTATTCGCAATCGTGCCGCAGTTGGCGCCGCGATTGAGGCACTCGAGGGGAGGCTCCGGGGAGACACACTGCGAGCCCACGCAGGAGAGCGCGGCGCTGCACCCGCCGCAGTCGAGAATTCCCCCGCAGCCGTCGGAAATCTGACCGCACTGTGCTCCCTGGAGGTCGCAGCTGGTCAGCGCGCACACGGCACACTGATGCGTTACGGCGTCGCACGCCTGCCCCGCGTCGCACCCTCCGCAGTCGAGCTCTCCGCCGCAACCGTCGGGGACGGTTCCACAGCTGTCACCGCAGGTGCGGGGTTGGCACGCCTGGCACCGACCCGTGGTTCCGCTACACGCCTCGCCTGCCCCGCAGCCGCCGCACGAGACCCCCGCACCGCAAGCGTCGAAAACGAACCCACACTGAAGGGACGAATCCTCGCACAGGGCCGCGTCGTCCTCGCATCGATGCGTGAAACTCGAGCACGCCGTACCTTCTTGGCACGTACCGCACAGCAGAAATCCGCCGCAGCCATCCGACAGCGTGCCGCAGCTCGCCCCTTGCTCCTCGCACGATATCGGGCGGCACGGCTCACCTGCGCCCGGCGGCAGGCCACTCTCGCCGCCGGATCCCACCAGGTCGTAGCTGGCCCCCTGTCCACCGCTCGAGGTGGCACCGGCGCCGCTCGACGCCCCGCCGGGCCCCGACATTCCCTCCGCACCGGCGCTCCCCCCGCCCGACTGCAGCTGCTGGTCCTCGTCCAGCTTACCGGACCGCCTTTCGCTGCCGCAGGCGAGGCCACAGGCAATCAGTGTGAAGGCCAGCGCCGTCGAACGGGCCCGTGCCACGCGTTGGGTCGTCATGGGAAACTCGAGCGAGGGGCGACCCTCAGGGAAACGGGGGCCGAGCGCACAGGGGTTGCTTTCGGGCTCGACGAGTCCGGCCCTCGCCCGGGGCTCTCGTGCGTCTCAGCGAATGATGGGCGGCGAGATTCTGCGGAGCTCGAGCCCTCCGGGGTACATGTAACTGGTGAAGCGCCCGTAACCGTACACGACGATGCCAAACGGCCGCGTGCCATCGACTTGAAACACTTCGGGGCCGTCCGGCAGACGAAGACGGGCCACCTGGTAGCCCGTAGCCCCGATGGGAGCGAACTGAGAGCCAGCAACTGCCTCACCGCGGAGTTGAACGGTTGCTCCCTCCTCGACTACAATGTTTAGGTAGTTGAAGTCGTAGGTCGACGAAACGGAGAAGATGTAGCTGGTTCGGTACTGCGCCGTCGGCACGGCCACCGCCATGGAGGGGTCCCCTGCCCCACTCTCCACGGACTGCCGCCCCTGCAGATACTGCGCCACCGCGATCGGGTGGCTGGCGGACACTCGAAAGTCTCGTGCGACCTCGGGGAGGTCCAACGGCCCGTCTTCCGGGCTGCGCACGACCGAGCTGGGCAGGCCGGCCACCGGTGGTTCGAATACCAGCTCGGTGTCCGCAACCACGGGGAGGATTCGGACTCCGTGGGGCGATTGGCTAGCGGGGGCGGCCGGGAACGTGACGAGGTAGCTCTTGCCCAGTGTCTCGTCGGGCATCAGCGCGTGCTCGATGTGGTCACACGCCAGGGTGGTGGCCTCCGGAACGAATCCGCAAGAGTTGCCCCCGATCACTTGAACGGGCTTCGAAGCGGAGATGTGCGTTCCGGTCAGGTCGCTTCCAAAGGCTTGCTCGGCCTCGCTCTGCGCCATCACCTGCAAGACGTCGCCGCGATCGAGCACCACCCGGCCCGTACCGCCCGCGTCGAGCCCAGCGCCCGGGGCGATGGCTCCACGGCCCGAGACGTCCACCTCGGTCGCGTCCTCGGTGGCCACCACGCTGAAGAACCCCTGCCCCGCAGCCGTCGAAGGCCATCCAACGACCGAATAGGAGCCGGTGAGCACGTTGCGAGGCAACAGCAGCGTCGCGTCGTTGCTGAACGAAAGGCACCCCTCGTCCGGCCGGGGCGGAGCGCCGGGGCAGTCGTTGCGAAGAGGGCACTGTGCCGGCGCGGGGACGAGCTCGTACTGCAGCGGGTTGAACTGGTAGACGCTCACCGGCTGAGTCGACCGAAGGCGGTAGGCCCCGCCCTGCACGACGCGAGTCGCCAGGGGGGGAGGGGGCATCTGGCAAGCGTCCTGGTCAGCGCCTTTCAGCTCCGAGACCCACGGGAGCCGAAGCACTTCGAGGGCCCCGGGCTCGACGAATGCCTCCTGCAGCAACGCATCTTGCCGCGTGACGGAAACGCGCGCCCGCTCGGAGCTGGTGTTGGCAACGGCCACGGCGAAGTCGAAGCCCGAAAACACCGGGTTGGCAGTCACCGTGGGATAGTAGTCGCACCCGACGTAGCTGAGCCCGAGGCGCTCGGGGGCACAGGCGCCGCGGCACCCCTCCGGCTCACAAACCATCCCTTGCACGGCATCGCACCGAAACTCGTCGAACCCGGTGCCCCGGGAGTTGCACATGCGCGCCATCGAGCCACTGCAAGCCCCCTCCCCAGGCTCGCAGACGGCACAGCCATTGGGTGCCACGCAATCGTGGCCGTCGGCGGCACAGTCGATGGTCGGAAGGCCCGAGGTTTCGTCGCATGGCCGTGCCACCGAGCCGTCGCAGACGTACTCCCCGACCTGACACCCACCGACCAGACCGCTCCGGGCGCCCGCGCCCGCAGACCCCGGCTCCGACCCGGACATGCCCCCAAGGCCGCCGCCGCCTGCGCCCCCAGGGCTGGAGCCGATGTTGCGGGTGCCTTCGGAGTCGCTGCCACAAGCCAGCATCGCGGAGAGGAAGCACACCCCCACAGGCCGCCCCGCCCGCCTACACGCCCCACCGCTCGTGGACCAATCTCTCATCGCCGTGAAAGGAACGGCGGGGCCGGTCGCTCCCTACACCGCGGCGCTGTCGTTTCGCCGCGAACGCCGCCGCCCCGCGCCCGCGCGGGCGACGAACGCGCGTACCGACCCCGCATCCGTGCCCGCAGTCGGCGGGCGCACCGATGCGAGACGCCGCGTGCGAGCCGGCGGCTCCGACGTGCCGCCCATGGCTTTCCCCGGCTTCGGCTGCTATCGAGCCGGACAGGGCACGGGCCCTCGCGAAGGGCGGGATGCGTCCGGGGCGCCCAACGCCTGCGGTGCCTCTCCCGCCAAGGAGGCGCTCACGCCAATTACGGGCCAGGCGTGGGGCACGAAGTCCACGTCGACGAGGTGTGCCCCGGCCTGCACCGAGAGCTCGATTCCGCGTGTGGCGCGGCGGCGGCGCCCGTCGACGGCGAGCCGTTGCTCCCCGTCGACGGAAAGGCTGGCTCGGCCACGCGCCGCGACGACCAGCACCACCTTCGAGTCGCGCTGGACGGTCAAGCAGGTCCGGTAGCGCGCAGAGAACTGGCGGTACGAAATCGCACCCGCGACCTGCCGGTGCCACTTGTCCCAGTACTGCATGACCTCCCGCTGGTACGTTCGCACCGGCTCGCCCGACAGCGCTTTGGTGGGGTAGTAGGTCGCCTCCCACGGAGCCCCCGGGTCGACCGCAATGGCCAGGGCCAACCATGCCAGGGCCGGCGCCAGGGCGAGCCAGCGCATGCATCGGGCCGGGAGGCTCACTTCGCCCGACCCTTGGCTGAACGCAGGCGCCGCGGCTTGCGTGCCTTCAAATCCCGCACGAGGCCCAGGGTCGCCCCCTCCCGCTCGACGCGCTCGAGAACTTCGAAACCTCGAAACCGACGCAGGCAGCGGTCCCGCACGTAGGATGCGAAGAAATCCGCCTTGGGCGCCTTGCCGCGTGAAACGTAGGCGAAGTTGAGCGGGATGTTCTTTCCGAAGAAGAGCTTGTCTCCGCAGCCCCAGAGCGTGAAGGTTCGGCTCAGGTAGACGTGCCGGCGGTGCTGCCAAGCGTGCTCGTTGAGCTTCGAGAGAAGCTCCTGGTACACCGCACCGTAGTACTCCGTCTCGAACTTGCCCACCGCCGCCGCCGGACCTCCCGCCCAGCGGTTGAAATAGACGTGCTCGTACGGATGCAAGCGCACCATCGCCAGCGCCTGGTCGGCGCAAGCGAGGACGGCGACCAGCACGACGACCAACGCGCCGACGGGAAGGCGCCGCCCAGTCCAGCGAGCGAGCCCTGCCACCGCCCCCCCCGCCAGAACGGACAACACCGGGATCAAGAACAGAAAGTGCCGCAAACCGTTGTAGAGCCGAGAGCCTCGCACGATGGCATATGCTGGTGGAGAGAGGGTCGCCGTGAGCAGCAACAAGGAAACGAGCGGCAACGGGCGACGCCCCCACAGGGCCAACGAGGCCTGCGCCACCACCCACAGGGCCGCACACCCAGCCGCCACGGATACGGGCTCCGGCAACTGCAGGGCGAAATAGGTGGGCAGGTAGTCCCACGGCAAGGCATCGGAAGCGACGACTTTGCCGCCGAGCAGTGTCGGGCTGTCGTAGGCCTTGTAGTGGGTGACCGCAGCCAGTGCTCTTTGGGGCCCCTCGAAGGGGCTGAGCAGCGCGCGCGGCCAAATGGCGACCATCATCGACCACGCCGCCACCAGCGAAGCGCCCACTCGAATGCACAGCCGCGCCGCGCCGTGCAGCGGGGCGGGCCCCCCGACTCGCAGCCGATCGAGCAGGGCAACGGCGATGAAGAACATCAAAAAAACGCTCACCATCAGCCCCCCGACACGCACGCTCATGGCGAGCGCGAGCGCCAGAGTCACACCCACCCAAAAACGCGCGGGCGGTGGGCGATACGCGGGGCCGAGGCTCGCGGCGTGCCGCAGCACACGCGCGACGAAGTACAGCGCCCAGACGTAGCCCGCGGCGAAGGGGATGTCTTTGGGGTTGTTGAACTGGTGGCCATAATAGACGGGCGTGAGCGCGAGCAGCGCGAGAGAAAAGAACCCGCCCATGGCTCCGCTACACAGCCTCCCGAGCCTGTAGGTGCCGAGCAGGCCGACCTGCGCAACGGCGACACACAGCCAGTGATTGGTGCGATAGGCGTCCCACGGGGAGACGCGGCGGACGAGCGCGGCGACCAGGTCGAAGCCCGCTCCGTAGGAACTGCGCGAGAGCGACTTGTTGCTCTTGAAACCTTCCGTGTAGAACGCGAGCACGCGCTCTCCGTACTTGATGTGAGGCTCTTCGTCGTAGGTGAGCCCATAGTCGGAAAGCGTGAGCAACATCGTCACGACGACGCTCGCCATGAGCAACACCGAGAGCCAATCCCACGTCTCGTCCGCCGTCAGCGTGCGATACCAGAGCGGCCGAGGGCGGCCGTTGGCGCCCCGCCTCCCGATCCCCGCCTCGGGCGAGGCCAAGCTCGACTGCGGCTCGGTTGGGATTGATTGTGCCAAGGTCACTTCCACATCAGCACGTAGTCCAGAAGCACCCGAGCCCGGCGACTGCGATCCACGATGCGAAGCTCGGCTCTCTGCCCCTGAAAGTCGGAAATGTCCCACAGATGGGGCAGCAGCGTCGAGCGTCCCGGCCCACCCGCCCGACGGACCCGCTCCCCCTCCACCCACAGCTCGACGCCGACTCGATCCTTCACGCGCCCGCCGCCGACGAGCAGGCTGAGCCGCTCGCCGCGGATCTCGAAACTCCCGATCTCGGCGACGCCGGGTTTCGTCGCGCCATGGCGCGGGGAGGTGGAGAGCAGCCCGCGCGCATGCTGGCCGCGCAGACCGTTCTTCCGCTGCTCCCGGATCGGCCAAGGCCCCACCGAGACGCGCATACCATTCCAGTCCCAACCCGCTTTTTCGGTCGACTCGAAGTCGAGCGCGCCGCCCAGCGGATCTCGAGCCACCCACTCGAGCGCGTCGCCCACGGGCTCCCCCGCCAGGCCGCGGTCGAGTGCGAGGGCCAGCGCCGCGCGAACCCCCGAGGGCTCGGCATCGTCCGGCCAACGGCGAAAGAAAAAGCTCGCCTCGGCGAGCCGGCCCCGCGAGAGTTGAAATGCGATCAACCGAGCGAGCGCGCTCGCGCTGCCGGTGCGGTAGTAGTCCCTGAGCAGCTCCACGGTGAGGCCGAGCGAGGCTGCGTCGGCGAGCGGCCGGATTTCGGTGACGCGCGTGACGGCCTTCTGCCAAGCGTCTGGGTCGGCGTGCGTGGCCAAGATCAAGGCCAGGTACTCTTGCTCCGTTGCCCCGGCCGACCGAAGGCGGCGAGCCAGCTCGAGCAACCGCTCGGATAGCTCGGGATCGCGGATCCGCGCGTCCTTTCGCAGGCGCCTGTGCTCCACCACGCCTCGGGCCTCCAGAGCAAGCGCCCGGAGCTCGGCGGTCTTGGGCGGCGGCAACGCGCTCGGGTAGCGCGGGAGCCGGTGCTCGGCGGGGCGGGGCCTCGCCCCCTCCTGCAGGGATCGAACCTCGACCCACTGCCAGTCGGCGGATGCCCCGGGCCCGGATCCAGGACGGCGGAGCCCGAGCTCCAGACCATAACGCCCGCCTTTGGCGCGCGGCAACACCAGATCGGCCTGCACTTCGAGCGGCTCCCCCGGGTGCAAATGGCGACTCACCGACGCGAGGTTGCGCGAAAGCGACAAGCCACTCGACTCGACGGGCTCGGAGCTACCCGTGACTCGAATTCGAACCTCCTCACTGCCCAGAAGCTCGCCGACCGGCAGCACGTAGGCGACGACACGCAGCGGCGTGCCCGCGTACAGCGGACCACCACCCTCCATGGGCGCCTCGATGCGCGAACCGAGCAAGCGGAGCCACGGCGACAGCGGGCGAAACTCGAAGGACTCGAGCGGCGGAAAGAAATCCACGAGCTGTCCGCGGTGCAGAGCCAGTGTATCGGACGCCGACACGCCGCGACCCAACAGCCCCGACGAAAGCCGAACGTATTCCTCTCGAAACTCGAGTGACGTACGGATGTGACGCCAAAAATTCTCCGGCAAGTAGTACAGGCCCGGGCGATCCGGCTGCTCGTGAAAGAAGTACTGCTGCAGGCGATGGTCGCTCGACCGGGGTCCTGCGCGCCGCTCGAGGCGCGCCGCCGCGAGATCACAGAGCCCGAGGAAATCGATCGGGGTGAAGCTGGCCGTCGACCGAAGGGCGGGCCCCCCGAAGTCGTGCGTCAAGAGGCTCGTGAGTCCCAGAGCCGCCCGCCGCTGCAACCGCTGCAACCGCTGCACCTGAGCGGAGCGCTCACACAGGTGGCACCAGGGTCGGCGAGCGATCCTATCGATGCGCGACTGCTGAAATCCCCACACGCGCAGCGAGAGCGTCGTGGCGAGCAGTAGCACCCAGGGCTCGACCCCCCAGGCAAACCGCTGGGGGAGCACGAGGGCCGCCGCACGGGAAAGCCAGCGGGCCGCGTTGACGAGCCCGAGCGCGGCGAGCAGAGCCAGGTGCGGCAGCGCAAACGAGATGAAACGCCCGTGCGGCATCCAATCGCCTCCGGCGTAGATCACGAACGACGCCGAGAGAAGCGCGTGAGAGAGCAGCAGGAGACGGAAGCGCGGCGCGCCGAGCAGGCCGAAAGCAGAGACCGGAACCAGGTAGAGAAAGCCGCTTTCCGCGAGGTTCTCACGCAGGTAGCGCACCCCGCCTTCGATTCCACTCGCCGCCGACTTGGCGAAGAACGTATTGGGAACCACCTGGCGAAACACCGAGTAGTGGATCGCGTGATACGCGAGAAACGGCCCCAGCAGCAGGAGCGCCGCGGTGGCGACCTGATAGCGATACGCCGGCCTCACCAGGGCCTGCCAGGCCTTCGCCAGAGCCCAGGGCAGCGCATAGGCGATGCCCTCTGGACGGGTGACGGACGCCAGAAAGGCCACGAGCCCCGACCAGCCGAGGAGACTGGGGTCGACCTCCTCGCGAGCACTGGCCCAAAGCGTGGCGAGAAGAAGAAAAGAGAACAGGGTGTTTTCCAGCCCCGCGACGACCCACACCGAAAATTCGGGAGTCGCCACCAGGAGTATGGCAATCGAGAGCGAGAGCGCCCCGAAGTACGGGGGGCGCAGATCGGCGATGCGACGCCCGAGACCCGTCGCCGCGACGACCACGCCCGCCGCAAGCGCAACGCCCAGCCACTTGGAGCTCTCGCCGAGCGGCAAGCCCAGCCAGGCGGGCGGGACCAACCACAGGACCCACAGCGGGTTGGAATACCCTTCCACTTTGGCTGCACCGGGTGCGGCTACCGGCCCCTCCCCCTGGGCCAGGTGCTTGGCGTAGGCGTAACTGATGCCCGCGTCGTCGATGGTGAAGCGCCAAAGACGCGACAGCACGTACCAGGAGACCACTGCGATCGCCGCGACTACGACCGCCGAGTACGCCCCGCGCAGGAGAGTGTGTCGTTTGTCGGCGGGCCCGGACATCCAGGTACTCCTGATAACCTCGCGAGCAGGGGTTGGATCCAATTTCCGGGATTTCTGCGCCGCCGGGGACTCGGGTAGTCCCATTGGCCGAGCCCCCGCCTGCGTGCCCACGGTGGCTCGACCACACCAGGGGGCCGCGGAGAGGCCCTCCGGGGTCGAGAGGGGCTGGACTCCGAATGCTGCCGAACCGAAGGCGAGGCCCGCGCCGATGGCTCGCCCTCCCCCCGCAAGCGCGCGCCCCGGAAGCCAAGCGCTCTCCCCCGGCGGCCTCCGCGGTGGGCCGATCGAAGCCAGCCCCGCGCCGCGACGGCAGGGTGCCCTTCCGCGCGTGAAAACGCGGGCGGGCCCTCGGAGCGGCGCGACGGCGGACCTATGGCGGATCACGCCTGCTGCCGGCGAGCGCGGCTCGATCCAGGGAGACGAGCCTAGGCGACGGCGACGGTCCGCGCGGCGCCAACAAGCACGGCACCGGAAAGCACGGCGCCAGCAAGCACGGCACCGGCCCTAGCGGGCAGACCGGAGCGCCTCAGAACGGGGTCTCGCGCACCAGCTCGGGCGGGCTCGACTCGGACCTCGGTTTGGGCTTCGGCGGTGCCGCCTTCTTGGGAGCTTCCGACGGGCTCGACGCTCCCGAGGAGGAGCCGTCGGTGCGCGAGTTCGAAGCCACGGGGGCCGGCGCGGAAGACGGCCCGTTCGACCCGGATTTCTTGGAGCTGGTCGAGCTGCCCGATTGGCTCGTAGACCGCGACTTGCCGCTCGCCGAATTGCTGCCGGAGGGGCCCTCGCGCGGGGGGAGCTGCGCCGAGACGGTGACTCGGTTGGGGCTCCGGCCGCGCGACTTGCGCGTTCGGTGCGCCGCACGACTGGTGGGCTTCTTCTTCGCCTCCACCTTGGGCAGCTCCGAAACGTCGACGACCTTCAGATCTTCTTCCCCGGTGAGGCGGTCGAGCTCGTGCTGCGCAACGGCGCGATTCTCCTCGCTGACCCCGGGCTCTGCCACGACTCGCTCGAGCAGCCCGCGGCGCTCCTGCGGATCCGGCGACGTCTTCGCGGCGCCGATGACCTCATGCGCCCACTTCTGGACGATCGACGAATACTCCGGCGCCTGCCGCAGGGGGCTGTCCACCGGGAGCTCGTGGAGCTTGCGGTGCGCCGCCAGAATCGAGCCCGCCTCGGAGAGCGCGAGCGCCTCCGTCAGCGGATTGCTCGGCACCTCCGGCGCCGGCGCGGACGCCGCGCTGGGCTCCGAGGGGTCGACCCGTACCGAAGTCACGCGTGGCTGCTCGTCCTCGCCGCCCCCCATCGCCAAGGCGAACATCAAGGCGACGGCGGCCAGGACCCCCGCGCCGTAGATGGCAGCGCGACCGCGACCCCCCCCCGCGGAAGAACCCGTGTGACTGAGCTCGACGCCGCTCACGGCAGCGGGCTGCACCGCGGGCAACACTTTGTCTTCCTTACCCGCAGGAATGAAGCGAAGCCGCACGTCGCCCAGCTCGACCACGTCCCCGCTGCGCAACATGGCACTCGGCAAATCCACGCCGTTGATCCGCAGACCGTTGGAGCTGCCTTGATCCAGGATCATCAGGCCGTGCTCGGTGCGGAGAATTTCGACGTGCACCCGACTGACCGAGGCATCGTCCAGTGCAATCTGGCACTCCTCGCCCCGCCCGATGAGCAGCTTCTGGTCGACGAGCGGGTAGACGGACCCGACATTGGGCCCCTGCACGAGTACGAAGCGGTCGGGGAGATCTTCGGGCGAGGGCGCGTCTTCCCCCGCCACGTCGGCGGCTTCCCGCTCCTCGTCGGACAGCTCGAGGCGGTAGTCCCCCAGCTGCACCGTGTCCCCGTGGGCGAGCCGAGCGCGACCCTCGACGCGGTCCCCATTGACGAACGAACCCGTGTAACTTCCTTGATCTTCGAGCCACCACTGCTGTGACTCGTCGCGGAACAAACGCGCGTGGCGGCGCGAAATGTTTCGCTCCGTCAGGCGGACGGTGCTCTCCTCGGCGCGTCCCAACGAGTACTCATCACGCACCAATTTGACCACGGTGCGGCTCGACTCATCGTCGACCACGCAAAGCTTCCACATGACCTCCGATTTTATGCCTCGAAACGCTGCGTCCGCCAAGCCGGCGCTAGGCCCGTTTACCGACTTTCGCTATCGAGACGCGGATCTAGGCCCAATGGCCAAGCAATTTTCCTACAGATTTGATTCGCTAACGCTAGTCGACGGGGCGCCCAGGGAAAGGTGTTCCCCGGGCCCCGCGACTGTGCCCTCGCGGCACGGTGGCCGGCCCTGCCCTACCCCTCGGCCGCAAGCCGCACGACCGCGCGGCTGACTCCCCCCCCTCGGGTCGGCTGCTCGAGCAGCCCGCAGGGCGAGCGCCGCGCCGCGCCAGGTCCCGCGTCGGAGGACGCGGACTGATGCCCTTCCCTCGGAGCTTCGCGGGGGCTGACACGCGTTCGAAACGCCCCGGAGAGGAGCCGAGCCTCGTCGGGTCAGGAGTTCAGCCGAGTCGCCAGCTGGAACAAGCGAGAATGAAGCTCCGGCCGAACGCCACGAATGGCGATGTTTTCCCGCGTCGGGTGCACGCGATTGGTGAGAAGAGCGACGACGACCTGGGCAGCTGGATCGCACCACACGCTGGTCCCCGTGAACCCCAGGTGGCCGAACGAGTGCTCCCCGAAGGCTGCGCCAGCTGACGAGCCCTCCTGCGCCTTTCCGTCGAAACCAGCGCGGAGCGCCCCGCCCGGGCGGGGTCGGAGCAGCGGCTCGATGTCCTGCGGGCGCAGCCAACGCGATCGTCGATCCCGCAGGGCATCGACCGCGGCGGCCCCGAGCCGCGCCACGTCCTGCGCGGTGCCGAACAGGCCCGCATGGCCGCTGAGACCGAGCCCGGACAGGGCCCAGGCGTTGTCGTCGTGCACCGCCCCGCACACCACGCCGCCGCGGTGCGGCAGGTCCTCGGTGGGCGCGACCGCTGCCGCCCAACGCTCGGCGCCCAGCTCACGAGCACCGCGGCGAGCCGACAGAAGCCCGAGCTGGAGCGGCTCACCGACCTCCCAGTGCAAGAGCTCGTCGAGAGGGAGATCCTCGCGCAAGCTCACCGCCACGCCGAGAAGGATATACCCCAGGTCGCTGTACAGGGGCGGAAAGCCGACCGCGGGAACCCCCCCTTCGCAGCCGCGCCGGCGGGCCCCTGCCAGGCTGCGCAGCACCTCGGATAGCGCCTTTCCGCGAAGCGGGCCGGGGTCCATGGGCCGCTCGGGGGCACGGACCAGGACATGTGCCTGGAGACCCGCGCGGTGCGCGAGCAGCAGCTGCAATTCTGCGCGTTCACTCTCGGTGCGGCGGGCCATGGGCAACAGCTCGCCGAGCGGCGTGTTCCACTCCAGCCTACCCGCCCGCACGAGGCGGGCCACGCCGAGGGCAAAGTACGGCTTGGTGAGAGACGCCAGGTCGTAGAGGGTGCTCTCGTCGACCGCGCGCGAATCCGTCGTGGAATACTCACCCGCCGCCGCCGCGGCGAACTGCCACCGGCCCCCACCGAAGCGGCCGACACACACACTCGCGCCCGGCGCAACTCGAGACGCTACGACGAAGCGCTTAAGGGTCTCCCTGATTTCGTCGTGGATCAAGCGGGGAGATCCCTTCTCGGGGAGACCCCCGCGCCTCGCCGCCACCGATTGATCCGCCGTTCACCGCGCCAGCTGCTCCGCCATTTACCCCGCCATTCCCCCCCCCATTCACCCCGCCATTCGACTGGCCGTCCACGCGGCCTTCGGCACCGCAAACCACTCGAAAACGTATGACTCGACCGAGAACTGCCCGATGACGAATGCCTCGACCAGCCAGGCGCGAACCGGGCGCTCGAGCGACCACTGAACGACCCCCGGCAAGAGGCCAAACGAAATCCCACGCGACCCCAAACCACCGAACGCGACATGGCTCGCACCAAGACGGCCGCTCGACACGACGACGTTCGATGGCGGGGGGTTCGATCGAGCGGCGCCCGATGCCACACCTGCCCGTGCCCACCGAGCTCGTGCCCCGCGAACTCATACCCCCCAAACTCATGCCCCCCGAGCCCCATGCCTGATCCCCCCTCCTTCGAACGCGCGGCGCCCGACCGAGAGGCGCGGCGAGCGGACACACGCCGGACGTTCATGCATGGCCAATCACCCTGTTGTGAGGAAGAGCCGATCATTGGCACGGAAAAGCTAGGGCACGATTGCTACCGCAGGCGGGCCGCGGCGGCAACTCGTTCGACCAACTGCTGCGGCAACCGCTGAAAGATACCTATGGCTGAGTTTACTTGGGAAGCGCGCGGCCGCACCGGCGAGCTGAAGGCCGGCACCATGGTCGCCGACAACGCCGAAGCCGTCAATACGCGACTGAAGAAGCAAAACCTGAGCCCGGTCAAGGTCAAGAAAAAGCCGATCGAGATCAACCTCCAGATCGGCACCGGCGTCGACAGCAAGGATCTCGTCACCTTCACTCGGCTCTTCGGAACCATGATCGACGCCGGCGTTCCCCTGGTTCAGTGCCTCGACATTCTGGCGAACCAGCAGCCAAAGCCAGCCTTCGCCAAGGTGCTGAGGGACATCAAGCTCACCGTGGAGCAGGGCGCCACGTTCAGCGATGCGCTGCGCCGCCACCCGAAAATCTTCGACGAGCTCTTCGTCAATCTCGTTCAGGCGGGAGAGGCCGGCGGGATTCTCGACAGCATCTTGGCCCGGCTCTCCGTGTACCTGGAGAAACGCCAAAAGCTGGTGCGACAGGTCAAGGGCGCCATGAGCTACCCGACGATCGTATTCGTAATCGCCATCGGCGTGATGGGCGTCATGTTGACGTTCGTGATTCCGGCCTTCGAGAACATGTTCGCGGAATTCGGGGGCGGCCCCGAGTCGCTTCCCGCCCTGACGCAGTTCATGGTGAAGCTTTCGCACGGGTTCGTCTCGTACCTGCCCATCACCGTCGCCGCCGTCATCGCCGGGAGCGTGGGTTTCACCTACGCGATTCGCAACCCCACTGGCAAGCGCGTGTTGCACAAGACCCTCCTGAGGTTACCCATAATGGGGAACGTGCTCGGCAAGATCTCGGTCGCGCGGTTCACGCGCACCCTGGGCACGCTGCTGCAATCCGGTGTGCCGATCCTCGATGCCCTCGAAATCTGCGCGAAGACCGCCGGCAACGTGGCCATCGAGGAGGGCATCATGCACGTTCGGCAGCGCATCAGCGAAGGCCACAACATGGCGGATCCATTGACGGAGGCCAAGGTGTTTCCGGAGATGGTGGTTCAGATGATCGGCGTCGGGGAGACGACCGGTGCGCTCGATCAGATGCTCAACAAGATCGCGGACTTCTACGAAGAGGAAACCGACGTGGCCGTCGCGTCCATGACGGGCATGTTGGAGCCCATCATGATGGTCGGGATCGGGGGAATGGTCGGCGTCGTGCTGGTTTCGATGTACCTACCGATCTTCGAGCTGGCCGGGAACATCCAGGGCTAGCGGGCGGGGGAAGCTCGCCGCGACCGACCGACGACCAGATGACGAAAAGTGCAGCAAGAGCCGCACGCCGGCGGCGCGCAGCCGACCGGCCCCGGGCGAGCGGGCGCATTCTCTGCCAGAGTGGCTGGCGGGCTCTCGGCGGTCGCGAGCCGGCCGAGAGCTGCGTCCTGCTCGGGCTGCCCGTCGCCGGGCGAGCGAAAGCCCCGTATCGGGCGAGGCGCGCGGGCCGCAGGGCGCCGCCGCCGCCCGCCTGCGTGCCCGCTCGGCGAGCGAGCGCCCCCTTCCTCGGCCGGCTCCGAGCGGCGGTGGGGCCCGAGGCGCAACGGCAGCGATCGGCCGCCGGCGCGAGCCGATGAAGCGCCCCGCCCATCCCCGCCCGGGTGGCTGCGACCTCGGCCGGATGCCGGCCCGGGCGAGGGGCTCGTGAGCGCCGGCGCCGCCGAGGGGCTCACCGGCCCCGCGCCTCTGGCGCGCCGGCTCTCCTGGGTGACGGCGTTCCGGCTGGTGCTGCTGGCCGTACTGCTCGGTTGGATCGGACGGCTGAACTTCCACGGCTCCGGGGGCACCTTCACGGTGCAGACCGCCCTCGGCACGCTCGCGGTCGCGTTCGCGCTGACCGCGCTGTACGCGGGGCTGTTGCGGCGGGGGCGCCACCTCGAGCAACTGGTGACCCTGCAGATCGTCGTCGACCCGTTTCTTTGGACGGTCATCGTGTATCTGTCCGGCGGTCCTTCGAGCGGCGCGACGTCGTTTTACGGGCTCAACTGCTTGATCGGTGCGCTCCTGATCGGGCTGCGCGGAGCGGCCTTGGCGCTCGGGCTCGGGGTAGCGTGTTTCGTGACACTGCTCGTGGGCCTGAGCGGCGGGTGGATCGAGCCTCCGCCCGATCAGCCGTCGGAGCTGTACCTGATGTCCGCCGAGGAGTTCACGTACACGGGCGTCGTCAACCTCGTCGCGATGATGGTCGTGACGCTGCTTTCGGGCAGCCTGGCAGAGCGGCTGCGGGTCGCCGGAGGGCAGCTGCTGCGCGCCGAGCAGCGAGCCGAGCACGCCGAGCGCCTCGCCGCGCTGGGACGCGTGGCGACGGCTCTCGCGCACGAGATCAGAAACCCCCTCGGGGCAATCTCCGGTTCGATTCAGCTGCTGCGAGCCAGCCCCGCGCTTTCGCCCGAAGACGCCCGCCTGTGCGGCATCATCGTGCGGGAGGCCGGGAGGCTCGACGACCTGGTGTCCGACATGATGAACCTCGCTCGCCCCCGCAAGCCCGAGCTGGTCAGTGTCGACGCGGCCGCAACCGCGCGCGACGTGGTGGCCCTCGCCGCCCAATCGGGGAGAGCCGTCTCGGACGTGACGCTGCGCTACGGCGGTCCGGAGACGGCCCGCATCCACGCAGACCCGGGTCAGCTCAGGCAGCTGATGTGGAACCTGGTGCGCAACGCCGTGCAGGCCAGCCATGCCGGCGGCGAGGTCCTGGTGGAGATCCGGCGCCGCGGCGCCGGCGTCGAGCTGTCGGTTCACGACGAGGGGGTGGGGCTGAGCGACGAAGCGCGCACTCGCATCTTCGACGCCTTCTTCACGACCCGCGCGCAGGGAACCGGGGTGGGGCTGGCGGTGGTCAAGCGCATCGCCGACGACCACGACTTCCGGCTCGACGTGGAGAGCGCCGAGGGCCGCGGCACCACCTTTCGGGTCGACATGGGTCGAGCCACCCGGGCCCCGGTCGGGACGCGGGTCGACCCGCGCCTGAAGCAGACGCTCTTCCCGCGCACCCAGCACCAGGAGAGCAGACGACCGGCCAATTGACTAATTGCAGTCCAGGCGGAAGGGGGAGAAATGCCCCAGGAGTGACGTAGACTGGATGGTGACCATGCGCTCCTACACTCGCTTCCCCCTCTTCGCTTCGGCATCGTTGGCTCTCACCCTGCTCGCGGGCTCCGCTCAGGCCGGCCCCGCGCAGGAAACGGTCGAAAGGATGCACCAGGCGGCCCAGAAAGACGACCTCGAGCAACTCGACCAGCACGTGGCCTACGAGGCGATCGCGAAAGCCTCGCTGGCCGACCACTGGAAAGACTTCAGCGAGGCCGAACGCGACAAGTTCATCGCCAATTTCCGCGAGGTCGTGCGCAGGGCCTACGGGAAGGGGCTGGCGGGCAAGAAGAAGCAGGATTTGACCTTTCAAGGCGAAACGCAATCCAGCCAGGGCCAGATCGTGCACACCAAGGTGAAGGTCAAGGAGGGCGAGCCCGAGCTCGGTATCGACTACCTGATGGCCTGCGGTGGGAAAACCTGCCACCTCGTGGACGTGATCACGGACGGCAGCAGCCTCGTGGCTTCCTGGAAACGAATGTTCCGGCGGATCATCAAAAAGCACGGCAAGGCGGAGCTACTGGCCCGCATCGAGAAGAAAGCCGCCGAAAAGGACTGAGACCGCCGCGCTGCACAGATAGTTCACCTGCCCCGCGAGCCACTGCTAGGCTCGCTAGGTGGGCCCGCGCGCATCCGGAAAGAGATCCGACCCTGGGCGCGGTCGGGCAGGCCGCCTCGCGGACGCCGACAGCGCACCGCTTCGGCTGACGGTCAGCGGCGGCGAGCTGGGGCTGGAAGCGTACGAGACGCTGCCCCTGGGGGCGCTGCGCATCGAGGATCTCGCCTGGTCGCTGCCGAACCTGAAGTTCCCCGTCGACCTTTCCGGCGGCGTCGAGATGTTCCGCAATCGACGCGGAGCGCTTCGGCGGCTGACCGTCTTCGCCGGCCGCGCCGAGCTCGAAAAGCACCTATCGGCGCGAGTGCGCGGAGCCATGGGGAGCTCCACGAGCCTCGTGACGGTGTGGGCCGTGCCCGATGGCCTCGGAGTGGGGCTGTGGGGAGAAGCGGGAACCCTCGCGTTCGAGCTGCTGTGGGCGGCGGGGGGCAACGAGGCGAGGCTCATCGTCGGCGGCGCTCGCAGCGGCGGCGACCTCGAAGTGCCGCTGGCACACGCGCTGCGCATCGCAGAAACCGTGCTCGGCCCCGCCGCCCGTCGACGGGGGCGCGTTCTCACCATCGACGCGTGCTGCGCTCGCGTGTGCAAGATGGTGGCCCCCGCGCTGGGCGCGCGAAGCCCTTCGGCCCACGGTGTGACGGTCGGCCCATTGGAGGCCTACGAAGACGGGTTTCGGGTGCGGGCGCGCAGCGCGCAGCCCGCCGAAGGCCTTTCGAGCGACGTGCTGCGTGCGCTGGAGCTGGCCCTTCTGTGCGTGGACGCTGACGATTGCCTCGCCCGCGGCGACCTGGAGGGCGCCCGGCGACACTACGTCGCCGCCCTGGAGCGCGCACCGCGCCACCGAGAGCTCGTGCAGCTGGTGGCCCAGATCGACGCGGCCAGCGGGATCGAGCGGGCCGAGGCCGCCCTGGGCATGTTGGTGGATTGCCTTCCGGCGACCGAATTCGGCCTGACGGGCGCCACCCTCCTGGCTCGGGTCGGAGACGCGGCCGGTGCCCGGCGCGCCGTCGCGAGCGCCGCCGAGCACGAAGTCTACGCGCCCCTCGCGGCGAGCGCCTGGCAGCGGCTCGCCGAGCTCGCAGAGGACGAGCAGACCCGGCGCGCGGCGCTCGATCGCGCCGTCGGGGCCGCCCCCGCGCTTCACGCCCCGCGCTGGGCGCGCATCGAAGCGCGCATCGCCTGGGGGGACGAGCAGGGCGCTCTGGCAGACGCCCAGCACCTCGAGGCGGCGGCCCAAGGCGCTCGGGGCCGCCACGAGATCCTGATGCGCTGTGCGGAGCTGCTCGCCCGAGCCCGGCGAGCCCGCGCCGCAGGCAAGCTGTACGAGCGGGCGCTCCGATACTTGCCCGCGGACCCGGACGCCACGCTGGGCCTCGCCTTGGCGCTGCGCCGCAGCGGGAAAGACGAGCGCGCCACGGCGCTTCTGCAGCGGGCCGTCGCGCTGGCCGACGAGCAGGGGCGCCCCTGTGGCAAGGCGCTGATCGAGCTGGCGCGCCACCTCGCCGAAGGCTGCGGCGACCATCCGCAGGCGGTCGCACGCCTGGGAATGGTCCCCCGCGACAGCGACTCGTACCTCGAAGCCTGCGCCTTGCAGGGGCGCTTTCGCGCAGCTCTCGGCGACCTGCAGGGCGCTTCGCTCGCCTTCGCAGACCTGCGGCAGGGCTGCGAACTCGCGGTGGACAAGTCGTCGCTCGCGCACGCTTCGCCCTGGCTCGTGGAAGCGGCTCGATTCGCGAGCAGCCAGCTCTCCGATCTGGCCGCCGCAGAGCGCCACCTCGCCACGGCGCTGAGGCTCACCCCACACAGCCGCGCCGTGCGCGCGAGGTACCGTCAAGTCGCGGCGCGGCTCGCCCGCAGGGAGTCGGGCGGCTCCGGCTCCTGAACGAGCGCCAGCCCGAACGAGCCCGTCGCCCACAGCGCTCGCAGGCGCTCGTCCCAGTGCAGCGCGCTCGCGCCCGGCTCTTCCTCCAGGGCCTCGGCATCGATCCCGGCAACACAACGCGGCTCTCCCGACGCCAGGGGCATGCGGACGAACCGCACGCGACCTCGATCTCCGGTGACCGCGAGCCAGAGCACCGGAGGCAGGACTTCGCTTGCCTGCAAGGTCAGCGCGCTGACGGCTCCGCACGGCGGCAGCGAGCGGTAGTGAGCGCCCGCGTCGGAGGACACCGAAAGCTCGCCTTCACCGCGGCAGCGAACCAGCCACCGGCCCGCGCACGCGCCGAGCCGCGCGCGAGCGAGATCCGCCGCCGCCGCGCTGCTCAGCCGGCAACCGGTGCCGAGCACGCCGAAGCGCTGCCCGTCGGAGGCCAAGGCCCACGGGGAGTCTGCCACTTCTCCGAACAGGCGCCAACGCACCGCTGCGGACTCGGGCAGGCCGAGGCGACGATGCAGGCCTCCTTCCTCCCGGAAGCTGCCCGCCCGCGTTCGCCGCAGCACGCCCCCGACGGCCGTCGCGCACAACAGCTCGCCCGCGAGGCGAACGGCGCAGGCCACGGGCCGCGGCGGAGCCAGCCCACGCCGCACCTCGAGGGAAGCGGCCGAGGGCCGCGGCAGGGGTCGCCGCGCGACACCAGCCACTTCATTGCCGACCACCCAGACCATCTCCGGCTCGGTCCACAAAAAGGTGCCGACCAGCCCCGGATGCGTCGCGGTGGACCACGCGCATTCGGCGTCCGGGACCTCGACGCTGCCCCCGACGGGAGGCGGGGCCCAGTCCACGTGCCCCTCTGCTGCGTCGCCCTCCTCGCTCGGCTCCTCCTCACCGACGATGATGTCGCCGACGTTGATGTCGCGCGCCCAGCCCTCGTCGTCGACGACCTCGCGAGCCTCCTCCGCGCCCGACTCTTCGACGACCGCGCTGAGCAACTCGTGGCCATCTCCCCCAACCGGGTCCCCTGCGTGCTCGGCGCCCTCGCCCGAGCGCTCCCCGCCTTCCACGGCCTCGCCGTCCTCGGGGACGTCGAGCAGGCCGGACAGGTCCATGTGCGCTGGGGCGTCGCTGGCCGCTGCCACGTCGGGACCTCGCTGGGCATCCAGGTCGATGCCGAAGTCGTCGTCACCGGACGCCCGGTCTTCCCCGTCGTGCTCTTCCTCGTCGACCGCGTCGAACGGGGTGAGAAGATCCGCCCCCGCCGGGTCTTCCGCAGGAGGATCCTTCGGGGATCGATGCGCAGAGGCGAGCCGCGTGCGATGGGGGCGAAGGGTTTGATCCAAAGGGTTAGTCACGAGTTACCCACAGGCTATCACGAAGAGCCGCACCGGCGCGCAAGGCAGACCTCTGACGGAGCATTGCAGCGAGACTTAGAATGCACTATTTCGGCGACTTCGCATGCAGCTTGAGATGTCCCTCCCCCCCCCGCGACCGAAAGCGAGCAAGCCCCGTCAAACTTCGCAGAAGGCGGTGCGCGCCTGGCGAGCTTGGCTCGGCGCCTTGGCGAAAGACGCGGAAGCGGCACTGGCTGCGGCCATGGCGTACCGCGCGCTTTCCGCCGTCGATCGCGAAGCCTGGCTGGAAAGCCTCGAACAAGATGGCCCCGAAATCGACGTGCCACGGATCGCGGTCTACGCGCCGTTGCTCTCGGTGGAAACGGATCCGGGTCGAAGGGCGAGAATGCAGGCGGCGCTGCTGGCTTGCGCGCCCGCGGTCGTGGCCCCCAAGGCATCCCCCAGAGCCCTTCTGGGAACGGATGAGAGCGGTCGCCGCGTCGCGGTCATCATTTTCCCGCTGTACATGGATTTCGTCGAGGTGCTGGCGTGCCAGTACCAGCCGGGTCGAAGGGTGGACTGGGTGAGACACGATCCCATCGCCAACGTCGACGCAACCGTCCGCCCCGGCAGTCGTGTCGCGGACACCGCACTGGAGGAGCGGCCTTTGAAGGGAGTAGTGGATGAACTCGCGACCGCGATCGTGGCTCACAATCGGTCGGGTCGTGAGGTGCCCGCCGCTCTGCGTGCGTTCGCCCACCTCTTCAACGCCGATTTCGCCCGCTGAAGCCCCCCCGCTGGATCGGCGCGGCCCGCTCCCGCACTGGGCCGTGCTCGCCCTGGCCCTGAGCTGCGCGAGCCACCCGGGGGCGGCCGCCCCGCGCTCCGCGTCCACGGGCGCCCCGCTGCAGTTCTCATTCGCTTCTCCCACGGGCGCGCGCGTCTCGAGTGAAACCACACGCGGGCGAGCCACGGCCATTCTCTTCATCACCACGTACGACCTACCGTCTCAAGTCGTTGCCCAACGGCTCGCGGCCGCCGTCCGCAACACCCGCCCGCGCAGCAACGCCGCCGCCGTGGTGCTCGAGGCGCCGAGCTATGCGGAGCTCGTCAGCGCCTACGCGAAAGAGATGGATCTCCCGTATCCGGTCGCGATTGCGGATTTCGCCACCTACCGGGGCCAGGGCCCTTTCGGGAGCATCACCAGCGTGCCGACGGTCGTGCTGCTCGATCGCCAAGGGCGGGAGGTTGCCCGGCACACGGGAGACGCCACGGAGGCGCAGCTACGGCAGTGGCTGCAGCAGGCCTCGGGAGCCGCGGAGGCGGGCGGGCCGGAGCCCGACGCGAACGTCGCGCCCTTGGGCGAGGGCGCCGGCGGCTCCCAGGTCGGGACGCGACTCCGGCGCGAAAACGAGCGTCGCCCCGGCCATGCCCTGGCCATTGCGCCGCGGGCCGTGTTAGCCCAGCGCAGATGAAGCGAGCGTTTCCCAGGCGGCAGTCGGCCACGGAGAATCCGACGCAGTCGAAGATCGCGTGTGGCCCTCGGGTCGCTCCCCGCGCGAGCTGGCTGGGGCCGCCGAAGGCCACGCCGCAACGGCGCCGCAGGGGCGCGGGCGCCGTGCCCTGGGCCCTCGGCTTCACCCTGGGAGTGGCTCTGACTCCTCGCCCGGCCGCCGCGCAAGCGACCTCCTGGATGTACCTCGGTGGGGGCTCCGGGTCCCTGAAGTCGGATGAGGCCCGCACGCGGGGGCTGGTGCAAATCGACGCGGGCCTGGGCGTCCCCGCGGATCGCGCGATCGTGTGGGGCGCCTTGTTTCGCCTCCAGCCCTATTGGGACAGCGGCATCGACCTGGGGCTGGTCGGGCGCGCCGTCACTCGCGGTTACGCACGCGGCGAGTTCGGCCTGGGTTTGGACGTCGGCGTGATGCAGCGCTGGTGGGGCGAGAGCTCCACCTCTTTGACGGCAAACCTGGTGCTCGGCGGCCCCTGGGGCATTGCGGTCAACGGGGGCGTCAGCTACGGGGGCGAGCAGAGCCAGACGCTGTTCGCCACCATCGGGATCGACTTCGCTCGCTTGACCGTGCACCGGCACTCGGGGCTGAACTGGTTTCAGAATCCGATGCGGAGCCCGGAGCCGAGCCCGCAGGAGCAAGCCCTCGCTGGGCCCTGATGCGGGTGCTGCGGCCCGGAAGGGGACACAGGCGGGCCGCAGAGCTCGGCTACGGCCGCTCAAGCTTCCTGCGCGGCAACGTGTGCGCGATATGCCTCGGGGTCGAGTAGCTCCTCGATGCTCTCGGGGTCCTCCGGCTTGATCACCAGCATCCAGCCGTCGCCCCAGCAGTCTTCGTTGACTCGTTCGGGGGCGTCTTCGAGCGCCGCGTTGAGCTGAACGACCGTCCCCGTGAGCGGTGCGAAGAGATCGCTGAGGGCTTTGACGCTCTCGATCGTTCCGAAGACTTGGCCGGCCTCGACGCGCTCGCCCTCTTCCACGTCCCAGTTGACCAGGGTCACGTCCCCGAGCTGACCGACGGCGAATGCCGTGATCCCCACGGTGACTTCGTCCCCCTTCACCCGAACCCATTCGTGTTCCTTGCTGTAGCGCAAGTCGCCTGGAACCTCGTTGTCACTGCTCATGTCATTCTCCCTAAAGGGCTCGCGCGATGTTCGAAACCCCTGCCCCGGGCTCGCGCCCACGGGTCACCGAGCCGCCCCGAGGACGTGCTCCACCCGCAGCATGCTGCGCTGCTGCTCCGCCGTTCAAAGCTTTTTTTTCAACTTCCACCGGTCGCAGCCTTCCCGCGCTTGTAGAACGGAGTGGGAACCACCTCGGCCTCCACCAGGCGCCCGCGACAGTCCACCTGCAACCGAGAGCCCAGCGCCGCGTGGGCGGGGGGAACGAACCCCAAGCCGATGTTGACGCCCAAGCTGGGCGAGGGCGCGCCCGACGTGCAGTGGCCGATCGGATTGCCGCTCGGATCCAGCAGCGGGTAGCTCGCCCGCCCAATGCCCCGCCCGATCATTCGAAAACCCACGAGCTGGCGCGCGACCGGCTGCTTGGAAAGGCGTTCCAGAGAATGCCGGCCGACGAAATCCGCGGCCCGGAATTTGACCGTCCACCCGAGGCCCGCCTCGAAGGGGTTGGTGCTCTCGTCGAGCTCGTTGCCGTACAGGGCGAGCCGCGCCTCGAGCCGCAAGGTGTCCCGCGCCGCCAGACCGACGGCAACGACGCCGAGCCCCTGACCTCGCTGGAGCAACGCCCGCCACAGCTCGGACGCGAACGCGGCATCGGCCACGACCTCGACGCCGTCCTCTCCCGTGTAGCCGGTCCGCGCGACGCGACAGGGGCGGCCGAGCAGAGAGAGCGTCGTGACCCCGAAGGGGCGCAGCTGCGCGGGCAGCGCCTCGACCCCACACAGCTCGCCGACGAGCCCGAGCGCACGCGGCCCCTGCACGGCGATCAGAGCCGTCTGGTCGCTCAGGTCTTCCACCTCGACATCCGCTGGCGCCAGAGCCTCTCGGCGCGCCTCGACGTGCTGGCGGACCTTGTCCCGATTGGCGGCGTTGCAGACGACGAGCACCTCGGGCCGAGCCCCCGCGCCGCTCGGCGGCAGGTGGTAGACAATCCAGTCGTCGATCACCCCGCCCTGGTCGTTGCAGCAACACGTGTACACGGCTCGCCCGACGGGGCAGCTCGCCAGATCGTTGGTCACCAGGCCGTCGACGAAGGCCAGGGCGCCGCTCCCGCGCACCACGAGGCGCCCCATGTGGCTCACATCGAACAGTCCGACGCCGCTCCGCACGGCTCGGTGCTCGGCCATCACGCCCTGGAACTGAACGGGCATCTGCCATCCGGCATAGGCCACGAATCGCGCCCCCGCGCGCTGGTGCTCGGCGAACAGGGGCGTCTGTCGAAGGGCTGGGTCCGCGCTCATCTCTCGCCTCGTAACCTTCCAGCCGTAGCGGCGCAAGCCGCGCCGTGTCCCGCCGGCGTCCAGCCGGCCCTCATTCCATCGCCGCCGGAAATGCTCTACGGTCGGAGCATGCAGAAAAGAACGTTGGGGCGCACGGGTTTCGAGATTTCCACGGTCAGCATGGGCTGCTGGGCCATCGGCGGCTCGTGGGGACGGGTCGACGACGACGAGAGCATGAAGACCCTGCACAGGGCACTCGACCGCGGAGTCAACTTCTTCGACACGGCCGACGTGTACGGCGACGGCCGAAGTGAGCGGCTGCTGGCGCGCTTGCGCAAAGAGCGCCCGGAGGACTTCGTCGTCGCGACCAAGGCGGGCCGGCGCCTCGATCCCCACGTAGCCGGCGGCTACGACAAGCAGAACCTGACGGCGTTCGTCGAACGCAGCTTGAAGAACCTCGAGGTCGAGGCCCTCGACCTGCTGCAGCTGCACTGCCCGCCGACCCCGGTGTACTACCAGCCCGAAACCTTTCAGGCGCTGGACGACCTCGTGCGAGACGGCAAGCTTCGATACTACGGCGTCAGCGTCGAGAAGGTGGAGGAGGGGCTGAAAGCCCTCGAGTTCGAAGGGGTTCAGTCGATTCAGGTGATTTACAACGTGCTGCGGCAGCGGCCTGCCGAGCTGCTGTTCAAGGAGGCGGCGCGCAGGCAGGTCGGCATCTTGGCGCGCGTACCCCTCGCTTCCGGACTGCTCACCGGGAAGCTGCAGGCCAATCAGTCCTTCGAAGCCGACGACCACCGCAACTTCAACCGCTACGGCGCGGCCTTCGACCGCGGAGAGACCTTCTCCGGCGTGGACTACGACCTCGCCCTGGAAGTGGTCGACGCGCTGCGCGGGCAGGTTCCTCCGGGCACCACGATGGCCCAGTGGGCGCTTCGTTGGATCTTGATGGATCCAGCCGTCACGACGACCATCCCCGGCGCGCGTCGGCCCAGCCAGGTGGACGACAACATGGCCGCCGCGGACCTCCCGGAGATTCCGGCCGCCGTGATGGAGAAGGTGGCTCTGCTGTACGCCGACAAGGTTCGACCACACGTCCACCACCTCTGGTGATCACCGACGCCATCTCGGAGAGCGCGCAGGAGCGCCGGAGCGACCGGCCGCAGGGCAAATTGGTCGCACTGCTGGGTCCGACGAACACTGGCAAGACGCATCACGCCCTCGAGCGAATGCTCGAGTTTCCAACCGGAATGATCGGCCTGCCCCTGAGGCTGCTCGCCCGCGAGGTATACGAGCGGCTCTCCGGGCAGGTCGGAGAGCGCGCCGTGGCGCTGATCACGGGCGAAGAGAAGCGGTTGCACCGGAGCGCCCGGTACCTCGTGTGCACGGTGGAGGCCATGCCGATGGACCGCCGCGTGGATTTTCTGGCCCTCGACGAGGTGCAACTCGCCGCGCACCCCGAGCGCGGCCACGTCTTCACGGAGCGCTTGCTCTTCGCGCGCGGCCGACGGGAGACCTGGCTGCTCGGCACGGACACCATGGCGCCTTTGTTGCGACGCATCGCCCCGAGCGTCGAGGTGGAGGGACGCGCACGCCTCTCCACGTTGCGCGGCAGAGGCCAGAGCCCGCTCGGGGGGTTGCCCAAGCGCAGCGCCGTCATCGCGTTCAGCACTGCGGACGTGTTCCAACTGGCGACGCGCCTCCGCAAGCGGAAGGGAGGCGCGTCCGTGGTGCTCGGCGCCCTCTCTCCGCGAGCGCGCAATGCACAAGTGGCGCTGTACGAGTCCGGAGAGGTCGACTACCTCGTCGCCACGGACGCGATCGGCATGGGGCTGAACCTCAACATCGATCACGTCGCGTTCGCCGGCCTGAGCAAGTTCGACGGGCAGCGCCAGCGGCCGCTCGACCCGGCCGAGCTGGCCCAAATCGCAGGGCGCGCGGGGCGCCACTTGCGCAGTGGCAGCTTCGGCACCCTCGCCCCGCTCCCGGCGATGGCGCCGGCGCTCCGGCGCCAAATCGAGCAGCACCGGTTCGAGCGGGTCTCCCGAATCTTCTGGCGCAACGGCGATCTCGACCTGGGCTCGCTCCAGCGCCTGAAGGACTCCCTGCGCGCCCCGCCGCCGAGCAAGTATTTGCTGCCCGTGCGGGAAGCGACCGACGCGCAGGCGCTCCATTCCGCAACGGAAGACGATCGCGTCCGCTCGCGCTGCCAGAGCTCGGACACCGTCACCATGCTTTGGGAGTGCTGCCAGCTGCCGGACTACGGCAGCGGCGCCCCCCACTTGCATGCCAGCCAGGTCAAGGAGCTGTTCCTGCGCAGGCTGGGCGGCGAAGGCCGGCTGAGTACCAGCTGGCTGGAGGCGGGGCTGGAAGAGCTCGACGACCCGGCGGGCGACATCGACCAATTGACCGCGAAGCTCGGGCGGCTGAGGACCTGGTCGTACGTGTGCCATCAGAGCGGATGGATCGAGCGCCCCGCAGGCCTGCGCGAGCGCTGCACCGAAGTGGAGGCGCGGCTCGGCGACGCCCTGCACGAGCGGCTCGTGGAGCGCTTCGTCGAGCGTCGCCGCCCCGCGGCGGGCGCCAAGGGGAGCCCCTCGCCCGGCGCGGTGAGCGGCCCCTTCGCCGCACTGCAGAGCGTGCGGCAGCGGCTGGTCGGGGACGAAGCTCCCCGGGGCCGCGCGCGCCACTGGCTGGAAGAGCTGCTGGGCGCCGAGGTCCCGGCGCTGCGCCTCGACCTGGACGGATCGATCTTCTCCGAGGATCGACGCCTCGGTCGCCTGCAGCGCGGCCCCACTCGGCTGCAGCCCGAGGTCGTCGTCACGGCGGCTCTCCATCCCGGCGACAGGTTGCGGCTCTCCAAGCGCCTCCAGGCCTGGTCTCGCGATTTGGTGGCGAGCCTGGTCGGGCCGCTGCGGCGGCCGCCCCCGGTCCCTTTCAGCGGGCCCGCGCGCGGCCTCGTCTACCAACTCGAGGAGCGCTTCGGAACGCTGCGGAACCCATCCGCCCGGGCGCTGACCCCCGAGCTGACGACCTCGGATCGGCGGGCGCTGCGAGCCGCCGGGGTGAAGTTCGGCAAGCTCGCGATCTACCTCCAACACTCGCTCGGCCCGGCGCTGCGCCAGCCGCGGGTCGCCCTTTGCCAGGTGTACGAGCCCCAGAGCCTGCCCCTCGCCGCCGCGCTGGTGTCGCGACGGTCCTTCGAGACGCCCCGGGAGCCGCCCGCCGCGTGGCTACTCGGGGCTGGCTTCATTAGGCTAGGCGCCGTCGCGCTACGGGTCGATCTGGCGGAAAAGCTGGCGGCCCAACTGGACGCGCTGAATCGCAGCGGCCCGTTCCGCCTGGAGGGGCCGGCGTTCCGATGGCTCGGTGTCAGGCCCCCAGTCCTCGAGAAACTGGCGGTGGCCTTGCGATATGCGCGGGGCGAACGCGGCCTGTGGCGGCGGCGCGGGAAGCGCCGAAGACGGCGGCGCGCCGGAGAAGCCGCGCGCAACCCAGCGCCAGATTGACCCTGCCAGAAGCAACGAGCCACCGCCGCGAGCGAAACTTCGCAGGATTGGCCACGCTGCCCCGCCATTCCAGTAGCGCCGCCGAATGACAGCCAAGGCCGAGGCGACGGTTTCAGCTGGGCACAGGCGCCACGTTTCTAGCTCACGCGGGGCTGCAATCGTGAACTCGAGTGTCGCAAAAACCTGCGCAAGAGCCCGCCGCCGCCCGCGTGCATCAGGCAAGACCGAAAGATTCCATAGACCTTTGCGCCATCTTAACGGGTCCGCGAAATGTCTTCCGTTGCAAGGCGTGAACTTTCACCTCACCATGTGATCTCCTCGGTCGCGCGGTGCACTGCTGCAACAGCAGCCGAGCCCACCCAGCCGGTCACGACACTCCGCGAGGCGCCCTCTCGGCCTCTCTCTTCAGACCCACGCCAACATTCAGGAGCCAGAATGTCGCAATCGAAACCCTTGAACCAGCGTCTTCCAAATCTCCTCAAGCCGGGGCCCACCTTGGGCTTCGACCTCGTCAGAGCTTATCTTGGAATTGGTCTCTTCGTGCGCGGCGTGCTGTTCGTATCCCAGCCCGACCTCGTCCAGAATTATCTGGATTCGCAAGACGACTGGTTCATCCCCTACGCGGTCGCGCACTACGTTGCCATCGCGCATCTGGGCGGCGGCGTCCTGCTGGCCGTCGGCCTTGCGACGCGCCTGGCCGCTTTGATTCAGCTCCCGGTCCTTTTCGGCGCCGTGTTCCTGATCCACACCGACGGTCTGCTCACGGCGGGGCAGTCGCTGGAGTTCTCGGCCCTGGTTCTGATGCTCCTGTTCGTCTATCTCGGCGTTGGCGCGGGCCCGCTTTCGGTAGACGCCTGGCTGGGCGACCGCACCGGCCTGCTCGGTGACGACGAGGAGAGGGCGCTCAATCCGACGTCGCCGACCGGCCCCGCCCTGACGGCTGTCCAGCGCGCCAAGGCCTGAGCCGGCTCCCGGCGCCTGCCTTCGGGAACGGCCGGGATCACGCGGCCGCGGAGGCCCGCAGCCCGTCGTGCCGCCCCTCTGGGACTCGTTCACCTCTCAAGAACGAGTCCCAGATGCATTTTGTGACTCCGGTTTTGTTTGACGAATGCGCCCTCGGCGGGGAATGTCCGGCGGCATGTTGACGGCGGCTGGTCTGGCCAAGAGCTTCGGCGGGCGGACCCTGTTCGAGGGAGTCACGCTACAGCTGAACGCGGGGTCACGCTATGGCGTGGTGGGTGCGAACGGCAGCGGCAAGAGTACCCTGCTCAAGATCCTCGGCGGGGTGGACACGCCGAGTGACGGGCAAATCACGCTGGCCAAACACGCCCGCATCGGCATGCTCGAGCAGGATCGCTTCCACGAGGCCACCACGCCGATCGTGGATGTCGCGATGCAGGGCGACCCGGAAGTGTACGAGGCCTTGCGCGCGCTCGACGAGGGGGTGGCGGACGCGCAGCGGCAGGCCGAGCTAGCCGAGCTGCTCGGCAGCCGCAACGGCTACTCACTGCCGGCTCGCGCCAGCCAGATCCTCAGCGGGCTCGGCATCGTGGCCGGCATCCAGGCGCAGCCGCTCGCCAGTCTCTCGGGCGGCTATCAGTTGCGTGTGCTGCTGGCCAAGGTCCTCGTGGGCAACCCCGAGCTGCTCTTGCTCGACGAGCCCACGAACCACCTGGACATCGTGAGCATCCGCTGGCTCGAGGACTTCCTCGTGGCATATCGCGGCTGTCTGGTCGTCGTATCCCACGATCAGTCGTTCCTCAACCGCGTCAGCACGCACATTCTCGACGTCGACTACGAAAGCGTCACCCAGTTCGTCGGCAACTACGATGCCTTCCTGAGCCAGCGCAAGTCGCAGCTGGAGCAGAAGCGGAGAGAGATCGAGCGAGCCGAGAAGCTGATCGCCGAAAAGAAGGCTTTCGTCGAGCGGTTCCGGGCCAAGGCGACGAAGGCCCGCCAGGCGCAAAGCCGCGCGAAGCAGATCGAAAAAATCGAGGTCGAGGAGCTCAAGCTGAGCAGTCGGCGGTCACCCGCGTTCGCGATTCGGCCCAAGCGGCCGAGCGGGCGCGACGTGCTCTCGGTGGATGGGCTCTCCAAGTCATTCGGGGAAAAGGTCGTGCTGGACGACGTTGCGTTCCAAGTGCGGCGCGGAGAGCGGCTCGGGATCGTCGGTGTCAACGGCGCCGGAAAGTCGACTCTGCTCAAGATTCTCTCCGGCTCCACACCGCCGACCGATGGCAAGGTGAGCTGGGGGCACGAAGCGAGGATCGGGTATTTCCCTCAGGATCACGCCGAGGTGCTCGGCGATCCGGAGCAAACGGCCCTGCAGTACCTCTGGGGCACGCGGCCGCTCGAGAGCGAAAGCTTCATTCGATCCCACCTGGGGCGAGTGCTGATCTCGGGGGATGACGTGCAGAAGAACGTCGGAAACCTGTCCGGGGGAGAAGCCGCGCGGCTCCTGTTCGCCGCGCTGAGCGTCGCGGAACCGAACGTGCTGCTCCTCGACGAGCCGACGAACCACTTGGACTTCGAATCGATCGACGCGCTAAAGAGCGCGCTCTCCCAATACGAAGGGACGCTGCTCCTCGTTTCGCACAACCGCTGGCTCGTCTCGCAGCTGTGCACGCGCATTCTGGAGGTCACCCCCGATCGAGTGCGCGAGCTTTCCGGGAGCTACGAAGACTACCTCGAATACTTCGGGGTCGACCTCCTGGACCGCGCCAAGGGCGCCGAGCACGAACGAGAACTGGCCAGGAAAGCCACCGAAGCGCCGCGCCCGACGGAGGGCACCTCCCTCTCGTGGGAGGAGCAGAAGCGCCTGAACAACCGCCGCAAGACGCTCCCTCGCCTGCAGGCCGAAGTGGAGGCAGAGATCGAAGCCGCCGAGGCCAGGAAGGCGGAAATCGAGCGCTCCTACGCCACCCCGGGCTTCTTCGAGCGCTGTCGCCCGGAAGAACTGGACTCGCTCCGCTCCGAAGAGGAAGCACTCTCGGGGCGACTTTCCGAGCTGATGGGGCGCTGGGAGGCGCTCGGCGAGGAGCAAGAGCGCCTGGAGGAGGAATTGGAGCGCTCCTGAGGGGCCGGCCCCCGCGCCGCCCGGCGCCGGCGAATGGAGAGGCGTCGCGTCCGGTGCGGCGCCGCGGGCCGAGCCGGCGGTTCGATCGCCGCGACAGCGACCTCGCCGGGGTCGGCGGGACACGCCGAGCCGAGGCTCTGCCTCCGCAGCAGAGGGCTCGGCCAGCCGAGACGCTCGCGCTCGGACGGCGCGATCTCAGTTGAGGTCGATCTGAGCGACCTCTGGCTCCTGCAGGGGGCGGGCGATGAAGATCCACCGCAGCTCCCCGTCGGGAAAGCGGACCTGCAAGTGCTCTTCGGGCGTGGCGATGAGGCTCACGATCACGTCATCGTCGAAGTCGTCTTCCGCCACCTCCACCAAGCCCAACTCGTCGAGAAGCCCCAACCCTTGGCTGAGCTCCTCGTGCCGCAAGCCCGTTTCCTCCATCAGCACCGCCGCGGTGCGGGCCGGCGCCACGTCGAGGCAGTCCAGCACCAATTGCGCGTGCCGAAACTGGCGCCGCTCGGACCGATCGAAGGACATCCAGCGGTCCTTGGGGAATCGCAGCGGGAAGCGCTCCGAGAGCACCGACTTGTGGCCGGACTCGGTATCGCTCAGCGGGGCGCTCACTCCGCCACCGGCCGCGTGGCTGCCAGCAGCATCGTGGCTGCCAGCGGCATCGTGGGGTACGCGGGGACCAGGTTCGTGCATGGAATCACCAACTCCTTCTTCGCGTAACGTAGAGTCGTCTGGGGGGATGTCAAACGCAGACCCTCACAAGGGGGTTCCGTGGGCGCGGCGCGTGCCCGGAACGTTTCGGTCGTGTGCCGTGGACGAGGCCCCTGCCGGGGTGTTCACGACCTTCGACGGCTGGTCGCCCGCTGCCCCGCTGGACCGTCGCCGAGCGCCCTAGCCAGGCTCTCGCCGGGCGGCTAGAACCGCACGCAGCGTTCTGCCGCGTCGCCTACGGCAAGAATTCCAAGGGATTTCAGTGAACATCGCGATCGCAGGAGAAGGGGCGCTGTCGTTGCGCCTCGCCGAAGCACTCATGGGGTCCCACGATGTCGTATGTATCAGCTCCGAAGCGGCTGATCGGCCGCAACTGGAACGGCTCGACATCGAGGTCGTTCCGGGGCAGGTCACCTCGGCAGACACGTTGCGTCAAGCGCGCGCCCAGACCGCGGAGCTCTTCATCGCCTGCACGCAGAGCGACGAGCAGAACATCGTCTCCTGCCTCCTCGCGCAGGGCATGGGCGCCGGGCGCAGCGTGTGCGTGTTGACCGGTGGAGGATTCTCGCGCCTCGGAGAGCAAGACGAGACACTGGCGGACACTCTGGGTATCGACACCGTGATCCGCCCGGACCAGCAACTGGCCGACGAGGTCGTGCGGATCGTGACCGTCCCGGGGGCCCTGGACGTGGAAGTCTTCGCTGGCGGCCGCGTGGGCCTGATGCGCTACGCCGTGAGCGACGGCGCGCCGATGACTCGAGCGCCCTTGCGGGACCTGCGCTTGCCCAACCACGTCGTATTGGTCACCGTCCGGCGGGACGACGAGCTACACCTGCCCACGGGTGACACCCGTTTGAAGCCGGGAGACAAGATTATCGCGATGGGCCGCGGCCACGCCCTGCGGCGGCTCCTGCCGCTGATGAGCGAGAGCTCCGTGGGGCGGCAGAAGCGGCGAGCGACCATCGTCGGCGCGGGCTCGGTGGGCTATTCGATTGCGAGGCAGCTGGAACAGGCACACTGGCAGGTGAAGCTGATCGAATCCGATCCCCATCGCTGCGAGCAAGTCGCAGCAAACCTGGAGTCCCTCGTCTTGCATGGGGATGGTGCCGACCTCGCCGTCCTGCAGCAGGAGCACGTCGACGAGGTCCCGGTGCTCATCGCCGTGACCAACAGCGACGAGAGGAACCTGCTCATCTCGTTGCTTGCGAAGCACCTCGGGGTCGAGCGCATCATCACGCGAGCCGATCGCTACGGGGACGAGATCATCTTCGAGAAGGCAGGTGTCGACGTGGTTCGTTCCAAGTACGGCGCCGCCGTGCGGTCGGTGCTCGCCGAGATTGGCGGCCCAGACCAGGATCAACTCCGGGCCGAGCTGGAGCACGGAGACGCGCGCGTCATCGAGCTGACCCTACCGCAGACGTTCAGGACGACCTCGCTCATCGAAATGAAACCGCCGACGCTGGCGGTCGTCGGTTCAATCTTGCGCGGGCGGCGCGTCATCGTCCCCAGTGGGCGGGACGAGCTGCGCGCCGACGACCACATTCTCGTCTTTTGCACGCGCGAGGACGAAGCCGCCACGCGGGACTTCTTTCTACGGAGCCGCAACGCGGTCAGGGGCTGACCTGCCGGGAGGCGGAGGAATCGCGTGCGGATCCTGCTGGTCATTGGCGTCGTCGGGCATCTGGCGAGAAATTTCGCTCTCGCCTTCTTGCCTCCTCTCGTTCTCGCGCTCTTCGATTCCGACCACGACGCGGCGATTCGGTTCGGAGCGAGCGCGGTGGCCACGGTCGCCGCCGGAGCGCTGCTCAGCCGGGGCTATCGGGGAAGCCCTTCCTTTCATCGAAGCGAGGCTTTCGCCGTGGTCGCTTTCACGTGGCTCTTCCTCGCCGCTCTCGCCGCCGTACCCTACCTACTGACGGGGCTGAGCCCCGTGGACGCCCTGTTCGAGTCGGTTTCGGGCCTGACCACCACGGGCGCGACCATCCTGACGGACTTCGACGCGTACTCCCGCGCGTTCTTCCTCTGGCGCGCCATGACCCAGTGGTTCGGCGGCCTCGGTGTCATTGCACTCTTCGTCGTGGTTCTGCCGCGGCTCGGGATCGCGGGTCGCCAGCTCTTCTTCGCCGAGGCCACGGGAGATACGGCGGATGCATTGAGCCCCAAGGTGCGAAACAACGCGGCTCGCTTGTGGCTCGTGTACTGCGGTTTGACGCTTTCGCTGGTGGCGGCCCTCTACGCTGCGGGAATGAGCCCGTACGACGCGTTCGTCCACGCCTTGACGACGCTCTCGGCCGGGGGTTTCTCTCCCAACGGGCAGTCGATCGCAGGCTACGCCAACCCGACCGCCGAGTGGGTATTCGTGCCGTTCATGCTTCTATCGGGCGCGAGCTTCACGCTGCAGTACCGCGTCTTCTCCGGCAAGCTCGGTGAGCTCGTACGGGATGGTGAGTTCGTGCTGTACGTCGCCGTGATGGGGCTGGCCGGGCTCGCCGCGGCGCTCTTGCTCCACCCGGGCGCCTTCACCGAGCAGTCGCTGCGGCTCGGATTCTTTCAAGTAGCCAGCTTGATGAGCAGCACCGGCTACGCCAGCGCCGACTTCAACCTTTGGTCCGACAGCCTCAAGGCAGTACTGGTCGTCGTAATGGTCGTGGGTGGCTGCGCCGGTTCGGCCGCTGGCGGCCCGAAGGTGATTCGTCTCTTGCTTCTCGGCAAGCACGTGGTGCGGGAGATCCGCCGGACGCTTTACCCCCGAGCCGTCCTCCCACTGCGCTACAAGCTGCGGCCGGTGTCCGACGAAATCATGCGCTCGGTGTTCACCCTCGTCGCTCTGTACGCCGTCGGGTACTTCGCACTGGGCACCGCGTTGACCCTGCTCGGCGCCGACCTCGTGCTCGCCTTCTCGGCAGGCCTGGCCTGCCTGGGCAACATCGGCCCGGGCTTCGGCGCCGCGGGCCCCATGGGGAGCTTCGCGGGCTTCGACACTCCGAGCAAGTTGTTGCTCACGGCAGCCATGTGGGTCGGGCGCCTCGAGATCGTGGCGGTCCTGGCGCTGTTGCAGAGCGATGTCTGGCGCCGCCTTCGACTGCGCTGAAAGCGGGGGCACGCGAGCCTCGGAGGCCGGCCCCCCCGAATTACCGAGGCGTTCGCCGGTTCCGGCCGCGGGTGGGCGAGCGCCGCGATGCAACTGCCGAGCGCCGACCGAGTCGGCGCATGCCGGGCCGAAACACAGCGCGTCGCCGGCCGACGATATCGACCCATCGAGGCGGCGCTGACACATCGACACACAGGCACCCACAAACAGCTCCGTCGGAAAGGTGCGCCACCACGAGATGGGAGCAAGCTCGAGCAACTCGAGACGCCGCCTTGTGGGGGAGGTCGGGTCGAGGGTTTGGTATGAGAGGGTTTCCGCGACATTTCCGGCGCGCGCCTCGCGCACGTGCCCGAGTACCCCCTCTGCCGAGAAAGTACCGCACCCCATGGTCGACACAACCGCCAGCCCCGGCCTCCAGGCGCCGGCCATCGAAGGAGAACGCGTCGCTACCGCGCCCGCCCGCGAGCACCTGCCCAAGCGAGTAAAATGGGCGTACGGGCTCGGTGGCACCACGGACATATTCGGACACTGGCTCTACCTCACGCTGGCCGACCCCGTCTTCACCGGCTACTTCCACCTGACGCCGACCCAGGTCGGCAACGTCAAAGCGGTGGCTCTGGCCGTGGACGCGTGCTCCGGGCTGCTCTTCGGCTGGCTCTCCGACAACACGCGCAGCCGCTGGGGGCGCCGCCGCCCCTACATTCTCGTCGGGTCGATCCTTTCGGGTATCTGCTTGCCGCTCCTCTTCCTGCCGTCGCTCAGCTGGGGGCAAGAGAAGATCTACCTGTTCATGCTGATCTCGGCCATTTGCTACGCGCCGATCATCGCTTCGTACAACAGCGCGTATCAGAGCCTGGGCTCGGAGCTCACGCCGGACGTGCACGAACGCACCAGCGTGATGAGCTACAAGGGCGTCGTTCAAAAGTCCTCGGGCATGCTCCTCGGCACCGCGCTGGTGCTGGCCCAGCTGCCGCTGTTCAACGGCAACCTCGGGCTGGGCTCCGCGTTTTCCGCGGCGATCGCGGGCGCCATCATGATCGCCGTCGGGATGATCAACTTCAAATACGTCCCGGAGCGCTATTACGAGAAAGCCACCAAGCAGAAGAGCGTGGGCTTCACAGAGATGCTGACCAAGACGTTCAGCTGCCTGCCGTTTCTCGCGATCTTGGGCATCGGCTTCACGTACGCCATCCCAACCTCGGCGGTGCAGACGCTCGGCTTCTTCGCTGGCAACTACTACGCCACCCAGGGAGACATGGAGCTGTACGGACAGATCACCATGTACGGTGGCTTCGCGTATGCGGTCTGCGGAATCGGCGGTATCTGGCCGGCACGAGTCATGTCGGAACGCTTCGGCAAGCGCGAATCCCTCGCGGTCATTCTGTGCCTCGGAATCGTCACGTTTGCGCTGAGCTGGGTGCTGTACACGCCGAATGCCCCGTGGCTCATCGTCCTGTTCAGCGGCCTCAACGGGTTCTGCGCGACGGGCTTGTGGGTCGTCTTGCCTTCGATGACCGTCGATACGATCGACTACGAGGAAGCGCGCAGCGGCCAGAGGCGCGAGGGCGCGTTCAACTCGGCCTTCTCGTGGACGATGAAGGCCGGCATGGTCACCGCGAGCCTCTTCGCCGGCCGCCTGCTGGACAAGTTGACGGGCTTTCAGGCAGAGCTCGAAGGCAGCCAGACTCCCGATACGATCTTCGCAATCCGGGTGCTCTTCGCGCTGATTCCACTAGGAGCGTGCGTGCTTTCGCTCATCTGCCTGGCACTCTACCCGCTTTCCACCGAGCGCGTGGTTCGTCTGCGCCTCGAGCTCGAGAAGCGACGAGGCGCCGTGTAGCCGCCCGAGCGGGAGGGGTCGAGCGGGCGGCGAATGGCCGCCGCTCGACCCGTAGCCCCTCCGCAGGGGGCTCGGCGAGTTGGCGCCGCATTGCCGAGGCCCAGGGCCGCGCAGTGAGCGTTCTCCAACCGTCGGCGGCGCGCCTCAGAGCGCGTAGCGCAGCGCGAGTCCGCCGAGCCAGGCCAGCGGGGGCTCGTTGCTTCCGCGCCTCGCAAAGGTGTCTGGGTACAAGCGAGCCCCTCCGTATAGGCACAGCGCGTAGTGGGGACTGACCTGGTACCACTCGAGCCCGAGCAGCGCGGAATACCCGAGGCGAAAGCGGTCCGCCTCCAGGTAGCCGTAGGTCGCGAGCACGTCCTCGCTGACGGTGTACAAGCCGGCTTCCCCTTGCAGGTACAGGCTCCAGTCGGCCAGCATGGGCCACGTCAATCGGGGCCCGAGGCCGAAGCCGAAGACGGAGAACGCGCGCGTCTCCGCTCGCTCTCCGGCGTAGCGCGTGCTGGAGAGCGCAAGGTCCCCGTGAGCCGCCACCATCGCCCAGTCGGCGAGCTCGTAGCCGATCTGCAAGCGAAGTTGCGGAGCGACGGGCGACACGGATTTCATGTCCCCCAGGTGGCCCAGAGCGCCCACGGCAGCCTCCACCACCCAGCCGCGGCGGCGAGGACCGGCCACGATGGCGGGCTCCTCCGGCGGCTCGGTGCCAGGGGCCGCCCGCTGGGGCTTCAAATCCTCGTCGAGCCAGGCCTCCAGCTCCAGCGAGGGGGTCGCCTCCTCGGCGCGAGCGCTTGCCGAGGCATTCGCGGCGGGCCCGCTCTCCTGGCCCGGACCGGCCTTCGATCCCTGCGACGAGAGCGAGAGCGCAGCGCCCAGCAGCCATCGGAGCGAAACGACGGGAAGTCGAGATTCCACACTCCGCTGAACGGCACACCCCCCCCCATTGCCAAAGCCCGCGCGACAAGCGCCCGGGGAGGCGACCAGCCCGCACACCGGGGCCGCTGTGCGGGCCGCCCCAAACCGGGGCAGGCATCCCCGCCTCTCCGAGGTGCAGGCGGGCGCTCGACTGATGTCGAGCACCCGGTATCCCGCGCATCTGGTGGGCGGGGCGGCGCCGGCGCCGTGCACGGAAACCGTGAACGAGCCCACCGCCCGCCCGCCGCGGGCCGCTCGCGCGACTCAGGCCCGCCGAGCCGCGCTCACGCTCCCTTCGATTTCCTGCGCGCCTTGGCCCCCGCGCGGGGCGCGCGCACCACGGGCGGCGGCGGCTTTTTAGCTGCCTTGGCCTTCGCCTCGGGAGCGCTGCGCGGGGCCTGCGCCCGCGAGGGCGCGGGCCGAACGCGCGCGGGCGCCGCCTGCGAGACGGGGGCCACCGAGGGCGGAGCGCTGGCCGCCTTGGCCGCGGCCATGCTGCCGACGGGCGCCGGCGCTCCCTCGGTGCGCACGGCCCCGCGGATCGAGGCCCCTTCCGCGATTCCGAGCCGTGGCGCGACCACGTCTCCCACCACGCGCCCGGTGGCCTCGATGACGACGGCCTCGGCCGCCGATACGTCTCCCTCGATGGCACCGCTGACGACGATGCGCGCACCCGACACCGATCCAGCAACGTGCGCGTCCTCGGACAGCACGATGTTGCCGCTGACGGTCACGTCGCCCTCGATGCGGCCCAAGATCTCGAGGGCACCCTCACCGCGGACGTTGCCTCGTACCACGGAGCTACTTGCGATTACCGATGTTTCCGCCATCGCTCTCTCACACATCCATGTCGACGTTGCCGCGGAACGAGGCGCCGTCTGCAATGGTCAAACGAGCGGCCTTCACGTCGCCGATGAGGCGGCCGCCGACCTGAATGTCGACGCGCTCGCTGGCCGTGACATTTCCGGTGAGCTGGCCTGCCACGGCCACCGATAGCGCTCGAATGTCGGCCTCGACCACTGCATCCGCTGCGATGGAGACCGCGTCCTCGGTGGAAAGGGTGCCTCGAACGCTCCCTTCGACCACGACCTCTTCTTGACTGGTGAACTCACCTTCTATGATGAGACCCGCTCCTACGACACTGCCTGCCATGTCACCTCTGCATTCACCGCCGCGCGCGCCGCTGCCCTGGTGCAGACTACGGTGCGTCGATGCCGATGCGCTGTCTTGGTAGCGCAAGACCAAACTCGGTGTCGACCCCTGAAACCGAACCTTTCATTGCTCTCCGTAGCGGCAAGTCTGCGCACGGCGTCATCCGAGCACCGGCTAACAGCCCGGCACCACGCGACCCGAAGCGACCAGGGCATCGAGGATTCGCGCCGCCTGGGGCACCGTGCGGAAGAGCGCCCGGGCGTACAGATGACGGGCGGCGCGTGGAGAAAGGTCCCCGGCTCTACCCCGGGTGGCGGCCGCGAGCAGCAGCGCCGCCGAGACGCTGACGTTCAGACTCTCCACGAAGCCTCGCATCGGGACGCGAACCCGTCGTGTTGCAGCGCCCTCCAAGTCGGGCTGGATGCCGCGATGCTCGTTTCCCAACACCAACGCCACTCGGCCGATCTCCGACAGCTGCTCGGGCATCAGCTCTCCTTCCGGATGGGCCGCGACGAGCTCGAACCCGCGACGCCGGAGCAGCTCCGCGGCACTCTCCGGGCGCTCGTGGTACCTCACGTCGATCCACCGCTCCGTGCCCGCCGCGATCCCGTGGTGAACCGCAAACTCGCTCGAACGCTGAAGAGCGTGCATCTGCTGAACCCCGAACGCGTCACAACAACGCACGATCGCCGCGCGGTTGTGCGGGTCGTCCAGCTCGTCCAGAAGCAACGTCACGCTCTGCAGCCGCTGGCTCAGCACTCGCCGCAAGCGGGCGCAGCGTCTGTCGAGGACCATCGGCTCCAGCGCCTCGATGATCGACTCCACCGACCATTGTCGGGCCCAGGGGCTTACGAGATCAAGCGGTTCGGCCAGATGGTCAATCACGGAAAGTCGGGAGGATGATGGGGAGTGCTTCCGCGGCGGGCGGCGGAGCGGCAGCCACGTTGCGACAGCTGGTTGCCGCCTTATAGTAGGGGCCAGCCCGGGAGCGGGCGATGAACTACCACGACGACCCAGATCAAATCACCAGGCTCCCGAGGCACCCGGGGCCGACCTCGTCGGCTCTCCCACAGTTGCTCACACAAGGATTCGAAACGACAAATGGCTAGCGAGAACGTGCATGTCTTCAACGACATGAATTTCGAGGACGAGGTTCTTCAGTCGGGGGACACTGTGCTCGTCGATTTCACTGCGAGCTGGTGCGGCCCCTGCAAGCGGCTCGCGCCGATCGTGGATGAGGTGGCGGACGCCACCAAGGGCAAGATCAAGGTCGGAAAGCTCGACATCGACGAAGCTCCCATCACCGCCAACAAGCTGGGCATTCGCAGCGTTCCGACGTTGATCGTGTTCAAGAACGGGAAGGCCGCCGCGCAGTCCCTCGGCCTGGTGTCGAAGGCCAAGGTCATGGCGTTGGTCGAGTCCGAACAGTAAACTGGGCCGAGTGCCCAACTGCTTTGCTCGTGCCCGCCGCTCACGCCACCGCCGTCGCGGCGCGCGCGCACCGAGCTTTTGGGCTTCGCGAGGCGCGCCCGCCGCAGCGATGGCCGTGGGGCTGTTTGCCTGTCGTGGCCCGGCCGCTGCCGGTCGGGCGCGCCCTTCCCTGCTCGAGCCGCTTCCACGTTCGGCCGCCGTCACGACGGCGGCTCGCTGGGTGTATCACCCCCCCGAGCCGAAAGGGCTCGGCGACACCCTGAAGCTGCCTTCCGGTCAACTCTGGGTCGGAAGTCGCGGCGAGCGCTGGTGGGTGGACGCCCGAAAGAGCAGCCCGGCGCTGGCTAGCGCGTATCTGGCTCCCGAGCCGCTGGTGGGAATCCAGCACCCCAGCCCCGCGCGCTGGGTTTTCGTCGGCGCCAGCGGCAACACCTATTTCGCCCACTCGGCGACGGGTCCCCTCGTATCCTCGAGCGCTCCGCTCGAGCCGCTCGCACGCGTGGCCGTTTCTTCCAAGGAGCTGCTGGGCGTCACGCAAGCGTTCGGGCTGCGCCGCAGCGACGACGCCGGCCTGACGTGGAGCGCGATCGGCCCTCGCGAGGTTCGATTCGTCGACGTATGGCTCCGAGGGCGCTTCGCGCTGGCGCTCGCCGTCCCGGAGCAGCTGTGGTGGAGCGAAGACGCCGGCCTGACGTTTTCCGAGCTGCACACGCCGGCGTTCGGAGCCACCGCTCTCGAGCCGGGGCTCGACGGGCGAGCCGTCGTCCGCTCCCCGCTCGGCGACGCCACCGCACGGCTGCAATCCCCCCCCGCCCTGGCGCCCGGGGGAAGCGCGCGGCCGCCCCTCGCGCTGGCCGCGCCCCCGGCGCTCGGTCCCAGTGCGCAAGCGCTGCGTCGCGGACGCGCCACGCTCTCGCACGGTATCTATACGGAGCTACGCCTCGCCCCTTCGCCCTCCATCGTTCGAGGCACGCTGGGTGAGCCGCTCGCCTCCACCCCCACACCGATGTTGCGCGAGTGTCGGCAGGCCCGGCTGGCGAGCTTCGGATCGGCCGTGTACGTCGCGTGCGCCAAGACTCCGAAGGACGTAGTCCAGCCACTGAGCCTGTTTCGCAGCACGGATGCGGGCGGCCACTTCGAGGAAGTCGCGGTATCCCCACACGGCGACCTTTCTCGCCTGGAAATGGCGGCGGGCGCCGACGCTCGCCTGCTGGTGACGGGCCTGTGCCCGAAAGCCCAAGATGGCCCCGGCTGCCGCCCTTCCGGCATCGCCCGGCTCGGCCCCTCCTCACGGCCAGGAGCCGAGCGCGAGTTGTCCGAGGTGCCCGCAACGGGTCTGACGGGGCCGGCCCTCGCCCTTGCGTTTTCTTGGGACGGCACGATCGCCTACGGGATCGGCCGGCGCAACAAGCACAAGGGGCTGTTCAGTTTCGTCCACCGCCCGGGCGAGGGTCAGTTCTCGACCCACCAGCTGCGTGGGCTGACCGATCAGCGCGAGACGCTGAAAGCCTTTTCGCTGGGGGCCAGCCGTACCGGCCTGCTCTCGCTTGCCATCGGCGGCTCCCGCGGGCTCCGGCGCATCGTCGTGCTCGACGACGAGGGGCGACTGCTCAGCGACCACGAACCCCCGCTACGGCATGCCTCCGTGGGGCAACACGGCAATCGGGCGCTCGCCCTCAGCAATGACCAAACCTGGCAATCTTCCGATGCCGGCGCCTCGTGGACGCTAATCGGCCGCCCCCCGGCAGATGTCTGTCCGGGCTCGACGGCCGCGTGCGACGCAATCGTGGAATGCGCAGACGCCGGTTGCGTGATTGGTGATTCGCTGACGCGGCTCGGCTGGGGGCGGCAGCCCGCGCGGCACGTGCTTCCGCTCTCGCCGCCGCCGAGCGCGCCCGTGCCCGACCCGGCTTCCGAGCCCCTCTCGGGATTCGAGTGCGATCTCCTGCCGCAGGCGTGGCAAGCTCTCGCCGGGGTGCGGTCCCTGGCAGATGCCCACCAGGCTTCGCTCGGGCAGGCCTCCTGGTTCGCGCTGGCGTACGACTACGACCAGGGCTCGGCGGGGCTGTGGATCTCGGAGCGAGGCGCCGCGCCCGATGTCGAGTATCAGTCGCTGCTCGATCCCGTGGACGAAGCCGGGCGCTATGCCCTCGCCCCGACGCTGCAGGTAGAAGGCGCCGCCGCCGTCCGCTACCCCACGCGAGACGCCCGCGGCAATCCGATTCTCGCTCTGGACCGAGCGGAGGTCGCCTGGGCGGATCTGTTGCAGGGTGCGCGCCACCACCAATCGGTGCACGGGCTGGGCCGAATCCTGCCGACCGATCACGTCGCATCGCGCGGCACCGTACGCCTGGCCAAGACCGATCTGATCAGCATCGCCGAGGGCGGCCTGTATCTGCGGGTGCATTCGTCGGGTCGCACCCAGCCAACCTACTTCCTCGACGGGCGAAAGGCGGAGGTCGCCCCCGCGCCCGACTGGCCCGCACGGCTGTCGCGAGGGCGCACCGAAATGGTGCGCATCGACGGCAACCCCGTCTCCCTCCTGTTCTCGGAAGATGGAGCCACGGTGATCCGGGCCACGCAGCAGGCGGGCGACTGGGCCTACGCCGCCATGACCCTGAGCATCCCCCCACCGCTCTCGCGCAATCTGCACCAGGTGAGCACGCTGTCCTATCTCGGCCCGCGAGTGGGCATCCAACGCACCACGTATTTCGCGGACGGCAGTATCGACTCTGGCGTTTTTCCGCTGCTCCATGCCGGGCCCGTGTTCGGTCCCCCCCGGGCGTCGCCCACCCAGCGGGATCTGGGCCCGCGACCGGCCGCCTGCCGCGACGAGCAGCGGGAAGACACCCCACGGATCGTGGCCCCCCCGTTGCCGGGGACACGGCGTCGCGTCCACATCTACGACTCGGTGGACGCGCGCCGCGTGATGCAAACCGGTTCGGCCGTCGTATACGGCACTCCCGAACAGGCGTGCCTGGCGGCTATCGACGCCGACCCGGACGCCCGACAGGCTCGCCATTTGCGCCGGCAAGAGCGTGCGTTGATTCAGTCGGATGGCTGGGGCTGGCTCACCCGCGTCGCTCCGACCTCATCGCGGGGCAAGCCGCTCATCGAGTACCGAAGCATGAGGTGCCATCTGGACACGGCCTCCCCGGCCGCGTCGCCGCGGGGCCTCCCACTCCAAGCCGATTGACGGGGGCAAACGTCGAGGCCGCGCATAGCCCCCGCGGGAGCCGGAGCGACCGGTTCACCGCCCGCGACGACGACGCGCGGCGAGGGGTTCCCAACCGCGGGGACGACCGCCCGCGCAGAGGCTGTGCCGCCACGCACGGGGGCCGAAGCGGCACCGCTAAAGCAACGTCGCCGCAGGAAAGAAGTACGCCACCTCGCGGATGCCGTTTTCTTCCGAATCGGAGCCGTGAACGCTGTTGTTCTCGATATCCTGTGCCAGCTGCTGCCGAAGCGTGCCCTCCGCGGCCTTGGCTGGGTCGGTCGCGCCTATCACGTTCCGCCAGTGTTGAACGGCATCGGACCGCCGCAGGGCGATGACGACCACGGGTCCGCTGGTCATCGTGTCCACCAAGCTTCGAAAAAAAGGGCGCTCGCGGTGGACGGCGTAAAACCCCTCGGCTTCGGCGCGGCTGAGCCTCAGCTGCCGCATCGCCGCAATCTCGAAGCCCTCATCGAGAATTCTTTGCACCACGCGCCCTTGGTGGCGATTGGTCACCGCGTCCGGTTTGATGATGCACAGTGTGATCTGCGTGTTGGTCGTCATTGTACAATCCCCTCGCTAGGAGGCGCTATCGCCCGTCGCCCGTTCGACTAGCATCTTCGAGCCCTCAGCACGAGGGGCGCTGGCGCCGATTCGAAGTCTTCGCGGCCCCTGGCTCCCGGGGGCGAGTTGCCCCAAACACAGCGAGTCGTGGACCGTTGGCCAAAGGGCGGCGGGACCGCGCCCGAAGCTTCCGCGCGGCCGCCGCGAGAATCGTGCTCCGAACGCCGCCACCGAAAGCGCGCTGGCCCGCGGCCGGCTCGGCGACGACTCGATGGTGCAGTCATGATGCGGCGCTCGGCGCAACAGCCGGCGGCCGGACACGTACGGAAAGTACCGCGCGCGCCCGTCCGCACGAAAAGCGAGCCCCGAGCGATCAGCTCACCATCGACTGCAGCGTCTTGCCCATCTCCGCCGGGCTGGGCGCCACGCGAATGCCCGCGGACTCCATCGCTGCCATCTTGTCGGATGCGGTGCCCTTCCCGCCCGAGATGATGGCCCCCGCGTGGCCCATTCGCTTGCCGGGAGGCGCCGTGGTGCCCGCGATGAAGCCCGCAACGGGCTTCTTCATGTTCGCCTTGACCCAAGCGGCGGCGCGCTCCTCGGCAGAGCCACCGATTTCCCCGATCATCATGACGCCCTCGGTATCCGGATCGTCATTGAAGAGCTCGAGGGCATCGATGAAGTCCATGCCGGCGACGGGGTCACCGCCGATGCCCACACAGGTCGACTGCCCCATGCCCAGCGCCGACAGCTGCCCCACCGCTTCGTAGGTCAGCGTGCCGGAACGCGATACGACGCCGAACTTCCCCGGCCGGTGAATGTGGCCAGGCATGATCCCGAGCTTGCACTGGCCCGGGGTGATGACGCCGGGGCAGTTGGGCCCGAGCAGCGTGCTCCCACTCAGCTCCACGTCCCGACGGACGCGAATCATGTCGATCACGGGAATGTGCTCGGTGATGCAAACGACCAGCCTACAATTGGCGGCAACGGCCTCCAAAATGGCGTCCGCCGCGCCAAGTGGCGGAACGAAGATGAGGGCCGTGTTCGCCTCCGCTTTCTCGACCGCTTCGGAAACGGTGTCGAAGACGGGAACCTTCACCGGGCTCCCTTTCTCGTCCTCCGCCTCGAAGACCTCGCCGCCCCGAAAGGGCGTGCAGCCCGCGACGATCTTGGTGCCGTAGGCAAGGCACTGACGCGCGTGGAAGGAGCCGGCGCCGCCGGTGATGCCCTGAACCACGACTCTCGTGTTCTTGTCGACTAGGATACTCATTTCTGAATTGCTCTCAGCAGGTGGTTTTGGGCCGCTCAGCGAATCGCCGCAACGATCTTCTGGGCGCCGTCGCCCATGTTCTCGGCGGCCTGAATGGCGAGGCCGCTCTCCGCGAGGATTCGCTTCCCCGCGTCAACGTTCGTTCCTTCGAGACGCACGACGAGCGGGACACTCAAACCGAGCTCCTTGGTCGCGGCGACGATGCCTTCGGCGATCAGGTCGCATTTTGCGATCCCACCGAAGATGTTCACGAAGATCCCTTTGACCTTGGGGCTCTTGAGGATCATCGAGAACGCCTTCGTGACCTGCTCTTTGGTCGCGCTGCCGCCCACGTCGAGAAAGTTGGCGGGGGTGGCGCCGTAGTGGGAAATGATGTCCATCGTCGCCATTGCGAGGCCTGCTCCGTTGACCAGGCACCCGATGTTGCCGTCGAGTGACACGTAGCTCAGCCCGGCCGCGCTCGCCTCGAGCTCCACGGGATCTTCCTCGTCCGTATCGAGTAGCTCGGCCCACTCCTTGTGGCGCGCCCCGGCGTTTGCGTCGAAGTTCACCTTGGCGTCGAGCGCGGCGATGTCGCCCGCCCCCGTGACGATGAGCGGGTTGATCTCGCACATCGAGCAGTCTTCTTTCTCGAACAGCTCGGCCATCTTGGTCAGCGTCGCCACGAACTGCTTGATCGTCTTCTTGGGATCCGGGCTGCCCTCGCCAACCTTCAGACCGAATGCCAGCTTGCGAGCCTGGAACGCGGTGAGCCCGTGAAGCGGGTCGATGAACTCGGTGAGAATCTTCTCCGGTGTCTTCTCCGCGACCTCCTCGATGTCCATACCGCCCTCGGTGGAGGCCATGATGGCGATCCGCCGAGAATCGCGATCCACCACCAACGCCAGGTACAGCTCGCGCTTGATGTCCAGCCCCTGCTCGACGTAGAGGCGCCGCACCACCTGACCTTCGGGGCCAGTCTGGTGCGTGACGAGGGGCTTGCCGAACATCCCCGCGGCCGCTGCGCGCGCCGCGTCGGGACCGCCCTTGACGACCTTCACGCCGCCCGCCTTGCCACGCCCGCCCGCGTGGATCTGCGCCTTGACGACCACGACCGGGATCTTCGTCTCGTCGATCAGCTTTTGGGCGGCCGCCGGGACGTCTTCGACCTTGAAACAGGCGATGCCCTGGGGGATCTTGATCCCGTAACGGGCGAGCAGCGCCTTACCTTGATACTCGTGAATTTTCATCGGGTGCCTTCAACGTGGGGGCTTCAGCCGGCGGATGCCTTGACGACCTCGACGACCTTCTGAACGCTCTGCGCGCTCTTGGCGAGCGCGGCTTTCTCGTCTTCACTCAGTGAAATGTCGACAATCTTCTCCACCCCACCGCCGCCGATCACGACGGGAACCCCGAGGTAGAAGCCCTCGTAGCCGTATTCGCCGCTGAGCAAAGCGGCACAGGCCATCAGGCGCTTTTGGTCGAGGAGGTAGGCTTCCGCCATCGATATCGCGCCAGCCGCCGGTGCGAAGTACGCGCTGGTTCCCATCAAGCCGACAATCTCCCCACCGCCCTTGCGGGTGCGGGCGATGATGGCCTCCAACTTGTCGGCGGCGATCAGCTGCTGCACGGGCACCCCGTTGATGGTGGTTGCGCTGGCCACCGGGACCATGTCGTCGCCGTGGCCCCCGAGGACCATGGTGCGCACGTCCTTGACGCTGACCCCGGCCTCGCGAGCGAGGAAGAGCTGGTAGCGGGCGCTGTCGAGCGCGCCGGCCATGCCTGCCACCTTGGCCGCAGGAAAGCCGGTGCGGCGCTGGAACTCGTACACCATCGCGTCCAGCGGGTTGCTGATGACGATGCAGAAGGCTTCCGGGCAGTGCTTTTTGGCGTTGTCCGCCACGTTCTGAATGATTGGCAGGTTCGTGGCCACCAGGTCGTCGCGAGATTGACCCGGCTTGCGCGGAATGCCCGCGGTAATGATCAAGACGTCGGCCCCCGCGCAGTCTTCCCAGTTGGACGAGCCGCTCACGCTCGCATCTCTTCCGCTGAGCGCGCTGGCTTGCTCGAGATCAAGGGCCTTTCCCTTGGCGAAGCTTTCCTTCGCGGGAATGTCGAACAGGACGACGTCTCCGAGCTGCTTGCCGACGCACAGATTTGCTAGTTCCCCGCCGATATTTCCGGCGCCAATCAGGGCAATCTTCTTCCTCGCCATGAACTTCCTCTCGAACCTTTCGAAAACCGTGATGACTCGCCCGCAGGCCTGGGCAGCGGGGGCGAGGCAAGGCGCAGGGCGCGTGCCGACCTTCAGCTGCCCAACCGGCTGAGTGCTGGAATGCAGCGCGAGCCGGTGGCCTTCACCGGTAGCTGAAGCTGCGAGGGCAAAGGCACGAAGCGAACCGAAATCAACGGACCCGCTGGGCCTCCGCGCAGTAACCTAACGAACGCAATTGAGCAACCGTCGTCTGGGCGCGCGAGAGCTCGAAACGCAGCCACAACAGAAGCACGGTGCAAGTGAAACAGTTCGGCCATTTCGGCCCGCGTCTCGCGCGCGGAGCAGCGGCTTATCAAAGCCTGCATGCACCGCCGGGGTGACCGAGAGTGCCAGCCGCCGACCGCCGCGGGCCCACGCGGTCCGCTCCGCGCCGGGCAACGCGCGGGCCGCTCACAACGCGAGATGTCGCGACGTGGCCGACGAGTCCCCGACCGAGTCTCGTCCACCAAGCCGGCCACTCGCGTCGCGCTCGTCGTGGGGCGGCGACGAGCCCCCGTCCGCAAGCAGACGGCGGCGGGCCCTGGCTCCGAGCGCCCTCCGGCCGGCGTGCGGCCCGGGGCCGCAGCGCGGCACGACCGAGAAGTCCGTGCGAGCGATCCACCCGGGTCACCGACGAGGTCGCCCCGGGGCCGACCGACCCGGTATGTCGCAACTTCGCGCGCCGCACCAGACGGCCGTAAGGCCCAATCGGGTCCCTGGAAACTTCCCGCAGTCGCCCTGGAAAAAAGCCCTTCGCGCGCGAGCGGGAGGTGGTATAGGACCGCCCCGTTTTGCCGCTGCTTCCGTGGCCCTCGCACGGGCCAGGCCTGCTCCCCGCGGCGGTCGAACCGCAACGCCGCACGAAGCGGTTTCGGAGCAGTCCGGCGCAAACGAGCGGCCGGGAATGGACGCAGCGGGCAATAGGCAGAGCCAAAGTACGGAGAGCGGAAAGAAAAATGCCGAAGATGAAGACCAAGCGCGCCGCCGCAAAGCGCTTCAAGCTCACGGGCGGCGGCAAGGTGCGGCGCCCCAAGCAGGGCGGCCAGCACGGAATGATTGGAAAATCGCGTACGCGCCGGCGCCGCCTGCGGGACAACGCCCTCGTCCAGCCCGCCCTGGAGAAGCGCGTGAAGCTGCTTCTTCCGTACCTCTGAGCCGTCCCCCGAAAGATTGTTAGGATACTGAGAATATGTCGCGCGTAAAACGAGGACCGACCCCCCGACGGCGTCACAACCGAGTCTTCAAGCAGACCGAGGGCTTCTTCGGTGGCCGAAAGAATCGCTACCGCGAGGCCGTACGCTCGCTGCTGCGCTCTTGGCAGTACGCCTACGTGGGCCGCAAGCTGCGAAAGCGGGATTTCCGATCCCTGTGGATTCAGCGCATCAACGCGGCCTGCCGAGAGCACGGGATGACCTACTCGCGGTTCATCGCGGCACTGAAGGCTTCGGAAGTGGAGCTAGATCGCAAGGTACTCGCAGACATGGCCGTCAACGATCCGACCTCGTTCGCCCAACTGCTCGAGCTGACGAAGTCCGCCTCGGCGAGCTGAGGGCGCTCGCGTCGCGAGCTGGTGGGGGCCGGCCTTCGGGTGGTGCCCCGCCGAGCTCGGCGGGGCCGAGGCTGTCCTCGGTTGGCCGAGGCAGCCTACCGGACGGGCCTCGACGCGCCATTCGGATCGCTCGCCCAACCGGCGCGGCCACGAGGTACCGCTTCGAGCGAGCGGTATCGCTCCAGCAGCTGCTGCTGCCGGCTCTCCAGGGCAATCGACTCCCCTCGAACCACGACCTGCCGAGCCCAGCTGTCGAGCTGGAACGGATCGCCAGTCCAGACGCTGAAGCTTGCCGCCCGCCCCGGCGCCAGCGTGCCGTATCGGTCGGCGAGACCGAAAAGCTCCGCGGGAACGCGGCACAGCGCCTGCAGCGCGTCCGCCGGCGACATGCCCTCTGCCACCGCATTGCCCGCCAGCTGGCGCAGATTGTGTGCTCGGTGGGCGTCGAACGTGCTGAACGCCACGGGGACGCCGGCTTTTTGCAGGAGCACCACGTTCTTCCGGGAGCTGCCGAGAGCGCCGAACGACTCTGGCAGGTCGTGCATCGGATCCGCGATGATGCCGACGCCCCGCTCGGCAATTTCCGGAGCGACCAACCAGGCCTCCTCGGCGCCGCTGATCACGAGCCGTAGCCGGTATTCGACGCTCAAGCGCAGAAGCGCCCGAATGTCGGAAGCTCGCGCAGCGCGCACCACCACCGGGAGCTCGCGGCTGAGAACGCGAGCCAGAACGCGCAAGTCGAGCGCCGACAGGCCCAGCCCCCGGGTGCGGTCCGACGAGGCCCGGGGGGCGCGCGCGTACAGACGCGCAGCCTCCAGGGCCTCCCGGAACATCGAAGTGGCCCGCGGGCGGCTCCCGTGCGCAGCATCGTAGCCCACCACGTGCAGAGCCAAGTCGCGGCGGACGAGCGGTTCCGCGCCCGAGCTCGGATCGACCAGATCGAACCATGCACTCGTGCCCGAAATGAGCCCCCCCGAGGGGGTGGCCACGGCACTGCAGACCCCGTGGCGCCGGGCGAGCGGCAGCAGCGTGGATCGAGGATTGTAGGCGTCGGCGACCGAGTAGGCGGCGCGCACCGCGCGCTGGGGCTCGGCGCCGCCGGGATTGGAATCGACGGTGCTGGGCTCGAGTTCCACCTCCATCAACCCCAGGGCGCTCTCCGTCGCCACCCACCCCGGCGTGATCACCTGCCCGCGCGCGTCGATGCGCGTGACCCCGGCAGGCAGCGGCCCAGCAGGGCCCACCTCGAGCACCCGACCCGCCCGAACCACGAGGCTTCCCCCGGCAAAGACACGCCCGTCACCGGTGTGCACGTCGGCGCCGACCCAGGCGACCGGTCCGCTGGACCGAGGGCTTTCCGACACGGTGCTCGCAGGCTCCTCGCCCCGTGCCCAGCGGGAGGTCAGGAGGGTCCCGGAAACCGCCGCCAGCCAGCCCCGCCGACTCGAGGTCGGGGCGCTCACCTCGAGCCTTCCGTCTGCTGGCCCAACTCGAAATCGCTCGGCCGCCGCCCGACACTGGCCTCGTACGCCACCCGGCCGTCGATGAACACCCGTTGGGGGCGACTGTATACCGAGAATGGATCCCCGTCCCACACGACTACGTCAGCCATTTTGCCCACCTCCAGACTGCCGGTTCGCTGGTGGATGCCCAGCGCCCAGGCCGGGTTGATCGTTATCCAGCGCAGCGCAGTGACCCGATCGGTCGGAATGCCGGCCCGAAGGCCCGCAGCCATCGCTTTGGCGGCCTCCTGGTTGAGAAACTGCACCAGGCTCGAGCTGTCGGAGTGCAGCGCGGCGATGACCCCTCGCTGGGAAGCGAGCGACAGATTCTCGAACACCGCGTCGAAGGCCTCCATCTTGAAGCCCCACCAGTCCGCCCAGGTTGCGATGCCGACTTCCCGCGACGCGAGCACATCGCGGATCTTGTACGCCTCGATAGCGTGGTGGAAGGCTCGAATGCGAAAGCCGAACTCGCTCGCGAGGTCGAGCATGGCCAGCATCTCGTCCGCTCGGTAGCAGTGCATCTGCACGAGCACGCGACCCTCGATCGCGCCGAGCAGCGTCTCCAACCCGAAATCGCGCCCCGGCATCGCCGGGGCCGAGCCGGCTTCCTCGGCGGACCTCTGCTCGGCCCGTTGCCACCGGCGGTGTTTCTCCTGCCACGCGCGAAAGCGCCCCCCGTATTCGATCGCTTTCTGAAAGGCCGCCCGGTACCCAGCCATGTTGCCCATACGCGTGGAGGGAGCGCTCTTCCGCCCCCCGTAGACCCGCTTTGGGTTCTCCCCGCACGCCATCTTGAGCGTGCGGGGCGCACCGGGAAAACGCATCTCCGAGGCGGTGAGACCGGGCACGAGCTTTACGGTGACGCCCTGGCCCCCGATCAAGTTGGCGGAGCCCGGCAGGACCAGGATGGAGGTAACGCCGGCCGCCAGCGCGTACGATAGCGCAGGGTCCTGGGGCCAGAAGGCGTCTTGTGCACGCACGTGAGCCGTCACGGGCGAGGTCATCTCGTTGCCATCGGCGTGCGCGCCGACGTGAGGCACGGCGTAGACGCCCATGTGGCTGTGCGCGTCGATGATGCCCGGGGTGACGAACTTTCCGCTCACGTCGAGCACCGGCGTGTCCGAGCCGAGCGGAACGGCGTCGCGGCGGCCCACCGCGGCGATGCGGCCGCCGCGCAACAGCAGCACGCCGTCGGGAATCTCCGGTCCGGCTGCAGTCATGAGGGTGGCGCCGACCAGCGCCAGCTGCGGCGACGTGACCACCGGGTCCGCCTGGACCTCCGCCTCCCAGGGCAGCGGCGCCGCCGGGGGCAGCGGTGTGGGAGCCGGTTGCTGCACGGGAGCGGCCGCGCGCGGCGCGCAGGAGACAGCCAGCCCGACCCAGGCGACGAAGCAGACGACGGCCGCCCCCCCCGAGCCCGCGCGGTGGCGACGCGCGGCCCGCCCGCCGCGGACGTGGGAGTCGAGCGCAGTCATCTCGCAACGATAGCCACCCGCTCGACGCCAGCGCAACCGACCTGACGATTCCCTCGCTGGGCCATCGCCCTCAGGCGCGGAGCCGACTCGAGCCCGGGCTCGTGCGCTCGCCGGGCGCGGCTCGTCGCTCGGCTCGGCGCTCAACGGTGCCGGCCCGTCGGCGCGACCCAGCGGCACCGCCCCGCGCACGCGCACGAACGACGACACCGAGCACTGGGCGGTTCAGCCCTTGGAACCAGGCGCGGAGCCCGAGGTAGGGCGCGCGCCCAGGGTGAAGGCCCGGTCGATGCACGCGTACTCCTGATAGCCCAGGCGCGCGATCGGTCGGGCTTTGCCCACGTCCACCTGGCCGTCGACCAGCACGGACTCGTCGATGTGGACCCCCACGACCTTTCCAATCACGAGCGTGTTGCGGCCGTCGGGGTCGTCGTGCGGAAGCTCCACGATTCGGTGCAGCACGCACTCGAGGTGTACCGGGGCGGGC
>JBNKVS010000003.1:0-4575 GCA_050299315.1 Polyangiaceae bacterium
CTTCTGTCGGAGCTTCAAATCGAGAATGCGCCTCACGCCACGGCGCAGACGCCGCGACGTGAGGCGCTGGCTCCGCCAGCCGTACCGATTCCTTCATAGAATTCCCGCAACCGCTGTCTCATCCGCGTTGACAAATTCCGCTCCGGCGCGCTGAAAAACCCAGGCCCCTGACCCATCCACACGGGCTTGTTCAACAAGCGCATTAGCGTCGGCCCCTCGTGCCTTCGCTTCGCTCGGGCACTCACGTCGACGCTAAAACGCTACCCCGTTCAAGCGCATTAGCGTCGGCCCCTCGTGCCTTCGCTTCGCTCGGGCACTCACGTCGACGCTAAAACGCTACCCCGTTAGACCGCGCTTCGCCACCGTTCAGCAAGGACGCTAACCTATGAGCTACATTCGAAAGATCTTCTGCGCCGACCAGCTCATATCCGGGAAGCTCGTTCCACAAGGACTCTAGGCGGCGACTCGCGCTGTCGCGTGGCACGTCGTCTTGTACCATGAAGTGGTTCCAGTCTGAACGCGCGTGAAACGCGCGCTCAGTGTGAGGCAAAGCGAGCGAGTAGTGGTCCTCGACCTGAGTGACCCTGAGATCCTGACCGGCCTCAACGCGCGGATAGCAAACACCAATGATGGGAAGTGGCCCTCGTCGCTCACACGTTCGAAAGTGGCGCGAGATTACCTCGGGTGGGACAGCGATCTTGTGGGCCACGGACCACAAATCGGCAATCTTGGCCTTCGCGATCCTTTGACCGATCCCGAGCTCTTCGACCAACCTCGGGTACTTCTGAAGCGTACCCAATCCGATGTTTGGCCAGTCTGGCCAGCTGTAAACTCGAATACCAGCTGGTGCCGAGCCAACGCAAAGCAGGGCCTTGTCCCCGCTCAGAAGCACACACCCGCACTTCTGAACAAGCTGAAACGCCAGCGTCGTCTTGCCTGCGCCCTTCCCTCCTATAATCACCACGGCGCCTGCTGGGCTCGCCACGACCGCCGCATGAATTACGACGGTTCCAGCTAGTTCCTCATTCTTGAGCACAAGATCTCGAATCACCTCGATCAGCTCAATCGGTCGCGTGCGAGCAGTCCGGCAGATGCCGATGTGTCGTCTCGCGCGATCGTACTGAATTCGCGTCCCCGAGTCATCACAGACTAGCACTTCAGTGGTCCCCCGTTCATAGCGCTTAGCGCTGATCGAGAAGTGGCTCGAGTGACTCTTTCTGATCCAGACCGCATTGAAGGGCCCTGACCCCATAGGAGGCGCTGCGTCTGTGACCTCGTGTCTGATTTCAATGGTTGCGTGCGGGGCATCCAAGGACTCTGAAGAGACCTCAAAGTGAGAGCCGAAAAAGCGCGCCACCTCAAGCGCTCCGAGCTCTTCACCGAGAACGTTGAGTCGGGTGTTCAAAAACCGCATCGACCGAATCACGAGCACCGCTCTTCCGCACTCAACAGCTTCTGAAAACGGACAACACGATACGCTCCCACCTGCCGTTCGCTGTGAAAGGCGAACCCCAGACCTGTGTACAGGACAATGAGCTTCGCACGGCTGACGTCGCAGTCGAGCCGCAAGTACCTCTTCTCGACCATCCTTGCTCGAGCTTCGCACCAATCAAGTATCAAGCTCGAAACCCCGAGCCCGGCCACACACCGACGCACAGCGAGACGGTGAACGTAGAGTGCCGTTCCACAGTCCACGTCCGGCCAGCATTCGAGGTCCGCGTCCACAAGCCGTGCCGCCCCGACCGTGCGCCCGTCTAGTCTGGCCAAGAGGTACTCCCCATCTCGAACGCTCTCATGGATCGACGATTCGCTCAGGTCGGCGTTCACCCACAAACCTTCACCTCTGGAATCCAACCACTGGTTGGCCTCCGTCAACACGGAGGAAACGTCCCCAGATTCGTTCTCCCGAGCCAACTCTACTGTGAGGCGTTTTCGAATACTCACGGTGAGAGCGTATCTTGATTCGTCGGTCGCGCCTACGGCTTCTGAGCGAACAACTTCGTCGGTCTAACGGCCTTCGCTTCACCTGCAGGGGGCCTGTGCGAAAACTCGTCAAGTCGGAAGGCTACCAGAAGAAGCGGCGGCGATCAGCCGCCTCCGATGAGGACCTTCAAGCAAGCCTTTACCTTGCTGGCCCCCTGTCAGGTGCAAGCGATTGTTATGCAGCCCCGCCGCCCGAGCGCGTGACAAGCCGAGCTACGGCAGCCTGCATCTCGCGTTCGTCCTTCAAAGCCAGGGCGATTCGTTCGGCGAGTTCGTACAAGACGACGCGAATGCTCGCTGCGAGCTCGAGACAGCCTTCGTCAGTATGGTCATGCAGCCCTTCGCTCAGGGCCCTGTGAATCAGCGTGAGCGGGTTGTGACCGCCTATTTTGAGGACGTCCGGGACTCCCACCTCACTGACTGCCTTGGTGAACTGCGTCTCCGATCGCGCCTCCTCAAGTGCAGCAACGGCATTCCCAGGTGATCGTATGCGCTTCGCCACCTTGATGGTCTCGTCCAGCAGGCGCCGCCACTGATTGTCCACCACACGCCGGTAGTAAGCAAAGGCGCCTATCCCGAGACCTTGATTCTCGCAACGGCGGCCCCGGAGAAACAGATCGCGATCCGGTCCGATCAACGAAATCAATCTGCTCGGAACCCGAGGGCCGAACGCCGGATACTCTCCGAGCTTGTAGCAAAGAACCCGAGCTTCTTCGACCCGCGTCAGGACTGCGAAGTACTTCGTCGCCCCGTCGCAGTTTCGGCACCGATACTCGAGTAGTACGTCCTTGTCTTCCTCACCGACTACGAGGTCATTGGTCCCGGTACAGATCGGCCTGAAGATACGGTGTCCTCCGCAGGAGTCGGACGCACAATGCAGGTGCACGTCGGGAATCGCGACGGTCATGTACGGCGTGCCACGGCCGGAAGTGCGCTCGACAGGCGGCTCGGCCAGCCTGTGCCACGCCCCCGGCGGTGTCGACTCGAGAAAGTCCGCGAACGCTGCCTCGGGACGTGGTTCACGTTCACCCTCCATCGCGAGGCACAGTGTACTGAGTCGACCTAGGTGTGCAAAGCCGGGATTGGGATTTCGCAGTGGCCTCGTCGATCTCAGGATTCCGGAGAGGGTCTGGGCAGTGCATCCCGACACCTTCGCTCTGCTAGCCATCGGAATTCGGCTGCGTGTCGGTTGCGTTCGACGGCTCCTGATCAAAGTAGCGCGATGCAGCCGCGCGCACTAGCGCCTCCATGCTGCGCAGCAGCTGGTGGTCTGCCGGAATGACATTGAAGCACTTTGCCAGATGGGCCATGAAGCGACCGGAGAACTTGAGCTTTCCCTCAAGGAGCTTGACTAAGTCGAGCTGTCGGACATCGGCCAACTGGGCGAGTGCTTCAAGGCCGCCAACAGCAGTCCATTCAAGAGCGGTCCAGCCAGGAGGCAACTTGAAGCCCACGGCGGGGAGCAGCATGTCCAGGTACACCGCCCGGGTCCAGTCGTCCACTTCGAATGGCTGCAACGTGGTCACCATCGAGAAGACTCGCTGGGGAGCACTGCCGAAGCGGGCCTTCATCGAAGCGCTACCATTAGCCGCGACCCTCGCGAACTGCCACAAGCCGTGGCTAACGGCTCCGTCGTCCTTCCGCGGGATGGCGGGGAAACGAAGAATCTCCTCGTCCGATGGCCCTAGCGCATTGCGAAGCGTGGACCGGCTACCAAGCGTCAGAAGTAGGTGTCCGCCCTTGTGCTCAATGGCGACGGCAACTCCGGCTCGCCACAAGAGGCTATCAATCTCCGCCGGCGTTGCCTCAGACCCTGGACTAGCTTTGACCTTCTGATTTCGAACGGATGACCATTGCCCCCCTTGGTCACCGGCGGCAATCCGATCGACCAGTGAGTGCGCGTACTGTTCGTACGCCAGACCGAGGGCACGACGGCCGCCATCGACGGCCGCGACGACCTGAAGTGGCAGACTAAGCACCTGCCGCAGCATTAGGCTCGTGACCGGTGCAAGCGTCTGACCCGCTCTCGCCTTGACTAAGGGCCGCTTCTGCAGCGTGTCAAATTCAAACAACTCTGAGCGTGGTTTCTCGCTCAGCCGAAACTCGCCAACCGACTGACTCATCAGCTCCAGGACGGTCGCCACTTCGGCCGCGTTCTTTGGAATGGACGAAACAAACTCCGCAAGGTTCCACCACGGCGACTGATGTTGGCTCAGTCGAGCTGCGAAGCGCGGAACCTGAACGAGCAACAACGCTGCCACGTGCAGGTACGCTTCTACACTCAGCCCAACCGCGTGGTGAAAATGCTCATCCAGCCTATGCAGATGTCTCGGCAAGTAGATAGTCAGCAGCTTGTGCAATCGCCCGAGAGCGAGCCGCCCGCTAAGACCGCTGTCCACCTGATTGAATTGGGCATAGTAGAGTTGGTTGATAGCAAAGCGCCGCCGGTCGATCGTAATCCGTCCAGCAACGGCGCCTGGAAACGAGCCTCGAGATCGCGCATCGGCCGGGGATGCCGAAGAAGAAGCAGGAGAGACTCTGTTGGGAAGCCATTCGCCGTTCGCGACGCTGGTCAGCTGTCGAGGGGCGCTG
>JBNKVS010000004.1:0-19479 GCA_050299315.1 Polyangiaceae bacterium
CGAGGCGTTTGGCTTGCTCCCCCCTCACCCATCCAATCCCTCCACCAAGGCCCCGATCGTCGCGCTGATGAAGCAGGCTCGCGCCTACGGCGTGGGCGTCGTCGTGGCGACCCAAAACCCCATGGACCTCGACTACCGCGCCCTGTCCAACGCGGGGCTGTGGTGCTACTACTGCTGGGACACCTACTGGACAACGGCCCTCCCAGAAGCCCCGCTTCACGAGAGCGGGGCTGCAACAGAAGCCGACAGGTGCCGCCAACCAGGCCTGGGTGAGTCGTCGGTCACCAGGATCAGCACCCGAGCCACGGTGTCCCACCCGAGCGAGGCTGAAAGGGCGAAGCACGGGCACTCCGTCAGTGGGAGCCCCTGCGACCGCGCTCGCAGCTCGGCAACGTGCTGACTCCGAGGGGGCGAGCACCCGAAAGCTGTCGGCTCCTCGAGGCCGAGCTGGATGTGAGCGCATGGGCGCCGGTCCCCGCCATCGGAAGAAGCACGGGAAAGGCCCTCTTGCCGATGCTAGGCTGAAAGAAGGGGAATACGCTACAATCGTTGCATCGGTGCAATTATGGAAAAGCGAACCCGCTTCCTTGGCAATGAATCTCAGCGATAGACTTCTCTTGGTCACCCTCTTGTCGAGCGCCGCGCTCGCATCGTCAGCCTGCGGGAAGGACCGAGAAAAGGTACCCGGCGGTGGCGGAAGCTCGAGCTCCGGGGCCAGCGGAGGCAGCTCGAACAGCTCTGCCGGGAACACGCAGGGGGGCACAGGCCTATTCGGGAACGAAATCCTGGTGGAAGGCCAAAGCAGCGACCCAGCAAGCCCGACAGTGAAGGTCCCAGAAGCGGAGCTGTGCAACGGCAGTCCTTGTGCAAACCACGAGGGCAGCCAAGCATTCGTCTCGGACGATGTCGCGAGCGACGTTGCCGACCGCTTCGAAGCGGCCGCGGAAGACACCGACTCGGTGGCCGCTCCCAGCATCGTCTACCCGGCACACGAGACGATGTTCCCCGTGAACCTCTCGCACGTTCGCCACGAGTGGACCAGCGCAGATCCGGACGCCGTGTACCAGCTCCGGTTCTCGGGTCCGCTGACGGACGTGGTGGTCTACGTGGGGGATACGAACTGGGAGCCCTCCGAGGAGGAGTGGGACTGGATCGCGGAGTCGAACCGAGGCAGCTCGGTTCAGTTCACGGTAGCGGCCCTCCACGAGGCCACGCCCGAGACGGCATACGTCTCGGAGCCAGTCACGCTGCTTTTCAGTCGAGCTGCGGTGCCGGGCGCCATCTACTACTGGTCAACGGGAAGCGAGGGCGTCATGCGAGCGCGCATCTCCGACCCCTTCCCCGAGAAGTTCTACACGGACCCGACCGCCGAGGACAGCGACAGCTGCGTGGCCTGCCACACCCTGTCGCGGGACGGCAAGAAGATGGCGCTCGGCTACGACGGTGAGAACCTGCGAGTGATCGACACGGAAGACCTCGGCAAGCTCGTTCCACTCGGTGACGAGCGAGGTCGCAAGTCGGGATGGACGACGTTCTCGCCAGACGCAACCCAGCTGCTGGTCGCGGCCGACGGAAAGATGGTGCTGCTGGACGTCGCGACGGGCGAGCCCATCGGAGAAAACGACGGAGAGGTCCAGCTGCCCGAGGGCGCGAAGGCAAACATGCCCGACTGGAATGGCCTCGGTGACAAGGTCGTCTTCGCGATGAGCTCGAAGGCGGGGACCAAGGACATCGAGAAGGCATCCATTGCGGTAATGTCCTACGCAGACGGCGCCTTCAGTGACATCGAAGTGCTCGTCGAGAGCGCGGGCGGCGACGACAACAACTTCTTCCCGACCTGGAGCCCCGACAGCCGCTACGTTGCCTACGTCAACGCGCAGCAGAAGTCCAAGGACGCGGCCACCGCGATCCTCCGGATGGTGTCGGCGGACGGGGGAGCCCCCGTCGAGCTGGCGCGCCTCAACGGGCGGGTCGGCAGGGGCGATTCGATGATCGACCTCGGAAACTCCATGCCCCGCTGGGCACCCAGCACCGAGCCGGGCATCTTCTGGCTCGCGTTTTCCAGCCTGCGCCCCTACGCCAGCCTGCGCGAGCTCGCAGACAAGGAAGACCAAATCTGGATTGCTGCCATCGACCCGACGCTCGAGGGGGACCCGAGCTACGCGGCATTCTGGGCTCCGTTCCAGAACGTGGAGGACGGCAACCATCGAGCCTTCTGGACGGTCTCCGAGGAGGACGCCCAGACGGTCTGCAAGTGCGTCGACGTGTGTGGGGACGGAATCGACAACGACTGCGACGGTGTCGCCGACGGCGCTTCGTGCTCGGTGTGCATGGCCGAGGAGATCTGCGGGGACGGCATCGACAACAACTGCAACTGCGTGATCGACGAGTGCAACGACGAGATCTGCAACGACGGCATCGACAACGATGGCGACGGAGCAATCGACGGCGCAGATCCCACCTGCACCGTCATCAGGTAGAGGTCATGTTGGCGGGCGCCGAAACCCGCTTCCAAGCGGTGAAGAGCGCGGGTTTCGGCACCCGCTAACACCCCGGAACCGGCAACTCGCCTCAGCGGACCGGAACGCGGGTGCCCGACCGGGGTTGATGTGACTTTGGATTGGGGGCGCGGAGGCGTGGGGGGCCAGAAATTGGGGAACGGCGCGCCGCTCTGAAAGGGGTCGCGTCGCCATCGGCCGCGAGCGAAATCCTCGACCCGTCGTCGCGAGGGCACCCGGCGGATGAGTACCCCCGATCTCACAGCGCGCACGTTGTGACGGCCGCGTCAGCCACCACGGCGGCAGGATCCGGCCCCGCCGCAACGGCAGAGGTGCATCGAATTCTCCCACCATTAGCTACAATTTTTGCGGCAAAGGCAAGAATCTGTCCCTCCGCTTCTCTACCCTCCCCCCATCCCCTCCGAACGCGCCCGCCCGCTTTGCTCTTCTTTCGCTCCTCGCTCCGACTCCTGGGGATCCGAGCCGGGCGGACGACCCCACTTCCAAGCCCAATAAGCAGCCCCGACCGCGCTCAACAGACCAACGAGGCAGGAAGCGTTGATGGCGTTTGGGTCGACGCGCCCCAGCCAGTTCAGTTCGAGGTCGCTGAACAGTTGAAGCTTCTCCGCGAAGACCAAGAACGCACCGTAGCCGAGAAAACCGGCGATACCGCCCAGGAGGAAAGCGCCCACGAAGGCGGCGACGATTGCCATGATGCGCTCGGCCGTACCAATCCATCGGTTTGCTCTTGCCATACAGGTGACAAAAGCAAGATGTGTGCCGCCCGTGCTTTCGCTCCACGGCGGCGATTGTCGGCGGCGCGCCATGCGAGCCCGCCCCGAAACGCGCAACCCTTGCCGATCCGGGTCTCGGGATGCGGAGGCGGTGACGCGGCTCGCGCGCGTCTGCAGCGCCCCTGCACGGGAGCCGAACCCGCGGCGGCGGGGACTCTTGACCGGCGGACTCTTGCCGAGGTCGAGCAGCGACCCGCCGAACACTTCATTGGAGCGCCGAGCTGGCGAGCCGCGGCGGGTTTCTCCGGGCACGATCGAACATTGCCGCACCCGGCGGCGGAAGCCTCTCGAGGCTGCCACTGCAACTGCAGCCACACGCGTTCTTCTGACGGAGGGGTCGGCGATGGAGAGCGGCCGCCGCACCCATGCGCCGGCCTGCCGTCGGGCTCCGCGGGTGCGAAACCTCGGGTCGCCCTCGAGCTCCATGTGCGCAACGTTTGCGGCTGCCCAATCTTGGAGTGTCTTGCCGTCCACTCGCTCGTTGTGCTCTCGACGCGACTGTGGCACTAGCGGGGCTTGGCTCGGGGCAGCGCAACCGAGGCAAAGCTTCGCTTGTTCAGGAGCCTCGAAGAGCATCCACGACAGGAGGGCGAACCAATGTCCCAGATCAGTGAACTGCGCGCTCGAATTCACGCGAGAAGGAAGCAGCTAGAGGCCGACCTGGCCAAACTCCAGGCCGACGGTCACGCGGCGTCGAACGACGCCCAGGCAAAGATCAAGAAGAAGCTCGAAGAGCTGGATGAGCATTTGCATCGGGGCTGGGACAACCTCTCCGAGAGCGTCGCCGCGAAGCTCAACAAGTGGCTCGAATAGCTCGCGAGGCGATCCCGGCGTGACCCATCCCGCCCCCCTGAGGGCGGGCCTGCCGTGCAACGACCAGGCTCTCGGATTTCGAAACTCTCCCGAAACAGCAGGTCACCAGGAACATCGGTGAATTGGGCACGCGGATCTCGAGGCCTTGCACTTCCGAAGGAACGAGGGTGGGCTTGTTCGCGGTCACGTGTCGGAAACCATAGTAGACCAGGCCGACCACCCTGCGCCGCGTGGCCTCCCCGTAGGTCGCGGACACTTCTGCGAACAAGTCACTATCGCGATGGGCCTGCCGGTGCGCGCAGTCGTCGACCGCGTAGGGGTACCCCGAGAGGGCGATCGGTGGGCACGCCCGCATGACGAGCGACGGACCGGTGTAGATGATGTCGATTGCGCCACAATCGGGCGATTCGTTGGTCGCCACCTCGTCGCCCAGCGACGAGGCCGGGTAGACGCTGATCCGGAAACCGCCCGTCCGTGCGCCGCTCGAATTCCTCCGCGATCCGCCGCGCCTCCTGGTGGTCGGGGGGGAGCTGACTTCGTAGACGTTCGCCCACCGCAGCGTGCCCACGTCGTCGACACGCCGGGCGAGCGTGTCCAGCGCCGAGGCGGCGATCAGCACGAACAGGCCGAGCGCCACCGAGTAGCTGCTGATACCGCTGGCGATCCGTCGCAAACCAAGCTGGGCTTGCCCGTCTCTCGGCCCGAAGGGAAGTTCATCCTCTCACCGGCCCCGCTCGTGTGCTAGCGGCGGAATCTTGCGCCGAGGGGGCGATTCGTCGGTGGAAGACGGGCGCCGAGGGAAGCGCGGCAATCCTCGGCGGACGCAGCAATGCCCGCGAAGCGTCCACGGGAGCCGCCGCCCCCGTCGCGCAGGGGTATCCGGAAGCGGCTCCCTGGCAAAGTAGATTGGGATATCGCGACCTGAGCGGTGGGCGAGCGTCTCTTCTCCTCGATGGTGATCAGAGCAACTCGCGTCGGCGGAGGGAGCGTATTCCTTGGATTCTTGCGGGCACGTTCTTCGGGCGTACGACGGGGCGCATGGGGCTCCGCTCGAAGGCTCGCACCTCGGCAGCGAGGGCGTGGTCGCAGCACCCCGTGTGCAGCCAAGTACCGAACACCCCCGATCGCTCGCCCCCGGATTCATCGTCGGGCTGCGAGCTGCGGCAAGGCCGGTGCGCCGGGGAGCGGGGGCAGGCGGGCCGGCTCGCACGATCGCCTCGCGCGCGAGCAATCCAGCTCGGCATTCGAGCCTTCGGCGACGGAGTCGAAGCCCACGCTCGCCGAAGGCGGCGAGTCGTGAGGGGCGCTCGCCTCGCAGACGACGCGTCGTGGCGCCGCTACCGAGAGCTCGCGACGCGACCCTGCTCGAAGCGCGCGAGCTGCTCGAAAAGCTCGAGCGGTACTCGGACGAGATGGCGCTCCGCGCGCAGAAAGAGGGGCGCCGGGCGCAGCAGGCGAGCCAGCGCGCCGAGGATCTCGAGCGGCGCGTTCGCGCGCTGGAAGAGCAGCCACAAAGGGCCGAGCGGCGGGGGGGCCAACGCGCCCCGTCCGTGGGAGCGGACTTTCCCGGTACCGTCGAGCTGCGAGCGCCGATTCCCGAGGGCGGTGTCGCGCGGGATGGGCTACGGTGGCTCCGCCAAGTCTCGACGAAGGAGCCCCCGTGATGCCATGCAGCCCCCGTTTTGTCCTCGTTTTCGGCCTCTGCGTGCTCGCCCCGGCGCTCGCTCCGAGCTGCAGCCCGAAAGGCCAATCCGCGCCTCGAGCGAAAGCCCCGCAGGCGTCGGCGGCGAGCGCAGCCGGCGCGTTCGCCGCTGCGCCCGGCGAGCTGTCCGCACTGTGGACCAACGCGGAGGCGCTCACGACGGCGTGCGACCGCGCTCTCGACGGGGCCACCGCGATCCGCGCTGCGCTCCGTGACTCCGCCCCGAGTGATGGGGCGCCGAGTGATGGGGCGCCGAGCGACGGCGCGCCGAGCGACGGCGCGCCGGGCGATGGCGCGCCGCCCGACCCGCGGCAGGCGCTCGGCGCGTTCGGTCAAATCAGTACGGCATTCGACGACATCGCGTCGATCTACGCCATGAGCGAGTTGCATCCCGACAAGGCGGTTCGCGACGCCGCCGACGTGTGCATTCAGCGCGTCGCCAAATGGCAGACCGAGACCAATCTCGACCCCGGACTCTACGAGAAGGCTCGCGCGCTCGAGGGCACCGGGCTCGCGCCGCTCGATGCCCGCTACGTCGGGCGGTTGCTGCGCGACTTTCGCCTGAGCGGCGTCGACAAAGACGAATCGACACGCAAACGCCTCGCCGAGCTCGACGAGAGGATGGTCGAGATTACACAGGATTTCGCGCGCAATCTGCGCGAGGACGTTCGCACGATCACGATCGCCGACGAAACGGGGCTCGCCGGATTGCCCGCCGACTACGTTGCCGCGCACGAGAAGAACGAGCGGGGCGAGATCGTCATCTCCACGGACTATCCCGACTTCTTCCCATTCCAAACGTACGCCGAGGATGCCGGGTTGCGCAAAGAGCTGTACGTGCGCTTCCTGAATCGCGCCTACCCGAAAAACGAGCCGCTCTTGCTCCAATTGCTCGCCTTGCGTCGCGAGTACGCCAACCGGCTCGGGTTCGAGACCTGGGCCGACTATGCGACGAGCGACAAGATGGTGGGGACCGCGGACGCGGTTGCGAAGTTCATCGCGCAGCTCGAAGAGCTCGTTCGGGAGCCGATGGCGAGAGAAGTGCGCGAGCTGATCGCCAGAAAGAAACAAGACGACCCCGAGGCGAGCCGCTACGAGGTATGGGATCGGCTCTACTATCGCGCCAAGGTTCAACGAGAAAAGTATCAGGTCGACTCGCAGGAGGTGCGTGCCTACTTCTCCTATCCCAACGTGCGGGATGGCATTCTCGCGCTCTACGGCGAGCTGTTTGGCGTCACCTTCTCGCGCGTGGACCTACCCACCTGGCACCCTTCGGTGACCGTTTGGTCGATGCAGAAAGATGGTGCGGAACAGGGGCGCTTTTACTTCGACATGCACCCGCGCGACGGCAAGTACAAGCACGCAGCGATGGCTCCCCTCCTCACGGGCGACAGCCATGGGCGCCTTCCGGCGGCCGTCTTGATGTGCAACTTCCCCGACCCCAGCGAGGGAGATGGACACGCCCTGATGGAGCACAAGCAGGTGATCACGTTCTTTCACGAGTTTGGGCACCTGATCCATCACCTGCTCGCAACCGAGAGCCCGTGGCTCGCCGACAACGGCGTGGCCACCGAGCTGGACTTCGTGGAAGCGCCATCCCAGCTGCTCGAAGAATGGGCGTGGAATCCCGACGTTCTTGCGCGTTTTGCCAAACACCACGAAACGGGGGCCCCCATCCCCGCCTCGCTCGTCGAAAAAATGCGTCGCGCGGACGAATTCGGCAAAGCCGCTGACGTGGGGCGACAGCTCTTTTACACGGCGCTCAGCTTCGAGCTTCATGAGCGCGACCCCGAACGGCTCGACCTGGCGAGACTGATGAGCGAAGTCTACCAGAAGTACAGCCCGGTGCCGGAGCCCGAGGGGGGCCATGTGTACGCGAGCTTTGGCCACTTGATGGGGTACACCTCGAACTACTACACCTACCAATGGTCGCTCGTGATCGCGAAAGACCTGTTCACGCGTTTCGAGGCCGAGGGTCTGCTCGACCCGAAGGTCGCGGCCGACTACCGGCGCATGGTGCTCGCACCGGGCGGCACGCGCGATGCGAAGCAGCTCGTGCGCGAGTTCTTGGGACGCGACTACAACCTCGACGCGTACCGCGCATGGCTGAGTGGACAATAGCGTCGAGCGATTGAGCTCATTCTCGTTGGCGCGGCTGCCAGCCCCTACGGCCTCACTCGATGCGTCGCGCGCTGATCGACCCCGTTTTGGTGCAGGGTGACGGCAATGGCGGGGCCCGAGTCATTCACCTCGAAGCTCAGCTGCGCGTCGACGACCTTGAGCAAGAACTCCTTGTCGGACGCGGCGAATATCGGCAGTGCGGGTTGACCGGTGAGCTGTGCGCTCAGGTCTTCGCCCTTCCCGCGGACCCGCAATATGAGGCCCGGGGCTGGTTGGTAGCGCCCAACGTAGCGCTCGAGCGCCTCCGCCGGCACTGCGACCTCGCGCAAGGCGGGGCGCCCTCGTTCGACCTTGGGGCAGCGACGCTCGCGGCCGTTCTGAAAGAGGGTCAAGGCAACGGGAGCTCCCTGCCCATCGAGCTCGAATGCCCGTGCGCACCAGCTCTTCCCAGCTCGCGGTTGCCCGGCGGGCGAGCAGATGACCGAGCAGGCCCGCCGCGAGGTTGGAGTACTCGTACTCGGTGCCGACCTCGTGCGAGAGCCTCGCCTCGGCTAGATACTCGAACAGTTGCGTTTCCGTGTAGTCGGCGTAGGGGTCGCTCGGATCCGCGGGGTCGAGGTTGTCGGGCAGGCGAGGCAGCCCGGAGTGGTGCGTCGCGAGATCGCGCAACGTGATGACGCGCTCCCCTCACGGCTCGAGACGCTTGTAGACCCCGCGGACCCAGGCCTCGACATCGGACGCGTACCAGCGAGACCACGGGCGATCGCTCGGGCCTCCGATCAGTACACTGTGGACGCAGTCTTCACCTAGATCAGTCACCACGCGCACGGACGGGCCCAGACAAATGGAGCGCCCTGCCGACCGAACCTGCTGCATCTGACACACGCTGGCGCGTCCACCGAGCAGGGGCACCGGGCCGCGGGCAACTCGCGTCCACGGCGGTAGCTTCGCTCCCGCCAGCAAGTTGTACATGATCATGCCGGGCTGCTCCACCGGCGGCGTGGCCGCGCAAGCCTCTTCGAAGGCTTCGAGGTAGAGCTGCTCACGCGTGCGGCCCCCACACAGCTCGGGCGGGGGCGCGAGCAGCACACGGTCGACGTGCCCGAAATACGAGGCCAGCACGCTCGTGCGCGTGCGCAAATAATTCAGAGCGCTTTCGCCGAGAAAGTGCTCCCCGACGATCTTACGCGCCAGCGCGGCGTAGAACGCCTCGAACAGCTCGCACGCCGGCGAGTGGCCGTCGTAGCGCCCGTCCCATTCCAAGAGGCAGCGCGCCTCGTCCGTGTCTGGCAGCAAGGGGCGCAGCAGCGCCAGGAAGTCGAGCGCCTGCAAGGAGAGCGTGTCGTACTGTAGGGCCTGACAGTCCTCGACCGTCAGCGCAGGCTTCTCCTCGAGAACCTGGCGAATGCGCCGCGCCCGATAGTCCGCCATGGTGGCGTTCTGGGGGGAGCTCCGCCCGGGGTACGGGCACTTCTCGTTCGCGCTCAGCACGAAACCGCACGGAGGGTTGTACTCCGAGGGCAGGTCCTCGGGCTCGACGAAGCCTTGCCAGTCGTTTTCCGGGTCCCAGCCGGGCAGCGGCACCAGCCCCGTCACACCGGGGCGACGCCGGGGGATCAGCCCGCTCATCTGATACCCGATGTTTCCGGCGCGGTCGGCCAACACCCAGTTCCACGCCGTCTCGATTCGCGACAGGGCCGCCATCGCCTCCCGCACGCTAGACACCGTCCAAAGCGAGAGCATGGCGTCGAGGCTGGCCGTCCCGCTGCGGCTCGCGCTCCAGCGGGTCGTGAGGAGCAACCCGTCCTCGCTGGGGTCCCCGTCGAGCACGCCGTGCGGGTTTTCGTAGAACGTGGCCAGCACCGACGGGCGGCCCTTGCGCTTGATCTCTTCTCGGCGTTCGCCAAATGGCCGAAGCTCGCCTCCTCGCCGGTAGCGGCCACCTCGGCATTCCTCCACCCAACAATCGATTCCATCGGCATAGGTGTAGGTCGCCCCCCACCCGACCTCGTGCACCCGTCCGAGGATCGGCACGGGCAAGCCAGGCATGGTCGCCACGGAGGCGAAGTGGCCCGGGTGATCCTGCACGCGAGCGACCACCTCGTACCAAACGTTGGGCAACCGGTTGATCTCGAGGTGCGGGTCGTTGGCGAGCAGGGCGTGACCCGAGCCTGAGCGCTCGGGTCGAACGGCCCAGGCGTTCGAGCCTGTGGCGGCTGGGATCGGTTGGAGCCAGGCGAGCGTATCCGGCACCAGCCGCTGCCCCAGGCGAACCTTGGACAGGAGTTCGCGGCTGGCCAACCCCGCCGCACCTTTCGGGAGCGCCTCGATCTCCGCCACACCGGGAAAAAGCGCCTGCAAGTGTGCGTCGCTCACGCCGGCGGCAATCGCCTCGACGACGAAGCGTTCGAGATCCGCCTGGGTCTGCGCCAGGCCGACATACCCGATCAGGCGCGATAGCAGGATCGCGTCGCCCGCGGTCCAGGGGGCGGGGCGGTGACGCAGCAGGCGTAGCTCGGCGGGCGGATGGCGGCCGAGGCGAGCGTTGACTCCCGAGGTGTAGGCCTCGAGCTGGCGCCGCCGAGTCTGCGGAAGAGCGTCGACGGCATCGCTCACGCCGAGGTGAAACCCATGGCGCCGAAAAAAAAGGTCGGACTCCACGGCTTCATCACTCGGCACCAAGCATTCGGCGAGCCGACCCTGGCCCGCCGTGCGCATGAGCACGAGGCTCAGCCCCCTGTCCAAAGCGTGGCAGTACCCCAGACCCCACAGCACACCGAGCAAGTCCGGACCCTCGATGCGAGGCACGCCGTCGGGTCGACGCCAGATACGCACACCGTCTGGAGCCCCGGTCGGCAGCCGAAGCCGGCGCGGCCAGCGCAACATTTTTCCACGAGCCCCCGCACTTTTCATGGGGTCATGCTGCCCCACACCCACCCGCGGCGTCCAGCTTCACCCGCCGTTCGCGCGCCGCCAGCCCACGCTGTCGTAACAGGACGAGGTCGAGCTCAACGACTACGTCGGCCGCGCAATCGAGGAGTTTGGAGTACCAGGCGCAGCCATCGCCCTGATCGAGGCAGGAGACCTGGTGTACCGGGGCACGTTCGCCACGCGCGGGCTCGCCCCTCCAGAGCCCATCGATCGCGAGACCCGCCTTTTTGATGACGCAAGCAGATCTTGCCGTGGAGAGCGAAACAATCGAGGAGCGAATTCCTTCGCCCCAAATGGTGGAGCAGATCTCCTCCATCGTGGATGCCCCATGAGGGTTCCAGGTCGAAGAACTCTCCGAGCTCGTCCACTGATGAGGGCGGGAATGGGACCCTCCGCTGCTCACCAGTAGCCGCATCTTGCAGAAGCCGTTCGAGATGCTCTCACGTCCGGCGGGGCGGACTTTCGCCGAGGCGAGCTCGCGGGGCAATGCGGCGCCGCGCGCTAGCGGGTGCCGGCGTCGGCCGGCGCTAGCACGCTCTGCACGTCGTCCGCGACGACCCACCGCCCTCCTTCGCAGCGAAGGTTGAGCTCGCCCGAGCGCGCGCCCACGCAGATCTGCCGCGGGTCTCGGCAGCGGTCTCCCACGTCCGCCAGCCCGTCTTCACACGAAACCGGCTCGCTCTCGGAGCCGCAGGCGGCGGCCAGGAGGGTGAGCACCAGCATGGGTGTCGGAGTGATCGAGAAGTGAAATTCGCGTCGATTCATCTTGCAGTGTTCCTCGGGTCGATGGCTTCGCGGGGCGGCACCTCGCGCGGGACCGACGGTGTTCCCGTCGCAGCTGCAGCCAGCTCAGCAACGAGCGTGCCACGGGCGGCGCTCGCCCGAAGCGAAGGGATCTCCGGCGATCCTTTCGCCATCCCGCTGCACGAGCTTGCCAAACCCGCCGCGGCGGGCCTTCCTCGTGGGCGCCCTGGCAACACCCCCTGTGACTCTGGCGAACAGTCTGGCGGCAGCGCTCAGTCGTCTTGCCAGAGCAGAGAAATGATTCTCCAGCCATCGTCCGTGCAAACGAGATGAAAGAACTTGTGCCCCGTGCCGTGGATGTGGTGCCGCGCTTCCACCCAGCTCTTTTCGCAGGTGGAGGCGCGCTGCGCGCAATCGCTCACGACGAGGGTGGACGAGGACGTTTCTCGCTCTCGAAAGTGTGTGACGCTCCCGCCCGAAAGCGGGGCTTCGCGCGGACGGATGAACTGGGTCAGCGACTGTAGTGGACCGCCGGCCTTCGCGATGCGCGCGTCCGGCGTGCAAAGCTCCGCCAGCTCTTCGAGCTTCGGCGAACCCGAGTCGTTGTCGAAACACTCGAAAAAGCGAGCGATGAGCTCGTCGATCTCGAGCTCGTCGGCAGAATCGGTCATGAGCAATCATAGCAGCTTCCGCGGGCCAGCAGGGCGCGGGCCCTCAGCTATCCCTGCGCACGCTTCTCGCGCAATCGCCCTGCCAGTTTCTGCCGACCTCGAACGTCACCGCATCCCCGCGAGACAACTCGCTGAAGGCGACTCCGTCCAGATCGCGATCGCCAAACCAAAGGTTTTCGCCGCCGCCTTCGGGGGAGATGAACCCGTAGCGCTTGTCGTCGGCATCGCGCTGCAACAGATTTTCGATTCTGCCCGCGTGCCGCGCCTCGCTCGTGGCTCGAGCGCTCGGATCCGATTCCTCTCGTTGCGGCAGGGCCTTCGGCGCGCTCGGCAGAAAGAGCTCGTCGACCTCCGCCTCCTGAGCCCCGTCCTCGATGATGTCGCTCAGCAGAACGGGGTAGGTCACCTCGTTCAAGAGCGCCAGCGACGTTTTGGTCGTGCGCAACCGGTCGCTCCGGTCCACGTACTCGAAGTCCCAGCCGACGACCATCACGCGGGTGCCCAACGTGTTCAGCTTTCGGGCGAGGGGAACGTAGTCTGAGTCCCCCGCGATCAGAACGCACACGTCGAAGCGCTTGTAGATCGCTAGCTCGTAGGCCTCGAGCGCGAACCAGACGTCGACTCCCTTCTCCGTTCCCGCGTGACCCATGGGCAAGTAGTGCGTGGTGACTCCCTGCCGGATCAGAACGTCGTCAAATACCCGCTCGGAGTACAGCTTGCCGGCTTCATTTGCCTCGTCCGCGCTGAAGCGCCCTCGAAAATAGTGCACGTCCACCACCCGGCACAGGCGCGCTTCGACCCGCTCCTCGCGGGCCACGCGCTGCCGGATGAACTCGTGCAAGCCGTTGAGGCTAATGCGTGATTTCCGACCGTGTTGGTACGCGTAGTAGTTGTTGACGACGTGGAAAAAGTTGCCGTCGTAGAAGATGCCGATGCGTGTGAGCGTATCATTCATGGCGTATGCCGCCCTTGTCTGCGTTTGGCGGGATCATTGCTCGTCCATTCCGCCGAGGGCGGCGACCCGCCGAAGGGGCCCGGTGAGTGTAGGCGGATTTCGATCTCTTCGAGCACGGCGTTGTCGTCCAGGCACCACACCTCGAGCGTGTGCTGGCCCGCGGCGACCCCGGCAAACTCCGCTTGGAACGGTATGACGGTTTGCGATGACCGCATCCACCCCGGGCGCGCTGCTCGGGAGTGCGGGCCGCGCCGGCCGTCGGAATGATGTGCGATTCGAGGGTCTGGACTGGACCTCCGTCGAGCGAAACGCCCACTCGAATTCCGCCTTGCCCCGTCGTTGTCTACCGTCGGCGTCAGATGAGACCGCACGTTCCAAGGGGCGCTGGAGTCCGTGGTGATCCCGTACTTCAAGCGTACGCCATCTCGTGCCATCGTAGAAGGTTTGCCCTGTGGTTGCGCAAGCACGGCGGCACCCGATTGGCCCAGGTGGGGGATGATTTGCCAGGTCACGGGCCCAGGCAAAGAGCCGACGACAATGCCAGGCCGAGCCAGCTCACGTGGAAACGGGACGGGGGGCAAACAGGGCCGATCTCAATCGGGCCGAGCACGCGTCGACGGCACGGTCGGCGCGAGCGTCGCGCTTCGCGCCGGGGCCGATGAGCTCGCGACGGCCAGGGTCAGTCGAGGGACGCTTTCTTTCCACTCGTCGCCTCGTCGAGCCACGCTTCGATGTGGCGGGCCAGCACCGGGGGGGGCAGCGCGCCGCTTTCGAGCACTCGATCGTGGAAGACGCGGATGTCGAAGGCCGGGCCGAGGCGCTCTCGGGCTCGTGCTCTCAGGCGCAAGATCTCCAACTGGCCCACCTTGTACGCCAGCGCCTGACCGGGCCAGGCAATGTATCGATCGACCTCGTTCTCGATGTTGTTGGCGGCGAGGGCCGTGTGATCGCGCATGTACTCTTCGGCCTGCGCGCGGCTCCAGCCGAACGCGTGGATGCCGGTGTCGACGACGAGGCGCGCGGCGCGCCAGGCGTCGTAGCTGAGCATCCCCATGCGGTCGGCGTCTCCCGTGTAGAGCCCCATCTCGTCGGAGAGCCGCTCGGCATACAGGCCCCAGCCCTCGACGAAGGCCGTTACGCCGCCGAATTTCCTGAAAGCCGGGAGCTCACCCCGTTCCTGTGCGATCGCCAGCTGGAGATGGTGACCTGGAATGGACTCGTGAAACGCGAGAGCCTGCGCTTCGAACCGTGGCCTGGTGGTCGGCTCGAATGTATTGACGAAAAACTCACCGGGCTTCGAGCCGTCGAAGTGCGGCCTGCGATAGTAGGCGATCGTGCTGAAGGGGGCCTCGTACGCAGGGACTTCCGCGACGACGCAGTCCGTCGCCGGCAGCAGGCCGAAATAGGCGGGGATCGCGGCTTTGGCGGCGGCTAGCGTCTGGCGTGCCTTGGCCAGGATTTGCTCACCCGTCTGAAAGTACATGGACGGGTCCGTGCGCAAGCTGCGAAGCGTTGCGGCGAGCTTCTCTCCGGTTTTGAGCCTTTGGCCGAGCTCTACCATCTCGGCGTTGATCCGCGCCATTTCGGACTTCCCCAGCGCATGCAGGACCTCGGGTGTCTCGTCGAGCCCGGTATGCGCCAGGATCGACGCCGCGTAGCACTGCTGCCCTCGAGGCAGACCGCTGAGCCCCTCGCTGTCGAGCCGCCGGGCGATGGGCACGATTTCCTCGGCCAGCGTGGCCCGCAAGCGCGTGAAGGCTGGCTTGACCTGTTGGCGCACGATCGAGGCAATCGCCTCGTCGAGCTCCCGACGCTGCGGCTCGCTCCACGTGCTCGGCCAGCTACCGACCGGCTCCATCAGGGCCCAGTCGGCTACGTCCTGGGCCAGCACCTCGTCGATCAACGCTAGCATCCTCCTCAGCGATTCGGCGCTGGCCGTGAGGCCCTCGGCGGCGCCCCGGCGTAGGTTCTCGATGTGGGCATCCACCCAGCCCGCGATGGCCCGATAGCGCGCCACGAGGTTGTGCCCGTCTTCTCGCGTTTGGACGCGATGCTGCTTGGGCAGGTAGTTGATCCAGTTGACGGGGTTGCCGTGTGCCGAGATGCTCCAGAGGTGCGCGTCGCACACGTGCCGGGCCACCTCGGCGGACAATTGCTCCCGCAGCAGATCGAGCGTGACGCGATCGGATCGGTCGAGCGCGTCGGGGGTGAGCTGGCGAGCGCGCTGGAGTAGAAGGGACCGCTGCGCCCGCCGCTCGAGCTCGGCGGCGTGAGAAGGGTCTTCGAGGCGGTCGTCGAATCGATGATCCCCCAGCGTGGTGGCCCAGCGAGGGTCGTCGCGCATCGCCCAGTCCCAGTGGTCGGTGAGCAGGGCACGCAGCTCGGGGTTGCTCACACCGGCCACGGCGTCCTCGGCGAGCGGCGCTTTGCCCGCCGGCGCCTCTGCCGCGGCCTCTGGCCCGACCTGTGCGTCTTCGACGGGGGCCGCCCCGCTCGAAGATTTCGGCGCCGGCGGGGAAGCGGCTCCGCCCATGCAGGCCCAAACCGCTCCGCTCGCAAACAAGAGGAGCGCTCGGCCTGCGATGCCCCGCTTCGACTCACGCATTGGCGCGTTCTAGCGCGCTTTGGCTCCGAGCACGAGCCGCTTCTGGCTCGACCGGGGCGGGGGGCTGCCACGCCCATGGCACGGCGCGGTGACGCGTCCATCAGTGCAGCAACGCGTTCGACTGGCTGAGGCCATCGACGCGCGGCTCGCACCGCAGGCAACCGACCCACCGGAGGGAAGCCTCACGCCGCTGGCGCGTCGGGCGCGGGCGGTCGTCGACGCGTCCTGCGGCGCCGAAGGTCCCCGAGGGGCTCGAGCCATGCCCGGGGTCGGACCGTGCCGCGCGCCTCGCACGCCGCCTCCCCGCGCACGCCGCCCGTGCAACGCGGCGGGTCTCGGTGCGAACCAGCGCCCACCCGCTGTCAACCGGTCGTTCACGGGGGCGACAACTTGCGGTCGTCGTTCGGCACGGCGCGTCGGCGTGAGGCACACGAGCGACGGCACGTCTGCTTGCGCGCGCCCGCGCCGGCATCTGGACTCGAAGTCCCGCTTGGTCCTCGCTCTCTCGGTCCTGCGGTCGCGAGAAACCCTGGCCAGGGGAAGCGCAGGGGGCGGCTTCACTCGGCCGTGGCGCGGCGGCACGAGGCTTGCTTCAGCGAGCCCGGAATCGAACGGAGATTAGCCTTGAGTCACGTTTCGCGCGTTCATATCGTTTGGGAGGGGTTTCGTCGGCACGCGGGCGAGCTCGTGCTCGGGGGGCTCGTTCTGGGGGCCTCGGCGTGGCTCCTGCATCTCGCTCTGGTGGTCGCGCTGGGGGGGGCGGGAGCCTGGCTGGGCCACGCGCTGTGGGGCGTAGCTTGGGCGGCGCAGCTGAACCTGGCTCGAAGTGCCCTCGGCGGCCGCCGCCCGCGGTTGGCGGATGCGTTGCTACCGCTTTCGCGACCCCTGCCGCATCTTGCCTTCGGGCTGCTGGCGACGAGTGGCATCGCGCTGTTCGGTGTCGGGGTGGTGTTGACCGCTGCGCCTCTCGTCTTCGTGCCGATGCATCTCCGGGATGGCGCGAGCCTCGGGGAGGCCCTCCGGGCCTCGGCGCTCCGCGCCTGCCGGCGCCCTGCGGCAACGGCATGCGGCTGCCTTGCGCTGCTCGGCTTCAACGCCGTGGGCTCGGTCGCGCAGGCCTGGGGCCTGTGTGTCACGATTCCGCTCTCCGCGTTGGCGCTGGCGAGTGCCCATGAGCGCGTGCCGCGGCCCGACTCCGGCCGCCGTCGAACTCGCGCCTCGGTGCGCGGCGCGACCCTCCTCGAGTACCTCTTGGCCGTGGCACTGGCGTGCGCGCTGCTCACCACCCTGAAGGGCCTCTACGGAGCGGTGAGCAACGAAGCGCTGGAGGCGAGCCAGCAGGTGGCGCTCATTTCCGAAGGCGGGGGCCGAGCCGGCTCATCGCTCGACCGGGCGCCGGGGGGCGACCGGGCCCCGGGGCGCCACCAAGCGCCTCCGAACCTCGCGCCTCCGGCTGAGCTCGCGGCGCCGCCTGAGCTCGCGGCTCCGTCCCCGTGTGGGTCGCCGGGGGATTGCGCGGGGAAAGGTGGCAGCTGGCTACAGCGCCGAGTCGCCGACCTCGCGAGCGTGGCGCGGTCGACGCGCGAGGTCATGCGCTCGCTCGGCGCGGGAGTGCAGAGCGGCGTGCAGTGGCTGGAGGGGGCCGTGGACACCGCGAACCTTCGAGCCAGCGAGGGCGCCGAGCGATGGGCGCAAGGCCTCGGGGACCGCCCGGTGCTCGGTTCGCTGGCGCGGGCCTACGCGTTCGTCGACGAGCAGCAGCGATACTTTGCCGGCGGGGTCGTCAAGGGCCTGGTCAATCTGGTCGGCGGCGGCGTGCAAGGGCTCGTCGACCCCATCAGCACCGTGGAAGGTCTGGCCGCCCTCGCGACGAGCCCCGAGGCTCGGGTCGCTTTGATCGACGGCCTGGTGGAGCCGTACGAGAAGGCCTGGGCCGAAGGCAGGTACGCCGAGATCCCCGCCCGGCTGAGCGTCGACCTGGGGTCGATCGTGACCGGGGCGCCGAAGGCGATCGATGCGGTGGGCAAGCTGACTCGGGTGGCGCGCGTGGCTCATCAGCACCAGCCGATGCCGAGCCCGCTCGCGCGCGCCAAACGGGCCCAAGAGCCCCGTTGTTTCGGCGCGGGAACGCCCGTTCTGACGCCCTCCGGGCCGCAACCGATCGAAGCCATTCAGCAAGGCGACTGGGTGTACTCGCGCGACCCACGCTCGGGGGAGGTGGCCGCGAAGCGGGTGCTCGCCACACACGTCACGCCGGGGCGCGCGCTAGTGAGCGTAGCGGTACGCGGCAGCACGTCCCCCGTCCTCGCCACCCCGGGCCACCCGTTCTGGGTGGAAGGTGCCGGCTGGACGGCAGCGGCGGAGCTCGCGAACGGCCGACGGCTGGCGGGGCTCTCCCCCGCCTGGGATGCCGAGCAGCGAGCGGGGGGAGGCGACGAGCTACGCCGCCTGCGCGCGAACGGCGTCACCGAGGTGCCGGGGCTGCACCCCGTGTACAACCTCACCGTCGAGGAGTTCCATACGTTCTTCGTCGGGGAGCTGGGCGTCTGGGTGCACAACACCGGCGTCGGCGGGCTGGACTGCTCTTCCAAGGCCGCAAGGGGGGTAGGCCTTGGCATCAGGAACACTGCCACTGCGCTGCGCTCAGCGTCTGAAGCGTGGAAGGGAACTACCCGACTTGGGCACGCTCTCTCGAAGCACGCGGGGAGACCTGGGGGGGCAAACATTTGGGGCAAGGTAACGGGCAACCCGAGTACTTGGCACGGCCAGGCCATGCAGCACTTCCGGGATATCATGAGAGGGCCTGGATCCTTTCAGCGCGTAACCAACTCGAAAGGGACGACGTTTTTTGAGAAGACGCTCCCGGACGGCCGCGGTATGCGGCTACAGCTCGACTATCGATTCAAAGGATTCATTGACTGATGGGAAGCGCATCCAAGGATTTGACGGAGTTGGTTTTCGAAGGCCTGGACGCCGCGAAAGCCCGATCGCTCTCCCAGGCACTAGTGGGTGAGCTCGTGGAGTTACCGACGCTCGAGGCAGGCCTTGTGGAACGACGACTTTCGCGGCTTGAGATCCGGGAGGGCGCGGCGCTGATCAATGCGAACGTGCGCATTCTCCGCTACGACGGCGACGTCTACGATATAGAGGTCAACTTTGTTCCATTGGAGGCCGCCTGTGCGGAGCCCGAAGCCCTCACGACGGCACTCCACGAATTCGCAATGCACATGAGCCGGGAGCACGGCATTGCAAGCTTCTATGCGGGACTCGAACCGGCCTCCGACGAGGAGACTCGTTTCTTCACTGGCGCCGAGAGAGGTCCCTACTTCTAGTAGTGCTTCCGCCAGCCCAATGGGGCAAAGCGAAACTGCGAGGGCACGTAGCGGCTGTGAAAGAACCGCTCCCTCTGGTCACGCATCCACACACGGCTGCACCTCGGCGAGGCGGCGGTCGACGATACCGCCGAGTACCTCGCCCGCCGTCTGGAAGGGGTTGGCGGCAAGTCGACCGCCTTCTCCTCAGACGCCATCGCCATGCTGCACGAAGCCTCCAGCGGCCGACTGCGTGATGTCGATCGCCTCGCCACCGAGACCTTGCGACGGGCCGCTCAGCGCAAGCTCAAGGCCATCGACCGAACTCTCGTCC
>JBNKVS010000005.1:0-34945 GCA_050299315.1 Polyangiaceae bacterium
GCGTTGTCGAACAACCACTGGCGGGTGACCCCGCCGAAGTACCGAGCGGCCCTCACGAGGGAGCGTCGCAGGGAGTAGGCGGAGAGGTCGAGCACGAACTCGGCCCAGATGGCGCGCGAGTATTTCAACACCATCACGAAGGCCCACGTTCGACGTTCTCTCGCAGCGTATTGGAAGAAGCGGTTGGTACTTCCGCACACCGGCAGCGGTGCGGTCGTCGCTCCCGTCGTCGACGATGAGCAGCTCGTAGTCGACGCCCCGCTGGTGCGTCCACGATGCCAACGTGCGTTGGAGGTACGGAGCCTTGTTGTAGGTGGGGGTGATCAGCGAGTCGTCGGGAACGTGCTCCCCCAGAGACTCGCACAACGGCAGTTCTCCCGGCGAATACGGGCCAAACGCCACTCGCGCCAGAAGGTGAGAGTCAGCGCCATCAGTGCAGCCAGCCGTACGAGCGGGTAGCCGCTGTCGCCACGGCTTCCGCCTTTGGCCAGCCCGAAGTGCTTGCGATTGTCATCAGGAGTCCGAAATCCGAACTCAACGCGCGCGCTCGAGCCGCAAGCGGATTGAATCACCGACCAAATCTTCGCTACAAGGCGCTGATGCTGATACACTCGGTGTACTTTTGGTTCCAGTCCAATGCCGAGCCGGCACTGGTCGCGCGCTTCCCGGCGGGCCTCGCCCGGCTCACCACGATTCCGGAAGTCCAGACGGGACACTTCGGCAGGCCCGAGCAGACGCCCCCGCGGGCCGTCGTCGATGCGAGCTATGCCTGGGCGCTGATCGAGACTTTCGCCGACATCGAGGCGCACGATCGTTATCAAGCGCACCCGATTCACCAGGAGTTTCTGAAGGAATTTTCCGCCAGCTGGCACCGAGTCCAGGTCTACGACGTGCACGCTTGAGTCAACGAGCTTCGGAATCTAGCGGCAGTGAACGCCGGTCGTCCCCCCTCCCCTTCCACTCCATCGGGCGCCGTTTGCTACCCTGGTGGATGGGCTTTGGATCACCTATCCGCTGAGGACCGCGGCAGGACGGGCTCGCTCGTCGGCGCCGACACCGTGTCGTAGCGTGCTGCCGTCGTCGGCCCGGAGCCGGCCCGGCGCAAGCACCGGGCATGGCTGAGTCGATGCACTCCGCCGCTGCGGCCTTCAGCTGGCTCGCCGAAGTGCTGGACAACGCGTGCGACCGGTCAGTAGCGTGCCCGGCATGGCGAGATTGGATCGGAACCTTGGATTGCCACTCCTCGTGGCTCTGGCGCTCTTTGTTGCAGCGGGACTGGGCTGCAAGGCTGGCCCGAGCCCCGCGGCGCCTCAGACGGCTGCGGCGCCTCAGGCACCGAGCTCCGGCGGCCCGGCAAGCGCTGACGGCGCCGGCGTCGTCACCTATCCCGACCTGCCCGGTGCCACTCGGAGCCCGCTGTACACGGTGACGGCGAACGGCACCCCGTTGTTCGTCGAACAGCTCACCCAGTTCGCACCGGAGATGCAGGTGCACTACGCGCATTGCTCGCTGGCTGGCACACGGCCCGCCACCTTCGCCGTCACCATCAATGAACCCTTCACCTCGCACACGCTGAGCCCGAGGAGCAGAAACATCGCCACCCGGCAGAGCGGCAACACGCTCACGTTCGAGAGCGGTCCGAACTATCTGATTCTGCAGGTCGACACCCGGGAGTTGCTGTTCATTCTCATCGACTCGGAAGAGTCGAACCCGCCCCGGCTGGGGGATGCGAACGTGAAGAGCATCGCCGACTACGGCGTCGACGACACGGGCGAGACGCTCGTGACCTCCAAGGTGCAAGCGGCCATCGACGCGGCCTCCGGATCTACTCAGAACATTCTTTACTTCCCGCCCGGGAAATACAAGGTGGGCGAGCTGTGGCTGAAGAGTGACATGACGCTGTATCTCGCGGGCGGCGCCTTGCTTCAGGGTTCGAACATCCCTGTCGATTTCGACACCGGCAGCGGCGGGATCAACATCGAGGGTTGTTCACACGGAATGGTCCGGATGTATCGGGTGAAGAACGTCAGGATCTTGGGCCGCGGCGTGATCGACGCCAACGGAAAGTCGATCCGCGCCCAGAACGACACGAAGATCAACCTGCTGAAGATCGAAGAGAGCTCCCACATCCTGATCGATGGCATCACGGTGAGAAACCCGAGCTTCTGGAACACGCTCATTTACCGCAGCGACCGCGTCACCATCCAGAACTACAAGATGATCAACGCCCGGCCGATCACGAAGATCTGGAACAACACCGACGGCGTGAACTTCGACGAGTCGACGAACGGCAAGCTGAGCAACGCCTTCCTGTATACCGGTGACGACAGCATGGCCACGAAGAATGAGGAGCCGGCGGGCACGGTCGACACCAAGAACATCGTCCACGAGAAGGTCGTCTGCTACTCCAACTCGGTGTGCTGCAAGATCGGCACGAAGACGATGGGCCGAACGATCGATGGGGTCGTCTTTCGCGACATCGACGTGGTGAAGGCGGGGCGAGCCTTGAACATCGACGCCTACGACACGGCCATCGTTCAGAACACTCACTTCGAGAACATCCGGATAGAGGCGGCCGACTCGAGCATGATCGCGCTGAGCTCGGATGATCCGCCGTTCTGGCGCCCGGCTGCGAATCAATCCATCATCAGGGATACGCACTTCACGAACGTGACGTCCTATGTCAAAAAGCCCATCAACCTCCACGGCCGCTCCGCGAGCGTCAACATCACGGGCGTCCATTTCCAGAACCTCACCGTCGAAGGCAACCCCGTCACCAGCCAGACGGATCCGGACGCGGCCTGGAGCATCAACGCCTTCGTCTCCGGCATCGACTTCGATGGAGAGCAGGGTCGGTGACGCGCTGGTGGGTGAGGAGTAGGCGCGAATCGTCACGGGCGAGCGGAATACGGTGCCTCTTCTCGGGAGCGTTCACGTAGTCTTTTCGGAGCGCGACGCGCCGCCCGGACGTCCCGGCGGACACTTGGCCCCCGGACTCCGCCCATCAGCCCGGACCGAGCTCTAGAGGGTACACCACGGTCACTTCGGCACTCCCCTCCGGTGGGGGGGGCGAGCACGGTCGTGTACAACGACTCCCGCAGCACGCCTTTGCGACCGGCATGTACTGTTCTCGGAACGCCCGTTGAATGAAGTCTCGACGAACGCCTCTGTCCGCGAAGGGTCGGGCCAGGCTCGCGGCGTTGCCAACGAGCTCCGGAATCTAGCGGCAGTGAACGCCGGTCGTCTCCCCTCCCGTTCCACTCCACCAGGCGCCGTTTGCTACCCTGGTGGACGGGCTTTGAATCACCTATCCGCTCCAACTCCTTCTCCGCATCTTTCTTCAACTCTCGCTGCGCGTCGAGCTCGCGCCACAGCAGCTCCGCCGAGGGTCGAGACGCCGACGGCAGCTTCGATGTCCACTCGCCCCGCTCCTTCCGTCCGTACACCGTTTGCCCCGACGCCGAGATGCCTCGACCTCGAAACAGCGCCTTGATTCGCAGCTGCGTACGCGTCTGGCCGCGCGTGGATGATACGAACGCCCCTTCGGGACGGCGGGGTGGATGCCGAGGCCAATCTCGGCGGGCGATGGTGGCCGCGTGCAGGAGCCGCTTTGAAACCCCCAGGTGCCAACTCTGGCTCCTACGCCCCCCAAAGTGTCGCGCCCGCGCGCTGTAGCGCCGACCCGGGGCGCTCTCCAGCACCGGCGGGCGGCGGCCCCGGCGCGGGCCCAACCCTCCCGCAGCGGCAGGCGCAGGTGTCAGCATGGCCGGTGGCGGCATCTGGACCAGCGTGGTAGCCCGTAGACCGCGTGGAGTCCGGAGCGGCGTGAGGACGGTTTACCGTAGAGGAACCCGGGTGCTCGTCGACCGGGCGGCGTGGGTCCCACTGGGGTTGAGCGCCGCGGTCGCTCTGGGTGGCTGTCGGGATTTCAGCGAGATGCTACCGCTCGAACCCCATCCGGGGGGTGCGGGCGGGGCGTTGGAGAGAGGCGGCCCGGGCGCCGGTGACGCAATGGGCCGCCGAGCGGCGCGCGACGACGCGGCCGGCGGGGCAGGCCACGACACCGAGTCGAAGCCCGAACGGTTCGCAACGAACGAAGACGGCGTCGCAGAGGAGGACGGCACCTCGAGGGCCGCCGCCGTCACCCCACCGGAGGGCGGTGCCATTGCCGCGGAGGACTCCAGCGCAGCGAACCACCGCAGCGACGAGAGCGGCGCGACAGCCATCGTCGGGGCGGAAGAACCGCCCGCGGCACTTCCCGCTGGCGGAGTGCTCGTCCCGGACAGTCCGTTGGGGAACGGAGCGAGTCGAATCCCAGCCGCGAGGAAGGGCGATGCGGGTGCAGTCGATGCGGGAACCACGGACGGGGGGGGCGCGTTCGCCCCACAGGACGCCGACGCAGACGCCGTGGACGAATGCGCAGAGCCGGGTTGTTCTTGCGAGCACGGCGGGTCGTGGGAGGGGGTCAGCTGCCGGTGCCCACCGCGCTACCGAGGCGAGCGCTGTGAGAGCACGCGCTACGTACAGATCGCGGCTGGCAAATTTCATTCGTGCGCGCTGCGGGGCGACGGCTCGGTGCTGTGCTGGGGCAACGACCAGTTCGCACAGGTCAGCGGAGCTCCGCAGGGCGCGGGCTTTCGACAACTGGTGTCGGGGGGCGTCGTTTCCTGCGCTCTCGACGGGGATGGCTTGGCAGCGTGCTGGGGTTCCAACGCGCAGAGCGTGCTCAACGTCGTGCCCGAGCGGTTCGAGGCGCTCGCGATGGGCTGGGACGCGGCTTGCGGCCGAACTGCGACCGGATCGTACGACTGCTGGGGGAGCGACGAGGCGGGCAAGCGCTCCGGGCGACCCGAAGAGCCGGTGCTCGACTTTGCGATCGGGTGGATGCAGGGCTGCGCGATTCGGCTCGACGGCAGTCTCGACTGCTGGGGCAACGACGAGCAGGGACAGGCCAGCCCCCCACCGGGAAGGGATTTTCAAAGCCTCTCCCTGGCCAGCTGGCACGGGTGCGCAGTGCGCGAGGGTGGCTCCCTGGAGTGCTGGGGAAACGTGCCGCAGCCACCCGTTGAGCCCGTCCGTGCAGTTTCCTCCCGCGGGCTCGATAGCTGTGCAGTGATGCTCGATTCGAGCGTGCGGTGCTGGGGTAGCGGGCTGCCCGTCGATCCGCCGGACATCGTCGCCGAGCAGGTAGCCGTTGGTGACGGGCACGCCTGCGCGCTGCTGCGTTCGGGCGATATCTTGTGTTGGGGGAACTCGCAGTGGGGCGCGACGACGCCTCCGAAGGAGTGAGCGATGGCCCACTTGGCGGTCCATGCGGGCAGTGCCCCGGAGTTGTGGGCAGAAGGCTACGAGCTGCAGCGGAAGATCGGCGAGGGCGGAATGGCCGAGGTGCACGAGGGGGTGCACCGCGCGCTCGGCAAATCGGTGGCAATCAAGCGCTTGCACGGCGCTGCACTCGAGAGCGGGCGCTCGCGCGAGCGTTTCGAACGGGAGGCTCGCACGCTGGCTGCCCTCAGCAGCCCGTTCGTCGTTTCCGTGCTCGACTACGGCGAGGACCGACTCGCCCGCCCCTTCTTGGTGATGGAACGGCTGATGGGCAAGGATCTCCGCCAGCTGCTGCGGGAGGAAGGATCGCTGCCCTGGGGGCGCGCTACCTGGCTGATGTTGCAGGCAAGTTGGGGGATGGCGGAAGTCCACTCGGCAGGGCTCGCGCACCGCGATCTCAAACCGGAGAACCTGTTCGTCGTCGCATCCAAACACGGGCCAGAAATCTGCAAAGTGATCGACTTCGGGCTGGCACGGCGCGGCAGCGGTTCGGACGAACTGACTCGCGACGGCGCCCTGATCGGCACGGTCGGCTACATGGCACCGGAGCAGGCCCGCGGGGAGAGAGCGAGACGCGAGGCCGACGTGCACGCCCTGGGGGCGATTCTCTATGAGCTGTTGTGCGGCACCGCCCCGTATCGCGCCGAGAGTGAAGCACTTACGCTCTTCCGCATCATGAACGAGCCAGCCCGTTCGCTCTCGGAGCGGGGCTTGCGGGTACCAGAGCGACTCGAAACGCTCGTGCAGCGCTGCTTGCGCAAGCGTCCGGAAGAGCGCTTTTCCTCCGCGGCGGACTTGGCCAAGGAGCTCGAGGCTTGCCTCGGATGCAGTGCAGGGCCATCATTGACGACCGCGCCGTGGCCGGGCTCGGCGGATTCCTCGGCCCGAACGGTCGAGGACGTGAGTGAGGAACGCACCGCGGCGGCACCCACTCGGCGTTGGCCGCGTGCGACGGCGGCGCTGGGCGGGGGCGCGCTCGCCGCGCTCCTGGCCGTGGGCTGGACGTTGCTGGAGTGGGAAAGGGGCACGGCGCTCACCTCGACGCGGCGAGCGGACACGGCAGGCGACTCGCCGCCACGAGCGGACGCTCCCCCCACGCGGGAAACATCGGCGCCGGCAACGCGGCGGACCCGATCGAGGATGGACCGCGACGCCCGGGGGACCGCTGCCGGCGCCGCGCCGGCGGCGCCCGACGATCGTCGCGCAGCCCCAATCGGAACCACGACCGAGTCCGCGGGGGGACGCCCTGCCGAAGGGGCTGAGCCCCGCGTCTCCAGCGAGCCCTTCGCCCCACCCCGGATTCGGGGGCCGGCTCCGGCTCGGTCCCGGAAAGCGGCCGAGTCCGCCGACGAGAGCTCGGCGCTTGCACCGGACGAATCCGGAGCGACCGCTGCGGCGGAAGGTGAGCCGGGCGAACTCGTCGATCCGAGCCGCTCCGATCCACGCGAGCCGATGCGACCTGCGCGCCGGCTTCGCGAGCGCGGCTACGTCCTGGAGAACCCCTATCGCCAGGCGGTGCGCGAAGCCCAGTAGCTCGGCGGCGCCTCGAGCAGGCGCCAATCTCGGCCGGGAAGCAACTCGTTGCGATCCACGAAGGGGATGGGAACCAATGCCAAGGCAAGCTGACCCTCAGCCCTCTGGGGGCTCGGGCTCGCAGCGCCATTCTTCGCCGGGAACTAGCTATAGCTAGTGCTCCTCTTCGCCGGTTTGGACCCGCCAGGTTCCCCGTCTCTCGCGGCCGCGGCGCGCTCTTGCCCGAGCACACGGTACGCTCGTTGGCGCGAAAGGCCGAGCTCGGCGGCAGCTCGAGTCAGGTTGCCTCCGTTGCTCTCCAGCGCGCGCAGCAGTCGACGGCGGTCGTGGGCACGACGCTCGGAGGCCCCCGTAGAAGGCCGAGACGAGGCACGGCGCTCCGGCTGCAGCTCGAGGGGCAGATCCGAAACCCGGAGCGACTCCGACCGCCCCAGGACCGAAAGGCGCCGGGCCAGCATCTCGAGCTGCCGGACATTTCCTGGCCAGGGCTGCAGGCACAGCGCCTCCATGGCGCGCACGTGCACGCGTGTTGCCGACTGGCTCTGCGGTCCTCCCAAGAAGGTTGCAAAGAGCTGGGGAATGTCTTCGATGCGCTCCCGTAGTGCCGGCAAGAGACATTCCACGCCCGCCAGCCGCATGTACAGGTCTTCCCGAAAGACTCCCCGCTCGACGTAGCTGCGCAGGGGGCGGTGGCAGGTAGCCACGAACCGAACGTCGACGGCGGTGGGCAGCCCCTCGCCGAGGGGCGTCACCTCGCCCTCTTGCAGGACGCGCAGAAGCTGCGCCTGCAGCGGCAAGCCGAGCTCGGTGATCTCGTCGAGCAGCACGGTACCTCGGTGCGCGAGGCGCAGCCGCCCCGGCGCCGCCTCGGCCGCCCCCGTGAAGGCTCCCTTGCGGTGGCCGAAGAGCTCCGAGGCCGCCAATGGCTCCGGCAGGGCAGCGCAGTCGATGACGACGAACCTGCCGGTCCGTCCGCTGCGGGCGTGAATCGCCCGCGCAACGCGCTCTTTGCCCGTGCCAGTCTCGCCACTGAGCACGACGGGCAGCTTCGAGGTGGCGGCCTCGAAGACGGGGGCGAGGCGCCTCCGCAGCGTCGCGCCTCCCAGCAGACTCTCTCCCAAAGCCCCGAAGCTGGGCTCCCCCGTGGCGCCCGCGAGCTCGGTGCCGAGAACCTCTGCCACCTGCATCAGGTGCCCACCGATGCGCAGGAGCTGACCCGTTTCGAGCGGCTGGTGCCCGACGCGCTCACCGTGTACGAACGTGCCATTGGTGCTACCACAATCCCGGATCACCCAGATCGCCCCTTGCCGGTAGATCTCCGCGTGCAATCGCGACACGCCGGCGGCGCTCAGCACCACGTCGCTGTCCTTCCGGCCCAGACGCACGGCCGCCCCCGCGAACCGCACGGGCAGCCGCCGGGCGTTTGGGAAAAGGAAGCGCAAGCCGAGGCTGCGGCGCTCCTGCTCCCCGGAGGGCTCCTCGCCCGAGCGAAGGGTGGTCGTGGTGGCACGTGTCATGGCGATTCCTGATGTATAACACGCGCTCCGGCGCCCTGGGACCACGCCCGACTGGCGGGACCTCGGTCGGCCTCCCCCGCTCGGTGCGCTCGAACCGTGTACACTGCCCTGCGGTGACGATCCGGTTTCCTCTGCCCCTCCTGGCACTCGGCTTGCTGCTCGCGGCCGCGTCGGCGAGCGCCGCCCCTCCACCGATGGAAAGCGCCTCGAGGCAGCAGGCAGCTCACTTCTACGATCTGGGATTGGCGCATCTGCAGGCCGGGGAGCTGCAGAGCGCGCGGCGGGCGTTCGAGCGCGCCCAGACCCTGGCGCCCCATTCCGCAGTCCTGATGAACCTGGCCCTGGTCAGCTACCAATTGGGCGACCTGACGGCGGCGCTCGACTACCTCGATCGTTTGCTGAGGCTGCGTGATCCAGCCGCGGACACCCATCGACCTCGCGCGATGGCCCTTCGGCAGCGCTGGGCGGGCGAGCGCCCCACCGCGGCGGAGCCCGCAGCCCGGCCGCCCTTTGCCGGATCTCCGGCAGCCCCAGCACCTTCCCCCCGGGCCTCGAAGGCGCCCCTCGCCCCCGCGGTGACCTCGTCCCCGCAACGGTCAACGGCTTCGCAAACGCCGCTGCCCCAGCCCCCCGAGCGCGGCTCGCTGCCCGCCTCGTTCCCCGAGCTGCCACACGCTGTCGAAGCCGCAACCGGCGGGCCACGGGGCCCTGGCCCATCCGCTGCGCCCGAGCGGCGAAACCGCTGGAGCGCCTTCGTGGCTGCGGGGGGCGGCGCGGCACTGCTCGCCACGGTCGCGGGGGTCTGGCTGCGCAACGGCCCGCGCTACGACCGCTGGCGGCGAGAGAGCGACGCCCTCGCATCGCTGCCCCCCGAGCAGCGCGACTCCCCGGACGCACAACGGCGCCGACGACACAATGACGACTTGCGGCGCTCGATTCGCGGATCGGACGCGCTCGCGCTCGGGGGTGGCCTGGCCGGGTTGTGCTTTCTGGGGGTGGGCGTCTGGTGGCTGTGGCAGGACGGGGCTTCCCCGCAGAGCGCAAGTGGCGCGCTGCAGCTCGGCCCCGCCGGGGCATCGTATCGACTTCGTTTCTGAGCCGCGTGGTGTCCGGGTGGACGCGTCCCCGGCAGCGGGGACGCGTCCACCCGAACACGGATCGAGGTAAGCCCGGGCACGCGTCGAATGCGCTTCCCCGAGCCGTTTCTCCCTCCATGGCGAATGCCGGCCAGCGTCGACCTCGGCGATCGAGGGCGGTTCGAACGCGGCATGGGTCTTGCTCTTCGTAGGGTGTCGCCCCGCCGGTGACCGAAAGGACGAAGAGACATGCACCAAACGAAAGTACTAACCCTGGGTGGCGTTGCCTTGGCGATGCTCGCGGGCTGCTCGGCTGCCACAGATGGGGACCAGACCTGGCTGGACCAACCCGAGAAGCGGAACTCCCCCGAGATCGCCGCAGCGTTGCCGAGCGGTGGATCCACTACGCTACCGGACACGACCGAGGCAGGCGAGGTGGAGGTCTTGAACCGCTTTACCGCTGGGACAGAGGAGATCGAGTTCATCGGAAGTACCAGCCCGGAGGGCCACTACGTCATCCTAATCGGCTCGGACGGATCTGGAAGCGAAGGGGTCGTCGACCGGCTGTGGCGGCAGACCGAACGACTTACGGATCTCGAAACCTTCCACGCGCTGGCCGGGCGTGACGCCGAGCCGCACTGGCGCCTGCAGGAGGCTCACCTGGTGCAGGTCCGCGCGCTGGAGCGCCCGGACGACGCAGTCGTGCTCGTCGACTTCCAGTTGGATACGCCGGTCATCAAGCACACCGAGGCCCAGTGCGAGGACTTCGTCTACGACGACTCGAAATTCCCGTGGGTCAATCCTCAGCGTTACGGATCGAGCTATTGGGCGTACTCCAAGAACTTCACGACGAGGAAGAACCTGACGGGCGCCAACCGTCACGATCTGTGCCTGAGCAACAACTGCAGCAACGCCTTCAACGCCCCGCAGGTGGTCGGTGGGTGCCCGGAGGGCAGCGAGACGGTCGCGTTTCGTGCGGTGATGAACCTGGGCGGCGGGTGGTTCGTCAGCTCGGATTGGAAGAACACCAGCACCGCCCGCCGCTACTACCGGGGACTGCAATACATCGATGGCCAGTACAAGCCGTTCGGCCTGTCCATCCAGGGCCAAAACCTTTCGAACTCGACCGACACGGTATTCATGGAGAAGGGTGCGCGAGGTCAGTTTCACTGCAGCGGGCAGCTCTGTCCGATCCTGCCGGTGGATTCCCAGTACGGCGGCCCCTGGTAAGACGATACGACTCGTCGAGCGCCCTCGAGTCCGAAGGCGCTCGACGAGACGAGCTGACCGAAACGCAGGGCTTCCAAATCGTCTACGGCTTGCCTCGCCTCGTTCGTCATCTCGTGCGTGTGGCTTTTCTTCCAAGAGAGCTCGTCGCCGCCGAGCGCGCGGACTTCGTCGAGGCTTCGATGCGAGGGCCGCCGTCCGGCTGCTGCTTCCGTTCGCTTGGTTTTCGTCGGAAACGGTATGCCCTGGACCCGGCTCCCGTCTCCGAGCAAGGTCAGCCCCACGCCGGCGGTCTGCGCACCGTCCAGAACGACCCGGATGTCGGGGTCGTCCTGGATTGATCCGCGCGTCGCCTGCCACTGCGAGTAGCCGTCGACGAACGTGTCATCGGGCACGACCGGTAGCGGGAGCGACGGCGATATGACGTGGGGCCCCTCGCCGGGGATGGCGAACGGAATCCTCTTGGGGCCCGAGACCACTGAGGCATCCGTCAGAGGTTGCTCAGGCCGTCGAGGCCAACGGCCGAGCTTGCTCAGTTCAAAGAGAACAGTACTAGGCTCGTCTGCTGAGCACTGTTCGTTGGACGTACGACAGACAAGAACTTGCTGTCGGCGACCACTGACTGGGAGACGAACTGTAGGCCTCGAGGCAAGCAGACGAGTGGGCGTGCGCGGCCGTCGTGGATATGTACCAGCACATCGCGGCTTTCGTAGCCGAGATAGAACTGGTCGTGCGCGAAGGTCGTCCCGTTGGATGCCCACACGTTGCTGAGCCTTTGCCCGGACCTGCCGGCCCACAGCCGCACGGCGTCTGCTCCGGACGCCGGAGAGCACCACAGCTCGTGCGGGCTTGCCCGTTCGCCCTGCCGCGTGGTGAGACGAATTTGAAACGCTGGGCCCAGGTGGGAAAAGCCAACGGCAACGCCACGAGGAATTCTCGAAAGGCTGCTGCGACCTCGAAAGAGGTCCCCGTGACGAAGCCTGCGGGGGCGCCGACCGAGGGGCGGGCGCCCTCGTTTCAGTACTGCGTAACGTCCACGCCGTCGTCGGCGTAGGGGTTGTCCAGGGTGCCGAGGTTTTCGGAGCCGAGGGTAGCAGCGAAGAAGGCCTGGACGAAGTAGTCCCGAATGGCTTGCCGCTCGGTGGCGGGGCGGCTGGTGTACATCAGCTCGGGATCATAGGCGCCGGGGCGCGTGCCCGCGTCGACGATGCTCCGGAACCGCAGCACGAACGGGTCGTCGATGAAATCGTAGTGGTCGATGGCGCTGACCGATACGAGGTAGCCTGGAGCGCCACGGAGCCTGTCCATCGTGTCCGTGACGATCGGGCTGTTGTTGTCGGCGCCGGAGAAGGGGTACACGCCGATCTCGGAGGCCGCGTCGGTGGAGGCTTTCCGCCGAGTGTCCTGCCCGCCGGTCATCTCGAGAAGCGGCTTCGTGACACTGTCGAGCGTGTCGCGGGAGCCGCCGCTGGCCGAGGCGAGCATGGCGTTGAGCGGGGCGGCCTCCCCGTCTCGCTCGTAGAAGGCGAACGGCGTTCCTCCCACCAGGCCTACGGAGGCCCCGATGCGGTCGAGAATTTCCGCGGCGGCCACGCCGTGCATGGCGCCTCGCGAGTAGCCCACGATGCCCACGCTGCCCGGCGCCAGGCGCGCCGCCGCCCCGAACTCGGTGGCCGCAGCGTCCATTGCGGCGTCGAAGTCGCCGATGCGATCCATCGTGAGCGCGACCTCGCGCGGGTTGATGGTGCCGGTCGCTGGATCGGGATCTCCCACCACGAAGAAGGGGTCGAAGGTCTGGCCAATGTATTCGCCGCGCTCGGCCTCGAAGACTGGGTGGGGGTCGTATTGGGTGGCCCCCCCCGTGTGCTGGTGCATGTAGCCTTCGAGACCCTCGGGTACGGCGTCGGCGAGCTCTTCGGGGCAGTAGGCGCCGAGTGGCGACAGCGCATCGTTGCCCGTGTGCTCGGGAGATAGGACGATGTAGCCCTGCTTGGCGAGGTTCTCCGCCATCGCGTCGTTGGTGAACCGTTGCTGAATGGTGCCGTGAGAGTAGATGACCACCGGGAAGGGCATCTCGGCCTCCGCGACGGGCGCGTCCCGGTAGCTGCCGCGCGGCATGGAGAAAACCTCGGCGGAGATCGTCTCGGCTTCGGCAAAACGCGCTTCGGGGAAACCGATCGTCTCCATCATCGCGCGCTCGCTGCGCACCTGCAGGTCCATGTCGCCGGCGAAGTAATCCCCGAACGTCATGGGCTCGGCATCCTCTACGTCCCCGGGCGACACGGGGTACCACGCCTCTACGAGGAGAAGGCGGCTGCCGTCGGTGAAGCCCGCCGCTTCGTCGAAGCCGCGGCTCGAGTCCACCACGCACAGGGTCTTCGACCCCGCGGCGTAGATCGCTTCGGCGCCGGTGCCGGGTTCATTGGCACCGGCGGTGCTTTCCGGATCGCCGGACTCGTCGTCGGAGCAAGCCACGAGCGCACAGAGCCCGGTGGCGATGACGAGTCGGCTTGCCTGGGGCGCAAGTGGCCCCATCGTCGTTCGAATTGCAAGTCTAAGTGTGTTCATTGATTTGCAGCCCTTTCGGTTTGGGCCGCACTGTATTGGGGCCGGCGCAGGGCGTGCGTATCGAGGTGCATCCAGCAGCTACAGTTTTGGCCGCGGGGGCCATCGAGCCAACCGTAGCGGACGACGCCGGGCCGCACCCGGCGACCGCGGGGGGGTCTCGATCGCTTCGAACCCGTCGGAATTCATGGGAGGCCAGCCTTCGGCGTCGCCAGCAAGCAAGCGAAGGCAACGTGCTCGAGACAGGCCGGCTCGAACGCCGGCGGTCGTGGCCATGCCGCTGGCGAGCCGATCGAGCTCTCGGACCACTTGGGTGGGCGCTTGACGGCCGGATGCACCGGGTCTTCGGCGGCCGAGCGAGAAGGGTTCGTGCGTCTGGCGCGGCCCTCGTCCTCAGCGTGCGCACCCGCGCGGGCGAGCCGACCGCCCGTGTCATGGTGACGCATGGCCGGGTCGCCGTGAGCCACTTCCACGCGCTCGCAGCCGTCCGCGGTGGCGCAGGCGCGCGCGGCGACGGCGGGCGCTCGCTGGCATCGGCGTCCTCGTGCCCGGATTCCAACCTGGAGTACGGCGCTCCGTTCGGCGCGTGGCGGCGGCGTTCGACGCGAATCGGAGCCCCCGGGGAGCTGTCGACGCGGCCGATCGGTCTCCGCGGGCCGTCGCCGGCAGGGCCGAGCCGGGCTCTGACCCGCCGACGCCTGCCGGGCATGCGGGGAGCAGGGCTGATACATTGCGCGGATGGGCTACTACGACTACGCGCCGACCGTCAGCCTCGAGCGGCCCTTGTGCCTGACGGGCTTTTTGGGCTGCGGCGCCCGGGGCGTCGGAATGACCCTCTCCGCTCGCACCGGGTTGCCGCTCGCCGACGTCGATCGGTGGGTCGAGCACCACGGCGGAATGAGCGCGGCGCGTCTGTGGCTCCAAGATCGGGAGCGCTTCGAAGCGCTGCAGACGGAGCAGCTCGGCGCCGCCTTGCGGCAACGCCCCGCCGCGGTGGTCGTTCTGGGGTTCAGTGCGCTGCGTGAGCGCAGCCAGCTGTTGCGGGTCCTCTCCGCCAGCACGCTGTGGTACCTGGAGCGGAGCCCGGAGGAGCTGGCGCGCCGTATCGGCCGACAGTGGGACGCCCAGCGTGCGAGCTTGCCGCCGTTCGCCTTGCGCAAGCCGGAGAGCGCTGCGGACCTTCAGCCGCTGTACGACGAGCATGTCCAGCACTACGAGGCAGCCCACCGGCGCCTGACGGCGGGCCGCCAGCACACGCACGAGCTGGCGCAGACCATCCTCGACACCCTGCCCCGCGTCTGTGAGAGCTGAGCCGACGCGGCGAGCCGGGCTCGAGTCGGTACCAGCGGGATGAGCCGGCGACGTTCTGGCTTCGCTGCGTGGAGGTCGGCGCCGCGAAGGTCGGTGCGGTCGGCCAGGAGCGTTGGCCTCCTCGCAACTCGCCCCACCCTGAGACCTCGGCCCTCCCCGTCCGCTCGAGGCGGGTCCGTGCCGCTGTGCGCCATGAGCCTGGGTGCTCGGAAGGGCTCGCAGCCGCTGTCGCCGACGCTTTTACCGGTCTTTCCAGACGAACTCGAGCGCGGCCGGAAGGGTCTGCTCTCGCACGCGTCGGTCGCAGTGGGTGGAGTCGAGGGCGAAGACATACTGGTAGTGATAGCCCCTGGACTTCAACGCTGCCGCGAACCGGTGGTTGGCGACCACCCAGTCGTGCATCCCGTCACGCATCACGTTGGGGTTGTAGAGATCGCGGTCACCCACGTGCATCCAGACGCGGATGGGCTTTTGGGGCGCGGCGGCGATGATTCCGCTGTGATAGCCCCACGCGCCGCCGGGTGTCTCGGGATTGAACGGCCATTGCTGGTTCACGAACGTGCCCGAGTAGCTGATGACACGCTGGTACCACTCGGGATGGTGCCAGGCCATCGTAAAAGCGGCGGCCGCGCCCGAGCTGCATCCCATGACCGCGCGATCTTTGCCTTTGCGGGAGAGCCTCACGCCCGCCTTCTTCTCGACGGCCGGCAGCACCTCCGCCTCGATGTACTCCGCGAACTTGCCCGACATCGTGTCGTACTCGAGCCCGCGCTCGGAGCCCTGCGCGTCGCCGCCCCCGTTCTGGATCATCACGGCGACCAGGGGGGGGACGCGCCGTTGCGCAATCAGGTTGTCGAGGATGCGCGGCAGCGCCGCGTCCGGCTCGCCGAGCTTGGGGCCATCGTGCGTGACGAGGAGCGGTGCGGGCTTTCCCTTCTGGTATTGCGCGGGCACGTAGACCGTGATGGTGCGCTGATAGGGCGCCGGATGGGTCTCGACGATCAGGGCCTTGGCGTTGTTGGGGTCCGGTGTCCCGAACACATCCCGCGCGATGCCGGGATAGAACTTGCTCGTCTTGGAATGCAGTGTGAGCTGCATGACCTTGCCCACGGGCACGCCGCGCCGGACGGTGAGCTCGGGGGCCGGAGAGTAGGCGGGGCCGATGACGAAATCACCTTCGACGAGGGGGGCGTTGCCGGATTGGATCTTCGTGAAGGGCGGCGCGTCAGGACCGTCGACGGCTCGAGTCGGCGGGGCGGGGCGGGGCGCAGCGGGGGGGCGAGCCCGCGGGGCCGGCGTCTGCGCCTGCGCCACGTGAACGAACAGGGCAGTCATGAGAATCGCGAGCTGTCGCATGGTTTCTTTCGGCGATCAAAAGGCAGGACCCCGCCGCGCCGCGCTCACTCGAAGGGGAGCCAACGGGGCGTTCGTGGGGTTGTCGGGGGGGGGCATCATTGCCGATCGCGGGTCATACGGGAAGAGAGCCCAGGAAGCATGGCCCGGCGGACCGCCTGCTGGATCGGCCGCGCCGAGGCTCGACGCGGCGCTCCTCGGGACGGGAGGGAGCGAGGCCTTTGCGGCTGGGACATGGTAGCTTTGCTTCCGGCGGAGAACCGGTTCGGCGCCGCAGCATGCTCGCGCTTCGCTCGATGGGCGCGGGGCGGGCGATACACCGGACCCTCGCCGAGGTCCCGGCGGCCCGGCTCTCGATCGGAAGAGGGGCCGGCGGGCTGGCAGCGCTCAACGCGTCACCAGTACCGGGCATGGGGCGTGGTGCACGACCTGGTCGGAGACGGAGCCGACCAGCGCTCGGTCGACGGCACCCAGGCCACGGCTTCCCATCACGATCAGGTCGGTGCCCAGCTCCAGGGCGATACGACATATCGTTTTCGCGGGCGCCCCCTCGGCCACTCGTCGCGTCCACGGCACCCCATGGCTTTGCGCGTCTGCCACGGCTTCGAAGCGCTTGCGGGCAATGTACTCGGTGCGATCCTCCCCGGCCGGGACCAGGTCGCGCACCTCCGAGAGGGTCGTTTCTTCTTCGACGACTTCGAGGATGGTGAGCCGCCCGTCCAATGCCTGGGCCAGCTCGACCGCCGCCATCAACGCGTTTCGCGACCCCTCCGAGCCGTCGATCGGTACGAGAATTTCCTTTCGAAATCTCGGCTCGCCGACTGGGCGCTGGCTGTCTGGTTGGCTCGCCTTTTCGGGGGCGTCGCTAGCACGAGTGGCGGTCGTGTGCGTTGGGTCGGGGGGGCTCTTGCTCATGCTCTGAGGCAAGCAAATGGAGTGCCAAGGGCAGCTCCGGCGCTCGACCGACGAAGCACGCAGGCGTCGAAAAGCCCCATGGGGCAGTCGCCGCAAATTTTGCGCACGAGCGGGTTGCAGGCGCGAGAGGGCGTCGAAAACTGCGCGCGAGCCAGCGGAGCGTGGGGGGCCACGGACCGAGCGTCATGAGGAGCGGACGCTCATTTCTACGCGCGGGGCCTCCGCGGCCGCCCGGCGAACGACGATTTCCGAGCGACCAGGCTAGCCCAACCGTCGGCCTCGGCGCGGCGTTGCCCGCCGCGATTGCCCCGCGGCTTGACGCAAGGCGGCCCCCTTTTCCCTTTCGTACCGCCGTCAGCGCAGCAGCACGGGATTGGGGTTGTTGAAGCTCAGAGAAGTCTCGATGCGAAAGTTCGACTCGGAGGTGTGGCGCTCGGCGTGAAAGAGATCGAGCGCGTAGGTGGAGCCGGGGCTCAGCTCGAAATCCCCGGCGATCTCGTCCAAGTCGACGCTTTCACTCTGGGCGGCGTGTACGCCTCCCAGGTCGATGGCGAGCCGATCGTTGATGAACACGAACAAGTCGTCGTCGCCCGTGAAGCGGAACGTCTCACCGCCGGAGTAGCGGAACGTGGTGTGCAGCTCGAAGGTGAAGTGAAAGTTGTGCTCTCGGCCCTGGTCACCGAAGCCCCCGCCGTCTGCCGGAAAGAACTCGTCGCTGTCGAAGCGGGCGATGCCGTTGCCGGCCATCTCGAGCGGGAGAGTGAACTCGAAGGTCGAGTTGACGGCGTCGTCACTGCGGTACCATTGGTTGAAGGCCTGTGCGCCGTGGGTGCCTCCGGTGAAAACGCCCCGGCCCTCCTGCCTGTCTCGCTCGCCCGCGTACACCGGCTTTCGGTCGGCGCCGAGACGCTCGGCCACGATTCCCCGACCCGAGGCGATCTCTGCCTCGAAGTCCGGGTGCGTATCCAGAAAGTCCCGAACCAACCCGGTCGTGTTCCCCACGGGGGCCCCATTGCTCGACAGGGCCGGGTCCGGCACGTCGATCAGCCCGATGAGGCCGGAGGCCTCGCTGGGTGGCTCCGCCCCCTCGTCCGCCGCCGAGCCCCCGGCGGATCCGCAAGCCAGGGTGCCGAAGCACGCTGCGAGCCCGACGAGCAATCGATGGGGTATCGAGGACATGGTGCAGTGTCGCGGCCTCGCGCAGCACGTACAATGAAAAACGGCCTTCCTTCGAGCGGCGAGGGCTACTGTCAGTGCACGATTCGCGTGACTGCGTTTCGTACTCCCTCGCCGGACGGATTGGGGCCTCGCGACTTCGTGTTCCGAACGAGCGCAGCGTCGGTCGCCCGGGTGCTCCCGAGCTTGGTCGCCGGGTGGCGCGCAGCCAGCCGGGCGGGCGCTTGCGGGGTGCGTGGCCGGGTTTCGCGCGAGATCGACGCCGACCCGCCCTGCGCGCCCTCCGCCCGCCTTCGGACGAAAGCGGAGACGAACGGCGCGGCTCCCTCGCGCCTGGGGGCAGGCTCAGGGATAGGGGGCCAGATCCGTCAAGCCGAGGGACTCGTCGAGCTCGAGCATCAGGTTCATGTTCTGGATGGCCTGCCCGGCGCCGCCCTTGACCAGATTGTCGATGGCGCTGATGCACGCTACCGGACGGCGATCCGAGCCGGAGTTCGGGTCTGCCTCTCCGACGACGAAGGAGACTTCCACGCGGTTCGAGCGCACCACGGCGACGACCTCGGGCGTGCGCCCTTCGGGAACGATCACGAAGCGCTCGCCCGCGTAGCACTCCTCATAGGCGCTGGCGACCTGCTCGACGCTGACCTCGGGAGGTAGGCTGGAAAATGACGTGGCCAAGATGCCGCGTGTGAGCGGGGCCGCGACGGGCACGAAATCGACCTCCAGGTCGAGGCCGCCAGCCCGCGTGAGCGCTTCGCGGATCTCGGGCGCATGGGTGTGCTGCAGCGCCTTGTACACGCGCAAGTTGCTGGTGCGCATGGCGTGGTGGGTCGTGCGCGTGGGGTTGTGCCCGGCCCCCGTCGAACCGGTGATACCCACCGAATGCACGGGCCCGCGCAACCAGCCGCGGCGTGCAAGGGGCAGCAGGGAAAGCTCGATGGCGGTGGCAAAGCAGCCCGGGGATGCCACGAAGCGCGCGCCGTGGATTCTGTCGCGTTCCATCTCGGGCAGCCCGTAGACGAACTGCGTGAGAAGCTCTGGCATCGGATGCTCGTCGCCATAAAACTTCTCGTACGCCGCTGGATCGTCGACCCGGAAGGCCCCGGACATGTCGATGATGCGCACCGGGTGGTTCAGCGCCTGCCGCACGACGCGGTGGCTCACCGGGTGCGGCAGAGCCAACAGCAGGATGTCCACGTCGGGCGGTTGCCCGTCCTCCGGAACCGGCAGGAAACGCAAGTCGGTCACGCCTTCCAGGTTGGGCAGCGCGGCCGAGAGCGGCTCGCCGAGGTAGTCTGCGGAAAACACGTGGGTGAGCTCCACTCGCGGGTGGGCGAGAAGGCGGCGAACGGCTTCGGATCCCAGGAAGCCGGAGCCTCCGTACACGGCTGCTTTGAAACGCTTCACGGCACGACTGTAAAGCGCCGCGAAAGGTAGGGTCAACCAAGCCCCGGCTCCGGCCCGAGTCGACTCGCTGGCGAGCTCGACACCAAGTCGACTCGAATTGGGTCGAATCGAGCCGCTCCGACCATTGGCACGGAAAGGATCCTCCGGGAACGCGTCGGCGCAGCGGGCGCACGCGCCGACGCGGGGGGCTCACTCCGGCCCCGTTCGACGCCCGCCGCGAAGGGCAACCGCGCCCTTTCGCGAGGGGGCCGTCGCCGGGCGCGCGACGTTCCCCCCGGACGGTTGCGTGCTAGGCCCCTGCGAGTAGGCGCCGTGTTGCGCCGATCGCTTCCCGAATTTGTTCCTCGCTGATGATCAGCGGCGGGGCATAGCGCAACACGTGCGCGCCCGCCCCGATGATCAGGTAGCCCATTTGCATGGCTCGAGCCACCAGCTCGCGAGCGAGGAAGTCGGGGTGCAGCACCAGGCCCTGCAGGAGCCCTTCTCCCCGCACGCCGGCGCACACCGAGGGAAACTCGGCCGCAACCTGGCGCAAGCCTTCGGCGAGGAGCTCGCCTTTGCGCCGGGCGCCGTCCACCAAGTTCTCGGCCTCGAGGATGTCGAGGACGCTCGAGATGGCGGCCGCTCCGAGCGGATTGCCCCCGTACGTGCTCCCGTGGCTGCCCGGAGGAAGTGCGTGCGCGAGCGCCTCGTGGGTGAGCATCGCGCCGACCGGAAAGCCTCCGCCCAAGCCCTTGGCGAGGGCTAGGACGTCGGGCCGCACGCCTGCCTTTTGGAACGCGAACCAGCTGCCGAGGCGCCCGATACCCGTCTGCACCTCGTCGACCATCAAGAGGGCCCCCGAGTCGTCGCAAAGGTGCCGTAGCCCTTGCAGGAAACCCTCCGGAGCGGGCGTCACGCCGCCCTCCCCTTGCAGTGGCTCGACGATGATCCCGGCCACGTCCGGCCCCAACGCGGCTCGCGCTGCCGGCAGATCGCCGTAGGGGACGTGCGTAACCGCCCCCAGCTCGCCAAACCCCTGGCGGTAGGCCGGCGTACCCGTCATCGAGAGGGCGCCGAGCGTGCGCCCGTGAAACGCGTGCTCGAAGGCGATGATGCGGAGCCGCCGCTCGTCGCCCCGGCCGAAAAAATGGCGGCGAACCAGCTTGAGCATGGCCTCGGTGGCTTCGCACCCAGAATTGCAGAAGAGCACTCGGTCCATTCCCGCGAGGGCGGTGAGCCGAGCGGCGGCCTCGATGCTCGGCGCGTTGTAGAACCAATTGGACACGTGGTGCAAGCGAGCGAGCTGCTTCGAGAGTGCCTCCACGTACCGAGGGTGAGCGTGGCCCACGCTGCACACCGCCACCCCGGCGCACAAATCCAGATAGCGCTTGCCCTCCACGTCCCACAGCTCGCATCCAGCGCCTCGCTCGAGCACGAAGGGCGCGGGGCGATAGTTGGGGTACGAGTGGCGACGGGCGAGGGCCAATAGCTCGGCGTTGGTCGACATGTCGTTCGATCGCATAGCGCACGGCGGGCGAACTGGAAATGCGATCCGACGCGGTCGCTCGGCGCGCGCAGCGGGAAGCGCATCGATTTCGGCCGTGTCTGACTGCTCTCTCGGCGAGGAAGAGCGCGCGCCAGCACCACGTCGAGGCCCACGGCGAGGGGCCGAGGCCCGCTCGCGGTCGCCGAGAGCGGCCCCCTCCGAGGCTGCCAGCCGCCGCCGCCAGGCCGCGGCCTGGCAGCGCGGAGAGGGCGGTCGCTGCTTCGGAGGGCGGCGAGTGTGCGGCTGCGAGCGTCAGCGCGTCGAGCCTCCGAGCTTCCTTCTTCAGGGCGGCGCGCGAGGCGCCGTTCCGAAGCCGCGCCGCGCAGCATTTGCGGGGCCACGACCCCGGTCCGGGGTGGCGGCCGAAGCGCCGTTCGTCTCCTACCGATCGGAACCGCTTCCGGTTTCCCACGGCCGTGACGCCGGCTCGCCCCTTCGAGCGGGCCTTGCTCCCCTCCCCCCAGATGGCACTCGGGGGTGAGCCGCGGCTCGTGCTGCCCGCGGCCCCCTTCAGCGGTCGAAGCGCAGCGTGGGCTTCCCCTGCACGTCGTCGAGCCGAAAGGAGGGTTTGCGCCGCGGATCGCAGGGCGGCGGCGGGCCAAAGCCGTCGGCGCTGAACGTGTACTGCAGAGAGCCCGAGCCGGATGCATTCGCGTGCCGGGCTTCGACCCGCACGGTGTGCGAACCGCGCCGAGCGGGCGTGCAGTAGGAAAGCAAGTAGAAGCGGCGCGAGTGGGCTGCGATTCGGGCTGCGATGCGATCGAAGGCTTGCTTGATCGTGCCACCATCGCCCCCCTCCTCCGTGCCATCTCGACCAATGTCCTCCAGGCGGGCCCGTCGTAGCTCGGCGCTGTCTCCGATGCCGATGGCGAATCGCTCGAACTGCGCATAGGCCGGATCGTCGAGTGCATCGAGCATGCTCGCGCGGTCGATGCGCCCAGCCCGGTCCGCGCCGTCGGAAAACACCACCAGCGTGCCGAACTTCAACGGCCGCTCGTCTCGGTTCAAATCCTGCCGCAGCTGCGCGAGCGCCTGCACCACGGCGCCGTGCAAGTTGGTGGAGGGGTCTGCGGCTCGATACTTGCGCAGCCGCTCGAGCGCTCCCTCCAGAGCACCCTCCGCGCCGGTGAACGGTAGCACCGTGTGGAGCCTCGACGCACCGTCGAACGCGTACACGCCCACTTTTTGCGCCGTGCCGACGCGCGCGATGAAGCGCTCGGCCGCGTCCACCAGGGCGTCGATTCGTCCCGATTGGGTGATGCTCCCGCTTACGTCCAGCAGCAGCAGCGTGTACATCACGGCAGCGACCTCGGGGTTTTGGATCACTTGCTGGCTTTCGTACTTCGACACGAGGGCGCCATCTTCGTAGATGCGGAAGTCGTCGGCGGCCAATCCGCCGATGGGCTCTCCTCCTCTCTCCACGGTGAAGAATACCCATACGTTGTTGGGCTTGCGCTGCGCGGAGTTGATCTTCGTCAGCTTCAAGGAGGGGCCACAGGCCGACAGCGCTGCGGCCGCGAGCAGCCAGGCAATCGTCAGCGCTCGGCGCGAGCGGCGGGGGAACGGAATGCGCATCACGGCGATCAGTATAGTGCCGGCGCCATGCCCGTCCCGACGGGCCACGTCCGGCCCCACGGACCGCGCGGCCCCACGACCCGCCCGGCGGTGCCGTCCCTGCGGCGAGCGCCTTCCGCGCCGCGCTGCAGCGGACCGGCTGCAGGTTCCCGCGGCGCGGGGGCCGCAGCCCGTCGCGGTGGCGACCCGCGTTTGGGCGCGACCGCGGAAACTCTCGCGCGACGGACCGATCCGCGCGCGACGCAGGCGGCTTCGGACGACGACGGTCGCGCTGCTGGCGGCAGAATCGGGGTGGCCGCGGGTCGCGACCAGAGGCCGCGTGGGGGCGGACGGCGAGTGAGCGAGCGCGGCGGCCGCGCGAGCCCGGCGAGCGCAGCGCCGCCCCAAACGGTCCGCGACGGAGCTCTGGGGCGCGAGGCGCACGGAGAGACGGACCGGGCTCGCCTGTCGCAGACCGTTGGCCGGCGAAGCTTGGCGCGTCGTTACCGAAGTCGACGGGCCTGGCCGACGCATGCTATCGGTTGTCTCGGTTTCGATGGGTACCCACGTGGAGTCCCGGGGGCGGCTGACGAACAGCCCGCCAGAAGCGCGCGCGAGACGCGCCTTTTGGCTGGTCGGGGGCGGCATCCTCGCGGTGTGGGGTGGGCACAACGGGTGGCTGTCGGGGTGGGAGATTCGCCATGTTGGTGCAGCCGCGCGCGAGCCTGCGCTGGTCCTGCTGCGCGCGCTCTGTTGGTTCGTTCCCATCGCGTGGTATCTGCGCAGGTACGAGTCGCGCGGCGCCCTGGCCGCCCTGGGCGTGACCAGCAGATGCAACGCGCGGGGTTTGGCTTGGAGCTTGCTGGTCGCGTCGGCTTACTTGTTCCCAGTCGGCCTCCTCGTACGCAGTTCTGCTCCGCCGGGGCACGATCTGGACGTGGTCGGCACGTTTGCCAGCCCCCACGCCTTGTACCAGGGCGTGACGATCGCAATGGAGGAGCTGCTCATGCGTGGGTTCTTGCTCCGGCAGCTCGTTCGTTTCGCCAGCCCGCTGCGCGCACAGGTCGTGGTGGCGGCACTGTTCGCTGGGATGCACCTGCCGGGGTGGATTGCTTTGGAGGGGATTGGATTCGAGCTGGTGCCATCCACCATCATGGTCCTCGTGCTCGGCGGCGTGTTGGGGGTCGTTGCACGGGCCGGCAACAACATCATTTTGGCCTTTCTGGTGCATTTCTCCAGCAACATGCTCGCCGAGCTGTACGGCAGTGGCTAGCCCGTCTTCGTCTCCTGCTGAACCCGTTTGCGCCCGGGTCGAGGAGATGGACTGCGGTCGGCGAGAAACCACCTCGGGGCTCATCCTCGCCGGAGGGCGAGCGGCGCCTCGTCGGGGAGCGATCCGAGACCCGTCCGGAGGACTCGGCTCCGGAGGACTCGGCGGCGGAGCGAGTCAGCCGCCGCGCAGCGGCCCGCGGGTTGACGCGGGCAACTTCCCTCGCCAAGCTCGTGGGCGATGCGGGTTGGCGAGCGGCTCTTCGTCGGTTCGATGGTGGCGGCGCTGGCTTGTGGTGGCTCGGCCCCGCGCGCCGCGGGCTCGGCCCCGCGCGGCCCTTCGCGAGCTTCGGACGAGGCGCGTGCCGCGGGTGAGCAAGGGCCGGACGCGCAGGTTCTCGCCCGGCGCGACTTGGGCCGTTACCACGGGTGGATCAAGTACCTGCGCTTTCGCGCGCGGGTCGCCGAAGAGCGCCAGGGCGCGGTCGCCGCTCGGCAGGCTGCGGAGCGGCTGCAGCGCTGGGCCTCCGACATCTTGGCGCGGCCGGATTTGCTCGGGGAGCTGCGCGGCGTTCACGAGTGGGCGTACGAGTCCGAGGTCGACGGCTCGGGTCAACCTTTCAAGCTCAACATTCCCACCGATTACGACCCCGCACGGCCCGCTGCGATTTCCCTGTACATGCACGGATACAGCGGCAACCACCTCGAGCATGCGGACTACATGGTCGAGCGCCCCGGCTCCTTCGAGCTCAGTGTGCTCGGTCGTTCTCGCGGGGGGCGCTACGTGGCGCTTTCGGAGGCCGACGTCTTCGCTGCGCTGCGGTACGTGCAGCGGCACTGGGTGACGGATCCGGATGCCGTCCATCTGACGGGCGGCAGCATGGGCGGCGGCGGGGCGTTTTGGCTGGGGGCTCGCCACCCGGACTGGTTCGCTTCCGCGCGGCCCGTGTGCGGCTACGCCAGTGACAAGCCCCTCGGCAACTTGCTGTCCCTTCCCATTTACGCCACGCATAGCGACGACGACTACACCGTGTCGATCCTACACGTCCGGGGCCCCATGGCGCGGCTGCGGGCCGCGGGTGCCGCAGCGGTGTTGGACGAGGCGACTGGCTTCGGGCACGCTGTGTGGAACTACGCGGAAGGCAACCGCCGCGCCGACGCATGGGCGCTCCCCCGTCGGCGCACGCCGTCCGAAGCACAACGCTTCATCGACTACACGGCGCTCGACCGCAACGCGACGGGTGCCTTTTGGGCGCACGTCGCACGGTGGGGTCCGCAGCCGCGGCCCGCACGATTCGTGGCGCGCGCCGAGCCGCTGGGCGAGCTGCGCGTGCAGCTCCGAAATGTCGGCCGCCTTCGACTTCGGTTGGATCGGTCACCGCTGGCCGGCGTGACTCCACTACGGATTCTGGTTGCCCAAAGCCCGCTGCCCGAGGCGGGCCCGGCGCCGCCCTTCGAAGGGGCCGGCGCATGGTCCCTGTCCCTCTCGGAGGCGCCGGCCGGAGGAGAGTTGGAGCTCGTCATCGACCCGGAGGGTGTGCGGCTCGCGAAGCCCGAGCCCGAGAGTGCGTTGCCGAGTCACACGCCCGGTGGAGCCAACCAACTCTTCGATGGAAGTCCGCTGCTGATCGTCTACGGTAGTCAGGGTAGCTCCGAGGAGCGCGCCGCCATGCGGCAGGCGGCCCTGGTGGCCAGCCAGAGCAGCCGTGCGCGCTGGCAAGCGCCGAGCGGCGATGCGGGCCCGGATGGAGTCTCCCACAACGTCAATCTCTACGGCCCGCTGCGCGTCGAAGCGGACCATCGCGTGTCGGAAGAAGAGATCCGGCGTAGCCACCTCGTTTTGATCGGAAGCGAAACGCAAAATCGGCTCGTGCAGCGCTTCGCCAGGGAGCTGCCCGCGGAGCTGCGCGACGGCACGCTGCGCTTCGACGACGGGCTTTCCATCCCGGCAAGGGGCCAGGCTCTGGGGCTCGTGTATTACAATCCCGTCGCCCCCGGGCGGTTGCTCTTCTGGGTGGCCTCCGAGCACCCCCAGGCCTATCGCGCCGGCAGCGCCGTGGCACGAGCGCTCGGCGATGGGCTGTCCGGGGCCGACGCCGCGGTGGCCTCCGTCGACGGCTATGGCACGCTCAGGATGACGCGCAGCTTCGGCCCCGACTGGCGCTGGCTGCCGCGCGGCGACCCCCCCGGGCCGCTCTTGCGAGAGGGCTCGTTCCGCGGCCTAGCCCTGCAAGAGGCGGAGGCGCTTCGCCGGGCGGCTGGAGTGCCGCTGGCGATCGCGGATTGGCCGGCAGGTGTCGAGCCGACGGATCCCGCGGTGGACACGGCGCAAGGTCGATCCGCCGATCTGTTGGCGCTCGACTACTACGAGCCCGTGCAGATTTTCGCGGTCACCGGGGCCGAGCTGGGTCTCGCTGGTTCACGCATCGCCGGCCACCCGTTGGTGCTTCATCCGCAACCTACCCCGCGGCAGCTGGAGTCTTCCCAGCGCTACGAGGTCGCGATCTCGGCCTCTGCCATCCGGCCCTTCTTCTCCGCCGTGCGCATGGCACCGCCCTCGCGCGACGCCGGGCTCACGGTCGCCGAAGCGCTCGAGCGTCACGCGGCGCTCGCGTCGCCGGCCGCCCCGCACTGAGCCCGTGGATCGGGCGCGCGGGGGCGGGTCGACGCCGACCCGTGCGCGTGCCGCTGCCGCCCGACTCTCGTCGCGCCCACCCTCCCGCCGCCGACGAGCCGCGCGCGGCCTCCCGAGCGCGTCCCTCCCGCCTTCCGGGTCGCTCATCGCGGGGCTCCGGAGCGGGCGGGGAGCCGGGCGATTCGGGAACTCTCACCGATCGCTGTACTGTTGCAGCGTTCGTGGAAAGTACTGAAGGGCACCGTCGCCGCCCTGGCCACTCGGCAGACCCTCGGGAGTGCGCTTTTTCCCGCTGCGCTCGTCTCGCTCCCGGACCCGTGCGCTCGGGCGCGGCGCGGCGCGGCGCGGCGCGGGATCGACCATGCGTACCAAGAAACGGCATCGGGCGCTCCGACGATCGACTATTCCTTCTCCCCACCACCGGCGGAATGCTTCGAGGCATTCGAGCCGGGGTCCCGTTCGAGCTCGCCCCCAACCCACGCCGAGGAACCGAGACAATGCCTTTCTCAACGTCGAACCCCCGATTCAAATCCATCGTGGGCGCGGCCAGCGTCGCGCTTGCGGTCGGGCTGGCCCCGGCCGATTCGCTCGCCGCCGAGTCGGGCGTTGCCGTTCTACTGGTCGACACCGATCGCGTCACCGGAACCATCGACGAGCGCATCTACGGACACTTTCTGGAGCACATCAATCACTCGGTCGTCGACGGATTGTACGCGGAGCAGGTCCGCGGCCAGGGCTTCGAGGGCAAAGATTATGAGGACTACTGGCTGCCCTTCGGCAAAAATGGAGACGCGGCGCTCGTGGTGGGGAAGCTCGGGCGTGGTGGGCGCGCCGTGCGTCTTTCGGCGAAGGCAGGCACGGCCGGCATTCGCCAGGGCCGGCTCTACGTCGAGGCGGGCGAGACTTACGACGGCTCCGTCTGGCTGAAGCCCGAGCAGGGCGCGCCGGCCGCGAGCCTGCGCGTGGTGAGCGCCGCCGGGCGCCAGATCGCGAAGCGACCTCTGAAGGTCGCCGGTAGCGACTGGCAGGAGGTCCCCTTCGCCTTCGAGAGCTCGGCGACGGACCGGCAGGCGTCGCTCGAGGTCGCGGTGAGCGGGACCGGATCGGTGCTCGTGGATTTCGTGTCGCTGATGCGGGCCAGCGCGCGCAAGGGCGGCAAGCTGCGGCCCGATCTGTACTCGTCGCTCGAGGGCTTGGCGCCGCCGTTCATTCGCTGGCCGGGTGGATCGTACGCGTCCGTGTACCGATGGAAGGACGGGGTAGGTCCTGCTTTCGCGCGCGGATACCACCCGAACACTCTCTGGGGCGGTTACTCGGATTACTACGGCTTCGGCACGGACGAGTTCCTGGAGCTGTGCCGCCGGCTCGGCACGGACCCGATGATCGTGCTCGCGGCGACCAGCACCGATGCAGCGGAGATCGAGTATGCGATGGACTGGGTGCACTACCTGCTCGATCCACCCACGACCGAGTGGGGCCGCCGCCGCAGTGAGAACGGTCACCGCGAGCCCTATCGCGTGCCGTACATCCAGATCGACAACGAGCCGATGAACCACGGTCACTCGCCGGAGAAGTATGCCGCAATCGTCAATGCATACGGGTCGCGGTTGCGGAAGCTCGCGCCTCAGTCGAAGATCGTGGCGTGCGGGCAGAAGCGGTCCAACGACATGAGCTGGAGCGAGAAACTGATCGACCTGGCCGGAGCCAACTTCGACATCCTCGCCGCGCACAACTACGAATACGAGCCCGAGAACTACGCGACGGGGGTTCGGCGCATCGAGGATTACCTCGAGAAGCTCATCGAGTACGTGCGCATCTCCGCACACCCGAAGACCCAGCTCGCCGTGCTCGAGTGGGGCTCTTCTCGCACCTACGACTGGCGCGCGGGCTTGCACGCGGCCGGCTCGCTCTTGAGCTACGAAAAGCTGAGCCCGGCGCTGGCCATGACCAGCCCGGCGCTCTTGATGCGAAACACGAGCGACGACCCCGAGTGGCGCGCCTGGATCTACCACGACCACGTCTCCTGGTTTCCGGGCGGCGGCTACGTTGCGGAGAAGCTATTTCGCGACTACTTCGCGCCGCGGAGGCACGCGTTCACGTCGGGTACGGTGCGGGACATCGCGCGGCGCGCGGATTTTTTCGACGCCATCTCGCAGATGAAGCCCGAAGACTGGGCGCCGAACACGGTCGATGCGATCGCCACCAGCAGCCGCGACGGGCGACGCATCATCATCAAGGCCGTCAACTACGACGGCACCCAGCACACGCTGCTCACGCGGCTCCAGGGCTCGGCCGCCCCGAGCCGCGCTGCCGTGCGGTTCATCACCCTCCGGGCCCCACGCGGCGCCATGAATTCGCTCGCGGCTCCCAACGCGATCGGGCGGCGGCAGAGCACCCGGCGGTACGCACGCGACATGGCGTTCGAGCTGCCGGCGTACAGCGTCGCCGTAGTCGAGATTCGGAGAAAGTAGGTCGTTGCGCCATGGGCCGGGGCTCGGCCGCGCCGGAGCGAGCTCCCGCACAACCGTGCAGCTGCAGCCGGCTCGCTTCGACGTTGGGCTGCCCTGGCCGCCTCCGCTCCCCTCCTCTTCCCTGCTCGAGGTCGAGGCAGGAGGAGGTCGCTGCCCCGGAGCGCATCGCATCCTCGGGCGCTCTTTGCCAATTACCGCTCTGCGGGGAGCGGAATGCGCTCGTCCTCGTCGCCCGGCACCTTCGGGCTGATCGAGGGTGGCTCGTACGCTCTTCACGCACCTCTCTCGTCGGCTTCGCCGCCACCGAGAGGCTCGCCCCATCGTGGGCCGAAGGCAAAATGGGCCTGCGGCTTTCGGGATCGCGCCCCGAGCTCTGGCTGCCGCAGCGGCTCGGGCGGGTCCTCGGGGTCTTCGAAGTAGCCGATGGCGATGGCCGCCACGGGTTCGAAATCCTCGGGGATCCCGTACAGCTCTCGGGCGCGTTCCCCGGAGAAGCCGGCCATCTGATGCACACCGAGCCCCAGTGACATGGCTTGGAGCGTGAGCTGGGCGCTGGCCTGGCCCACGTCGTGCAACGCGTGTCGGTTCGGCTTGCCGTTGTGGCCGAAGCGGGAGCGCGCCACGGAGAGCATGAGGACCGCGGCGTGCTGGGCCCACTTCTGGTTCTTCTCGTTGATGCACGAGAGCAGCCGCTCGAACTCGCCTGCGTCCTTCCGCCGCGCGACGATGAAGCGCCAGGGTTGCTCGTTGAAGCAGGAAGCGGCCCAGCGTGCCGCTTCGAGCAGCGAGCGCAGCTCGCCGTCTTCGACGGGTTTCGCCGAAAACGCGCGCGGACTGTAGCGCTTGCGGAGGAGCTCGTGGATTTCGTGGTCAGTCGGCGCGGGGTTGTGCATGGTGCGCGTTTCCTCTTGGCTGGCCTGCGGCTTTGGCTGGCTTGCGGCCCCCGTCGGGACCTCGCGCGGCAGACCGCTCCCGGTATGAGGGAAGCGCCCGCTTCCGGTCAACCCGACGATGAGGAGCGCCGGCGGTGTCGAGTTCGAGCCGCGCGCCCCCGACGGCCGGGCTCGAGTCGCTCGACTGACCGACTCAACTCGCCCGCGCGGGCCGGGAGGTGCGCCCCCGGGCTCTTTCCACCGGGCGCGGCTCGGCGCCGCCGCAAGCCGCTCGGCCCCGCTGCCGGTCGGCCGCCGCAGGCCCCCGGTGCCGAACCCGCTCGACGAGATCGCACGGCTTTCGTCCGAGCGGCGGCTTCGCTCCGATATCTCACGAGCCCGGATTTCTCATGGCCGCAGGCGCGGTCGCGGGAGATCGGGGCTCGTCAGGGCGCTGCGCGCAGCACGGCCCGGCCCGCTCGGGCCAACGCGGCGACGTGAGCTTCGTTCAGGTCTTTGGCGTCGACGCCCAGCGCCACTTGCAGGGCCTCGCGGTACCCGTCGACCGCCACGAAGTATTCGGGATCTTCCAAGACGTTGATGTCACAGATGCGGTCTGCTCGCTGAATCAACCGGATGCAATCCGCCGACAGATGCCGCAAGTGGAGCGATTTGCCGGCTCGCTGATACCTGTCGGCGAGCTTGTTGATCGCTTCGATGGCGCTCTGGTCCATGATGCGGGATTCGGCGAAGTCGATGATGACCTCCGCCGGGTCTGTTTCCACGGCGAACTTCGACAGGAAGGTCGTGGTGGATCCGAAGAACAGCGGCCCCAGCAGCTCGTAGTGCTTGACCCCACGCTCGTCGACGCGCTTGCGAGCTCGGATGCGAACGGCGTTCTCCCAGGAGAACACCAGAGCAGAGACGACGACGCCCGAGAGCACCGCGAGCGCGAGGTCGAAGACGACCGTCACCGAAGTGACCAGAGCAATCACGCAGAGGTCGGAAGCGGGAACTTGGTTGAACAGTCGAAAAGTGCGCCAGGCGAACGTGCCGATGACCACCATGAACATGACGCCCACCAGGGCTGCAATCGGGACTAGCTCGATGAAGCTCGCCCCGAAGAGGATGAACGTCAGCAGCGCCATCGCCGCGGTGACCCCCGAGAGGCGCCCGCGGCCGCCGGACTGAATGTTGATCATGCTCTGACCGATCATGGCGCAGCCACCCATGCCACCGAAGAGCCCGTTGACGATGTTGGCTGCGCCCTGAGCGATGCACTCTCGATTGGCGTTGCCCCGCGTTTCGGTGAGCTCGTCTACCAGATTGAGCGTCATCAGTGACTCGATGAGGCCGATGGCCGCGAGAATGATGGCGTAAGGAAAGACGAAGCGCAGGGTCTCCCAGCTGAGCGGTACCGCTGGCAGCGCGAGAGACGGCAGGCCGGCGCTGAGCGTGCCCCCGCCGCGCTCTGCGATGAAGGATGCGACGGTTGGCGTTTGCAGGTCGCCGAAGATGCCAATCGCCGACACGACGGCGATTGCGCACAGCGCGGGCGGCAGGGCCTTGGTGAGCCGGGGAAGACCCACCATGATGGCCATCGTAAACGCCGTCAGGCCAATCATCGTCCACAGCGAAGAGCCGGAGCGCCACTCCCCGCCCGATTTGAAGAGGTTCAGTTGCGAAAGGAAGATCACGATCGCCAGGCCGTTCACGAAGCCGCTCATGACCGGGCTGGGGATCAAGCGCACGAACTTTCCGAGCCGAAGCAGCCCCGCGGTGATCTGTAGGCTGCCGGCCAACAGGAGCGTGACCAACAGGTAGGAGAGCCCGCTGGCTCCTTGCGCGCCGGCCCCTTCCGCCAGCGCGCTGCCCTCCCGCACGAGCGAGACCATGACCACCGCCATGGCCCCGGTGGCGCCCGATATCATCCCCGGCCGCCCCCCGAAAAGTGCCGTGACCAGGCCCATCATGAAGGCGCCGTACAACCCGACGACGGGAGAGACTCCGGCGACGAACGCGAAAGCCACCGCCTCCGGCACGAGCGCCAGCGCCACGGTGATGCCGGACAGCAGGTCCGCCCGGACCTGTGCGGGTGCGGATGGCCGAGCGGAAGACGGAGAAATGAAGCTGGAGTCGTGCAAAGTTGGGGCGTTTCCTATTCAGAGGGCGAACGAGGCTTTCCCAGCCGCAGGGCTCGGCAAAGGGCGGGCGACCGGAGGTCGATGAGACACGTTCGGCCCTGGGAACCGCCGCGCCCGCGCCAAGCGAGAAGCAAGCTCCAGTCCAGGCGAGCCACGCGGCGGTGGGCCGCTGAGTGGGGAGGCACGCAAGCGGTAGCCGGCGAACGCGACCTGCTCTGAATTGCCTCGTGTTGTCAAGACCCAGAGGCGAGGAACATACCGGAATGTTCACCCTCCGGGCCTCTCCGTGAGACGGGAGCCCCGTACGCTGCTCCACGAAACATTGGGGCCGATCGGTGGTCGGCGGCCCGGCGTTGCCGCTGGCGAACCGTACCCGAACGCTTTTCGCGGTCCGCCGTTGCGATTGGTGTCGCCGCGCTTCGAACGAGCGCCGACCCTCGGAACGCCTCCCCCGGCACTCGATCCACGGGACCATGGGTCGACGACCAGCTGAGCCTCGCGGTCGGCTCGTATACCGAGATCGTCTGCTGGAACCGATCCGAAGTCGTCGATCGCGAGCCAAGCGGGCTCAGCCATCCGAGTGAGGCATGGCTCGCCTCGGGCCGCGTCGCGCGCCCGGGGTGAGCCGCTGCGACCGCGGCGCCTGCGTCAGCGCCCGGCTCGCGGCCGAGGGGGCTCGGCGTGGCGCAGCGAAGCACGACACGCCGCGACCCGTCGGTCGAGCGAGCCAGGCGAACGGCGAGCGAGCGCTCGGTCAGCGCGCTCGCTCGCCCACCAGGGTTGGTTGTACGACTGGATCGGGCTCCCCGGTCCGGTCTTCGCGAACCGCGACGGTGGCGGTCTGCGCCGGCCCCGAACAGTCGTCGGTCTCGTAGTACTCGAAGCGCACGACCAGCTCGGGGCCGAGCGGGACGGACTCGAAGACATCCACCTCTCGATCCGAAGCGAGAGCACCTGCATCTCGACCGACCCCCGCGTCGCCCGACTCGGGATCGCGAGGCGCACAAGGAAACCCGGGGTCAACCGGCGCTCCCCCCGGAGCCGCGTCCGTGCCGCTCAGGACGTGACGCACGGCCGAGAGCGGCCGGGTGCGGCTCAGGGACCCGCACCGGACGACGTCGCAGCCCAAGTTGCACGACGGACGAATGTACGCCCCATCGAGGTAGTAGCCCCGGTGGTTGTGGGAGGAAGGCAGCTCTTCGGGCGGCCGCCGTAGCCCCTGCTCCGTTTGCTCCAGCAGCTCGGCGGCGTCGGAACAGCTGCGCACGTAGGTCTCGATGGAAGCCTCGATGTGCACCTGGTCGTGGGCGTCGCGGAGCGCCTCGAAGGTTCGATCGGCGGACCCTGCTCCGCGCGTGGGATCTTCGGGTGGCTCCGAGCCGCATCCGCAAACGAGGGCGGCTAGCCATAGGAGTTGAACGGGGTGGAGATGGCTCGAGGTCATACGCCCCACGGAGCAATTTGTGCGCCACCGGCGTGGATAGCGTTTGGAGCAAAAACTGACGGCGCCGTCGCGTCGGCGTCTCGCTCGTTGGCACAGGCTGGCACGGCCGCTGCTACTCGGATGTCCTCCTTCGAGCGGCTCCGAGCTACGTCGCCTCGCGCAGTCGGCGCGGCGTTGCCGAGCGCGGTCGTTCGGGCGCCTCGTCGAGGGGGCGTCGTCGACTCTGCGGCCTTGCCGGGTCGCGTCGGCTCCCTCGCCATCCAAGCAACCGCGTCCTTCCGGCGCTCGAAGCGCGTGGTCGCGGCCGCTCGAACGAGTCCGGTGGCATTCGCTCTCGGGTTGTCGACCCGGTCGACTTCGGGCTCGTGTGGGGGCGCGCTCGGGGCCGACGAAAGCCGGTCTTCATCCGCGCGGGCTGAGCGGTGCGCCTGGCGGCGGTCGAGCGGTGCCCCCGCCGATTTCGCGGCGCGCCTCTGCCGATTCAGGTCGCAGCCAGCTTGCCGGCGCGCTCGGTGGGCTCGCTCTCGGGCGGTGCAGGCAGCCGGCGACTCGCAGGACGCAGTGCGTAGGAAGCGGCCACCAGCGCCAAGACGACGAGCGGCGTCATCACCTCCCCGGCAGCATCGCCGGAGGCGGCGTGGGAGACGGCAGCCCCCGTCAAATCGAAGACCATCCCCGCGTAGGCCCACTCCTTGAGTCGCCCCAGCCCCGGAGCGAGCACGGCGAGGGTCCCGAGCACCTTCCAGAAGCCGAGCAGAGTCGCCAGGTACGGCGGATAGCCCAGGTGCTCCAGGCCGGCCGTCACCTGCGGCCCGCCCATCAAGTCGAACACCCCGCCGGCGCCGAATGCCAAAGCGACCAGGGCCGTCGTTGCCCAGTACCCTACGGTGCGACCTTTCATCAGTTCTTTCTCCCGCTAGCGTTCGTCGAGGCGGCGCCTCGACCGTGCGCGGCATCATATGGGACCCGACCTCCGGACGCACACCTGCGGCGCATCATTTCCGCCCTGCTCCTCGACCGGCCCTTTGCCGCCGGCGTTTGCCGACGGGTCGTGCCGCTCCGCGGCGCCCCCGCCGGCGGGCGGGCTCATCCGCATGAGGCTGCTTCTACCTCCCTCTTGCAAGCTCCCCGCGCAGCGCTCGCAGCGCGATCGCGCCGCCGCGGGCGGGGTTGCGTCGTGGGCGCGCGCTCCCGCGCGGTGGCCGCGATGCTGCGCGACCTTGCGATCGATGTGACCCGCCTTCCCCGACGGGGGGCGCCGGCGGTGGCAGCGGCCCGCCGTCGACGCGCGGGTGCCCGCTTCTGGCTGGCGCAGGTCAGTCGGGGAAGGCGGAGCCTGGAGGGCCGGACAGAACGGCGTCGCGAGTCATCCGCGCGGTGCTAGGCTTCGCGCATGCTACCGACAGTCCGCGGGCCCGGGCGCCCCCGCCGAGAGGTCGCCTCGTGGGGTCTTGCCTGGGGCTTGGGGCTCGTGGCGTGCAGCGGGACCATCACCTCCGAGGCCACCGGCCACCACCAGGATGAGCCGAGCCCGGCGGCGGAGGCCGCCGCGATGGATGGGCTCGCCGAGCCGCCGAACGAAGCCCTGCCCGCCCGCGAGGCACCGGGTGGCTTGGATCCCGA
>JBNKVS010000006.1:0-51285 GCA_050299315.1 Polyangiaceae bacterium
CGTACGCGGTGCATTCCCCGGCGGGGGACGTGCTGCAGGAAGCGCCGGAGAAACTCGTGCGGGGGCAGCGTCATGCGCTTGCGTTGCTGGTCTCGGCTGTCGCGGTACGTGAAGGTGACCGAGTGGTCGTCGCAGTCGACGATCGCCTTGTCGGACAGAGCGGTGCGGTGTACGTATCGACCGAGGTAGTCCAGGACGTGGTGAGGTTGCGCGACGGGCTTGGCGCAGACGACCCAGCGCTTGTCGTTGACGGTTGGCAAACGGAGGCCGGGTACGGCGCGGCGAGCGAGGTGGAGAAAGCGCCCACGGAAGGACTTCGCCAGCGGATGGACGTGCACGAGGAAGGGCTTCGGTCGCCGTGGCGGGTCGAGCCAGGTGATGCCGTCGGGAGCGAGTGCCCCCGCGGGGACGAGCAGGTGGACGTGTGGATGCCACTCGAGAGTGCGAGACCAGGTGCGGACGACGGCGAGAGCGCCGAGGCGGCCACCGACGAAGCGCGAGTCGGCGCACAGTGCGGCGAGCGAATCGAAGGCAGCGCGGAAGAGCGCGCCGACAAGCGCGCGCTGGTGCTCGCGCACGGGGCGTCGCAGCTCTGCGGGCAGGGTGAAGACGACGTGGAAGTACGGGACGGGCAGAAGCAAGTCGCGCTGTCGGTCGAGCCAGCGGGCGGTGGCACTGTGTCCGCAGCGGGGGCAGGCTCGGTGGTGCAGGAGTGAAAGATCAGGTGCGTGTGGCCGCACGCGGTGCACTCGGCGAGGTGACCGCCGAGCGCACCGGTGCGGCAGCGCGACAGCGCCCGCAGCGCTCGGCGGTGGCCGAGGGGGACTGCGGAGCCGAAGCGCTCGAGGTAGTCCGGGCCGTGCCGGACGGTACCGTCGGCAATGCCGGGCACCGCGAGTGCCGCCGAACGGCGGTGAGCAGCTGGCGGGTCTCGGTGGCGTCGAGCACGGCCGGGAGCGTGCGTGCTTTGCGGTGATCCTTGGACATGTGGCGCACCTGGGGACATGACCGCTTTCCAATCATAGTCCAATGATTGCGGATTCTTGGACGATTGCATGGAGTCCATTGCTGGACATTTTTCGTGCGAGAGTCCATATTGGGACACATGACTTCACAAGCCCCCGAGACGCGCGTTGATCTGACCGATCCGCGCACGTCGGCCATTGCCAAGAAGACGTTCTTTCGGGTCATGGACCTTTGGGGAGCGACGAACGAGCAGGCACAGGTGCTGCTGGGCAGTCCGAGCCGGAGCACTTTCTTTGGATGGAAGAAGGGAGAAGGCGGAACCCTATCGAGGGACGCTTTCGAACGCATCAGCTACGTACTCGGTATCTACAAGGCGCTGCAGATTCTCTTTGCGGACGAGGCTAGGGCGGATGCATGGGTATCCAAGTCCAACGAAGCCTTCGGTGGTCGATCGGCGCTGGATCGAATGGCAGCCGGCAACATCAGCGACCTGCATGCGGTCCGCGCGTATCTCGATCATGTGCGTGGCGGAGGCTCGTGATATCGGAAGAACCGCCGGTCGAGATCGTTCGTTGGAACAAGGCGTATCGATTCATTCCAAGCCGCTACCCACCGATCGATCTCTTCGAGCGGGTTGCAGATCCAGCCGACTGGGAGCTGATCGCGCACATCGAGGGGCTGACGAACGATAGGCTCCGGGACGAAATCGGGGACATTTCGATAGTTCCGATCAGCGAGCGACTCGCGGGCGCTGGCGCTTCGCCCATCATGGCGGCGTTCACGCATATCGGGTTTCCGTCGAGGTTCACGGACGGAAGCTTCGGTATCTACTACGCCAGCAATTCGTTTGAGGGAGCCCTTTCGGAAGTGCTCCACCATCGGACCAAGTTTCTCTTGCGAACGGCTGAGCCAAGGACCCAGTTTGACTTGCGCACGTACATTGGTCGACTTGCCGCGAAACTCCACGACATCAGACGCGGTTGGCCTGAGGTCCATGACCCGGACTCGTACGTGCTTTCCCAAGCGCTTGCGAAGAATCTCCGTGGCGTCGGAAGCAACGGCATCGCGTTCGACAGCGTGCGGTGCGCATCGGCGGAGAACATCGCAGTGTTTCGGCCGTCGATCCTCGCTGGTGCCCCCGGAAAGCCGCACGTTACTCAGGGGTCCCATGTTCGCGTCGATTGGGACGGGACCCGGATGTCCCGCTACATCGTCATGGGTGACGCGAACTGGACGACGCTCTGACCTCTCAGAGCGTTGTCGCGTTACTCTTCGACGCGCGCCAAGAGCACGGGCGAATCGAGCGCCTGCTGCAGGTAGCCGCGGGCCGCCTCCAGATTCCTCAGATCGAACTCGGTGCGCCCGAGCGCCCACGCGAGGCGGGCGTTGGGCTGCTTTCGGTAGACGAGGGCGAAAAGCTCGCGCGCCTGCTCGTGGTTGCCCGCGTTGAAGTGGGCGAGCGCCGTGCGCATCAGCTGCCCGTACTGCGAGCTCTTGGGCAACAGCGCCAGCCCCCCGCCGCCCGGGCTCGGCGGCGCCGAAGCCAGGACCACGGAGCGGACCGCCTCTCGGTAGATGGCTCCGTCGCGATAGCTCAGCCTGAGCCGCAGAGCTTCCGGCTCCGCGACCGCTGAGCCGGGGGGAGACTCCGCCGCGGCCTCCCGTCGGGCCGGACGACTAGGGGAGCGCATCGAGCCCCGCTCGGCAAGCGCCGAGCGTGCTCTCGCGAGATTCGATTGGTGGCAAGCCACGTGCCAGAAGCTCGCGGGCGCTCGAGGGACTCGATCGCTCGCGGGGTCCCGCGAAGGCAGCGCCGATGTCCCGGTGCGAGAAGACGGCCGTCGCGTCGCCCCGTCGGCGACGACCGAGCTTCGCCCGCCCCCCGCTGGCGCCCGTGCCGAGCCCCGTGCTAACGCTGCCCGCACCCATGGCCACGGGAAGCACTCTGTACCGCATCGAGGTAAGCCTCTCCGATCTCGACGCGGGCGCCTACTCCTCTCTGACCATTCGGGTGGCCCAGCACTCGTCGGAAGACGCGGCGCGCGTCGTGGCCCGCGTCCTGGCCTATTGCTTCGCGTACGAGGAGGGGCTCTCCTTCGGCCGCGGGCTAGACGAGCCCGACGAGCCGGCCCTGGTGCTGCACGACGCCACGGGCAACCTCGACCACTGGATCGACGTGGGGCACCCGAGCGCCGACCGTTTGCACCGCGCGAGCAAGGCCGCCCGACGCGTCACGGTGCTCTGCCACAAATCGCCCGACGGGCTTCTGCGAGAGAGAGCCAAGCGCCCCATCCACCGCGCGGATGCCCTCGCCGTCTGGTTGGTGGCGCCCGAGCTGGTCCAGTCGGTCGCGGAGAAGCTCGAACGCAGCAGCGAGTGGTCGATCGTACGCACCGGGGAAGAGCTGCTGATCAGCATCGGCGAGGCCTCCTTCTCGGGGGCCTTCGTGCAAACGACCCTCGCCGCCCTCGACGCGTGAGCCCGGCGGGGCGGGGGGCGCTCCGCCCCCAGCCGCCGTGGCGACATCCGGGCGCCGCTGTCGGCGCCCCGCGCCGCGCCCTGCTCCAAGAAGCAGTGGATCCTGCCGGCGCCGCCGCTCCTGGCGAGGCCCGCGGTGCTGCACCCGGGGGGGCGCAGCGCCCCGGGGCAATCAGCAACAGCCCCCGCGCGATGCAGAACGGGTCACTCGAGCAGGCACCGAACAAGCCCCGGCAGTCGGCGTCCCCGCCGCCGAGCGCCCGACACGAGGTGCGGGGTGCGAAATCCGCCCTCATGCCCCGACGATGTGTTGCACCAATGGTCGTGCGAGCCCCCCAGCTCGGACTAGCCAACGCTGCTACGCTATCTCGTTGTCGCGGATGTTGCGGTCTGGAATTTCATCGCTGTTGGCGGCCCTGCTCGCCGCTTCCAGCCTGCCGTCGTGCGGCCGTTTCGGCTACGACCCACTCCGCGAAGCGGGCGCGAACAGCGGAAACCCCGACCAGCTGACAAACGGGAGCTGGCAGGATGCGGCCGACACCGGAGCCGTCCGGGAGCCGGACGGAGGCCTTCTCGGCGTCGGCGGCGGCTCCGCGCTCGACGCCGGGCTCGTGCCAAGCCCCGACGCGGGGCAACCATCGGCCGACGCGGGCGCTTCGGGCGCGGGCGCCACGCCGCTCGAGGATCTCGGCGCGTTCGGCAGCCCGACGCTCGTTGCCGGCCTGCTCGGGCCCGGCGAAACGGCAGACGATCCGAGCTTCACCGACGACCGGCGGCTGCTCTACTTCAACAGCGACCGCCCCGGCGGGCCGGGCGGCGGCGACATCTGGGTCGCCGTGCGGGCGAGCGCCCCAGGCCCCTGGTCGAGCCCGATGCTCTCGTCCGTGTCCACCGCCGCCGAGGAAACCACCCCCGGCGTGTCCCCCGATGGTTTGACTCTGTGGTTCAGCAGCGATCGGGAAGGACCCGGGGCGTGCGCCGCGGGGGGAGGTCTCGATATTTGGGTCGCGACTCGCGCGACGCGCGGCGACTCGTTCGGTCCAGCGGTGTGCGTCGACGAGCTCAGCGGTCCTGGCGACGAGCGCGGACCGGCTCCATCCGCCGACGGCTCTTCCATCGTGTTCACGCGCAACGTCGCCGGATTCGGTCGCCTGTTCGAAGCGACGCGCGGCGCCCCGGACGAGCCATTCGGCGACCCCGCCCCGATCCCCGGCCTGGGTGGTGACTTCAACGAGGGCGATGCCTCGCTCGGCAGAGGAGCTCGCGAGCTCTTCTTCGCGACCGACCGGGGCGAAGCGGCGTCGAGTCGTATCATGACGAGCGCGCGGGACTCGCCCGCCGCACCCTTCGGTGCCGTCGTGGAGCTGCCGGAGCTGGACGGCGCGGGTTCGAGTTCCGATCCCTGGGTTTCTTCGGACGCTCGCCACATCATGTGGGTGTCCGACCGCTCCGGGACGATGCAGCTGTACGAAGCGTCGCGCTGAACGCGCCGCCTGGATCGTCCACGCCACCTCGGAGGCACCGCCGCGGCCGCACCCCACCCGGCCGCCGATCGAGGGCCACGGTGGAGCGCGCAGCCCCAGCTCGCCGGAGGCGCGGCCCCGCCGGAGCCACTTGCTGCGAAGACGGTGCCGACCCCGCGCACCTCGGCCGAGCCTTGCTCTCCCCGGCCCGCTCGGGGCTCGCACGCCCGCGGTCCTGGTTCTCGGAATCGATTGGAACAAAACCACTCCGCAAAGGACAACCCAGCGTCATCCGCCTCGCGCGCCATCGCGCCGCGCGGGGTTGCTCCGGCCTCGCGTGCGGTGATACTAACGCGCCCCATGAGTGACCGAGAGAGGCATGACCGATGGGCATTCGCCCACCTGGTGTGGCTCGGCTTGATGGGCGCCGTCGGGTGCGGCGCTCCCGCGATGATCGGCCCCGAGCCGAATGAGCCGGGAATCGAGCCGGAGGAAGCGGGCGCCGAGGCGCACCTCGCCGCCGCGCATCGCGAAGAGGCGCGGCTGGTTCAGCACCAGAAAGCCTACGACCCGAAAGCCTCCCAGGCCGTGCGCCGCTGCAATCCGAACCACTCAGCGGACAACAAGGGCTCCCCCGCCTGTTGGATCGAGACGATCAATCCGACGTCGATCCACCTCACCGAGGTGGACATCCACCGCAACCGCGCCGCGTTTCACCGCAAGGCAGCTCGCGATCTGCGCGCCGAGGAGAAGCGCGCGTGTAGCGGCATCCCAGACAAGTTTCAGGGACGCAGCCCGCTCGATCGCCCGCGCAACATTCTCGGCGTCAGCCCGCTCGAAAGGGAGGGGAGCAAGGAGGTGGAGGGCGCGGTGGTCATCCTCCGCCGCCTCACCGACCTCACGCCCGAGGTTCTGCAGAAGATCGCCGACTGCGCCATCGCTCGCAGCGCCGTCCAGGGCTATGGGTTGCCCACCTTCGACGCGAACCGGTCCCCGCTCGCCGAGCGCGGGGCTCGAGCTACCGTGCGCCCGGTGAAGATGGGCTTGGCCATCGAGATTCGGGCAGATGACCCGTTTGCGGCGCGAGCCATCCTCGTCCGGTCTCAGCGCATGGCCGCCGTCGAGTAGAGAGGGCCGGGCGCGCCGCCGCGGGTCGAGCGCAGCACCGCGTATCGAGCGCGGCGCTTTGGGCGCGGCGCGTCGGGCGTCGCCCGCGCACGGCGCTAGCGATCGTGGAGGCCCAATCCCGCCAAGATTTTGGGGGCGCACTTCTCGATCCGCGCCGTGCGCGTTTCGGATTTTTTGGCGCCCGTGAAGTGTAGAAGATACCCCCGCTGCCGCCCGGGGGTCAGCGCGCGGAAAGCCTTCGCAAGCTTGTCGTCCTTGCTGAGAATTTGGGTCAGCTCCGGTGGCAGCTCGAGCTCCCGTCTCGCTCCGAAGTCGACGCGCAGCCCCGCCTTCCGCACCGAAATCGCCTGTTTGACGTAGGACTTCACCACGGTCTTGCGAATCTCGGCCTCGCGAGTGAACTCGAGGCGCATCGCGGACTGCGTGTTCGGCCCTTGGCTGCGCAGCAGCCCGTGTGTGTCCTCGAGCAGCGCGCCCTGGAAGAACATCAGCGCGCAGTGCTGCTTGAAGGGTTGAAGGATGGCCACGTTGCTCCCCTCGTGCTGGAAGCACGGCTTGCCCCACTTCAGGTCCTCCTCGAGCCCGCACTCGAGGAGTATCGACCGGAGCTTTTCCATCTCCCCGCGCCAGGCCTTCGCGCGGCTCAGGTAGGCATCGACCCTGGCGCTCGGAGTGCTCATCGCGCAGGCTCGTTCCCGGCCAAAAATGTCGCTGCGAGCTCGAGCCCCCAAGGGGCGAGGGTCTCGGGCTCGCGCTTTTTGAGGCATTTTTCGCTCGCGGCTTTGCTCTACATTGGTTCCCATCCCCTTTCGTGGATGGCAACCAGGCGAGCGTCGCGCCGCGCGCCAGGTGGGGCAAGCACGAAACGGCGCCGCCCACACGAGCGCTCCCCCCGCCGCGACCCAGTCCGGTCTTGGGCAGCGCGGCTCGCGGCCGCGCGGCTTTGCCACCAACGCGTTGCGACAGCGGCTCGCCCCACGGTAGCCTCGTCGGGCCTCCCTGCGAAACAGGTCAAACCAGCGCAATAATGTACAATTCCCGCAGGTCAATTTCGAGCACGGCCGTGCGGCAGGCTACTTCCTGCGCCGGGCGCTCGGATAGCGTGGCGCCCATGATCGCGCCCCTTTCCCCATCGAATCTCCCCCCCGTCCCGCCCCTTCGAGCCCGGCGCGCGGCGACGCCCCCGCATCCAGGCTGGGTCGCGGGCGCGTTGGTCGCCCTGGTCGTGGCTGTCGGCTGCTCGGGAGACGACGACCCCGAGGCGGCGTCCCTGCTGCTCAGCCCGGCAGACCTGTGTGAAACGGCGCTCGTGTGCGAAGGCTTCGATTCCATGCCCGTCGGGATGGCCCCGGGCGGGGTGTGGACGAACAACCAGAACAACGGCACCGTCGCGGTGGACGCCGCGCGCTCCTTCTCGGGCACGCAGGCGCTGCTCGCCGCCACCCCCACCTCGGACATCGCCTACAAGGCCGCCTTGGCCGGGTACCAGGACCCGGCCGTGCTTCCCACCGCCGACAACGCCCACTACGGCCGCGTCATGGTCTACCTCGAGGCGGCGCCGGAAACGGAAGTCCACTGGACCTTCCTGGCGGGCGCCGGCCAAAGCCCCCCGCAGCTCGGTTACCCCGATGGGGCAGACTACCCGACGGGGTTCGAGGTCCTCTACCGCTACGGAGGGCAGAAGGTGCTACCCGGCGGCAGCCAGCTGATGGCGAGCTACGAGACCCCCGGCTTCTACGCCACTCCACCCTCCGGGCCCGACACGGACTGCCACCAGGATTCCGACGCCGTGCCGATGCCGCAGGGGCGCTGGACGTGCGCCGAGTGGCACTTCGACGGCAACACCGACGAGATGCAGCTGTGGATCGACGGCACCGAAGTGTCCGGCCTGCACGTGGTGGGCAACGGGGCGCGCTGCCGCACCCTGGCCGACGACCTGCCGTGGACGGCGCCCAGCTTCCGCCGCATCGACCTGGGGTGGGAATCGTATCAGCCGGACACCGAGCGTTTGATCTGGGTGGACGACTTCGTGCTCGATACCCAGCGCATCGGCTGCCCGCCGCCGCTCTGATGATTCCCCGGGGGGGCTCACCGGCGCGGCCCTCGGGCACGTGGCTCCCGCGGCCGCGCCCCTTCGGCGCCGGGTTCGTTGCGCTGGGGCGCACCGCCGACGAGCTCGTCGGGGCGCGCCCCTCGGGCCAACCTCATGCGCCGATCGCGTTGCGGGCCGTCGCGATCCAGGCGCGGGCCCGCGTTTCGACCTCCGCCGCGCTGGTGCCCGGGCGAAACAGGCCCGAGCCGACGCCCACGCAGCCGACGCCGACGCCGACGTACGCCCCCATCTCCTGCCGGCGAACCCCGCCGACGGCGATCAGGCGCGCCTCCGGCGGCAACACCGCTCGCCACGCGGCCACCACCGACGGCGGCAGCGCCTGCGCGGGGAACAGCTTGAGCGCGGCCGCCCCGTGCGAGAGCGCGGCGAAGGCTTCGGTGGGCGTGGCCACGCCGGGCACACAGGCCAGGCCCGCGGCGCCGCAGGCCCGGAGGATCGCCGGATCCCCGTGGGGCATGACCGCAAAGCGCCCGCCCGCCTCCGCGACGGCTCGCACCTGATCCGGGTCGAGCACCGTCCCGGCCCCGACGCTCGCCCGCCCCGCGCAGAGCCGGACGAGGCGCGCGATGCTTTCGAGCGCCCCCGGGCGGTTGAGCGGCACCTCGAGCGCCCGCACCCCCGCCCGCAGCAGCGCGTGACCGATTTCCTCGGCCGAGCCCGGCTCGAGGCCGCGCAGAATGGCGAGCACTCCCGTTTCGAACGCGGGCGCGAGCGGATCGCCTCCGACCTTGCCCCCCGCCGCCGCGCCCGACGGGCCACCGCGCCCGGCCTCCGGCTCGCTCACGAAGCACCCTCCCCGACGAGGCCGGCGAGCCTCGCCAAGCGGTACTGGCCTCGCGCTGCCGCGTCCCTCGGCCCGCGGCGGCACCCCACGCCCGCACGCGCCAGCACTCGCTCGTAGCGCGCACGAAGCGCGTCGTCACCCACCAGCGTCAGCCGCTGGCTCGCCCAGCCACCTTCGAGGGCCTCGCGCACCTCGCAACCGACGATCAGCCCCGAGAGGTACTCGCAGGCGTCACCGGGAGCGAGCTCGCGCCGCGCCACCCGGCTGCGCGCGCTGAACAACCGCCGGAGGCTGCCCCCCAGCCGCGCCCCTTCGCTCACCCCCAGCGCCGCCCCGCGCTCGAAAGCTTCGACGCGGTCGAGCGACTCCCGGTCGGAGGCCCCTTCGACGCCGCGCGCGCCCAGCGTGCTGTGCTCGCAGAGCAGCTGGAAAAGCTCGCCGCTGGGAAACGTTGCGAGAGCGGTCACCCGCCCGCGCTCGACCCGAGCCCACTTGCTGTGCGTCCCCGGCAGGAGAAAATGCTCCTCGGCTCGACCCTCCGAAAGCGCCCCCACGAGCTCGGTCTCCTCGCCGCGCATCACGTCCGGCAGCCCGCCCCGATCGTCGACGGTCAAACCGGGAACGATCCAGACGCGCGAGGCGATGCCCGCCGGTGCCTCGACCAGGGCGCGAGCCAAGTCGGACGGAGCGGCGGGGCAGTCGAGGTAGGGCGTCTCCACCCAGCCGTGCTGCCCCCCGACCATGCCCGAAGCCACGACCGGTGCGCCGGGCTCCTCGTCGATCCAGTCCCCGACGATTTGCAGCAGGGTTGCCGGAAAAGCGCCTCGCGCCACCAGACGGACACCCAGCGGCCGCGAGCGACGCTCCAGGACGTGACCCGACGCGTCCATCCGATACGCGCGAGCCCGCGTCGTCCCCCAGTCCAGGCCGATACAGCCGACGCGCGCATCCGTCATCGCCCCTGCCAGCAGTAGCGGACAAAGCACCCGTCGTCACCCGATTGCGGCGCCGGTGCAGCATGCGCTCGATGAAACGGCACGCAAGCGGCGCCCGCGCCCCCCCATCGAGCCGGCACCGGGCATTTCCCCGAGAACGCAAAAAATCATCTCCAGCACCCGGCGCAGGCGATGAAACGCGCGCAAGAAGGGCCGGCGCAAGGCACCCCTGCCCATCGAGACGGCGCGGGCGACGCGCGCGCCCATTGCCCAATCGATGGAACGCGCCACCGCAGTCCCGGGCGCTCGGCCTCCGAGCCCCGGCGCGTCGTCCCCGCCCGGGCGCTCACCGCCGTGCAACTCCGGCTCTGCGCCGCGTCGAAGGAAACTTCTCTGCGTGCTTCACACGGCAATTTTTCCGCATGCAACACGAGAAAGATTTTGCAACCGAGGGTCTTCTGGACCATCTCATACCCTCACGCTTCTTCAACGGGTTGGCTTTTATGAAGTTGGATATTCGGCCTGAGCGGCACAGTCTTGCCGCGGCCTTGGCTTTGGCGCTCACCGCTGGCTGCAGCGGCGACACGGAGATCATCCGATCCGCGGGGGGCTCGTCGGCCGGCACGGGCGAAGCCGGCATGGGCGGCTCCTCCACGGCGGGAACCAGCAGCGGTGGGTCCTCCGCAGGCGGCTCTTCCGCGGGCGGCTCTTCCGCCGGGGGAAGCGCGGGAAGCGCCTCCGGAGGCACGGGCGGGGCCGGCGCCGGAGGCGAGGGCGGGGATTTCCCCGACGCAGGCGCCGCGGTCGACGCCGGCGGCGAAGACGCGGGCGACCCTTGTGGCAACGGGGTGTTGGATCCGGGAGAGGCCTGCGATGGGGAAGCGTGCTGTTCCCCCACGTGTGACGGGCCCGTCGGCGCCGGCGAGGTGACCTGCCGCCCCTCCGCGGGCGTGTGCGACCCGGCGGAACAGTGCAACGGCAACGACGTCACCTGCCCGGCAGACGACTTCGCGCCGGATACCACCGAGTGCCGAGCCGCGGCCGGCGCCTGCGACGTGGCCGAGCTGTGCTCGGGCGCCAGCGCCGAGTGCCCCGCCGACACCTTCGCGCCGGATACCACCGAGTGCCGCGCCGCGGCCGGTGACTGCGACGTGGCCGAGCTGTGCTCGGGCGCCAGCGCCGAGTGCCCCGCCGACGCCTTCGCGCCAGATACCACCGAGTGCCGCGCCGCGGCCGGCGACTGCGACGCGGCCGAGCTGTGCTCGGGCAGCGATGTCGCCTGCCCCGCCGACGCGCTGTTGCCCGACACGACCGTGTGTCGCGTGGCCGCCGGCCTCTGTGATGCTCCCGAGCTGTGCTCGGGCAGCGATGTCGCCTGCCCCGCCGACGCGCTGTTGCCCGACACGACCGTGTGCCGGGCGGCGGCCGGCGACTGCGACGTAGCCGAGCTCTGCTCGGGCGCGAGCGTCGACTGCCCGGCGGACGAATTCGTGCCGAGCACCACCGAGTGTCGCGCTTCGGTGGATGCGTGCGACCCGGCGGAGCAGTGCAGCGGGGACTCCGCCGTCTGCCCCGGCGATGTCTCCAACGCATGCGGCGCCTGCGGCGAGCTCTTCATCGGCGGCGCCACGGGCGCGAGCGTGGCCACGGGCAGCACGGCGGGCGAGGACGAAGACTTCACGGAGTCGTGCGAAACGAACGTGTCCGTCGACTCGGTGGTGGTCTTCGTTGCACCGAGCGCGGGCGACTTCCAGTTCGACACGAGCGGCTCCACGCTCGATACCGTGCTCGCCGTCTACGCCGACTGTACTTCGGGCAGCGAGCTCGCCTGCAACGACGACTCGGCGGGTGGCGGCGGCCCCTCCGCCGTCACCGTCTCCTTGACGACCGGCCAGGAGGTCTTCGTTTCCGTCAGCGGCTTCGGGGCGCTGCAGGGCGACTGGGTGCTCAACATCACCCCGCTCTAACCCCAAACGAGCGCTAGCCTCACGCGAGCGTTCGTTTTGCGGGCTCGTGGAGCCGAAGGCGACCATTTTGGGGGCGAAAGCCCCGGAATTCACTGCCGGGGCTGAGGGGGCTTTGCGAAAGCCCCCTGGAAAGGAAAGCTAGGCCGAGGCCCAGCGCTTGCGCTGGATCGAGGTCTAGCCGCGCCTCTCGCGCGGTCGGAGTTGGCGCGCCCTCCGCGCCCTCGACGACTCTCGCCGTGCCACCAGCGGCGACGCGGCGAGAGGGGACGCGGCGCCGCGCGGCTCCCCGGGCGCACCGTTGATAAACGGCCCCCTGCGCGCCCCCGCGCGACTTGCACGGGCCGCCCGCAGCGACCCGGACCCCGTCAGCCGGTGCGCTGAATCAGGTGGAACCCGAAGTCCGTTTCCACCACGCCGCTCGTGCCACCCACGGCCAGCCCGAAGGCGGCCTCCTCGAACGGCTTGACCATCTGCCCGCGCCCGAAGGCTCCGAGCGCACCCCCCTTTTTGCCAGAGGGGCAATCCGAATGCTGACCGGCGAGGCTCGCGAAATCCGCGCCGCCCTCCAGCTGCTCCTTGAGACTGGCGATTTGCGCTTCGGCCTCTGCTTTGGTGCGCGTGGCCGAGGACCGGGCCGAGCCGGCGTACATGAGCAGAATGTGAGAGGCGGAAATCTGATCGGCCATGGCTCCTCCTTGCGTAAGCGGCGTTCGTGAGCGTTCACCGTACGGCCCAATCCGGGACGTGACAACCCCCGCTCCGGAGCGATGGAGGCGCGCTCCGGCGCGCCGACGCCCCTCGAAAGCCGCCACCGGGGCCACGCAATGGGCCCGGCGTCGCGGCGCACGGGGCCGGCCCGCGCGGGGGGTCGGGCGGAGCCCGATCCGGCCGAAAGCCGCCGCGCGCCGCGTCGACCGCACGAAGCCGAGAGCATTTCGCGCGCCGCGTCCACTGCCCCTCCGGAGATCCCGACTCATGCAGCGAATTGCCTCCTCGTTCATGGCGTAATCCGCGCCGCGCCCCCGGCTGCGCATGGGTTCCGCGAGGGGCTCCGATCGCCGCGCGGCTGCTCGCGGTCGCAGCCTGCGCGGAGAGTGGCCTGGGCCCCCTTCCGCAAGAGCCGGGGTCGGTGCCGGGATTCGACTCGACGGATCCCGCGCCGGCTCCCGAGGCCCGAACCGACCCCCCGCCAGGCGCCCCACGCGACTACCGCCGGGCGGGGGCCGCCCCCGAAGCGCGCCAACCGTCCCGAGGTGATGCGCTCGTCTGCCTTCGCGAGCCGAGAGAGCGAGTCGTCCCCCGCCCGCGACGACCATCTGCCCTTGAGGTGGCCGCTCGGATGCCGTTCCCGACGCCCGTGAGGGTCGACAAGCTGAGCTGGCAGCCTGGCAAGGGATGGTCCATCCCGTTTCCGAAGCTCGATTCGGAACAAACCCTGGTGCTGGTCTTTGGGGACGTGACGCGACGCGAGCCGCTCGAGCAGCTGCACCGAGCGTACGAGCGCTCCACCCTGCTGGGATGTTCCTCCGCGGGAGAGATTCACGGGTCCCAGATCAGCGACGAGACCCTGTCCGTTGCTGTGGCGCAACTGGAAAAGACCCGTCTTCGGTGCGCCGACGCCAGAGTCGAGCCAGGGGTGAGCTCCTCCCGACAGGCGGGCGTGAGCCTCGCCGAGGCGCTGGCCAGCCCCGACCTGCGTGGGGTGTTCATTCTCTCCGACGGCCTGGCCGTCAACGCCAGCAAGCTGCTCGACGGCATCAACTCCGTCTTGCCCCGGTCGGTGGCCGTGTCGGGTGGGCTCGCGGGAGACGGCAGTCGCTTCGAGCGCACGGCCGTCCTATCGGGTGGAAAGGCGCTCACCAACACCGTCGCTGCTGTCGGATTCTACGGCGACTCATTTTCGATTCAGCACGGCTCACGGGGCGGCTGGGACGTCTTCGGCCCGGAGCGTGTCGTCACTCGCTCGGAGGGCAACGTTTTGTACGCGCTCGACGGGCAGCCCGCGCTCTCCTTGTACAAGACCTACCTCGGCGATCGCGCCGACGGGTTGCCCGCCACGGCGCTGCTGTTTCCGCTGGCCATGCGCGGAGGCTCGGCGGGCGAGACGGTGGTGCGAACCATTCTGAGTGTGGACGAAGAAGCTCAGTCCATGACGTTCGCCGGAGACATTCCCGAAGAGTCGATCGTTCAGCTGATGCGCGCCAACTTCGACCGGCTCATCGAGGGGGCAGCCGCGGCCAGCCGCGACGCCGCGGCTCCCACCGCGGCACAGAGCCTCTCGGTGGCGATCAGCTGCGTCGGTCGCAGGCTGGTGCTGGGCGAGCGCACGGAGGAAGAGGTCGATGCGGTGCTCGAGTCTCTTCCAGAGGGTGCTCCGCTGGTCGGCTTCTACTCATACGGTGAAATCTCACCGCTCGCGCCCGGTCATTGTGGCGTCTTGCACAACCAGACGATGACGCTCACTCGCTATTGGGAAACCTGACGTGCACCGTCTCCTGCAGCGACAGCTTCGCAAGCTCGGGATCGAAGGCCCCCCTACCCGGGAGCAGTGGGCAGCCCTGCTGGAGCGAATCGACCGCGCGTACTGCGAGGCAGACCAGGACCGCTACACACAGGAGCGGGCCTTGGAGCTCTCTTCCGCCGAGATGCGCAAGCGCTACGTCGAGCTACGCGACGCGCAGCGGGCGCTGCTCGAGGCGTCTCGCAAGGCCGGAATGGCAGACGTCGCGGCAAGCGTGCTGCACAACGTCGGAAACGTGCTCAACAGCGCGAACGTTTCGACGAAGGTGCTCGGCGACTGCGTGAAGCAGTCGGAGCTCGGCAAGCTGAACAAGGCCTTGACGATGCTCGGCGAGCAGCCCGAGCCCGGGCGGTTCATCGAGGAGCACCCCCGCGGCAAGAAGCTGATCTCGTACCTGACCACCCTCGACTCGAGGTTGACCGGAGAGCGAGCCAGGCTGCTCTCGGAGCTCGAGGCGCTGAACAAGCACATCGAGCACATCAAGGCGGTGGTGAGCGACCAACTGGCTGCCGCCCGACACGCAGCTCACGGTATCGTGTTGGAGCGCATTCCGCTCGATGACCTGATTCGAGATTCGATCGAAGTCTCTCAAGTGCTGATGCTTCCGGGGGCCGACGTGGTCTGCGAGCTGCAGTCGTTCGTCGTGGAGACGGATCGCCACAAAATCACTCAGATCCTGGTGAACTTGCTGCGCAACGCCTACGAAGCCATCGCGATGACGAACAGCCCCGGCACGATCACCGTCCGGGCGCGCCGAGGCACGGGCTGCAGCGCCACGGTCGAGGTGACGGACACCGGAGCCGGGATCGCCGGAGAAATGCGACACAGGATCTTCAGCCATGGCTTCACGACGAAAACCGAAGGCAATGGCTACGGGTTGCACCACAGCGCTTGTGCGGTCATCGAGCTCGGCGGCACCCTCTCCTGCGCCAGCCCCGGTGTCGGCCAGGGCGCGACGTTCACCCTGACCTTCCCGAGAAAGCGCGTCGCCAAGAGCTCGTGCGACCGCCTCGCCGCGAAGGCGGATCGCGTCCTGGAGAGCGCAGAATGAAAGAGGCCCCGGCGCGGAGAATCCTGGTCGTCGACGACAATCGCGCCATTCACCAGGACTTCGAGAAGATCCTCGCTCCGCGCACGACGGACGACGCTCTGGCGGCGCTCGACGCCGAGCTATTCGACGAAGCGCTCCCACAATCCGCCGTCCGGACGCTCGTCGAGTTCGAGGTTTCCTTTGCCAGCCAAGGGGAAGAGGGCGCCTACCGGGTCGAAGAGGCCACGAGATGCGGCAGACCCTACCTCGTGGCGTTCGTGGACATGAGAATGCCCCCGGGTTGGAACGGCGTGCAGACGATCCGTCGCATCTGGGAGATCGACCCCACGATGCAATGTGTGATCTGCACGGCCTACTCCGACTACTCGTGGGAGGAGATCCTCGACGAGCTGGGTCTCTCCGACCGGCTGCTCTTGCTGAGAAAGCCCTTCGACCCAGCCGAGGTCCGCCAGCTGGCGTGCACCTTGACGGAAAAGTGGCATCTGGCACGGCACGCACACCTCAAGCTCGAGCAACTGCGCGCCATGGTGGAGGCGCAGACAGCCCAACTCGCGGAGAGCGAGGCACGCTATGCCCTCGCCGCCGCCGGCGCCAACGACGGGTTGTGGGACTGGAACCTGCGAACGGGAGAGTTCTTTTATGCCTCCCGCTGGAACGCAATCGTCGGGTTGGCCGACTCCGAGACGACGGGCGGGGACCTGGCCCACTGGGTCGACCGCGTCCACCCCGAGGATCGAGCCCACGTCGAGGCGGCGCTGCAGGGCTTTCGAGAAGGCGCGCGATCGCAGCTGACCCTCGAGCATCGAATGCGGCACGCCGACGGTCAGTACCGCTGGGTATGCTCTCGCGGCGCGCTGCGCCGCGACGAGAGCGGAACCCCCCTGCGTGCGGCGGGCTCCCAGACGGACATCACCAATCGCAAGCTCGCCGAAGCCCAGCTGCGCTTCGACGCCTTGCACGATTCGCTCACGGGTCTGCCCAATCGTGAGATGCTCCGCCAGCGCATCGAGCAGTGCATTTCGCGCAGGAAGGCCGACCCGAGCTTTCGCTTCGCGGCCCTGTTTCTCGACCTCGATCGATTCAAGGTGATCAACGACAGCCTGGGCCACTCGGTGGGCGATCAGTTGCTCGTCGAGGTAGCCGTGACGCTGGAGTCCACGATCCGCCAGCACGGCGCGACTCGAAGAGGTGGAACCGAATGGACTCTGGCGCGATTGGGGGGTGACGAATTCGTGGTGCTCCTCTCGGGCTCCCAGGGCGACCTCGGAGCGCTGGAGCTGGCCGACCACCTCCTTCAGTCATTCGAGAGCCCCATCCTCTGCGATCAGCACATCATCACCACGGGGTTCAGTGTCGGCGTTGCGCTCGGCGAGCCCGCCTGCGGCCAGGCCGAGGACATTCTGCGCGACGCCGACACGGCGCTGTATCGCGCGAAGAGCAGGGGGCGAGGTTGCTACCAGCTGTTCAGCGACGAGCTGCACGTGGAGGCGATCAACCGTTTCGAGCTGGAGCGAGAGCTACGTCGTGCGATCGAGCGACGTGATTTCGTGCTGCACTACCAGCCGATCGTCTCACTCGCGGACGGACACGTCGAGTACCTCGAGGCCCTGCTGCGTTGGATACATCCCGAGCGGGGTTGCATCTCTCCCGGCGAGTTCATCCCGCTCGCCGAGGAGAGCGGGCTCATCACGGTACTGGGCGATTTCGTTCTCGATCAGGCTTGCCTCCAACTGATCGAGTGGCGCTCCCAGGGCCTCCAAACCGCCGTCAACGTGAACGTCTCCGGTCGCCAGCTGGTGCGCACGAGCTTTTCCGACCAGTTCCACGCGCGCCTCGCGAGGTCCGGTCTTCCCCCGGATGCGCTGCGTATCGAGGTAACGGAGAGCACGTTGATGGACCAGATGGCCATCGCGCGGTGCGAAGAAGTTGCCCAGCGGGGAGGGCTCGTCTACCTCGACGATTTCGGCACGGGCTATTCCTCGCTCAGCTACCTGACTCGTCTACCGGTGCACGCGCTGAAGATTGATCGATCCTTCGTTTGTCGGCTGGTGCACGAGCCTACCACCCGCGCTATCACCAACACGATCCTGACGCTCGCAGCGGCGTTGAAGCTCGAGGTCGTCGCAGAGGGAATCGAGACCGAGGAGGAAGCCCAGCAATTGCGGGCGATGGGGTGCAAGCTCGGCCAAGGGTACCTCTGGTCCAAGCCGATCCCGGCAGAGCGAGTTGCCGAGCTCCTGAGCAACTCCACCCGAAAAGCGCCATCCGCCGCCGAATAGCGGCTCTCTCTCGAGAACCAAGCGGCGGTCGAGGCGGACCAAGCAGCGCAACCCGCGGCCGCGCCAGCAGAGCTCGGCTTCCCCGACTCAGAGCAGCCTGGGCTGGTGCCCTGCGAGGCTCTGAAGATCCGTGCCGAGACACGCCAGGAGGCTGTCGGCGGCGGGAGCGAACTGACGCTCGAAGTAGTGGGCGTAGTCGAGCGGCGCCGTGCGGGCCTCGGCCGGCTCCGGCCCGCGCCGGCTGATCACGTACTGGATTTCCTTGCCCACGCGCGGCAGCTTGCGAGCCGCTTGGACGTGGGGCGGTACGTTCTTTTCATACGCGGTGAGCTCGCGGCGCAGACGCTTGCGATAGACGAGCTGCGCGTCGAGCTCGCCGGCGAAGAGCGCGCGAACGACCCGGCGCACGTAGTCGACATACGGTTCGTCCGAGAAGACCCTTCGATACAGCTCACGCTGAAAGTCGCGCGCCGCCCGCGTCCAGTCGGTCCGCACGGCCTCGAGCCCCTTGAAGGTCACGACGATGGACCCGTCAGGAGCCCGCGTGGAGCCCGCGTAGCGCTTCTTGCTCCCTCGCTGCGAGCTGCGCATCGTGGGCATCAGAAAACGCAAGTAGTGGGTCTCGAACTGCAGCTCGAGGTAGCTTGGTAGATCGTGCTCCTCCCGAAGCACTCGCCGCCAGTAGTCGTTGAGCATCCGGGCCAACTGGTTGCCTTGCTCGCGGCAGCTCGCCTCGGTGCGCGGCCCCTGCAGGTGAACGAACAACGAATCCGTATCGCCGTAGATCACGGAGAGCCCCTGACTCTCGAGATGGTCACGGCTCCTCTGCAGGATCTCGTGCCCGCGCCGTGTGATGGAACTGACCAGGCGCGGGTCGAAGAAGCGACAAGCCGGCGTCCCGAGCACTCCATACACGGAGTTCATCGATATCTTGATCGCCTGGGAAAGCGCCGCGTTCCCCTCGCGCTTGGCCTGCTCACGGGCGCGCCCAAGGGCGCGAACCAGCTCGGGGAGAATGTGGCCCTGGCGTGCGAAACGAGCGCCCTCGAAGCCGTGAATCGCATCCGGACCCGCTGTCTCGAGGCCATAGGGGTCGATGCAGAAGGTGACCATGATGCTCGGGTACAGGCTCTTGAAATCGAGCACGAGGACGTTCTCGTATAGGCCGGGGCGAGATTCCAGGATGTGACCACCGGGGGACGGGGAGCCGGAGGCCCCCCCGCCCACGCTCGGCGCGACTCGGCCGGCTCGATGAAGGCGCGGAAGGTAGGCATGGTCGAAGGCGGCCACCGCGCCCCCCACGCGCTCCAGGGGCAACCCCGTCAATTGTTGGCGTGCGAGAGCCAGCGAGAGCAGCCCTCCGCGAAGAAACAGATCGAGGACCAGCCGACAGTCCACCTCGTTGTATTCCGCCAGGGCCAGCTTGTCCTCGCGGTACATTCTGCGGATCTCCTCGAGCGGGTTGCCCGTCGCTTCGATCGCCTTTCCCTGGCCGAGGAAGCGCTGCGCCACGCTTTGTAATGAATAGCTTTCCAGAGCCACGCTGGCGTTGCGCAACGTGGTGATGCCATCGAGCGCCACGCGCCCCTCGATGCGGGCCACGTGGGGCTGCGCCCTGCTCGAGGGGGCGAGGACGCGACACTCGCCGCCCGCGCGCCCGATCCGAAAAGGAACCCCGAGCCGCTGGCAAGCCGACTGCAAATAGCTCAGGTCGAACTCGACCAGGTTCCAGCCGACGATCGCATCCGGGTCGCGCAAGCGCACGTAGTCGAAGAAGGCGCGCAGCAGCAGGGCGGGCTCTTCGAAGTACCAGAGGCCCGACCGAGCCGGCCCTCGGCCGACCATACCGCACCACTTATCGCTCTCTCCGACGGCGGCAATGCAAAGCAAATCGCCATCGAACCCGTCGGTTTCGATGTCGATGCTCAATAGCCGCAACTCCGCGACAACGGCAGCCGAAGAAACCTTTGGCTCGAAGAACGTTCGGACTCCGCGCTGCACGCGAGACGCACCGCTGACCTTCGCCCCGCCGGTAATGAAACGCTCCATCAAGAAACGCTCGACGGGTTTGACGTCTCCCTCGAAAACCTGCGCGCCGCGCGCGAGCAGCCGCTGCCGCTCGCGCACCAGCGCCGCCTGCTGATCGAAGTACACCGCGTCTACCGGGGATCCCGAGAGGCAGCGCAGCTGCACCTCGCGACGCTGGCCACTTTCCGTTGGCTGGTCGCGCGGCACGAAAAGAACCGCCCGCTGCCGAGTGAGAACGACCCGAATCGGGCCGCTCGCACGGGCGAGCCAAAGCTCCAGCTCCAGGCCGGTCGGGGAATCTCGCCAGCTGCGCGAAAGCACGAAGCCCTGCGCGGATTCAGAGCGACGGTCGGCCGATTTCAAACCGTGAGACGGTAGCAACCGAGCTGGGGGGAATCAACGAGCCCGCCGAGTCACCCGACCGGCGCTCGTCGAGCGGCGAGCGGGGGCGCCCGCGGCGGGCGACTTCGCCCCGGGGGAGCGGCAAATCGTATCGCGAAACGGGGGCGAGCACAGCGGCGAGCACAGCGGCGAGCACATCGGCAAACCGTGCCTCGAACCGTGGCTCGCTCCGCTGGTAGTGGACCGAATCGGGCGCTCGGGGCGCGCCGCCGCCCACCGCCGACTGCGCCAATGAGAAAAAAATTCGCGCCCGGGAGCCAACTCTTGCGCGCGGCGGCGCACTCTGCGTCAGTAGGAGCACCGTGTCCCGTTCATTCCGCCGCACCCCCTTTGCCTCCGACCGCCTGCCGAAGGTCGCCGCCGCGCTGCCCGTCGCCTGCCTGGCCCTTTGCTGCGCGAGCCCGCCTCCGCCCCCCACCACGTCGGCGGCGACCCCGGAGCCGCCGCCTGGCGCATCCGCGGCCGGAGAGCCTGCGAGCCCCGCCGAGCCCGCGGCTCCGAGCGAGCCCGCGACGGTCGCAGGCAGCGCGCCGCGGGAGCCGCGTCCGGGCGGCGCGGCTCCCCCCCCGCCCCGCCCCCACGACGCACACGACTCCACCGAGGACGACCCGGGCCGCCCACACATGTTGGAGTTCTTCGGCGTGGGGATCAGCGAGCGGGTCGCCAACCTGGGCATGGGCTCGGGCTCGACTTCCGACAAGCTGGCCGAGGCCGTGGGGCGAGCGGGCGTGGTGTATTCGCACGGCCCCCGAAAGCCGCTGCCCGAAGACGTGCAGGAGTCTCCCCGAGAGCAGGCGGCGCGGCTCGCGCTCGGCAACGTGATCGTGAAGATGAGCATGTCGTACGAAACACCGCTCAGCCCGGAGGCAAAGGACCTCGATCTGGTGACCTTCCTGTTCGCGTATCACGACCTGATCACCCAGGGTGCGGATCGGCAGAAGTTCCACTCCCAAGTGTTTCAGGCGCTCAAACCGGGCCGCTTCTACGTGATTGCCGATTTCGCCGCCCCGGCCGGCACCGGCCCCGAGCAGGCACGATCACATCGAATCAGCTCCGACTTCGTGCGCCGCGAGGTCGAGGCAGCCGGGTTCGAGTTCGTGGAGGCAGCCGACCTGCTCCGCAAAGCGCGTGCCACCGCCGAGGGAAACCTGCAGGTCCCGCGCGAGCGCTACCTACTGAAATTCCGCAAGCCGCTGCCGCGCTGATCGCCTCGCGGCAGCCGCGCGCGCTCAGCCGGCGTGCTCACCGCGCAGCCCCGCCGTCGCGCAGAAGTCGTCGATGGTGATGACAATCTCGGGCAAGAAGCCGTCCGGGCGCTACTCCGGCGCGACCTGGGCCGTCTGGCGCGGGAAGCGGTAGAAGCCAGCGGCTTCGCCGGATCGATGCGCCACACACAGGGACGCACACCCTGCCAGGTCTTCCCACGGCTCCTATCCGCCATTCGCTCGGGAACGAGGTCAGACGAAGGGGCTCGACCGGCCAAGCCACTCGGCCTCGGCCCAGGCTGTGAAACACCCACCGACGAGGAACGGTCGGGGCCGGGTCGAGGCGGCCGACCTGCGGTGGGCTCGAGTCGCGGTTCGTCGCACCGCCAGCGCTCGCGAGCAGCGCCCGCTCGGCAGTCGGCTCAGGGCAATCGCAGCTCGAGCTTGGCCAGCGAGAGAAACGGATCGAAGCGTGTCGAAACGTGTTTGGAAAGAACGAAACGTGAACCCGTGGAGAGCCCGATGGCCCAGTCGAAGTGGCTCGGGCAGTACCAAACCGCCCAACTCGGCATGAGCACCGAAGTGACTCCCACGACCTCTGCGGGATGATCCGGCTTGAGCCAGTCGAGCTCCGGGCCCGTTCGAAACGAGCTCACCGCCCCGAGCACGTAGGCCTTGTGTAGGCTCTGGGCTCGCAGCCCGAACCGGGCGCGCAGCCGCGGCCGGGGCGCGGGCCCGCCACGGGGCGCCCCGGTCTGGGCAGCCGGGAGAGAGGGCCTGCGGTGCCAGCCGCTCGGCTCCGCCCACGAGCCCACGAGTGGGGGCGAAAGAGACCCGGGCGAGTTCGCGCAAGGCATCGCCCAGAGCGGTCGAATCCACCCCAGGGAGACCGGCGCGCTGCGGGGCTGCCAACCCATGGTGAAACCATGCGTCCGACACGGGCTCGCGCCCCGCGGCGGTGCCCCCGGCAGCCCCGCCGCGGCGCTCGCCTCGACCGCGGCTCGCTCCGGACCTCGCCCCGCGAGCCCGAGCGCGAGCTCCGCGTCGCCTCCGGGGTGAGGGAGCGAGCTTGCCGCAGCAAGCAGAAGAGGCGCGAACGAGACGGTGGGGAACATGGATTCGTGTGGCGTGGTTCAACCGCTGGCGGAACCGGCGCTCGAGGATCGGCAAATCCTCGCAGGGCTTGAGCCATTCGAAGGGATAGTGCGATTTCGCCGGGCCCGGGGAGCACGCCCGGGTGCGGCGAGCCTCGCACGCGAGGCCCGGGGGCCGTCACTCCGATGCCGCGGCGACCCGTCGGCGCTCGGGCACCGACATGTCACGACTGTTGGACGATGCAGCCCATTTTCACGACGCTCGGCGCGCGTGACCGCGGACGCCGCCAGAGTGCGACGACCACGCGAGGGTCTCGGCGCGAGCGGTGGGCTGCGCGGCGCGTGGTCCAGCCCGCCTTACGACCCCGACGCCAGGTCTTCGGGTCCGAACGCCACCGTGGTGATGAAGTTGGCCCGAACGATCAGCGCAAGAGTGGCGAGCCGCTCGCTGGTGGCGTCGTCCGAGAGCACCAGAGAGGCAATTCCCGGAGGGAAGTTGAGGTAGCCACCGCTTCCCATCTCGGTAGTCGCGGTGAGGTCACCCGACGGGACGCCATCGACGACGTAGAAGACGATGGCACGGCTGTCGGCGCGCACCGCCGAAAGCGTGACGCCCTCGGCCGGGCCCGAGCAGGTCTCCGCCGTGACCACGATGTGGCCGCGCTCCGGATCGGGCGCTGCCCCCACGCCGGCCCCGAGCCCCTCGATCACGCCCACGGGGGACATGGAGGCGTTGCGCAGCGTGGTATCGGGCTCGAGGCGCGACGGCAAGAAGTAGAGCTGGGAGTAGAACCCCTCGGCCTCGATCTCGAGGTAGCCCTGGAAGTCGCCGGGCAGCTGCAGACGCAACAACCCCTGGGCGTCGCTGACGATCTCCGCTTCGGGTTGAGTGCAAGCGGGATCCAGCCGCCGGCACAACCGGGTCGGTACGTCCGGCATGGGCTGCCCGAAAACGGTGATCAGGGGAACGGTGACCGACAGGGTCCGGGGCAGCTCCGCGTCGGGCTCCGCCGAGTCGACGCACGCCCACGCCTCGGCCGACAGCTCCGCCTCGTCCCCCTGCAGCTCGCTCGAGCACCCTTCCCCGAGCCCGCACGACGAAGCGACCAGCTCGCAGTACCCTTCGATGCACTGACTGCTGGAAAAATCGCCGCCGCGCACGGCGCAGTCGGTGTCGGTGGCACATTGCTCCCGGTCGGCGTCCGCCATCAGTGTGCAACCCGACAGCACGAGCGCGAGCGCCGCCGCGCGGCGGCCGCTCGAGCGCCAGAGGCGCTTGCCCACGGGGTCGAAGGTCGCTTGGATTTGCACAGCCATCTAAATCTCCCAGCCCGTTCGAAGGCGTCTTCTGCCTCGCTCGGAGGCGCCGCGGTCTGTCAGCGGAAGGGATTGTCGGTCTCCAGCCCCGCGCGGTCGTGCTTTCGCAGCCCCCGCAAATCGTCTCCCATTCGAACTCGGGGCGGGCTCCCCGGCTTGGCCGCCGAAGGAGCCGGCTTCGGAGCGGCCGCCTCGACGCTCGGCGGCGCGAGCGCCTTGGGCTCTTCCGGCGGAGAGGAACCACGTCGCCGCGTCGATCGACTCCGGCGCGAACGGCGCGGGGCAGGCCGGGGAGCGCTGGGTCGCGCGGCGGGCTGCGCGGGCGGGGGAGAGGCCGAGTCGCCCGATCCCGGCGCCGCGCGCTGCGGGCGAGCCCTTTCGGGGGCGGCGACGGGAGCGGCCGACGGCGGGGTCGCCTCGACCGTTTCCGTCTCTCCCGACGCCGCCGCCGGGGCCTCGACCGGCGGCTCGCGGGAGCCGCGCGGCGAGCTCGTTGCCCGGCTGGGTTCATCGAGCGGGCTCGAGGGAGCCCCCGGCCCCGCTCGCGCCGGAATCGCCCCCGGGGCGACCTCGGCGGTCGGCTCGACGAGTGATGGGCTCGGCGGCTCGGGCGCGCCGCGAGCCAGTAGCCCGGCGAGCACCGACAGGGCGCCCACGGCACCAAGCGCCGCGGCCAGCGCTTTCGGGCGGAGCCCGGCGCCTCGCGAGAGCGGGCCACGAGGCCCGAAGCCGTCCCGGGTGATCTCCACCAGCCGCGAAAGGTCCGCCACGGGGGTGTCCCCGTCGGGGGACGAACGCGGGACGCCGAGGGGGCGAAACTGAAGGCCCGATTGCGGACCGCTGCCCCCCAGGCCTGCATTCACGACGCGCTGAAGCAGCGCGCGCTGCTCCGCGAACGCCTCGCACAACAGCTTGCCGATGACGTCCGGTTCCAGCTTCGGCCCCAGGCGGACGGCGTATTCCGACAGGGCCCGGCGAAACTCCTCCGCCGTCGCAAAGCGCTCGGCGGGCTCGAGTCGCAAAGCCCGGTCGCAGAGCGCGGCCAGAGCCGGATCGACCTCGGGCATCGCCACGGCGAGGCGCGGCTCCTTGCCCTCCAGCCGGGCGTGCACGATCTCTCCGGGCTCCTGGTGCAGGGGCGCGAATCGGCGCAAGGTGATCGCTTCCCACAGCATCACCCCCATGGAAAAAATGTCGGCGCGGCGGTCCACGTTGCTCCCGGATACTTGTTCCGGCGCCGCGTAGGCGATCTTGCCCTTGAAGCGGCTGCTGAGGCTGGTGGCCTCGGCGGCCTTGGCGATCCCGAAATCCACCACCTTCACACGACCGTCGTACGTCACGAAGACGTTGGAGGGGCTCACGTCTCGGTGCACGATGCCGAGGCAGCGCCCGTCGTAATCCTGTAGCTCGTGCGCGTAGTGCAGCCCGGCCAGCGCCTGGCACAGAATCGACAGCCGAACCTGAAGGGATAGGGCCGGCGCGCTGGGGGCCCTGCCGAGCAACTCGGCCAGCGACTGCCCCTCGAGAAATTCCATCGCCAGAAAGTAGCGATCGTCGACGTGCCCGGCTTCGAGCGTCTGCACGACGTTGACGTGGTTGAGGCGACCCGCGAGCTTTGCCTCGCGTAAGAACAGCTCGACGAAATCCGAATTCGAGGCGAGGTCGCGCCGCAGCTCCTTGAGCACGACGAGCTTCTGAAACCCCCCGGTGCCCCGCGCGATGGCGAGGTGGATCGCGCCCATACCGCCCTGTGCGAGGTTGGCGATCAACTGGTAGCGCCCGAGTCGCTCGGGCTCGGTGACCCTGCCCTGCTGCGCGTCGCCTTGCACGGTCCGCTCCTCCTACGGCCTCGACCCGGAGGTCGGCGAACGGGGGCTCGAGCCCCCCGTCGAAGAGCCGAGCCGAATCGACAGGGCGGCTCGCTTCGGCACCATGTTCAGAAGCTCCCCGAGAGGGTCACGCCACGGTCGCGCACGCCCAGCGTGAGCGACGAATCGCGCGACGCCGAGTTCTGCCGATGCGGTTCGCTCAGCAAGAAATAGGTGGTGACGGCGGCGCTCACCAAAGCCGCCGCCCCGAACCCGTCAGCGAGCACCGCAAAGGTCTTCACTCGACGCCGGGTATCCGACAGCTCCTCGCGATCGACGGGAATTCGGTCGAGCTGGTCGCCGAGCTCGTCGTTCGCGCTCTTCGCCAAGAGCGCCAGGGTGACACTGGCTCCGGCCAGCGCGCCCGTCGCGGTGACGCCGAGCCAGAACGGCGTGTCGTCGCGCACCCCGACCGGCTCACTGGAGGCGGGGGTCGCCGCGGGGGGAGGCGCGAGCGGCTGGGTGCGAGTGAGCGGGAGAGCGAGGCGCGGCCGCTCGCCTCCGGCGACGCGCAGCTCGTAGGAGTGAGGCTCGTATCCCGGCTTCGTCACTCGGACCCGGCTCACCCCTGCGTCGATCCAGAGCGGCTTGCTCAGGGGCAGCGTACCCACCAACCGCTCGTCGATCCACAGCTCGGCGCCTTCGACGTTGGTCGCCACCTCCAGCCGCGCAACCCGCTCGCGCAAACGCGTCAACTCATCGAGGACTCGCTGCTTGCGCGCGTCGGGTACCTTCGCGCCGCCTCGCTCGAGGTAGAGCTCGTAGAGGGCGATCGCCTCCACGTACTGCTGCCTCTCGACCTGGATCTGACCGAGGTTGAAGAGCAGGCGATAGTTGCTCGTGAGCTGGTAGGCGCGCTCGAGCTCGACCAGCGCCGCATCGAAGTTTCCTTCCTGATACAGCTCCACGCCGCGATCGAAGTGGTCGGCCGCTTCTTGGTCGGCCATCGCCATGGCCGGGCTGCCGCCGGAAAGGATCGCGAGAGCCAACGCGCCCGCGGCGAGCGCTCGCACCGGCACGGGGACCCGGGCGACCGGCCAGGCGCACCCGAGACCAGCCCGAGCGGCAGCATATGCGGGAAATGCAAGGGCAACACGGCATCGAAACCGATGCACGCGCGCCCCTTGAGGGGGGGTCAAGAAGGGCACGACGACGAGGGTTTTCACGAGAGCGGGGGGGGACCGCTACGAGATAGGCGCAGGCAAGAAGGCCAGGGGAAGCCTTCCGCCTGCTTACTGATACTCACGGTTGTCGAGAACGCGCGGTTAAGAGCTGCTCCACCGAAGATTCACGAGACGCGGTGCGCTTGCCTCGGCGGGCTGGTCAAAGTGCCCCTCGTTGCACTGGAGTGGACACTGAGCACGCGCCGCGTGAAAAGACTCAAACGCCGGGGCCCGGCCGCAGATCGGGGACTAGCCACGGCCAGTACAACTGGTCGGATCGACCTCGGTCGACGGGCAGCCCTCCGTGACGCGGCCAGCGTCACCGAGAAGACGGACGGCGGACGCGACCAGCACCGGGCACGGATGCCCCAATCCCGTGAAATGCCCCGGGCAGTCTCGCAAAAGCTCGCGATCTCAGATCGCGACGGTCGGTCGCGGACGGCCGCGGGGGAAGACACCTCTCCCTCACCTGCGCACCGTGGCTGTGCTCAGCGCTGAAACACGCCACTCATGACGAGGCGATCACCGCCGGACTCGATCGCCTCGTCCAGCCGCTGCTCCGCCAGCTCAATCAACCCGCCGGGAAGATGTTCCGCTTCCCTCGAGAAGGCGCAGCCCATGCTCAGTGTCATGGGGCAGCCGGCGGCGATCGCGATCTCGGCCCGCGCCGAGGTGATGATGCGGCCGGCGACTCGCTGTACCTCGGCTCGACTGTTCTCCGTAAACAGCATCGCCAGAGAGCAACGATCGTATCGGCCGAGATAGCTGCGGGGGGTGCTTTGGTGCTGGCAAAGCGGCTGCAGCTCGGAAATCAGCCGAACGGCTTCTTCGAGACCATAGTGCGTCTTGACCTGGCCGAAGTAGTCGATGTCGATGAGCAGCAGCCCGACTTCCGAGCTCCGGGTGAGCGCCACCTCGATTTTCAAGCGCTTCACGAAGTCGAACCGGTTGAGAACGCCCGAGGGAGCTTCGGGCGCGGGCGACAGCTGGTCGACTTCACGGCGGGACACTCGGCTGACGACTCCGGTGTGAGCATCGATCTCGAAGCGGGCCACCGCGGTCTCGTCCCGTGGTAGGTCGCGGCGCCAGACCTGCGTCCGCGCGGTCTCGCGGTCGGAGCGGCGTCCCCTTCTTCCGCTCACTCGAACGGTGCCGGAGAAGGCGTCCTCATCCCAGTCCACATAGGGGGCAGGCTTGGGCGTGGTGTTCTGAATGGCCATCGAACCCCGTGAACGGCGGAACGCGACGCGTGCGCAGTCGCAACCCTCGCTCGGGAAGCGAAAATGTTGGCCAATCAGGGGCACTTGAAGCAACCGGCGTTCGCCGGTGGGTCGACGCCCGGGCGACCGCCGCGGATGGCTCACCCGCGGCCGCGCGCCAAGCCCCGCTTCGGAGCGCACGACCTTCGCAGCGCACGACCTTCGCAGCGCACGACCCGGGTCGCCCCCCCTGCCGACTCGAATCCCTCGAGCCCAGGGAGGAGCCTGCTTCGGGCGAGGGGGGGCGGGTCGACGGGGTTCGGCCGTGGGCACCCACCCCGCACGAGAGTTCAACCCTCCCATGGGACCGGCGGGGGGGGACGGGCCCGGCGCGGATCGCGCCGCCGCGACCCGCCGGGCGCCGAGTTGCCCACAGCGAAGACGAATTCGCCCGTTGGTGGGACAATCGGCGCGCTCGTGGAGGCACGGGCAAAGGAGTACCACCCATGCGTTGCATCCGACTCGCGGCCTCTCGAGACGCCGCCGCCCTGGCCGCCATGTACGCACCCAACGTCGAGGGCAGCGCCATCTCCTTCGAAACGGTTCCGCCGAGCGCCCCCGAGATGGAGGCGCGCCGCCGGGCGCTCTGGCCGTAGACGCCTGGCTCGTATGTGAGTCGGCCGACGAGGTCTTGGGCTACGCGTATGCCACGCCGCACGCGGCCCGAGCCGCCTACCTTTGGTCCCTCGACACCAGTGTGTACGTCGCCGCCGGGCGGCGCCGCGCGGGCGTCGGCCGGGCGCCGTACGCATCGCTGTTCGCCATCCTTCGCGCGCAGGGCTACTTCGCGGCGCATGCCGGCATCACGCTGCCCAACGCCGCCGGCGTCGGGCTCCACGAGGCGATGGGATTCCGGCGGGCGGCCATCTACCCTTTGGTCGGCTACGAGCTCGGCGGTTGGAGAGACGTGGGGGGGGCAGTTGGAGCTTCGCGAGCGTCGCGGCGAGCCGGCGCATCCCCTTTCGCCCGAAGCGCTGCGCCAGGAGCGGCCGGCGCTTTGGGCGGAGTCGCTGCGAACGGGTGAAGGCTTGCTGAACGAGTAGGGCTCCCGGGGCGGGCCGCTGCGCGTCCCCCCGCCGAACCCGGGCCGAGCGCGGAGCGCGGGCGACGCGAGCGCTCAATAGGAGTAGTGGCTGCGACCGAGGAGCCGCCCCTTGCGCTCGAAGACCTCCACGCCCAACTCCGAGGGGCTGCAGGTCAGCCGCACGAAGTTGTCGGTGGCGTACACGTCGGTCCGCTGCGCGAGATAATAGCCGTTGGCGGATTTGCTCACGATGCTGCCCTCCGCCTGAAACCGGCTTCGAGGAGGGTGCGGGTAGGGCCAAAAAAAGGCCGACGAAACCACGGACACGATCTGGAAAGCGGGGTCCCGACGAGAGCGAAGCTCGGCGGAAAACGACGCGTGCACGTCCCCCGAGAGCACCACGACGCGACGAATGCGGCGCTCGCAAATGAAATCCAACAATTGGTCTCGTTGGTCGCGAAAACCCTCCCAGGTGTCCTCGCCCTCCGCGGCGAACAGGGGCACCGAGGAGACCAAGAACTTGACCCGAGGAGAGCCGTCCGCCAGCCAATCCAACAGCGCCCTCTCCTGCTCCGCCCCGAGCATCGCTCGCTCGCCGGGGTCGAGCCTGCGCTCGGTACGCGTGTCCGCGACGAAGAACTCCGCACACCCGTCGCTGAAAGTGTACCAGAGCCGCTCGAGCGTCCCGCTCAGCCTCCCTTCGACCACGTCGAACACCGGGCTGTGGCTCAGCTGGTAGGTCTGGTAGGCGTGAATGGCGGACGGGAATTTCGCAATGTAGTCACTGCGCGTCGCCCGCGCGGGCCAGCCGTCTTCGACTTCGTGATCATCGAGCGTCATGTACGTGGGCACTTGCGCCATCAGCGCTCGGAGATTCTCCGTGGTGAACGCCTCGCGGTACCGCTGGAAGAACGCATCGATGGCGCGATCCGCGCCGATCGTTCGCAGATCGTCGGCGTAGATTTGGTCACCGACCATCAGAAACGCGTCCACGGCTCGGCCCTCGCGGATTTGCCGAAGAACCGAGCCAAAGGTCTTGTCCCCACGTGTGTCGAACCAGCTGCCGCCGAACAAGCGCAAGAGGTACCGGCACGAGCCGAAGACGAAAGTGCGCGAACGCTCGGCCGAGGCGCTGCCGGTAACGAATTGGTGAACGACGACGCCCTGCCAGTCGAGCACGCTCTCGAGGTCGAGCCGCTTGGAGTCCAGCTCCGAGTGAATCCAGCCGACCTGGTACTCATAGGGCGTTTCGGGCGCCAGCCCTTCACAAACGCACACGCCCGTCATGTCGAAGTTGGGGTTGAGCTGGAAATACTTCGCCTTGGAGAAGACCTCGCCACCACTTTTGCGCAAGCGCAACACCCCGTGTGCGCGACGGGGCTGACCGCCCGAGAGGTCGAGATCCCCGCGCAAGAATATGCGCGAGCTGTCCGCATTCGTTGCCCCCACGATCGGGCCAACCGATGGAAGATGGATCTGCATGCTGGCTCGACCGAACGCTAGCATGGTTCCCATCCACGAAAGGGGATGGAGCCGCGGCGAGCCGGCGCCTCCGGACCGGAAGCGCTCGCAGCCGCTACGGCGAGGGGCCGAGGCAATGTCAAATGGCTCCGGAGCCGAAGGCGGGGAGCTCGGTCCGCCGCGCGGCATCGGACGTCGGCCGGCGCCGACGAAAACGCGTGCGCGGTTAGCGGAGGACCGTCCGGCCCCGCTCGACCGAAAAACTCGGCGGCGACGCCTCTCGAGCGGCTGCTGCTGAGAGGATCCGCGTATTGTTCGACCGTGAGCCCTCGGCGCCCATGCCTGCTGCCCCTCTGCATCGCCCTGCTCTGGGGCTGCGCGCAACCCCAGCCACAAGCCCCTCGCCGCGCGGAAAACCCCACGTCGGTCGCGCTGCTCCTGCGCGCCTCGCCGCGGCTCGAGCTGAGCGCCGACCAGCGTGAAATGCTCGCTGAGCTGGCCCGCGCCCAAGAGGCCAGGCGCAAAAAGGTCGAGGCGCAGCTAGCCGAAAGTGCACCCCCGGCGGCGATGCCGCGCCAGGCGCCCCCGGCGGGTTTTTCGGGCCGCGCTCGCTCACCCGGCTTCGGCCCGCCGAGCCAGACGATGGGCTCGGGCATGGCCCCGCGGCGGCGCCGCCCCCCGCCCCCGACGCTGAACAAGAAGCCCAAAGAGCCGCTGGACCCCGAGGCGCTGCGCCGAGCGCTTCGCGAGGACAACGAGAAAACACTCGCCAAAGCCTGGCGCCTGCTGGGCGACGAACAGCGCCGCCGCGCAACCGCCGTGCTCGACGAAGCGGGCCACTACCCACCGAGTGAGTCAGCCCCAAGCGCGGAAGGCTCGGCGCCGGAGGCTCCCGCCGAAACGCCGGGCAACGAAGAATGAGCACCGGCCGCGTCCATTCCCGCGTGCAGAACTGGCTCTCCGTCGCCGGGCGACGCGCTGGCCGTGAGGGCCACGACCGGCGTCCAGGGTCGATTCTCCAGAGCTGTGCGCCCGGGGATCGACACGAGGCTCGGGTCGGGTCGGGTCGAGATCACCCGACCCCCCCGTCGGCAGATGCGTCGCGGACGCCTTCGAGAGCATTCGCGTCCCTGCGTTCGGCACGCGAGCCGCGCTGCCGGCGCCCCTCTTCGAGCGCTTCACCGTCCGCTGAGCCCCACCGCCCCGGCGGCCGCGCTGGCTCCCGGTTCTCGCCCGCGGCTGGCTTCGTCCGCCTCGCCCACGCGTGACTGGCCGTCGTCGATCTTCTCTGCCCCGCCCGCCGGGCTGGGCCAAAGTGAGATCCTAGGGATCGCATCCCGCGACGAGCAGTGCGATCCGGGCTCACCAAACACCACTGCCAGGTCGCACCACTCGTCCAGCCAAACCGAAAGGTTACGATGGGCCAACGAGGGTCAGCGCATTGAGTCGTCCCCCGTTGCTGAGGCTCGGCGCAAGAGCGTAGGGTCATGTGGTCATGCGTTGGATTCCTGCTTGCTCGAGTGCCCATGAGCGCGCGCCCCGCGTCTCGATCTCTTCCCTTCGTCGCGCCTGCGCGCCGCGGAGCGCGCTAGTCGCCCTCTGTCTCGGGGCGGGTAGCTCGGTGCTCGCCGCCAGCGGCGGGGCCCATGCTCAGCAGCTCGGGGGGCAGTTCCCGTTCCCCAGCAGCAATGCAGCGGCCGGTGTCACGACGGATGCGCTGACGACCCACGAGCTGCGGCGGCTCTACTTCGACTGGCGCGACGCTCTGATCGAACGCTGCCCACAAGGGGACGCGCGCATGCGCTACCCGGAGAGCAACAACGACACCCGCTCGGAGGGGGTGGGCTACGGGATGGTGATCGCCGCCTACATGGGCGATCGGCAGACATTCGACGGGCTGTGGGATTACTACCGGCGCACCAGCACGAACGGCCTGATGAACTGGCGCCGCAACGGTTGCGACGGCGGCGGGGGCGGCGGGGACAACGGCAGCGCCGCGGACGCGGACATCGATGCGGCGCTCGCGGTGATTGTCGCCGACCGGCAGTTTCCCGGCAATGGATACGCGGCCCAGGCCCAACAGATCCTCACGGCCATCCGCGGGCAGCTCTTCCAGGGCGGCTGCCAGGGTGTGCTGCTCGCCGGCAGCCAGTTCGCCGGCTGCAACTGCATCAACCCTTCCTACATTCCCCCCGGCTACTACGTCGCCTACGGAGACGTGGAGCAACAGGGGTTCTGGAACCAAGCCCGCACCGCTTCCTACGCGTATTACAACGCCGTACGCAATCCGCAGACCGGCCTGGTTCCGGCGTGGTCGCAGGCCAACGGCAACCTCCAGCTCGGGTGCAACCCCCAGGTCGCCGGCGGCGGGCAAACGAACGAGTACCAAGCGGACGCGGCCCGCACGCCCTGGCGCGTGGCCACCGATTACCAGTGGACGGGGGACGCACGTGCGGAAGATTTCCTCGATGCGATCGCCGGCTTCGCTCGAAACCAGCAGATGATGCGCATTCGCGATCGGTACACGCTGGGCGGGCAGCCCGCGAATGGCAACGAGCTGAGCAGCCACGAGCTCGGCCGCAACACGTACGTGATGGGCGGCTTCGCCACCGCAATGGTCGCGGCGAGCCAGGCCGACGTCGACGACTTCACGGGCGCATGGTTCAGCGTCTACAAGGGCGGAGACAACTTCGGCGGCACGTTCCGGGCCTTCAACAACAGCCTCGCGATGCTCTACGGCTTGCTCGTCACCGGCACCATGTGGAGCCCCTTCGGGGACGACCCGGCTCCCGTGGCGGAGCCGGCCCTCAACCCCCCGACTCCAGGCAACCTGGTCGTCAACGGCGATTTCGACGAGGGCGTGTTCGGTTGGGAGGCCCGCAGCGACTACTACGACTACGGCAATACCGAAACGTTCACCGCTTCGGACGGGTTCGCGCTGCACCAGGGCGGAGAGATGCGCCTGCGGGTGCTGCGCAGCGAGCCCGCGGCCCCCCAGCGCCTCTCGCTCCGCCAGGCAGTGGGGGGTATCACGGCCGGGCAGCGCTATCGATTGGCCGTCGACGCGCGCGCCGAAGCCGCGCGCCCGCTGCGCATGGCGCTTCAAGGAGACGGCGTGACGTACGCCAGCATCGCGATCGGGGACGGCGGCACCTTCCCCGTCGACGACCAGATGCGCACGTTTCAGACCGTCTTCGACGCGGGCGCCAGCGATGGCGCTCCCCTGTTGATCTTTCAGTTCGGGCACAGCGCCGAGGACGTGACGATCGACAACGTCGTCCTGGAGCCGACCACGCTCCCGCTCGACCCGGGTAGCGTGGTCGGCGGGGACGCCCCCGACCCGGTCGCGCCGGCGCCGGCGCCGGACGATCCGGGCCCATCCGGCCAGGCCCCGGATTCCGCCCCCGATCCCAACTTGGGAACGGCAGATGACCTGGGCGACGGCGTCAACACGGGAGCGCCGGTCAACCCAGCGCCGGGTCCGGGTGAACTGCCGAGCGGCACGCCGACGGGGCCGGTGGGCTCCGGCAACAGCCCGGAGAGCTGCGCCCCGGCGGCTTACAGCCCGGTGCTCGGCCTGTGCTACGACCCCAGCAACGGGCTGGTTTGGGACGAGAGCCAGGAGGCCTACACGTTGCCGCCGCCGTTCGAGCCGTGCGGCGTGGACGAGGCCAACCCGAGCAGCTACTACTCCTATTGGCCCCTCGTACAGGCTTGCTACTCGCCCGTCAGCGGCTACCGCTGGGACGACCGACTCGGGACGTGGGTCTTCGTCGGCCTCGACTTCACGCCAGGCCAGCGCTTGGGCTCGGAAACGGACGGCGGCTGCTCCGTGGGCGGCGCCGGCACGAGCGCTCCGCGCCGGGGCGAGCTCGGGCTGTTGAGCCTCCTGGGCGTCGCCGCCGCACTGCGCCGTCGCCGCTCGCGGCCCGCTTGACGAGCCCGTGAAGAATCCGGGCTAGGGCTGGGGCGCCGCGGGCGCTCTGAACAAGGAAAGCTCCACGGCGTTGCCCATCGCCTCGAGCCCCGCCGGGTTGAGGTGCAGAAAGTCGTTTTCGAAGAGAAACTCTTGCCGCAACCGGGTGGCATCCCCCGGGTTGGCGACGGCAGGGGTGAAGTCGATGGAGGCGTCGAAGCGCCCGCTGTCGAGAATGAAATCGTTGATGAGGTTGCGGGCCACGAGGGCGTTCTGATTCGCGGCGTAGCCCGAGCCGGCGAACGGCAAGAGGGTGGCCCCGTAGATCAGAAGGCCCGCGGCGTGGGATTTGTCGATGAACTCCTCGTAGGCGCCGACCATGGCGTCCGCCATTTCCTGCGCGCCTCGCGTCCCGATCCCCCCGAGGTCGTTGACCCCGTCGAGCACCACCACCCAGCGCACGCCCGGTTGCTCCAGCACCTGGCTGTCGAAGCGGCTGCGCGCCGTGGGGCCCAGCCCCCCCTCTAGCACGGCGTTGCCGCCAATCCCCAAGTTCAGCACGCTCACGTTGGCCATTTCCTCGGAAGCCTTCAGGCGGCGCGCGAGAAAATCCGGCCAGCGCGTGTTGCCGTTCGTCACGGAGCCGCGCCCATCCGTGATCGAATCTCCCAGCACCACGACGGCACCCGCTTCGTCCGTGCGCTCCACGTCGATGTTGGAGACGACGTACCAGTGGTCCGTTTGGGCCACACTGGCGAAGGCCTCGCCGTCCACCGCAGCGATGCCATTGGCGATGAAGGAGGTGGTCCGCGAGCCCGGGTGCCCGGTGATGTCCGCACCGATGGCGCCGAACGCGGTGGTGACCGAAACCGGCCGCAGCGCCTCGACGGCGAACTCCGCCGCATCGGAGTACAGCGCCTCGCCGGGCGCAATGGTGACCCCCGGCTGGCCCGCGAAGAGCAGCGAAACGACGCTGCCCCCTTGCACCTGTGAGCCCCCAGCGCTGGTCGCAATCGTGGCAGATTGCAGCGTCACCGGTGCCGTGCCGAACTCGTTGGAGAAGCGCACCCGCACGCGGCTCCCCGAGAGCGTGGGAAACATGCTCTGCCGAAGCGTATTGTTGGCCAGGCCCGGCTGAGGCGGATTGTTGTTCGGCTCGGTCAGCTGTTGCCCGGAGGCCCAGCTGCCGACCCAGCGCGGCTCGAGCGCGGGCTCGGGCTGCTCCACGGCGACCTCTTCTTCCATGCCGGCGTCCGCCTCCGCGCTCGGCTCGGGTGGCTCCAGCATCGACGTTGCGGGGCTCTCGTCGACGGCGCCGGCGCTCTCGCCGGAGGGCAGCACGTCGGCGGGGGCGCGTGGCGGGCGGCTCGGTTGGGCTTGCGACCCCCTCCCGCCGAGCTCCGCGGGCGCGTCCCCGGCTCCCGAGGGCGGGGGGGGCCCAGAGGCCTGGGGCGGGCTCGGGGCGTCCTCGCCACAAGCCAACACGAGAGACAAGGCACAGCCGCCCCAAGCCGCAAGACGCAAGTTCACTTCCTATCCGGGCTAGCCCGAGCACGGCGGGGCACGGCCTCGCGTGCCCCACGCCGAGGGCAACCCTGCTGCCCCACCAAAAAGTCTATCGAGGGCCCCACGACGGTCAACGACGTTGCCCGATCAGGCAGGCGCCTTCCTGCGCCACGGAAGATTCCAAGGTTTCCACCCGTCGTGCAGGGCAACTTCGCGGTCGTGCAGCATTTTTCCCATCAACGCGAGAGCGCTGGCTTGGGCGACGGCCCACGGGGCGCCGTCCGGCGACGTGCCCCGAAGCGCGGGCACACGGGCCTGACCTCCACGGGCGGGACGACGCTCGAAAGCGCCGCACCCGAATTCCGTACCAGCTCGAACCAATGGCCGTGACCGGCCCGCGCGCGGGCTTCGCATCGGGAAGCTGCCGTGCTAGCACTGCGACGCATCTCGCCACGTCGACCGACGATCCCGGCTACCAAGGCGAAGCTCGCCGAACGAAATCTTCCCGTTCGAACGGCAGCCAGCACTGGGGCGCACGCGATCCGTCTACGAGAGAGAAAGCATGGCGGCGCCCCTTCGGATCCCTTTGCATCAGCTGAACCCCGAATCGAATCGCGAGACCGGCTCCGGCAGAGCCACCCGAGTCCTGATCGTGCTCGACTCCTCCGCCGCCTGGTCGCGCGGGGTCCTACGGGGCTTCGCGCGCGTCGCCCAGGAGCAAGCCTGGCAGCTCTTTCACTATCGTCAGGCGGAGGACGTGGAGCGCCTCGCCGCCGAGCTCTCTCCGTCCGCGGCCGTGCTGGGGCCGGGCTGGTCCGGGCCGTGGCCGGCGGCGCTGCGCGGCTGCGTCGCCGTTTCCGTCAACGCCGACCGCCGCTCGCAGGGCGTGGCCTCCGTCGAGCTCGACGGGCCGGCGGTCGCGGAGCTCGCCGCACGCCACCTGCTCGAGCGAGGGTTTCGCAACCTGACGACGTTTCGCCTGGACGCCTGGGGCGCGGTCCGCGAGCGGCACTTCCGCGACGTGGCGGCGGGGCTGGGAGCCGCGCTGCAGCCGAGCTGGTGGGCGGAGGCGGCTTTCCCCCTGCAGGATCGCCCCGGAGCAATCATGCAGTGGCTGCTCGAGCTGCAGAAGCCCTGCGGGATCTTCGCTCTGTGCGACGCCTGGGCGCGAATCGTCGCGCGCTACGCGCGCGCCGCCAACCTGCGCGTGCCCGAGGACTTGGCCATCGTGGGGGTCGACAACGACGCGTTCGAGTGCGAGGTGGAGTCGCCGCCGCTCTCGAGCGTGGCCGTCCCGTGGCAGAAATTGGGCGAAGCCGCCGGGCGCCTGGTGCAGCGGGGGCTCCGCGGCGAGCCGATCGCCCGGGAGAGCGTCGTCGTCGCACCCGTCGACGTGTTCGTGCGGCGCTCGTCGGACGCGCTCGCCATCGAGGATCCGCTCGTCTCTGCCGCGGTGCTGTGGATCCACGAGCATTTTCCCTCACGGCTGAGCGTCCCGAAGATCGCCTTCGCCGTTCGCTCCACACGGCAGCGGCTCGAGCGGCGATTTCGGCAAAAGCTCGGGCGCACCGTCCTGGAGGAGATTCGCAGGACGCGCGTGGAGGCGGCGCGCCAGCTGCTTTCGACCACCACGCTGCCCCTTCTGGAGGTGGCGCAGCGCAGCGGCTTTTCCAACGCGGCATTGCTCAGTGTGGCGTTCCGCCGCGAGGTGGGCGTGCCCCCCGGCGCGTACCGTAAGCGCATGCAGGGGCTGCGCGCCCATCTGGACGGATGACCCGCGGCGGCTGCGCGACGAGTTCGGCCCGCAGGGATTGGGCCAGCTCGCCCAGCCCCCACCGAGGCCGGGCGCTTCGAGCCGGGCGCAGTGCAGCGCTCCCGAGCGTGGGCTCTGCTGCCGCCGTCCGGGAGCTCTGGCTCAATCCGGAGGCTGCGCCGAGTCGCACACCTCGATATCCCGCACCCCGTACACGCCGGGCCTGGCACCGATATCAGTGCACAGCTCGTCGATCGAATACACGACGGGCCGCAGGAACGATCCCGAGTACCACCCCGGTCGAACGATGAAGCCCGCGCTATCGAACTCCGAGCCGTCCGGCGCCACGGCCCGCGCGCTCCGGACGCCCGCGGGAACGTTGACGAAACCCACGACCCCGTCGGGCCCGGAGATGTCGCGATCGAGCACGGGCACCCCGTTGTCGAGCACCCACGCCTGCCCCGCGCCGCCCAAGTCGATGCGCACGCCCCCAGCGGGCCGGCCAACGCAGTCGAGCGCCGAGGCGCCGACGATCCCCCCACTCTCCCGGTCCCAGGTGATCCCGAGGACCTGCAGGATCGAGTCGACGAGCGGCGGCTGCAACACGGCATGCGAGTACAGCTCCAGATCCCGGCGCACGGGCGTGTCGATCATCGAAAGCGTCGGAATGCGATCGTCGGCGCGCGTCTCGACGTAGCCGAAAAAGCCCCAGGGAACGAGCGCCGCCCAGCGCCCATCCTGGCTGACGGGCGCCCAATCCACCACCGGCTCGACGCAGGCGATATCGGTGCCGCTGCAGGCGCGGACCTCGAGGTTGGTCAGCGGCTGCTGGCTGATCTGATCATGGAAGGAAATGCGCAGCGTGACGAGCCCTTCGCCGCGCCCGTTGGATACCCGATCCTCGCCCGTGGCGGTGGGCAGACAACTCCACGCCGCGTCGGCCTCGAGCACGCCCGCCCCTTGCTCGAGCTCGGCCCCCTGCCCGCCGTCCGAGTTCGAATCGGGCTCGAGCCGCTCGCTCGGATCGGCAAACTCGGTGCACGCCTGCCCGCCGCCGATCGCCACCGCGATGGCCAAGCCTATCCGCGAAAGGCTGGTCTTCATGCTGCGGACGATAGACGATGGACCGCCAAACCGCCACGGACCAACCGAGGCCCCTCCGGGCCTCCTCGGCCCGGGCAGTAGCCTTCGCCCGGGCTCATCGGGAGACCCCTCGACCCAGCGCGGGTGCCCGCTTCGGTTCGGCGTCTCGGCGCGCCTCGGGCTTGGTTTCAGCCCGTCGCCGTCCGCCCGACAGGCGCCCTACGCGGCAGCTCGGCGGAGAGCGGCGGCCGTCGACGCCGCAAGCCGACGGCCACGGCGGCCGGCTCGCCCCGCGCGGGCCGCGGCGCGGAACCGACTCGAATCAGCACCAATCGGGCCGCGGTGCCCGCGGTCGGTGGCCGAGCCGAAGGCGCTCGAGACGAGTCCGCCACGGGCCGCGCTCTCCGCTCGGCGGCGGCCCGCGGCGGGGACGCCCGCGGGGGCGTGCGCGCCGGCGCCGGGGCGCTCGACGCCTGGCGAGAAAGCCGCCGGGAGAGCCCAGGGCGCGGCCCCGCCCGGCTTCGCTGCGGGGCTGCGGGCCCCGGGCAAGCGGGGCGCGCCGCGTGGCCCGCCCCGCGCCGCCGCGGCGAACCGACCTCAGCGGTCGGTCGACGCGCCCGCGAGAGCCGGCAACGCGTCGGCCAAAGCGTACGCCTCCCGGGCCGTCCCCGCCCAGATGCGCGCCTTCTCGGCCGCGCTCAGCGGCGCGATGGCCTGCTGCAAGGTGCTCACCCAGCCCCCGTAGGTCGTGGCCAAGGTGACCACCGGCCAATCCGAGCCGAACATCAAACGCTCCGGCGTGAACGCCTCCAGCACCGTGTCGAGATAGGGAGCCAGATCCGCAGGTTTCCAGCGCTCGGGGTCCGCCTCGGTGACGAGACCCGAGAGCTTGCAGTACACGTTTTGCCGACGCGCCAGCTCGACGATCTCCCGCTTCCAGGGCTCGAGGCGACCTTCCCGCACCAGCGGCTTGGCCAGGTGATCCAACACGAAGCGCTGGTTCGGGTGGCGGTCGACGAAACGCGGCGCGCGGGACAGGTCGTCGGGGGTGAAGAGCAGATCGTAGGTGAGGTCGCGGCGCGCCAGTGCGACGATGCCGCGATTGAAGTCGGGACGAAACATGTAGTCCGGGTCGGGCTCGAACGCGATCGCATTGCGCACCGCGCGCAGCTTGGTGCCCTCGCCATAGCGCTCGACGAGCCCCTCGATGCCCGCGTCCACCAGCGGCAACCAACCGACCACGCCGAGGGCGAACGGCTGCGCCTCGGCGATGCGCAGCAGCCGCTCCGTCTCTTCCAAATGCCCGCGCGCTTCCACCAGCAGCGTGCCCGACACGCCCGCCGCCGCCAACTCGGGCCGCAGCTGCTCCGGCGCGAAGTCCCGCGCCAGGGGCGAGCCAGGCTCGATCCACGCGTAGCGCTGGGGGTCGTAGCGCCAAAAGTGCTGGTGGGTGTCGATTCGCACGGGCCGCTCCGGTTGCTCTGGGGTCATGCTCGGCTGCGCGTCGGCGCGCCCTGCCGCAGCCGCGCTGGCGGAGGGGGAAGCGGCCTCGGGGGGGCGGCAACCCGACGCGACCAGGGCCGCACCGACTCCGGACCCAGAACCTCCGAGCGCCGCAGCGCCCAGCGCACCGCACGCGCTCTCGAGCAAAGCTCGCCGTGAGCACACCCTTTGGCTCGCCGCCCGCCAGCCGATCGAGCCTTTGCCCACCGCCACCAAGCCAGCATGACCCGATGGCGCGCGAAAGCGCAACTCGCACGAAGCACCCAGGACGCGCCTCCGGAGGAGCCGGGTGGCCTGGCCCGAAGTTCGGCTCGAACGGACCGATCGGTCACGCGACGACGGCCAGCCGCTGCAGACGATCGCGAACTGCCGTGGTAGCGTGCTCGCTTCGCGCACGCGGGTACGCCCGCGACCTACGAGATTTTCGACATGCCCCTCATCGAATACTCCTGCAGCGTCGCCGGAGATCACGAAAGCTTGCTCTCGGCCACCTCCTCGAGCGCCGCCAAGATTCTAGGCAAACCCGAGTCCGTGATGATGGTGCGGATGCAGACCTCCGAAGGGTACTTCGGCGGCAGCCCCGACCCCTCGTGCCGCATTGTCGTGCGGCAGATCGGAGCCTTCTCGGCGACCGCGCGCGAGGAGCTCGCGCACGTCTTGACGTGGCTGGCCTCCGAGCACTTGGGCGTCATCGAGCAGCGAGTGTTCGTGCTCTTCGAGCCCCTGGCCGCCGATCACTGGAGCAGCGAGGGCCGCCTGTACGGATAGCCTCCGCGCGGCACCTTCCCTGCCCGGTCGGTCTGAATACACGGCCAATGGACAGCGCGGCCGGTGGACCGCGCGGCCCGCGGACGCCGCGGCCAATGGACAGCGCGACCGACGGACTCCGGTGCGCCCTGCGCCGCGAATCGTCGGGCGGGCTCGCGCCGACCTTACTGCGGGCGGTCGAGCTCCACCGGGGCGACGCGGGCGACCTCGAACGCCTCGCCTCGGCGGCCCGGGCAGAGGCCCGCCGCGCGGCTCCGCGGGCCTGCCTCGACGCCCATCGAAAGGGGGCGCGCCGGCAGCCCCGCAGCGCCGCCGGTGCAGCGCCCGGTGGCCCCCGCGCGACGAGCCGCCCAGCCCCTTCCGCCGCTCCACCGAGCGCCTCGACGCAAGCTGCGAGCGGTGGCGACGCCGCGTCAGTTTGCGGCGAAGCAGTAGATTCGCCCGTCGCCGCCCGTCATGTTGAAGTCCGGATTCGAGCAGCCGGCGCTCGGGTGCACGCTCGCCCAGCCGAGGGCCGAGTTCCCCCCCGGCATCATCATACGATCCTCTTCGGACTGCGGGCCACGGCTGTCGGAATGTCCGACGATGGTGCTGGCGTCGGACGCCCCGGAAGTCCAGTTGGCGCAATTTTGCCCCGCCACGCGGTTGCCCCGCGGGTCGGACCCCGTGAGGATGTCGTGCGCATTGGGATCGGACGAGATGGGCTGCCCGTTTTCGTCCAGCAGCAGAAGCCGCTTGTCGTCTTCGTCCCAGCTCTGGGCGGCCCGCGCCTCCTCGTCGATCGGGATGCCGCTGGCGAACAAGTCGTCCAGGCTGGCGGCGACCATCTCCCCGGCGACGTTCATCCAGGGCCCGGCGCCGATGCGCGTGCGGGCGTCCACCTCGTCCGTGCTCAGGAAGGCACGCCAGGTCTGCGAGGGCAAGCCGGCCGCCGTGGCGAGCTGCTGGCAGAAGCCGTCGGCCCCGTCGAGCCCGCCGAAGTTGCCGCCATCGGGACCGGGCTGCGAAGTGACGAAAAAGCTCGTGGCGGGAGCGTTTGCTCCCACGCCAGCTTCCGCGTTGGCGTCGTCCTCGTCGTCACTGGAGCAGGCGAAGAGAGAGAGGGTGAGGGTGAGGGTGCAAGCAAGATGGCTATGGAATGTGCGCATGGCGGGCGGGACGCTACGAGGCCGCCGCGAGCATTACAAGCGTCGCGTCTTGCGCAGCGTGTAGCCCCGGTGCCGTCGGATACGACGGCACTAGCGATGGCTGAATTTTCCACGCGCAGCCGCGGTCCCGCGGTGAACCGTGAGTAGTGAGCCAGAGCCAGAGCCAAGCATCAGGACATGCCGCAACGCGGAGTCGCCGACCCCGCGAGCTGGCTTTGGCCCGGGTGCCGCCTCGCCAGCGAGCTCCGGGTTCGCTACGGTCCGTGCATGTTGCCAGGCCACGCCACCGCACGCACTCTCGAAGCCTGCGCGGCGTCGGCGCCCCGGTGCCAGCTCGAGCGCGGAGCCGGGCGCGCTTGAAGGCCGCTCGCCTTCTCGATCGCGTGGGGCCGGGCCTGTTGGTCGCCGCGACCGGCGTGGGCGCGGGGGACCTGGCCACCTCGGCCTTCGCGGGCAGCCGCGTCGGCCTCTCGGTGCTGTGGGCCGTCGTGGCGGGAGCCGCCATGAAGCTGCTGCTCACCGAGGGCATCGCTCGCTACCAGCTGCGCACCGGCGCCACCCTGCTCGAGGGGCTCGGCCGCAGCTCCCGACTTCTGTCGTGGGCCTTTCTGCCCTATCTCGTGCTGTGGAGCTTCTTCGTCGGCGCCGCCTTGATCAGCGCCTGCGGCGTGACCGCCGCGGCGATGTTGCCCGCGCTCGGCGACGCGGCCTCGAGCAAGCTCGTCTACGGCGCCGCGCACTCGCTGGTCGGGCTCGCGCTGGTGCTCGGCGGCAGCTTTCGCGGCTTCGAGCGGGTGATGGCGGTCGGCGTCGGCACGATGTTCGTCGCCGTGCTGCTCACGGCGCTGCTGCTCGAACCCGACCCGCTCGCCGTGGCGCGCGGGCTCTCACTGCCCTCGCTGTCCACGAGCGGCGAAAGCCTCACCTGGACGATCGCGCTGATCGGAGGCGTGGGCGGCACGCTCACCATCCTCTCCTACGGCTATTGGATTCGCGAGCAGGGCTGGGCGGGAGAGTCGGCGCTGCCCAAGGTGCGCTGGGATTTGTCGGTCGGCTACGCGGCGACGGCTCTCTTCGGCCTCTCCATGGTGGTGATCGGCAACCAAATCCCCGCCGACGGCAAGGGGGCGGGGCTGATCGTGGGGCTCGCGGGAGCGCTCGACGATCGGCTCGGCGCCGCGGGGCGCTGGGTGTTCCTGATCGGGGCCTACAGCGCCGTGGCGAGCAGCTTGCTCGGCGTGTGGCAGGGGGTGCCGTACCTGTTCGCGGACACCCTGCGCGTCGCCCTCGGCAAGCGCGAGCCCGTCCACGTCGCGAGCAAGAGCTACCGCGCCTACGCCGTCGCCCTGGCCGTGTTGCCCCTGTCGGGGCTCACCTGGTCCTTCGAGCGGGCGCAGAAGCTCTATGCCCTCGTCGGCGCGAGCTTCGTGCCGCTCCTGGCCATCGTGCTGCTGGTGATGAATCGCCGCACCCAGCGCATCCCGCTCGGCAACGGACCCCTCGGAGTGTTCGGGCTCGTGGCCACCCTGGCCTTCTTCTCGTGGGCGGCCGTCCGCGCCCTTTGCGATTGACGAGCTGCGCGGGTCGATGCCACCAGGCCCACTGGCCCGTCTCGGACGGGGCCGCGACGCGGCCCACCGCAAGACCCTCTTGCGCAGCAACCATCTGTTCGAACCCGTCCGGTCAAAACGGGTCGTCGGGCCGCGGCCGGTGAGCTCACCCTCGTCTGCCAGCGCAGGAGGCATTCTGATAGCCGCGATTCACGCTCCTGTCGAAGAGTCCGGCACGATGATATCGTGAGGGGCATGCCGAGACAGGACACCACGATCAACTACATCGAGCTGCCAGCCGTGGACATCCCGAAGACCAAAGAGTTCTACTCGGGCGCATTCGGCTGGGAGTTCACCGACTACGGACCGGGCTACGTCAGCTTTTCGGGAGCGGGCATCGACGGGGGCTTCAACGGGATGAGCACACCGGTGAATTCACCCGGCGTGTTGGTGGTGCTTTATGCTTCCGACCTGGAGTCCATCCAGGGTCGAATCCAAAAGGCCGGAGGCACGATCGTGAAACCGACATACGACTTCCCGGGCGGTCGACGCTTTCACTTCCGGGACCCCAACGGCAACGAGCTCGCTGTCTGGTCGGACACCTGAACGCCGGCGCAATGGGGAAAGGCCGGTGCGCTCGCGAAACTGGCTGCGAGCGCTCGTGTTGGGAAAGGGGCTCGCCGCGCCCGGTTCGCGTTCCTCCGGACAACCCGATTCTGGGTTCCTCTGGATGAAGGTATCGATAGAGGGCCAGAAGTCCCATGAGGTCTTCGCTCTCGAGGTGGCGTAGGTTGGTCACTGGTCACCAATCTCCGGGAAAGATTGCGCGCGTTCTGCTTGGCCTGGCAGTTTCGACGGCATAGCGGCTTTCGCTTCACCTGCAGGGGGGCCGCACGACAACCCACCCGGTTGGCAGACTACCAGAAGAAGCGGGCAGCGATCAGCCGCCTCCGTTGACCCACGTCGAAGCAAGGAACCACATCACTGGCCCCCTGCCAGCTGCGTCGCGGCGCGCCCCTGCCTCAACCGCTGCTCGGCCGACTGCGCCGCTGCTGGAAGCACGAGCGGCCGCCCCGAGACGTCCCACGTTTCCCCGGACAATCCTCCCGGTATCCGCCGCCGTCAAAACCCCATCCGCACCACCGGCGCCAGTCTCGGGGTTGTTCAACACACGCTTTGGCTCTGGCCTCCGCGCCGCTGGCTGCGCTCCCTTGCGCTCCCTTGCGCTCCGTCACCGCGAAAACGCTTGCACGTTTGGGCAGCAACCGTCCCGTACGGCGAACGTCCGACACCGGTACCGCCGATGAACGAGGACCGTTCGTCTTCGGCTTGCACTCATTCTACTCGACCTGAGCGCCGAGCAAGGCAGTTCGCGACTCGAGCTCTTCTATGGCTTTAGCGAGGTTGGCGAAGGTGCAGCGAATGGGGTCCAGATCCATCAGCCTGCGTAGAGAAATGCTCACCTGGTTCGTTGCGCGGACGTTCAGCGTGCTGAGTCTCGACCGCAAAGAACTCCCACTGGGAAACGTCCAGAGGATTGAGAGTACCCCTCTCCCGGTGAGCAAGAAGAGCAAAGACGTACACATCGGCTTGGCGCTGCCGCTCATGCTCAGACGCGAACGTGTTGGACTCCGAGTCCCAGGCGACGAAACCTTCCCACATGGCCGCCGGTCGTGCACTCACTGAAGCGACCCGCATGGTCCGCCGAGTGGCTCGAAATTCAGCTGCGAGCGTCCGACTGAGCGAAGCAAGAGCGAGCTTGGTCGTTCTCTGGAACGGGCGGGCGCGGCAAGTGCGGTGGTTGGCCGCTCGATACGAGGTGATGCCGGAGGAGTGTGGGGACCGGAGATGCTAGGTCAGCCGAAGAGTCATAAAGGTGGAGTTTGGATCGGATGCGTATCCTGCGAACGGATCGCACTCGACGAATCCAGCCGACGCGTAGAACGCACGAGGTGCGGCAAAACCGGGTTGGGCTCCCGTCTCCAAGTTGATGCGCACGTCGCCTCGCTCTCTCGCTAGGGACACCAAGTGCAGCAGCATTGCGCAGCCGACACCGCGCCCGCGAAAAGCGAGCAGCGTGTGCATCGACTTCAGCTCACTTGCGCCGCCTCCGAGCGTTTTCAGCGCTCCTACCCCCGCCAATCGACCCTCGCTCCAGGCAGACCGAAACGCGATGTCGGGTGTGCACAGTTCATCGACGTACAGCGCATGCTGGCTCGTCTTTGGCACGCCGGGCGCCTGCTCATCCATCGCCTGCCGGTGGATCGACAGCAGCTTCGTGACCTCTGGCCGGCGTGGATCGTCAGGGCAAATCTCGATTGCTGTTCCCATCGCGTAAGACTGCTGCGCTCAAGTGGACGAGCTCGGCAGAACATACCACGCTGCAAAGCCTGAATTGAAGGTGGATGCGAAGCGCTCGGGCATTGCGGCCGCAAACTTCGAAAGAGGGGGGACGTCGTGTATCCACCTCGGCGGGTAGTCGAAGCCACCTCCAAAGGAGCGAGTCGACGCCGCACAAGCCGCCGGGCCAGCCAACTGGCGACGTCGCAAGTAGCTCAGGCTGCGGATGCAACCATCAGAAGCAGGCTCGCGACGGTCGCCAAGCCCGTGCTAGTCACTTTTTCGTCGAGGACGCGGCCCACACCCGCGTCGCCGCGCACGCTGCGGACGCAACGCCTTGACGCCGCCACCGCGCCGCCGATACAGGCAGCGCTCGAGCGTTGGCACCGAGTAGGTCCGGGTCACGTCGCTCCGCGGCGGGCGGAATCGCTCTTGGGAGCGCTCGCGCAACTCCGCGGCGAGGTCGCCGTGGTCGAGCTGGCGCGCAGCCAGGTCGCCGACGACCCGCGCGCGAAGCAGTGCCACCGCCTCTCCGTGGTCGCGAGGCGTCAATTCGTCTTCTCTTCGCATCGCCTCTCCTCCGAGGCCGATGGCCTCACCGGGGGCAGGAACTCGAAATGGTGGGACGGGCACCTCCGCTCGTCGGGCCACGATGTCCGTCACCCATTCTGGTGAGCGGCACCCCACAGGCTCTCCTCCACTCGGTGCTCGGGAGGGCCGAGCGCGTCGAGCTGGCGCATGACTCGCTCTGTCTGCCCTCGCTTCCCGTGGCCGTGCAGCCCGCACCGGCCCGACGCGCACCGACCCGGAGCCGAGCCCCGACGACAGCAGCTCGGGCGCGCGGCGTCGACACCCGGCGCCTCATCCTCCAACCAGAAGTCGACCGCTCCCCCAATGCGGGCGATACGGATCGTGCTCCACTTCTTTCTCGAGCGTTTCGGAGCAACGAGGGATCCGGGGCCGGCAAAGCCGGCGGATCCCTCAACTCTCTTGTGCGAACCGGCCCCGTGCCGATGCTCCGCACCCGCAGCCTGTGGCTCGTAGCGGAGTCGCTCGGGTCACCAAAGAAACTGGCTACGCGATGGGATGCCGCCCGGCCCAGGCCGTAGCCCCATCACGCAGCTCGCGCGGCAAGGGCGCTGGATCCCCTCAGGCACCCTGGGAGGGAACGGTGGTGACGCGCTTGCGCTGGGCCGTTGCGTGCCCGACCATCAGGAAGGGCAGGTGGTTATCCTTTCGCGCCAGAACGATCGCGAACTCGACTCGTCCTTGAAAGCGCGAGCCGCGATGGTACCTTCGAGTGAAACGCGCATTCGAGGGATGAGGCGCGGCGGGCACAGCAGGATTGCCACGATGGCTCGTGGACACTGCCCCTCGGGAACAATGAGAAGGATCGAGTCAATGACGAATGAGATTTGTGCTAAAGGAGGCTTGCCTCCTTCGAGGTTCCGAAGCGCTGGCGGCTTCTGTGTGCGGTTGGTGCTTTGGCGCTTTCGGCCTGCTCTAGCGGGCTAGGCGACGTCGCAGAGGGAGGCGACTTGGAGACTTTGCGAGCCGCGAACCAGGAGAGGATTCAAGCGATTGTCTCCCTCGCGGAAGAGCGTTCCGAAGCGCAGCAGGCTCCGCTCGTCCACCAGCTAAACGCGGAGCGTGACGGCTATGAAGGTGACTTTCAGGCGCGAGCCACCAAGCCGCTGAGTGACAATGAGCTGCTGCAGCTCTACGCGTTCTTCGAAGAAAGTGGAACGTCGCCCGAATCCGTTCACCTGCAAGGCAACGTCATCACGCTGGACGACGACATCCTCGTGTACGCCGACGAGGTGTTGCAAGCTTTGAACGAACGAAATATCGAAGGCACCACACAGAAGGGGCGCCTGCTTTCACAGGTCGTGACGCTTGGAGATCCATCGATAGCGCCCATTCTCTACGCTCGACAAATCGACGACAGAACACAATTCTTTCGGCCCCTCACCACGCCCTACTTCGTCGTAGTACCGGATTCGCCGGAGTTCGTGTTCGACATACTATTGCAAGCGACCAACACGCTCGTCGACTTGCCCGACGATCGACTGACGGCTCGTACCTACTCCGTAATTCGCCAGTCGGAGTACGACGCGCTCGTGCCACAGGCCCGGGCCTTCAACGGTCGGATCGACGTAATCTATGGCCCCCTGGCAACGGCTTGCCCTGGCGGCACTGCCAACACCTTTGCCTGCAACATCTTTCCACGCGTTCTCCAGAGAACCCAGGACGGTCGCCAATTCACCCCAACCCTGTGCATTGGGAATCGCATGGGAATCGTGAGCACGAACGTTACTGCAGATAACGCCTTTACCCGCGGCGTCATCATGCATGAGCTGATGCACGGGCTCGGCGTGGCACACCTCGAGGACGAAAGTTTCGGGTCCGGTGCCAACGTCTTGAAGCTCGACATTCCGGGTACACAAACTGCCCTGGCGACCCCGACCCTGATGCACAGGTTCTTGAATGATCCAAACTGGACCAACCTTCCGAGCCAAGAAGACCAAGACGTTCTAGGAGTCCTCTACTCTTCTTCAAACTACACAGGAACATTTGAGGACCTCTAGCCAGAGGGCACGCGAATAGGGATTTCAAAGCGCCCCCGGGGGCGGCACGCCGAGGCAGTCAGAGACCATGGCGGAGCCGCCCTCGCCGAAGGCGCCGCCGAAGCCCGCCGTGGCCGAGCCCGCACTGCCGCCGAAGCCGCGCATGGCCGAGCCTCCCCGTCCCCCGTGAGCGGCCTCACACTCAACTGCAAGGGTAGGATTCCGCGCTTGAAGAACATCGACTACCATCACGAGCAAACGCGGCACGATTGGGACGGAGACTGGCATCGAAATATTCAGTTTGGGGAACACGGCAACGCCCTCGTGCAGGAGTTCCGAGGCGACGCCGAGACCCGCTCAGACGTTTGTCGCACCTCAGAGTCATTGGCAGGCAAGGCGGGGCGACATCCTACGCCGATCAGCAGAGCGACCACCGCTAGTCCTGGAGCAGCGACTTCCACAGATGTACTTGAAGCAGAACCCGGTGCTCGATTCGACGAAGTTTCGAAGCCCGGGCTCGTTATGATCGAACCCCAGCGTTCAGCCCGGGCATGGGACCCATCAGCGAGCGACCTCCACCCGACTTGGACGAGCTGTGACTTCTCGCCAAGTCCGCTCGACACGCAGCGCAGGGACGCAGGCGAGGTCGTCGTGGTCGCGCCACGGGTCGGCTGTTACCGCGCGTAATTGCCCCTGGGACGCCGGTCTTGCAGACTTCGAGTTCGGCAGGCGCGCTTCGGGGGACTCGAAGGCGCAGAGGGAACGAATGGAAGTCGAGGGTGTCGCGGCGCATGAGGCTTTGTCGTGCCCTTTCAAAGAGGGTGCGAAGGTCCATCGAGGCCCAGCGGCTCGAGGGGGCACCGGGCCTGCGCCGCGTCGCAACTCGACAATCAGCAAGGAGGCATGATGAGAAACGAGGCAAAATGGTTGATCTGGGCCGCCATGGTCACACTCGCGTCGACGGCGTACGGAAGCACCGGGAAAATTTTCGAGTACAATGACCCCGTCGCTGGCAATTGGCCGCCCGAGTGCGACGTGCGAGTGTCTTACGGCACGGGTGGACCGGGGTTCCTTTATACGGAGTATACCGTGTCATGCCCCGGGCACCACGTAGTCGTGGGGAAATACCTCGACACGTTCAACAACTCCTGCGACTTCACGACGAGCGGGAGTGAGTACAGTACGAGCTACAACAACTGCGGCAACTGGCGAGTCTACTACACGAACTGAACCAGCCCCAGAGGTCGGCACGGCCCGCCGGGCTTCGGCCATGAGAAGGGGCCGCCGGCCGTAGGAAGGGGAGAAGTGGCCGCCCGCGAGCCCTCGCTCGAGAGGGGGCTCGTGGGGCGGCGGCCGGGTCGACCCAGTCGCGCGCGCCGGACCCTGCGATCTCCGCCCAATCTCGCCTCGGACGCCGGAGAATCGAGCGGTTGATCCGCTCCCGCCTCGGCGCGCGGGGCCGTTTCGAGCGGTTGATCCGCTCCCGCGCGATCGCTCGAGGCTCATTTCGAGCGGTTCAACCGCCCCCCGAGCGACGAGGACCTCGAAGAGAGCGGATCAACCGCGTTGGTCGGGCCGGCGCCGGCTCGGCGCAGTTCGCCAATTTCCATTGCGAAACGGCGGGGAGCGTGACGACCTCACTGCGCGTGGCCTCGCGGAGGGCGACTGCGTGCAGCAATCGGAGGCGTTGGTCCTCTGCTTGGATGCGAGCGGATTCGGAGCTTTTTCTCCGGGCGCTGCAGCGCGCGGCGGTGCCCACGTTCGTCGGGCGCGCGCATCGCGGCCAACTGGCGGCGGTCGCGCCTACGGCACCCGCAGCCGCTGGGGGATGGGGCGCTGGGCTTCGACGAGAGCGCATGCCGGGAGCCACGAACCCTGCACAATGGCGACATCGCAACGCCGGAGGCCCACCTGGAGCGCGCGCAGGGGCTCGCGCTACTGGAGGATGCGATGGCAGAGATGACGCTCGGGCAGCGGGTTGCATTCGCCTTGTTCGAGCTGGAAGAGCTGAGCGCGCGCGAGATCGCCGAGCAGCTGGAGATCCCGGAAGCTGCGGTGGTGTCGCGCGTGCGGCGCGCGCGCGAAGTGTTTCAACGTTTCTGTCAGCGGCGTCAAGTGCTCGAGGAGCCCGCGCCCCCCGACCAAGAGGTGGGCCGTGCCTAATCGCTCAGCGTCGCCCGAGGCCGAGCTACTCGCGCGGCTGGCACGCTGGCACCGTTCGGAGACAGCGCCGGCGGCTGCGCGAGCGCGCTTTGCCGAAAACATCGCGCGGCTGGAGAGAGGGCCGCAGGCGGCTGTGCGCAGGCCACGACCGCTACATGCCGCCGTGTGCGTCGCTGCCACGGCGGCAGCAGCGCTTGGATCGAAGGGCATGGCGTCGATGCCCTTCACGGGACGCGGCTTGCGCGACCGCTTCGCATTGCCGCGCGCGTCGACGGATCGCAGTGGCAAGCGCTCGTCGTCCCACTCGATCCAGGGGGCGGCGTTGACGGCCAAGGTGCGGGCGACGACCTTGGTGCCCGCGAGGTAGCCTCGCTCGACCTCCCAGTCGACGCCGCCGACGGACACGGTGCCGTCGCCGCGCAGCCGCCGCGTGGTGCGGAGGGTGAGCGCCTCGCGCAGCTGCTCCTCGGAGACCTCGCGTG
>JBNKVS010000007.1:0-18872 GCA_050299315.1 Polyangiaceae bacterium
GAAGCATCGCGCAGCGCCGAAGCATCGCGCAGCGCCGAAGCATCGCGCAGCGCCGAAGCATCGCGCAGCGCCGAAGCATCGCGCAGCGCCGAAGCATCGCGCAGCGCCGAAGCATCGCGCAGCGCCGAAGCATCGCGCAGCGGCTCGCGGTGGTTCACCGCTCGGGAGGCGGCGGCTGCGCCCATGGCAACGCTGCGGCTGACAACGCCCGCCGAGAGCCGCGGGCTGGCGCTGCCGAGCGAGCGGCCCCGCCCGTGGATCTGCTGCCCTGGGTATGTCACGAGGCTAACTCTAATGGGGGGCCTCCAAGCCGGCAAGGCTCTGGATTTGTCTCTCTTTGGGAGGCTCGCCGACGGACACGGATGAGGGTATTTATCAGAACCCTCCCACCAGCGCGGCGCTCGGCTGAACGTTCCACACGGAGAGGGACACGCGGGGCAACGAGCGGCCGTCCTCCCGCCCATCGGTCGGCTCGAAACGACCCCTCAGCGAGCTGTAGACGGCCGTGATGCCGATTCGAAGCGAGAGCGGGGGCGGTCCGATCGAGACACCGGCTTCGGGCGCGAGCCACCACCGATCGGCCCGCAGATCCACCGCGGCGGCGGGGCTCGAGCCATCGATATCGGCAACGGGAAGGGCAATTTCGCCGCGGACCCGGTCCAGGCCGGCGCGCCCCCCCAGCCACGCCGCGACGAAGCCGCCCGCCACCTGGTAGCCCGCGCGCACCGGCAGCTCGGCCCCCGCGCCCCGGATCGTCGGTTGGTCGGGCTCACGGTTGCCGGGACTCTCGTCGGGTCCGCTGACCAGCCCAGAGATACCCAGCCCCAGGCTCACCGCGATGGGCCCGGAGCCGAAGACCTTTCGGCCGTCGACTCGGAGTACTCTCCCGGCATAGGTAATTCCTGCTTCACTGGAACCCGGCAGGCCGACGCGCGCACTCAGCCACGGGCTGGCGCCCGGAGCCGCCAAGGCACGGGCTATCACCCCCTTCGCGAAGGCGATTTCGTCGGCTTCGGAAGCCAGCTCGGAAGCCGAGGCAGCTCGGCTGGCGTCGAGTGCTCGGACCCCGGCGCGGGTCGGGATGCTGGTGCTGAGCCCGGCACCCCCTGCAACCATTCCGTCTGCCAGGGGCGTTGCCGGGTACAGCAAGGGGGCTGCGGCGCCGCAGCCGCTCGCCGCGAGCAGTGCGCTGGAAAGCACGCTGCGCCGAAGCCACGTCGGATGCGAGGTCGGCGAGCGCCGGGGGGCCGCTCTGCGAGCGGTGCGCTCGGCCCCCGTGCGTCGCTCGTTGGCCCCTGCGCGCCCGGGCGACGCGGCAGCGCCGGCGGACTTTCCCATGCCGCGCAAATAGAGGATCGCTGGCCGCCAAGTCAACTCGGCTTGGCGGAAGCGCGCTTGCCTCCGGACCGACCGCCCACTAGAACGCCCTGGGCCTCGTACCGGCGGGCTGCCGTGCGCCTTCATCGCCGCGCGCCTCGCCGGGGTCGGAGTTTCTTCTGTCGAACCTTTCCCTCGCTGCCATCCGCTTGCCCTTGCTTGCCTCCTTGCTTCGCGGCGTCCGCGCCGCCCTCTTGCCCGCTGCGCTCGGGCTGATGGCCTGTCGGCCCAGCATCGGGGATTCCTGTCGCAACACCGCGGAGTGCTCCCCTCAGGGCAATCGCGACTGCGATACTACGCAGCCCGGGGGTTATTGCACCGTGTTCGGGTGCTCCGCCGGCAGCTGCCCGGGCGACTCGGTGTGCATCGGTTTTCAAGCGGGGCTCGCGTCGGCGCCCGAGTGCTCGGATCCCCAGGGGAGGCCGCGCTTGCAGCGTACGGCGTGCATGCAGTCGTGCTCCGCGGATGACGACTGCCGCAACGGCTACGAGTGCGTGGAGGTCGCCGCAGGCAACGGCTGGAGCGCCACCATCGTCGACGATCGCGTCACGACCAGGATTTGTGCCCTGGCGGTGCCCCCGCCCTCGAGCGGCCCGACCGAATATTGTGAGGCCACCCCGGGAGACGTTCCGCCGAGCTTGCCGGCCGCGCCCGTTTTGGTGCCTCCCAGCCTGCAGCCGGATGCCGGCGCGGACGCGTCGGCCCCCTGAGCATTCGCCAGCGCCTCGCGCCGATGGGTTCGCGCGGCTGCCCGCGACCTGGTCAGGGCACGGGGGGGGCCGATCGGCGGGCGGCCGAAGGACCGCGCGCCCGGGGCGGGCTACAGCGCGTTGGCGATCGCGTCGGCGTAGACGATTGCCCCGTAGAACACCACGTAGCGGGGCAACCGCAGTAGCGAGAGCGGGAGAAAACGCTGCAGCGGCATGTCCAGAGCGCCCGCCGACCAACAGGTCAAAGAAAACGGCAAAGGGGTCATGGCGCCGAGCGCGACCGTCAAGCGGCTGTAGCGCTTGACGAGTGGACCGTGGCGCTCCTGAAACCGAGCGACCGACGGCGCGATGCCGGGGTGCCGCGCCAGGTGCTTGCCCAGCCACCAACCAGCCACGCCCGCAGAGGCAGACAGGGCGCCCGCGAGGGGAATCAGGACGGCCCAGTTGCGGGCGAGCTCTTCCGTCTTCGCGACGACCACTAGGATCAAATCCGGCGGGATGGGGGTCGTCACGGAGTCTGCCGAGAAGACGAGCGCCGCCAGCCCGGCCAGGCCGAGGTTTGCGTAGATCCAGTCCGTGAACGTGACCAGCGTCTCTTCGAACGCGACGCCGGCCAGGACCACCGCTCCGAATAGAAACACGATCGAGCCGATCGCGCGCAGCACGTTTCGCCGCACGTACGCGTCTCGCTCCGCGAACTCGGCGGGCGCTTGGCGGCGGGCGGCTGCGGCCGGACTTGGATCCACGAAGGGAGCAGTTGGCACGCCGTGGCCCCGGGGGCAAGCCCCGCCGCGTCGCGCGCTGGATTTCCGTCCGCGCTCGCCCCATGGTGAAGGGGTGCTCGGTTGGACTCCGGCTCCGCGAAACCTCAGGGCCGCCCTGCGGGACGCGACCCACGTGCGCGCGGCCGTGCGCGCCTCGGCCATGGTGGATTTGCGCCGTCACGCCCAAGGGAGCGAGCGCGGCCGTTGCATCGCGCAGCTGGTCGCGGCGCTCACCCGGGATCCCGACGCCGGCGTGGTGGCCGCTGCCGCCGAGGGGTTGGCCGACGCCGAAGCGCGCGAGGCGGCGCCGGTCGTGATCGCACTGGCCCGAGAAGCGTCCACACCACACCGCCGTGAGATGGCGCTGCTCGTGGTGGGCGAGGTGTGCGGGCGACAGGAGCCCGACGTGGACGCGCTCCTCCAAGGGGCCCTGCGCGACGCCGAGCCGCGGATTCGATTTCAAGCCGTGTGTGCGGGCTCCCGCCTGCTCGCGGACGAGGGACTTCGCTCGGTGCTGCCCTCTGCCCTCGAGGACGCGGACGCTTCGGTGCGCTACGTCGCGTGTCGGGCGGTGGAAGCGCGTTTCGTTTCCGAGTCGAGTGCCGCCTCTGCGCCAGGCTCCAGGGGCGAGGGCGTCCTCTGCCGCCTCGGCAGCTTTCATCCGCGGCTCGTCGCGCGCCTCGACGATACGGATCCCTCCGTCGTGTTGGCGGCGGCCCTGTGCTTGATCGCGACGGGCTGGCCCGCGGCGCGCCAGGTGGTGGTCGATGCGGTCAACGGCCGCCGCCGGATCGCCGAGCCCGAAGACGAGCAGGCCGCTATCGAGGCCTGCGGTCGCCACGGGCTCCACGCGGCCGCGGCGGGCTTGCGCCGGCGTCTGCGCGGTTTGTCGGCGCCCTTCGATTTCGCTGCGCGAGTCGCGCTCGCGAGGCTCGGCGACGAGAGCGCCGCTCGTGAAATCATGCGCGGGCTTCGATCACGCAGCCGCTGGAAGATGGCGCTGTCGGTGGCGGCCGCTGGCATGGCCGGGCTACAGGCCGCGCGCCCCGAGCTCGAGCGTTTGTTGCAGCTGCCGCATCGCGTTGACCAGGCCGCGGTTCGCGAGGCGCTGCGGGGCCTCGATGAGGCGAAAACACCGCTTGTAGCCAGCAGTTCGGAGTACTAAAGCCCGAACCATGTCCACAGAGTACGACGCCATCGTTCTGGGCGGAGGGCCCGCTGGTTATCCTTGCGCCATTCGCCTGGGTCAGCTGGGCCAAAGCGTCGCCTGCATCGAGGAGGAGGAGTACGGCGGGGTTTGCCTCAATTGGGGGTGCATCCCTTCCAAGGCGCTGATCAGCAACGCGCACCTGTACCACAAGGCGAAATCGTCCGAGGAAGTGGGGCTGAGCTTTGGCGAAGTGCAGCTCGACGTTCCGAAGATGCAGCAGTGGAAGCAGGGCATCATCAACAAGCTGACGGGGGGTGTGCGAGGCTTGCTCAAGGCCAACGGCGCGACGGTCGTCGAGGGGCGGGGTCGGTTGCTCGACGCTCGCACCGTCGAGGTGACGAGCGCGGATGGCAGCACGCAGCGGCTGACGGCGAAAAAGGGCGTCGTGATCGCGACCGGGTCTGCGACGATCCAGGTGCCCGGCTTCGAGTTCGACGGCGACAAGATCATCGGTGCTCGCGAGGCGGTGAGCCTGCAGAGCATTCCGAGGCGGCTGCTCGTCGTGGGGGGCGGTGTGATCGGGCTGGAGCTGGGCATGGTGTACCAGACGTTCGGGGCCGAGCTGACCGTGGTGGAGCTCACTCCCTCGCTGCTCCCGGGCACCGATCCGGAGGCGGTGAAGGTGGTGGAGCGCACCCTCAAGAAGCGTGGTGGAACCATCCACACCGAAACCAAGGCCAACGGCTTCGAGCTGCTGGCCGATGGCAGTGTGCGCGTGGCGATCGCGACCAAGGCGGGCCCGGCCAGCGTGGACTGCGACCAGGTGTTGGTCGCCGTGGGCATGCGGCCCCGTTCGCGGGAGCTCGGCCTGGAGGAGCTCGGCGTGCAGATCGATCCGCGTGGGTTCGTGCAGACGAACGACGTGTGCCAGACGAACGTCGAGGGAGTCTATGCCGTGGGGGACGTGAGCGGCCCGCCGATGCTCGCCCACAAGGCCACCAAGGAAGGTGAGGTGTGCGCCGAAGTCATCGCCGGGCACAAGGCGGGCAAGGATTGGACGAGCATTCCCGGCATCATCTTCACCGATCCCGAGATCGCCACGGCAGGCTTGAGCGAGCAGCAGGCCAAGGACGAAGGCTACGCGATCAAAACGGGAAAGTTCCCCTTCTCGGCGCTGGGCCGAGCCATGAGCATTCGCGAAACCGAGGGCTTCGTGAAGATGGTGATCGACCAGGAGAGCAAGCGCGTTCTCGGCGTCACCGTCGTGGGGCCGTCCGCGAGCGACCTGATCAGTGAGGCGATGCTCGCCGTCGAAATGACGGCATCGGCAGAGGATATCGCGCTCACCGTTCACCCGCACCCGACGTTGGGCGAGGCCATGATGGAGGCGGGAGCCGCCGCCCTCGGGCAAGCCATCCACATGGTCAACCGCTGAGGCCCGGCCGCCGGCGGGCGGCGGCCGCGCCCGCGGGGGCGGGGGCGCGCGGGAGGGCCGGGGCGGCGAGCGGCGCCTCGACGCGCTCGCCCAGGACACCTCGGGCGCCCTTTTGCCGGGCGTTGGCCCGGATGTGCTGGTACACTGGCCCGCGCGGGGAAGGTCTGCCACGAGAACTGCAATGAAGGCGCTGTCACGAGTTGGTCAGGCCGCTGCGGACACCCTTCGGCGGGTGGTCGAGCGGTTGGAGTCGAGCGAGGCCTCGGTGCAATACAGCTTCGAGGAGATGGATGAGCACCTGCGCGGCGCGCGCCGGGGCTTGATTCAGAGTGTCGCCGCGCAGCGGCAGCTGGCGGACAAAGCCGCCCGGGCTCGGCAGGCCGTGGATTTGTGGACCCGGCGCGCCGAGCTCGCAATCCGGGCCGGGGATGAAGAGCTGGCAAAGCAGGCGCTGGGGCAGAAGCGGCGTCAGGCGCGCACCGAGGAGTCTCTGAACCAGGCGCTCGATCAGCAGCGCGAAGTCTCTCGCGCGATGAAGGCGGATCTCGAGCAAATGGACCGGCGGCTCGAGGCTCTGCGTCTGCGAGCCCCCAGCTTGGCGGCAACGGCGGCGTTTCGCGCCTCGGGAGGGCGGCCGGAGTCTCTTGGTGTCGGCTCCGGGCAGAGCTCTGCGGTGGAGGCTTTTTCCCAGCTGGAGGAGCGCCTCGACGGCGTGGACGCGGTCTTCGAGGCGCAGCAGGAGGTGGAGGAGCTGCTGGCGGGTGGGGGCAGCTCGGATGCCTCGCTCGAGGCCAAGTTCGCGGCCCTCGAGGGGCGAGCCAACGTCGCCGAGAGCTCGCGCGCCGACCCGGGTCTGGACGAAGAGCTGCGCCAGTTGAAGACTCGATTTCGGGTCTGAACCCGGCATGCGCCCGGGCTCGCGACCGCGCGTTCCATCGCGGCGCCCCGATATGGCCAGCTGAGCGCCATCGGGCCAGCTCGTGAGAGTTCGGGGTCGGCGGCGCCGCCGGGGCGAAGGGGGGCTCCCGTCAGCCGGGCGGCGCGCTCGCCGCTTCCCGGGGCAGCGCCGCCAGGAGCGTGGCGACCGGTTCGAACGAGGAGGGGGGAATGGGATCGTCCGGCGCCAGCGCCGCCAAGCGCCGCGCCAGCTCGGAATCGGGCGCCACGGGGATCCCTCGCGCCGCGGCCTCTCGCTGGAGCGCCGCTCCGAAGGCGCCGGCTGCCTGCAGCAGCACTGTCGGCGGCCCGCCCGTGGTGGGATCGAAAGACAGCGCGACCGCGAGCCCCGCATGCCCCGTGACGAGCAATCGTGCCGCCTGCAGGCGCCACGCGTCGGCGGCCTGCAGCACTTGGCGATGCGCCCGCAGGCGAGCTTGTTTGACTGCCTCGTCGCCTTCGGCCTCCCGTTGCTCTTGCTGAATCTCCTCACGACTCATACGAAGGCTGCGCCGCCACCGGTAGCGCGCCAGCATGACGTCGGCGGCGACCCACACCGTGAAGACTCCGACCAGGGCCTCGACCGCCGTCTCGGTCCCCACACGCAATAGCTCGAGGCTCGGCTCGAGGCGCCCGACGCTGCTTGCGACGGCGGGGCCCAGATGCGCCAACATCTGCACGCTCACGGCGGCGGCAATGAGCGATAGCAGCAGAGCTCCGAGCGCAGCCGGTGCGCCCGCCGCGGAGAGACCGCCGCCCGCTGTCCGTCGGCCGAGGCGGCGAACGGCGAAGGCCCCGCGCGTTTGCGCGACGCCGCCGAGCAGCGCGGCCCCGCCGCTGACCGCACAGATCGGCGCGCAGAGCGCGAGGACGGAGGTGGCCAGCGAGCTTGGACCGAGCTGGTCGGGGCTCGACAGCGCATTGCTCAGCATCGACGAGAAGCGCTCGCACAGGCTGGAGGCGGCGATCAGCAGGGCCGTCGCGCCCGCGAGGAGCGAAAACCAGCGAACCGCGGCGAACGAAACGGGAACGTCCCCTTCGGCGCGTGCGCGCTGCACGCGCCGCCGGGTCGGCGGCTCCGTCTTGCGCCCGGCGGTCATGCGCCGCCGCCCGGCTCGTTTCTCGGGTCGAGGGGGCGCGCGACGTTCGCCTCCTCGTAAGTCCGCATCTCTCGCATCAGCGCGACCGCCGATTCGAGCAGGGAGAGGCCCAACACGGCCCCCGTTCCTTCGCCCAGGCGCAGGGACAGAGCGAGCAGTGGGGTGAGCTCCAGCCGTTGCAAGACGAGGCCATGCGCCCGCTCCGCGCCGAGGTGGCTGGCGACCAGGCAGGACCTGACGCGGGGCTCGAGCTCCGCCGAAAGGAGCGCGGCCACCGCGGTGGTGAACCCGTCGAGCACGACGAGCTTGCCGCCCTCCGCCGCGGCCACGATGGCTCCGACCAGGGCGGCAATCTCGAGGCCACCGAGGGTGCGAAGCGCCTGCATTGCCGAAGCGGGGCGGTGCAGCTCGAGGCCCCGGCGCACGACCTCGGCCTTTCGCTTCAGCGTCCCCGCCGAGGCGCCGGTGCCCAGACCCACGACTCGATCGGCGCTCGCCCCGGTGAGTGCCGCGAGCAGCGCCGCGGCCGAGGTGGTGTTGCCGATGCCCATTTCCCCGAGGGCGAGGGCAGCCGCACCGGCCGCGCGGTGCACGGCGCGGGCACCCACCTGCAGGGCCGCCTCGAGCTCCGGCTCCGTCATCGCCGGCTCCTCGCAGAAGTTCCTGCTCCCGCGCCGGACCTTTTCGTGATGCAGGGCCGCGGCGGCTCCGAAATCGTGGTCGACGCCGACGTCGGCCACCGCGAGGTCGACGCCGTGCAAACGGCACAGCACGTTGACCGCCGCGCCGCCCGACAGAAACTGGTAGACCATCTGCGCGGTGGCTCGGCGCTCGTACGCGCTCACACCTTCGGCCGTGATGCCGTGGTCCGCCGCGAACAGCAGCAGGATTTTTTGCCCTAGATCCGGGTGCTCGCGACCCTGCAGCTCGGCGAGTCGTACGCCGAGCTCTTCGAGCTTTCCCAGGCTGCCGGCGGGCTTGGTGAGCTCCGCCTGGCGCAGCCGCGCCTTCGATTGGGTGGTGGGGGAAGGGGGCTGTGGGGACGCGGCGCCGGGCTTTCCCCGTGCAGCCTGCGGGGAGGCTTCCCGGCGTGTTTCGGCGGCCTCGCGATTCGCGCGGCTCCCCGAGGCCAGGAGGGCGGGAGCGCCGTAGCGTTCCTCGAACACGACCTCACTCAGCGCCATGCGCTTTCGCCACCCCGTTTGCTGCAGCGTTGGCTCGGGGGGAAACTCCACCGGGTAGCCCAACGTGAGATACGCCACCGGGAGCGTGCCCTCCGGGAGCGCGAACAGCTCTGCGATGAAGGCGGGCTCCATCAGGCTCATCCAACCGACGCCGACGCCCTCCGCGCGCGCGGCGAGCCAGAGGTTTTCGACCGCCAGGCAAGTCGAGTACTCGTCCATGTGTCGCATCGTGAAGCGTCCGAGCACGGGGGGCTCGCCGCTCGGACGCTCGCAGGTGACGAGCAAGTTCACCGGTGCGTCGAGAATGCCTTGCAACTTGAGGGCTCGGTAGCTTTCGCGCCGATCTCCGCGGAATTCACGGGCGGCGCGCTCGTTGACCGCAGCGAAGTGCCGGTATACCTCGCGCCGCGTGGCTCGGCTCCGCACCACGACGAACCGCCACGGCTGCGACAACCCCACGCTCGGTGCCCGGTGGGCCGCTGCCAGCAGCCGAAGCAACAGCGGCTCCGGGATCGGGTCGGGGCGGAAGTTGCGGATGTCGCGCCGCCGCTCGATGGCCCGGTAGACGCCGTCGCGCTGCGCGGCGCTCAGGGCGCCCGAGCAAGGCTCGCCGTCGCCACGCGGCTCCTGCCGAGATGCGCTCATCCCCGCGTGACCAGCAGGGTGAGGAAGGCGCCGTATCCCGACACGAACAAGAAACCTTCGAGCCTGGAGATGAGCCGCTCGCGGCGCATGACGATGACCCCCAACAGCGTGATGCCACCCACCGCCCACAGCTCCGTCTGCAGTGCCGGCAGGTTGACTCCGAGGGGCCGCGTCAGCGCTGTGGCTCCCAGGATCAGCAGGAGATTGAAGAGATTCGAGCCGACCACGTTGCCCACGGCCATCTCCGAGTGGCCGCGGATCGCCGCCACCACCGAGGCCGACAGCTCGGGCAGGCTCGTGCCCAGCGCCACGACCGTTAGGCCGACCACACGCTCTTCGATGCCCAGCTCTCGCGCCAACCCGCTGGCCCCCGTGACGAACCCCTTGCCCCCGAGCGATAGGGCGAAGAACCCGCCGAGAATCAGCGCGGCCACCCGCGTCGGCAAGGCTCGGTCCGGCGAATGCGCCGCTTCGCGCTCGGCGCGATTCGTCTCGTGCTCGGCTCGCTCGACCAACCCCTCGGCGAGCGCCTCCATCCGCTGGGCCTCGACCGAGCGGGCCGTGCGCCGCCGCCGCCTGGATGCCACGACGAGCGCAACCGTGAACACGATGGAGCTCACGAACAGCCCGGCCCCTTCGACTCGCGACAGCGTGCCGTCGAGCATCAGAGCCGGGAGGATCAGCGTGGCGGCGCACAGCCAGGGCAGCTCGCTTCGCCACAAACCCGGCGGGACCGCCGGCGGCGAAATGAGCGCCGTCAGCCCCAGCACCAAGCCCAGGTTCGCGATGTTCGAGCCGAGCACGTTGCCGAGCGCGATGGCCCCCTGATTGTCGAACGCGGCGGTCACGCTCACCGCGAGCTCGGGGGCCGAGGTTCCATAGGCCACCACCGTCAGCCCGATGAGCAGGGGCCGTACTCCGAGTGCCGCGGCCAGCGAAGAGGCGCCGGCGACGAGCCATTCCGCACCAAAGTAGATCAGCCCCCCGCCCAGAACGAAGAAGAAGATGTCTAGGGCCACGGTGAAGGACTGCATACGTGCACTTCTTCGACGGGCTGGCAAGGGCAAACCCGGCGAAAATGGTCTCGTTTGGGAATTTCCGAGGCTCGGTGAAACGTCCTCGTTCGACGAATGGATGCGGCGAGCCGCCGTGAAGCTGGTAACCTCGCGGGGTGATTGAAGTCCGCACGCACCAATCGCTTCGCGAGTTGGATCGCGCTGCGTGGGACGCCTTCCTCGCGCCGAGCCACGTGCCCCACATGTGCTGGGATTTTCTCCAAGCGCTCGAGGAAACGGGGTGCGTGGTACCCGAGCGCGGCTGGTTGCCTCAGCACGTGAGCATTCAGAAAAATGGCCAACTGGTCGGCCTTGCGCCCGCGTACGTGAAGGGGAACAGCGAAGGCGAGTTCGTCTTCGATCACTCCTGGGCACGTTTCAGCTACGACCGGGTCGGTGTCGAGTACTTCCCCAAGTTGATCGTCGCCGTGCCCTTCACACCCGCAACCGGGCCGCGCCTGCTGGTCGCGCCGGAGCAGCCCGTCTCCGAGGCGTACGGGCTGCTCGCGCACGGTCTTCAGCGCATCGTCGCCCAGTCCGAGCTATCCGGCGCGCACGTATTGTTCCCCGATCCACAATCGGCACGGCACCTCGAGTGCGCGGGCATGCTTTCTCGATACGGCGTGCAGTATCACTGGCGCAACGCGGGCTACACGTGCTTCGAGGATTTTCTCGGGCGCTTCTCTTCGAAGCGGCGCAACCAGATCCGCCGCGAGCGGCGAGAGATGGAGAAGGCGGGGTTGCAGCTGAAGGTGGTGCTCGGCGCGGAGCTCTCCTCCGCCGACATCGACTTCATGTACGAGTTCTATCGCAGCACGGTGGACAAGCACTTCTACGGGCGGCACTACCTCAATCGCGAGTTCTTTCACGAGGTGGTGCACCGGATGCCGGAGGGTATCTTGGTGGTCTTCGCCAAGGAGCGGGGGGCGCTACGCCCGCTGGCTGGGGCGCTGAACCTGGTGGGTCCTCGCGCGCTGTTCGGCCGCTATTGGGGAGCCCGGGAGGAGCGCCCGTTCCTGCACTTCAATGTCTGCTACTACGCGGGCATCGACTTCTGCATCGAGCGGGGCCTGTCGGTTTTCGAGCCCGGAGCCGGCGGGGAGCACAAGCACGCTCGCGGCTTCGAATCGACCTTGACCCACAGCTTGCACTACCTGGAAGATCCTCGTTTGCGCGGCCCGATTCAGCACTTTCTCGAGCAAGAGCGGAGCGCCATCGAGGGCAGTGTCTGCGCGGAAAAGCCCGTGCTCAGAGCGGTCTGACGGACGCCGCCTGCGGCGCGGTCGCGGTACGTCTGCGCAGCGCTGCACCGGAGCGGGCTTGCCGGCTCGGCCCTACCGGGCGAGCAGGGAAGCGAACCCGTGCCAGCTGAGGTACAGCAAGATCTGGTGTCGCGTCGCCTCCGTGCCGGTGCTCCATTCACTGGCGCGCAGCGTGTAGCGCGCCTCCAGCCAGGGGCCACTCGCCGCCGACGCCACCGGAACGCCAGCGCCCGCGGAGAGCCACACCCCATGGCTCGCCTCGAGCTGCTCGGTGCCTCCGGAGAAGTACCCTCCGAAGCCCACGGCCAGTGAATCGATGGTGAGATCGAGCCAGGCGGGCCCCCGCTGCCGGTCGAGGACGAAGCGCGGTAAAAAGAGCGGTCGCAGCTCGATCCCCAGGGAAGCGCTGCGGCCCGGGCCCGTGCGATCGTCCCAGCCGTCGGCGTAATCCAAGGTGACGCCGAACAAGGAGTAGTAGTGCGCGGAGGCACCGACGCTCCCCGACAGGCCGCTGCCGTACGAATTGCTGGATTGGGTCCACTGGCTTCCGACCTTGAGCGACCAGTCCAAATCCCCGTCGAAGCGACCGTACACGCCATCCGCCCGGCTGCTCCGTGGCCACAATGTGCAGCCGACCAAGGCGGCGCAAAAGACGCCGGGGGCCGCCCGAGGCCAGCGAGTCAGCCGCCCCAGTCGGCTGCGTGGCAGCCTGGTGTCGCAAGTCACGGCTCTGTTAACGGTCGGCCGCCCGCGAAGGCCAAGATGTCGGGGCGCAGCTCACTGGGGAATACGAGGCGCGTGCGTGTGAGCCGCTCGCCCGACAGGCGCCCCAACACGAAGGACACCTCGCTCGGCAAGCGCGCGGCGCTGTCGGGAAAGATCACCTCGAGCGCCTCCTTGTCTTCTCCGAACGGTGTGTCCACGGCTTCATCGAGGCCCACGTAGTACCGGGGGTCGAAGCCGCACAGCTCGGCCCGCTCTCGGGCGAAGGCGAGCAGCTCCGAGTAGCGCTGCGGGCTGCGGTCCGCCCCGAACAGCTCGTGGGTTTTGAACAGCCTGCGGGCGATCAGCCGCCGACACAGGTCGCTGAGCACCGGGTCGTCGGCTCGTCGCCACTCGGTCACCGCGCCCCACAAGACGCCGTCGTCGAGTGCCAGGTACTCCTCGAGGTCGGCGTCGCCGTGGCACAGCAGCGTCTCCACAGCCGGCGGCAGGGGAGTGAGCTTGGAGCCGTCCAGGACGAGATGCCGAACGCGGCCGAGAATGCGCGAGAAATGCCACTCACTGGCTCGGCTCGCCTTGTGGAAATACACCTGCTGGAACATGAAGAGCCGGGCCAGCACGAACGACTCGATGGCGGGCAGCCCCTTGACGCCATCAATCGCCAGCGGGGGGGCGGCCGAGGCGTCCGGAGCGTGGCCGAAGCGCAGGCTTCGAATCAGCCAATCGAGGTCGAAGCGACCGTAGTTGACCCCGGTGAAGTGCGCGTCACGAAGCAGGTAGTCGCAGCGATCCACATCGAACGTTCCACTGACGGTGCTCGCCAGAAAGTCGAGAGGGTGCCTGCCCGAGATGAGATCGGAAACCCGCCGAGGCAGGCCACCGTCCATGCTCTCGAGGATCTTGTGCACCTCCGTTCCCGGGTCCAGCAAGATCCGCTGCGTCCACTCCTCGTGGGATGGCCCGTCAGGCACCGAGTCCTCGAACAGGTGGGAGAGCGGTCCGTGGCCGAGATCGTGAAGAAAGGCCGCAGCCACGGCGTCTCGGGCTCGCTCCGAGGTGACCCTCTGCCAGAAAGGCAGCTCGCCGTGCAGCTGCTGCAGTCGGCTGATGAAGCGAGTCATCACGTGCGCAGCACCGATGGCGTGTGAGAAGCGCGTGTGGTCCGCGCCCGGGTATGCGAACGAGGTGAGCCCCAATTGCTTGATGCGCCGGAGGCGCTGCACCTCCTTGGCGCCCATCAGGCGGTCGACGATCGAGAATTCGTCGGCTTCGAAGGAGATGAGGCCGTGAACGGGGTCGCGCAGGATCACACTTGGTGGCGCTAGTCGAAAACGGGGAGGCGCCCAAGGCTTCGAGGTGACAATCGCCCTCACGCTCCGTGGACTCGGCCCGCGGTGCCGTCGCGGCAGCGCCGAGGCCGGTGCGCGCGGATGGGGGGCGAGCGCGCCGCGGCGTCGACCAGCCAGTTGGGCGTCGCGGGGCGGGCGAGACGATGCGTCTCGTTCGAGCCTGCGCTCGCGAGGGGGGCGGGGGCTCTCCCCTGATTGCCACGCCATGCCATGCCATGCCATGCCGGGCCGGGCCGGGCATCGATCTTCGTGGAAACGTTGCCGCGGAGAGAGGAAGCCGACGGCCCAGCCGTTCGGGCGACCGTCGACCCGGCGGACGCAGAGATTTGGAAATGGGTACGCGGTTCTTCGTGATCGCTCCCCTGCACCTCGACAATTGCGGAGCATCCCCGCGCACCGCGCAGCACCTTCGGAAGTCGCCCGCCAGCCTCGGGAATTGCGCGGCAGAGCGCGGCCATGGCGCGCGCGATCGGAGAAGACCTGGGCCGCGCTGCGCGGCGGCGGGACGCCAGGCTGCCGGAAGAGCCGGCGACGCCGAGACGAAAGAAAGACCAGGAGAGGGCGGAAAGCGCGCTCGAGGCACCGGCGGGCCCCACAGAGGGACCGCACGAGTCGAGCGGGAGGGAGCGAGATGCGGCGGAACGGCGGGCGCGTCGGCGAGGCCCGAACGAAGGTCGACCCGGCAAGAAGCGAGCCCGCCGACCAAAGCGGGGTAAGATCGCCAGGGGCCGAGGCGCCCGACCCAAGACGAAAGCGCCCGATCGGCAGGCTCCAGCGCGGGGAATCGGCTCTGGTCCGGACGAGGGACGCGCGCGCGGCTGCCGACCTGCGTGGACGCGGCCTCCGAGAGCCGAGTCTCCCGCGACCACACGTCTCGATCGCTCCGGCCTTCCCGTTCGACCCGCGCCGCGCTCACAGCGCCAGCGCTCACGAGCGCCAGACCGTCGAAAAGCCCGTCTGAACGGGGCCGCGTCGCACCGGCTGCGTCGTACAGGCTGCGTCGCACCGGCCGCGTCGCACCGGCCGCGTCGTACAGGCCGCGTCGTACGAGGCCCATCCAAGCGAAACTGCGGGGCCCGCCCGCGTTGTGGGGGATTGTTGTAGGAGATCGTAGTGCGGGGTAACGAGAGGCTGGACAGCCGCGCTCGTTTGCGGTTTCCTTTAGGCTTGGGCTCTGCGCCCACTGCCCAACGTCGTGCGACGGCACCTGCGTGCTTCCCGCGCGTCTTTCGACCTGCCCCGCAAAGGCGCCCGAAGCAAATCGAATCCAGGCCATGACAGCTGTCGCGAATCGCAAGCCGACGGGCTCATCCGAATCCACGACGCCCCCCGCGAGGGCTTCCAAGGCGCTCGGCTTGGAGGAGGTGCTCGGCCTGCTGCCCCCCAAGGAGCTCAAGGCGATCATCACGGGGCTATCGCTTCGAGTGGACACGAGCAAGCGAATTGGCGTGGCCGCTCAAGTCGCTCGGGCCCTGCTCAGCCTGCCCGAGGCTCGGGATCCGAGCCACCTCCCCGCGCCCGCGCGGGAGTTGTTGCATCGAATCATCGAGGCGCGAGGTGTACTGAAGGTCAAGGCTCTGCCGGCTGCGGTGGAGCCTTTGGTCGCCAAGGGGCTCGTGTTCGCGCGCGCCGCGGAAGACGGCCGTGTCGAGCTACTGCTCCCCATCGCGTACATCGTCCAGATGGCGAGTTGGGAGGGCGAAGATCCACGCGGGATTCGCTCCTTGCTGACGCAGGTCGGTCCCAGCGTTCAGGCCAGCATCGCCTCTCATCACCTGGGCAGCGCGGCGACGAACCCGATCGCCCTGTCGCTCGAGGCGGCCTGGGCCAACCTCAGCGATGCGGAGTACCTGGCGCGCGAAGTCGCCGCCTTGGCCCCGGCCGAGCGCAAGCTGCTCCTCGCGATCGAAGAGCTCGGCGGCGAGGTGGATACGGAGGAGCTGTTGGGCCTCGAGCGCGAGCCGATGCGGCTGCGCGGCGCCGCCGGCGCAACACCCTCCCGGCGCGGCGTCGGCTTTGCCCTCGAGCGGCGCGGCTTCCTGTTGCCTCTACACCCGAATCGCCACGTCATCCCGAGCGAGCTGGTGCGATGCATCGGAGCCCGTCGCCGGGAGCAAGCCGAGGGGCGGCGTGCCGAGATCCGGCGGCTCGTCGAGGTTCGAGAAAGCTGCCCCCGGCGCGCGGCGTTCGCGCAGGATCCGGCTGCGTTGGCGCTGGCCATCTCGGCGCACGTCCGCGAACGCGGCGTCGAGATCAAGCCCGACCTCGGCACGCCTCGCTCTCTCGTCTCGCGGTTGGCCGCGCGCTTCGGTCAAGATCCTCGCCGCGTCGCCCTGGTGGCATCGCTCTGTCGGGCCCTGGGGCTCTGGGATGCCTCGGCTCGCAACCCGAACTCTCCACCGGGGAGCCTGGCGTTGCACGAGCTCAGCTTTCGCTTTTTCGAGGTGTGGCGCGAGGGGGGCGCTTGGGACGAAGCGCGCCCCGACGGAGAGGTGCTGCGCTCGGCGGGGGCCGCGCGCGAGCCGAGTGTGGTCGGTGTGGTGCGGGCCATCGTGCTCGAGAGCCTGATGGACCTGGGCGAGGACCGCTGGGTTCCGTGGGAGGCAATCCGGGGATTCGTCATGACGGACGGGAGAGCTCCGGGCCTGAGTCGGTTGCTGGAGCGCTGGGCCGAGCGCTGCGGCATTCCCGCCGCGGAGGCGACGCTCCCGCGGGTTGCGGAGCGGATCGCGTTCGAGAGCTTGCACCTCCTCGGGTGTGTGGACGTAGGCGGCGAGGAAAGCGACGCGGAGCAGGCGCCGTCCCCCGCGAAGCTCGGCTCCGGGTCGCGCGGCCCGGTCAGGGGCGGGCGGCGCGCGTCGGGCGGCGTCGAGGCGCGGGATGAGCGCACGCTGCGCATTACCTCCCGAGGTCGCCACTACCTGGCAGGCGAGCCCGCGCCGGCACGTCGGCAGAGCGTCTTCAGGGATACCCAAATCTTGCGGGTGGGAGACGACGTGCGCGTCGCCCAAGTGCTGTCGCTCGTGCCGTTCACCGAGCTCGGCCGGATTGAAGGGCAGCTGGAGCTGAAGGTGAGCACGGGCACGGTGCAGGCGGCCCTCGGAGCCGGGCTGGCCGCGCACGTGATTCGCCAGCGGCTCGCAGCGGTCGTGACCGTGCCCGCCGAAGTCGCCGAAGTGCTGACGGCGGCGAGCGCCGTCGTGGGGCGCGCCCAGCTCGTCGTCACGCCCGGTTTTCTGTGGGTGGACGACGCGCAGGTACGGGAGATGCTGCGAAGTCGGCGCGCGACGGTGGATCTATTTCTCGATCCTTCCCCGCCCGGTGGCCTGTTGCTCGCCCCGGGGGTCGATTGGGAGCGGCTCGTGGTGCGCTGCCGCACCTTGGGCGTGGAGGTGACTCTGTGCACGTCCGGCGCGCGCGCATCCCGGTTGGCCGGCGGTGGTCCTGAATCGGAGAGTCGCGCTCGTTCGGGCACGCGTCGCCGCACCAGGCCACCCGGTGTCTCGAGCGCGTCGAAGAAGGCGCGCTCCGGCAGCGCGGGGTGAGGCCCCGGTCGAGCCCGCCCCGGCGGTTCGTCAGCGGATCGTCTGACAGTTCTACTGTCAACGTATTTACTCATCAGCGGATTTGCTCGTGCCTGGAGGGGCGCAGCGCGATCGCCGCGGCTCACTGGCTCCTTCGTCCGGGGGCCCGGGGGCTTCTCCGCCGCGAAGCGTGCGATCGCAGTTGCTCCGATCCGGATCATCTCGCCCCCCCGTGGTGATCCAAGCGCGCCGCTCTGCGAGCGCGGGTCGGCGCGCGGGCTCACGCCCCCATTTTTCGCCGCCGCTTGCGGACGCGGCGCGCTACAAGTGAGGACGAGCCAGGCTGGGGGGTTCCCCAAAAGCCCTGCGCCGAAGTGAAGTGCGGTGTCGGCCCTGCTGCGAGTTCCAGAGCTACAGAAGTACGAGCTCCTCGAAGAGGTGGGCCACGGGGGCATGGCGACCGTTTTCCGTGCTCGGGATCGGCGCCTGCAGCGCGAGGTGGCCGTCAAATTGATCCACCCGCACTTGCGCGATCGGCACGAGATTGGCGAGCGCTTCGTGCGCGAGGCCACGACGGTGGCCAAGCTGCGACATCCCAACATCGTCGAGGTGTACGATGTGTCCGAAGCCGAGGACGAAAGCCGTTACCTCGTCGTCGAGCTGGTCGTCGGCAAGACGCTGCGAGACCTGCTGCGCGAGCGCGGCCCCATGCCCCCCGAGGTGGCCGTCGCCATCACGCTGGAGGTTGCCTCGGGCCTCGAGCATGCCCACCGCCAGGGGGTGATTCACCGCGACGTGAAGCCGGAGAACGTCTTGCTGAGCATTCCGCCGGTCGACGACCCCGAGGGGGGCGGCGTGCGCGTGAAGCTGACGGACTTCGGCATCGCCAAGGTGCTCGGCGCGCACGGAGTCACCTCTACCGGGGAGGTGCTCGGCTCCCCGGCACACATGGCCCCGGAGCAAATCGAGGGGGGGGCCGTGGACGTGCGTTCCGACGTGTTCGGCCTGGGGGTGATGCTCTACGAGTGCCTGGTGGGCAAGCTACCCTTCGCCGGACAGTACCCGGCGCAGGTGCTGCGTCGGGTGCTGTCCGGCGAGTTCGTTCCACCGGAGCGAGAGCAGCCCAAAGTGGGCTCGGCCTACTCGCGGATCGTCGAGCGAGCCATGGCGCGCAACGCCGAAGATCGTTTCCCCGACGTCGAGTCGCTTTCCCGGGCGCTCGAGCAGGAGCTGACCGCGGTGGGCCTGGTCGAGCCCAAAGCCCTGCTGGCGTGGGTTGCCGACCCATTCTGCTTCGACGAGGCGCTGGTGGTCGAGCGTCTCATCGAGCGGGGAACGGCGGCGAGTCTCGCCGGCCAAATCAGCGTGGCGGCCGACTGTTTTGGCCGCGCACTTTCGTACCGCCCGGGGGATCGCGAGCTTCTTCGCAAGGTCTCCAGCCTTTCTCGCACGCGGAGCCGGCGCGCTCTCTTGGCTTGGTGCGGCGGAGGGGCGGTCGCGCTGGCCGTGGCGGCGTTCGCGACCACTCGCCTGGCGGGCTCGACCGCCGCGCTCGGCGGCGCCTCGCCGGAGGCCCACCAGCCGCCTCCGAGTCAACCGCTGGCCGCCTCCCCGGCCCCGGGGAGGCCCTCGCCGGCGGAGCCTGCCGCCGGCGAACG
>JBNKVS010000008.1:0-118677 GCA_050299315.1 Polyangiaceae bacterium
GAAGCGGGCGGACGATGCCACGGCTCGTGTGTCCGAGCAAAGCCGGTGCCAATTGGTAGGACCACTGGCGAGCTAAGTCGTCGAGCGGGCGGTTCGTGGGCCGTTTCGGATGGGCGGAGTGTGCCGTTTCGGGCGCGCGGAGCGGTTCTGGCCGCCGCGGAGGTCGCGGGCGCAGCGCGGACCTTGCTCGGCACGCTCCCCGCGCCGAGTGCCAACGCGGGTCCATCGAGGCCCCCCGTCGTGCGCGGCCCCAAGTGTTGCACTGGTGATTTTGCCGCGCGCCGCACCGTTTCGTCGGTCGCGTCCACTCCGTGTGCCAGGCGTGCGTCCACTGGGAGTTCGATCGCAGGTCAGCGCGGTGAGCTCGTGCGGGCCAGCCCGAAGTCGGCGCAGTGAGCAACCACCGAGTGGTGAAGCACGCCCTCATTCGGCGGCATGGGACTTTTCTGCCCCAGCCGCCCGCGCAGGCAATCGCGTAGTATTTGCCTGCGAGCCTTCGCATCAATCAGCCGTGGGACGGCTTTCGTCTGGGCGCTATCCTGAGCCTTCGTCTCGACCCTCGCCCCGCGCTCCCGAAGTCAGCGCAGGGCCGCCCTTTGCCCCGCCTGGAGGTCCCGTGTTTTTGAATCTGGAACGATTGGTTGCCCGTCAAGTCTTTCTCTGGCGGCAGCGCCAGGGGCGTTCCACGCCTCCCAAGAGCGCATCGCTCGAGGGCTTGGTCGCTGCTGCGTTTGCCGCGGAGCCTGCCGGCGCCCGGGGGGGGGCGCTGCGAGCGGAAGGCGCTGCGGCGAGCGCGCGCCTTGCGGGGGAGGTCGCCTCGCGCCAGGCGGAGGCACCCGCTGCCGAAGCGCCTCCGAAGAGTGGCGTGCGTCATCGCGCGCCGGCCTCCCACGGGGCGACGACGCACAAGCGGAGCGGCTGAGCCGCCGGGGCGGTGCCCGCTCGGCCTACGGGCTCGCGCGGGGCCGCTGTCGCCGATCCGCGGGGGGGGGAGGCCCCCGCCGCCGAGCCGGTAATGTCGGCCGGAAAGTCGGAGATCCTGCCGAACGGGGCGTCGCGAGTAGATGCAAGCGCCTCTCATTATGAGTTTGGAGACCAGGGGGCGGTTCCCATTCTCGACCGCGGAAAACCCGCGACGTGCATAGTCATTGGCTGTGAGTTGACGTCGTCCACGTCGACTGCTACTAGGCTCGCTAACGAGACACGTTATCGTTATCGAGCGGCCCGAGGGCCCGCTGATGTGAGACCTAGTATGACTTCCTGCAAGCTCTTCATTCCTTTGCTCGCCCTGACCTTCGTCGCCTGCGGTGACGACGAGGATATCGAGGAGACTCTCTCTTCCACCGAGGCCCTCCCGAACAACGCCGGCGCCGCGCTACGGACCTACGCCGACATCGCTCTGGCGACGTACACGGACTCGCTCTCGGAAGCCGAGAGCTTGGACGAGGCCCTGCGGGAGCTGGTCGACTCGCCCAGCGAGCAAGCGCTCGACGGCGCGCGCGAGGCCTGGCTGGATGCGCGCGTACCCTACCTTCAGACCGAGGTGTATCGGTTCTACGGGGGGCCCATCGACAACGAGGTAGATGGTCCGGAAGGGCTGCTGAACGCCTGGCCCATGGACGAAAACTACGTCGACTACGTCCGAGGCGAGCCGGACTCCGGGATCGTGAACGACCCGAGCGTCGAGATCAGCCCCGAGAGCCTGGCGGCCCTCAACGAGCAACAGGGAGACAAGAACATCTCGACCGGCTACCACGCGATCGAGTTCCTGCTCTGGGGCCAGGATTTCAACGAAGAGGGTCCCGGGGAGCGCCCCTACACGGACTACGTCACCGGCGAGGGGGGCACCGCGGCCAACCAGGAGCGCCGCGGGCAGTACCTGCTCGCCGTCTCGGAGCTGCTCATGGAAAACCTACGGCAGCTCGTCGACGCCTGGAGCGAAGGGGACGCGGGCAACTACCGCGAGAGGTTCCTGGCCATGGACCCGGGCATGGCGCTCGGTTTGGTCACGAGTGGCGCCTCGATTCTCTCCGGTTTCGAAACGGGGGGAGAGCGCCTCCAGGCCGCCCTCGACGCGAGGGAGCAGGAGGAGGAGCACTCCTGCTTCAGCGACAACACGCACAACGACATGATCTACGACATCGTCGGCGTGCAGAATGTGTGGATCGGCAGCTACCAGGGGCTGACGCCGGCGACGACGGTGACCGGCACGGGCCTGCGGGACGTGTTCGCCGCGGGGGACCTCGAGGTGGCCTCGGAGGTAACCCAGCTCGTCGAGCAGAGCTTGGCGTTGGCCAGGGGCATGGAAGTTCCCTTCGACCAGGAGATCGCGGGCGGCAACAGCCCGGGCAACCAGCGCGTGCAGGCGGTGGTGGATTCGCTGCTGGATCTACAGGCCGCTCTGGAGGACGACGCGATTCCGCTGTTTGGGCTGGCGAAGCTCAACCCACCGGAGTGAACCGACGGGGAAGAAGCCAGCATGCGCACACGATCGCCCCGAGCGGCATTCGCATCCTCCTGTCTCGCCGGGCGCCCAATGCCCGGCAGGGGCGTCTTGCCGCGCTGCGGAGCCGGCACCCCCGCGTCTTGGGCCCTCGGCTTCGCGCTTGCTTCGGCCTGTGCGGCCCCGGGGTGTTCGGCGGCGGGGCCCCAGGGCGCCGCGCTCGACGAGGGTGAGGAGCTGCCCGGCGGCGAGACGACGGCGTCGAACGCTTTCGGTGTCAACGCCTTCATTCGCCCGATCGAGAACCTCGGCCGTGAGCACTCGCCAATGTTCTACACGGGCAACTCCTACTTCAACCAGAGCTGGGTGGAGCCGCCGTCGAGCACCGACAGCCGCGACGGGCTCGGTCCGCTCTTCAACGCCCGATCCTGTTCGAGCTGCCACCCGCACGACGGGCGGGGCGCTCCGCCGAAGCTGGGCACGTTGGACTACGGTGGCCTGCTGCTGCGCCTGAGCGTCCCCGGCCAAAGGGGGGAGCATGGCGAGCCCATGCCGCACCCGATCTACGGCGGGCAGCTGCAGCCGTTTGCCGTCGATGGCGTCCCGTACGAGGGCCGGCTCGTGGTGCGGTACGAGATGATTGCCGGGGAGTACGGGGACGGACAGCGATTTTCGCTGCTCTCGCCGAGCTACGCGCTCGAGGATTTGCAGTACGGGCCGCTTGGCGCCGTGAGCGTCTCGCCTCGAATCGGCCCCGCGGTGATCGGGCTGGGGCTGCTCGAGGCCCTTCCCGAGGAGCGGCTGACGGAGCTGGCCGACCCCGAGGATCTCGACGGGGACGGCATCTCGGGGCGCATCAATCGGGTGTGGGACGTAGAGGCCGGGGCAATGGCCGTCGGGCGCTTCGGCTGGAAGGCCGAGCAGCCCAGCCTTCGGCAGCAGAGTGCGGGAGCCTTCCTGGGAGATCTGGGCGTGACGAGTAGCCTCTTCCCCCAACAGGAGTGCAGCGAGGCCCAGCCGGAGTGCGCTTCGGAGCCCGGGGGAGGCGAGCCCGAGCTCAGCGACCGCCTCCTCGATCGGGTGGAGCTCTACGCCCAGGTGCTTGCGGTACCCGCGCGGCGCGAGTACGAGTCAGCCCCGGTGCTCGAAGGCAAAGCGGCGTTCACGCGCATGGGTTGTGCGGGGTGCCACACACCCAGCCATCGCACCTCTGCCCAAGCCCCCTTGGCCGAGCTGCGGGATCAGCTGATCTGGCCGTACACCGACCTGCTCTTGCACGACATGGGCCCCGGATTGGCCGACGATCGCCCCGCCTTCGACGCCGATGGGAGCGAGTGGCGCACGCCTCCGCTGTGGGGCGTCGGGCGTTTCGATGTCGTCAATGGGCACGAGCGGCTGCTGCACGATGGCCGGGCGCGCGGGGTGGCCGAGGCCATTCTCTGGCACGGGGGCGAGGCGCAGGCCGCGCGCGACGCATTTGCCTCGGCCAGCGCCGCGCGGCGAGACGCGGTGGTGCGATTCGTGAGGTCGCTTTGAGGCTCGGGGGCGTGCTCTCGCTTGCGGCTGTGCTGTCGAGCGCGGCTTGTGCGAGCCGCGGCGAGGGAGACACGCGCAGGGAGCTCCTCGGGGAGTGGAGCCAGGAGCTCGTCGTGCCGCTGTACGCTGAGCTGCAGTCGACGACGGACCAGCTCTCGGAGGAGCTTTCCGCCCTTTGCCAGCAGCCCTCCGAGGCCGCGCTCGAGGCCGCGCGGCAGGCTTGGATCGCCACTCGTCACCCGCTCAAGCGAGCGGAGGTCTTCGCATTCGGGCCGTACTCGCGTTCGGAGTACGATCGAATCGGCCCGAAGATGGACTCTTGGCCGGCTCGCGACGCGACCGTGGAAGAGCTGCTCGCCAGCGGCGACGAGATTACCGCCGCTTCGCTGGCCGAGCGAGGCGTTTGGACGCGCGGCTCTCCGGTGATAGGCTACCTGCTGTACGCCGGGAGCCCGTCGACGCTCGAGGCGCTCGGCAATGCGCGCCGCTGCGACTATTTGGTGGCGGCCGCGGTGGATCTGGCGGCCCGCGCCGAGGACATCTACACCGCTTGGCGGCCGGAAGGGCTCGACTTTGCAGCGGAAATGTCGGGAGCAGGGCGGACGGGGACGGCGTTTTCCTCGTTGCGCGACGCCTTCGGCGAGATCGTCAACCGGATGGGGTTCACGCTCGAGAACATTCGCGCGGAGAAGATTGGCGGCCCCATGGGAGAGACCTCGGGGGGCACTCCAATCCCCGAGCGCGTGGAGTCCCGGTTCAGCCAGCGCTCGCTGGCGGACATCGAGGACAACCTGATGGGTCTCGAGTGGCTCTACTTTGGTTCCAGCGCCGGCGGGGGAGGGGCTGGGTCCCCGGGGGGACCCTTTCGCGGCCTGGACGCATACGTTCGTGAACGGGGCGTCGCCTTCGCCGATCCGTTTCGCGACGGTCTGGAGGCGAGCCGCCGCGCGCTGGGCGCGATCGACGGGCCCCTCTCGAGGGCCGTGGTGGACCAACGCGAAGAGGTGGCGCTCGCCAGCGATGAGCTCGGAGAGCTTCAGCGCCTGATTCAGACCGACATCATCGGAGCGCTGGGCCTGACGCTGAATTTCAACGACAACGACGGGGATTGAACCGCGCCGCTCGAAGAGTCGGGGCCCCGCCGTTCGGCGCTGCGGGAGCCGTAGCCTCGGGAGATTTCGAGGGAGCTTGAAGGGCACCGTGCGCGGCCTCCGACAGTGGATTGTCACCCCGTGCGACGGGGCAGGCCTCGCGGCATTTCGGGCCGCGTTCGGTTTCGTGATGCTCGTCGCCACCGTGCGTTTTTGGGCGCGTGGGTGGATCGACGAGCTGTACCTGCAGCCGCAGTACCATTTCACCTACCTCGGCTTCGAGTGGGTGCGCCCTTGGCCGGGGCCGTGGCTGTACGTGCACTTCTCGCTGATGGCACTCGCGGCGCTGGGGGTTTGCGTGGGCCTGTGGGCGCGGCTGAGCGCCGGAGCATTCTGTGTGTTGTTCGTCTACGCTGAGCTGCTCGAGAAGGCCGCGTACCTCAATCACTACTACCTGGTGAGCTTGATCGCGTTGCTGCTCGCTTTCGTGCCCGCGGCGGCGACGGGCTCGATCGACGCCTGGATTCGCAGGCGCCGCGGAGCGCCGGCGCGGCGGGTCACGAACGCCAGCTATGCGCTGCTTCGGGTGCAGCTCGGCCTGGTCTATTTCTTCGCTGGCCTCGCGAAGCTCAACAGCGATTGGCTGGTGCGTGCCGAGCCGCTTTCGACCTGGCTGTCCGTACGTGCGGACGTGGCTCTATTCGGCCCGCTGCTCGCAGAGCCGGTGGTCGCTCACGCGATGAGCTACTTCGGGGCGCTCTTCGACCTCACCGTCGCGGGCTTTCTCTCGTGGAAGCGGACGCGGCTCCCGGCCTTCGCGGTGCTCGTGCTCTTCCACCTGACCGTCTGGCTCCTTTTCCCGATCGGCATGTTTTCGTTCGTGATGGTGACCGCCGCCACGATCTTCTTCTCGCCCTCCTGGCCGCGGCAGCTCGCCGCGCAGCTCAGCCTGCGCGCGGGTGTGGCGCCCGTCGGGTCCGCCACCCCGGTCCCAGCCGGGTGGCTACCGCGCGTCGCCGGTGCGGGCTACCTGGTGGCGCAGCTGCTGCTGCCGCTGCGCTTTCTGCTCTACCCACCGGGCGTCAACTGGCACGAGCAAGGTTTTCGGTTTGCGTGGCGAGTGATGCTCGTCGAAAAGGCGGGTCAGGTTCGCTATCGAATCGAGGCGGGGCCCCGACACTTCGTGGTGTATCCGCGCAAGGAGCTCACTCCCCTGCAGTACACCATGATGTCGACGCAGCCGGACATGATCCACGAGTACGCGCTCGAGCTCAAGCGGCGCTTCGAGGCGCGGCTCGGAGAGCCGGTACGGGTCTTTGCCGAAGCCTGGGTCTCCTTCAACGGGCGCCCCCGCGCGCGCTTGATCGACCCCGCCATCGATCTCGGCGCCGAGCCACGCACGCTGTCGGCCAAGCCCTGGATTCTACCCCAGCCCGAGAGCTCGACGTGAGCGGCGCGGCCGGGGGCCGAGGGCCTCTTGCAGGGGGACCCTTCGAGGTTGCCGCCGAGCGCGCGCGACGCGCCTCGCGCGGCTATCGATCCACGGCGACGCGCCAGGCGAGCTCCTGGCCAGCCCGCAGTGGGGTGACCACCCCTTCGCCGAACCGGTAGCTTTCCGGGACACGCCACGGCGCCTTTTCGAGCGTCAGCGTGCTCGTGTTGCGCGGCAGGCCGTAGAAATCGGGGCCGTGAAAGCTGGCAAACGCTTCGAGACGGTCGAGCCGATCCACGGATTCGAACGCCTCGGCGTACAGGGGGAGTGCCGCGTGGGCCGTGTAGATGCCCGCGCAGCCGCACCCCGTGTGCTTTTGGTTCCGCTCGTGCGGAGCGCTGTCCGTGCCCAGGAAAAAGCTGCGGTTGCCGCGGGTCGCGGCGGCCAACAGCGCATGCCGGTGCTCCTCTCGCTTGAGCACCGGCAAGCAGTAGTAGTCCGGCCGAAGCCCCCCCGCGAAGAGGGCGTTGCGATTGTACAGCAGGTGGTGCGCGGTGATGGTGGCAGCCACGTTGCTCCCCGCCTGCATCACGAAATCCACCGCCTGAGCCGTCGTGACGTGCTCGAAAACGACCTTGAGCGCCGGAAACCTGTCGACGAGCGGAGCGAGCACGTCGTCGATGAAGCGCGCCTCGCGGTCGAAGACGTCCACCGAGCGCTCGGTCGACTCCCCGTGCACGAGCAAAGGCACCTTTCTGGCGCTCATCTCCTCGAAGATCGGGGCGAGCCCGTCGAGTGAGACGACGCCCGCTTCCGAGTTCGTGGTGGCGCCCGCCGGGTAGAGCTTGATGGCCTTGACGTGGGGTGACTCGGCGGCTGCGCGGACGTCCGCGACGCTCGTCTGCGGCGTGAGGTAGAGCGTCATCATCGGATCCCAGGGTCGGGGGCTCGCGGCGAGGATGCGCTCGCGATACGCGAGCGCTTCGGCCACCGTGGCGACGGGCGGACGAAGGTTCGGCATGACGATGGCGCGGGCGAATTGGTCGACGCTGTGCGCCACGACGCTCTCGAGGTGGGCTCCGTCCCGCAGATGAAGGTGCCAGTCGTCGGGCTGCGTGATGGTCAGGCGCATGGTTCGTCATTCCTCGGGGTCGACCCCGCGGGCCTAGCACGGCGAGCCGTTCCTCGCGACAGTAGAGCCGAGGCGTTCCTCGACTCAATACTGGGCGTCCGGCGTCTGGTTGTCGACCTCCTCGAGCGGCTCGACCGCCGTGGGGTCGTCGACGTTCGTCGCGCGCCGTGGAATCGAAGGACTCGCCGCCGCCGGGGGGGACGATACGCTCCGGGAGCCCGGCTCCGTCGCGGGGGGCTGCCGCGCTAGCTCCCACAGGGCTGCCACGGCAGCCCGTTTGAGCGAGCGGCGCTGCACGCACAATGCCACTACGTAGCCTGGCGGGGGCGCGAGGGACTCGATCGGGACGACCTCTCCCCGCTGCGGGCTGCGCTCCAGCACCAGCTCGGGAACCAGCCCGATCCCACATCCCAGGCTCACCATCGACAGAATTCCCTCGTTGCCGCCGACTCGAGTGTCGATTCGCGGCCGCGCCTCGAGGGTGGCCAGCCATGCTTCCAGCCGCTGCCGCTCCACCCCACCACTCGGCGCCACGAGCGGGATCTCGCTCCAGGGAATGGGCGACTGCCGAAGAAGCCGCAGCCAGCGCGGCTCGCGACGGGGGGCGATGAACACCAGGCGAGTGGAGCCGAGCGCGATCGAGGAAAGGTTCGCCACGAGGCGATCGGGAAGGGGGACGACGGCAAAATCGACTTCCGCGGCCTCGAGCTGCCGCATGGCCTGCGCCGCGTTTTGGGTGGCCAGCTCTAGTGCGATGTCCGGGTACAGGCTGCGGCAACGCGCCACGAGACGCGGCAGCAGCGAGTGGCAGGCGGTCACGGTGCATGCGATGCGCAGCGAGCCGGCCGGCGAGGTTTCTCCCGGACGCAGCTCCTCTTTCAGGGCTTGCCACGCGTGCAGCTGCTGGCGGGCCACGCGCTGCAGCTTCTCACCCGCCGCGGTGAGTCGAACTTGTCGCCGGTCGCGCTCCAGCAGCGTCACGCTCAGCTCCTGCTCCAGGCGCTGTACCGCGCGGGTGAGCGACGAGGGACTGAGCCGAAAGCTGCGAGCGGTTCTGCCGAAGTGGAGTGACTCGGACAAGTGCATGAAATATTTTAGATGATCCGTATCGACCACGACCCGAGCCCAAACCTGTGTTGCAGAATTCGCAACCTAGAATCGCGAATATATCAATTCCGGCAACGTTGTGCTTGCGCTAGCGTGTCGGTGGCGAAAAAACTCGCCGCCACCCCAACGAAGAACAAACGGCAGCGGGCGAAGGCGTCGCTCGGCGACCCGATCCCCGGGGAGCCCCCGTGCAGGGCGCCTCCGCCGCCGTCGAGCTCGCCCCGGTGAGTTGCCACGGGGGGGCTTTCCGCCGAACCGTCGAAAGAAGCAGGACGACCCAATGACTCGTAAGAACTATTTCAACACCCTCACGATGGCCAGGAAGCTCGCGGAGCTCGGCAAGTGCCGGTTCATGGATGCGAGCGAGTTCAATTCGGTGGAGAAGCTCCGCGGCAAGAAGGTCGTGATCGTCGGGTGCGGCGCTCAGGGGCTCAATCAGGGCCTCAACATGCGGGATTCCGGCTTGGATGTGGCCTATGCGCTGCGCAAGGGCGCCATCGAGCAGAAGCGGCAGAGCTACCTCAATGCCAAGGACAACAACTTTGCGGTCGGCACCTACGAGGAGCTGATACCCGGCGCGGACCTCGTCTTGAACCTCACGCCCGACAAGCAGCACTCGGCCGTGGTCGGGGCCATCATGCCACTGATGAAGAAGGGCGCGTGCCTTGCCTACAGCCACGGCTTCAACATCGTCGAGGAAGGCATGCAAATCCGCGAGGACCTCACGGTGGTCATGGTTGCGCCGAAGTGCCCGGGCACCGAGGTGCGGGAAGAGTACAAGCGGGGCTTCGGCGTGCCGACCTTGATCGCCGTCCACGGCGAGAACGATCCCAAGGGCGAAGGCCTGGAAATCGCCAAGGCCTACGCAGCGGCAACGGGTGGGCACCGCGCCGGCGTGCTGGAGAGCTCGTTCATCGCCGAGGTCAAAAGCGACCTGCTGGGGGAGCAGACCATTCTTTGTGGGATGCTCCAGACGGGGTCCCTCTTGTGCTTCGACAAGATGGTGGCGTCCGGCGTGGACGCGGGCTATGCGGCCAAGTTGGTCCAGTACGGCTGGGAGACGATCACCGAGGCGCTCAAGCACGGGGGCATCACGGCCATGATGGATCGGCTCGACAACCCTTCGAAGCTGCGGGCGTTCGCCCTCGCTGCGGAGCTCAAGGAGCTGATGCGTGAGCTGTACGACAAGCACCAGGACGACATCATCACGGGCGAGTTCTCTTCGGCCATGATGCAGGACTGGGACGCCGGCGACGACCGGCTACTTTCCTGGCGTGCCGCGACGGCCGAGACGGCTTTCGAGAAGGCGAGCGCCACCGAGACCCCGATTTCGGAGCAGGAGTACTTCGACAAGGGGGTGCTGATGGTCGCCATGGTGAAGGCCGGTGTCGAGCTGGCCTTCGAGGCGATGACCTCCGTGGGCATGAAGCCCGAGAGTGCCTACTACGAGTCGCTGCACGAGGTGCCGCTGATTGCCAACCTCATTTCCCGCAAGAAGCTGTACGAAATGAACAAGGTCATCAGCGACACCGCGGAATACGGCTGCTACCTCTTCAGCAACGTTTGCGTGCCGCTCCTTTCGGATTTCATGGCCAAGGTCGAACCCGAGGTGATCGGTCGCAAGCTCGTCGTGGCCGACGGTGGCGTCGACAATCAGGAGCTGATCGCGGTAAACGAGTCGATCCGAAATCACCCGGTGGAGATCGTCGGTCGCACGCTTCGTCGCCACATGACGGCGATGAAGTCGATTGCGGTCGGAGGGAGCTGATCGGGCGACAGGTGTCGTCGTACCCGAGCCGCTCGGGGCCCGGCTTCGGTCTCGACCGGGCCCCGGCGCGGAGGAGCCGCCCGAAAAGGGGGCATCGCCTGCCCCCCACACTCGGGTCGCCTCTCGCACCAAAGTCGCGCGTCGCACGTGCCCTTGGCGCGCCGCCGCGCGCTCGATGCTACGCTCGATCGGGGAGGTAGAGAGGAGAAGCCGTGAAACGCGCCTTGGTTGCCGATGACAACGCCGTGAGCCAGCGGCTACTCGCCGGGTTGCTCTCGAAGCTGGGCTATCAGTCCGACGTCGTGTCGGATGGCCGGGCGGCGGTTCGAGCACTGGCGCAGCGAGCCTACGACCTGATCTTGATGGATTGTGAGATGCCGACGGTCAATGGGCGGGAAGCCACCGTGGCGATTCGTTTGCGAGAGGTGGACGGTATGCTCGTTCACACGCCCATCATTGCCGTAACGGCCTTTGCGGACCGATTCTCGCGCGACGAGTGCAAAACGGCCGGGATGGATGGCTTTCTGGAAAAGCCCGTGTCCCTCGAGGCGTTGCGCGAGGAAATCGACCGTGTCATTCCACCGGACCAATCCAACCGCGAGGTCCTGTTGGCCGGTGGCAGCGCGGCCGATCGCTGAGGCAGGCGAGGGGGCTCGGGGCGGTCGGCAGAGCCCGGCACGGTCGTCCTCTGGGCAGCGCCCGGCGCGCCCCAATTCGTTCGCGTCGCTCGAGGGGCGCAGTGGCCCGCTCGACTCGGTCTGCCGGGCCGCGGCAAGCCGACGCTCGGCCGGTCCCGTGCGACTACGGGGGGCTGGCGGTGGGGGGACTCGCCTGCACGTTGGCCACGGCGGGCGTACCCGCGTCCGCTAGGTCGGAAAAGGCCGCGCCGACGCCACCGTCGACACCCGAGTCTGCGCCCGCGTCCGGCGGGTCTGGAGCCTCCAGGCTCGTCGGGGGCCGCTCGGCGCCCGGGACGTCTCCCTCGCTGGCAGCCGACGCGCCGGGGCGCACGGCTTCGGGCTCCGCGAGCGCCGGCGTCGGCGCGGACCTGGTGGCGGGCTCGCCCTGGTCCGAGAAGTCCGCAGGCCCTTCGCCGCCGAGCTCGATGGGCGTCGCCGGGTCGTCCTCGGGGCGCGGGTCGAGGAGGCACCCCCACGACGAGACGAGCCCCAGCAGGGCACACGCGCACCGCGACGCCCGCGGCGCAGTTGCCGTGCGCCGACGCTCTCGCCGTACAACCACCATCACCCTCGGAATTTAGCCGTCCGCCGCAGCGCACTCAAGGGATTGGGCCTGACAAAGGGCGCGTAGCTTGCGCCTCCAGCGTTTTTTTTCCGGAGAGGCCGCCGCCCTCCGTCCGCGCCGTCCGTCTCTTCAGGAATCGCGCAAAGATCGCGCGCCCGCCCGCAGAGTTGGCCTTGCTTTTCGCCGTGCACGTCCGGTCGCGAGCCCGCGGCGCGACTCGGTTCGGTGCGAAATCGGTCGAGCCCGGCGCCACGGCAGACGCCGCGCGGCGCCCACGATGCCCGTCCGCACGCGCCGGATCGTGGCGCTTCGGGACCAAGCGCACGGTGGGTCGAGCCGTCAAGTAGAGGGGGCCGGCGGTGGGCATTGGCCCCGCTTCGGCGGTCGCGCCGCGGGGGGTCGCAAGAGGCGCCTCGGGCAGGTCGGGGCGGCGCGTCCGCTCGGACCGCAGGGCGGGCGCGCGAACCCCGCCGCCGGCCCGGGCGGGCTTGCGGGGGCAGTTGTGTGTTCATGTGGGGCCCCACGAGGGGGGGCGAGGCTTCCGCGTGGGCTCGCCAGGTCATTTCGTGCCTGTTTTCGGGCGCCTCGGAGCCCTTCGGTATGGTTGCGAAAGCGACGCGCCGCTCACACACTCTAGAGTGCGACCAATTTCGGATGAGAACACGCCCGGGGAGGATTCCGCCGGGGCCGAGCCCGGTCGCGGCGACGCAGGCCTCGATCACCCCGAGAACGTCGCGGAAGGCAAATATCATACCCTGATGGAGCTGGGCCGCGGCGGCACGGCGGTCGTGACGGCTGCCATCGCGCGAGGGCTCGGCGGGTTCAGCAAGCTCGTCGTGCTGAAGCGGACCAAGGACGAGTTTCGCGGGCACGACGACGCGGTGAGCATGTTCCTCAACGAGGCCCGGCTCGCCTCGCGCATGAACCACCCGAACGTCGTGCAGGTGTACGAGGTTTTCGAGGAAGAGGGCCTGCCCGTCATCGTGATGGAGTTTCTCGAGGGCCAGTCTCTGGCGCGAGTTCTTCAACGTTGCTTGCGTGCCCCCGAGTATCGTCTCGAGGTTCTCCTCAGCATTCTTCACAAGACGCTAGCCGGCTTGCACTACGCGCACACGCTGAGCGATTTCACGGGCAAGCCGCTCGACATCGTCCATCGCGACGCGACGCCTCACAACATCATGATCACCTACGACGGGCACGTGAAGCTGCTCGACTTCGGGATCGCGAAGCTGAGCATGCGCACCGAGGAAACCCAAACCGGTGTCATCAAGGGCAAGCTGGGGTACATGCCGCGCGAGCAGGTCGATGGCAGCAGTATCGATTGTCGCGCGGATGTATTCGCCATCGGCGTCCTTCTCTGGGAGGTGATTGCTCGGCGCCGTTTCTGGGCGGGAAAGTCCGATCCGGAGATCATGAGGCACATCCTGTGCGACGAGCTTCCGGATATCGAGGAAGTCACGCCGGGTGTCGACTCGGAGCTCGCGCGCATCTGCCGCAAGGCTCTGGCGCCGAACGTAGAAGATCGCTACGACAGCGCGCTGGCCTTTGGGGAGGACGTCGAACGGTTCCTCTCCTCTCGCGGGGGCATCGTCTCTTCCGCCGCCATCGCGAAGCTGGTGAGCGAGACGTGCGCCGACCTCAAGGAGGCCTCCAAGCAGCGGCTGGACGAGCAGCTGGCGAAGTTCGCAGAGGAGGGCTCGGAGGACAACTGGGATCAGTCTAGCGGCGGGCTCAGCAGGCCCACGTCATGGAACACGGCGAGTCGAGCCATGGGGGCGGCGTCCACCGGCACGGGTCGGTCGACGCCCGACGGCTATCACCTCGAGCCCCACGGGTCGCAGGCGGAGTCGCGAGCCAGCCGATTGTGGCTCGCGGGGGGCCTTGCCGCGATGGTCTTCGCCGGCGTGGCCTGGTCTAGCGGCTTGCTCTCCCCGAGGCCGGAGGCCGCGCCCTCGAAGGTTGCCATCCTGCCCCCGCGGGTCGAGCCGGATCGCACCGAGCTTCGCCTCGTCGTCGCGGCGACGCCGGAGACGGCCGCGCTCTATCTGGACGGCGCCCGACTCTTTTCCAACCCGTTCACCGGCACCTTCCCGCTCGACGAGACGGATCACGAGCTGCGCGTCCAAGCGGATGGCTATCTCGAGCAAGTGCGCCACATCAAGTTCACCGGGGACACGAATCTCGTCGTCCCGCTCTTGAAGAAGCCCGAGCCGCCCAAGCGGAAGAAGCCCCACGAGTCGGTGGCGCCCGCTCCCCCGGAGAAGAAGAAGGCCGCCCCCAGGCCCCCTCGCCGCAGGGCTTCGGTGCGTGCCGCGGCCAAGCCACCGCGTCCCGTCGCCAAGGAAGCTCCGAAGCCGAAGGCGAAGCCCGGCTGCGACCCGCCCTATTTCATCGACGGAGCGGGCATCAAGCGCTATCGGCGCGAGTGCTTGGGCGGATAGCTGCACGGCGGGCGCCCCCGCTTTGATAACTTCGAGGCTGCGAAGCAGCCGGTCCCGCGGGCAAATGGGCGGGCGCGCCCGTCCGGCGCCCGGGCATCGCTGCAGGGGCCGATGGCGACGGCCCGCGACGTGGCCGTTCGGTGGCAACCGCCAGCCGCAGCGGTCCCACGCGCCTGGGTTTCCGTCGGTAGCCGTTGCCGAGCCGGCTTCACGCCGCCGCGCAGGAAGGCGAGCGCCGCCGCCGCCGGCGGAAATGCCCGGTCGAAGGCGGGTTGCGTTGCCGCTCGTGCTCGGCCGCGCAAGAGCTCGGCCGCCGGCGCATTGACATCTGGGCGCCCCCCACTCAATGTGGCGCCATGAAGTCGTTGCCCTTCGCCAGCTCGGCGGCGCTGTCTGCGTCGCTCTTGCTCGCCGGATCGCCACTGTCGGCCCCGCGCCTTGCGGGCGCCGCCGAAGGCTCCGGAGCCGGGTCCTCGTCGGCCGCCGCCGCAAGTGTCGCTTCGGGGGCGCCCAGCGTCCCGGTCGAGCAGTATCAGCTCGCCAACGGGCTGACGGTCTTGCTCAGCGAGGATCATTCGCTTCCGCTCGTGTCCGTGGAGGTACTCTACCTGGTCGGATCGGGCCACGAGCGCCCGGGCCGCACGGGCTTCGCGCACCTCTTCGAGCACCTGATGTTTCAGGGCTCGGAGCACTACGATCACGAGTACTTCGATCCGTACTCGCCGATCGGAGGTCGGGTCAACGGCACCACGAATCGGGACCGGACGAACTTCTTCGAAACGGTTCCGAGCAATTACCTCGAAACGCCCCTGTGGATGGAGTCGGATCGGATGGCGAATCTGATCCCCGCCTTGACGCAGGAGAAGTTGGACAACCAGCGTGAGGTAGTGAAGAACGAGCGGCGCCAGCGTTACGAAAACGCGCCGTACGGGATGGCGCACGTCTACCTCGCGGAGGGCATGTACCCCGAGGGGCATCCCTATCGTCATACGACCATCGGGTCCCACGAGGATCTATCCGCCGCCACGCTCGAAGACGTGAAGGCCTTCTTCAGCCAGTACTACGCGCCCGCCAATGCGGCTCTGGCAGTCGTCGGGGATTTTCAGCCAGAAGCGGCCAAGCGCCAGGTGGAGCGCTACTTCGGGTCGATTGCTGCCGGCGTTCGAGCGCAGCCCCCCGAGGCGCAGCCGGCGCCGCCCGTGCCCGCTCACGTTCAGCGCGAGGACAACGTCCCCCTGCCGCGCGTCTACCTCGCCTGGCACACTCCTCCCTTGTATGCGCCGGGAGACGCCGAGCTGGATTTGCTCAGCAACGTGCTCGTTGCAGGCAAGAGCAGCCGACTGTACAAGCGGCTCGTCTACGACGAGAAGATCGCCAGCGACATCGAGGCGTATCAATACTCGCAGCGCCTCACCAGCATGTACATCATCGAGGCGACGGCCGCGCCGGGCCAATCGCTGGAAAAGCTGTACGCGGAGCTGGTCAAGGCATTCGATAGGGCGCTCTCCTCCCCCCCGTCGCCACAAGAGATGTCTCGCGCCGTCAGTGCCTTCAAGAAGTCGTTCTACGGGCGCGTCGAGGGAGTGCAGTCGCGCGCGAGCACGCTCGCCTCCTACTACTTGATGCAAGGAGAGGCTGACTACCTCGCGAAGGACATGGAGCGCTACACGGCGGCCACTCCGCAGGGGGTGCATTCGGTAGCCAACCAGTATTTGCCCATCCAGGAGGCGTTCCGGCTCGACATCGTGCCCAAGGGTACACTCGGCTCCGAGCAGCCGCAGGCCAAGGCCGGGGAAATCGAGGCGGGAGCAAAGAATCGATGAAACATCAGAGTATGGACGCAGGTCGACCGGCTTCCGCACCGCTCGGCGCCGCCCGGCGGGCGCGGGCCTCGCATCGAGCCCGATTGCTCGGAGTCGGGTGGCTGCTTTCGCTCCTGGCCGCTTGCGCGCCTCCCTCGCCCGTGAGCGTGCCTCCGGCCGGCGCCGGCCCTGCCGAGCCCGCGGCTTCGGCTCCTCCCCCGGATCGATCGGCCTTGCCTGCGCCCGGGCCGCGCGCGGCCTGGTCTCCCCCGGCTCCCGAGAGCTGGAAGCTGCCCGGAGGTGCCGATGTACTGTTCGCCAAGCACGGGGCCGTTCCGCTCGTGTCGCTGGCCCTGATTCTGCCCTCTGGCGACGCGGTCGATCCACCGGGCAAGGAGGGGCTGACGGCGATGATGGGCGACATGCTCGACGAGGGGGCGGGAGGGCGTTCGGCACTCGAGCTCGGGGCGGCGCTGCAGGCCCTTGCGACCGATTATGGCGTCAGCGTCGACGTGGACTCGATCACGCTTCGGATGAACATGATCGCGGACAACCTGGACGAGTCGCTCGCGCTGCTCGCCGACATCGTGCGGCGACCCCAGCTCTCCGAGGCCGAGTTCGAACGAAGGAAGGCCCAGCGCATGGCCGACGCCATCTCCGGGGAGGCCAACCCCCAAGTGGGCTTCGGCGTCGCGTTGCGCCAGGCGTTGTTCGGCAGCGGCTACGGCGGGCACCTCTCGGGTGGAACCCGGGACACCCTGGCGGGTCTGACGCTCGACGACGTGAAGGGGCACTATCAGGCTGCCATCGCGGCGTCCGGGGCTTCCTTCGTGGTTGCTGGGGGTGTCGAAAAGGAGGCCGTTGCGGCCGCGCTGCAGCGCCATTTCGGCGATTGGTCGGGAGAGCCGGCCGCAAAGCGAAGGCCGGTCGCGCCAGCCCCCGCTCGGCGCAGCCTCTACATCGTGGATTACCCCGGAGCGGCCCAGAGCGTGATGGGGGTGGTGCGGCGGGCGCCCGGAGCCGGTGCGGAAGACTTGGTTCGCGCCGAGGTCTTCAACCGGGCCTTCGGCGGCCAGTTCACCAGCCGTATCAACATGAACCTTCGAGAAGACAAAGGCTACACCTACGGGGCGAGCAGCTTCTTTCGCCGCCATCGTGAGGCCGGCTTCTTTCTCATCGTGGGCAGCGTTCGCACGGACGTCACGCGCGCCAGCATCGACGAGGTGATGAAGGAGCTCGAGCAGGTCGGTTCGACGCGTCCGATCACCGAGCAAGAGTGGCGGCGGACGATCGGGGGCGAGCTGTTGGGATACCCGAACGGTTTCGAGCAGATCGGCAGTGTTGCCCGGCGTTTTGGGGACATTCCCCGCCTGGGCCGCCCGCTGGACTGGTTCGAACGATGGCCCGCCCGGGTCGAGGCGGTCACGCTTCCTCAGACCAACCAAGTCGCCTCGACGTATGGCAAGCCGGGGGACTACGACGTGGTGATTTCGGGGGACGAGGCGAAAGTGCTGCCGACCCTCGAAGGTGTGGAGCTGGCGGTGGTCAAGCTCGACCCACGCGGCCGCCCTCGCTGAGGGCGGAGCGTCGCGAGCGAGCTGGCGCGTTCGCGCGTTCCGTCGAGCAACCCGAAGCGACCCTCCTCACCTGCGTGGGTATGGGTCCTTCGAGCTCGTTCTGCCGAGCCGAGAGCTGGGGCCGGAGGGCTACGCCGCAGAGCTGATCGGCAACGATTCCGTCATCTATCCGCGATGGATCGCGCGAGCCGGCCTGAGCCTGGACTTGGCTTTCGACCCAGAGTTCCCCGTGCAGGCCTCCACTGAGGGAGTTTTCGTCGGGCCGAGGCCCGCGGCCGACGCGAGCACCGGCAGGGCTCGGCTCCGCGTCGACGCGGCAGGCCAGGGCGCTCCGGTGTCAGCCGCTTCCCGCCGGCAGGCTGGTTCTGCGCCGAGCCGCGTTCAGGCAGCCGTCGTTCGACCAGCGCTGCACCAGCTGCACGGCGGTGCGCGCGGCTTCCGGCTCGCGCAACCGCCCCCGAGCCGACACGCGTGCGCATAGAGTCGAGAGACTTCCCCCGAGCTCGAGCTCGTCGAACAGGCGGGCCTCTTCACCTGCCAGCTCCCGTTGCATGACCTGGTAACCATCGCGCCAGACGAGAATGTGGTGAATGCGAGGCATCGAGCGACCTACCCCCGCGAGAGTGACCGCCGGCGGACGGCTGGGCGCGGTGACCTCGCTCCCCTCGCCAGCGGCGGCGGGAGGCTTCTTTCCCCAAAGGCCGTCGAGCGGGTGGTGCGCATCGAGGCGCTGCACGCTGGTCTGCCAACACAGCGGCAGGTCCGCCCACCGCTCCGGGGGAACCCGCTTCAGGTCTTTGAACCGCAGGCCCATGTCCGCGCGCGCCTCGTCGACGAGCAGGCGCGCCTCCTCCAGGCGGACGAGATCGGTGAGCCAGGCGTGAGCCCGCCGACTGAGCAGATCCTCGACCTCCGCGCTCGCCAGGAACCGTGCGAAGAGGCTGCGAATCTCCAGGGGCTGCGGGCGCAGGTAGGGATGGGCGAGCAGGTAGCGCTCGGCTACCTCCGAGAAAACCCCCTCGCCCATGGCCTGGCAGGAGCGTGGAAAGGCGGCGTTCAGCTGCTTCATGGCGCTCTCGCGGTGCAGCTGGTGGTACAGCCTCAGTGAGCGCGCGAGGGAGGAGCCATCGGTCCCAAACCCGAGCCGCTGGCCGTCCTCGGCGATGGCCTCGGGCTCACTCGCTGGGCCGCGAGTGGTTGCGGCAAACAGCGCCGAGGCCGCGGGCGTCACGCTGAAAGCCTGCGAAGCGGCACCTGGCCTGCGATCAGGCGGGCGCGCCCGGACTCCGCGACCACTCGCTCGAGCGAGGGAACGGGAGCCTCCCATTGGATGGCGACTGGGGCGTGCCCACAGTGGCGTATCGACGCTCGAAACAACCCCCAAACGCCTTCGGCCACTGCGCTCGCGCGCGAATCGACCAGCAGCGGCGGGTTGGGGCCGTCGGCGAAGCGGCTGTGCCCGCCGACGTGGAGTTGTTGGATTCGCTCGCGGGGAAGGCCTTCGACGAACTCTTCGGCACTGCGCCCGTGGTTGTGGCCGTTGACGTACGCCGCGGTCACGTCCAGCAAGATCCAGCAATCTGCCTGCGCGGCGAGCTCCCGAAGGAGCTCCGACTCGGACATTTCGTTTTCGGCGAACTCCACGTAGGACGCCACGTTCCCGACCATGATTCGCCGCTTGAGTCGCTCCTGCGCACGAGACACGTTGTCGACCAGCCGGCGCAGAACCGCGGCGGTGCGCGGCAGCGGCAGCGGGCAGTGGCTGAACCTGCCGGCTTGGCTCGTCCAGCAGGCCCGGTCGCTCACCAGCACCGGCTCGAGCCGTTCTGCCAGGTCCGCGAGCGCCGAGAGATAGCCTTCACCCGGGCCGCGCGCGTCTCCCAGGCAGAGGCCGTGCCCGTGCAGGGTGACCGGCATCTGTTGACGAACACGGGTGGCCACAGCCCAGCCGCGCGCCCCGGCGTGTGCGAAGTAGTCCGAGCTCAGCTGCATGAAGTCCACGCTCGGCCGGGCTCCCGCGAGCAGGTCGTCGAAGAACTCCGGCTGTAGGCCGATGCCCTGTCCGAGCGTCGAAATGACACGCGAGTACTGCCCCGAAAAACTCATGACTGGGGTTCCTGCCGCAAAAGTCTGCGGATTGTCCTTCCCCGGGTGCAACGGCGTCGGCGATTTGGGCGTGAAGCTTAACTACGGTTAGCTTCCGAGCCGATGCGGCCACCCCCGACGGGGTCGCGCGGAACGCGTGGGTCCCTCGGCTGGTCGGCTCCTTTGGTCCGAGATTGTACGGGATGTTTCACCGTTTCGGTGCCCGCCGGCGCTGCGGAGGCTGGCTCGCTTGCGCGTCGGGTGAGCGGGGCTAAGGTGAGCGCGCCTCGATGGAGCCCCCAGCGCGCAGCCGCACTCGCCCCGCGTTCCTGTGGTGGCTCCCCGTCGCGTTGGGCTTCGTGGTGAGCCTCCGATGGCTTTGGGGGTTTTGGTGTTCCGTTTCGGGCGGGGGTGAGCTGGCGAGCTCGTTTCAGCCGGGAGTGCACGCCACGACCCCGCCCGAGCGAGGGCCGGGCCCGTGCAGCGCCGACTCGGACTGTGACCCTACGCAGTGGTGCCAGTTGCCCGCCCCGAACGCTGGCCGTTGCCTCGTTCGCCGGGCTGCAGGCGAGCTTTGCTCGCGCAGCGGGGCGTGCCGCCTCGGGCTGGTGTGTTCCGCCAGCTCTGCGTCCTTCGTCGCCAGCGGGGAAGGGCGGTGCCGCAGGCCCTGCGAGGTCAACGCAGACTGCGAAGAGGGGCACTATTGCGGCGCCGATTACACCTGCCGCGGAAATTCGACATGCAGTGTTTCGTCGGACTGCGCCTGGCCGGGCAACGACTTTGCGCGCCCCACCTGTCGAGGGGCCGCGCTGGTTGCTTGCGAGCGGCTGGCAGGAGAGGGCGTCTGCCGGGCCTCCTGTGGAAATTCCGCGTGTATGGATTGGGAGGGATTCGAAGCGGGTGCGTGCGGGGAAGCCCTCGGCTGGGGGATCGACGGCGGCGCGTGCGTGCTGCTCACCGGTTGCCCGCACGAGGTGGGGCGACTCGCGGCGCAAGCTCCCGGGTCCTTTCGCTTGTTTGCCAGCGAGGTCGAGTGCCGCGCGGCGTGCAGCCCCGCTGCCGCTCGACTATGACCCAGGCGTGAGCCAGGCGGTTCGGCGCGCCCGCTGAAGCGGCACTCGGCGCGATTGCCGCGACGGATTCTACGAGCGTAGCTCGTTGGGCGAGGGGTCTGCGGCGTCGAGGCCCGAGGCAACCGGTTGGGCGCTCTGGGCGTCTGCATTCGGGGCATTCGCCGGCGCCATTTCACCGCCAGCTCATTGTCGTGGCTGCCGAGTTTGATGACCCTGTAGCTCGTGCAACATCCCACAGCGCGGTGTAAGGTTCTCTCTCTGGCGTTTTGTCGGGAGGGCACATGGGAAGTAACACACGTGTAAAGAAGTGGGTGGTCCTGGTTGCGGTCGCTGGGGCTCTGAGTTGTACAGCGGGTGAGCAGCGCCGCGTGAGCGGCCCTGCCTCCGAGTCGGCAGCGGCGGAGGAGGTCGCTCCGAGCCAGCCCCCGGCGGTGGTCGGGGCTCCGGAGTGTCTGGATGCGAACGATAGGCCAGCCGAGTGCTTGCAAGACTCGGACTGCTGTCCTGGGTTCGTGTGCGGCAAGGATCCGGAGCTCAGTCGTCGGGTGACTTTCTGCATCTACGCCGGCTGAGGGCTGCGCCCCCAGCCGCTCCCGACCGCTCTCCGTCGTCGCGGTGGGAGCCGGCGCGGGGCACCACGCGCCCGCAACGGGAAGAGCCCGACGCCCCGGCGTGAGCGGCGCGCCCAGGGGCGCCGGGGTCGAGGGGGCCCGCAGTGCCTCGGGACACGGGCTGACGGGTTCCCGGGCGGCCTCTCGACGCGCCGCGCGGCCGCCCGCTTGCTCCCGGCGCTGCGGCTGGGCGTACCGGAGCGGCCCGACCTTTTTTGCTTGGCGGCCGCGCGACAACTGTGAAAGAGGGGAAAAAGTCCCATGTTCACGGCTTCGCAGCGGCTCTTCGTCGTGCTTTCGGGGGTGTTCAGCACCTGCCTGATCGTGGGGGATATCATCGGCGGCAAGCTCATCGAGTTGCCTCTCGCGGAGCACCGCTTCGTCCTCACCGTCGGCATGATCCCATTTCCGGTGACGTTCCTGCTGACGGATCTTCTCAACGAATTCTATGGAGCCCGCGCGGCGCGGTTCGTCACGCTGGTCGGGTTCGGGTTGGCAGCTCTCGCATACGCTTTCATCCTGATCGCCGGAGCGCTTCCCATCGCCGCGATCGCGGACGCTCCGGACTGGACGGGCGTCAACGAGGTCGCTTTTCAGAACGTGTTCATGGGCTCGCAGCGCATGATCGTCGCCTCGCTGTGCGCCTACATGGTCGCGCAGTTGACGGACATTGCGGTCTTCCACGCGCTGAAGCGAGCCACGGAAAGCCGCTTGCTGTGGCTGCGTGCCACCGGGTCGACCACGCTCTCGCAGCTCGTCGACACGGTGGTCATCAATCTGGCGGCATGGCTCGGGGTGTTGCCGATCGAAGAGATCTTCACCGTGATGATCTCGTCGTATCTCGTGAAGGTACTGATCGCGGTGGGTCTCACTCCGCTGGTGTACCTCTGCCATTCCGCGGTCGAGCGCCTGTTGGGCATCGAGCCCGCTCGCGCCTGACGGGGCCGGCCCCGCTCGGGCGGTGGCCGCGGATCGTCGCTCCTGGCGCCGCGGCCGTGGGTCCGCCACGGTCGCTCCAGCGTCCGGCCTCCGGCGTCCGGCGGATTGCGGCTCGGCGGTCCGCGGCCTTCGCTCCATCGACATCTCGAGTTCTTGCACCCCGTCGTTCCGATGGGGGGCGAGTTGGGAACCGTGACGGAGAAAATTTTCACCACGTGCGGTATCGTTTCCACAATTGCGCTTCAGGGGCTGCTTCCGCGCGCGGGCGACCGCTATGTTCCCTCGGGACCGCCGTGGTGCCACATTCCTGCCCGTTCGTGGCGCCCCGGCGGTTCTTCTTTTCATCGTGCAGCAGGCGGGACAGGGCGGCGGGGGCTCAACGGGCCATCGGGCGCTCCGGCTTCGTCGAAGCTCAGGATGAAACAGGTGCCTTTGCCCTTCTGCGTCGTCATGTCGATCGACCCACCCGCTTGCTCGACGACGTGCTGAAGAGCGTCGAGTCCGACCCCCATTCCCGAGATCGTCGAGATGCCCTTCGCCGTGCTCACGCCCGGCCGAAATATCAGGCTGGCGCGCAGCTCATCACGGGTCGCGTAGAGCGAGTCCGCCCGAATCAGGCCCTGCTCGATGGCTCTCTGAGCGATCGCGTCGAGGTCCAACCCGCGGCCGTCGTCCTCGATTCTCAATCGCAGCGTGCGTCCGTCCTGTACCGACGCCGTGATGTCGAGTTTGCCGACTCGTGGCTTGCCGAGCTCGGCTCGTTCGTCTGGGCTCTCCAGGCCGTGGTCGACGGCGTTGCGGGCGGCGTGGAGCAGCGCCGTGGAGAGGGCCGTGGCGACGTGCTCCGGAACGCGGATGTCTTCCCCGACGGTGGTGACGTTCACCTCCTTGCCGAGGCGGCTCGCCACGTCGAGGGCGTTGGCTTTGGCGCGGCTGAGCACCGTCCCCAGGGACTTGTGCGGCACCTCCAAATCGATCTCTTCGAAGCGTAGACAGGCTGCCTGCAGGCGCGCGTTGCACGCTTGCAGCGCGGAGTCGTCTCGTGCGCTCACGAGCCCGGACAGCTCGGTGGAGGTCTGCCGAAGATCGTCGCGCAGCGCCCGGAGTAGGTCGAGCTTCGCTCGAGCGCGCCGGGTGCTCGGGAGCGCCCCGGCGTGGAGTCCATGGCCTTCCAGACCGTGAAGCGAGTTGATTCGGACGGGGCTCGAGGCGGAAAGAAGCTGGGAGTCCGGCAGCAGCCCAGCGGGCAAGCCATCGCCCCGCGGGTCATCGCCACTCGCGTGGGGAAGCGAGTCGACTGCGTGCGGCTGCGAGCTCCCCGCGAGCTGGCCCAGGGAAGGAAGTGCGAGCCTTTCGGGTCGTGGACTGGCTGGCGCGACTCGACGCCGGGCGTTGTCGCCTCCCGGTGACGACAGGTTGTGCAGCTCGACGATCAGGCTTTCGGGCGCGCGCTGGGTATTGCCCACGAGCGCCAGATCCCTCGTCATTCGGGCGATCGTCTCTACGGCCGTTTCCAGCGCGTTGTGCTGCCGAGCGCTGGGAGGTTCCCCGCTTTCTCGCAGGCCTCCGAGCAGCATCTCCGTTGCGTGGGCCAGGGTCTCCACCTGCGGAAAGCCACAGAACCCCGCGGTGCCCTTGATGGCGTGAAAGAGTCGAAACACCTCCCGAACGTCGACGTGCTCATCATCGACCAGCGCGCGGCGCAGTGAGCCAATGTAGCCGTTCGCTTCGTCAGCGAACTCCCGAGCGACTTGCAGGTCGTCGTCTACCGTCTCACTGCGCACGGCGGCCACCTCGTGAGTCTTCGGGCTCCCCGCGAGCCGAGAACGGGTGCCGCATCGAGGTCGCGTTGGGTGTAGCGATTCGACACAGCCGACAGGCTCGCGACGGGCGACTCTCGACCCTTCTCGCCGGCCGTCTCACCCGTCTCTTGACCTGGAACACCCCTCACACGCACTCGACTCGGCAAAGGGAGCAGCCTCCCAGCCCCGTACGATAGGAACGGGACGCCGGCCCGCTCCCTTGAGTCCCTGGGCCCTCAGTCCGGACGAGCTGCCTATCGCGTAGGAGACCGTGTGCTAGGGTGTGTTCGATGCGGGTTGGCCTCCGGCTGAGTGTTTTGTCGGCGTGGTGCTCTATCTCGGCAAGCTCCTCGCTCGCCGGCGGGAGCGAACTGGGGCGGCATCAGGCGCCGATCATCTACGGGGACGACAACCGCCTCGAGGTGTACGAGGTCCAGGATGAGCTGCTGCGAGAGCGAGCGCGTCGGTCCACCGTGGCATTCATTCTCCCGCGCCGCCTGCGGGAGAGCGTTCAGGGTTCGTTTGCCATCGAGGCGCCGCCGGTGGAGTCGGTCTACGGCCTGTGCGGCGGCGAGCGCTTCACGGGTCAGCCTACGGCGGCGTGGTGCAGCGGTGTGTTGATCGACGATGACCTGGTGCTGACCGCAGGTCACTGCCTCGGCGACACGCCAGAAGAGGTCGATCACCGGTGTGGCGCAATGGCGGCCGTTTTCGGCTACCTATACGAGGATGAGGACAAGCTGGCGTCGATCGATGCCGATGACATTTATCGCTGTCGCCGGGTCGCTTCGTGGGCTCGGACGCCGCGCGAGCTCGAGGCGCCCGATTATGCGATCGTCCAGCTCGACCGTGCCGCGACTCCCCGTCAGCGGGTAGTTCCGATTCGTCAGCGCGCCGTGCGCTCCGGTGAACGCATCTCGCTGGTGGGATTCGGCGTCGGCCTGCCGGCGAAGGTCGAGCAAGGGGCGAGGGTTACCGACACCGAGCAATATGCGGAGTACTTCGGCGCCGAGACGGATACCTTCGAGGGCGCATCGGGTAGCCCCGTCTTCGACGATGCGGCCGAGTTGGTGGCCGTTCATACTCGCGGCCAGTTCGATTGGAGCTTCGACGATGGGTGCCGCGCGTCGGTTCGAACGGACGAGGGCAACGAGTTTCACCAACGAGTGCAGACGCCGATCGTCGACCTCTGCGAGTCCGGCTGGCCTAGCTTGCGCCTGTGTCGCACGGAGCCGCGATGTGGCGATGGCGTTTGCAGCGCCGACGAGTCCGCGGCGGTAGCCAGCTGCCTGAGCGACTGCCCGCAGCCGACTTGTGGCGATGGTCTCTGCGAGGCGATGGAGCCCGAGACCTGCAGCGCGGATTGCAACCCGTATCAGTCGTTGCCTTCCGGCTGGATCTGCCCGGAGGAATTCTATCTGGATCAGCTCGGGTGCGATTGCGACTGCGGGAGCCGAGATCCGGATTGCGACGACGCCGGGCAGCTCGTTTTCTGCGCGGCGGGGGAGCGATGCAATTCCGAAGGGTCGTGCGTCGGTGGGGGCGAAGATGTCGTTTCGTCGCTCGATGGCCAGGCTTCGGACTCGGGCTGCTCGTGCCGCGCAGGCCGGGGGCAACCCTCCACGACGGCAGGCCTCTTGCTTGGACTTTTGGCGATTTGTCGCGCGCGGCGTCGCCGGCGCTGATCTGCCGGAGGGAAAGCCTCGAGGGAGAAGTGCGCAGCTCCTGTCGCAAGGGCCACTCGGCTGCGCCCCTTCCCGCCTTCTGCCGGCGGTCAGCTGAGGTTGCCGCAGAGTGGCTCGCTCAGCGTCAGCACGACGAGATCCACGCAGACGTCGTCGCCTGAGTCGTCGAAGTCGTAGCACAGGCCGGAGGCGCACTCTTCGTCCGCCGCGCAGGCTTGCCGAACCGGAAGCCTTGCCGCGCAGGTTCCCGCTTCGCAATAGCTCTCGGCATCGCACTCTCGAGTGAGCGTGCAACTCTGACCCGCGGGCTTGCCGGCGATACAGTTGTTCCCGTCACAGTAGAACCCATCGGTACACGTGTCGCCGGGGCCGTCGCAGCGCAGGCCCGGATCGACGGTGTTCGCCAGCTCGCACGTCCCCATCGCGTCGGTGCCCTTGAACACGCAATCGTAGCCTTCGGCGGTGTTGCACTGCGAGCCCCGCGAGCAGCTTTCGCCCTCGGCGACCGAGCCAGCACTCAGGCTGCCGCAGGCGCCTTCCAGGCGCAGCACGACGCGCATCTCGGCTGCGTCCAAGCGGCCGTCACCATAGGCTCGCTCCACTTCTCGCAGGCACGAGCTAGCCTGGTCTGGCGCAAAGCTGCTCGGGAGCAAGCCCGCGCAGAAACTCGCCTGCGAAGCCTGGCAAGCCTGCGCGTCGGGAGCTTGGCAGACTTCCACGGTTTCTTCGTTGCAGGCGGCCTCTGCCCAGCGTTCGCAGAAGGTGTCGGGGGTTAGTGGGTCGTCATCCTCACTGGAGCAAGCGAGCGGCAAGAGCAAGAGAAGCGAGGGAAGAAGAAAAAGCCTGGTCATGCCCGGGAACATAGCAAATGGCCCCCGACGCGGCATGCACCCTGAAGCCAGAGGCCGGCTCCCGGCGCGTTGCGCCGACCCTCCCCCCCAATCTCCACGAAATCACCAAGGGATCGGGGTGCGAGGGGGGCAAAGCGCCACGCTCGAACGAGCCCGTGGGGGGGTGCTTCGGCCGGTGCGGGGCGCTACGAGGCGACGCCCGCCCGGGCCAGGCGGTCCTGGTAATCCTGCAGGATCGTGCTTCGATCGAGAGCGGAGTCCTCGCGGCAGCAGCGGCCGAGCTCCTCGAGGTGGTCTCGCATCGCCGTGATGGCCTCGAACGCCAGGTCCACCGCCTGTTCGGCGGTCTGCTGATCCCGCACGCCGCTGAGCAAAGTCTCCGTGGCGTGCACGACCTCCTGCAAGTGAGTCAGCCCGACGAAGCCCGCCGCGCCCTTCAAGCTGTGCAGAGCGCCCATGGCCCCGCTCGATGCATTTCCATCCTGCGGGCGCTTCTCCAGCTGGAGCAGGCTCGCGTCGGCCGCGTCCAGACGCTCGGTGGCCTCTTCAATGAATTCCAGAATCAGCTCGGGATCATCCCAGTTTGCAGACATCAAGTCCCCTGACGAGGGGCCCCGTCAGCCCCCCCAAAGAGCAGGACGGCTTCGCCACAGCCGGGCTAAAGGCGTTTCCGCCACAGGCTGTTTACGCGTTGCGTCATACCTCTCGAGGGGAGGGCCTCGACTCGCCGCGTGAGGCTCCCCTGGGGAGAGCGTGTCGTTGCCGCCCCACATACGCATCGGCTGGCGCAGCGGCCGCTCCGTGGCCATGGCCCTCGCGCCGGGCGGCCCGGGCCGGGGGAGCTGCGATCGACGATCCCGCGCAACCCGAGAAGTCGAATTCGGGCGAGGCACCCCCGGCCTCCCCGGCCGGGAATTGGCGTCCACCGACCCCCCTCGACGCAGGGGACCCGTGCTTGGCGGCCAGCGTGCGGCGCGTACCCAACGGCCCCGCGCGACGACGACACGAGAAACACACCCCCGGGGCGCTCCCCAGCGCGCCCGGCAGGATTCGAACCTGCGACCTTCCGCTCCGGAGGCGGACGCTCTATCCAGCTGAGCTACGGGCGCAAACCGCTTCGCGTGATACTGCCCCCGTCGAGGCAGGTCAAGTGGGGGGGCGCTTCTGCGGGGGCGAGCGTGTCGGCCCGGGGAGGGCGGGGGCTTCCGCACGCTCCGATTCGACCGGAGCTCGGTGCCGGCGGCTTTGGGAGCAATGGGTCGACGGCGCGCGGCGAAGCGGCCCGGGTATGGCTGGCGGAAGCCGCAGGGGCGGCCCCGCTCGAAAGACGCGCGAGCACGACGACAAAAAGCCGAAGGCCCCCGGGGGGGGGGCCTTCGAGTCTCGCGGGGCTTTCGAATCAGGTGCTGCTTTCCTCGAACTCCGCGTCGATTACGTCGCCCTGCTTGCCGCCGCCGGGCGGAGGGGGCGGAGCATCGCCCGAGCTGCCGGCGCTCGCATCGCCCGCGTTGGCGGATTCGTAGAGCTTGCTCGCCATCGTGTGGGCTTCCTTCTCGAGCTCCTCGAGAACACTCGTGATCTTGTCGTCGTCCTGCTTTTCGACGGCGTCGCGGCCGTCCTTGATCAGGCCTTCGATCTTGCTGAGGTCGACTCCCTCGAGCTTCTCCTTGTTGTCGGCAATCTGCTTTTCGAGCGTGTAGCACATGTTGTCGAGCTTGTTGCGGCGCTCGACCTCCTCGCGCCGCTTCTTGTCCTCGGCTTCGTGCTGCGCGGCGTCGTCGACCATCTTCTTGATCTCGTCTTCCGACAGACCGCTGCTGGCAGTGATGGTGATCTTCTGGTCCTTGCCCGTTGCGGTGTCCTTGGCGACAACGGAGAGAATGCCGTTGGCGTCGATGTCGAAGGCGACCTCGACCTTGGGAACTCCGCGCGGGGCCGGTGGAATACCGTCCAGCTTGAACTTGCCGAGGGTTCGATTGGAGCCCGCCTGGGCGCGTTCCCCCTGGAGGACGTGGATCTCCACCGACGGTTGGTTGTCCGCCGCCGTCGAATAGATCTCCTTCTTCTGGGTCGGAATCGTCGTATTGCGGGGGATCATCACCGTCATCACGCCGCCGAGCGTTTCCACACCCAGAGAGAGTGGAGTGACATCGAGCAGAACGACATCCTTCACGTCCCCCGACAGAACGCCGCCTTGCACCGCGGCGCCCACGGCGACCACCTCATCGGGGTTCACGCCTTTGTGGGGTTCCTTGCCGAAGAACTTCGTGACGGTCTGCTGAACCATCGGAATGCGCGTCGAGCCCCCGACCAGCACGATCTCGGCGATGTCGCCCGGAGACTTCTTGGCGTCCTCCAGCGCCTTTCGCACGGGGACCATCGTTCGCTCGACCAAGCCGGAGATCATCTGCTCGAGCTTTGGGCGGGTCAGGCTGAGCTGCAGGTGCTTGGGGCCACTGGCGTCTGCGGTGAGGAACGGCAGGTTGATGACGGTTTCCTGTTTGGTGGACAGCTCGATCTTGGCCTGTTCGGCAGCATCCTTGAGGCGCTGAATCACCATCTTGTCCTTGCTCACGTCCAGGCCCGAGTCCTTCTTGAACTCGGTGATGAGCCAGTTCATGACCGCCTCGTCGACGTCGTCACCACCGAGGTGGGTGTCACCGTTGGTGGAGATGACCTGAACGACGTTGTCGCCGACCTCCAGGATCGAGATGTCGAACGTACCGCCCCCGAAGTCGTAGACCGCGATGACGTGGTTGTTCTGCTTGTCGAGGCCGTACGCGAGAGCCGCGGCCGTGGGCTCGTTGATGATACGCTTGACGTCGAGGCCCGCGATCTTGCCGGCATCTTTCGTGGCCTGGCGCTGGCTGTCGTTGAAGTAGGCCGGAACCGTGATGACCGCCTCGGTGACCGATTCGCCCAGGTAGTCCTCAGCGGATTTCTTCAGCTTTTGCAGGACCTTCGCGCTGATTTCGGGCGGAGCCATCTCCTTGGTGCCGGCCTTGATCCAGGCGTCACCGTTCTTTCCCTTCAGGACGTGATATGGGACGCGCTTGTCGCCATCGCTCAGCTCCTCGAAGCGCCGGCCAATGAAGCGCTTGGCCGAGTAGACGGTATTTTCCGGGTTGGTCACAGCCTGGCGCTTGGCAATTGTGCCAACGAGGATCTCTCCCTTGTCGTCCCAAGCAACAACGGACGGGGTGATGCGCGACCCCTCCTCGTTCACGATGACCTTGGCCTCTTTGCCATCCATCACGGCCACGACACTGTTCGTCGTTCCGAGGTCAATTCCGATAATTTTACCCATTTTGCTTTCGGTCTCCTAGTGCTGGCTCGCTGGGACAGGCCCGGCTGAAATCCTTCGTTCGGTGGTTGTTCGCCTCGAGCGGCTCCCCACTCCTGGCGACGCGGGAGCGGCGAGCGGTTCGGGCCGCCACGGTGGTGGCTCGTGAACTCGCGGCCGAACATAACCACGGCTGGAGGGGGGTCAACTCCCCGGCGAAATCCGAGAAATCTCACCCGCGCAGGTCTGGCGAAGGCCGTTCGGAGGCGCCGGAAAAAAAAATGGAGGACGCCGTAAGTTCAGGTGTTGACAGGGGGCGGCGCGTGGCTACCCTGCGGCGCACCCTCGGGGCCGTAGCTCAGTTGGGAGAGCGCCGCGTTCGCAATGCGGAGGTCGACAGTTCGATCCTGTTCGGCTCCACCGAAGGTTACTCGTCAAGCCCGTAGCTGCCCGATGCACTACGCGGCTCGGGCACGATCAGGCTAGGCCGGGCGAGGCCAGAGTCTGCCTTCTTGGCCCGAGTGTTCGGGCGGGGTCCAGAGCGAGGTCGGTGCCAAGTCGGGGTGGGCCCGTCCGGCCGCGTCGCCCCTTCTGCGGCAGAGCGGACCGCTGGGTGGTGGGTTTCCCCACCTCGTCGACGCGAAAGCGCGAGTCGGAGTCACCCGCAAGGGGGGGATTGCGGCCGAGCCTCGGTGGCGCTGCGGGCGCGGGGCCGCGGCCCGAGCGCTCGACCTGGTGCTGCGACGAAGGCGCTGCCAGTCCGTCCGGCGCGTTCGCCGGGGCGGCGGCGCGGCTGCCGTGGCTCGGACCATCGGGCGGTCCACCCGCACGCCGGAGGCCCGGCGGCGTTTCGCCGCGTCCGAATGGGGGCGCCGCTCGCTTGTGCTCGGCCGCTCAGGCGCGCCCGACCGTGCGACTCGTGAAGGCGATGGGAGAAGTTCCCGCTCGCTGATAAGCGTGCGTCCACATCTCTTCCAGGGAAACGTCGAACACCACGGAGGCCTCCACGTCGGTCGGTAGCCACGCGCCTGCGCGAATCTCCTCGTCCAGTTGCGTCGGGCCCCAGCCGGCGTAGCCCAGCACACCTCGCAGCGAGCGCGGAACGCGGCCCCGCGCGACGGCTTCCAGAACCCGCTGGGAAGGGGTGGCGGTGATCCCCTCGCTCACCTCGAACTGATCGCCGAGGTCGTCGAACCGCTCACTGGTGCGGTACAGGAGCCAAGCTTGCTGTGTGCCGACGGGACCGCCTCGACACACCATCCCGAGTTCATGGGTGTTGGCCGGCTCGAGCCTCGGCGAAAATTGCGCCCCCAAGCGCTCCGCCGACGTGCCATCCGCGGTGTTGGGCAGGCCGGCGTGTACCAACAGCTCGTCGATACCCATTAGGCGCTCGCCATTGATGACCCACCCGAACGCACCTCCATCCCCGTGGGACGCGAGCAGCACCACGGATCGATCGAAGTTCGGATCCGCCAGCGGCGGCGCCGCAACGAGCAATCCGGGAGCCAAGGGTGACACCCAGGAATGGTAAGGCCGTTTCCCTCATTTCGTCGAGCCCTAACCCCAAAAGGGACACAAAGTAGTCAACTTAAGTAGCCCGATCGGGGGCCGTACTTGGCAGGTGATGAGCCTGAAGAACCTGCTCACGGCCAAGGAGGTGGCGGCCCTGCTGAGGGTTTCGACGCAGACCCTCTATAAGATGCTGGAGCAGGGTCAGATTCCGGCCGTCAAGGTGGGCAGTCAGTGGCGCTTCGACGGGGACAAGGTCAAGCACTGGATCGAGCGCCAGGCCTCCTCCGACAATTGAGCCGAGCCGTGCCGTGCACGGCGGGTGCTCGTGCCCGCTCCGCGAGCAGCCGCCCGCGGCAACGCTCGAAACCCGGCCGCGCATTGCCGCGGCCAGCGCGGCCGCTGAAACTGGGCCTCCGGAGGAGGGGCTCAGGTGGTGTAATCGGCATTGATGTAGACATATTCGTCCGTCAGATCGCACCCCCACGCCGTCGCCCGCTCGCGGCCCACTCCGAGGTCGACGGCGATGACGACCTCGCTGGCATCCATCGCTCGTTTCAGTGGCTTTTCGTTCTCCACCTGGAACCGCCCGTCTCCATAGCCGGTGAACCCGTTGATGGTGACAGTGATGCGGGACACGTCCAGCTCGGCGCCGGAGCGCCCTGCCGCCATCAGGACGCGACCGATGTTCGGGTCTCGACCCGTGACCATCGTCTTCACCAGGGGCGAGGAGACGATCGTGTGTGCGGCCAGGCGGGCATCGCGCAGCGAGGCCGCCCCGAGCACGTCCACTTGGATCATGGTCCGGGCGCCTTCGCCGTCTCGCGCGAGATCTCGCGTCAGCTCCTTGCACAGCTGGGTGAGGGCGGCGCGCGCTTCGGTTCCCCCCTGGCGCTCGCCCAGGGGCGGGCCTCCCGCCGCCCCGTTGGCCAGCAGCAACATCGTATCGCTGGTCGACGTGTCCAGATCGATGTTGAGCATGTTCAGCGAGGAGTCGGCCACTTCGGCCAACACCGACTGGGCGAACGCGTGCTCGAGGGGGGCATCCGTGGTCAGGAAGCAGAGCACGGTGGCCATGTCGGGACGCGCCATCCCGGAGCCTTTGGCGGCTCCACCCAGAGTGTACACACGACCGGCTACCGAGAACTTCAGCGCCCGGTGCTTTGGAACTCGGTCCGTCGTCATCATGGCGCGGCAAAAATCCGAGCCGCCGTCCGCCGAGGGGGAAACGCTTGCGATCCCTGCGAGCAGCTTGGCCATCGGCATGGGCCGGGCGATCACTCCGGTGGAAGCGATCAGCACCGAGGTCGCCTCCAGACCGAGTCGCTGCCCCGCAGCTTCCGCCATTTGGCGGGCATCGCGGAGGCCCGATTCACCCATTGCGACGTTCGAGCACCCGGAGTTGACGGCGATGGCCTGGGCCGCGCCGTCGGCGATGTGCTGCCGGGAGATCTGGACCGGGGCTCCACAAACACGATTCTTGGTGAACACGCCTGCCGCCGTGCAGGGGCGATCGGCTGCGAGCAGCCCCACGTCCCGGCGGGGCTCGGGGCCGTAGTTTCTGATGTTCGCGTAGGCGCCGCCGGCGGCGAACCCGCGCGGGGAAGTCACGTCCCCTCCGGCGATCCAAGAGTCTTCCATTTTTGGGGTTGGTAGGGATGCCTGCGGAAAATCGCAAGTCGATCCACCTGCGACAGCGCAGAAAATCGCCCCGGCGGCGGGGCGCGGCGCGCCGCGGGCCCCCGTCCCGAAATGGGAAATCCCCCGTGCCGGAAGTACGCGTCGTCCCAGAAACCTTTCACGAGGGCGGGGACCCAGCCGTTCTCTGCTGTCGTGGCCACCTCTCCCATGGACCTGAAGAGCTCGTTCGCTCGGGGTGAGGTTTCGCCGCGCGCCGAGGAGCCGGGGGAGCGCAAACCCGCACCGCGTTCCTTACCCACCGCGGAGCAGGCGCCCCCACAGGCCAAGACGAAACCAGATGGCCCAGCCGTCCGGGCAGGGACCCGTCCGCCCACCGACCTGCGGCCGCCGGACGAGCCGCAGGCACCCGGTGCAGCCCAAGTGCCGCCGAATGAACAGCTCGTGCGCCCGGCGCGCCCGGTGCGTTCGGCGTCGGCGATCTTGTCGGCCGTCCAGGTCGCCACCGAGGAGCCGTCGGAGGACCAGACCACCAAGCGCATTCTGATCGCCGAGGACGACACCGTCTCCCTGCGCCTGCTCGAGGCGACGGTGCGCCGCTGGGGCTACGCTCCCATCTGCGTCAATGATGGCGCTTCCGCGTTGGCGAAGCTGAGCGCGCCCGATGGTCCGCGCATGGCGATACTGGATTGGGAAATGCCGGGCCTCAGCGGGCCGCAGGTGTGTCGCATCCTGCGCGCGCGCAACTCCGGCCCCTACGTATACCTGATCGTGCTCACCGGTCGCGCCGCGAAGGAACACTTGTTCGCGGGCCTCTCCTCCGGGGCCGACGACTACGTGCTGAAGCCGTTCGACCCCGCCGAGCTGCAGCTCCGCGTTCGCACGGGTCAGCGCATCGTCGACTTGCAGCACGAGCTGCTCGAAGCGCGGCGTGAGCTGGAGCGACGAGCGAACCACGACGCCCTCACGGGTGCGGCGAACCGAGGGGCGATTCTCGCCAAGGTGGAGGAGGAGGCGGCTCGCAGCGAGCGCCAGAAGACGCACTATTGCCTGATCCTCTTCGACCTCGATTTCTTCAAGCGCATCAACGACACCCACGGCCATCGCGCGGGGGACCTCGTGCTGCAGGAGGCGGTGCGCCGCGCAGAGCGGGAGCTGAGGCCGTACGACCGCATCGGACGCTACGGGGGTGAGGAGTTCATGGTTCTGTTGCCAGGCTGCGAGCTGGAGGAGGGGGCCACCGTTGCCGAGCGGCTCCGGCTGGGGCTGTGCGACAAGCCGGTGGACGTGGAAAAGGCTTCGTTGACGGTCACAGCCAGCTTCGGTCTGGTTTGCTCTTCGCAACCCCACGATTCACTGGAGGCCCTGGTGGACGCCGCCGACAGCGCCCTGTACCGCGCGAAGGGAGCCGGGCGCAACCAGGTGAGAGTTGCGGGTGAGGCGGAGCGCGACTCGACTAGCGCTGCGCTGGGGCGCCGCGCCAGCGTCGCGGCCTCCCGAATGAGCTTCTCCTTGAGCCTCGGAGCGGATGAAGAACCCTCCGCTGCAGGCACGGGGCCCATGAGCCCGGTCTTCGATCGCAGCGTGCTCGCGCAAGTGCAGGATTTAGTCGAGGATGGATCCGACTTTCTCCAGGAGCTCTTCGCCAAGTACGTGCTGAACGCCGACACGACGATACGCACGTTGGAGAGTGAGGAGCGAGACGACAAGAAGCGTCGGGCGGTGCACTCCCTGCGCGGGGCCAGTTTGAGCATTGGTGCGACCGGCGTGGCGGACGCTTGCCGCAGGGTCGAGCGCGCCTTGCGAACCGACGTGGAGGCGAAGTTCGAGCCGTTGGTCGAAATGCTGCAGCTGCAAGTGGAGCGCGTTCGCGATCGCTACCCGCTCGAGATCGAGCGGATGACGAGCCGTCGGGGAGAATGAGGGCGGACGTCGAGTGGGTCGTCGCTCGGGGCCGACGGTGCCCCGCGCGCTGGGGAGCCTCAGAGCAGCGAGGCGATCGTGGTCCGTACGCTGTCTTCGTCTCCCGCGCGAAAGCCGGCGTGCACGTTGCGCACCAGGCCGCTCTGGTCGATTAGGAAGAGCGTCGGCATTCCCTGGATTCGGTACTGCTTTGCCAGGGCCTTGTCGGCGTCCCAGGCGAGCGGGAAACGGGCCCCCGCGCTGCGGGCGAACGCCTCGATGTCCTCGCCTTCGTCGTCTTCCGATATCGCGAGCACGGTCAGTCGACCCGAGAACTCTTCCTGGAGCGCCTGGTAGCTCGGAAAGGAAGCCTTGCATGGCTCGCACCACGTAGCCCAAAAGTCGAGCATCACGACCTGCCCGCGCAGGTCGGAAAGCGCGGCGCGCCCGTCTCGACCGATGAGCGGGAGGTCGAAGCTCGGCGCCGGCGAGCCTGCCAGCGGGTGATCCGAGGCTGGAAGTGGGGGCGCGCCGCCGCGGTCGCTCGCCGCGCCTGCTCCGTGACCAGCCCCGGCGGCGCAGGCCGTCGCCAGGGGAATCGCCAGGGAAATCGACAGCAGAAGGCGGCTGAGAGGGCGCAACATCGATGGAGCAAGCTAGCAGCGCTGCGGCGGCCCGGCAACCGCTCGGCGAGCGCTTCGCGGGCTTCGAGGGCGCCTCACACGCAGCGGGGGCCGGCGCTGTGCGGCGCCCCGAACGGGTCGCCCCGCGCCTCTGCCGCGACTCGCCGCTTCCGCGGCTGGGCGCTGTCCTCGGCACTGCCTGCGAGACGGGTAACCCGGCGCCTCGCGAGCGGCGGGGTCGGCGCGGTGGGCACGGGCGCAAAACGCGCGACCGGCGCGGGTGGGTCGGGCGCCGCGGCGGATGCCACCCGAGCTCTTCCGAGGCGCGCGCCGGGCGCATGTAGCGCCCGGTGCGAGCGGCACGCCGGCGGACCGGCGCAGGCGTCCGTCGCCACACGTGGTGCGGGGCGTGCGGCCCGCGCGACCCCTTGGGCTCAACGGCCGTGGAACACGGGCTTGCGCCGCTCCGCGAACGCCCGCAGCGCCTCCCGGCGATCTTCGCTTCGCAGGCAGGCTTCGTAGCTCCAGAGCTCGTGGCGAAGGCCCTCTTCCAGGCTCAATTGCTCGGCGGCACGCAAGGCCTGCAAGGCGGCGCGTGTCGCGATGGGCGCAGCCTCCACCAGCGGCGTGAGCCAGGCGAGCACGCGCGGCAGGAACTCTTCGCCGCCCTCGACCACCTCGTGGACCAGCCCCATCGCGAGCGCCTCGGCGGCGTTCAGGTGCCTGCGCCGGAGGATCATCTCGCGAGCTCTCGCCGCGCCGACGATGCGGGGGAGGCGCTGGGTGCCTCCTGCGGCGGGGATGACCCCGAGCCCCGTCTCCGGCAACGCGAACGTGGCGTGCTCGGCGGCGACCCGCAAGTCGCACATCAGGGAAAGCTCGAGGCCTCCCCCGAGCGCAGCCCCGTTGATTGCCGCGACGGTCGGCACCGAGCACGAGGCGATCCAGCCGAGATCGGACCGGTACCGCTCCAGCTGTTCGCGCACCTCGGCGTCGTTCATGCGTGCGCGCTCCTTCAGATCGGCCCCCGCGCAGAAAGCCGCCTCGCCCCGACCGATCACGACCACCGCCCGATCCGTTTCCTGCAGCGGACGCTGGCCGATTTTCCCGAAGGCACGCAGAGTTGCCATGCTCAGCGCGTTGCGTCGCTCGGGCCGGTCGATCGTGATCACCAACACCGAGCCGTGCCGCTGAAGCTCGAGCGGAGAGCCTTCGGCCGCTGGCCCCGAGGGAGACGAGGCGGCGGGGGGAGTGGAGGAATGTTTCGTGTCGGAGCCCATGACGAGGGCATCTTAGCAGCTACCGGCCGCTTGCAGCCGAAGTGCGAGGCCCGCGGTTGTCGGGGTAGGGGACCATCCTCTACAGTGCGCGGCGTGCCCACGCTCACGGGTGAAGTCAAGCGCGTTACCTACGAGAACGAGGAAACGGGCTTTCGAGTCGTCAAGCTCTTCGTGCGGGGCGAGGGCGAGCTCGCCGTGGTGGGAGTCTTCGGGGCCGTGGGCCCCGGTCAGCAGCTGCGAGTCACCGGCCAATTCAGCCGCGATCAGAAGCACGGTCGGCAGCTTCGCGCCGAGTCGGTCGTTGCCCTGTCGCCGGACACGCTCGTGGGAATCGAGCGCTATCTCGGCTCCGGCGTGATTCCGGGGCTCGGCCCGGGGTTTGCCAAGCGCATCGTGAAACGCTTTGGGCTCGAGACGCTCAATGTGCTCGACGAGGACCCGGCTCGGCTTTCCCAGGTCCCCGGGATCAAGGGCAAGCGCCTGCAGGACATCGCCCAGGCCTGGCGGGACCAGCGCCGCTTGAGCAACGTGCGCATCTTGCTGCAGTCCCACGGGGCCTCTCTCGCCCTGGCGAATCGCATCGTCGAAAAGTACGACGACAAGGCGGCGGCCATGCTCGAGCGGCACCCGTATCGCCTCGCCCTGGACGTGCGCGGTATCGGATTTCGAACGGCGGATCGCCTGGCGAGCAACCTGGGGCTCAGCGCGGACCACCCGGAGCGCGTTCAGGCCGGCGTCGTCCATCAACTCGAGTCCCTCGCCGAGGGGGGCCACGTGCGAGTGGCCCGCGACGACCTCGTCCAGCGAAGCCAGGAGCTGCTCGGGGGGGTGGAAGCCGGCCACGTCGAGGCGGGTATCGACGCCCTCTGGGCGGCGGAGCGTGTCGTCGTCGAGGGCGGCTGCGTCTATGCGCGGCATCTGTACGAAGCCGAGCAGGCGGTGTGCGTGCACCTCGTGCGGCTGAGCTCCGGCTCGGGCACCACCCTCGACGGCTGGCAGGCGGCCGTGGCTGGATTCGAGAAGGAGATGGGGTACCCGCTGTCCGAGGAGCAGCGCGGGTGCGTGCGGCGAGCCGCCGCAGAGAAGGTGCTCATCATCACCGGCGGGCCAGGGGTGGGCAAGACGACCATCGTGCGCGCTCTGCTGCGAGTGCTCGAGGAGGCTGGGCTGCGGGTCGCGCTCGCGGCCCCCACCGGCCGCGCCGCCAAGAGGCTGTCGGAATCCACGGGGCGAGGTGCCTGCACCATTCACCGGCTCCTCGAGTTCGAGCCGCGGGGCGGCGGTTTCTCCCGGAATGAGGACAGCCCCTTGGAGGTCGGGGCCGTCGTCGTGGACGAAGCGTCGATGGTCGACGTGAAGCTGGGGCGCGCCTTGTTCTCGGCGATCCCAACCGATGGGCGCCTGATCGTGGTCGGGGACGTGGATCAGCTGCCCTCCGTCGGCCCGGGCGCGGTGCTCAAGGACGCAATCGACAGCGGCGTGCTGCCGACCTGCCGACTTTCGCGCATTTTCCGACAGAGCGAGGCGAGTAGCATCGTGCGGGCCGCCCACGCCATCCAGGAAGGCGAGCCTCCCCGCAGCGATTCGCCGGGCAGCGAGCACGCCGAATTCTTCGTCGTCGAGCGAAAGGGCGCCGCGGAGGCGGCGGCCGTCGTGCGGCATCTCGTCGAAAGTCGAATTCCAAAACGATTTCGATTGCATCCGCTCCGTGATGTGCAGGTGTTGACGCCCATGCATCGCGGACCGGCCGGGACCGGAGCCTTGAATCGCTTGCTTCAGGGCGCGTTGAACTCGGGGCAGCTGGGCGTGGAGCATCGGGGCGAGCGGCTGTGCATCGGGGACAAGGTGATGCAGGTGCGTAACGACTACGAGAAGGAAACGTTCAACGGAGACATCGGGCGAATCGCCCAGGTGGAGCCCAGCGGGCCGAGGGTCGTCGTCGACTTCGAGGGCAAGCTCGTCACGTACGTCGGCAGGGAGCTCGACGCGCTCGTGCTGGCCTACGCGACGACGATTCACAAGAGCCAGGGGAGCGAATACCCGGCCGTGGTGATTCCCCTGCAGACCAGCCACTTCCCCATGCTCTCCCGCAACCTCCTGTACACGGCAGTCACCCGAGCCAAGCGGCTTTGCGTTTTGGTGGCGGACCCGCGCGCCATCGCGTTGGCGCTCGGCGAGCTGAGGCGGGAGGAGCGGCAAACCGGCCTGCGCGAGCGGCTGCGCGCGCTTCGAGCCAGCGCCCAGCGCCGGTGAGACATTGGCCGAGCGCAGACGGTCGCTAGCCCTTCGCCAGCCCGGATTTCTCGCGAGGACCGAAGGTGCGAAAAGACACGACTCATCGCAGCCTCGCGACCGGGTGGGAAATCCGGGCGAGCACGACGGATTCGCAATCGAGTACCGACGCCGACCGCACCGCGGTCGGCGAGAGGCCTCCGGGGGCGCCTCGGGCCTGCTGCAGCGCGGAGGCGCGAGCGGAAGCGAGTGGGCGGGCTAGCGACGGCCGATGGCGTTCAGAACCGAGCAGGCCTCGGGGAAGCGGGCCGAGCAGCTCTTCGCGAGCAACGTGGCGCCGGCATCCCGGTCCCGCGCGACGCCCCACCCGTTGCGGTAGACCTGGCCGAGCTCGAAGCAGGCAGCGGCACCGCCCAGCTCGCAGGCGGCCTTGGCCATCTCGAAGGCACGAGCCGGATCTTTCTTCGCGGCGAGCCCCCGCCGCACCAGAGTCGCCAGGTAGCCGCAGCTGTCCTGATGCCCGTCGTTGCAGCCCGCCTCGAACAGCCGCCTGGCGGCCTCCGGGTTGCGCCTTTTGCCTCGCCCTCGGTACAGGGCAACACCCAACAGGTCGCACGCATGCGGGTCCCCGGTGCCGCAGTGCTCCTCGAACACGGCGACCGAGTGCCGATAGCTCTTGCGGCGGCCCCGCCCGAAGAAGCGCTGCTCCGCGCCAAAAACACAGGCTGGCCCGTGCCCGGCGTCACACGCGTCGCGGTATAGCTGTGCCGCGAGGGCCATGTCTTCTTTGCTCTCGCCCTCATACTCCAGCGAGCGCCCGAGCATCGCGCAGGCGCGGGGCGCTTCCGGCTCCCGCTTGTCGCAGGCTTCTCCGAGGAGGTCTCGCCCTCGTTCGACGTCGAGATCGGCGCCGACGCCTTTGGTGTGGAGCTCTCCCAGCAAGGCGCAAGCCGACGTCGAACGCAGCTCGCAGTACTGCTGCGCCAAGGCGGCGGCCCTGTCGATGTCGCGCGGGACGCCATCGCCCGTCAGCAGGCGCCGCGCGTACTCACTACAGCCCGTCGCATCTTCGGCGCCGCACGCGCGCTCGAGGGCCCGCGCGGCTGCCTTCGGGTCGCGCGTGCCGAGCTTGCCGTCGTCGATCAGGTCCGCCCAGTGAACGCACACGATCGGCGTTTCGACGTTGCAATGGTCGTCGAGGTATTGAGAGGCCTCACTCCGTCGACCCGCGTCCAGCAGCATCTCGGCGCGCTGTTGGCACGCGAAGGATTGGCCCAGATCGCAGGCGCGGCCGAGTAGGTTGGAGGCCTTGCCGTCGTCCCGAGGTACGAGGTGGCCGTGGCGACTGTATAGCCCCAGCGCGCCGCACGCGTTGGGGTCGTCCAACGAACACGCTCTCTCGTACAATTCGATGGCCCGCTCCGGGTCGTACTCGACGAAGCTCCCGTTCATGTAGGCGAGGCCGATGCTGTAGCAGGCACCTCCGATCCGATCCTGGCAGGAGGCTTGAAGCATCGTCAGGGCTCGTTGGGGATCTTGATCCTCCGGCTCGCCGTGCAGGAGCGCTTCGCCGGCCTCGTAGCAGCCCTGGTGGTTGCCGTTGTTGCAGGCATATCGATATAGCTCGATCGCGCGCTTCTCGTTCTTGGCGACCCCCTTGCCCGACTCGACCTGGTGCCCGTATTCCACGCAGCTCGCGTAGTGATTGCCGTAGCAGGCCAGCTTGAAATATTCGGCGGCGCGGCCCAGGTCGCGCTCGACCGGGTTGCCTTCTCGGTAGGCCTCGGCAACCACCGCGCAGGCCTGTGGGTGGTCGATGGCGCAGGCTTCGGCGAGCCACTCGAGCCCCTCCGCCGGCTTTGGCGCCATGCTGGCGGTGCCACGCAGCAGGGCGAAGCCGAGCTTGGCGCACGAGGGGGCGTCGCCGCTTTCACACGCCGGCGCGCACTGAGTCATCTCGCCCTCTGCGCACTTGACACTGGGCGGGGGCTTGGGAGGGGGTGGGTGCACGCATGCGAGCGGGATAGCAAAGGCGGCGAGCGCCGCTTTCAGGAGCCCGGCGGCGGTGATTCCGCGCACGCGCCCAAAACCCCGTTTCGGATTGGGACAGAGGCTGAGAGGGTCCGCGCGCGGCATGACACTCTGTGAAACGGCCCCCTTCAGGTCGCAGTGAGGGCTTTGTATCGGCGCCGAGGCGCGCCGGCCGAGCAATGCCCGTCATTGGATCACGATGGGCGGCAGCAGGAACTCGTCCCAGGCAGGCGTGAGGTTGCTCCCTTGGCGCTGAACCACGTTCCCGCCGACGATCTCGCGGTTCTGGTTCCAGAGATAAATGGCCGGGTAGGTGGTCACCTCCCCCGAGCCCTGGTCGACGACGATCGTCGCCATGTACAGCTGCGCCGAGTCGGTCGAGATGGGGGGGGTGTATCCGATGGTGGGAAGGCTGAAGGAGCCCTCGTAGGGCCGTGCCGAGGAAAACACCAAGAAGTAGTAGCGAAGCCCACCCCGTGTCTCCGCCCGCGGCGACCACTTCGGCCAGCTGTTGATGCTGCCGCGGCTGGTGGCTCCGGTACAAGCGACAGGGTCGTTGGCAGCGAGGCGAATTGCCGTGCCGCCCTCGCTGGAAACGACGAAGATCTCCCCATTGCGGTTGTAGTAGGGCCCATCGGGGTTGTCGCCGAGGGCCTGCTGGCGACAACCGGGGTCCGTGGCAGGGGTACACCCAGTGCGGTTCGGGTTGCTCGGATTGGGCGCCCGAGTGAACGCGATCAGCGCGTCGTCGCTGGAAAATGCCGGGTAGTACTCGAGAAAGTTCGGGCTCGAAGCTCCGGCGAGAGGAGTCGAGGCGCCGCCCTGGCGGCCGGCAAATGGGACCAGCCGGATGTCGGCTTCGTTGGCCGTCCAGTCCGGGTGCCCGTCGGCGGATGTCACGTCCGTCGACACGTAGGCGATCGTCGCGCCGTCGTGGCTCCAGTCGGGCGTCACCGCGCTGTCCGGCTCGCCCGTCATCGGCAGGAGGTCCCAACCAGTGCCGCGAGCCGCGGCAACCGTGAACTGCCGGAACACGGAGAGCTCGCCGCGGCCGAGGGTGCGAGGCACCCCCTGCGGAACAGGGTTCGGAGGGATCTGCTGGAGGTCGGCGACCGTCTCGGGAAAGGCGATGTCGTCGTTGGGGTTGTCGTTTTCGTTTTCGTTGCGCCCGGCGAATTGGGGGATGTCGAGGCGGTCGACGACCGAGACGTCTGCGGCCAGGTCGAACCAGGCGAGTCGGTGCCGCGCCGGGACGGTGGCGTCCCAGGGGTTGGGCCGCGCGTTCGCATTGGCCGGCAGCCCGTAGCTGGTGACGAGGTACCGCCCGGCCACGCCGAAGAATGCCGGGCTCATCGTCTGCGTTCCCAGCCACGGCTGCGAGAGCAGCAGCTGCGCGCCGTCGGTCATGAAACCCGGGCGCTCGCCGACGCTGTCCTCGGAAATCGAGGCGACGAGCTTGTTCCAGGGCCAGTTGTCCGTGAATACGACGCTGGCTCCGTCTGGCGTGCTGATGTGGCACCCCACGCAGGCCACGTTGCCGTTCGGGTACCCGGTGACGTCTTGCGTCGCATCTGCCTCTGCGTAGGTTCCGCGGGGTTCGACACCATCTTCACCCACCAACTCGTCGAGCTCTATCTGGGTGGGATCCAGCGTGGCGCGTACCGCCTCCTCCCCGACGGCAAAGCCGTAGAGGCGGCTGCGCAGCTGTGGGGCGGCGCGCACCTCGGCCGTCGTCGTCGACCAGAAGACGAGGCTCCCGCCCGCGTTGACGGGCGCGATCTCGAAGCTTCCTCGAGTCCCGCTGACCGTGCCGCCCTGCGCCGAGCGAATCGTCACGGTGATGGGCGTGTGCACGTTGCGAGCCACGCTTTCCCAAATCTCCTGGGGCATCACCCATTCGTTCCCACGCGTGTAGACGACCAAGTCGCTTCGCTCGATCTCGTTTTGGAGGCGAACCTCGAACACGCCGCCGCCACCTGCCCATCGAAACCGCGGGCGGAGCCAGTTGGCGGGGAACATGGCTCCCGGGACGCCGTCAGCGGACAGCTGCGGCTCGGTGACGCAAAGATTGCCGGCTGCGAAAGTGTCCGGATCGCCGAACGCAGCGATGTCCGCGTCCCCGATGGGCGGACCGCCTCCCGCCTCCACCAGCGGCTCTTCCGGAAAGTCCGTGCAGTCTTGGGTGCAGGTGGAGGATGGAAATGCTTCGGCGGTGAAGCCGGAGCCGTCCACTGCTGGAAAATCCGGTGGAGTGAAGCCGCCGCCGATGCCTTCGGGCGGTGGCGGCAGAGTGGGCACTTGACCGGGAGGAGGCCGCTGGCTCGGATCGGACTGCTCGTCGGTACCCTGGTCGACTGGTGGCGACCCCGAGGGAGGCTGGCCCTCGGGCGCGTCATTCGAGCCCGAAGAGCACGCTAGCGTCGCCCAAATTCCAAACCAAAATGTCTTCTTCATGAGGCGTCCTCGGTGCAAGTGTCGCTGATGCAAGCGTCGCCGACGAAGGGGATCCGAGCGTCGCCGATGCGGGGGTGGCCGATGAAGGGGTGGCCGATGAAGGGGTGGCCGCCGCCCGTGGCGCGGTCTCCGGCCGCTCTCGCGGCAAGGCCACGCGCCGGGCTGCGCTCGAGATCACGCGCCGTTTTTCCAGGGGCCGTGTGCGGTTTCATCGGGGCGATCTGCCCCGGTCCGTCGGGGCTGCAGTGCCGGGCTACCGGCGTGGTGTCGTTTTTCGGGGGCCGAGTGGCTTGCTGGTTGATGGCGAGTAGCCGCACCGACGGCAGCCCTCCACGCAATGGTGCCCGTGAGGCATCCGGGCCGCGGCGAGGGCCTCCCACGGTCGGGAAAACCTCTCCGCGATGCCGTTCGAGGCGGGGCCGCTGATCGCCCAGCGGAGTCGAGGTCGACGAGTATATACCAGGGGGCGCTGTCGCACGAAGTGTCGGTATCTTCCGGCTCACTTCTCTCTTCCGAGGATCATGAAAGTTCGGCCACCAGTAGAAAGTTGCCTGCGCTTGCTGGGAGCGATGGCTCGCGCTGCGCAGCGTCCGCAAATCGCGGCCGTCGCGGCGCGATGGTTCGCGATTTCGTGCGTCTTTTCGGCCTGCCTGCAGCGCCCCTCCGCGCCGCGGGGAGAGCTCCCCGGGCGCTGCGATTCGCCCGAGGTAGACCCCGGCGTCTGGAGCTATCGTGTGCAGGCCTCGGCCGGGGCGAGCCGACTCTCGGTGTCGGCTCGCTTCCCCGAAGGCTCGCCCGAGGTCCTCGGGGTGGACCGCTTCGCTCACCCCTTCGTCGACCAAGTGTACGTGTGCGACGCGGGGCGCTTTCGGCCCGTGGAGCGGCGGGGTCGGCGTTGGGTGGTGCCGCAGTGCCGCAGCGCGGGTTGCAGCGTGCGCTACGAATACGCATTGGCTCGCGCGGCACGCGAAATCGACCGATTCGGATATGCGGCCCTGCGCGCCGGGGCGATCTTGGCGCCCCCGTCGACGTGGCTCCTCCATCCGCCGGGCTACCGGGGGCGGGGGCGCTATCGGCTCCGATTGCGCAGCGCCGAGGGCGAGAGCTTCGCGAGCGGCGTTTGGAGCGGCGCGACCAGCTCCAATCGGATCGACGCCGATCCGAGCGTCGCCGAGCACGAGGCGGCCGCTCGCCACCTGTTTCAGGCTCCGTACTCGATGTTCGGGCGCCTGGAGAGGCAGACGCTTCGTGTGGGCGGGGCGCTCATCCACATCGCTCGGGCGCTCGGTGGCAGCCCGAGCGCTCTGACTCCCGTCGAGCTGGCCGCGTTCGTCGGGCAGTCCGCGCGGATCGTCGCGCAGTACTACGGGCGCTTTCCCGTACCCGAGCTGACCCTGCTCGTGGTGCCCAGCGGCGCAAAGGGGACCTTCGGCATGGAGCTCGGAAATGGGGGGGCGAGTATTCTCTGGTTCGTCGGCAGGCAGGTGGAGCCGAGCGAGCTCGCGCGAGAGTGGGTGCTGGTGCACGAGATGTTTCACCTGGGGATGCCGATGCTTCCGCGCGCCGCGCGGTTTCTGGCTGAGGGCCTGGCGACTTACCAGGAACCACTCGCCCGGGCCCGCGCGGGGCTGATCACGGAGCGGTCCGTGTGGAGGCAGCTCGCGCGAGGCCTGCCGCTCGGGCAGCCCGGCGTGGGCGATCGCGGATTGGGCCGCACACAGACCTGGGGGCGCATCTACTGGGGCGGCGCGCTGCTGGCTTTGCTGGCGGACGTGGAGCTCCGCCGCCAGAGCGAGGGCACGGTGTCGCTGGACTCCGTGGCCCGCGAGATCGTCGCTCGAGGCGGACACACGGGAGAACGCTGGGATGTACCGCAACTGCTACGTGCCACCGATGCGCTGGGAAATGGAGCGTTTCGAGCGTTGTACGAGGCGCACACCGCGGGCCCCGTGAGCGTCGACATCGACGGGCTCTTGGCCTCGCTGGGCGTGCTCGGCCGAGGCCCCGCGCTGCGCTTCGACGAGGGCGCCCCGCTGGCTTGGATTCGGCGCGACCTGACGCGCCCCGCCGCCGCGCCGGGCGTGCCGAGCCGCCCCCCGGTCGCCGCGGCCGACCGGGCCGACCCGGCGCTGGCCGTGACGCGAGGCGGCTGGGCGCGGCGCCCGTAGGGGCCGCTGTGCCCTTTGCCAGGGCTCCGGCCCCCCCGCGCCTGATTCGGGGCGGGGGGGGCCGCGCACCGTCCCGCTACCGCTCCGGGCAGGCCGGGTTGATCTCGCCCGGGCTGCCGAAATCTTCCCCCAGGCTTCCCTGCGCATCGCACCACGCGCGCGCCGAGTCGTTGCCGATCGGATCGTGGTAGGCAACCGAAAGGCTGGCGCTCCGCCCGCTGGTGCGCGGAAAGCCCTCGACGCCGAAGCGGACCTCGTCCAATAGGTGCCCGCCGCACTGCAACCGCAGTGAGTGCTCGCCCGTGTTGGGTAGCGAGACCCCTCGGTACACTACGTCGGGGACGAAGCCCGGCTGCTCCCCGTTGGCGAAGGTCAGCAGCCCGCCCGCCTCGATCGGAAACCGACCCTCGAGCTCCAAAGCCTGGTCGCCGCGGTGGATGCTGCAGCCCCCGATGTCCACGACGGCCGTGCCGGCGTTGTACAGCTCGAACCACTCACCTTCCGCGTCGGAGCGGGCCGCCGGATCGCTCATGATCTCCGTGAACACGATCTGCGTGGCCGCTGCGCCATCCACTTCGATGCCGATACGAAGCTGGCCGCGTGAGCCCAGGCTCGCCGGGCCTTGGTCCGTTTCGAATAGAAAGGTCACCGCCGTGGTCTGCCCGGTGGTGATCTCGAAGCTCACCGGGTTTTCCGAGACCAGTCGTGCGGGGACGGCCTCGCCGCCCTCGGAGCCGGGGCGCTCGAGCTGCCAGCCGTCGAGCAACCGCGCCTGGTAGCTTCCCGCCGGCAGCGCGCGCTGCAGCACGTCCCGCAGGGGATCCTCTTCGCTTCGCAGGAGCAACTCTTCGGTTCCGCTCAGCTGAAATTGGGCGTCGACCAGCCGATGCCGGGACTCCCCCAGGCCACTGGAAAGGGCGAGCTCCAGCGTTCCGATGGGCGGCGGCGGCAGCCCCCCGCAGGCCGCGGCCCCGACCAGGCAAGGTGCCGCCACCGAGCGGCAGACGAGGCAGACGATGCGCGCGAGGGCGCGTCGTCGCGGACACGCTCTGGAGCCCCGACCCGCTTGCCCGGAGCCCCGACACCCTGGAAGAGGTACGCCCGACGAGGCGCACGGGCGTTTCCCGGGGCGCCGGCTCGGCGCGTGCCGGCCTTTGGAAGCGTCAGAGCGTCGATCGGACGCGGCAATCGACCCGATCGCCGCTCGCGCGGCTCGCGCGGGCGCAGGGGAGATGGCCGCCGAGATCGACCGCAGGACGGGCGGTGACGGGGATGGCCGAGGGCGACGAGCAGGGGGGCCACTCGACGAGGCTGGGTCGCGGCACGGCGCGACGCCGCGCGAAGCGGCCTGTGGCTGAGGGCGCCGCTGGGCTGAGAGAGAGTGAGCATCTTTGCCGGTGCGTTCCCGCGACAGAGCAAGGGACATGGGGACAGGTGCCTTCCGCCGCCGAATGTGGAGATGCCCCGCGCACCCGCACTTCAGCGGCGCGACGGCATCAGCAAGGCGCGTGCCGCAGGCAGCCGCGCAGCCATTCGCCTGTTTTGGGGCGACGGCGGGCGGCGAAGCGCGCGCGTCGCCCGCGCGACCGCCAGGCGCTGCGGCTCGCGCCCGCGCGTTCGCGGCTCGCGCCGCGAGCCTGCGGGCGCTGGCGCGCCGCCCGAGCCCTGGCGAGAGGCACCTGCCTCAGAGGATGACCGTCTGGCAGCCCACCTGAAGGCTGAAATCGGCGTTGCGCGCGGCCTTGAAGCGCTCGCAGACGTTGGGGCAAACCTCGATGCGGGTGGGGGTGCCACCGCTGGCCGGGTCCACGTCGTAGAACCAGTTGCCCCCGTTTGGATCGCACTGGCCCTCGCCGCTCACGTACGTCAGCTGCTCGGCGGTCCCCCCTTCGGGACGGAACTCCAGATTGACCCGAAAGTAGTTCACTCCGGCTTCCGGCAGCGCGAACTCACACGCCAAGGTGTTGCTGCGCACCGAGCGCAGCGCTTCGAGGAAACGGTCCGATACGTCGTCTCCGCTGTCGATCAGCACGGCCTCGTCGGTGTCCCCCGCTTGCGCGATCAGGTTCATGTTGTACGCGCTGAGCGCGTTGCTCTCGAGCACCTCGTCGAACACGCCGATCACGACGGTACGGACGGAGGGGGAACCCTCCACTCCCGCCGCGGCGACCTCCACGGCTTGGCTCACGTCTCCGTCCTCGACGCCGCAGTCCGTGGGCAGCCCGTCCGTGGCGAGGACCGTGATCACCGTCTGCTCCGGGTGGTCGACGGCCCACTGGCGCGCGTGCGCGATCCCGCCCGAAAGTGCGGGTGCCGTGGGGGTCAGCCCCTGCAGGGGCTGGGTCGCGAGGATTTGATCGACCGTCTCGACGCGATCTCGAATGGTCCCGATCTCCACGGCCGGTACCTGGTATTGGTCCGGATCACAGGAGGTGGCCTCCATGCAGACTCGCTCGAAATCCTGACAGACGCCCAGATCCCCTTCGCAGCGCGTGGTGCGCCCATCCCGCAGGACGCAGGCCGTCGGCGCGTCGGGATCGGAGTTCGAACACAGCCCGAAACGCACACACTGGCTGTTCGGAATGTCGCTGCAATCTCGAATGTCCCGGCATAGCCGGATCTCCGTCCCGCCCGTGCAAGTCGACAAGTAGCACAGCCCGCCGTCGTCGCCGCAGTCGTCGTGGCTGGTGCACGTGTAGGAGGTACCCGGTTTGACCTGGGGGAAGAACTGTAGGCCAATCGAGAGGTCGGAGTCGAGCGTTTCGGCCATGAACAAGCGGATGGCGCGTTGCACGCTCTGCCACTTCGTCGCGCCCGTCGCCGTGACCTCCTCCATCGACCCGGAGCTATCCAACATCACGTGCATCGTGATGGGCCGCTGCTCGGCTGCCTGCACCTCGGTCAGGCACGCGTCGCTGATTTGCCCGGACCCTTCCTCTTGGGCCTGGACCAGGTCGACGCCCTGGAGCAGGTCGGCGGGGTCGACGGCGGTGGGCGCGGTCTCGGCCACGTCCACGCCGACCTTGTCGGCGCAGGCGAGGCCGGCCAGCAACAGGCACCCGGCGGCCGCGCTTCTCGCCCCCGGGGACAGCCAGCGGGCGATCGGTGTTTCGGGCAGGCGCCGGCCGAGACGCGGCGCGGACGATTCCCCCGCTCGACGGGCGCGGGGCGATTCCTCCGCTCGGCGAGCGTCAGGCCGAGGAGCGGATTTCGGCGGCGAGCCGTCGGGCTTGCAGGCAATGCGGCGCGGCTGCAAAGAAGCAAAACGGGCGGATATCACCCAGGCATTAAAGCATAGTGGTGCTCGCTCCACCAGCGTGAGCCCGGTGCCCCGGAGCGGGAACCGTTTGCCCTTCGCAGCCGCGTCCAACCACGAGAGATCCCAGGGAAGCCAATTGAAGAATGATCCACCCGAGGCGAATTTCGAGATCCGCGGAGCGACCTGCGCGGACGAAGAGGTATTGCTTCAGCTTGCCGCACACCTCAATACGGTCAACCTACCCAACCACGCGCCGTCGATTCGGGCCTTGCTCGAGCACGCCGAGGGCAGCTTTTCTGGAGCTATCGAGGCCGAGCACTGCAAGTACGTTTTCTTGCTGTGGGATCGCACCGCGCAACGCCCCGTCGGCACCAGCAGCCTGATCGCGCGCCTGGGAAGGCGCGACGCCCCGTACATCTACTTCGACGTGATCGACGAGGAGCGCTATTCGCGAAGCCTCGACAAGCACTTCCACCACACGCTGCTGCGGTTGGGTTTCTCCTACGCGGGGCCGACGGAGCTGGGGGGGTTGGTGGTCGATCCCAGCTACCGCGGAAGCCGCGAGAAGCTCGGCCGCTTCGTTTCCTATTGCCGGTTCCCGTTCATTTCGGCCCGGCGAGATCGTTTTCAGGACCAGCTGCTCGCCGAGCTCCTGCCGCCACTCGAGCCAGACGGGCGCAGCCACCTCTGGGAGGCCCTGGGGCGGAGGATGACCGGTATGAGCTACGCGGAAGCGGACCTGCTTTCGAGCCGAGACAAGGAATTCGTTCGCGATTTGTTTCCGCTCGGCTTGATCAATACGAGTTTGCTTTCCCCCGAGGCGCACGGCGTCGTCGGCAAAGTCGGCCAGGCGACGCGCGGCGTGGAGCGGATGCTGAAGGCCATCGGCTTCCAGTACGCACGCCGGGTCGATCCGTTCGACGGCGGGCCGCACTTCGTCGCGCCCACGGATCAGGTGTCGCTGGTTCAGCAGGCGCGCCGCGCGCCCTTGGCGGCCGAGCCCCTGCGGGGCCCCGGCGCTCGCGCGCTGGTCATGCAGTTGCTCGAGGAGGCGCCGTTTCTTCGCTGCGTCCAGGCTTCTTGCGCCCTCTTGGAGAGCCCCGACCCGGCCGGGTCTTGCGAGCTGAAGCTGCCGCCCTATCTCATTTCGCGATGGCAGTTGGCCGTCGGGCAGCAGCTCACGATCACTCCGCTTCCGCCGTGAGCGGGTTGCCGAGCGCGCTCGCTGGAAGCTCGCCGCGGGTCGTCGTTCGCCGGCACACCCGTCGTTCCGAGCGCTCCGATTCGGGCCGGTCTCGCACCGATCCGCTCCCCGCCGCTTCGCCGCCTCGTTTTCCCTCCCTCGGAAACCTCCCGCACTTCACTCACCCCGGTGGCGTGCCGATCGTCGCGTTCGTCCCGCGACTCGAGCCTTCCCTGTGAAACGTTTCGCCTTCGTCCTCGCCATTTTCGGTGGCCTCCACGTCTACCTGTGGCATCGCCTCGTCTACGCCACGGACCTGCCCGCCGCGCTGCGCTTTGGGCTGGGGGTCCTCGTGGCCCTCTTGTGCTGCGCTGCGCCCGCTCGGGTCGCTCTGTCCCGGCAGCTGCCCGGGTGGCTTTCCGAGGTTCTGATCTGGCCCTCGTACCTGTGGCTGGGCTTCGCTTTTTACTGGTTCTTCGCGGCCCTCGCCGGCGACCTGGTGGGCCTGGCGCTGATCTTCTCCGGGGATGACGTGCATGCGGCCTGGCAAGGCCGGCGCCCATGGGTATGCCTCGGCGTCGGGGGTGCCTTTGGCGCGTTCGCGCTCTGGCGTGCCCGGATGACGCTCGCGACGCCGCTCGTGGAAGTGACATTGCGCCGTTTGCCGATGGCTCTCGACGGCTTGAAGATCGCCCAGCTGAGCGACGTGCACATCGGCCCCACCCTCAAGGAGGCTTTTTTGCGCAAGGTCGTGGCCACGGTCAACGCGCTGGAGCCGGACGTGGTCGTCATCACCGGCGACCTGGTCGACGCGCCCGTGACGGAAATCGGCGCGCTGCTGCGTCCCTTGCAGGATTTGCGAGCGACCCACGGCGTGTACTTCGTGACGGGCAACCACGAGTACTACGCGGGGGCGCGACAGTGGTGCGAGCACCTCGCCGCGCTGGGAGTCGTCGTGCTGCGCAACGAGCGAGTGAGCATCGGGCGGGGCGATGCGAGCTTCGAGCTCGCGGGCATCGAGGATTTCAGCGCCCACCACTACTTGGAGGGGCACAGGGCCGATCTGAGCAAGGCGCTCGAGGGGTGCAGCGAATCCCGCGAGGTCGTGCTACTGGCACACCAGCCCCGAGCGGCCCTGGAGGCCGCCCGGCGGGGGGTCGGGCTGCAGCTCTCGGGCCACACGCACGGTGGCCAAATTTGGCCGTTCCACTATTTGGTGCGCCTGCAGCAGCCTTTCAATGCGGGCCTGCATCGCGTCGGGGACACGCAAGTCTACGTCAGCCGCGGAACGGGCTACTGGGGGCCGCCGATGCGTCTGGGCGCACCCCCGGAGATCGCTCAGGTCGTGCTGCGAGCCGCGGGGGTCGGACCGGCCCCGGGCCTGGCTGCAGCAGGGCCCCGGCAGGCGAGCCTCGCCGCCGGCGCGCCGAGTTGACCCGGGGGCGGGTGTGGGACCTCCGGCCAGCGTGCTCGCGACCGAACCCGACTCCGCGTCCCGCACCGCAGCGTTTCGTGGCATCGTCCGGCGCCGCAATGATTGGTATCCTTCTTCGCTGTGGTTCCCGTCTCTGCTTTGCGCGTCGCTCGAGCGCGGCCGGCCGCCCCAGGGGGCTGCCGGTGGGATCCTGCGACTCGGTCGCGCCGGGCCCGTCTTTCGCGGCGATCTCGTGCTTGGCGGTGGCGCTGTGTTTTGCCGGGGCAGGCGTCGCCCAACCACCAGAAGAGGAGCAGGTCACCCTGGCCGTTCGCCCCGTACGCGCCAGCGTTTCCATGATCGAAGGCGTGGGCGGCTTTGCCGGGGGCAACGTCGGGGTCTCGATTGGAAAGGACGGAGTGTTTCTGATCGATGACGAGCTCGCCCAGATGAGCCCCAAGCTGATCGCGGCGCTGGGGGCCCTCTCTCCCCAGTCTCCGCGGTTCGTCATCAACACGCATTGGCACGGAGATCACAGCGGAGGCAACCCGGCGCTCGGGGCGAAAGGCGCCGTGATCATCGCGCACGGCAGGGTTCGCGAGCGGCTTTCGGCCGCCGCACTGAAGGAACGGGCGCAGCCGGCGGGGGCCGAAGTGCCCGGCCTGCCGATCGTCACGTTCGAGCGGGACGTGACGCTGCATCTCAACGGCGACACGATTTTGGTGTTTCACGTGCCGCCCGCTCATACGGATGGCGACTCCGTGGTCTATTTCAAACAGGCCAACGTCATCCACACGGGCGATCTCTTCCTGGCTCGCGGTTACCCGTTCGTCGATCTCGGCAGCGGAGGGAACTTCGAGGGTTTCATTGGGGCGGCGAAGAGAATCCTGGCGCTGTGTAACGACCAAACCAGGCTGATCCCCGGCCACGGGGAAATCGTCGGGCGCGATCAGCTCGTGGTATGGCTCGAGGTTCTCTCGGCGGTTCGGGATCGCGTGCAGGCGCTGATCGACGAGGGAAAGTCACTCGAGGAGGCCGTGGCGGCCAAGCCGACCGCGGACTTGGACGGTCGGATGGGGACGAACTTCATCTCGCCCGACAAGATCGTCGAGGCGGCGTATCGATCCATGACGGGCGTTCGCGACTAGCCCGAATTTCTCGCGACCGCTGGGGCCTCGGGGCTCCGCGCCCGTCGTCGCGCGGCCCCTCGGAAGCTCACGGGTTGGCCGGAGCGACCTCGGTTGGGCCCATCGTGAGGAGCTGCCCGCTGACGGACAGGTAGTCGGCGCGTGCCCAGCTGCCATTTCTCAGCGCGCGCGCCAGCCGGATCTCGTCGATCGTCCCGTCGAAGCTTCGGGTGCTCGGACCTCCGCTGAAGTCTCCGAACCACAGGGGAGTGACCACGTCCGACGAGGCCTCGCCCCGTGGCGTTTGTTCCTCCTGGAGCCCCTGCAGGATCCCGTCGATGTAGACGACGGGATCGTCGCCGGCGCTCGATTGATCGTAGCTGACGAGGACGTAGTGGGCAGTCGACAGAGCGATCGACCCCGAGGGGGCGACCCAACCGCCCGTCGACTCGCTGAACCCGTGCTCGAAACGCAAGGTCTCCGAGGCCCCGCCGTCGACGTTGCCCTTCAGCTCCAGGCTCCAGCCTTCCTGCGCGTTGAGCCCTGCGGCCTTGTCGAGCACGCGGCCGATGGACCCGATCCCCCACGAGCGCGCGGAGAACCACGCTGAAATCGTACCGCCGCCGGCGAATAGCTCCCCCAGGCTGCTCTGGGCACCGACCTCCACACGTCGCCCCCCTCCGAAGTCGAGCTGCCTTCCGAGCGCTCCTGCCGCCACCGTGGCACTGACGCTGCTGGCGTCGTTGCGCCGCCACGTCGAGTCGGCTCCCCGGTCCTCGAAGTGCCACACACCGACGAACTCGGAAGACCAGGCGCCCTCCGCCGCGGCGGGAGGCCCAGCGACCACGCCATAGTAAACGTAGAACGAATAGGGGGCGGCGTCTGCCTCGAGCTCCGGCAGCCGCACCCAGGCGAGCAGCCCCCGCTCGGGTGAGCGGTGCTCGATTTCGTGCGGCAGCGGGGCCCCCGTCGCCGCGTCCGCGAACCACAGGTCGCGACCTTCGCCGTCGAGGGGCATGGCGAGCGCGCCGAAGGCGGGGGCGCGCACGGCGACCGTGAGGTCCGCCACGACTTCGGGGAAGCTCTCGGAGAGCGTCAGCCGCCGCCGCCGCGGCGCTTGCGCCACGATTGAGTCGGGAGGCAAACCGCCGTCTGGTGCCGCGCCCTCGGGGGCTCCGCCGTCGACCGGCTGCCAACCGCCCGCGTCCGCGCCCTCACGCTCGGGCGGCGCGCTCGAGCTGGAGTCTTCCAGGAGCACGACCAACTCCTCGGGAGCTACGAGCGCTTCACCGCTCGCGAAGGTGAGCCGCACCTCGTGAGCGCCCGCCTCGAGGCCCGCGGGCGCCGTGGCTCGCAACTGGGTGTCCGTGCTGCCGGGTAGCAGGTCGACCACTCGACCGCCAATTTCCACGAGAGGATGCGACAAAAGAGGCTCACGCTCGTCGTCTAAGCGCAATGACACGCCCGCCAGACGAGCCCCGGAGATGAGCACCTCCTGCGGAAGCGCGCGCCGGGCCACGCGGGACGGCTCGATCGCATTGATTCGCCTGTCCTCTTGGATGGAACACGCCGGGGCTGTCAAGAGCAAGGCCCAGCAGCAGGCGCCCCAGGGGGCTGTCTCACGCAGCACATTGCAGTATAGCGCTCGGAGCGGATCCCGCCGCTGTCACGTTTCGAGCACGTCCTTCGATTGCCACGCCGCTGGGCGGCAGCGGTCGCTCGCGGGGCCCGCGACACCGAGAGGCGCACACACGATTGGACTCGAGGAATAGAGCATGACACGAGAGGCCGAAAGAGAAGCGGCGACCGCGCAGCAGGAGACGCCCGTTCCCCCGGAGGGGATCCTTGCTCAGCTGCTGCTCGGCGTGCCGATTGTGCGCATGATCCACACCGGGGTGGCGTTGAACCTCTACGGCATCCTCGGCGACCGGGTGATGGCCGCCTCGGCGATCGCCGAGGCGTGCGGCACGCTGGAGGAGCCAACCTACCGCTTCCTGCGAGGTTTGGCGACTGTGGGGGTGCTATGCGAGCATGAGGGAAGGGCCTTCTCGCTGTCGCCGGCGGGGCAGCTGCTGCGCCCCAACGTGGTGGGCTCTTTCGAGGCGCTGGCTCACCTGCACGGCGCTTCCTGGTACTCCGATTCGTATCGAGACGTGGTGCACTCGTTGCGCACCGGGCAGAGCGCCTTTACGAAGTACCACGGCAAGCCGCTCTTCGCGTGGCTCGCCGAGCACCCAGACGAGAGCGCAGCCTTCGGCAGGGCCATGTCGACGTTCAGCCGCTCCGAAGTCGGGCCCGTCCTGTCGAGCTTCGACTTCTCGTCGGCGCGTCACATCGTCGATGTCGGTGGGGGGCACGGCTGGCTGTTGTGGAAGATCCTCGAAGCGGCATCCGGCGCCCGCGGCACCCTGTTCGACACGGCCGACACCCTTCGGCAGGGAGAAGGCGTTCTGCCGGAGGTGGCCCAGCAGCGCTGCCGGCGCGTGGCGGGGGATTTCTTCGAGTCCGTGCCCGCGGGCGGGGATCTCTACATTCTCAAGCACATCCTGCACGACTGGGACGACGACAAGGCGCTTCGGATCCTCTCCAACGTCTCGGCGGCGATGCCGGCGGGGGCCGAGCTGCTCGTGATGGAGCAGGGAGTGGCCCCGCCCGGTGTTCCCAGCCCGGGAAAAATTCTCGACGTGATGATGCTCGTGCTACTCGACGGCGGCCGGGAGCGAACGGCTCAGGCGCACGCCTCGCTGATGGCCAAAGCCGGGCTCGAGTTCCAGCGGGAGATTTCCACGCCGGGGCCAATCACGCTGTTTCTGGCACGCAAGCCGTGACGCCGCTCGGGTTGGGCTAGGGGTCGGGCCGGCGCCGTCCCGATCCGGCATCGGTGCCGGGGGGAGTCGGTAGCAGCCCTCGGACCGGCGTCAAGCCGCCGGCCAAGGCAGTAGCATTGGCCATTGCGAGGAGTTGAGCTTGCTTTGGGGCGGCGGTCCGAAAGTCGCGGCGGTGCTTCTCATCCGACGGGGCTCGCGGTATCTCGCCCGCATGCCGCGCCAGCGCGGGGCAGCCGTCGTGCCTGTCGAGGAAGAGAGATCATGCGAACTACCCGGATCCTGTCGTGCCGCTCGTACCTATCAATCGCCGCTCTGCTCGTGGCCTGCTCCAGCGACGAAGACTCTTCGCCGGCGGGGGAGACCGGGGGCCAGGGCCAGACGGTGGCCAGCAACCAACCGAGTGGCGGCTCGGGGGGCGGCGATTCGATGCAGTCGACCGCGGGAGGCGACATGAGTGGCCCGGGGGAATCAGGGGCCGGTGAGTCCAGCGAGGCGCCTGCGTCGGATACCGAGTTGGACGATGGGGACTCCCAGGGCGGGGAGAGCCCGAGCGGCTCGAGCTCGGACGCACCTTCCCCAGAGGAGGATGCGAGCGTCGATCCACCCGAGGAGGACACGAGCACGAGCTTCTTCGTGACCAGTCGCGGCGCGGGCAACGGGGGGGATTTTGGCGGCATCGCGGGTGCCGACGCGTTTTGCGCGCAGCTGGCGAGCGAGGTGTCGGAGGCGCTGGGGCAGAAGACCTGGCGTGCCTACCTCAGCACCTCCACCGAGGATGCTCGAGACCGCATCGGCGTGGGGCCTTGGCGCAATGCCGCTGGCGTCGTGATCGCCAACACGGTGGAGCAGTTACACGACCAGGGGCCGGGCGGTCAGGGCGGCACTGCCGACCAGACGTGGCTGCTCGGCGACGATGCCATCGCGCTCGACGAGCAGGGCAACGCGATCCCGAACAACCCTGTCACCCACGACATCCTGACGGGCTCGAATCTCGACGGAACGCTCTCGGCATCCGGAACGTGTAGCGATTGGACCTCCCAGCAGGGAACGACGCGCAACGGCCACTCGAATCGCGCGGGGGGCGGGCAGAACCCTCCGTCCTGGAACAGCGCTCACGACACGGGCTGCGCCGAGCCCGACCCGGGCGAGAACTTTCAAGCGGGCACCGTCAGCCAGGGCGGCGGGCGCGGCTCGATCTACTGTTTCGCCATCGATTGAGGGCGGATTGCGGTCCCCGTCTGCAGCCGGGGACCGCACGGGGGCTTGGGCGTCGCCGCGCTTCGAGAGAGATCGGAGCCGGCAGCGGAGGCCCCGGGGTGGGGCGGCGCGCTCGCGATTCGTGGCTCTCCGCACGAGCCGGTGGGGCAGGCCGTCAGAGGGCGCGCCCTCAGGCGAGGCTTCCGCGCTTGTCGCCCACGATGGTGCCGTCGCGCATTTCCACGACGCGCGGCATGCGCTGCGCGAAGGAGGGGTTGTGGGTCACGACCACGATCGTCGTCGCGTGGCTCTGGTTGATGTCGAAGAAAAGGTCGTGGACCGCGTCACTCGTCGCGCTGTCGAGATTTCCCGTTGGCTCGTCGGCGAGCAGCAGCTGCGGCTCGAGGGCCATTGCGCGGGCGACGGCCACACGCTGTTGTTCGCCCCCGCTCATTTCCCCCGGGCGATGGCTTACGCGGTGGGCGAGCCCTACCTCGGCGAGCAGCTCGCGCGCGCGCTCTTCCATCTTTTTGCGGCTATCGCCTCGGATCAACCCCGGCATCATGACGTTCTCCAGCGCGTCGAACTCCGGCAGCAGGTGGTGGCCTTGAAAAACGAAGCCGATGTGCTCGTTGCGCATTCGGGCGAGCTTCGGGCCGTTCATCTTCGTCAGGTCGACGCCTCCCAGCTCGATCGTGCCAGAGGTGGGCAAGTCGAGGGTCCCCATGCAGTGGAGCAAGGTGCTCTTCCCCGCGCCCGAAGCGCCGACGATGCTGAGGATCTCCCCGGAGGCAATTTCCAGATCGATGCCCTTCAGTACCTCCAAAACGTTGCCCATGTGTTGAAAGCTCTTGCGCACGTTGCGCACGACGACGATCGGCCGCGCGTCGCCGGAAAGCGCCGTGCTCGCCGGGGAGGCGGTGGAAGTGGACATCGTAGCTGTCATTCGTAGCGGATCCCTTCCACGGGGTGGAGGCGGCTCGCCGCGAGCGCCGGGTAGACGGTCGCTGCGACGGTGATGCCCATCGAGCAGATGGCGACGAGCGCGTAGTCGAGTGGGTCGACGTTGATGGGAAGCCGGGCCACGTAGTACACCTCCGGGTCGAGGCGCATGCCGTACCACGGCAGGCTCTTGCAGAGCACGAGACCCATCAGCACCCCAAATCCCGTGCCGATGCCACCGATCAGCAGCCCTTCGCCCATGAAGATGCGGAGAATGTGGAAGTCGGAGGCGCCCGTCGCCTTCAGGATCGCGATTTCCTTGCTCTTCTCGGTAACCATCAGCAGGAGCGTGCAGATGATGCAGAAGCTGCCCACGACGATGGCGATCGACAGCACGATGAAGATCACGATCTTTTCGAGCCCGAGAGCGCTGAAAAGGCCCGAGTTCATCTGCTTCCAGTCTCGGATGCGCAGATTTTGCCCGTCGAGCGCCGTTGAAATGCGGGCCGCGACGCTGTCCGCCTGATCCTCTCGGTCCACGCGCACGTCGATTTGGTTGATGCGCCCGCCCTGGTCGAGAAAACCCTGCGCCGCCTCGAGCGTCACGTAGGCGTGGCTCGAGTCATACTCGTACATGCCACTGTAGAAGACAGCCGCGACGATGAACTTTCGAGCTCGCGGCAGCACTCCGATCGGACTCAGATCCCCGATCGGGGACACGAGCGTGATGGTGTCTCCCACGTAGACGTGGAGCATTTTCGCCAGCTCGCGGCCCAAGACGATGCTGGGCTGGGAGACCGGATCACGAAGGGCTTCGGCCACATCGTCGTCCAGGTCGTCGCCGTCGCGATGCGCCCGGGGGCCGCGCAGGTACTTGTGCCCCCCGCGCCCCAGCCAAATGGGCTCATCTTCCCCCATTTCGGCTATCTTTTCCGGCTCGGAGAGGTAGCTGAAATCCCCCACCTCGATGTTGCGCACCAGATCGATCACGCTGCCGATGCTGGTGGTTTCTACTCCCCGCAGCATCACACCCGCGGTGTTGCTCTGGCTCGAAGCCATCACCTCGCCGGTCACGACGGGCGTCGCCGCAGCAACGCCGGGCACCAGGCGAACCTCACTCAGCAGGTCGTCCCACGGCCTGGTTGGCCCGGCGGGAGCGCCTTGCCCTGCCGCGGCCCCAGAGGGGGCCGCCGCCAGCGCCTGAGATGGCCCGGCCAGGCCATCGATCGTGACGTGGGCGTTGTTTCCCAGGATCTTCGCTTTGAGGTCTGCGCTGAACCCGCCCATGATCGAAACCACGATGCAAAGCGCAAACGAGCTGATGAGCACGGCGAGGATCGAGAGCATCGAGATGACCGTCAAGAAGCCACTCTTGCTCGAGCGCACGTGGCGCGCCGCCACGAACCCCACGAACCCGCGGCGCTCCAGCGAGTCGAGAATGTGCGGCAGCGACATCAACAAGAGCAGGGCGACGGACAGCGTCGTGCCGACGGCCGCGCTGATGCGGATTACCTGGTGGGAGAGGAGGAAACTGACGCGCTTCGGCTCCGGCAACAGGTGCGCCCACGTGCCGAGGCCCATCGTGAGGACCACCACGCCGATGCCGAGCCACAGCAGCCACCTTCGCGTGCCCCGCTGAAGTTGGCGGGTGCGCAGCGCAGGCATGGCGTTCGTCGTCATGGACTCAGGCTTCCGGCCGCAGCAGGGGGAAGGCGATGACGTCGCGAATCGACTCTTGGCTCGCGAGCATCATCACCAGCCGGTCCACACCGATGCCGAAGCCTGCCGCGGGTGGCATACCGTGCTCGAGCGCGCGCACGTAGTCCTCGTCGTAATCCATGGTCTCGTCTCGGCCTTCGCTCTTCTTCGCGACCTGCTCGCGGAAGCGCGCTGCCTGATCGTCGGGATCGTTGAGCTCGCTGAACGCGTTGCCGATTTCGCGGCTCTCGACGAAGATCTCGAAGCGATCGGTCACCGAGCCGTCGGCGTCGCTCTTGCGGGCCAGCGGGGATGTTTCCGTCGGATGCTTCGTGATGAAGACCGGCAGGCTGTGCTCCCCGCTCTGCGAGCGGTAGTCTTCGGCCAGAAAGGGCTCTGCCACGTACTCGTACGCGACGAAAAGCCGTTCCCCCTCGCCGCCGGCCTTGGCCAGGGCGCGGCTCAGATTCCGCCAGTCGATGGCGCGGGCGCGGTCGCTCGCCTCGGCGACCCGCGAGAGCCTTTGGCCGTAGGCGTCTGGCGTTGCGGCGGGCGAGATCAGCTCCTGGCGAAACGCCGCGTCGATGCCCGCTCGACGAAGCCCGGCTTCGAGGGCCTCGACCATGGTGACGCGGGCGAAGGGCTCGCTTAGTGTGAAGCGCCGCTCCGAGCGCCAGCGTTCGAGGTGTGCGGAAAGGCCGAGTTGCTCGAAGCGCCGCTGGAGGAACGCGTCTACGTGTCGAAAAAGGCGCTCGCCCAGATCCATCAGAGTCTCGTAGGTCGCGTATGCTTGGTAGAACTCGAGCATCGTGAACTCTGGATTGTGCCGAGTGCTGATGCCTTCGTTGCGGTAGCAACGACCGATCTCGTACACGCGCTCGAGGCCGCCCACGAGCAGGCGCTTGAGGTACAGCTCGGGAGCGATGCGGAGGTATAGGTCGAGGTCGAGCGCATTGTGCCGGGTCTCGAAGGGGCGCGCCGCCGCGCCGCCCACCAAGGAGTGCAGCGTCGGAGTCTCCACCTCGATGAAACGCTCGCCGTCGAGAAAATCCCGTAGTCCTCGTACGATGGCGGAGCGTGCGAGGAGCGTGGCCTTGGCGCTAGGATTGGCTACCAGGTCGACGTAGCGGTGACGGTAGCGCTGCTCGGTGTCGGTGAGGCCGTGCCACTTCTCGGGCAGCGGGCGCAGAGCCTTGCCGATCAGGCGTAGCTCTCGAGCCTCCACGCTCAGTTCGCCCGTCTTGGTGAGCATCACGGGGCCGCGCGCTTGTACGTGGTCGCCCACGTCGATGTCCGCCAGGCGATGGAAGGTTTCCCCCAGGATCTTCTTGCTGACGAACAGCTGCAGCTCCCCGGACTGATCCCGAATCTTCAGAAAGGCGAGCTTGCCGAACCCGCGCCGCGCCACCAGCCGACCGAAAACGACCACCTCCTGCGCGGCGCCGGGCTCTTCGCCTTCTCGGGCTCGCAGCGCTTCGAACCGGTCCGGATCGTAGCGCTGCTCGTGCGCATCCTCCAAGGCCGAGACGTAGCGGTTGCGCAAATCCAGAATGAACCCGCGCTCCCCCTCGGGCACGTCGTTCGGAAAGGGGTTTTCGCCGCGCCTCCATGCGGCCTCGGCCTTGGCGCGCCGCTGGGCGATCAGGCTCTGCTCGGTACTTTGATTCGCTTGCGATTCGCTGGAAGAGGGCATGGCTTCGGTTCTGTTCGGGGGCCTCGAGAGCCGTGAAGGTGCGGTCGACGGGCGGGCTCAGAGCGCGGGCGCCCCGTCGCCTTCTGGCTCGCTGCTCTTGCTCAGATAGGCCTCGATGAACGCGTCGAGGTCTCCGTCGAGGACCGCATCCACGGCGCCCGTCTCGTGCTCCGTACGCAAATCCTTCACGAGCTGATAGGGCTGCAGCACGTACGAGCGAATTTGACTGCCCCAGGCGATTTGGTCCTTGCCGGCCTCGTATTGCGCCTGCTCGGCGGCGCGCTTGTCCTGTTCGATCTCGTAGAGCTTGGCCTTGAGCATCTTCAGGGCCATGCGCCGGTTTTGCAGCTGGCTGCGCTCCGCTCGGCAGACCACCATGATGCCGCTCGGAATGTGGCGCATGCGTACCGCCGTTTCGACCTTGTTGACGTTTTGCCCCCCTTTGCCGCCAGCCCGCATGGTGGTCACCTCCAGGTCGGTGTCGTTGACCTCGATGTCGATCTCGTCCTCCATGTCCGGCGTCACCTCGACGGCGCAAAATGACGTGTGCCGGCGCGCGTTGGAGTCGAACGGGCTGATGCGAACCAGGCGATGAATGCCGACCTCCGCGCGCAGGTAGCCGTATGCGTAGGGGCCGGACACACTGAACGATGCCCCATCGATGCCCGCTTCGTCTCCCGCCTGGAAGTCGAGCATTTCGGTCTTGTACCCGCGCCGCTCGCACCAGCGCAGGTACATGCGCAGCAGCATCTCCGCCCAGTCTTTGGCCTCGGTACCGCCAGAGCCGGGGTGGATGCTGACGATGGCGTCGGCGTGCACCGCCGGGCCCACGAGCATGCGCTCCAGCTCGGCGCGGCGCACTCGGGCGGAGAGCGCGGGCGTCTGCGCCTCCACCTCGGCCACGACTTCGGTGTCTTCCTCGGCCTCCCCCAGCTCGAGCAACTCACTGGCGTCGTCGATCTCGGAGGTGAGGCTCTTTGCGGTGTCGACCTTCTGTTTGACGGTGGCCCGTTCGCGCAGGAGCACCTGTGCCTTCGCCTGGTCGTTCCAGAAGTCGGGCTCGCTGGAGAGTTGATCCAGCTCCTCTAGTCTTCGTTCGAGCTTGGGCAGGTCAAAGATGCCCCCTTAGCGCATCGACGCGCCTTTTGAGGTCGAGCAGTACGGGGCGGACTTCTGAAGCCATGGCTGCCTTGTAGTTCCAGGTCGGCCCCACTGCAAGCCGGGCGGGCGCCGGCGGGTCGGCGGTTGGCCCTCACCTCGCGCGGGCTCGCAGCGCAGCCCCGGCGACCGACGGATTCTGGTTCGCGCAGACCGTTCAGGGTGCCCGTGCCCACTCCCCGCGCCTGAGCTCCAGCGAGAACGCACCCTCCGTCAGGGCGTCGAGCAGCGCGCTGGCCTCCAGCGCGTCCAGCAGGGCGCGCCGCTGCTGTTCCGGCGAGGCCAGCGGATCGCCCAGCGTCAGCTGGGCCGCGCGCCACTGCCGGAGCGTCCGGGCGACTCGCTCGGCGATTCGAGCGCGATCCCGCAGCCGCGCCTGGCGCAGCCGTGTCACGGCGACCTCCTCGGGCGAGAACACGGCGCGGCCCAGGCGCCACGTCAGCTGGGCGTCGAACCAAAGGTCCTTCGATCCATCCTGGGTGTACCGCGCCGGGTCGCTCACCGTGGGTGCCAGCCGCAAGGACTGATCTGCCGAGGTCCCGCCGCGCAAGCGTACGTCCGGCAGGCCCGCCGCGTAGCGCGCGCGATCGGCGAGGCTACGCAGCTCGCCCTCGGAGTGTGACGCATCGTACAGGCGCAGGGCCGCAGCCATGGTGCGCTGCGCGACGCGCTGCATTGGGCCGGGCGCCGTGCGGGCTCTGAGCGCCGAGGAGGCGGGCGGGGCTCCCACGGGGCGAGCTGCTCCCGGGGGGAGCCGAGACCGCTGCGGAGCGGGTCGCCCCGAGACGGAAGCTCGGAATCTCGCCCCCCCCGGCGTGGGGCCGCGCCAGGGAGCGGCCTCTGCCGCATGTCCCTTTTCGTCGGCGGCCGGCCCTGGGGGCTCGGCGAGCCAGAGCTGCGCGCCACGCGCGGCCGCTCCGAGCAGCCCGTCGAGGTCGGCCTCGAGCGACAGCACACCAAAATGGTCGACGCGAGACCGGCTTCTCGAGGACCCGGCGCGCAGGCCGAGGCGCAGGGCGCTGCGAGCCGTCGACGGACCCGCGGGCGGAGCGCTTTCGCGTTCGTTCGATGCGGGCGGGGCCGCGGCTTCCGGGCGGAGCGCTGCGGCGGGGACGGTGACGCCGAGCGGCGCCGCGAGCAGCAGGGGCAGCAGAGGCATGAGAGGCTGTCGGCCAAAAGCCGCTCCGGTTGCGCGATCAGCGCGATTCGTGCGAGCGACCCGGCGGGCTCACCATTTCGCTTCTTCCGCGCTGGCGAGCTGTTGGCCAGCGCGCGCCACCAAGAGGCCCGGCACCGTCATTCCGTGCGGGCTGAACTCCACCTCGAGCTCTCCGCGCAGCCCGGCGATCGGCGTCTGCCGCACGCAGCTCGCGACGGCAACGGCTCGCCCCGAGCGCGGATCGCGCAACGCGGCTCGCAAGCGCGCGTCTCGCGCGACGCCGTGCACCCGGAGCGCCCCGCGCCCGGCCGGCAGCCGAAAGCTGCGCTCTTCGCGCAAGCCCGCGCCCGGGCGGTGCGCGACGACGAGCAGCTCGAAGGCGCCTTCGCCCGCCGGGCTCTCCCAATAGGCTACCGGGTCTTCGTCCGGCCCGGGGTACACGAGAAGCAACTCGGCGGACGTGGCCCCCGCTTCGGGTGGATCCGCCGCCGGGACCCTGCGCGGGGCCAGCTCGAGGTTGTCCGTCGCGCCCTGCGTTCCGCCTTCCGGCTCCGAGCTCGGCGAAAGCGGAACGCCCGAGTGGTTGGCCGCGGCGGGCGTGCGAGCGACTCCGTCGGCGACCTTCTCCCCCGCGTCATCGGACGCCTCGACTCCCTCCTGCGATGCGTTGCGCGGACCGTCGCCAAACGGGTCGACCGGCTCGAGGACGGCCGGATCCATGGCGGTCGCTGCTTCTGCCGCACCGTGCACCGCCGAATCGGTGGCAACGCCGGCCCCGTTGGCCTGGGCGTCGCCGAGCGGGCCGCCGGGGTCGGCTGTCGCGGCGGGGGAGGGCGGGGGCGGCTGCGCCGCCTCCGCGGGGTCGGCGGCCGCGGCGGCTTCTGGTTCGCCACCCGCCTCCCGTTCCCGCGGGGGGTTGGCGGGGCCGTCGGCGATGGCTCCGTTGGCGACGGCCCCGCGCGCGGGGGCGGTCGGTCCGCCCTCGCGGAACGCGGTGTTGCCCGGCTCGGCGTCGCTGAACGCGGCGTCGCTGAATTCGGCGTCGCTGTAGTCCGATTCCTCCCAGTCGTCCTCATTGGCGGCCGCGCGCGCCCGCGCGGGGTCGAGCTCCCGCGCGCCGGAGACCGCGGCCGGGGGCGGCTCGCCCTCCGTCGTCCACGACGCTTGTGCGGCATGGCTCGGCGCGGTGTCCTCCGAGCCGGTCGCGGTGCTCGGCGCGGTGGTGGGGCCGCCGAGCCCCGGCTTGCCGCTGGCAGCGGCCGACTCCGCTGGGCCTGCCGTCGTGCGCTCCCCCGCGGGCTGCGAGCGGTCTTCCGCCGTCGGCAGCTCCGGGGGAGGCTCCCCCGCGCTCGGGGCGATCTCCGGCCGCGCCTCGGTGATGCCCGAGACGGGCGGGGGCTCCAGCTGCTCGTCGAGCCTCTCCCCGGTGCGGGCGCTGGCGCGGTCTTCGGCGACGGAGATATCGCCGCCGGGCTCCGCGGCCACCGTCTCGCGCGGCTCGGCGCGGGCCACCTGCGCCTGCCGGGCGCGTTCCTCGGCGCGGCGCGCCTGCAGTTCGGCGCACAGCTTTGCTGCCGGCTCGTGATCGGGTTCGCTCGACAGCACGTCGACGAGCGTTCGGATGGCCCGCTCGGTGTGCCCCTGCGCGGCATAGATGCGAGCCAGCGTCACGGTGGCGACGGGCGGAGGCGGCGGAGGCGGCTCGCTCAGGCTGGTGTCTCCCCGGATCAGCGAGGCAGCCTCCGGCAGGTTCAGCCCTTGCTCGACCACGCTCGCGACCAGCTGTCGAGCGATGCCCAGCCAGGTGCGGGTTGGTTGCGGCGCAGGCCGCCGGGCTGGGCTGCGTGCTGCGGCGATCGCCGAGCGCAGCTCGGGCCGTGTCATCACGTCTGCGTCGTTGACCTCCAGCCGGCGAGCGAGCTCGAGCAGCTCGACGCGGGACATTTTCTCGAGGTTCGTGGCTTCGGCGTCGGTCGGCATGGCGAGCGTGGGTTCTGGAGGCGATCCCGAGGAGAGCCCCCGGAGCGGCTCGATTGGCTTCGTATAGCTCAGCATGACACTCAAAGACAGGCGCGCTCTCGGCGGAACGCTCGCGGGCGGTGGGGCCCAATCGTCACGGCTCGCACTCGGGAGGTTGGCGAGCTCTGGGATGGATACGGACCGGTCACAAAGCCGAGCAGCGCACTCAGCGCTTTTTCTTTCGTATCTGCCCGGAGCGTTGGGCCGCCGGCTCGGCACGCCGGCGCTTCAGTACCAGGCGGGGCCGGGGCCCTTCGGGAGCTTCCCCGAGCCATCTTCGAGACGCCGAGCGGCGAGCCGCTTGTCCTCGGCGAGCTGAGCACGCAGCGATTGGACGTCGTCGAACCGCTGCTCGTCCCGGAGGCGAAACACCAGGTGTGCTCGCAGGCGACGACCGTACAGATCCTGGTCGAGCTCGAGCACGTGGACCTCGGCGCGGAGCTCACCGCGACTGAGTGTGGGGCGCACGCCCACGTTGGCGATGCCGACGCCCAGCCGCTCGAAGCGACCTCCGCTGTGAACGTCCACGCGAACGCCGTACACCGCGCGGCCCGGCATCAGCTCGACCACACCGCCGAGGTTGGCGGAGGGTACGCCGAGCTGACGCGCTTGACCGCCCCCCCGCACGACATCGCCTTCCAAACAGTGCGGCCTGCCGAGCAGGCGCTCGGCCTCGGCGACCTGGCCACGCTCCAGGCAACAGCGGATGCGAGTGCTCGATATCACCTCGTCCCCCTCTTGCCCCAGCGGCTCCGTGTCTGCCTCGAAGCCGCACAGCGCGCCCAGTTGCTTGAGGGTCTCGGCGTGCCCACGGCGGCCCTGGCCGAAGCGAAAGTTCTCGCCGACGATCACTCGGGCCGCCCCGAGCTGTTCGGCGACCAGCCGACTGGCGAACTGCTCGGGCGTGAGCTGGGAAAGCGCCTCCGTGAAGGGCTCGACCACCACGACCAACTCCGGGGAGAGCCGCGCCAGCAGCTCGACCTTTCGATCCAGCGGCGTGAGCACGCGCCGCTCTCCGCGCCCGACCACCTGGGCCGGGTGGGGGTGGAAGGTGAGCACGACGGGTCGCAGCTTGGCGGCTTGCGCCTCCCGAATTCCGCGCTCCAGTAGCCGCGTATGGCCGCGGTGAACCCCGTCGAAGTTCCCGATCATCAACAGGGTGCTGCTTCGCTCCGCCATCAGCCGAGCGGCTCCTTCCACTCTTTGCTGACTGAGCACGCTGCAGCGCTCTTACTACAATGCCTGGCGCCTGGCGAGCCGCTCATCCGGATCTTCGGCCGCCCGTGCGACGGCGCCGGCGGCGCCGCGTGCCTCCGGGCTCGGGGCATGTCGCCCCCGGGGTTCGGGCGCCCCTGCGGCGGCCGCGAGCCGCCCGGAATCTGCGTGAATCTGCTACACGACGGGTCGTGACCCTGGCGTTGGAGCAGCTCTTGTCCGAGGCGGAGGCGGGGCGGCTCAGGCCCGTGTACCTGCTCGTGGGCGCCGAGCAGTTTCTCCGGCGCAAGGCGCTGGCGGCGCTGCACCGAGCCGCGGTGGGCTCCGATGAAGCGGGGTTCAACGAGGAGCGCTTCACCGCGGGCGAGGTGGACGCCTCGGCGGTCGTCTCCGCCGCCAAGACGTTGCCCATGTTCGCGCCGCGTCGGTTCGTCAGCGTCTCCGGCGTGGAGCGCTGGGAGGGGCAAAAGGAACGCGCCAGCCGTTCTGCGGTCGTCTCCCCCCTCGACCGTCTCGCCGACTACGTGGCCGCTCCGGCGGAAACCACGACGCTGGTGCTGATTGCCGACAAGCTCGACAGTCGCCGCCGCCTCGTGCTCGCCGCCAAGAAGGGCGGATTTCTGGTGGTCTGTGACCCGCTGGCGGGTCCCGCCGTGGTGCGCTGGGCGCAGCGCCAGGCGGAGGTCCTCGGCCACTCCATTTCCACTGCGGCGGCGGAGCTGTTGTGCGAGCTCGCCGGCTCCGACCTGAGCGTCGTCGCGGATGCGCTCGAGCGAGTTTCGCTCTACGTAGGGCGAGGGCAGCCGCTTTCGGAAGAGGCGATCGGCGCCTGCGTGGCGAACCTTCGGGTGACGACCGTGTGGGAGCTGGTCGGCGCGGTGGGTCGACGAGACGCGGCGGGCGCTCTGCGCGCGCTCGACGGGGTCTTCGAGCCCGGCAGTGGTCCGCGCCTGGTGGGGCTGCTCTGCTGGTCGGCGCGGCAGCTGATTCGGTTCGGCTCGGCCATCCGGGCGGGAGCGAGCGCCGCGGAGGCTGCCAAGCGGGCGGGCGTGCCGCCGTTCAAGGTTCGCGAGCTCGAGGAGCAGCTCCGCGCCATGCCGCTACCGCGAGCCGAGCGGTGGCTCGAGAAGCTCGCGGAGGTGGATCTCGCGCTGAAGGGGGGCTCGCGCCTCCCGGCGCGCCTCGTGGTGGAGCGGGCCTTGATCGATGTGTGCCGCTAGCCCGGATTTCTCACGACCTGGTCCCGAGAGTGCGATGAGTCGTGTCTTTTCTGGACCGAAAATCCACTTCCCCCTCGCACCCTCGGTCCTGCGGTCGTGAGAAATCCGGGCTAGCGCGGCGATCTGCGCACGCCGGCTCGCTCCGTCTGGCGGGCGTTTTCCCCGCCGAGGCCCCGGGCGCCCGGTTCGGGGCGCTTGCGGCTCGGCGCCGGCGCGGAAGACTGCGCCCGTGCCCGGCGTTGGGCGCGCGCGCCGCCCTCAAAGCAGCAGGCGCACCGCCAGCCCCGCTAGTACCGCCGCGCCGCCGTAGTGCAGGGCGCGCTGCCCTCGGGCCGAGCCGATCACCCGGGCTGCCAGGCCCCCGGCGAGGTTCGCCGCGGTGCTGAAGACCAAGGCGGCTGCCACCAGGAAGAGGGCTCCGAGCAGCACCAGCTGAGCGGCCACCTCTCCCGCGTCGGGGTCGACGAACTGCGGCAGGAACGCGAGGAAGAACAGGGTCACCTTGGGATTCGTGAGGTTCATCACCAGGCCGCGCCGATAGAGCGAGGGCGGGCTGAGCGGCGCGGGGCGCTGCAGCTCCGTGACTCGTTTGGCGTGTCGGATCGTCTGCCACGCCAGGGTGCACAGGTAGGCGGCGCCGATTGCTTTGAGGATCGGCAGCAGGTAGCGCACGCGGGCGAGCACCTCGCCCGCTCCGAAGGCCACCACGGCGGTGTGGCCGAGGAGTCCGGTGCACAGGCCCGCGGTGACGAGCAAGCCCGCGCGCCTGCCATGCGTCGCGGACTGCGCCACGACGAACAGGATGTCCGGCCCCGGCGCGAGCGCCAGCGTCAAGGAAGCGCCGAAGAAAACGACCAGGTTCTGGGGGTCGGGCACGGGGGGGAGCTCGGGGATCCGGCCGCCGGCGGGGGGCCGCAAGAAAAATCAGCAAGGAGGGGACGCCGAGAGTCGCGGGGAGGGGGCGCCGGGGCCGGCCAGGTTCCGCGCGAGCCCGCTCGAACGCGGCTCACTTGGAGCCGCGCCGCTGCTTGGCCTCCTTGGCGGCTTGCAGGGTGGCGCGCAGCTTGGTCGCATAACCGACCTTGTTTTCCTGCCGGTGACGGCCGATGGCGAGCGCGTCGGGCGGAACGTCGTGGGTGACGCATGTAGCGGTCGCGACGAACGCGCCGGCTCCGACGGCGACGGGCGCCACGAACTGCGAGTCGCTCCCGACGAACACGTCGTCCCCAATCGACGTGTGGTGTTTGGAGAAGCCATCGTAGTTGCAGAAGATCGTGCCCGCTCCGACATTCGATCGCTGGCCCACCTCGCCGTCTCCGAGGTAGGAGAGGTGATTGGCTTTGGCTCCGCGCCGCATCACCGTGTTCTTCGTCTCCACGAAGTTGCCGAGGTGAACGTCCCGTTCCAGCTGACTGCCGGCTCGCAAGTGGCTGAACGGTCCCAGACGCGAGCCTTCGCCGACCTGGCTGCGCGTGGCGACGGTGTAGGGGAGAAGCGTGGCTGCTTCCGCGACGACCGTGTCGGTCAGCACGCAGCCTACGTCGACGAACGCCCCTCGCCCGATGCTCGTTTTGCCGCGCAGGTGGACGCCGCTGCAAACGGTCACGTCCTGTTCGAGCGCCACCGATTCGTCGACCCTGGCGTCCGGGGCGACGGTGGCGCCCGCGAGTCGATGCCGCTCGGCAATCCGTTCGTAAAGAATGGATTCGACCGCGCAGAGCTGGGCCCGGTCGTTGACGCCGGCCATCGCGTCCGGCGCCACCGCGACCGAGCGAACCGAGCCCGCCGCCGCGAAGTGGGGGACGATGTCCGTCAGGTAGTACTCGCCCTGGGCGTTTTGGGGTGTGAGGCGCGCGAGTGCTTCGCGCAGCTCGGGAAAGCTTGCGCAGTACAGTCCAGCATTGACCTCCTCGATCGCCGCCTCCGCCTCGCCGCGCAGATCCTTCTGCTCGACGATCCGGGCCGGCTTGCCGTCGGCGTCGCGCAGGACGCGACCGTAGCCCGCCGGGTTGTCCAAGCGACAGGTGCCGAGCGCCAGGCTCGCCGGGGCGAGCTCGACGACCAGCGGACGCAGGCTGTCCGGGGTGACCAGGGGCGCGTCCCCCGAGAGGATCAGCAAGTGGGAGCAGCCCACTTCGACCAGCGCTGGGATGGCACAGCCCACGGCGTCCCCGGTGCCGCGCGGGGGATCTTGGGTGGCGAGTCGCAAATGGAGCCCGGGAAACAGCGCCCGCAGCGTCTCGTCGACCTGCTGGCGGTTGTCCGGGTTGACCACGACGACCACGTCGGAAGCGCCCAGCTCGAGCGCTGTGACGATGGGGTAGTAGAGCAGGGGGCGGCCTGCCGCGGGGTGGAGAACTTTGCTCAGCGTGCTCTTCATGCGGCGGCTGCGGCCGGCAGCGAGCACGACGGCTGCGAGTTGGCTCATGAGGGGAGCCTACGGACTCCGCGCGCGCCGAGGCAACCCACACGCGGCGTCAGGCGCACGACCCGGCGCCGGGGGCCGAAAATTGCCCGTGTGGTCGCTCGCCGCCGCGCGTGGGTGTCTGGCTCTGCCGACGGCGAGCGGCAGCGCTGCGTCGCCGCTGCCGCGCCCGCCGCCGGCTTCCCCGGGGCCCGCCAGGGCGCGCGCCGATCCGTCGGGCGGCCTCGACAACGCCGCGAGCCGCCGGCTTCACGGGGCGGTGGGCAGCGATGCGGGCGCAGGGGGCGCCGCGGGGGGCAGCGGCGAAGGGGCCCGGGTCAGGAGCTGTTCGGTGGGGCCGGGCCCGTAGCGGGCGTAGACGACGACCGGCGCCCCGGCGTGCAGCTTCTTGTCTCGGCCTCGGTGGTTGATGCGCGCCATCATTCCTCCGCTCAAGCCGAAGCGCCTGCCGATCGTGCTGAGCGTGTCGCCCTCGCGCGCCTGTATCTGCAGCCGGCGGCGACCTTTTTCCGCCTCGAAGTAGGAGTAGAAGGAGGGCGAGCCCACATCCAGCCGCCGACCGGCGTTCTTCTCCTCGGCGAACCGCACGCCAGAGGGCGACTCACCCTGGGGCAGGAACACCTGTAGGTACATGCCTGCGTGGAGGCGGGCGCGATCGTCGAGGCTGTTCCACTCCACCAACTTGGCGGGGCTCACCTCGAAAGACTCGGCGATGCTCGTCAGGTCGTCGCCGGAAACCGTGCGATAGAAGACCCGACGCATCCCGCGGTAGCTGAAGCGCGACTGCGAGACGAGCACGCGCTCTTCTTCGTCCGCCTTCAACCCCGGGGGAAGACCCGCGTCGGGCTGCGGGCACAGCAGTGGGTCCCCGGCCGACAGCTCCTCCGCGCCGGCCACCTCGTTGAGCCGCGCGAGCTCCGCGGGCGTCGTGCGCAGCCGCGCTGCCAGGGTCTCCAGGGTGTCCCCGCGGCGCAGCCGCGCGACCCGTGCGGTGCTTGGGGGGGCCAGCGAGGCAAGCTGCTTTTCGACGCCAGCAGTGCGGCCCACCGGGACGTGAACCAGCCAGGCCGGCGCCGCCTCGGTGCGGGCCAGAGGCGGCGTTCTGCCGCGAAGATAGTGCGGATTGAGCGCGTCGAGCGTCGCGGGGTCGACTCCGGCGGCCTGGGCGACCTTCGCCAGCGGCACGCCGGGAGGCACGGAGAGCGTCTCGAAGCCCTCGGCCGCGTCCGTTTCGACATCGGCCAGGCCGAACGCCGCACGATTGCGCATCATGATCGCCACGGCCAGCACCTTCGGCACGTACAGGGCCGTTTCCCAGGGCAGGGCCGCTTCCAGCTGCGACAGCTGCCAGAAGTCGTTGGTGTTGTACTTCCGAATGACGCGAGTCAGCCCGGAGTGCCCCATGTTGTAGCCCGCCATCGCGAGCTCCCACGTCCCGAAGCGCTGTTTGAGGTCCGTCAGGTACCGGATCGCGGCGCGGGTGGAGAGCACCGGATCGAGTCGCTCGTCCACCCAGCGATTGACCGTCAGCCCGTACTCGCGCGCCGAAGCGGGCATGAACTGCCATAGCCCGGCCGCTCCGGCGCGGGAGCGCACGGTCGGATTGTGCCCGCTCTCCACCATCGCCAACCACACGAGATCGGTAGGCAGTTGGGCCTTGCGGAGCTCGGCGACGATGCCCGGGGTGTATCTCCCCGCTCGTCGCGCCCAGGCGCGGGCCGTGCTTCGGCCCGGGGCCGTTTCTCGGAAGTAGCGCAGGTAGCGCTGGGTTCGCGGCTCGAACCGGATTGGCAGATCGGACAGCGCCAGCCCGGGCGGGGGTGACAGCCGCCAGCGCCTGCGCATCGGCGCCCGGAACGCCGAGGCGAGTGGAAGCCCCGAGGCACTGAGCGCTGGCCGCCCGTCTCGCAGTGGGCCGGGGTACAGCTCCGAGGGCGTCTGCATCGACCAGCGACGCGTCAGCCGGGCGAGCTCGCGGTCGGCCTGCTCCGGCGTCAAGGGGGCATCGTCTCGCGCTCGCTCGGGCTGGTCTGCCGCCGGGTCACCACGGGGCGGCTCTTGCGGGCCGAGCCCCGAAACCCTGCGGCGGCCGTTGCCCAGCCCGGGCCCGAGATGCAGCAGGCGCGCGGCGGAGGCGGGCTGGCTCGCCGCCGAATCGGCGCGCCGTTCGACCACCTCCTGGGCTGCGGCCGGACATGCGGCCATCGGGCCGCAAAACAGCCAAGCACTGCACGCGACGACCCAGGTCGCCAACCGCTTCGCGAGCCGCCGCATCACTCGCAAGAGTTAGCCTCGCCTGTACCGAACGGTCAAATCTTGACCATTTGGTCTTTGGGCCGAAAATCGCGAGAGTGGTCAGTCCGAGAGCGTCAGGTAGATGCTGCGTTTGCCGCGTACGACTAATAGCGCAGTTTTCTTCCCTTTTTTTCTGTGCTTCTGGAGGTCGTCGAGGCTGCCTACCGGCTTGCGGTCCGCTTCGACGATCACGTCTCCTGGCCGGAATCCGTCCCGGGCGGCCTTGCTGTCGCGCTGCACGCCCGTGACGACGACCCCTTGCTTCACCGAGTCCGGCAGATTGGAGATCCGCTCCCGGAGCTCGGGGTCGAGGTTCTGCAGCGTCAGGCCCTCGATCGCGCCCTGCGTGTCTCGGGATCCACCCGCCTCGGCTGCCGCCTCCTCGACCGCCAGCTCGCCGAGGGTGAGCTTCAGCTTGCGGCGCTCGCCGTGGCGGGTGATGTCGAGCACCACGCGCTTGTTCGCCCCCGCGGCCGCGATCAGGTTGCGCAAGCGGCTGACGGAGGGCGTTTTCGTCCCGTCGACGCTCCAAATCACGTCGCCCTGCTCCAGTCCACCCTTCTGGGCGGGGCTTCCGGGGTTCACCTGGTTTACCAGCACGCCGTCGTCCGACTCGAGCTGGAGCGCTTCCTGCAGCTCTCGGTCGATCTCCTGGATGCCGATGCCCAGCCATCCCCGAACGACCCGCCCGTGCTCGAGCAGGCTCTGGGAGATGGGTCGCGCCATGTTGGAAGGAATCGCGAACCCGATGCCCTGGTAGCCGCCGGTGCGCGAGAGAATGGCCGTGTTGATGCCGACCAGCTCGCCCCGCATGTTGACCAGGGCGCCGCCGGAGTTGCCCGGGTTGATGGCGGCGTCGGTTTGGATGAAATCGGCGTAGTCCACGATGCCCGTATCGGAGCGGCCCTTGGCGGAGACGATCCCCATGGTCACCGTCTGCCCCACGCCGAAGGGGTTGCCGATCGCGAGCACCACGTCGCCCACCCGCAGGGCGGACGAATTCCCGTAAGCGATCGGCTGCAGCGCCGCCACGTCTCCCTGCAGCCTCAATACCGCGATGTCCGACTTTTCGTCGGTCCCGACGATATCCGCCTTGAACTCCTCACCCGAGGCGGCAATTGCCGTAATCTCGTCGGCGTCCTCGACCACGTGGTTGTTCGTGAGCACGAGCCCGTCGCCGGAGACGATCACCCCGGAGCCCAGGCCCTGCTGCTCCCGCTTTCCACCGCGGGGCCCGAAGAAGCGGAAGAAGGGGTCGGCGCCCTCCTCGGCTCGACGGGCCGCGCGCCGCGAAGAAACGCTCACCACACTCGGCGTGACGCGCTCGGCGATGTCGGCGATCGATACTCCTTGCGGCCCGCCGGCCTCGGAGGCGAGCGCGAACGCCGGGTGGGGGAGCAAGCCGGCGCTGGGGGTCGCCAGCGAGCTCACGCTCGCGGGCGCCGCCCCACCTCGAGTCGCCGTGGCGGGAGTGCACCCGGTCGGGTTGTAGGCTGTCAGCCAGAAGGCCCAGCTGAGCGCAAGCGCGAGGGGAGTCAGCCGTTTGGTTCTTTTCATCGTCGTCCTCTTCCATGCAGGCGGTCGCCGTCGTCGACCGGATTGCAGGCCGATAGGGGGGGGCGGCTTGCCGCTGCAGTGGTGGCAACGAACGAGCCGTCATTTCATTCCGCGGCCGCCGCCGCGGCAGCGCTCAGCCCCGGGCTAGATCATTGAGGTAGCCCGCGATCTTGGAAATCGCCAGGCTTCGCCTCGCCAGACCGGCCTCGGCGACGACGCGGGGCATTCCGTACACCACGGCCGTCTCTTCACTCTCCGTGACGATCACGCCGCCCTGCTCGTGGATGGCGCGGCTCCCCCTGAGCCCGTCGTCCCCCATGCCTGTGAGAACCACCCCGACGGCGTTTCGGCCCGCCGCGACTGCGACCGTAGAAAGTAGGCGGTCGGCGCTTGGGACGTAGCGGTCGGTCGAGAGGGGCGCCGTCACGTTGGCCACGAACCCCCGCTCTCGCCGGGTCACCTCCAGACACTGCCGCCCGGGGCAGATCAAGACGGTGCCGGCGCCGATTTCGTTGCCCCGCGCCGCTTCTTGGACCACCAGGCGCAGGTGACGGTTGAGCCGCTCGGCGAAAGTCTTGGTGAACTTGTCCGGCATGTGCTGGGCGACCACCACGCCGATGCTGAGACGATGGTCGAGCCCCGTGAGCAGCTCGGTTACGGCGGTGGGACCGCCGGTCGAGGCGGCGACGGCGATCAGCGTCCGCGGAATGTCTCGCGTTTGCACCCGGGGTGTCGGCGCGCTGGGCGGCATCACCGCGCGCAGCGACTGCGTGGGGCGACGCAGCGCCCCGGGGCCCAGAGCGCGCACCACTTGCAGCTTTTCCTGCAAGATCTTCGGCAACACGCGCAGCCGTTCGGCGCTCGTCTCGGGTTTCGGCACGAAATCTACTGCGCCCAGCTCCAGCGCGCGAAAGACCTCTTTGTCTCCCGTGTTGCCCGAAAGCACGATGACCGGGCATCGCCACACCGTGGGCACGATGCGCAGGAAGCTGAATCCGTCGATGCGGGGCATCTGCAGGTCCAGCGTGATCACGTCCGGGTGCAGCTCGGGTAGCAGCCTGAGCGCCTCCACGCCGTCTCTCGCGAGCCCGACGACTTCCGTGTCGGGGATTCCAGAAAGGGCGAGCACGACCTCGTTGCGATTCAACGCCGAGTCGTCGACGACCAGCACTCGCAGAGCGCGCGTCATGTCTCTTCTCTCGTCTGCAGTGTGCGCGGGTTCACGGCGAGCCGCCTCGGCGCGAGAGCGGAGGCCGCTGAAAGGCCAGATCGTGCGGGAGCGCGTTCCACGGCAGGTCCGGGTTGACGGTGTGCAGAGCTTCGGCGTGCCCCAACAACAGGTATCCGCCCGGCATCAGGCGCGAATGTAGATTGGCCACCACCTTCTGACGCGCGCTGGGCTCGAGATAGAGCAGCACGTTGCGGCAAAGCGCCAGGTCCACGCGGCCGATCCAAGCGAGAGCTGCCTCGTCGAGGAGGTTCATTGGGCGAAACCGGCACAGCTTGCGGATTTCTGCCTCCACCTGCTCGCCATCGCCCGCCTTTCGGAAGAACGTGGCGCGCCGCTGGGCGCTCGTGGTGCGAAACGCGCTCTGCTGGTACACGCCCGCCCGGGCCACGGCGATTCGGCCCCGGCACAGGTCACCGCCCATCACGCACAGGTTCCAGCCGCGAAAGAGCCCCGTTTCCTGCGCCAGCATGGCGAGAGTGTAGACCTCTTCCCCCGTCGAGCAACCGGCGCTCCAGATGGAGAGCCTTCGGCTCCGGGCGTTGCGTGCGGCGAGCGCCGGCAGAATCACCGTCGCGAGCAGATCGAGCTGCTGCTCGTGTCGGAAGAAGTAGGTTTCGCCGCTGGTGATGAGCTCCAGGGCATGGTGGAGCTCCTCTTCGCACCCCTCCCCGAAGCGAAGAAATCGGCAGTAGTCCGCGAAGCTGCTCAATCGCAGTGCGACGAGCCGCTCCTGAAGCCGCTGCTCGATCACGGCGAGAGAAGAAGCGGCCAGCGCGAGCCCGGTTCTCTCTCGGAAGAAGTCGTCGAGATTGCCGAATTCCTCCCGTGACAGCCGAGGCTGTGAGCTCCCCCCACAATCGCTCAAGTGCTCATTCCCGCGGGAAGCTCCGGCAGCTTGATGTCGCTCGTGTAATTGCGGAACGAATTGACGTCCAAAACGAAAGTCAGGTGGCCCTCCCCACTCGCGACGCCCACCAGGTTGCGTGTGTCGGTGGGGGTGCCGAGCTCCGGCACGGGGCGAAGACCCCCGTAGCCGATGTCGAGCACGCCCACCACGCGGCTGCAGACGATGCCAATCTTCTGGTTGGAGACTTCGATGATGACCCACTGGCAGCGTCCCCGCACGGTCTCTTCGTCGAGCCCGAAGCACACGCGCAGATCGAGCACCGGCACCACCTGACCCCGGTGCTCGAAGACGCCCACCACGCCGAAGGGCAGATGGGGAAGGACGGTGAGCGGAGCGGGCAGGGAGACGGCGCGCACCGCCATCGTCGGCACGGCGTAGAATACGTCCCCGACGGCGAACTCGACGAGGCTCCGGTAGGAGTCGCGACGAGTTCGCTCGGAGCTGACTTCGCGCAGGCCATCGCGGGTGGTGCGCGGGGGATTGGAGGAGGAGCCCTGATCAGCCACGGTCCTCCGCGCGGGCCGAGATGAGCGATCCGAGGTTGACCAGCACGGTCATGGTTCCACCCTGGCGTCCGATGCTCTCGATATGAGACGAGATGTCTCCCACCAGCGAGCTTGCCGTCGATTCGATCTCCGAGTCGAGAAAGCGTCGCACACCGAGTACTACGTCCACCATCAGTCCGACCTTTTCGCCATCTTCCGCGCTCGCCAGCAGAATGCGGCCGGTGCCCTTCGAAGGCTGCGCCTTCGGCTGCAGCCGAAGGCCGGTGTCGAGCACGGTCACCAGCTCTCCGCGGACGGTGCACACGCCGAGCACCTCGCGAGGGGATCGCGGCACACGTGTGAGCAGGCGTGTCCCGAGAATTTCCTGGACCTCCTTGAGCGGCACCCCGAAGGCTTCGCCGTTGACCGCAAAGGTCAGGTATTCGAGCACCGCTTCTTCGCGGCTGGGCCGCCGGGGGGCGTGGGTGTCGTGCAGAAGTGAATCAGGCACTGATCAGCCTCCGTTCGCCGATCTCCCTGCCTCCAGAGACGCCGGCCTCGTCGATCAACGCCCCCGGGTCGAGCACCAGGGCGATCCGTTCATCGGCCAGCTCCGAGGCGCCGGAGAAGCCTTTGACGCTCGAAAGCGATCTGCCCAGCGGGCGGATGATGATGTCCTGCTGACCCTGCAGGGTGTCGACCACCAGTCCGAGGCGGCGGGCACCGGCCATGACCTCGACCACGTATTGCCGCTCCGGCGCGCTTTCCTTGTCGTACCCGAAGAGCTGCCGCAAGCGACACAGCTCCAAGCTGGCGCCCCGGCGCGACAGCACTTCCGTGCGGTCGACGATGCGCACGTCGTCCTCGTCGAGGGCATTGACCTCCAAGATGCTCGTCAGCGGCACGGCGAACATGCCGTCGCCCACCTGCACCAAGAGGGCCGTGACGATGGCGCGCGTCAGCGGCAGGGTGAGCGTAATCTTGGTGCCGATCACCGCTTCGCTCTCGAGCTCGATGGAGCCCCCGAGCTTGGCGATGTTCGTCTTGACCACGTCCATGCCCACCCCGCGGCCGCTGACGGTGGAGGCCTCGCCGCGGGTGCTGAGCCCGGGGAGGAAGATGAGGCTGAGCGCCTCGTTGCGGGAGAGCTCCTTGGCGTCGTGCTCGCCGATCGCGCCCAGCTGAATGGCTCGATCCAGGAGCGCGTCACTGTTGAGGCCCCGCCCGTCGTCTTCGGCCTCGATGACGACGTGGTTGCCCTTCTGGAAGGCGTTGAGTGCGATGGTGCCGGTCGCCGGCTTGCCGATTTCCTTCCGCTCGGCGGCGTCCTCGATGCCGTGGTCGATGGCGTTGCGGATGATGTGCATCAGCGGGTCGCTCAGCTCTTCGACGATCAGCTTGTCGATTTCGGTGTCCGCTCCCGTCACCACCAAGCGCACGTCTTTGCCGAGATCTTTGCCCGTCTGGCGCACGACTCGGGTCAACCGCTCGAACACTTGTGCGAGCGGCACCATGCGCACTTCGAGGATGCCGCTCTGCAGCTCCCGCAGGCTGCGCTCGAACCTGTGGCTCAGCTGCGTGAGCTGGGCGCACAGCTTTCGATTTCCGTGGGCGCGGGCCGTCTCGGTGAGATCGGTCAACCCTCCGCGCAGCACGGCGAGCTTGCCGATCACGCTCATCAGCTCGTCGAGCCGATGAATGTCGACGCGCACCGTCTTGCTGATCGACCGCAGCAGCCCGGCGCCCGGGCCGCTAACGGGAAGGTCCGTCGTGTCGGTGCGCCCGGCCGTCGCCGCGCTGACCGTCGTCAGCGAGCGCGTCACGGGGGCTTCCGGCGGGGGCCCGTGGATGCTCTTGGCCGCGCGCTCTCGTTTGGGGATGCGCCGAACACTCACCTGGTCGCTGGCCAGCGCCGCTTCTAGGTCCTTGAGCGAAGTGCCCGAGGCGAGAAGTAGATCGAGCTCGATGAGCTCGGGGTTCTCGGCTTCCCCCGCCGGCAGGTAGGTAATCACCTCGCCGAACGGCTTGGCCTTGCCCTTGATTTCGGTCAGCGCCTTGTCGAGCGTTAGCAGCTCGAACTGGACGCGCACCAAGTACAGCTCCAGGTCGCTCTTGACGCTGACCAGCAGCCGGTGCTCCTCGTACTCGGTCAGCACGGCGAGCAGCCCGGGGTCGATCTCGAACTGATCGAGCTCGCCAGACTGCGTGGGGGCGGTGGGCGAGAGGGCCTCGAGCCGGCTGAGAATGTCCTGAACGCCGCGCACCTCCTGACCGTCGGTGTTCGTCAGAAGCTGCCAATACACGTCCACCGAAGTGAACAGCAGGTCGAACACCGCGTCGCTGAGCATCTGCCGACCGAGGCGCAGATCGTCGAGCAGATCCTCGAGCCGATGCGAAAGCTGGCTCATCTGCTTGTCGCCGAACAGGCCCGAGAGGCTCTTGAGCGTGTGAACGCTGCGAAACGCTTCGTTGATGTGCTCCGGGTCGACCTGCCCCGAATCGCGCGACTTGCCCTGCTCCATGGAAAGCAGATTGCGCGAGAGGTTCTCGACCAATTCCTGGGCCTCGGAGAGGAACTCGGAACGCGCTTTGTCCGTACCGTCGGTCACGGGGCGGCCCTCCCGAAGCGGACCCGCCTGGCCCCCACCCGGTCGGGGGAGAAACGCCTTCGCCCGCCCGGCGCGACGCGCGCGGCCCGACCGCCGAGGGGGTCGCGGGGGCACTGCCTCGCGGGCGAAGGGCTGCCGGCGACGCGAGCTTGCCGCCAACGCCCCCTTTTCGCCGCACGCGAACCGGCGCTGTCCGCGGCCGGCAGCCGGATCGAGTGCGTACCCATACCCACGGTAGCGAGCCGGCTAACTGGCCGATTAAGAGCTGCCGCCGAAAAGCAGGGCGCTGAAAACGCTCGAGAGCCGAACCGACGGGCGGGGCGGCGCTCGAATTGCGTCAGCCCGCGGCGACCCGCGCGGCGCGGGGACGAGCCGGGGCTCGCGCACCGGCCGCCCGCCGCTCGGCTCGGCCGACCCCGGCGCTGGACGAGGCACCGCTGGGCGCCGAGCAGATGGGCCGAGACGTCGCGGCAGCCCTCCCCGTCCCCCGGCTGCCGCGGCGGCGAACGGGTACTCGAGGCCGGGCGGCGGCGTGGGAACGTCAAGCGCCGAGCGCTCCGAGGCCGAGTTTCGAGAGGCGCCAGGGGCTCGGATCGGCCTCGAGCTCCATCATTCTTCTGCCCAGGATTTGTGCCTTGCGGTGCAACGGGGACCAGGGGGGCCGCACCGGGCCGGCCAAGGGTCCCCGGATCACGCACTTCTCCACTCTCTCCAACATGTAGGAGTTGTGAACCCAGCCCGTCCCGCTCTGGATGTCCTCGAGGCGGCTCGAGGGATGGCCTCCCCACGGGACCGTCCCGACCGGATAACCCACCGCGATCCACTGGTTGACCGCCACCATCCCATAGCGAAGCCGGCGAATGCAGCTCTCCAGCTCGGTCTCGATGGGTGGCGTGTCCAGCAGCGATGGGTGGACGAAAAACGTGATGCCGAGCGTGCCCCACAGCTTTTCGTTGCAGAAATCCGTGGCGGCGTGGAGAAAATCCTTCGGCTCACGCCCCTCGACCTCGACGACGCTCAAAATCGAGCAGAAGGGCTCCATTCGGAAGGGCAGCGCGCTGTCGTCGCCGGCGTCGAGCCCCGTAATCAGAGTCCACGGCAGGTGCCCGTCGGCCTCCTGCCCGTAGCGCCGCACGGTGGGAGCCTCGAGAGTGAGCGCCTTGTACCGCTCGTGGGCCCCGGGATAGAAAGCAAACCGGGTGGGGACGTCGGCGAGTATCTGCTCGAGCTTCGCCAGCAACTTCGCCCCCTCGCTCCAGCCCTTCGGCAGGACCAACATCTTGGCGGAGACGCAATTGAAAGACGCGTTTTGAGTGACCATGCCCGCGATGTTCTCGGCCATGGCGGAGAGCTGCCGGTCCGTGTACGCGCCCGGGGCGACGCACACGGGCGTGATGTTGCCGAGCTCGCTGGTCATCGGCTTGCTCAGCGCGGGCTCGCCCGCCTCTCGGCGACGCTGCCGCTCGGCCGCGTTGGCGCCCCAAACGATGGCATCGTGCGTGCGATCGGAGCCGGTCATGTGCAGCCGAGTCACGCGGGGGTCGGCACACAGGCGGCTGCCGATGTCCGCGTTGCCTTCGAGGATCGCCAGGTACCCTTGTTCGATCAAGGGCTTGGCGATCTGCTGCAGGACCGGGCCGATGTACTCGTTGACCGGGTTCAGCTTGAGCACGACCGCGCTGCCCTCGACGAAGAGCTTGTGCAGAGCGTCCAGAATCGGAATCGAGTTGAGGTTGCCGGCGCCGAGCACGGCCGTGACGTTGCCCTTCGAGCTGGTGCCGCCGTAGAAGCTCGCCTGCGGGAGTTCTTCCAGCGAAACGCCTGCTTCGAGCCGTGCGTCGGCGCGAACGCCCGCCAGCACGCCCTTGTCGTACATGCTGCTGGGGTAGATCGGCACGCTGACCTGCCCGTTGTCCAGCAGCTTCGGCGCGCCCGGCAGCCGGGGCTTGCCGCTTTTTTGGATGTCCGAAAGCGATGCGGACAGGAGGCGCAGCATTCGGATGGTGGCCATCGGCCCCGTCAGCCACTCTTCGCCGGCGACGGGCTCCGCCGCCGAGATGCGCTTTTTCTGGCACGTCAGCTCCACCCAGTCGCCGGCCAGCCGCGTCGCCCGCTCGCGCATTTGGTAGAGCCAGGCGATCTTCTTGTCGAGCGGCTCCCGCGCGAAGCGCTCCGCCCGTCCACTGACCGTCGTGAGGGCGGTTTCCAGGGGATCGTTGCTGGAGTGAGGGGGGCTTTCGGTGGTCATGGAGAACCTGCGAGGGGTGCTCGCGGTGCGAGCCGGGGCCAATCGATCGGCTCCCCGGGTGTACTCTGGGGAGCTCGGGAGAGTATAGCTTGAGAGTGGCGGCGACGGAGAAAAGCGCGGCGGAAGGCGTGGCTTGAGGCAGCGTTTCGGACCTGGCGGGCCCTACGTCGTCGCCGCCTTACTGATGTTGGCGCTGCTGGCGATCCGACTGCCCTGGCTGGCTTTGCCGGCCTCGTTTGCGTCGTTCGTCGCGGCGGTTTCCGTGCCGGCTCTGCGCAGTCGGGGGGCCTCGCGGGCCGGCCTTTGGGTCTTTCTCGCGGGGATGCTCTCGCTCGCCGCGCTGGGGCGCTTCCTGATCCAGCAGGCCGTGCCGGGCATCGTGCGCGGAGGCCGCCAGGCCGTACAGCGTAAGGCGGTGTCCCACCTCCGCGAGATCCTGTTCGCGCAGGATGCCGTTCGGCGCACCGCGTGGATCGATCCCGATGCCGACGGCCTCGGGGGCGCCGCATCTCTCGACGAGCTGTGCGGGGGACCGCCTCGGCGCGGACAGCCACCGCGCGAGTTGCCCGTGTTGCGATGCGGCCCGCGCGAGCCGAGCCCTCTCGGCCCCGCCACGCGCGAGGGTGCCTATCGATTCGCGGTGTGCCTTCCGTCGCGCCGGGGAGGCTTCAGTGGCGACCCGGCCTCGGCCGTGGACGAGTCGCGCGCCGAGGTCGAGTTCGCCGCCTATGCCTGGCCGGTAGACCGGTCATTCGGGTGGGCATTCTACCTGGATTGGAAGGAGAACATTCTCGAGCGAGCCGTCCCCGACCCAGCGCCCGACGGGGGGTGGGCGCCTCGATGCGACGAGGGGCCGATGCGTTCGACCACCGGGCCGTGGAGGCCCTGGCAGGGCAAGCAGGCGCGTGAGTAGTTGATTTGCAGAGCATCTGCGCGATTCCCGCGGATCGGGCCGACGCTGCCGTTCCGCTCCCCGATCGAACCGTCCGGCCGTGCTCGCGCCCGCCGGGGAACGGGGGGCCGCCAGACCGGCTCTGTGTTCGCCGGTCGTGGCGTGCCCGGTCGGGCAGGCGCCCGCGCCGCCGCGCGGCGTCTCGCAGGGCGGGCGAGGCCCGGTGTCGTGCGCGCTTCGACCCAATTCTGATATCAACCGAGGTGTGGGTCTCATTGCAGCGGCGCCCGTGTTAGGGACTGGGCAGCGGCAGGCCTGGCCGGCCGAACTTCGGCGATGTCCCTCGGTGGACTCGGTTGCGAGCCGTGCTCGCTCCGCGGGTCCGACTCGCGTTGTGGGCGGCTGCGAGGGCGCGGCGCGCCGACTGCCGCGAGAGCCTGCCAGCGTGCCGGAGCACTGGCGCCAGAGGCTCGCGGGGGGAACCGGTGTGAATTGGAGAGCTCGGGAAAAGTGAAGGATTGGGTTCAGTCATTGTCCGGGAAGCTGGAGGGCCTGGTCGAGGCGGCCCAGCAGGCGCGACGTCAGCCCGAGGGGGCGGCTTCGAAGCCCTCCGAGCGGGGGGCGGAGCTCGTCTCCACCGAGCCACGGCCCGAAAAGCCGCCGGTGGTGGCGGAGGACCTACCGGTGGTTGCACGACTGGTCGTCGAGATCCGCTCGGACGGCACCCGCACGACGGCGCGTGGGGCGATGGAAGATCTCGTCAGCGGGCAGCGCACGGCCGTGCAGGCCAGCGGGGGCAGCCCCGTGCAGCTCGCGGCATCGCTGGCCAGCTCGCTGTTGTCGACACCGCGGCTCGTCGGGCAGGTCGCGGGGGCCGCGCTGCGCTCTCGCGTGGACAAGATGCTGGGGAAGAAGCGTTGAGCGCGCCTCAGCCCGCGGCCGCGAGCTGGGACGGGGAGCGGCGCGGCGGGGAGCCTTGCGCGGCGCAGGTGGCCCGAGCGGGGGAGTTTCCGCCCATCGAGCTCGGCACGTTTCGCGTTTGGCCCCCCGTGGTGCTGGCGCCCATGGCGGGGGTAACCAACTACCCCTTTCGTCGACTCTGCCGTTCGTTCGGGGCCGGCCTGTACGTGAGCGAGATGATCACGGCGCGTGCCCTGGTCGAGCAGCAGCCCAAGACGCTCAAGCTGGCGGATTTCGGGCCCGACGAGCAGCCGCGGAGCCTGCAGATCTACGGGGTCGATCCGCGTCACGTCGGCGAGGCGGTGCGGCGCCTGGTCGGCGAGGGGCGGGTGGATCACATCGACATGAACTTCGGCTGCCCCGTGCGCAAAGTCACGCGCAAGGGCGGCGGTGCCGCCGTTCCGGCGCGGCCGCGGTTGCTCGCTCGCATCGTGGCCGCCGCCGTCTCGGCCGCGGGCGAGGTTCCGGTGACGATCAAGTTCCGAACGGGGATCGACGATTCCCTGAGGACGGACCTCGGCGCGGGTCGCGTGGCACAGGAGGAGGGGTGTGCGGCCGTCGGGCTGCACGCGCGCACGGCAGCCCAGCTGTACGATGGGCAGGCGGACTGGAGCGCGATTGGGGAGCTGAAGTCTCGGCTGTCCATCCCCGTGCTCGGCAACGGGGACATCTGGGAGGCGACCGACGCTCTGGCCATGATGCGCTCGACGGGCTGCGACGGGGTGATCGTCGGTCGCGGTTGCCTGGGGCGGCCCTGGCTGTTTCGAGAGCTCGCCGACGTGTTCGATGGGAGAGCCGCCCGCGAGGCCCCCTGCTTCGGGGAGGTGCTCGACACGATGCTCACGCACGCGCGCTGGATGTCGGACTGGTTTGGCGAAGCGCCTGCGATGCGGGCGTTTCGCAAGCAGGCGTCGTGGTACACGAAGGGGTTTCGGGGCAGCGCGCAATTGCGGCAGGCGCTGATGCAGGTCGGCACGCTGCAGCAGCTCGCCGACGCCGTGGCCCACGTGGATCGGGACGAGCCATTTCCTCGCTCTGCGCTGCGCGTGTCGCGCGGCAAGCACGCAGGTCGTCAGGTGGTGGCGCTGCCGGAGGGCTTCCTCGATTGGCTCGACGACGACAGCGTGCCGCAGGGGGCGGACGACGCGGCGGGAGGGGCCGGTGGTTGAAGCCGTCGGGGAGTTTTTCCAGGTCCCTGGCAGCGCCCTCAGCTTTGCTCACCGGGGCGGCTCGCACCTGTGGCCCGAGAACACGCTCGGCGCGTTCCGCGGTGCCTGGCAGCTCGGCTGCACGCACATCGAGACGGACGTGCGGATGACCCGCGATGGCGAGCTGGTCCTCTTCCACGACGAAGGCGTGGAGCGCACCACCGAGGGGCGAGGCAAGGTTCGCGACATGAGCCTCGCCGAGCTGCGGGCGCTCGACGCCGGGGCGCGTTTTCGTGGCCAGGGCGGCGAGTCCGCCACGGGTGCGGGCCAGCGCGTGCCCACCTTCGAGGAGCTGGTTCGAGCGCTCCCCGAGGCCCGCTTCAACGTGGAGCTCAAAGAGTGGGGCCCGGTGGGCAGGAACCTACCGGAGGCGGTGTGGCACTTCGTCGAGCACCACCAGCTCCACGCGAGGATTCTCATCGCCGCGGAGCGACACGAGCTGATCCATCACTTTCGCCGTGTCAGCCGCGGAGCCGTCCCCACCTCGGCGTCGAAGCGCGAATGCGTGGAGTTTCTCCTCTCGAGCTGGCTCGGTGGCACGTCTTTGCTTCGGTTGCCCTACTGCGCGCTGCAGATTCCCGTGCGGCTGGGCGTGCTCCCGGTGGTCACGTCGCGGCTGGTTGGCGCGGCCCATCGGCGAGGGCTGGCCGTGCACGTGTGGACGGTCGACGAGGAGGCGGAAATGCAGCGGCTCGTGGAGCTGGGAGTGGACGGAATCATGTCCGACAGGCCCGATCGGCTCGTTCGAGTCGTGGGAGGCCGGGCGCCGGCTTCGGGCGGCTCGGGCGCCGGCGCGGGAGGCAGCGTTGGCTGAAGGCGATCCGCGCGCCAGCAGTATCGCGCAGCAGATCTTCGACGATTTGCGGCGTTCGATTCTCTCGGGCAAGCTCGTCCCCGGCGAGCGCCTGCTCGGCGAGCGGGATCTCGCGGCCAAGTATGGGACCAACCGCAACACGTTGCGCGAGGCCGTCCGCAAGCTCGAGCAGGCTCGCCTGGTTTCGGTGCGGCATGGGCAGGGTGTGACGGTTTCGGATTTTCGCCGCACGGGGACCCCCGAGCTGCTCTCCTCGTACCTCGAGGCGGGGCCGAACACCGGTGAGATCGTGCGCATCATCGACGACGTGCTCGAGCCGCGCACGCTGCTGCTCGAGTACGCGGCCAGGCTCGCGGTGCGCCGGGCCGAGCCGGCGGACCTCGAGCAGCTGCGCGACATCGGCGAGCTGGTCATCACGGCCTTCGGGGCGCGGGACGTGCGCATGGTGGCGCGAGGCTACTCGCGCTGGCTGGATGCCCTCGTCGAGGCGGGCCATTCCGTCTCGGTGCGTTGGATCGCCAACTCGCTGTTCAACGCTCTGCGCGACACGCTCGAGCGCTACCCGAACCTGTGGATCCTCGAGCCCTCGTTCCCGGCCTACTTGCGCGGCGTGGTGGATGCCATCTCGCACGACGATGAGGACGCCGCGGCGGCGGCGACGCGCGCCTACTACGATACCGTCGATCGGCAACTGCGCTCGGTGCTGCACGCGCTGGCCGAAATCAAGCCCGGAGCCGGTGGCTGAGTAGCGCAGCCCGCCGTCATGGGGCGGCCGGGCGAGTCCGCGAGCGCGGCCCCCCGCCGCCGACCGCGCGCGGGGGGGGCCCGGGCCCGCGCTGCCGCCCTCGGCCGCCCCCGCTCAGCTTGGGAGGGCAGCGAAGGCCGGCTCCTCGAGCAGCTCGGCGTAGTCCGTCAAGTCCGCGACGAACGTCGGTGCGTTGCCCGGCAGGGTACCGCTGCGAGGCGTCACCGCGAGCGCGCTCCGCGCGGAGGAGAGCGAGCCGGAGGGCGCCGGCGCCCACGTCGCCGAGCGGTCTCGGCGGCGGTCGATTTCCCGGGCGATCTGGATGAGCCGCGAGATCGGAGCGCTCGGCGGGCGGCCCCCCGCACGCGCGGCCGGCGCGGCTCGCCACGAGCCGGGGCCGGGGCGCGCCGAGCGAGGCGCCGGGGGCGAGCCGCCCTGGCTCCCGACGCTGACGATGGGTGAAACCGGTGCGCCCCGCATGAGGCTTCGTGTCCAACCGACGGCCCATTCGCGACTCCCGCGCTCTCGTTCGATCATGCTCCGGTATCGGTCTGCCTCACCGCGAGTTGCGTGCCGAGACTCGATTTCCGGTCTCGGAAGTCGACGGGGGAAGCGGCAGGCCTGGCGGCGGAGCAGCGCTGGCTCGCAGCGGCCTTCCGCCGCCGGCGGTACGACCCGGGGGCGACGGTCGCCCGAGGGCTCTCGAAGGCAATGCGGAGCCCGCTGGGTTGGCGCTCGCCGCTCGAACGCGGCCCCCGAGAATTCGGCGCCAACGGCCGGGCGGGAGCCGACCCCACTCGTGCGGCTGGCGCGGCGCGAGGTCGCCGGCGACCCGCGGGAGCCATTCACTGGCCGAGCAGCAAGGTCGGCAGGGCCGTCGCCAGGCCGGGAAACCACCACAGCAGCACGAGCATCAGCAGCTGCACGCCGATGAAGGGTATGGCGCCGCGGTAGATGTCCGTGGTCTTGACGGAATCCGGCGCGACGCCCCGCAAATAGAAGAGGGAGAAGCCGAACGGCGGCGTGAGAAATGAGGTCTGCAGGTTGATGGCGATCATCACGCCGAGCCACACCGGATCGAGCCCCATCGACAGCAAGCTCGGGCCGACCAGCGGGACCATCACGAAGGTGATCTCGAAGAAATCGAGGAAGAAGCCGAGCAGGAACATCATGCCCATGACCAACAGGAAGGACTGCACGAGCCCCCCGCTGTGCTCGGTGAGGAAGGTCTGCACCATCTCGTCTCCGCCGTAGCCGCGGAACACGAGCGAAAAGACGCTCGCGCCGATCAGAATGCTGAACACCATCGCGTTGACGCGCGTCGTCTCCTGCATCACCTCCGTGAGCGAGCGCCGCGTGAGCTGGCCGCGCCGGGCTGCCAGGGCGATCGCGCCCATCGCGCCCACCGAGGCCGCTTCCGTGGGGGTGGCCGCGCCGGCGAGAATCGAGCCGAGCACTCCGGTCATCAACAGCAGGGGGGGGACGAGGGCGGCGACGAGATCTCGGGCGCTCGGGGGCTCGCCCTCCTCCGCGCCGGTTTGCGGCACCTCGGAGGGAAACAGCTGAGCGTACAGCGCCACGTACATCATGTACCCGACCATCAACATGGCCCCGGGCACGATCGCGCCGACGAAGAGATCGCCCACCGAGACCGAGCGCGGGGAAAAGTTTCCCGCCGCGAGCTGCGACTGCTGGTACGCCGAGCTGATGATGTCCCCCAGGATCACCAACACGATGCTCGGTGGGATGATCTGACCCAGGGTGCCGGAGGCGCAAACGATGCCAGCAGCCAGGCGTGGCGAGTACCCTCGAGAGAGCATCGTGGGAAGCGATATCAGCCCCATCGTAACGACCGTGGCGCCGACGATCCCGGTCGATGCCGCCAGGATCCCGCCCACCAGGCACACGGAGATGGCCAGCCCCCCGCGCACGCTCGACAGCAGCCTGCCCATCGCGCCGAGCAGATCTTCGCTGATCTTCGACCGCTCGAGCATCACGCCCATGAAGACGAACAGCGGCACCGCCACCAGCGTGCCGTTGACCATCACGCCGTAGATGCGCTCCGGCAGGGCCGAGAGAAAGACCCAATCGAACTCGCCGAGCGCGGCGCCCAGCGCGGCGAACAAGAGCGCGCTCCCGGCCAGGCTGAAGGCCACTGGAAAGCCGAGGAGCAGGAGACCAACCGTCCCGGCGAAGAGCCCGAGGGCCAGCGTTTCCCTCATCGGCCGCGCCCCTCGCTCTGCTGCGCATCACTCGGGGGAGCCGGCGGCGCGCCTTCGGCTCCCTCCGCGCCGGCCAGCACGGCCAGGCTTCGCAGCGACATCGCCCCCGCCGAGATCGAAAGCAGCCCGGCGTAGGCGAGCACGAGCGTCTTGAGCAGGTAGACGAAGGGCAAGCCCCCCGGCTCCGGCGAGGTCTCGGACACCTGCCACGACGCCACCACGAAGGGCTGGGCGGTGAGGAAGATCAGCGCGCACGTCGGCAGCAGCAGGAAGCACGAACCCAGCAGATCGACCAGCGCTCGGCTCCTCGGGCTCGCGGTCCGATAGAAGATGTCCACCCGAACGTGTCCGCCCTGGTCGAGCGTGTAGCCGCCGGCCAACAGGAATACGGCGCTGTGCAGGTAGGAAATCGTCTCCTGCATCCACACCCAGCCGATACTGAAGGCGTAGCGCAGAACGACGACGGCAAACGTGATCAGCACCATGGCCAGCGTGCCCCACGACACGACAGCTCCGATGCCACGCTGGAGGCGCTCCAGGGCGCCCGCGATGAGGTTGAGGGATTTCACGTCGAAGCGCCCTCATAGCCCAGTTGGGACGAAAAGAGGCCCCGGTTGCCTCGAGGGCAAGCCCGACCGACGCGGCGCAGCGGAGCGGGGTCGTGGCCGGGGTCGAGCGGGCGCGGCCGGCGGTTTCCCGCCCCCGGCAGCGCCCGCGAGGCCACCGCGGGGAGGGGCCGCCCCGCTGGCTACCAGCCGACCGATCGCCGAAACGTCAGCGCTGATTACGGATTCGGCGAATTTTCTTCTCCGCCTTTTTGGCGGCTTCGCGTGCCGCCTCGGCCTTGGCCCGCGCTTCCTCGGCTTCTTTGGCGAGCCGCTCGGCCTCGCTGTTGAGCTGCTGCGCCTCGGCTTCCTTCTCCTTGGCGACCTTGCGGTACTTGGGCAATCGAAAGGCGTCGGCGGGGTTGGAATAGGCCGAGGTGTCGTAGTGGAAGACGAACTCCACGCGTCGATTGCGAGCGCGCCCCTCGGGCGTGTCGTTTTGCGTGATCGGGTGCATGTCCGCGAACCCGGCGACGTGCATGACGGACGGGTCGACGCCTTGGGTCGCGAGGTACCGCAGCACGGCCGAAGCGCGCGCGCTGGAGAGCTCCCAGTTGGAGGGAAAGATCGGGCTCTTGATCGGGATGTTGTCGGTGTGACCTTCGATGGAAACGTCTCCGTCGAAGTCCTCCGTCAGCTTGACGATGGCCAGCAGAATCTGGTGCCCGCTCTTCTTCAGATCGGCGGCGCCCGAATCGAACATCAAGCGATCCTTCGTGCGAATCACCATCCCGCGCGAGCTGCTCGACACCTCGACCTCGTCGGCCAGCCCTCGGGCGGCGAGGAACTCGCGGATCAGGCCCAAGTCGACCTTGTCGATCACCTTCTGCCGATGCAGCACGTCCGTGCTCTGCTCGTTCGAGAGGCTGATGGGGGAATCGCTCAGGGACTCGAAGCGACCCTGCACCTGGTGCTGCACACCGAACGCCTCGCGAACCGAGCCGAGGGCGGTGCGGAAGTTCTCCACATCCATGTTGGCGAACGACAGCAGCAGGATGAAGAAGCACAGCATCAGCGTCGCCATGTCGCTGAACGTGGCCATCCACTCGGGCGCGCCGACCGGCGGGCAATCACACTCTTCTTCGTCGTCCATTCGTCTCCCGTCTGCGTCGCCTGGCGTGACACTAGGCGGCGTCTTGTTCTTCCGTGGTTCGTTCGGTGGGGGCCAGGCGCGCCTGAAGCTTGTCCTTGATCAGGGCGGCGTTGTGCCCCTTCACGATCGAATCGACCCCCTCGATCACCACCGTCATGTTGGCCGTCTCTTCGAGCGTGCGGCGCTCGAGCTTCTCGGCGATGGGGTTGCAGGCCATGAAGGCCATGATGGCGCCGTACAGCGTCGTGAGCAGCGCGACGGCCATGGCGGGGCCGATGGCCGCGGGATCGTCGAGCGTTTGCAGCATGTTCACCAGGCCGACGAGCGTTCCGATCATTCCCATCGAAGGAGCCGTGGAGCCCATGAACCGAAACAGCTTCTGGCCTCGGGTGTGGCGCGCTTTCATCGCCACCAGCTCGACCGTGAGCGTCTCGCGGATTTCCTCGCGGGGCAGGCCATCCACGGCCAGTCGGAGCCCTTTGGCGAGGAACGGGTCCTCGACTTGAACACTCTCCAGCGCGAGAATGCCCTCGCGGCGCGCGGTATTGGACAGCTCGAGAATTTTCTGGATGGTTGCCACCGAGTCTGCCCCCTTGTTGAACAGGGTGTTCTTGGCGACCTTGAACGAGCCGACGACGTTGGGGATACTCTCAATCACGAGCGTCGCCGCGATCGTGCCGCCCACGACGACCAGAAGGCTCGGAACGTCGACGAACGCGCTCAGCGAGCCGCCCAGGAGAATGGCGCCGATCAGGAGTACGACGGAGAGGACTCCGCCAATGACTGTTGCTAGATCCACGTTACCGTCCTTGGTCCTCTCCGGCGCGCCAGCCCATCGTGGGAAGCTCCGCCATCAGCAGCGCGATTCGATCCATGTCGCTGCTCGACGGAAAGGCGGCGCGGGCCGCCGTGCTCTGGTCGGTGGCACCTCGGCTCGCGCTCTGCAGGAGAAGCGCGCCCAGCTGGGCTCCGGGCATCGGCCCCGTGGAGAAGCCGCCCGGGCCACCGCCCCCCGCGGGCGGGCTCGCGAGGTCGATGGCTGCCGCGCCGGGCTCGGCGGCCCCGAGCGCCGAGAAGCCCTCCTCCAGGGCCTGGCGGGCCAGGAGCGTGACGCTTCGCTGGTAGCTCTCGGGGCTGGCGGTGAAGTAGCCGCCCTCGTGCAGCGAGCGCACGAAGGCGGCTGGATCGCCGCGATCGGCCGCTTCGATGGCTTGGGGGTAGCGGCGCGCGAGCAGGTTCAGATAGTCCGAGGCACCCTCCGCCGCGCTGTGATAGGCGCGGAAGCCATCCTCGACGTGTCGCTCCGAGGCGCCGTGGCCCTCCCGGGTCCCGTAGACGGCGCTCAGCCCGCTCGGCCCGGTGCCTTTGATGCCGCCGAAGTTGAAGTTCATCATCGACCGGCCCCGACCGGTTTCGTGCGCCCACTGAGCCGTCAAGACGCTCAGCGTGGGGCGGGTCGGCGAGTGGCCGAATCGCTCGCGCCAGGCGCGGCCGAGCGCGGAGGCCGCTTGCTCGCCCGACAGGCGCGTGGCGGAGGCCGCGACCTCGCGCGCGGAAGGGGTGGAGCCGGCCCGCTCGAGTTGGGAGGCGAAGTCGCCGCGCCGCTCGGGCGGGCGAGGCACGGCGCGTGGGGCGACCGCGTCGCGTGTGGGGAAAGTAGGGGAATGAACTCCCAGTGACACCTTCTTGCTAGCTCCGGATTGGCCTTTCGTACCCCCGAACGAGGAGCAAGACTCGCGCCACCGCTGGCCGCGAGCTCGGCCGGCGACGGGCGGCCGAATCGGGGAGGTGAGAAAACCCGGCGACCGGGCACGCGGGCGGGGGACTCGGCCGCCGGCGGTTGGGCGGCGGAGCTGCCCGGGTGCGCGGATGATTGGGGTCAGCCTGGTCCGGGCGGGGAGGACCGCGCCGCGGCCGCCTCCTGCATGTCTGCCTGACAGGTGGTCAGGTCTTCCAGCAACCCCAGCAGTTCGCCTTCGACGCCCATGTTGCCGATCTTGGTCAGGGCTCGGTCCAAAACGGTGCGGCTCTTGAAGTCTTCGCTACCGATGCGCCGGATGCAGCGGGCGGCCAGGACCGGAATGTTCATCACCAGCTCCTGAATCTGGCCGGAGCTGATGTACGCGTCGTTGAGCGCCGACAGCAGCGCTCGCACGTCGTCGAGGCAGCCCAAATCGTCGGGCGTGACTTGCCAGATCGGTGCCCGCCGGATCGTCGGGCCCGCTCGTTTTTTCTTTCGTTTGCCGGCGGTGCCGCGACGAACCTTTGGCTTCGCGCCGTCAGGTCGGTGACGCGGCGTGGCTTTTTTCTCCGAAGTCAGTGAGGCCTCCCATCTGGGCGGACTGCCCATGGTCCAGAACGGCGGAGACCGGGATTGCTGGAGCGGGCGGGCGGTGTGCTACAAAGGCGCCATCGTGGCGCGCGTGGTGGTCGTCGGAGCCGGTATGATGGGCAGCGCGCTGTGCGTGCCGCTCGCCGATCGGGGTCATGAGGTGCATTTGGTCGGCACGGCCCTGGACGACGGCATCGTGGCCGAGCTGAAACGGGGACTTTCGCACCCCGGCCTCGGCGTCGCTCTGCCCGGCTCGATTCGACCGCACCCAGTGTCCGCGCTGGGCTCACTGCTCGAACAGGCGGAGTGGGTCGGGCTGGGGGTCAGCTCGGCCGGCTTGCCGTGGGCCTCCCGGGTGCTGTCCGGCGCGCTGTCGCGGAGCGCGCTGCCGATCGTGATGATCACCAAGGGTCTGCAGCTCGCTGGGGGCTCGCCGGGGCAGGGGAGCGAGCCCGCCGCGCGCGTCTTGACCGATGCGCTGGCGCGCGGCACCGGCGCGCAATCGCCCCCACACGCCATTTGTGGGCCCTGCATCGCCGGCGAGCTGGCGCGTCGCGTGCCCACGGCCGTCGTGTTGGCCGGCGGCAGCGAGCAGACCCGCCGCTGGTTCGCCGAGCAGCTGCGCACCGAGTACTACCGCGTCCTGCCGCACTCGGACACCCTGGGCGTTCAGGCCTGCGCGGCGCTCAAGAATGCTTACGCCATGGGCGTGGCGCTGGCGGCCGGGCTCCACGAGCGTCGCGTCGGGAGTGGCGGGAGCGTCGGCAGCGTCGCCTTTCACAACCTCGAGGCTGCGCTGTTCGCCCAATCCGCTCGAGAGATGGCCGCGGTCGCGGCGTGGCTCGGGGGAGAGGGGCAAACGGCGGCGGGCCTCGCCGGCGTCGGCGATCTGAACGTCACCTGCGTTGGGGGGCGCACCGGCCGCTTTGGTCGCCTGCTCGGCGCGGGCCTCGGCCGGCGCGAGGCGCAGGCGCGCATGCGGGGCGCCACCTTGGAGTGCCTGGAGATCTTGTCGCTCGTGGAGCGGCTCTGGGGCGGGGAAGGGCCTCTCGCCGGTCGCCGGTCGCTGCCTCCGAAGCGCGACTTGCCTCTCCTCGCTCACCTGGTGGAGGTCGCGCTGCACGACGCGCCCGCGGCCCCACCGCTGTCGCGATTTTTCGGCGCTTCATGAGCCGTGGCTGCCTCGGCCTGGCGGGCTTCGCCGCGCTGCTGTCGCTGCTGGGCGGCGCTTGTGAAGATCCACCGCGCGTGAGCCTCGATACGGGGCCGCCTCCGGCGGGGGCGGCGCTGGCGCGTCCCAGGCCTCCCGAGCGCCGCGCCGAGCTCTCCCCTGCCGTCGAGCCCGGCGACGCGTCGCCGTCGCCGCGCCGGCCGCCGGCCGAGCCACCGCGCCCGCCGTCGACCGCTCCCCCCGCGTCTGCAGAGGATCCCGCGGGGAGCGTGTGGGGGGCGTTCGTCGTCGACGGCCTCGTCGACATCGCTGCCGCCGGGCCCGCCACGGCCACCGATCGGGGCGTGGCAATGGTCAACCGCGACAACCAGCTGTGGTTGGCTCGGCGCGGAGAGCTGCCGGCGGGCGCCGAGCCCGCCGAGTCCCCCGTGTCGCCACTCCCCTCGCAAGCCGGCCCCTATCCCCTGGCGAAAGGGCCCGCCGTCTGGCGCGGCGCCGCCTACTGGGTGTCCCGGAGCCGGTTGCTGCGCGAGTCGCTGTCACGGGCGGGCGAGCGGCAGGTACCCGAAGTGCTCGCGGAGGATGCTCGCGTCGGCACCCGCGTCGCGGTGCCCGTCGGCCCCGCCCGATTCGTTCGAAAGGCGCCGAGCTTGGTCGCCTACGTGGGGCTGCCCGTCGCTGCCGACGGAGCTCTCGTCGCCAAGCTCTGGTACCCGGGGGCAGCGACGTCCGTGCTGGTCAGCGAGCCGCCGGCGTCCGCCACCAGCGTCCTGCTCTTGGCCAGCGCGCGGGGGCTCTCCGCCTTCTACCTCGAGGCGAGAACGGGAATGTCGGCGGTCCATCGCCGAGCGGTGAAACGCCAGGGGGAGGCCTACGAGCTCGGCGAGGACCGCGTCGTCTGGGTGGGAGGCGGCTCGCGCCCGACGACGGAGCTGCTGCCGCTCGTGCGGGGAGAAGGGCCACCGCTCGGTCTGCTGGCGCTGGAGCGGGACATGACTCACTTCGGAGCGTTGATGCTCGACCTCGAAACTCGGCAGGCCGGGGCGGCGGGCGGCTCGTGGCGGGATTACGAAAACGGTCTGGAACCCGCCCCGCTCGCGGGGGCCCACGTGTGCGGCCGCGACATGCTCCTGCTGGCGCAACCGCGCGCCTCGGTGCCCCACTCCGAGCAACGCATGCTGTGGATCGACGCCAGCGAACGCAGCCCAGCGGCCGGCGCGGTTCTCGCGCGATCGCGTGCTTTCTTCGACGTCTCCATCGCCTCGGCGGCGTGGGGGGCGCTGCTCAGCTACGTCGCCGACCGACGCACTTGGGCACGCACGCTGCGCTGCGCTCGTCCAGCCCAAACGTTCGGGCGATGAGGCGCCCGCGGCGGGGAAAACGATTGCTACGCGGGCCGCGGGGCAGTACTGCTCTGCCCTGGCTCCGATGACCGAAACGCGACGACGCAGCTCCGGCAGAAGCTCGGGCAAGGGCAGTTCCAACAAGGCCAGCTCGAGCAAGGTCAGCTCCGGCAAGGCCGGCTCCGGCAAGGTCAGCTCCGGCAAGGCCAGCTCCGGCAAGGCCAGCTCCTCGACCGCAGCCAAGAAGCGAGCTGGGGCGAGGGGGGCGCGAGCTCGTGCGAAGAAGCCGAAGTTCACCGCGGCGACGGCGGACAAGCACGAACTCTACCAGCTCAGCGTGCAGGATCCGGAGGTGGAAATCGGATTCGTCAGCCGGGTGTACAAGCGGACATTCGGTCGCCTCCCGGTGTCGCTGCGCGAGGATTTCTGTGGCACCGCGTTTTTCTGTGCGGAGTGGGTGAAGAGCCGCGGCGAGCGCACGGCGGTCGGCATCGACCTCGACCGCCCCACGCTCGACTGGGGCGTCCAGCGGAACCTGGAGCCGATCGGAGAGCCCGGCAACCGGGTGAAGTTGCTCAATCAGAACGTGCTCGACCCGGTGGAGGAGAAGTTCGACGTGGCCGTCGGGCTGAACTTCAGCTACTGGATTTTCAAGACGCGGGCAGAAATGCTCGCATACTTTCGGGGCGTCCGGGCCACTCTCGGTTCGGAGGGCATGTTCGTGCTCGATGCCTACGGGGGGCCGTATTCGATGGAGGCGATGGCGCCTTCGGAGCTCGAGAAAACGGCGGTGGAGGGCGGGTTTACCTACATTTGGGATCAGCACGTCTTCAACGCCATCGATCACTCGATCGTCAACCACATTCACTTCGAGTTTCGCGACGGCACCAGCTTGGAGCGAGCGTTCACCTATCACTGGCGCTTCTGGACCCTGCCCGAGTTATCGGACATCCTTGCGGAGGCGGGTTTTTCGAGCATCGCCATCTATTGGGAGGACGAGGACGAGGACGGAGAGGGCACTGGGGTGTATCGGGAACGGAAACGAGCAGACAACGGGGGCGCCTGGGTGTCCTACATCATCGCGCGACGCTGAGTGGCGAGTGGGGCGGGCAGATGATGGGCGAGACTCCGCTATCCACCGCGGCTGAGCTGGGGGAGCTCAGGAACGGCCTGGGCTCTCTCCAGAGCCTCGTGCAGCTGTTGGGCTCGGTGAACGTCGGCTCTCGCCAGCTCATCGGTGCCGTGCTGGACGTACACGCCGAGTGCGGGTCCATAGCCAGTAGCGTGCAGTCCTTGCGCCGTCGCTACCTCAGTCGTGGGGTCAGCGCGGCCTGCGCGGAGGAGCTCACCGCGTTTCTCGAGTCGTGTGTCACCCGTCTGGACGAAGCCCTCAGCCCCGTCAGCCATTGCCGCGCCCTGCCCGTCGCTCGGCGCTTGAGCGTCGAGCGGCGCAGCGCGGAGGTGGCCAGCGCGCTCGACGGTGCGCTGCCACTCGTCGAGGCGCTTTGCCACAGCTGCGAGCGCGACCGAGCCACGTGGGCGCCGACCGCCATGCTGCACGAGCCCAACGCCCCGGGCCACGTCCCGGCCGTGGGCACGGTGCAGTCGGTGGCGCTCCACGTGCCCGAGGCCGCGGCCGATCTCGAGCTCGGTTGCCCCGCCGCGGCCGGCCGCGGGCTCGTCTCGCTCGCCTTGTGCTTGGCCGCGGGTCTCCAAGCTCCGGGTCGCCCCGAGCTGCAGATCGCGGTCTTCGAGTCCGACGAGGTGGGCCTGCTCACCAGCATCGGCCCCGCGGCGAGTGGTCCGCCGCGGGCCAGCGGGAAGTTCCTGCTGCACCGAAAGGTGGCGCCGACTCAGAGCTGCGCCGAGGAAGTCGCTCGGCTGCTTTCTGCCCGCCTCCAGGTTCGTTCGACGACGCGTTCGGTGCACATTCACTGGGGCGAGGTTCGGGCGCCTTCCAGCACCGCTCACGGGCTGGCCCTTGTCAGCGCCTCCGAGCGAGGCTAAATCGCGGCGGCTAGGCCGCGTCCGCGGCCCAGGCAGCGACCCACCCGAGATGACGAAGAGTGCCGCAAACAGCGCTGGTCGGCAGCCCTCACACCCGGGGGCCGCCGGGCTGTCCGCTGCCGGGCGCGGGCCGCTCGCACCGGCCCGCAGGCTCGCGTGGCCGAGCCGGCGGGCCGTGGCACGGGGAAGGGCCGCGGCGTGCGTCATGGGCCCCCGGTTGCCTGCCGCTCGGCGCAGCTCCAGCGCGGCTTGCCCCGCCCGGCGGCTCCGCCCGAGTGAGCGCGGCCGCGCGGGTTCGGAGCGCCGGCTCGCGCCGGCGGTCCTTCGACGGATTGACTTGGTTTTGATTTGTCCCTCTCGGCTCGAACGCAGCGAGCCACGGGGCTAGGAGGAGAAATGTTGGAAGCTGAAATTCGCCCGCTCATCGAGGCCGCCTTCGAGGATCGGCAGTTGCTTTCCAGCGACGCGCACAAGGGCGCCGTGCTGCGAGCCATGCAGGCTCTCGACGCGGGTGAGCTTCGTGTCGCGACGCAACGGGGCCCGGGCGATTGGGAGACCCACGCCTGGCTGAAGCAGGCCGTGCTCCTGTACTTCGGGATCACCACGATGGCGCCCAGCAGCGCGGGCCCGCTCCACTTCCACGACAAGATCCCGCTGAAGTCGGGGCTGGACGCGGCGGGTGTGCGGGTCGTGCCCCCGGGAACGATTCGCTATGGCGCGCACCTCGAGCGTGGAGCCATCGTGATGCCCGGCTACGTGAACATCGGGGCGTACGTCGGCGCCGGGACCATGGTGGACACCTGGGCCACGGTGGGCTCCTGCGCGCAAATTGGCAAGCGCTGCCACCTCTCCGGTGGAGTGGGGATCGGGGGCGTGCTCGAGCCCCCGGGAGCGCGGCCGGTGATCGTCGAGGACGACTGTTTCATCGGGTCCCGCGCGATCGTCGTCGAGGGCGTCCTGGTGGAGTCGCAAGCGGTGATCGGCGCGGGTGTGGCGCTGACGGCCTCCACTCCCATTGTCGACGTGAGCGGGAGCGAGCCGGTCGAGTATCGCGGCCGGGTCCCCGCCCGCAGCGTGGTGATTCCCGGTGTGCGTCCGAAGCGCTTTCCGGCCGGCGAGTACATGGTCCCCACGGCGCTCATCATCGGGCAGCGCAAAGAGAGCACCGATCGGAAGACGAGCTTGAACGAAGCGCTGCGGGACAACGCCGTGCCGGTTTGAGGCGCGTCCGTCGGTCGGGGCCGCGCCGGCAGGGCTCCGGCGAGGGGCGCCCCTTCGCGTTCGCCGCCGGGGGGCTCCGCGCGCCGGAGCGCGACGGCCGCGCCGGGGCCTGCGCTTGCCGCAGGCCGACGCCGCCCCACCCGTGCTGCCTCTGCCCCCAGCGCTCCCTCGACATTGTTCGGCCAGATGGCCCATGAGTTCGAGCCGGCCGCGCCGAGCGGGAAGTCGCCCCTGCGTGCGACAAGCCGCTCGTTCGCGGCGTCTCTGCGCCCGAAATTGCGTGGATCCGCCGGGAAGGGAGTGAAGCTGCGAGCCAGAGAGTGTGGTAAGTGGGCCAGCCTGCAATGCGCTATCGGAAAGCACTGATCCCCACGGCCAAGGAAGCCCCCTCGGACGCGACCACGGTGAGCCACTCCCTGCTCATTCGCGCCGGTTACATCCGCCGCGTCGGGGCCGGAATCTACACGTTCTTGCCACTCGGCGTGCGCGTGCTGGAGCGCATCAAGCAAATCGTCGTCGAGGAGATGGATCGCATCGGCTGCCAGCAGGTGCTGATGCCGGCCATGTTGCCCGCCGACTACTTCCGCGAAAGCGGCCGCTGGGACGTGTTCGGTCATGAGCTGATCCGCTTCCAGGATCGGAAAGGGGGCGACTACCACCTCGGGCCGACGCACGAGGAAATCGTCACGGACCTGGCCCGGCGTACGATCCAGAGCCACCGGGATTTGCCGCAGACCCTGTACCAGGTCCAGACCAAGTTTCGCGACGAGCCGCGCCCCCGCGCGGGGCTGTTGCGCTGTCGCGAGTTCCTCATGAAGGACGCGTACAGTTTCGACGCGGACTTCGAGCAAGCGCAGGTCTCCTACGCCGCGCAGCGCGATGCGTACACGCGCATCTTCGATCGCACCGGGCTCACGTATCGCCGCGTCGCGGCGGATGCGGGCAGCATGGGAGGCTCGCGCAGCGAAGAGTTTCAAGTGCTCGTGCACAGCGGCGAGGACATCCTGGTGGCCTGCACGCAGTGCGAGTACGCGGCGAACCTCGAGGTCGCCCAGAGCGCGCAGCAAGCGCCGGCGGGCTCTGCGGGCGCGGAGAGCGAGCCGATGCAGCGCCAGTCCGTCGCGGGTCTCGGGGCGCCAGCCGATCTCGCGGTCCACCTCGGGCTGCAGCCCGGGCAGGTGCTCTCCACCCACGCGGTCGCGCTGGATGGGCAGGTGGCCGTGGCCGTGCTGCGGGCCGACCACGAGCTCAACCTGGGTAAGCTCGCTCGCCTCGCGGGCGCCAGGGAGGCGCAGCTGCTGGAAGAAGGGGCCGCCCGGAAGCTGCTGGGTGGGCCCCCGGCGTACTGGGGCCCAGTCGGTTTCGACGGCAAGGTCTACGTCGATGTCGCCGCCAACAGCCTCCCGGAGGCGGCGGCGGGCGGCGGGCGCGGTGAGATCTTGACCCACGCCGTGGTCGGCCGCGACTACCAGGCCGAGGCCGTGGGCGATCTGCGGAGCGTCGTCGATGGGGATCCGTGCCCGCAGTGTGGCGGGGAGCTGAAGCGATTTCGCGGCATCGAGGCCGGTCACATCTTCCTGCTCGGCAGGCACTACACCGAGAAGATGGGCGCGACCTACCTCGATCGCGACCAAAAGAAGCAGCACTTGGTCATGGGGTGCTACGGCATCGGCATCTCCCGCCTCGTGGCCGCCGCCATCGAGCAGCACCACGACTCGCTGGGCATCGCCTGGCCCATGAGCATCTCTCCCTACCACATTCACCTCACCCAACTCGGCAGCGGAGAGCAGGTCGACGCGGCGGTTGCGCAGATCGAGAAACAGCTCGAAGAGGCCGGGCTCGAGGTGCTGGTGGACGACCGGGACGAACGACCCGGCGTGAAGTTCAAGGACGCCGATTTGATCGGGATTCCGCTCCGTATCACCGTGGGGGATCGGGGGCTGAAGAACGGAATCGTCGAGCTGAAGCGGCGCGCGGAGAAGGGCAGCGAGGAGGTGCCGCTGGCCGACATCGCCGAGCGAGCGCGGGCGGCCGCGGTCGAGCTGCTTTCCGCTCAGGGGGGCAAGTGAGCGAGAAGCCGCGAGGCGCCAGCTCTACGGAGGCGGTGCACGCGGGCTGTGCCCTTCATCGGCCGCACAACACGCTCGCTCCCGGCATCGCGCAGACGGCGACTTTCACCTTTCGAGACACCGCTGATCTCGAGCGCTACATGCGCGGCCAGGACCCGGATCAGGAGCGCGAGGAGTACGGTCGCTACGGCAACCCGACGGTTCGCGAGCTGGAGATGCGGCTCGCCGCGCTCGAGGCGGTGGACGACGCCGTGGCCTTCTCGAGCGGCATGGCGGCGGTCACGACGACGCTGCTCTCGCTCACCAAGGCGGGGGACCACGTCGTGCTGTTCAACGACTGCTACCGGCGCACCCGGCAGTTCGTGCTGCAGATGTTGGCCCGCTTCGGCGTCGAGCACTCGCTCATCCCGGCGGGGGACCTGGACGCCCTGCGGGGAGCGCTCAGGCCGAACACGAAGGTGGTGCTCACCGAGTCGCCCACCAACCCCTATTTGTATTGCGTCGATCTGCAGGCGGTCTCGCAGATCGCCAAGGCTCACGGTCGCGTGAAGACGATCGTCGACTCGACGTTCGCCACGCCGGTCAACTGCCGACCCGCCAACTTCGGTGTGGATCTGATCGTCCACAGCGCGACCAAGTACTTGTCCGGTCACAACGACGTGATGGGCGGCTTGGTCGCGGGCCCGCAGCATCTGATTTCCCTGCTCCGCGAGGCGCGTGGCGTGCTCGGGTCGATCCTCGACCCCCATGCCGCATTCCTCATCGCCCGCGGCATGAAGACGCTGCGCCTGCGCGTCGCGAAGCAGAACGACACGGCGCTGGCGGTGGCCAGGGCCGTCGAGGAGAGGCCGAGGGTGTGTCGGGTTTTCTATCCGGGGCTGCGGAGCCACGCCTCTCACGCGGTGGCGCGAGACCAAATGGCGGCTTTTGGCGGCGTGGTCAGCTTCATCGTCGAGGGCGGGCGGGCGGCGGCGGCCCAGCTGGTCGACGGCTGCTCGCTCTGCACCATCGCGCCCTCGTTGGGCGGCGTGGAGACCCTCATCGAACAGCCTGCGTTGATGAGCTTTTCCGAGCTCAGCGACGAACAGCTGAAAGACGTGGGGATCGACCCTGCGTTGATTCGGCTCAGCGTGGGAATCGAAGAGGCCGAGGACGTGATCGCGGACGTCGTCGGCTCTCTCGAGCGAATCTCGCACCTCTGACGGCCGGCGCCATCGAGCGGGGCGCCGTCGAGGCCCTCTGCGGTCCGTCGCGGTCGCGGGCGGACTGCGGCTCGCGCGCCGCCGGCTCGCGCCGGGCTAGCCGTGGGCGCCGATGAGCTCGCGGGCGCCGGCCTGCAAGAGCGCCTCGGCCAGCTCGGCCCCCAGCGCCCCGGGCTCGTCGGAAGTGGAGCCTTCGACTCTGCGATGCACCAGCTGGTCCACCTGCGGCCCGTACACGATCGCCTGCGCGACCACGCCGGGGCCCTGGACTTCGGTGTGCGCGCTGATGGCCGTATGGCAGTTGCCCTCGAGCCGATTGACGAGCGCCCGCTCGAGTCGAACTTGGTACATCGTGGGCGGGTGGTTGAGCGCTGCGAGCAAAGGCGCCAGCTCGTCGCGGGAGGACAGCGCGTCGACCGTGACCACCGCGGAGCCGACCGCCGGCATCACCTCGTCGACCGAGAGCACGCGTGTGGCCCGGTGCGCTTCGCCGACGCGGTGGAGCCCGCTCGTGGCCAGCAGGGTCGCGTCCGCCTCGCCCGCCTGGAGCTTCCGAATTCGCGTCCCCGCGGCGCCGCGAAACGGCACGATTTCACACAGGGGGTAGAGCTTCTTCAGCGCCGCGGCCCGGCGCGGTGCGCTCGTGCCAACCTTGCAGGTTCGCGTTCGCAGATCCTCCTCGGAGACGCCCGGGCGGCAGAGCAGGGAATCGCGCACGTCATCGCGCGGCAGCACCGCCCCGATGGCGATGCCGGCGAGGCGCTCGCCGTCGTGAGGAACGTCCTTGAGGCTGCTGACGGAGAGGTCGACCGCGCCCTGCAGCATCTGCTGATCGATGGCGCGCACGAACAGACCCTTGCCGCCGAAGGCCTTGAGATCCCCCTGGATCTGGTCGCCTTCCGTCTTGATGATGCAGAGCTCGAAGTGCTCCTCTGGAAACGCCTTCTGGAGCAGGCTCTGCACCGTTCGCGCCTGAAAGAGGGCCATGGGCGAGCCTCGCGTGCCGATCTTGATGCTCATCGCGTGGGCGTAGCATACCGCGGGCTGAGATGGTCGGCCGCCCGCGACCCTGGTTAGAGATTGTTGCGGGAGCCTGCCCCGCCCCGATGGGCGGCCCCGCTCGGTGTGAGTGGCCCGATCGCCGCGGCGGGCCGGCGAGGGCGCTGCGCCGGGCCGGAGCCGCGCCTCACTCGCAGTCGTCGCGGCGGAAGGCCTCCGGGACCTGCAGGATGCAGTAGCGCGTGTCGGAGGCGGAGCCGCCCGTCTCGTCCGTCAGCACGATGTCGAGCCGCGCCCGCTCACCATGGCTGCAGCGGGCGTCGTAGATCTGTGCCGGGTAGCCGGCAAGCGTGCGCACCGTCTCGTCCGGCTCGGCCCCTTCCTCGGCCGCGAACGGACGGGTGGCCAGGTCGGCTCGCATCGTCAGCGTCGAGCCTTCCACGTCGACGACCGTCGTCTGCAACACCATGCTCAACCGGGTGCCGTCGAACCCCCGGGCGAGAAAGCTGGCCCACACGTGGAACCCGCCCTGGGACCCCGCAGAAAGCTCGAGCTCCGGCTCGCCCTCGAGGACCTCGTAGCGGACCTCGCCGGTGCCCAGCTCGACGCTGCGAGGATTCTCGGACGAGCTGCCGCAGGCGCACCACAACAGCCCCGCGAGCCCTGCCCAGGCGCCGCGCCGGCCGCGCCGGGCCGCGGTGCGCACGGCCGTCGCGGGGGTCGGGGGGCGTGGCGGCGGCGCGAAGCACCGCAGGCTGCGGGCCGGTGTGTGTTGGGGATCGTGCATGTTCTCCCAATCCTTCCTTGCCGCGAGCGCGCCTGCAAGCCGCCGAGGCGCTCCGAGCGACCTCGGGGGGCCCCGCGGCGGCTCGCCGGGGGGCTCGGGGTCACGGGGGGTGCGGGACCCGCCGTCGGGCGCCCGCGCGCCTTCGGGGGGGCGGGCGCTCCGCCCTCGGTCGCAAGCCGCGGGCGCGAGCTCAGAAGTTGCCGGGGTCCGTGTACGTGCCGAACACGTCCCGCAACACGTCGCAGATTTCCTGCTGCGTGGCATAGGCGCGGGCCGCCGCGATGATGGGGGGAACGAGGTTCCCACCTCCCTGAGCCGCCCGGCGCACATCCGTCAAGCAGCGTTTCACGCGCGCGGCGTCTCGTTGCGCCTTGACCGCCTCGAGATCGGCGATCTGCTTGCTCTGCACCGCTTCGTCCACTCGCAGTGTCGGGATCGGGACTGCCTCGTCCCCCGGGGCCTGGTAGCTGTTGACGCCCACGACGAGCCGTTCGGCGCGATTCAGCTCCCGCTCGAACTCGTAGCTGGCGCGGGCGATCTCGCGTTGCGGGTACCCCTGGTCGATCGCGGCCAACATGCCTCCCATCTGGTCGATGTGCTCGATGTACGCCGTGGCATCCCGCTCCAGGCGGCTCGTGAGCCACTCCACGTGGTAGCTGCCTCCCAGCGGGTCGATCAGGTTCGCCACGCCGCTCTCTTCGGCCACGATCTGCTGGGTCCGCAGCGCAATCGTGACGGCTTCTTCGGTGGGCAAGGCGTACGTTTCGTCCAACGAGTTCGTGTGGAGGCTCTGCGTCCCGCCGAGCACGGCCGCCAGTGCCTGAACGGCGACCCGGGCCACGTTGTTGTAGGGCTGCTGCGCCGTCAGGCTGACCCCGGCGGTCTGCGCGTGCGTGCGCAGTTTCATGCTGGCGGGGCTTCGGGCGCCGAAGCGCTCCTTCATGATGCGCGCCCACATGCGGCGCGCCGCTCGGAACTTGGCGATCTCCTCCAGGAAATCGTTGTGCACGTCGAAGAAGAAACTCAACCGGGGCGCGAACTCGTCTGGCTGCATGCCCCGCTGCATGGCTGCCTTCACGTAGGAGATGCCGTTGGCGAGGGTGAACGCCAGCTCCTGCGTCGCCGTCGCGCCGGCTTCGCGCATGTGGTAGCCGCTGATCGAGATGCTGTTGTACTTGGGGGCCTCGCGGGCGCAGAACTCCACGGTATCGGTGACCATGCGCATGGCCGGCTCGGGCGGCACCAGCCAAGCGTGCTGCGCAATGAACTCCTTGAGGCAATCGTTCTGAACCGTTCCGCCGATTTCGCTGCGCGGCACGCCTCGCTCGTCCGCGAGCGCGAAGTAGAAGGACAAGAGGACGATGGCCGGGCCATTGATCGTCATGGAGGTGGTGATCTTCGACAGATCGATGCCGTCGAACAGCCGCTCCATGTCGCGCAGCGTGTCCACCGCCACGCCGCACATGCCGACCTCGCCCAGCGCCCGGGGCGAGTCGGAGTCGTATCCCATCAGGGTAGGGAAATCGAACGCGGTCGAGAGCCCCGTCTGGCCTTGGCTGACCAAGTAGCGAAAGCGCTCGTTCGTTTGTTCCGCGGTACCGAAGCCCGCGAACATGCGCATCGTCCACAGTCGCCCGCGATACATCGTGGGCTGCACGCCGCGCGTGAATGGGTAGCGCCCCGGCAGCCCCAGGTCGCGCTGGTAGTCCACCGGCACCTCGGCGGGGGTGAGCAGGTCCGGCACGGGCAGGCCGCTCCAAGTGCGGAAGTCTTGCTTGCGCATCGGCTGGCGGGCGGTGGCGGTCGCCACGTCCCGCTCGCGCCAGTCTCGAATCGCCTGCCTCAGTTGCGCGAGCCCGTCGGCGTCGCGGAAAGGAACCTCGCCGTCCATCGTCAGGATCTCGATCCAGCGCGTGAAACGCCGGCAGTGACCCCGAGCTCACCCGACGGGTAGGGGCAGCGCGAAGAGCCACGCGCCCGCGAGGGCAAGCTGCTGCGCTGCCTCGCTCGGCGCGGGGTCGTCTGGGGCGTTCTGATGGCTCGGTTCGGCGGCGTGGCGGCGGCTTGGCATTGCGGGGGCGGGCAGCCTTCGGCGGGCTCCGCCGCGAGCTCTGGGTCCGTCGAGCGGCGTCGCGGCCTGGGTGGGTGGGGTAGTGCCAGCATCGAGTCGCAAGCATACCAGCTGACGCCCCCCGTGCTCGCGCGGGGGGCACACCTCGCGGCCGGGCGCTGCGCGTCGCTCGAGCCGTCTCGTTTCACAAAGGTCCGGCCCGCGAGGAGAAGCGCCGGGGCTCGGGCGGAATCCCCGGGGGGTTCGGTCCCGCGGAGGACTCTCGTGCTCCGCACGGCGGTCCGGGCGCGGGCGTCGGCGCCCGCGCGGGGCTCTCGGGACGAGTTGCCAGCGCGGAGGCGGCTCGGGCGCCCCGCCACGGGGCACCCCCAGCACCCCGCCCGACCATCGCTCAGTGCACGGGCGGCGGAGAGACGCCCATCGCCGTGGCGCGTTGACAGCCTCGCTTCACGCCGGTCAGCTCCCCTTCGGACTTGACGACTTTGAACTCCACGCGTCGGTTCTGCTCCCAGGCTTCCGCCGTATGGCCTTCGTCGAGCGGGCAGAATTCCCCGTAGCCCTGGGAGACGAGGCGGGAGGGATCCACGTGCCTGAGCTTGAGCGCCTCCACGACGGATGCGGCGCGCGCCTGCGTCAGTCGCAGGTTGTAGGCGTCGGATGCCCGCTCGTCCGCGTGGCCCGCCACCTCGATGACCTCGAAATCGGGATGGTGCTTCAAGGTCGTCGCCACCGCGTCGATGATCGGAAAGGACTTTGGCAGGATCTCCGCGCTCGCCGTCGCGAAGTAGATCTTCTCGAGGATCAGGATGTCGTCGCCTTCGATGATCACCTTGCCCTTGTCGGGGCATCCGTCCTCGTCTTCGTGCCCGTTGTAGGTCTCGGGCTCGTTCGGACACTGATCCTCTACGTCGAGAATGCCGTCGAGGTCGTTGTCGGGCTCCGGACATCCGTCCTCGTCCTCGAAACCGTCCTTGTCTTCCGGGTCCATCGGACACGCGTCGTCCACATCGAGGATGCCGTCCTGGTCGTTGTCCGGCTCGGGGCACCCGTCTTCGTCTTCGAAGTTGTCCTTGTCCTCCGGCACGTCGGGGCACTTGTCCCGCGAGTCGAGGATTCCGTCGCCGTCGCGATCGCCGTCGGATCCTTCGGGGCATCCGTCCGCGTCCTCGTCGCCGTCGAAATCCTCCGGGATGTCCGGGCAGGCGTCGTCCACGTCGAGGATGCCGTCCTGGTCGTTGTCCGGGTCGGGGCACCCGTCTTCGTCTTCGAAGCCGTCGAAGTCCTCCGGCTTGTCGGGGCAGGCATCCTGGTCGTCCTGGTAGCCGTCGCCGTCGCGGTCTCCGATCGATGGCTCGAACACGAAGCCCAGCAGCAGGCGCAGGTCGGCCGCCTCGAAACCGGTCGACTGGATGCGGTGACCGGCACCCATCATCAGATAGCTGTTGCGCTCGATGAAGAGCTTGATGCCGCCAGCGTATTCTTGGGAAAATTTCTGCTTGTCGTCGCTGAAGTCGTCGAGCAGGTAGGTGCCGTAAGTCTCGGCGACCAAGTCCAGGTAGTCCAGCGCCCGCCACGAAACGCCGAGCTGCGAGGTGAGCAGGTCGCCGTACCGGAACTGGCCCTCCTCGAGCATGCTGGCGGCGAACGCCGAATTGTCTCCCGCATGAAAGCGGTAGCCGAAGTTGGCTGCCACTTTGAAGCGGCCCGTGGCTCCGAATTGATAGTCCACGATGGCTTGGGGCCAAGCCCACAAGCCTGGCTCGCTCACCAGGTTGTGGGCTCGGTTGCCGATTGGAATCCCGCCCTGCACGACGATCCCCAGCCCGAGGGTCTCCTCGATTCGGGTGATTCGCAACTTGCCGTGCAGCTGAATCCAGGAGATACCCTGGCTGTCGAGAGCGACCGTGTTGTAGGTGTCGCCGGGGTCGTCGCTGGCGCCGATCCCGAACATGGGATCGCCGGTGGCCAACACCAGAGGGATGGCGATGCCGACCACGCCGACGTTGCCGAGGCCGTAGTTGGCGTTGAACGTGCCTTGGAAGGAGTCCTGCACGAGGGCGGACGCGCCGAGGCAGACGGGGTCCTCCGAGCACTCCAGGCCCTCCGCCGGATCCTCCCGCCCGTCGGCGGTTCGCAGCAGGTTGCGGCCATAATCCAACACCAACCCGAAGCTCACGTCGCCCGCGCCCAGAATTCGCGAGCCGTTGACCGAGAAGAATCCCTTCGAGTCCACCGCGGGGCGGAACAAATGCGTGTCCGCGCCGCTCGGGTTCAGGCTTTCCGGGGCGCGCGGGCCCGCCAGATCCTGGGCGCGCGCCGGCCGAGAAACGGCAACGAGCAGCGCGCAGGTCACGAGGCAGAGGAGCGCGGAGCGCAGCGGGCCCATGGCCGCCGGGTGTTGGCGGGCAGCCCGACGCCGCCGCTCGCGCTCGGGCGGCGGTGTCGGTCCGCGGCCGAGTTGCTGCCCGGCTGCGGCCGAGCGGCTCCGCTCGTGGCCCGGGTCGCCGGAGGCATCCGTTCGCCCGGCGCCGCCGAGACGAGCGTTGCCGATACCGCCTGGGTCGACGGCGGGGTGAGCGCCGACGCGATGGCTTCTGGAGCCCGGACGAGAGCGGGGGTCGCGAGATGCTGCGCTGGAACGCGAGTCCACTCGAGCGAGCTCCGGAGCATCAAAACTGGCGTGGGTGGCGAGGGCACCAGGTGCAGGGCTGTCGAGGCGGCGGCGAATCGTCGTGTGAGTAGGCAAGCAACGCTCCGATAAGCCCAAGGGTAGGTAGCATCAGGCCCCCGAGGTGAGCTGGGCAGACGCTAGACCGTGCCCTCTGCCGTGTCAATTGATGGCCGGCGCGGCCAGCGCGACACCCTCGCTGGCCGACAGCCGCGCGCACGGCGCGCGTTGCTCGTGCTGCACGGACCGATGCCCGCCGGCCACGGTCGTCGGCGCTTCGCCCGCCGTTCGGCGCAGCGCGGTGCAGAGCGGGTGGAGGTTGCATCGTGAAGTACCTCCGTGGCATTGGCTTCTTGGTTTTTGTGGGATGCTGAGGTCACCGGTGGGCGGCTGGGCTCGCGCCGCGAGGCGCGTGGCTCCTTTCGAGGGACTCTGCCCGTTCGAGCGCAGTCGCCGGGAGTGCCGCCGCTGCCGGGCTCCGGCGCCGCTGGCCAGTGCGCCGTCGACGCGATCGGGCACGGCGATGGAGGCGCTGCTGGCCCTGACGATGGCCGTCGGGCTCTCCGGCGCCGCGCGAGCCCAGGGCATCGCCGGGTCAAAGGCAACGCCGGCGGGTGTCAGCTCGCCGGCGAGGCCTGCGGCGGCGCTCGCGGGCAGGTGGATCGCCGAACCCATGACGATTGAGTGGACGGTCGAGTTTTGGGGCAGCTCGTGCGGCGCGCGGCCCGCTGGCAGAATCGGGAGCGGCGGTCCCGTCGAAGTCACGGAGTCGGATGGCGAGCTGCGCTTCGTCGGTACGGGCTTTTCGACGCGAAGCTGCTGGGGCGACCACGCCGGTCTCACGCGCACGAGTCACTCGATTGGCGCCAGCACGTGGCGTTCGACGTGTGAGTCGCCCAAGGAGCAGGTCCGGCGCGAGCGTCTCGACACCGTCGTCAGGGCCTCCGCTCACGAGATTCGCCTGCGAGAGATCGCCGACATCCAGTTCATGGCGGCCGGGCAGATGTGCAGCGCACAGGGCCGCTGGCTGCAGGTGTTTCGCCGGCCCGGGCCGCCCCTGCTCGCCGAAGGGGAGGGGGGAGATTCGGCAGCGGACCGAGCCGAGCCTTCCGCCCAGCCGCCGGCCCCGCTTCGGCGTCCCCCTCCGCGGCCGTGTGCTCGTCCGGGTCCGCCGGCATCTCTCGAGCTGACCCCTGGAAGTAAGTTGATGCGCGCCGGGGAGCAGTATCGCTTCTCGGCGTTCGTCCGCGATCGGCGAGGCTGTCCCCTGCGAGGCGCGGTGCGCTGGTCCATCGAGCCCCCTTCGGTCGGCAGCTCGCTCCGCCAGGACGGTACGCTGCGCGTCGCCTCGGACGCGGTGGACGCCAACTTCCGCGTGGAGGCTCGTGCCGGCGGCGAAGTGGTGCGCGCCGAGGTGCTCGTCGTCTCGCGAGAGCGCTATCGGCGGCTGCTCGAGACAGGCATCTACACCGACGCGGGAGCGGGTCCGGGCTCCGAAGTGGCCCAGGTCAACGCCGCCACCCTCGGTACCCAGCACGGTCGGTCGCGGCTGGATCCGGAAGGCAGGAAGTGGACTTTCGTGGCGCTCGTGGGTGGCATCGCGCTGCTGCTGCTGGCGGTGGGTACCACCCTACTGCGGGCTGCTCGGCGCTCCCCAAGAGAGGCGGCGAGGCGGCTCGCCGTGGCGGACACGGTCCGTTCACCCGACCGCGAGGTCCCGGCGTCGGCAGTGGAGGCGGATGTGGGGGCGGATTCGCCGCCCGAGTCCGACTGTCTGCGCGTGTGCCCCCTATGCGGCACGATCTATTACGACCCGGTGCTCGAGGCCTGCCCCCAAGACGGCGGTCAGCTGCGGGCGGTGAACGCCTAGTTGCTCGACCATTGGGCCGGCCAACCGCGCTGCATCTGGTCGGCGGTGCCGCCCGTCCAATGTTGGGGCGGTTGGGCGGATCTCGGTCGGGCGAGCGGGCCGCTCTCGCGCTCTTGCATCGAGACAAAATCCACTGAATTCAGGATTCTATGAATTGCCGGGGCTCCTCGTGCCGCGCCCGCGATCTGGCTCGATCGACCTTGCCGCACGCGCCGTCCTCGGGCCGAAGGCTGCGACGCGGGCCTCTCCTCGGCGTCTCGCCGCGGGTGGGCCCAGGCGCCACTCGGCCTTCGCAGTCGTCGTCGCGGGTCCCGGCGAGCGCGCGTCCGTGCGTCGATCCAGGTCGGAAAGTGCTCATGTTTTCCCTCCGGGAGCCGGGGATCTGTGCATGCCCGGAGTGTGTCCTGCGTGCGCTTCTGACGGTTCGTCCCTGCCCGTTGGGGAAAGCTGCGCCGAGTGCGGCCGGACCGGAGAAGAGTCGTCTGCCGCGGCGTCCTCGCCGCTGCCCCCCCCCAGCCGTCGGCGCTCGGATTTCGCCATTGATTCGCTGCGCCCCAAGGGCGATCTCGCCGGCGCGACCCAAGACCTGTTCTCTCTGCAGTCGCGCCCCCCGCTGATCTCGATCACGAACGACGTGGAGGTCATCGCCACCAGCGGCCAGCCGGACCTCGGGGCGCCGCGGAACTCACAGGCATCCCTGATGTTCTCGCTGCAGGAGCTGAAGCGGGACGTCGAGCCGTCCGAGCCGGACGCGAACGCCGCGGACCAGGACCTGTGGGAGATTCAGGGGGCGAGCCCGCTATCTGCCTCCGTGGATCACGACGCGTTCCTGGCTCCGGCGCCGGACGGCGCCAGCACCAGCCACGGGTTTGCCGTTCCGAGCCTGATGGCGGGTGCCGATCCCCGCGTGCTGCGCTTGTGGATTTCGGTGGGGGGCGCGTGTCTGGCGCTGACCGGCGTGGCGGGCTGGCTGCTGTTCGCGGATCCCGGTACCGTCGAACCCGTGGCCGGAGCAGAGCTTCCGCGCGCGGCTGCCAATGTGGATCTCGCGGGGAACCCACCCGCGCCTCCGGGCGAAACCCTCGTCCGGGTAGCGGAAGAGCGCGAGCTGCCGAACCCCCAGCCCGCGGAGGAGACCGCCGCGGGCGCTGCCGTTGCGCCCAGCGCGTCCGAGGCTCCGGGGGCCACCCAAGACCTCGCCGCCCCGGCGGAGCTCGCGCTCGGCGCCTCCGCGGCGTCGCCCGAGCCGAGCGACGCCCCCGCCCCAGAAACCAAGGCGCCGGTGGCAAAAAAGGTGGAGACCAAGGTCGCTTCCCGGGCCCGCAAGCCGGTTCGGCGGGCCTCGAATCGCTCGCGCAAGCGTGTCGCGTCGACCAAGTCTCGTTCCAAGTCCAAGGCGGCCTCCGCGGGGGCGTTCGACAAGGGCGCCGCCAAACGCGCCCTGGTCGGGGCGGCGAAGAAGGCCGCCAGCTGCGCCAAGAAGGGTATGGCCGGCGGGACTGGCAAGGTGCGCGTCACCTTTGGCACCAGCGGCAAGGTCAAGAGCGCTCGAATCACCTCGGCTCGTTTTGCCGGTAGCACGACCGGCAAGTGCGCCATCGGCTACTTTCGAGGCGCCAAGATTCCGCCTTTCAAGGGCTCGCCGGTCACGGTGGCGAAGAGCTTCACCGTTCGCTAGCGTGCGCCGGCGCCCTCGGGGGCACACCGGGCCGCGGCATTTTCGACAGGGCTTGGGCCTTATCGGTTGACGCCCCACGCCGCTGAAAATGACAAGGTGGCTCGGTGAAGCAGCATTCGTTCTCGCGGTCCCCCGGGCGGCTCCGAGGCCCGCTCTACCAGCGCCGGAGCGGCCCGTAGTGATCGAGATCTCCGCGCGGGATGCAGCGCTCAGCGCGCTGCGGGCCAGTCCCCTGCCATCGGAAGTCTATCCGGGCGTCGCCTACCGGCTCGAGTCCGTGCTCGGCTCGGGGAGCATGGCAGTGGCGTTTCGCGCGCTGCGGCAAGCGCCCAACGGTCAGAGCTTCGCGGTCGTCAAGGTGCTTCATCCCCGGATGGTCGCGGAGGCTTCGCGCCTCGGCGAGCTGATGATTCTCAAGGAATCGGTGGCGCTCGGGCGGCTGAACGAGCAAGTTCCGGCCACTCCCTTCGTGGTGCGGCTGCTCGAGACGAGCGCGGTGGCGGTGCGCTACGGCGCGCGGGAGCTGCAGTTGCCCTGGTTGGCCATGGAGTACGTTCACGGCGGCACGCTCGAAGAGCGAGTGAAGCACAGCATCGAAAAGCTCGGGTTCGCCTTCGAGCCGGAGCGCGCGGCGCTGTGCGTGGACGCCCTGGCGCGCGGCCTGGTTGCCATTCACGAGGTCGGCGTGGTTCACCGCGACATCAAGCCGAGCAACATCCTTTGCTGCGGCGCGGGCCGCAGCGAGCTATTCAAGATTGCCGACTTCGGCGTGTCGCGCGCCCGAGGGCTGAACCAGACGTTCGTCGAGGGCTCGCTCGGCACCCCGGGCTACGCGGCGCCCGAACAAATCGTGATGGACGACGGGCGAATCGGCCGCGGCACGGACGTCTTCGCGCTGGCCGCGGCGACATACTACCTGCTGACGGGCGAGCGCCTTTTCCGAGGGCGCTCGGTCAAGGCGATCCTGCAGGAGATTCGCTCCAAGCGCCGGCGCTCGGTGGCCGAAGGCCGCTTCCTCTCCCCCGAGCTGCGCGCTCACCCCGGCGTCTGCGCCGCTCTCGACACGGCGCTGGCGCACGCGACCGCGGTCGACGCGCGCAGCCGTCCGCAGACGGCGACGACCTTCTCGGCCGCCGTCGCTACCGCCCTCCAGCGGGTGCGTGGCCGGGGCGTTGGCGCCCGCTCTTCGGCAAAGCTGACCGCGGTCGCCGCGCCGCATGCTCCCTGGACATTTCGGGTTCGCAACGCCACCGGGGACGAGCGGGCTCTGGTCAGCGCCGCCTGGGATGGCGCCGGCTGTTGCTTGGCCGTGACGACCCGAGGCCTCGAGTTTTGGGACGGTACCCGCTGGGCCAGCGCGCCGGCGGGGGACTTGTCCGGCCGCCGCTTGGGTTTCTGCCACTACGCCGGCTCGGGCCGCTGGTGGCTCGGGGGCGAGCGCGGCACCGTGGCCCTGTATCGAGAGGGCAAGGCCACGCTGCTTCGCGGTCCGTCGCAGGGGGCCTGGCTGACGACGTTCAGCGGAGAGCTCGAGGAGGTGGCCGTGGCGGCCGGCGCCGAGGGCGACCTCGCCGGGCTCCAGCTATGGGCGTGCGTGGCGGGCCGGTGGCTCAAGCCCCTGCCGCTTCCCGACGTGGTCGCCATCACGGCGCTGGTGCGGCTGGGCAACGAGCGCTGGGTCGTGGCCGGGCGCAGCCGCGAAGGGGCGGCGTTCCTCGGCGACTATTTTCCCCTGCAGTGGCGCCTCGAGCCGCTGCCGGCCGACCCCGTGCGGGCCTACCTCGGGGGGGCTGGGGGCCTCGATTGGGGCATGGGGGTCGTGGCGGGAGCCGGCGGACGTGTGGTGTTCTGGGATCAGGGCAAGCCGCAACACAGCACCGTGCCGGGATCGGTCGACCTGTCCGCCGCGCAGATCGACGGCGCGGGAGTGCTGTGGGTGGCGAGCTCGGGGCGCCTGTGGCGCCGGCCCCCGAACGGCGAGGCGACCTGGAGTTGCGTGTGGCACGACGCGATGTGGTCCGTTCCCCTGGTATCCATCTACGCGGAGAGTCGTCGCGTCGTCGGGCTCGCCGCCGACGGAGGCCTGATCGAGGGCTTCTGTCCGCCGCAGTAGGCGGGTAGCCGGGGGCCCCGCAGCATTCCCGAGGGCCTGCGGGGCCGCCGGTGGCCGACGATGCGCCGGAGCGGCTGTTTTGGTCCCCGTCGCGCGGGGACGAGCCCGTCATCGGCGCGCGCCGCTCGGGGGCTGCGGCGGTCGACTCGGCCCAGGCCGCCGCGGCCGCAGGGGGAGCCGGCGCTCACTCACCCGTCGCATCCATAGAAAATTCCATCATTTTAGAAATTTGGCTCCTCGTTCTGTAGCGGTCGGCACGCCGTCCGTGGGTGGTATATACCTTCGCGCCTATGGCCGGAGTTTCCGAGCAGCTACAGGTCCGCTTCGAAGTGCCCTTCGCGTACAACGTCTCGTTCACGCGGGGCGTCTTCGACCCCCACAACCCCGCCCTGCTGGATGCGCTGCGCCAGCGCGAGCCCGAGCGGCGGCATCGAATGCTGGTGGTGGTGGATTCGGGCGTCGCCCAGGCCTGGCCGGGCTTGGGGCGGCAGGTCCGGGCTTACGCGGAGCATCACGGCAAGCATCTCGACCTGGCCGCCGAGCCTCTCGTCGTCGAGGGCGGCGAGGCGGCAAAGACGGCACCGGGCGCGGCGACCGCCGTGTATCGGGCGATCGCCGACGCACGCATCGATCGGCAGTCCTTCTGCGTGGTCGTGGGAGGCGGCGCGGTCCAGGACATGGCGGGCTTCGCCGCGGCCACCGCTCACCGGGGCGTGCGAACCGTTCGGGTGCCCACCACCGTCCTGTCTCAGAACGACTCGGGGGTTGGCGTCAAGAATGGCGTCAACTGGTCCGGTTTCAAGAATTTCGCCGGGACCTTCGCCGTCCCGTTCGCGGTGATCAACGACTACGACTTTCTCGAAACCCTCGAGCGCCGCGATCGGATCGCCGGCCTGGCCGAAGCGGTCAAGGTTTCCTTGATCCGCGATCGCAGCTTCTTTTTCTGGCTCGAGGAGCAAGCGGACGCGCTCGCCGCGCTCGAGAGCGCAGCGACCGAGTTCATGGTGCGTCGCTGCGCGCAGCTGCACACCGAGCACATCGCGACTAGCGGGGACCCGTTCGAGCAGGGCAGCGCGCGGCCGCTCGACTTCGGGCATTGGGCCGCGCACAAGCTCGAGAGCCTCACGGGCCACCGCCTGCGACATGGCGAGGCGGTGGCCATCGGAATGGCCCTGGACGTCCGCTACTCCGTCAAGGCCGACCTGCTCGCCAAGGAAGACGGGGTGCGCGTCGAGGCTTTGCTTCGCCGGCTCGGGTTTCGGCTGTGGGACGAGGCGCTCGAGCTTCGGAGCCGTCGCGGGGGGCTCGCCGTCGTCGATGGGCTGGCCGAGTTCCGAGAGCACCTCGGAGGGGAGCTGACCGTCTGCCTGCTGGAAGCCCCGGGGTGGCCGATCGATATCCACACGATGGATCCCGCCCTCATCGAGCAGTGTGTCACCGAGCTGAAGGCCGAGCACGGGCTGCGCCGGGATCGCGAGGCAGAGCGATGAAGGTTGGGGATTTCGAGCTGACCTATTGCACCAACATCCACGCCGGCGAGTCGTGGCCGGAGGTGGAGAAGAATCTGTTCGGGCCCGTGCTCGACGTGAAGCGGCGCGTGAGCCCGAGCCGCCCTTTCGGTGTCGGGCTGCGCCTTTCCGCGGCCGCCGTCGAGGCCCTGGAAAAAGGGCCGGGCGCCGCGGAGCTCGGGCGGGCGCTGCGCGCCAAGGGCACGTACGTCTTCACCATCAATGGCTTCCCGTACGGTCCATTTCACGGCGAGCCCGTGAAGCAGTCCGTGTACCGACCGGATTGGCGCGCGCCGCAGCGCGCGCACTACACCTGCCAGCTGGCGGGCGTGCTGTGCGATCTGCTGCCCGAGGGCGGATTCGGCAGCATCAGTACCGTCCCCGGTGGCTTCGCGCCCGACCTGCAGGAGCCATCGGAGCGCGGCGAGGTGGCGGCGGCCCTGCTCGAGCAGGCCGTGCTCCTCTGGCGCCTGCACGAGCAGCGCGGGCGGACGGTCGCGTTGGCGCTCGAGCCCGAGCCGTGCTGCCTGCTGGAGACGACACAGGAGGCCGTTGCCTTTTTCCAGGATCATCTGCTGAGCCGCGAAGCGCTGGCGCGCGTCGGCAGCCAGGCGGGGCTCGACCGCGTTGCCTCCGAGCGCTTGGTGCGGCGGCACTTGGGAGTGTGCCTCGACACGTGCCACGCGGCCGTCGAATTCGAGGAGCCAGAAGAATCTCTGCGTCTGCTTTCTGGCGCTGGTATCGCCGTGCCCAAGATTCAGCTGAGCGCCGGGCTGCAGCTGCAACCCCGCGGCGCGGCCCTCGATCAGCTTCGGCGATACGACGAGAGCGTGTATCTGCACCAGGTGGTCGCCCGGCGTGCCGACGGACGGCTGCTTCGCTATCTGGATCTGCCGCACGCCTTCGCAAGCCCGGAAGCGCTCGCCGCCGAGGAGTGGCGCGTTCACTTTCACGTACCGATTCATCAGCGGGATTTGGGGGTGCTGTCGAGCACCCAGCCGCAGCTCGAGCGGCTGCTGGGCAGCCTGCGCGCCCACGCGGCCGCGCCCCACCTCGAGGTCGAGACGTACACCTGGGACGTCTTGCCGCCCGCTCGGCGAACCTCGACCGTGGCGGAGAGCGTCGCGCGCGAGCTCGAGTGGGCCCGGGGCGGGCTGGCCCCGTGAGCGCCATCGCGCAGCGCCTGAACGTCTGGCTGCGGCTGGGCAGGGTCTCGAATCTTCCGACGGTGTGGTCGAATTGCCTGGCGGGCGCCGCGCTCGCGGGAAGCGACGCCGAGCCCGCGGCGCTGGGGTCGCTGATGGGCGCGATGTCGGCTTTCTACGTCGGCGGGATGTTTCTCAACGACGCCTTCGATCGAGAGATCGACGCCCGAGAGCGCCCCGGGCGGCCGATTCCCTCGGGGGCCGTTTCGGCGCGGAGCGTCTTCGGCGCCGGCTTCGGGCTGCTCAGCCTCGGCACGCTCGCCTGCGTCGCGGTGGCCGCGCGCCACGCCTCCGCCGTGCCTTGGCAGGCTCTCGCCTCATCGATCGGGCTGGCGGTGTGCATCGTTTCCTACGACGCCTACCACAAGCACAATCCCCTCAGTCCGCTGCTCATGGGGCTGTGCCGCGTGATGGTGTACGTCACGGTGGCGTTCGCACTCGCAGCTTCGCTGCGCCCCGCGGTGCTGCTGGGGGCGGTGGCCCTGCTGGGGCACCTGATTGGCCTGACGTATGCAGCCAAGCAGGAGCAACTCAACCGCATCAATCACCTGTGGCCTCTCGCGCTCATGGCACTGACACCCATCGGAGGGCTGTTTCTTTCGTGGTCCGACCCGCTGCTGTTGCCGTGGTCACTGCTGCTTCTCGCGGCTCTGGGGGAGGCGCTGCGGTTTCTGGTCGTTGCGCGGATGCGCTCGGTGCCCGCTGCCATCGTGAGGCTGATCGCCGCGATATCCCTGGTCGACGCCGTGTGGGTGGCCGGGAGCGGTCACCCCTCGTGGGCCGTGGCTGCCGTCGGCCTGTGGGCGCTCACCCGCGCGCTGCAGCGCTTCGTGCCGGGTACCTGAAGGGAGCTCCGGCCCGCGCGAGGGGCAGAGTTGGTGCCTCTGGCCCTGGGTCTGCGGCGCCTCGTGAGACTCCGGCCGCCAGGGCCCGTCCCGTCGCGGAGCTCGGAATGAAGTTGCCCGACCGGAGTCGCGCGAGACCGGCGCCGCTTGAAACAGTGGTGTCACAGTGACCATGGAATACGCTCGCGCATCGCTCGTTGCACCGGAGCGCCCATCGGGTCCCGCAAGGCCCCGACCCCACGCGAGTCGAGGGGCTAGTTATCGATGTGTTCAGCCGGGCGATCGGTTGTGCGTCTCGTTCCCACACGGCGAGGGAGCCGCAGGACGTAAAAACCTCTTCGAATTTATCGACGTACGGCTAGGATCCCACTGCATCGGCGATGTCCGCTCAGGCGAGTTGGGCTTTCGTCTCATCGAGGACAAATGAGCAACAGCGACAAGACCCTACCGGGGGCCGTGGTGGCTTTCAGCCGTCGAGCGCTGCGCGGCGCAGCGTGGGGGGCGACCGCGGGGCTCTCCATCTCCTGCACGGAGTTCGACGACGGCAGCGACACGCTGGAGTCACTAGCCCTCGCCAGCGGGGAGGCGGCGGGCGCTGGCGGCCCTCCCGGACCGACGCAAGGCGTGCCCGTGGGCGACCAAGGGGGCGATCCGCGCTGGGATTGCCTGGACTCCGCGCCGACCTCGACGCCTCCGACCGAGTTGGGGGTCGAGCGAATCACGTACTCGATGGTCATTGCCGACACGGTGACCCGGCAGCCTCCGCCGGGCCTTGCCGTGGCGGCCTGCACCTTGCTCGACGTGGAGTGCTCGTCCCCGATCGTCGACGGCCTGGGGGTGTCGGAAGACGGAATGATACACGCCTCGCTGCCCGTGGGCTTCGACGGCTTCCTGCGCGTCATGAGTGACATCACGATCCCGGCCCTGTTGTACCTGGCGGCCCCCCTGATGCAGGACACCCAGGCCGGAACCCCCATGTTGCTCATCGGGCGGGCGCCGCTCCAGCGGCTCGGAGACAGCCAGGGGCTGACGATCGATCCCCAGATGGGGCACCTGCTCCTCCGGGCCTACGACTGCGACGGGAATCTCGCGCCCGGAATCGAGTTCGACAACGATCGCGGGGGCCAGCCCTTCGCCTTCGTGGGAGGAACGCCCGTGTTGGGTGCAAGGACGACCGACACGCAGGGCACCGCGGGCTTCGTCAACGTCCTGCCGGGTCAGGCCGTCGTGGAAAGCTACCGGGTCGACGGGGACGTGGAAACCAGCGCGGCGAGTGGGCGAGTCCGCGCCGGTTGGATCACGTACATCGACCTGGCGCCGCAGCATTGATGCGAGCCGCCCGGGGGGCGGGCTCGGTATTGATGCGAGCCGCCCGGGGGGCGGGCTCGGTATTGATGCGAGCCGCCCGGGGGGCGGGCTCGGTATTGATGCGAGCCGCCC
>JBNKVS010000009.1:0-16680 GCA_050299315.1 Polyangiaceae bacterium
CCTGCGGCTCCTAGCGAAGTCGCGCGGATCACCAAAGAAACCGGCTACGCGATGGGCAGTCGCGCGGCTCCGGCCGCAGCCCCATCACGCAGCTCGCGCGGAAAGGGCGCTGGCTCCGTCAGGCAGCCTGGGCGGTAACACGCGCGATGCAGCGGGCAGCGCAATGGCAACGTTCGGGGACCGTCGGGTTGCTGGTGACGATGCTTCCGGGCAAGCGTGCGGCCTGCCACCCCGCTCGATCTCGCACCGACCTGGGCGCCGCTGAACCGCAGCGGAGCGTTTCGCCCCTGGGGCAGGCGTCCTCGTCGGGGTCCGGCAAACCGTGCGCGTAGCGGCATCCGAAGCCCCATCGCGGAGCCTCCCTCAGCGCACCCATCCGAACCAGCCGACCTTGATCGATGGGTTGATGCTCAGCGGAAAGGGTGAGTACGTCACGTCGCCGACCTGGTGCCGCTGCCCGTCGAGCACCCAGTGCAGTCCCAACCACGGGTCGACATACAAGTCGTCGAAGAAACGCCAGATGTAGCCTCCGCCGAACGTGAAGATCGCGCTCGTGCATTCGCCCCGGCCGCTGCCATTTCGCGCTGCCGCGCCCTGAAACCAAGACTCGACACCCGAGCAGAGCCACCAACCATCGAACTCGTGGCCGAATGTGTAGTCGATGGTCGAAGCAACGACGGTGAGGGACGGATCGACCACGTCGTCGTCGAACGTGAAGGCATCGGGTAGATGCATGTGCGCGGAGATGAGACGCAAGCGCAGTGGACGGATCCCCAACCAAACCTGGGGAGCGATGCCAAACTGTCCGGCGATGGCGCTGACCACGGTCGGGAAGAGATCCAGCTGGAAGCCCACCGCGACCTCACGGGTGAGCGGATCGCGCGCCTTCCCCTCTCATTCCGCCGTCGTGCCCGAGGAGGCGATTGGGCCGGACTCCTCGGCTGCTCGCCCAGCGCTGGCGCAAAAGAGACAGGCCAGGATGACCCCTCGCGCGACGGCTTCTTTGAGTTGATTCACTGTGTTCATCGACTCGAATGGGTGGCGGACTCGCAGGCCGGTCGAATGAAGCGAGAACTGCGATTCCTGCGCTGTTGCCTGAGCAAAGACTTCCCTACTCGAACTCGCCGGGGCCCAGGCGCGTCAGCAGGCGAGTTCGAGCGAGCTGGTAGCGCTCCAGCGCACGCTCGGCGTTCAGGGTGGGTACGCGGCTCGAGAGCCAACCGACGGCCTTCTCCGTCGTGCCGAAAACCTTGTTGGGATAGGGCGGGGGAGACATCCAGAACAGAGCCGTGAGGATGCCCCGCACGGTCGGGGACGGCGTGACCAGAGCATACGCGAGCGTGTAGCGTCGGGCGCTGTCGCGGTATTCGTTGAGAAGGGCCGAGATCTTTCGCCGACTGGCGGGGTCCAGCGCCGGGTGTCTCACCTCGTACAGGACCGGGCGCACGGAGTGCGCGATCTTCATGGTGTGCTCGAGAACGACCAAGTAGTCGGCAAAGGACTCCGGGGTCAGCCGCTTGTCCATGTAGACGACCTCGAGCCCGTCGAGCCAGGTCATGAACCAGCCGCGTCCCAAATGTAGGCCTTCCAGGTCATCTACGGTCTGCCGGGCCGCACTCGTCATGTCGTGATCGCTCCCCCCGCTTGCTGAACGGACGCCACGGCCCGATCGATAGGCGTTGGTCTCGCTCCTCGCTCTCGATTGGCTCGGGTTGCTCGCCAGTCGAACGAGATGGGCACAGAGCCGGTGGGTGGCACGATCCGCCGCGCCGCCACGTGCCCCGAAACGGCTCACCAACCGTGGGACACTCCGACTCCTGCAACGCAGGGGTCGAGAGTCGACATGCCAGATCGGAATGTGACGCGGAGTAAAGCAACGTTCGAAAGGCCCCGCCCCGGTTGTCGACCCACTCGCGCCGGCACCCACAACGGGCGCTCGACGGCTGACATTACGAAGCAGCCGTGACCGCCCGGGCCGTGACCAGCGCCTACGCGCTGCCTCGGCTCGTACGACCTCCGGGCAACGCGTCTGCTTCGCTGGTGACGAGCGAGTCCACACTCGGTCCTCTGTCGTTCTTTGCGCTTCCGAGCAACGACGGCAGCCAGGCTCTCGTCGAAGACCCGGCAGACATTTCCGACCTCGGGTACTAGCGTCGTGGTCCAACCAAACGGCCGCAGTCAAAGCAGGGGTGCCCCCTTGTCATCCGGTGAGGCTGATACAAGTTGCCAAAGGCTGCCCGAGCATTGCCGGAGAAGCAGCCTTGGAAGGGAGGGACTATGGATAGGGCTACGCAATCACCAAGTCTCGTCCTCGTGGTAATGGACGGCATCACATTGCTGCGAGGGAAACTACTCCCCATTGTCGCGAGTTGCGCAGCGGTGACAATCCCCGCAGAGGTCGTGCAGAATCGCCTCGATACGACCCTGAACAGCGGAGGTCAGCCGGTGGCAGCGGCGACGCTTTGGCCCGACGTGGGGTTCCTGTTCTTGCTCTACGGGGTGTTGCTCCCCTTGGCTACGGCCGCAGTGACGGCCTTCGTCGCGCAGGCATACACTTCGAACGGGCGTTCTTTCGGAGCCGCAGTTGCGCGTGCGGTGAGCATCTTCCCGCCATTCGTCGCAACGACTTGGCTCTACTACCTGGGTCTCGCGGCCTCCTCACTGCTCTTGGTGCTTCCAGCCGTCTATTTTCTCGTGTGCTGGGTGTTGGTCGATCCCGTGGCAGTCGTCGAGGGCACGTACGGGGTGTCCGCGCTGCGCCGCAGTCGACAGCTCGTTGACGGCCACTGGTGGAGGGCATTTGGGCTGGGGGTCGCCTGGGTCACGCTTCACACCGTGGTGACGGCGACCCTTCGTGGACTGCTGGTGGTCGAGTTTCCCCTGCTGTCTGCCGTCGTCGTCGGAGTCGTCGGCGCAGTGCTACTGGCTGGGGCGCTTTCCGTGGTTACGGTGCTCTTCTTCGAGCTGCGCAATCTCGAGGAGGGGCGAAAGCCCGGCGCGCAAATCGCACCCGTGCCCGATGAACCCGGGCTGCCCTTGGCTCATTGAGCGTCGCTCGCCAGGCCACCACCCGTGGCGTTCGAAACGCCACCCATGACGCATCGAAGGAGCCCGAAACGCTACCCCCCGACACGAAAGGCAGACCGTACGGGCACACCATCGGAAGCCCGATGGCGACACCTCTCGGTGCCATCGCGGATCTCGTCGCCCCGCGCGGTTCGAAGGAAGATTGCCAAAATAGCGGAAATCTTTCGAATCGCCATCGGCCTCGGGGCACTCGGTCGAGTGCGCAAGGGGTGCCCGAGATGCCCAGGCTCTCCCGAGCGATCCGCACGGCCGCGCCGAGGATGCGCGTGGCGTAGCCGCGCCGGCGAAACTCCGGCACGACGACGTAGCCGATGTGCCCGCCCACCATCCGCAAGTCTTCGTCCAGCCGGTGGCGAATCGACACGCGCCCGAAGATGCGGCTTCCCACGAAGGCGAACAAGAACGTGGAAGAAACGTGATCGGTGGGCAGGCCCTCGCCCCGCGCGAAGGCTCGGAGTTGCTCGAGGTAGCGCGCGAGCGGCATTCCCTCGGTGTCGTAGTGAAGGAAGAAGCGCACCTCGGGGGAGGTGGCGCGGTGCGCCCGGAGGAGCTCCTGCTCTTCGTCCAGCGTGGGCAAGCGCAGCTGCAGGGGATCCTCCACGCCGGGTTTGTGGCCCACGCGCCGACGGCTGGCAATGATGGTCAGCGCCACGCCCTTGCAGCCGTGGCTCGAGCGAGCCGGCCCCTTCTTCGGGCTGCGGGCGCGTCGGCGACCGGGCGGCTCGTGGTTGGGATGCCCCCTCGGAGTACGGCGCCCCGGCGGCCCGGCGCCGAGCGCCGGGTGCCCCCCGATCCGGCTTGCGCCGGATGGGGGCAGGACCCCCTTCCGGCCTCCAAGTCGGCAGCGATCCTCCCCAACCGAGCCAGCGGGCGGCATTGCAGCGCTCGCCGACAATCCGATAACGTCGACGCCTGTGAAGAGTTTGGCAGCACGGGGCTCGAGCCCTCGGGCCCGCGCCGTGGCGCGAGCCGCTCTCGTCGCCTCGTCGCTGGGATGCACGGAGTTCGCGAGCCCCGACGAGCTTGCCGCCGGGCAGCCGCAGGGTCCCGCCTCCACGGCGAGCCCCAGCCTACCGGCGGATGGCCCCGACTGGTCGTGCGTGGGTCGCCCGCGCTCGACGATGCCTCCGGTGGTGGACGAAACGGTCCCGGCTCGCTTCACCCTGCCGGTGCGGAGCTTGCTCGGTGGGCAAGTGCTCAGCGCCGAAGCGCGCGCCTGCCGCACCGTCGACCCCGACTGCCAAAACCCGCTGGCGGAAGGGACCCAGCTCGACGCGTCGGGCGTTCTCAATCTCGACTTGTATCAGGGCTTCGACGGCTACATCGAGCTCCGCTCCGAAGGGCTGCTGCCAACGATGTTCTACATCGAGGAGGCGCTGGCCGCTTCGGCCCGGGCGACCGTGGGCGCGGTCCTGTTGCCCGCTTCGGCCGGGCTGGCCTTAGCCCAAGCCAGCGGCGTGGCCTTCCGCGAGGACCTCGGTCTCCTCGCGCTGGCGGCCTTCGACTGCGCGGGCGTGCCCGTCCCGGGTGCGGAATTTTCAAACGATGTTGGCGGGCTGCCATTTTACTTCTCAGAGGGTGTGCCAAGGTTCGGCCCCGAGGCGACGGACGCCTCGGGCTTCGGCGGCCACGCCAACGTCCCCCCCGGCATCGCACAGGTGTGGGTCGAGTCACCGGGCGTGTCGGGTCGCTGGAGCTCGCGCACGGTCTTCATCCGTCCGGGGTGGTCGACGGGCATCCCGTTCCGACCGCGGGGCGCCGTGCTTTGAGGCTCGCTGCGGCCGAGGCCCGTGGTCGCCTGCGAAGAGCGCCGGTGTGGGGCGGGCCGACGAGGAGCCGAGCGGACGGCGCTCTCGCGGGTGCGCTCGTCGGTGCCCGCATGCCGAGGGGACCGCCCCCCGGGGGGGGGGCTTGTCCGCGGGCGCCCGCGACCGTTTACTCCGGCAACGGCTTCGGCTCCAGCTCCTCGGAGGTCTCCGTGTCGCGCAGCTCAACACTTCTTGCCGGCGCCTTCCGCGACGCCCTCTTCGTGGCGCTCGCCGGGTCGCCGCTGGCTTGCGGAGACGAGGGCATCGAGGACGACCCGCGCTTCGTGCCAGCACCGTGCCCCGTCGGCCTCGGCTACGTCGAAAGCCTCTCGCCAGGGGAGCCTGTGGACTATCTCGCGTTCGGGTCGGTGGCGGATCCCGAGGGTTCGTTCTCCGTCCAGGGGGAGCGCGGCGAGCCCTGCCAGGGGGCTGGCGACGCCGAGGAGTGCCGCAGTCGTCTGGTCGAGCCGCTCAGCGAGAAGGGCTTCGCGTTGGGTGGGCGTGCCGGGTTTCGCTTCGAGTCTTTCCACGCATTGCGCGCGACGCGCGGCTCACAGGTGGTGACCGTCGCCAGCTACCCGGAGCTGAGAGACTTTTTGGCCCCCATCGACGTGCCCGCCGACGCCTGGATGCTGGCATCCGATGGGTACACGCTGACCTGTGAGGGCCGCAGCGGCAGCCGACCCGTGGCAGACGGGTTCGAGGTACAGGCGTTCTCCCATCCTGGCTGCGACGGTCGCAACCGGTACCTCCTGCACGTCGATACGGCGGGCGAGGTCACCCGCGTGGGCAAAAGCGTCGAGCGCGAGCCCGACCCGGGCTGCACCCCCGGAAGGAGACCCCCCGGACTTCTGCCGGGAGGGTCGCGTCGTCGCAACACGCTGGCATCGCACTTTGCCCGCTGCGCGGAGCTCGAGGCGGCTTCGGTGCCCGCGTTCGAGGTGTTGGCGGGAGAGCTGGCGCTCCACGCCGCGCCCGCCGGGCTCGTCGCGCGAGCGGGCGCGGCTGCCTTCGACGAGGTGCTGCACGCGCGGGCGGTGGCCCGCCTGGCGCGCGCCTTCGGCGGGCGGCTCCAATGGCGGCGCAGGCAGGCTCTGCCTCCGCGCACGCTCGAGGCCGTCGCGCTCGACAATGCCGTGGAGGGTTGCGTGCACGAGACGTACGGCGCCCTCGTCGCGCATTACCAAGCCCGGGCGGCCGCCGATCGGCGTGTGCGAAGGCTCTCCGCGGCGCTGGCGCGCGACGAGGCGCGTCACGCCAGCCTGGCGTGGGATATCGCTCGGTGGGCGGAAGCGCGGCTGTCGCCAGCCAGCCGGCGCTGGATCGCGCGCGCGCGGCGCGGCGCCTTCGACGCGCTTCGGGCCAGCGCGTGCGCCGACGTGCCGGCCGTGCTCCGGAGCGACGCAGGGCTGCCGGGACCCGAAGTGGCTCCGGTGCTCGTCGACCGGCTCGCGCAGCGCCTGCTGCCGCCGCGCCGCCCCTTCGCCTGAGGAGCACGCAGAGCCCGGGCACGGCGCAGAGCGCCGCGCCGCGAGATCGTCACTCCGCCCGCGGCGGGGTCGATGGCCGAGGCCACGCCGCGCTTGCCAGCTTCAGCGCCAGTGCATCGACGGCCCCGCCGCGACGGGGGCGGCGTCCGTGATCAGGGAGCGCCGCAGCGAGTTGAGCCCGTCGATGCGAGTGATGAGCCCGGCGAAGCGATCTTCGTGGTTCCGGTGAAGCGCAACTTAGAAGGAAAAATGAGCATGTCGACGGTTTTAGCGAGCTCGCGCAAGTACGGTTTCTATTCACTCGGCGCGGTGTGTCTGCTCGCGTGCGCTAGTGCGGGGGATGACTTCGATACCTCGGAGTCGACGGAGGCTGCTGAGCCGGCCACGGCCGCCCCGAGCGACTCTTCCGAGGCAACTTCGTTGGGCGTCGCGACTCAGCCCTCGGCTTCGGACACAGTGGTCGTCGAGGGGCTCAACGCCAGTTGTCCCGCTGGGTACCATTCTGTCGAGCAGGGCTGCGACCTGCTCTATGCTGATGGAACACGGTGTACCAACACTGTGGGGTCGCCATTCACGCGCCCACCGCGGTGGAATTCCAGACTGTCAGGCATTTTGTGAGGGGACCCCTCAGGTTGAAACGCTATGCCCGCGAAGCCGCTGCGAAAGTCCATGTCCGTGGGGTGGCCACACCAGACCGCTCGGCACCCAACGCCCGAGCGCAACACCCACGCAACACGACAAACCAAAAATCGCGGCTGGACCCAAAATCCAGCCGCGAAGTTGGTGGAGGCGCCGGGAATCCAACCCGGCTCCCCCGCGGCCGAGCTCGCGAGGCGCGAAAACCACCCCGATCCAGCCCGGCCGCTCACGTTTCGGCTATCGCAGCGCTTCGATCGCCGCTTCGCAGTCGTCGAGGTTGGGTTGATTTTGGGAGAAGGTTTGGGCGACGCACAGGCTGGCGAGGAACAGCTGGGTGAAGTCGTTGCGGTCGAGGGTGGCGGCCGCGAGGACCTGAAGGTTGGGGTCGAAGATGTTGAGGTTCTGGCGGAAGGTGTTGGAGTCGAGGCCTAGGTCGCCGGCTGCGTCGCTGAGCGCTACGTCGCGGCCGAAGCGCAGGGATACGCCGGTGATCGGATCGGCTTCGACCGCGGGCACTGCGGCGCGCTGTAGGGCCAGGAGAAAGGGCTCGGAGTCGGCTTCGAGGATGCGGTCGAGCTGCTCTTGCGGGGGGTAGGTGTCGAAGATCTTTTCGAAGTCTTCGGCGTTGAAGTCGAAGGGGTTGCTGGTGGCTTCGGGTCGCACTTCGTCGAGCACGGCAACCAGGCCGTGCTTGTGGCAGCTGAAGCAGGGGAGGCGGCCTTGGAAGTCGTCTTGCAGGGGATCGAACAGGGCGTCGGATTCGGTGACGAGGTTGCCGTCGGCGTCCGCCAGCAGAAAGCCGAAGAGGCCGTTCGGGAGTGTGAAGAGGCCCTGCCGCGGTGCCGCGGGCAAGTCGGTGGCACTGTCGAGTAGGTCTTCGACGGAGTATTCCAGCCACAGGGAGCCCTTGCGGACCTCCGTCTCGTGGCGCTCGATGAGCGCGTCCGTGCGAGAGACGATGGAACGGCTGGTGCCGGCTCGGATGAGCTCGTTTTCCGCGAAGTTGGTCGCGATGTCGATGCCGAGGTCGTCGAGAGCGAAGCGCTCGAGCGTCTGGGTCGGATCCACGTCGATGAGCGCGTAGTAGAGGTTGCCGGCCGTGGCGGTCGCGAGGAAGGAGTCGGCGTACATCCAGGGGAAGGGCGTGCCGGCCTGGTCGCTGACGGTGTCCGCCTCGTCTCCCTCGAAGCGGACGGCGTAGGGGTTTTCAGCGGCAACTGCCTCCCAGCCGTCGACGAACGATTGGCCGTCGACCTCGATGGCGCGGTCCCAGGCATAGTCGCGCAAATCGATGCGGTAGATCGTTTCTCGCGAGTCGATCGCGAAGGGGGGCTCGACGCTGGTTTCGATCGAGAGCATGTTGAGCACCTTGCTGAGCGCCCAGCGGTCTTGGTCGAGGTCGCGGGCGCACACGCCCGCGTTGAATCGGTTGGTGAGCAGGAGGTAGCGCGTGAATACGCGGTCGTCCGCGTCCAGGCGCAGGATGTCCGACTGAATTTGCGTGTACAGATCGTCGAAGGTGATCAGCTGGTCGTCGCAGCCGACCAGGGGCGGGGGGATGTCCCCGGGCTCCGTGGGCTCGTCCAAGCAGAGGACGAGCGCCTCGGCTTGCTGGACGCAGGCGCCTCCCGGCGAGGTGACTCGCACGGTGGTCGTCACCGTGCCCGGTGCGTCGCAGGAGAAGCTGGCAAATTGTACGGGGCTGCCGCCGCCGCGAGGGACGCCGAGCGTTCCGCCGCTGGGGGGCGCGATCCATTCGACCGAATTCGGGTCGGCCGCGTCCGTGAGGAATAGCTCGATCCGACTGGGCTCTCCCTGCACGCGCGGCCGCAGCGGGGCGACCAGAACCTGCTCGATGAGCGGCTCGCAGGAGCCCTCGGCGCCTGACCGGTTCACGAAGGCGTCGATGATCACGCTACCCGTCGCCGCCGGGGCGCCAGCGTCTGGGGAGCCGCACGTCAGCTCGATGCTCGCATATTGCGTTTGGTTCGCTTCGATTCGGACGTCGGCGCTGCCGGCGCAATCGGCGGCAATCAGTGTGATGCGGTAGTCACCGACCGGGAGGCTCGTCAGGTAGACGGAAAGGAGGCGCGGCTCTTCGCCGGCCGAGACTTCGTGAGTGCTCGAGTAGCCGTCGGGCCCCTCGATCTGCACGGTGGCGACGTCGACGCTCACGCCCGTGGGCAGGGTGAGCGCCAGGGAAATCGAGCCCATTTCCGAGGAAATCGGCTCCGTTTCCGCGCCGCGGAGGGTCGTCGTATCGCCGCTCGCGCAGCCGGCCTGCGCGAGGGCCAGGGCACCCAGCCACATCGCACCGCAACCACGAACCAAGGGGTTGGTCATTGTCGTTCGCCTCATCCCGATTGCCTCATGCCTTTCTTTCTGGACCGCGCGCGATCGAGCGCGCGGCTGCGGGTCCCGAAGAGCGTCGAGACCCGAGCCGTTGGCCACGTCCAGGGATAGCACCGCCGCGTGACCGCAAGTGTCGCTCACGTGATTTGGCGCCTATTCGCAGTCGCTCCCGAGTTGCGACGATCCGAAGGTGTCCAGGCGGCGCGACGGCGCGCCCCGCGATCGCGCGCCACGCCTGCGTGCTTCGCGTCGATGCCGGGGCCCGCGCGCGGAGCCAGGCGGGCGTCGTCAGCCCTCCGCTTCGACAGGAAGGACTCGCCGCGCCCCGATGCGCCGCAGTGCGCCGCCCCGGCGTGGGCTCGGCCCCCCCTGATGCAATGCGAGAGACAGCGAGCGGGGAGCGCCGTGCTTCGAGCCGATGCCCCGCGCTGGCTGCGCCCGGAGGCTCAATCGTCCACGGCGAGCAGGGCGGCCCAGGAGAACAAGGCCAGAGTGGCAAGCAGTCCGATGGCGCCCAGGGAGCCGTTGCCCAGGGGCATGCCGTTGGTGCGCCGATTCATCACCAGCAGGACGACGGCCAGGAGGGGTACGAAGCTGGCGCCGACCAGGGCGTAGAGCTTCTGCGCCCTCTCGAAGGACCAGGTGAGCGCCGACAGCGGCAACAGCGCCAGCGCGACGGCGTACCCTCGGTAGCTCCGGCTCGTCACGCGGGGGGCCTCGGCCTTGCCGGGCGCCACGTGCAGGGCATCCGCGAACAGGTACGGTACGCCCTGCCAGACGCCGAGCAAGCTGCTGGCCACTGCGCTGTAGGCTCCGACGAGAAACACCCAGCGCCCGATGGCGCCGAGCCGCTCCTCGAGCGCCCCGGCGAGCCCGACGATCAGCCCGGCCCCTCTCCCCTCGGCGGGGATCTGGTTGCCGATCACCACCATGGACCAGCCAACCTGGCCCGAATCCGCCCGAACTGCATGCACACTGGCTTCGCGGAATGAGCGATATGTCAACTCGCGTCGGGAGTCCGAGGATGCTGGCGCTGGATCGCTTTGGAATCCCTAGTCTCTCGACCCCGGCAGCTACATCGCCGACGTGCTGCCACGGCTCGACAGCTGGCCCCACGCCAGAATCGCCGAGCTCATGCCTCACCTCTGGGCCATCGGCGGCGACTCCGACGAGCAGACTGCCCAATAGCCCTCCGCAGCTCAGCTCGCCGGCGTCCTCCATCTTCCTCGAGTGCTAGCCGAACCGCGCGCGACCACACCACGTGCCGTCCACGGGATGCTTACTTTGATAGACCCCGAAGCCATAGGCCCCATCCGGCCCAGCGATTGGAACCTGCTGTGAGGTTTGCTTATCTTTCGCTCTTCACTTGTAGTGCGCTCGAAGAACGTACGAGGGCGCCTTGCTCGGGCTATCGTAGCTGTCCCGATGTCGAAGCGCAGAAACGCCTCGCGTTCTCCGCAGTTGCCGAGGAAAGAAGAGCTTGGCAAACGAAATCCGCACCTCTGGATTGTAGTACCAGGCGTTGCACCGGCTCGCCCTCAATGCCTCCGCTCGTTCTTCCGTCGACCCTTCTTCGATCTTCGGAAGTCGTTCGTTCACCGGCGCGTCGATGTTCTTGGAGCGAAGCCGGAGCTCGCCCACCGGCTCCGCCGGATAGCTCGGGTCGTCTACAATGGCGACGAAGAGATAGGCCTCTGGAGGCACATAGTTGTTGTGCAACCAGTTCAGCTCGACTTCGCGCTCCTTGGCCGAGACGAAACGGTGCGTGATCCGCGTCTTGCGAAACTCGCTGCGCGCCGCCGGGTCGGCGCCTTCGGCCTCCAACCCTTTCGGCGCGGACGAACGGCTGACGCCGTCGTCCTCGTACATCAGGTACTCGTGCCCCCCTCCCCCCGGGTAGATGTTGACGGTCGTCGGGTTCTCCTTGCCCGCGGCCCGCAGCTCGCCGACATACTGCTCAACCTCCACGGTGGGAAGGATCGCTCCCGCCCGCACGTACATGGGCAGAATGAACGGCACATGATCCGGGTGCTCGCCGACCGGAGCGTGATAGAGGAACTCCGTCCCCCCCGGCACCGCCGGTCCCAGAGGCTCGCGGCTGTTCTTGAAGGCGTACCAGTCGCTGACGTGCGGCAAGTAGATGAGCCGGCTCCCCCGCCCACCCGCACTCTCCTTCTCGAGCACCGGGGCGACGAGAAGATCGTTGCCCACCATGAACTGAGTATTCAAGAAGTGGGAGCGATCGGAAAGCAGGCTGAAATCTACGTCCGTCAAGAAGAGGGGCTTGACGAAGGGAAGGCCATCCATCGTGTTGGCGAACAACCCATCGTACAGCAGCTGCATCAGCCGATAGCGCAACTGCAAGTAGTAGCGAGCAATCGGGAGAACGGCACGATAGTAGTGGCGCTCTTCCTCCGGCGCCTCTTGCGCGCGCTTGTGAAACTCGTAGGGCTCCTGAAACTCCTTGCTGCCCTTGCGCGAATAGTGGTTGCGGCACCACGGCAAGAACGCCCCCATGGAAACCCACCGGCAAAACAGCTCCGGGTCGACCCAACGCTCGTCGCTTCCCATGGCCGGTTCGAAGCCGCCGATATCCTGGCCCGCCATGCTCTGCCCGGCCAGGCCCAGGGCCAACACCTGAGTGACGTTGATTTTCAGGAAGTCCCATTGCGAGGCGTTGTCCCCCGTCCACAGCGCCGCAAAGCGGTGCATGCCCGTGAAGCCACCGCGACCGACAATGAAGTTTCGCCGATTTTTGCGGCGGGCCTCGAGCTCCGTGGATTGCTTCAAGACTTCGCGAACTTCACTCTCGTACTGCTGGTACTTGACGGGCAAACCGAGACGGACGGCAGGGTCTGCATAGTCCAGCTTGGAGTTGACCTCGTAGGTGTACGAGCGGTTCGGCAGCAGCCTCAATATGCCCAGCTTCTTCAGCGCTTCGTTGATCTCGCACGCCTCCGCTCTGGTCAACCCCTCGGACCCGAGGCACGTGAATGTGTAGTCGTTCACACACCAGATGTGGTTCAAGCCATGGTAGGTGGCCTTGTGTAGATTGTAGGCGTACAGGTTGCGAATTCTAGCAGCCGGGCATTTGTGCTGCCCCAGGAACCCGCTGGTGCGAGCCCCCACCTCGCCGGAGTACTTGCTGAGCGAATTGTCTGTCAGAAGCTGATCGAACGGAAACGAGCGATAGCTACTGCTGATCTTGTCGGCGATGTACCACGAAGCCTGAAAGCGGGGCGCTTCCAGCTGCACGCCCGGCTGTTCCTTCGGGTCGGGGATCGCGGGGGTCGTCATATCTTGCCAAACCATTTCCAGCCCACGCGAATACAGCAAACGATACTGTTGACCCCACCACCGACGCACCTCCCGACGGCCCAGGTCAGGGTAATGACCGAAGGTCCCGCGGTTGCCCCCGTAGTAGACTCCGCCCTGGTAGTACGGCCCCTGGGAGCTGGCGTTGGAGCTTCGCTCACCGGCCTGCGCCGCCGTGACGAATAGCTCGTTCTTGTTTCCGCTTTCGTAGGTGGGGTAGCCCCAATTCGTGTAGCTAACGACCGGTGTGATATTCGTGCTGCACTTTATCCCCCCCTCGGCTAGCTCGTCGAAGACCCCACTGGGGAACTTTCCTTCATCCATGGTGAAGGTGCAGTAGTTCTCTTGAAGGTCCACATCGACGTGAAGCCCGTCCAGAGGGATCTGGTGGCTCCGATACCCACGAGCGCAATCGTAGAGATCCTTCGCCTCTTCGTAGCCGTAGCAGCCTTGATGATTGCCCAGGCTGTAGCGAGGCTTGAGGCGCGACTTGCCCACGAAATGATAGTAGGACTCCAATACCTCCTGGGGGCCACTTCCCACGAAAAGGTAGTAGTCCAACGACCCATAGAGGTTACCGAAGAGGTACTCTCGACCGCCCGTATAGCTGCCGAGATCGAAACAGGTCTCCGAGGTGTTGTCCACGAAGAGCCCGCAGATGGATTGGCGCCCGTCTCGCATGGAAAACTCCAGGAAGAACGGGTTGGAGTCGTACAGCGGCTCGCGGGCGTCGCCCGGCCCGTTGCCGTAGATCTGCCGATACCGCATGTTGTCGAAGTTGAAAAAGGTGAGGCGAGCGCCATTGCGGCACAGGTCGAAGCCTCCCTTCTCACCGAAACCTATGTACTTGGCCTTGGGCGGCATGACCTTGGCCTGGAGAATCGAGTAATCGGTCGTGCAGCCCCTACCTTCCCGAGCGCAGAGGCGTTTCTTGAAGTAAAGCGGGCAGTCCGCGTCGGTGTGCACTTCCCGAAATCCGCCTGCCCCATCCGGCGCCCAAACGCTGCAGCGGTAGCTCCGCTTGTAGACGACGACCTGCATCGTCACACCGCCGGATAGCTGGTGGAGGGAGTCGGCTGTGTCTCCCGGTCCGGCGGCGGCGCTGCGCACCGTGATGAGGAGCGCAGCGTCGGACTCGCTGACGTCCAGGAGCGGGGTGGCCAGGACGCGGCCCGAGACGCGACGGTGGGTGAGACAACGCTCCAGAGAGCCCTCGTCATCGAGAACGATGCTCCGAGTATTGCTCGTCGTGTAGTAGGCGGCAGTGGCGGCGCGAGGATCGAACCGAAGGCGCATGGACCAGGGCGTCGAGAAGCGCAAGAGCAGGCAGCACGCCACCCCTTCACTGGTGTCCACGGTGAGCGCGACTCCGTTCTTCGGCCCTTCTGGATACGATTCCACCAGCTGATAGCCGAGAACACGGCCGACGGTCGACCAGCTCTTGTAGCCGGGCTCCTTCCCCGCCCCGCGCTCTTCGAAGAAATCTTCGACCTTCAGAAAGTCGAAGCTCTCTACCCCCTCCGACGCTTCGAGTTCGACGAGCTCGGGCCTCCAAGTAGCTGCAACCATGGTCTTCTCCTCTTCTCGCTATGGGGCGGCTCGGCCAACCCTCGCTGAAAACGAATGCTCATCGCCCAGGTGACGAATCATCTGCACACGGCGCTTATGTCGAATTTACCTGCGTTGAATTCACCGGCGCAGAATTCCCCCGGAACTACGGCTCCCGCTGCGTGCAAACGACCGTACGTGAAACGAGTGCACGACCGCAGGCGCCAACTCGCACTTCCCCGAGGGTTCACGACCCTCTTTCCCTCCTCCGATCCAAAGCGGCTTCGGCTCGGACGATCGACTATCCGCGCTTTCAACACACCGGTCAAGGTGGAGGGACGGCCCAGCCACGGCACAAGGCAATTCGCTCCCACCGAGGCCCCCCTCGAGCGACGACCCGAACGCAGCGCTCCAAGCAAACTACAGCACTTCATGACAAACTCGTTAAGTGCCGCCCCCGCGAAGCGGAAACTCCCCCCGTGCCTGACGGTCGACATCGGGAAAGGTCGCGCTCGGGATCGACGCGAGCGGGCGCACCGCTCCAGACACAAACGCTTGGCTCTCGTGCACCCGCCCAGCACCAGGACCAAGGAACCGAAAGACTCCGGCTATCTCATCTCCTCCGCGGGCAGGGGCCGTGAGCGAAGAGCTCTGCCGCGAGCAACACCGAGCTTCCACGATGGCTGCGCCACGACGGCTTCCCCCGTGTAATTGCGTCAAAGGGTCGCAAGCGTGGCAATTGGCAGGACAAGACGGCTCGTGGCGGTGCTGGCCGCAGGCATTGCGGGCTGCTCCGGCGATAGTACCCGCATGGTTGCGGGAAACCTCGTGGCGGAAGAGGAGGGCTAGCGCTGGAGCCTTGCGGAAGAGGGGTCTTCCGAGTCCGACGGAGAGGTCGCGGCATACCGCCTCCCCCGGACTACGATTGCTTGTTCCCTCTCGATTGCCCGAGCACCCTATTGGTGCCACCTGAGCTCCAATTCGTGCGTGCTTTGAGCAGCCGACGACGGGGGTTCGAACGCGCGATTGCAGGCGGCAAACGGTCGCCTCATGTCGACCTCAGGGCAGGAGGACGCTGCTTCTCAAGGGAATTGAAACCGGAGATCCTTCCTCGGTCGAGGCAATTGGCCCAACGAAGTACATTCAGCACAAACCCCAGACTCACGAGGAAAGAGACGGCCTCGCCAGGCTCTTCAAGCGGCTGTCCGAAAGCTCACCACGAGTCAACATCGCGCGGCCCTTCACCGATGGGGACTATGTGTTCGACCACACCGAGTACGACTTCTTCGTGCTGACGGTGTGCGAGGGAGCGCCGCGTGGGACCCACATGTCCTTGTACGACCTGTTTCGCGTCGCCAAAGGCAGCCTCGTCGAGCATGGGAATACCGTCGAGGCCGTCGCTCCGAAGTCCGAGTGGAAGAACGACAACGGCAAGTTCTGACACGGCCCTGCCGGCTGCGCCGCTTTCTCGGCAGGGTACGCCGCCGGCCTCTACGGTGCCCCCTCAACACCGGCCACTCAACCACCATGCGCTGCACGCTCCGCCCCTACACTGCATCCGATCTCGACTCCTTCCTCACGCTGCTCAGCGACACCGAGGTCGCCCGCTGGATCGGCGACGGACAGCTCCGCCTCGACGGCAACCGCCAACTGTTCGCGCGCATGCTCACGCTGGAGACAGGTCCCGCGCAGCACTTCGCCTTCCTGCTCGCCGTTTGGCAGGACCACGCACTGGTCGGGCATCTCGAGCTCAAGCAAACCGAACACACCGGGCAGGACGAGTGGGAGCTGGTCTACCTGCTCGCCCGATATGTCTGGGGCCGAGGGCCAACCTGGCCCGAATCCGCCCGAACTGCATGCACACTGTGTAGGAGCAAAATTGGAATGTCGGGTTTGGGCCAAGTAGAAATGTCGGGTTCACGGTACGTGACCGGGCATGTCGGCCCCCGTCCTGACCATGAGCAAACACGAGTTCGAGCGCGCAGTTTTGCTGGGCAAGGTGCACGAGAAGAGACTCACTCAACGCAAAGCTGCGAAGGTACTCCAGCTCAGCTTGCGACAAGTCGAGCGGCTCTGTCGACGCTATCGCACGCAGGGGCCCGCGTCGCTGGCGTCGCGCCAACGAGGACGCGCAAGTAACCACCAACTGCCGGTGTCGCTCCGAGCGAGCGTGCTGGAGCTCGTGAGAGGCCGCTACCCTGACTTTGGGCCGACGCTAGCCCGCGAGAAGCTCATCGAGTGCCACGGGCTGCAGGTGTCCAAGGAGACCCTGCGCAAGTGGATGACCGAGGACGGCTTGTGTGAAGAAGTTACGACTTAATCGGACAGATAACTTGGCCCTCCTGGTGTCCCTCTGAAAACAGAAGGGACATGAACATGAGCAACGAACAGAAGATCATCAAAGCGAAGCTGGGGCTACTGGAGCTGGCGAAGCAGCTGGG
>JBNKVS010000010.1:0-9133 GCA_050299315.1 Polyangiaceae bacterium
GACTAGGGGGTGTCCCTAAATTGGGCGGCGGATTTGTTGGATCAAATCGATCACTTGCACGAATGGATTGAGTCGCGGCGTCGTGCATGATCAAAGATCGCCGTGCATCGACACGCGCTAACCGAAGATCAATGGCGACGATTGCAGGCGGTCCTGCCGAAGCAGAAGGCCGGACCGCCCGCGACACTAGGTGACCGGCTTTTCATCGAAGCCGTGCTGTTCCGGGCCAAGACAGGCATGCCATGGAGAGACCTGCCTGAGCGCTTCGGTCCGTGGAAGTCGGTCTACAACCGGTTCAACAATTGGGCGAAGAAGGGCCACTGGGAGCTGATCTTCAAGGCCCTTCGGTTGGAGGTCGACGAAGTCGGTTCGATTGTCGATGGCTCCGTCGTTCGCGCACACCAAGATGCGTCGGGCGGAAAAGGGGGGTCCAGAGCAATGCCCTCGGCCGTTCTCGCGGCGGTTTTTCAACCAAACTCCACGCCGTCGTCGACACGAAAGGCCGCCCCCTCTACATCGCGATCACGCCGGGGCAGCGGCACGAGATGATGAAGGCCGATGAGCTTCTCGACCATGCTCCCGGCAAGGCGCTCATCGCTGATGCTGGCTACGACTCAAACCGATTCCGGCAGGCCATCCGAGACAAGAAGAAGCGGGCCGTCATCGGCTCCAAGCCCGAGCGACCGCGCAAGCTGCCAAAGTCTCGCGCGCTGTACAGTAAGCGATATCTGGTAGAGTGCTTCTTCCACAACTTGAAACGCTTCCGCGCCGTAGCCACGCGCTTTGAGAAGACGGCGCGGAACTTCCTCGCACTCATCCAAGTCGTCTGCGCGTGGCTATGGCTTCCACCAGAAACTAGGGATACCCCCTAGTTCAACGGCAGGGATGGGCTTCGGTAGCATACCAGTCGCGTGATATGTGGGAGGTCTGGTGACCACCATCATCGACGACTACTTTGCGAAGGGATGCGGGCGTTGCGAGCGCTTCGCCACGGCGGACTGCTCAACGCAGCAGTGGAAGCGCGGGCTCGCTGAGCTTCGGCGTGTCTGTCTGAAAGAGGAGGTCGCCGAGACCGTCAAGTGGGGGCACCCGTGCTTCGTGCGCGACGGCAGAAACATCGCCATCATCGGTGCGTTCCGTGGCGACTTCCGGCTCAGCTTCTTCAACGCCGCGCTGATGAAGGACCCTGACGGTGTCCTCGAGAAGCAGGGGCCCAACACCCGCCACCCCGACATGATTCGCTTCACCGACGAAGACCGGGTGCGGCAGCTGGAGCCTGTGATCCGGTCGTACTTGAGGGAAGCCGTTGGCTACGCCGACGCCGGTATCAAGCCGCCCAAGGAACAAGGTGAGCTCGAGTTGCCGGCCGAGCTGAGCGAGGCCCTGGAGGTCGATCCGGAGCTCGCCGAGGCGTTCCACAAGCTCACGCCGGGCCGCAAGAAGAGCTACGTGATCAACCTGAGCTCCGCGAAGAAGCCGGAGACGCGAGTCGCTCGAATCGCGAAGTTCAGGGACAAGATCATCGCCGGCAAGGGAGTAACAGAGCGCTAGGTGCCGGACGCGAAGTCCCCGCGGTCCGGCGACGACCACCCGATAGCCCTCTGGCGTCTCCAGCCAGATCTCGTGCTGCGGGTGACGATCATCGGCTGGGGTCGCATCATCGGCGCTTCTCCTTCTTGGTGTCGTCAGCTGCGAGGTTCTCGGCAAGGCGGGCTTTGACGAGCTTCTTCACCAGCGGCGCTGGAATGGGGCTTTCCGGCTGGAAGCGGACGGTACCCTTGCTGACGCTGAATCCGTCGAGGTCATCGACGAAGGCATCGAGGGTCGTGTCGCTGAATAGGTAGAGCGCGCAGTGCTTCTTCGTCGCGCCGAAGCCACAGACCACGCGGCCCTTCCGAAACGCTGGCTGTCCATAGCTGATGCACTCCTCGGCACCTGGGGCGGCGGTCTCGATCTGCCCTCGCAAGGTCTCCAGCGCCGCGCGCTGCTCTGGCAAAACACCAGCCAAGTACTCGTCGATCGTCGTTGCTGCCATGATTGGTCCCGCCCCAGGTCAGGTGCCCTGAAACATGGCATTGAACGCCGCGACCATCTCTTTCTCGGGGACCTCACGAACGCGAGCGGCGACGATCCAGTGATGGCCGAAGGGGTCGCGCACGCGCCCCGCCCGGTCGCCGTAGAACTGATCGGCAAGCGGGTAAATCTGTGTCGCGCCGGCATCGAGCGCCTTCTGGAAAACGGCGTCCGCATCGGCGACGTGCAGGTCAAGCACGACGGACGTGCCATCGAGCGTTGCGGGGCTCGTCGAACCGATCTTGGGCATCTCGTTTGCCAACATTAGGCGCGTGCCCTCGATCTCCATCTCGGCGTTCATGCACGTCCCGTCGGGCGCAACCAGGCGCGCTCGCACCTCCTTGGCACCGAAGATGCGCTCGTACCAGGCAATCGCCTCGCCCGTGTTCTGAACTTGCAGGTATGGGGTGATCCCTCGCATCGACATTCCTCCCGACCGCAGGCCCTATATCTCGACCAGCGTCTCGAATCCGCCGTAGATCAACCGCTTTCCGTCGAACGGCATCGGATTGTTCTCGGGCTTCATGCGCTCGTCGGCGAAGACCTTCTTCATGCCGGCATCGCGGGCTTCCTTCGACGGCCAGACGATCCACGAAAAGCAGATCGTCTCGTCGTCCTTCTTCTGCACGGCCTTCGGAAACGACGTGACCTCACCGTCCGGAACGTCGTCCCCCCAGCACTCCACCACCTTTGTCGCACCGTGGTCTTTGAACACTGCGGCCGAGTATTCGACATGGGCCTTGTACTTGTCGCGGTTGGCGGTCGGAACCGCGGCCACGAATCCATCGATGTACGCCATCAGCTGTTTCCTTCTCCGCGAAACGCGGCCTCGAGAGCGGCGATGTCGATCTTCTTCATCTGCAACATCACCTGCATCGCCCGACCCGCGGCGTCGCGGTCGTCGGCTCCGAGCATGCGCGGCAGGGCGTCGGGCACGATCTGCCACGACACGCCGAAGCGATCCGTGAGCCACGCGCACTGGCTCTCCGCACCACCGTCGGCCAGGAGTGCACTCCACAGCCGGTCCGTTTCTTCTTGGTCCGCGGTGCGAACGGCGATCGATGCGGCCGGCGATAGCTTGTACTGGGGCCCGCCGTTGAGAAACATGTACGGCGTGCCAGCCAGCGACAGCTCCACGATCAGAGCGGGCTTGCCCGGCTCGGGTCGCGACACCGTGTCGATGTTACTGTCGGGCAGCAGGGACACGTAGAACTCGGCGGCGTCCTCCCCGTTGCCGTCGAACCACAGGCAGGTACGGACCTTGGGTTTGTTGCTCATCTTGACCGTGCCTCGTTGCCCTCGAGTTCGGCTCGAAGTCGTTCTTCCTTCTCGCGCAGCTCGGGCGTCATCTCGTCGCCGAAGTCGTCCATCTCGAACAAGGGACGAAGCTCGAGCGTCGTCTCCTCGCCTGGCATCGGCGCGGGGCAACGCTTGGCCCAGTCCACAGCTTCGTCCATGGAGCTGACCTTCCAGATCCAGAAGCCCGCCGCGAGCTCGGAGGTCGTTTCGAACGGGCCGTCGCTCACGGTCCGGCCCTGGGAGGAGATGGCGATGCGTTTGCCGCGGGAGCTGGGCTGCAATCCCTCGCCAGATTGCAAGATTCCCGCGCTCGCCAGCTCTTCGTTGTACTTGCCCATGGCCGCGAGCAGCTCCTCGGAAGGCATCTCGCCCGCCTCGCTGTTCTTGGTCGCTTTGATGATGACCATCACTCTCATTATGTCTTCCTTTCTGTTGTTGGGGGTTCTTGCGATGCGCTCGAGAACAGCAGCTCGACGTACCGTCTCAGATGATCGACGCTCTCGATCGCGACGCCCACGTCGTTCTTGGCCTTCGCAAGAATGAACGCGCCCTGCAGCACGGCTTGGGTGTGCGCTGCTAGGCTTTCGGCGGTCCAGTCGTCGGCGATGCCGTGCTGGGCCATGGCTGCGGCGATGTCGCCTACGAGCGTGCCGGCATGGCCAAAGATGCTCGCCGCGCACGCATCGCGTATCTCCGGGTGCTGCCCGTAGGTCTCCTGAACCATGGTCCCGACGACGCACGTGAACTCCGGGATTCCGCCTCGGAGCAGCGCCCGTCGGAACTCGATGTACGCCAGGACCCGCTCGAGCGGGTCTTCGGGGGCGTGGTACGGCGCGCGTTCGAACAGCGCGCCGGTTACCGCTGACCAGTGCTCGGCTGCGGCGACACCGAGCTCGTCCTTGCTCTTGAAGTAGTGGAAGAACGCGCCCTTCGTCACGCCAGCGCGCCCGCACAGGTCGTCGACGGTCATCGCCGAGAAGCCCTTCTCGCGAATCAACGCCAGCGCTGCATTCAGCAGCTTCTCTTTCGCGACCTGCGCCTTGGGCATGGTCGATACGTACCAACTGGTTGGTATGTATGTCAATAGCCCCACGGGGGGGCTCGTCTATCCGCTTGTAATCACGACGTTCGCCACGGCATCATGCGCGTCCGGTTCACGGCAGCCTGCTTCTCGTGGTCGAGGTCGCGGTGAACCGGGCGCGCATGATGCCGTGGCGGCGCTAAATCCCCTCCGCGGTCGGTGCCGTTTCCGGTAGCTCCTCTGGGATCCCGGCAACGATGCTGGATGCACTCGCACGCTCTCTAGCGAGCAGCCGGGACATGGCTGGCGTTCGCAGCAGCTCCTGCACGTCTCGCCGGCGGGCAGCCTCGTAGTGCTGCATCAACCACACGAACTCGAGGACATACGGAGGGGCCATCTTGAGAAGGCAGCGACGGGCTTCGCCGATTGCGTTCTTGTCGGTCGGCAGCCACTTCGCGCCCTTCGCAACGATCATGTGGAGCATCTTGATCCGCTCCCGTGCACGGCTGGAGTCGATGCCCGTCTGAGCATGCGGGCTGGACCAGATATGCGAGCGTTCGAAGGAGAAGTCCCAGCTCATCGAGTGCAGCAGCCAGGAGACCGCCCGGGTACCGCGGTCCGGGAGTTTGGAAGGGTCGTGGCCGAGCTCGAGCAGGCCCGCCGCGACGGCCGTCCACGTTCGCCCGTGTGCCCCCGTCACCCGGCGGCCGGCCCGTGGCCGACTCGGTCGGCTAACCCGGCCACCACGGGCCGCACAGCGCCCACGGTCGCGCGCAGCTCCGCGTCTCTGGCGGCTCTCAGCGCAAGTGCCTGAGAAGAATGGTGTTCCGAGCTGACATCATCTCGTGCATCAAATCGGGCTCTCGGGTGGGGTTCGTCTAAGCAAGGCGCTACCCGAGCCATTTTCTCGCTGCCTCATCGGCAGCGACCCAAGAGCAAACGAAGCCCCGAACGGTGAGAGCCGCTTGGGGCTTCGGTCTTTCTGGGCCATGACGCGGGGTTGCGGCGTGTGGTGCTGCTCGCGTGGTGGCTCTCCGTTCTTCGCTGTTGTTCGTGGTCGGGCGCGTGGATGCGCGTCGGGGGCTCTCTTGTCGCCGATTTGGGCCGGAGAACGGGAGAGAGCCGAGGGCTCACAGTTGACGCAGACGACCTGGGGGTTGGCAGCGGGCGAATCGCGAGATCATGCCCACGGTCCGCCGGGTGCCCAGTGCTTCACGAACGTCGATGTCGATCCTGCTGCTGCGAGCGGCTCCTCGACGAAGCGGGCAACCGCGGACGCGACGTCGCGAAGTTCGCCGAGGGCTGGCGCGCCGGACTTCCGCAGGAACGCGTTCCATTGCGTAGTCTTCATGCGGTCGTCCGTGAATTCCGTCGTGAGCGCGACAGGCAGCCCCGCGGGAAGCGGCGTTCCCCTGCGGGCGAACGTCGCCGCGATGGCCCGGGCGAGCAGCTCTCCCTCGAAGGAAAACGTCTGCGAGAGAACCGCGAGGTCGTAGAAGTCCTTCATGCGGCTGTTGGCCTGGCCGAGCTTCACCATCGCTTCGAGCTTCTCGGCCACGACCGTCTCGCGCGGGTAGGCGCGGAGGTTCGGAGCCGGGAAGTCGAGCAGTGGCGGGAAGTCCACGTTCACCGCCTCGGGCGTGATCGCGTCGCCAAAGCCGACGTCGACTTGAAGTCGAACCTTGGCGTTGGTCACCCGGGCGATCAGGACCACGCGAACGCCACCGTAGTCCTGCTCTTCGCGGATGGGCCCCACGTCGAGAGTGCTCTCGTCGAAACCGACGCCGTCGTCGTCGACCTAGACGGCAAGGATGTCGGCAAATACAGCGCGGAGGTGATCTTCGCTGGGATCGCCGAAGCCGAGTAGGTCCACATCGCGCGTCGCTCGGTGAGGCTCCCCGGTCCAGATGGTGAAGAGTGCGGCGCCCTTGAGGACGAAGCGAGATGCATGCTCGGAGCTCGCGAGGCGATAGAGCAGCCGTTCGTTCGCGTAGCGTGTGAGAACGAGTTGGAAGTCCTCTCCTCGCTCGCGCGCGAGGCGCAGTAGTCGAGCGCGCACGGATGCGCCGATATCCTTGGGCGACTTCGTCACGCCAGCGCCTCCAGGTAGGGCCGCATGAAGGTGTAGATCCGATCGGCGCGCGCGGCTTCGACAAGGGCATTCATGCCACCCCGATGCGCGCGAAGGTAATCGCGCAGCGCAGCCATGGCGACGTCGAGGCCCACGTGCTGCCGGTAGCGGAAGCAGTCGGCGACGGTCTTCGCTGGGCTGGTGACCCGAACTTCCACGCCCTCGACCTCGCGGGTCTCGATGCCGTGCGTGAGTGCGCGGCCGCTGGCGCGAACGACCTCGAGCTTGGGATAGGAGAGCTTGGGCATGCGGGCGTGGCGATCGATCATCACCCACACTGCGTGCGGCACCTCGGTCGTCAGCTCATGGAACTGCAGTGCGCTGAGCAGGCAGACGGTTGCTTGCGGCACCCGCACAACGACCTCGGCGAGCGAGCGCAGCTCGGTGACGGGCGCATCCGCAAGGCGGTAGATCCCTCGATCGACCTGCTCCAGCACCCCCCGATCACACAGCCTACGCAGGTAGACCCGCGGGATGCCCGCCTTGGTCAGGTCGCGCGCACGCACTGGACCCTTGCGGGCGAGCCGCAGGAGTGCGTCAGTCTTCGTGGCCTTGGCTGGCATGATACAAAACGTCTGTCCTAAGCATTTGAGACATACGTTTTGGAACAAAACGAAGGCCGTTCCACAAGCTACCCATCCATGTTGTCCTGTTCTTTCAAATGGTTAGACACATCCTTCGATGAGGGAACGAGATCGTTGCTTTCGCCCGGCGCTAGGAACGAATCCGTTCCCTGCGCACCTGGTCACCGCTGTGGTGATACGAAACGTCTGTCCAAAATCGTAGTAACCGACGTTTTGTAACACCTTGCTCTCACCCCCGGACAGCGCCCTCTTGGCGGCATGTCGTCGTATGCGGAGAACGGCCGGGCGCCGCGGACGTTGACGGAGCGCGAGCAGCGGCTGCTTTTGAAGGTCACCGGGGAGCACCGCGCGGGGTTCAGGGATCATGTGCTGTACGCAATGGCGCTGGGGACCGGGCTGCGCGAGCACGAGCTGGTGGGACTCGACGTCGGTGATGTCTTCGATAGCGCCGGCAAGGCGCGGCGGCGGATCGTGCTGCGGGTGTTCAAGGGGGCCGACCGCTCGAGCGGTGGCCAGGATGTGCTCGTGCCCGAGGGGCTGCGGGCGAAGCTGAACAAGCTGTGGGCCTGGAAGATGCGCGAGGGCGAGAGCGTCGAGGTCGGCGCGCCGCTGTTCGTCAGCCGACTCGGGCAGCGGCTGTCGCTGCGGCAGGTGCGGCACGGGTTTCGGGTGTGGCAGGAGCGGGCTGGGTTCGAGCGGCGGGCGACGTTCCACATGCTGCGGCACACGGCGTGCTCCAATCTCTATGCCCAGACCAAGGACATCCGGCTCACGCAGCGCTTCGCGCGGCATCGCAGCCTGGTCACGACGATGGTCTACACGCACCCGAGCGACGACGACCTCGCTCGCGCGGTCGAGGGGCTGCGGTGTTGATCGGAGGCGGGAGACCGGAGACGGCAGGCCGGAGCTCGGTCGTGGGGAGCGGGCCTCGGCCTTCACCGCATCAGGCAGACCGTCGGTGGTTGCCGCTTCGACCGAGAATGTCTCCCCGGCTCGAGGGGGCCCGGCGGGGCTTCGGTCCTTGTCGATGACGAAGAGCCTGACGGCGCGCTGCATGGTGTCCTCCGGCAGCGGAGGTTCGGCGTGCGACTCGCCTTTTCGGAGACCTTCTGCACCGGAGGACCTTGGCGAGCCGCACGCCTCGCCTCCGAACAGACAAAGCGAATCGGCTGTGTCGTGGGGACGAGGCGACGCGCTCACCAACGCCATCGCAGGCCACCGAGCGCGCCGTAGTCGGGTTGCCAGCGGCCGACGGGATCGCGTGCGACACCGCCCCAGCCCTGGGCGAAGGCCGAGAGGTCACCGGTGATGCGATGGGCATAGTCGAGCCCGCCGCCGGCCGCGTCCGGCTTCACGTAGCCGAAGAGGTCGAGGTGTCCGTGGCCCGGAGAGTACGCGCCAGCCCGATCGAGTCCGCGGCTCAGGCTGGCGTCGATGCCAAAGGGCGCGGGGACTCCGCAGCGGGCTTGGGTGCCGGCGCAGACGAGACCGCTCGCTCGGTCAGGCGAAGGTCCTGCACGGCCGCCTCGACCTTGGAGCCGAGGAAGCTGTCGAGGGCACCGCCCGAGAGCCCGAGCACGTCCGCGAGCACGCGGATGCCCTTCGCGCCGAGGTAGCTCTTCACGTTGGCGACGGCCGCGTCCTTGATGCGCCGCTTCTCGGCTTCGCTGATCTTGCCGTCCGCGCTGGCCGCCTTGATCGCGGCAACCACGGTCTGCTGCAGGTCCTTGACCGCGGTGACCACGGCGTCATCGAGCCGCACCAACACGCCGCGCAGATACTCGTTGTCGACCTTGCTTCGAATGAAGCTCGCCAGCTTGGCGGCCGCCCAGGTCAGCGCAGCGACCAGCACCGGCGAAACCACCTGCAGGGCCGTGAGTGCAGCATCGGTGAAGTCCATCGCATGCCTCCCGGGCGGCACACGAGGCGCGCCCAGGTGGGCAAAGCGTGGGATAGGCTTGGCGGGGACAATGCCGCTCGGCCCAGGACCGACCACGGGCCCCAGGTGTTGTCCGGAAAGGCGAT
>JBNKVS010000011.1:0-6996 GCA_050299315.1 Polyangiaceae bacterium
GAGGTGGAGTACCTCCGCAGCCTTGCGTTGAGTGAGTCTCTTCTCGTGCACCTTGCGCAGCAAAACTGCGCGCTCGAACTCGTGTTTGCTCATGGTCAGGACGGGGGCCGACATGCCCGGTCACGTACCGTGAACCCGACAGTTCTACTTGGCCCAAACCCGACATTCCAATTTTGCTCCTACACACTGGCTTCGCGGAATGAGCGATATGTCAACTCTACGTCGGGAGTCCGAGGATGCTGGCGCTGGATCGCTTTGGAATTCTATGGGTGGGGATGTCAAGGCGCAAGTCTCCCGAGCACCGGCGATCGTGATCTTGATTTCCGGCGTTCGCGTAACAGTTCGGAGAATGGGTACAGGTCAGCTCTACGTCATCCGCGACGGCGTTGTCTGGCCGATGCGGGGAGCGAGTCGTTGCAGTCGATCGGGTGATGGGTTTGGCATCGAAGCAGCTTCGTTCTCCGCCAAGGGCGGGAACCACCTTTCTATCCGGGCTTCTGGGAGCCATTGCTTCGTTCGGTAACTCCGAAGGGGCATAGCTTCTCACTGGGACCTCCACCGCGCAGGCGGGGCCAGGAATTCCATGGATGCTCTCCTTCGAACCGTGCTCGCCAAAGAGGTGACCGACTGCAAGAGTCCGCGTCCGGTCGAGTCTGACCTCACTCTGGCGAACGTTGATTATGAGGCTCGATGCCGTGCTGGGTCGTAAGTCTCCTCGTGCTTCCACATGCTGAGAAAGGTGGCGGCGATGGTGCGCGCCAGCGTGAGCTTGGCGAGATTGGGCTTGGTGCCGGCATCCAGCAGCCTCGCGTAGCGCTGCTGAAGCGGCGAGCCCGGCAGCTTGGTGATCACCGTCGTCGCCGCTCCTTTGAACACGTACTTTAGCGTGCGATGGAAGCAGCGATTGAGACCGCGGGTCTTGGCTGTTTCGGCTCGCACCCAGCCGTCGTGTCTCTTCACCCAATCCGCCGAGGATCGCATCACGATGCCGAGGCCCGAGTACGACCAGAGCTGTCGTGCCGTGCGGAATCGGTTCGGAGTCACCACGACCGGCACCGTGAGCGCCGTGCGAATCGGGCCGAAGCCAGGGCACGTCTCCAAGATCTTGCTGATCGGATGGCGATGAGACTCCGCGATCAGTTGCTTCTCGGCATCTCGTTTGAGCTCCCGCTGTGCGTCGAGCTCCTGCCACAATAGCTCGGCCGAGGGACGGTAGGCCTCGGGAAGCTTGCCGAGCCATTGAGACCGCTGGGACGGGCTGTACACCAGCTGCCCCGGTGTCTGGATCCCGCGCCCGCGAAACAGCGCCTTGATGCGGGTCTGCGTGCGCGTCACGTCGCGCGTGATCTGGTCGTAGCTCGTGGATAAAGCACGAAGTCGCGCAAATCGACTCGGTGCTTTGAACACCATCGTGTCGATGGCTCCCAGTCGCAGCGCCTGCGCCAAGCCCAGAGCGTCCTTCGCGTCGCTCTTGGCTCCGCGACTCTCGGTAACCCCCACCACCACCAGCTCGTCGACATGGGGAGAAAGGATCTCGTGCAGCCAAGCGCTCTGCGTGCCTTCCTCGAAGCACAGGTGTCGAGGTCGAGGTATCGTTCGCAAGTACTCGACCAGAGCTTGACCGTTGGTCTCGACCACGTCGCTCTTCAGTTGGCGGCCCGAGGGGCCGACGATGCAGACCGTGCAGCTCATTGCGTGCACGTCCATGCCGATGTATCTGTCCATGGGTGTCCTCCGGGGTGGGGGTTTGGGTTTGCACTGCACTCTCTACCCCGTGAGGCCACTCTTGGCCCGCGTGTGCCTCTGCGCCGGTGCCGAGCAGTGCGGCGACGGCAACGACGACCATCCGTAGCCGCATCAGGCTGGCGCTGAGCGCCCGCCAGCCGCGCGCATCAGCGCTCGCCATCTCGCTCGGCTGCGGGCTGGGTCGGTCCTCGCTGTGCGCCATCGATGGGCCACACCTGTCGGTCGGCGCCCGCCCAGCCCGCAGCGAGCACCGCGCCGACAACCCGTTCGCAGCGAACGAGATGCTGCCACGGCGCGGAATTGCTAAGGCGTCGCCAGTCGGCACATCCGAGGCCGCGGGATGTCCGGCCACTTCACGAAGAGGTTGAAAGCCACGAGGACCGGAAGACGTCTCAGCGCGCGATTCGAACGCCACCACCCTACGATGTTTCTATTACGTCACCCGGCTCGGCGCACACCGACTCGCGCGCGCGGATCGATCGGCGCAGAACGTCGATCTCGTCGCTCCAGGGGCCCAGGCCCTGGTGGGTGGGGATGGCCTGATGGGGGCCTACCGTGCGGACGACGACGGGTCGTTCGGCGGCGAGCTCGAGTTGGTGCTCAACAGCTCGGGGGCTCCCAGCCCGCAGCGGCTCGTGAGCGGCAACGCGGTGTCCGACGGCGCGTTCGACGCCCCCCGCAACAGCCTGTACGGCATCAGCGAGTTCAACCCCGTGACCTATTTTCGTCAGGACCTGTCCGCCGGCGAATCTGAGTCGTTCGAGACCGAGATCGAAAGCGGAGGAAGCTCCGAGTTCACCGCGAGCGACGACTACATCCTGTTCAAGAGCGGCGGCTACGAGGTGACCGAACCCGCCGAGCTGTTCCGCATCGACAAGGAGACGGGCGAGACGCTCGTGCTCGACACCGGGCTACCGTTTCGCTTCGAGCTGCGCGCCGCGGATGCCTCGCTCGTCTACCTCGAGGTTCCCAATCACCCCGATCTCGAGGACATCGCTCCCCCGGGGCTCTACTACCTCCCGCTCGACGGCAGCGCACCCGCGGTCCGATCCGGGGTCGACGCTCGAGGCATTTGGACGCTTCATCCCACGCTCGGGGGAACCTTCGTGCAATTCTACAACGCCTACGACAGGTCTCGGGAGAACGTCTACCGCGTCGGTCCGGGTGCAGCGGACGCCGCACAGCATCCGCTCGTGGCCAGCCTTTCGCGAGCTTGCGAATGGTCGAGCATCACCTTCCGCGACGAAACCCTGTTCGCCCTGGTGTCGTCCGAGGGCTACTACTGGCTGCTGGAGCTGCCGCTATCCTGACGCCTCGCTCGAGCACGGCCTCGGTGAACGAAGGGCCGGCGGGTGACTGCGAGGTCACGCCACGACGGGCGCGTGCCGCGAGTCACGCCGACCCCTGGCTCTCCTCCGGGCCCCGCCCGGCGAGGTGCGTGACCTCGGAAACCGGAAACGCACCGCGGCGCCTGCGGTGGGCGGCAATCCCTCTCGGGTCTGCCAACAGCGCAGCCTCTCGCGGCGCGGCTCGCGCACCAGGCCCGCGTGCGCGACCGGCTGGGCTCTCTCATCGTCTGCCGTGGACTCCTGGGCAGCGGCCGCACTCGGCCCTGGCTCGCCGTCTGGGTCTCGAGCCCGCCGAGCGGAGCGGGGCGACAGGAGCCAGGTCCAAGCTTCTCCCCGGCGTTGCACGCTGCCGGAGCCACCAGTAGTGTCGCAGCCAATTCAGGAGTCGCTCGCGTGAAGATGAAGTCGATCGTCGTTGCCCTTGGGCTGTCCCTGCTTTCCCTCACCGCCCTCGCCGCCGGCCCGAAGCGCGACGTCGCGGGCAGCGCCGATCATCCATTGCTCAGCCGCTTCCCGGGCTCGCGCATCGTGAAATACGAACAGCACAGCTATGACGAATACGTGCTGCCATTGGGCCCTTCGAAGGGGAAGAAGAAGGGCGAGTTCGAGCGGGCGGACACCGTCAAGGGCAAGATCACGTCGATCGAGTACAGGGACGAAGGTCGGCACTCGGTTTTAGAGATCTTCGAAAACTATGTGGAAGCCCTGGCGAGCGTCGGCTTCGAGACCCTGTACACCTGCGTCAAGCCAGAGCAGTGCGGCCGCAACCTCGGATCTTACATGGGAGCCGCTTGGTACGGGGACTCACGCTACCTCGCCGCCAGAGGCGGTGACCCCAGCGCCCCCGTCTACGTGGCGCTGTTCGTTCACAAACGCGGCTCGTCCCCAACGATGGGCGTTCTGCTGCGCATCATCGAAACGCGCCCGCTGAAGGTGGGCCAGATCAAAGCCACGTCTGCGGCCGATATCCAGCGCGCGCTGGCAGCGCAGGGCAAGTTCGCGCTCTATGGCCTGTACTTCGACACCGGCAAAGCCGCACTGCGCCCCGAGTCGGACGCCGAGCTCAGCGCGGTGGCCGAGGTGCTCGAGGGCAGTCCATCGCTCGAGCTCTATGTCGTCGGGCACACCGACTCGACCGGCGCGATGGCGGCGAACGTCGCGCTCTCCGAGCGCCGGGCTGCGGCGGCGGTCGAGGCGCTGGTGGGGCGCTACGGGATCGCGGCGAAGAGGCTCACACCGAAAGGCGTGGGGCCGTTTGCGCCAGTCGCTTCGAATGACACGGAGGAGGGGCGCGCAAAGAACCGCCGCGTCGAGCTCGTCCGCCCGTAGACCACCCGGGACCGTCACGCGAGTCGTCCAGGTCGAGATGCAGCACCGCGCCCGAGTCTGCCAGCTCGCCGTTGGGATCGACTCGATCCGCCCGCGACCGTCGGGAGCCGTCCCCCGCCTCGAGCCCTGCCGCCAACGCGATGCGCCCCTTCGACCTCGCGTCACAGACCGTGGTTCGTCGCCGTGGGGGCGTCGTGAAGCGGAACCTCCTCGGTTTGGGGAACGAGCCCCCGGCCCGGCCCCGAGAGCCACCGAGAGCCGATGTTCCCCTCGCCGCACAGACTTTCAGGACGGGCTCGACGAATCCGTGCGCCCCCCAGCGAGGGGGAGGAGGCGCGCCGAGCATTCTTGCGACACCCTGGGCGTGAATCGGTGGCTCCTTTCGCTCGGCACCCCTGCGTGTAGAGCGGAGCGCCAGGAACAATCCGGCACCGACCAGGCAGGCGCCGGCCCCGGCGAGGACCGCGAGGCGGCGAGCTCGCGAGGCGTGGGAGTCTTCGCTCGGCACGAGGGAGCAAGACCCTACGGACCCTTCGCCGCGGTGTGACGCCGCGGCGGACGATTGGCGGAAGTCGACCAGGCGATGGCGTGCGCGCTCTCCGAGCGCGCTGCGGCTCAGAGAGGCCCGCAGCCGGCGCGGTCGTCTGGCGCGGGGCCGAGGGCGAGGGGAGGATCGAGCGCCTCGATCAGCGCTTGCGGAACCTGCTGCGGCAGGCTCGGGTTGCAGCGCATGTCGAGGATCAAGACTTTCTCCAGCCGGGGTACCTCGAAGCGCTCGAGCTGCGGATTGTCGAACACGGAGAGCTCTTCGACCGTTTGCAGATTGGAGAGGCCGAGAAAAGACTGCAGCGCGGGGTTGCCGTGAACGTCGATTCGCACGCGCCGCCCACCGACGAAGCCCGCGAGGCTGCTCGGGGCATGCTCCAAACGCAGGTTGTTGCTCACCTCGAGGTAATGGATCACCGGCCCGGAAGCGAGCGAGAGGAACGTGGTGATCGAGTCGTTGCCGCGCACGGTCAGCGACGAGAGCCGCTCGAGGGGCGCGATTCCATCGAGATCGGTCAGCCTGTCGTTGTTCTCGAGCAGCAGATTGTCGAGCGCGGGGTGGTTGGCGAGCGCGTCGGCCCGCGTGATGCCCGTGCCGAAGACCATGAGTCGCTCGAGCGCGCCGGCGCCGAGGCCCTCGAGGCGCTCGAGGTCGGGCAAACCGCGAAGGCTGGCTTCGGTCAGCCCCTGCACCTCGTCGAGCGGAGACAAGTCGACCACTCCGACATCCTCCAGCGCGAGGACTTGCAGCGACTCGAGCTCGGCAAGCGGGGCGAGGTCGCTGATTCGCCGACCCGCGAGCTTCATGGTGTACACACGGCGCAGGGAGGCGAGCGCCGTGATGTCCCGAAGCCCCGGGTTGTAGGCTACGTTCAGCCCGTAGAGGGTGTCGAGCGCCGGAAAGCCTTGCAAGCTGCGAAGAGCGGCGTTTCGTTCGATGGTCACCCGCTCCAGCTCGCGAACGTTCTCGAGCCCCGCCAGGTTGCGCAGCTCGTGGCACTCGGAGATCCCCAGGCTCTCGAGGCTCTGGAGCTGACCCAGTGGCTCGAGGGTTTCGACCGCGAGGCCCCGAAGGAACAGCGCTTCCACGCTCTGGAGGTTGGACAAGCCGGAGAGATCGGCCAGGCCACGGGCTCGCGCCGTGGTGGGCGGATAGCGGTTGTCGGGGCCCGTGAAATCCGTGTCGGTGGGACCTCCGATCACGAGGTAGCCCTGCACGTGGCGCAGCGCGGACAAGGGTTCGAGATCGAGATCGGCATCGGGGCCCACCGCCAAGCTACCGAGCAGGCTCGTGCAACCTCGCAGCGCTTCGAGATCCGACTGGAGCTCCGCTGAAATGACACCGTCGGGCGATCCACACGACCGCTCGACGGGCAACTCGGCGATCGGCTCATCCGGAGAGCTGGGCACGTCGAGAGGCTCGGGGCAATCGCCCGGGCCACAACCGGTCGCGCGCCCGCCGCAGCCCAGAAACAGGCTGCTACCCGCCGCAACGAACGCCGCAACGATCCCTGTGCCGATTCGAAACGCCATCGCGATTGCTCCTGCTCTCAAGGTAGAAAGGGCTCCGTCGCAGCCTAGCGCGAACCGCGTGGCGCGGCTCCTTCCCCAACCCCGGGCGGAGAAAAGAGCAAGCGCGCGTGCGCCGCCGTGGACCTAAGTCCCTTCGACCGGATCCCGAGCGAAATGGACAATGCGCGCCAGCTCCCGCGGCGTTCGGCAACCGAGCGACCGCGCGAGCACGACGCCGGGCGACCCTGGCAAGGTGTTTCCCGACAAGCAGATCGGCCTGGCGATGCGGCGGAACGGGACTGGGGGCCACCTGGATGGAATTCCAAAGCGATCCGGGGGGCACCCGAGGCCAACCTGGCCAGAATCCGCCCGAACTGCATGCACACTGTGTCAAGGCAAAGTAGAAATGTCGGGATCTGAGCAAAGTAGAGATGTCGGGTAGCTGTCCTTAGGCAACGCTTTTCTTGCGCTTCTCCAGCAGGCGCTTGTCCCGCTTGGTCCGCAGCTTGGAGAG
>JBNKVS010000012.1:0-68401 GCA_050299315.1 Polyangiaceae bacterium
GGGGGTCCTTTCCGGGGGGGGCCGCAGCCGCGTCCGCGCCCTCCGCGCAGCATCCCCCGGGCCCGCGCCGGGGATAATCGTCGAGCGGCGCGGGCCTCTCACCGGCGCGCCATCCGGGGGAGAACCCCCTTTTCTTTCAAATTCTTGCCTGTCGGGGAGCGCTTCGGGAACTAACAGAAGCGGCCAGCCCCCCCCGCCGCCGGGCCACGCCAATCAGGAGTCCATTCGCGCAGATGAACCACTGCTTCGTGCCTTTCGAGGAGAGGCCCTCGCGCCGCGAGCCCACGGCCCGCCGCTTCACCCGGGTCATGCCGTTTCTTGCGATTTCCTGGTTCGGTTGCTCGAGCCAAGATGTCACGCGGTTCGACCCGCCCGATCCGGGCCCCGAGATCCGCGAGGAGTCGTTGGTTGGCGGGGCGGTCAGCCTGCAGCCCGAAGACCTGTCGGCGTCGCTCGCCGCAGCGCGGCGAGTGGAGCTGACGGCGCGGGCGAGTGCGGTGGAGCCCTCGGCGGGGTTCTTCGTCGTCGAGCTGCGCAGCGTCGACAATCGAGATCGTTACTCGGCGGCTCGGATGCACTACGACTTTTCGGCGGCGGGTGCCGTCGCGCCGCTGCGCGCGGAGCTGGCGTTGCCGCGCGGGGCCGAGCCGGGGCCCGGGCTCATCCGGTACAACGTGGTCGTCAGCAGCTTCGAAGGCGTGTGGGTGACTCGCAGCCTGCTGCACGTGCTGCCTCCGGAGGCCGTCACGGACGACACCTCGTCCGAGCCATGGCAGGCTCTGCTCGCCGACAGCCGCGACCAGCTCGAGCCCTTTCTCGAGCCCCTCCGGGAAGCGCTGAATCGAGATCTGAGCGAGAACCTCGACATCGGCCTCACGGAAATGGACCGTCGCGGTTGCCCGCCCGAGGAATACTGCGAACGTCTGGATGCGGAATTCTTTCCGGCCATGCGCCGCGAGTACGCGAGGCTGCATCCCATCCTCGACTTCTGGGGCAACCCGTACGCGAACGAGCCGGCGGAGCCGAGCGAGATCGCGCGGCTCACCTCGGCCGGGGCAGACGAAGAATTCGATACGAGCGACGACTTCACGTTGTCGTTCGACTACTTCGACCTCGACTTCGCGGCGGCGGGGTTGAGCGAATCCGAGGCGCAAAGGCATGGACCAGGTGAGTGACGGAGAAGTGGGCCCTGCGTGGAGGCCAGACGTGGGCTCGCTTTCGAGCGATCGCTGCCGTCGGCCCGGCGCGAAACGCCGAGCTGCGGGCTGGGCTGTGTTGCTGGGCCTGCTGCCCGCGGGGTGCGCGGAGCGCGGCCCCGAGCACCTGCACTGCGACGACCTGATGGCGCCGGAGCAGGTGGATTTCAACGACCTCGTCCAGCTCTCGCTCAACGACCCGGACAAGGGGTGCGTCGAGGGCAGCTGCCACAACGCGGACGTGCAGCGAGGCCACCTCCGGCTCGACACGCCCGAGCTGCTCTTCGAGGAGTATTCGCTCCACCCCGAGCTCAACTACGCCCTGCTGGTGACGGGGCGGATGCCGGATCACGGCGACCTGTGGACGGAGGAGGAGCTTCGCCTCTTTCGCAGCTGGTACTGCTACGGAGCGTTTCCCCCATGAGCCCCAGTAAAGCTCGCAGGCCCCCCCGGGGCGCCGCCGAAAGGAAATCCGAACGAGCCATGTCCGCGTCGCGTCGCCCGTCGCCGCTCCGGGGGCGCCGCGGGCTCCCGCGCCGCGGCCTGCCTACCGCCCTCGCGCTCTGCGTCGCTCTCGTCGTCTGCTTTGGCGCTCTCGGGGAAGCGTGGGCGTATCCGCAGTTCGCCTTCAAGGGCGTTGGAGATTGCAGCAGCTGCCACCACAGCCCGACGGGGGGCGGCTTCGCGAACCGCTGGGGGCGAGAGTCGGTCGACGCGGCGTTCGGCGACTGGCTGGGCCCTGGCAACGAGGATCTCACCTACGACGAGTCGAATCCCGGTCGCATCGCGGTGGACCTGGGCGCCGACTTCCGCCTCGTGCCGCTCTACGGCCACGACTCGGATGCCCCGGTGGGTCCCGTCGTGATCCCGATGTTGATGGAGGTGGGCGGGGCGGCCAGCGTGGGCCGCTGGATGCTCTACGCCTCGGGTACGACCAAGCAGTCCGAGGACAAGCTCGGGGCGACCTACGGCTCGCGCGAGCACTGGATCAAGTACGAGGTAGGCGAGGGCTACGACGTGCGCTTTGGGCGGATCGTCCTGCCGTTCGGCATTCGCCAGGCCGACCACACGCAGTACGTGCGCGAAGATCTGGGTTTCGACTTCTTCGATCAGAGCTACTCCGTCGAGGTCGACTACTGGGGCCAGCAGTGGGCCTTCTTCGCCAGTATGTTCGTCGGCGACCTCGTGCGCCGGCGCAGCGGCCTGCAGGAGCGGGGCGGCGTGGTGACCGTCTTGCGGCAGCTCGAAGGGGGCAGCTCCGTGGGCCTCTCGCTGCTCGGTGGGCTGCAGGATCACAGCCGTCGCGGTGCCGCCAGCCTGTTCGGCTACGTGGATCTGGGCTCCGACGCGTACGCGATGGTGGAGGGGGCCGGGCAGCTCATCGACGGCCAGGAGCAAGGCCGTCAGATGACGACCATCTCCGAGTTTTTGCGCGTCGGTTGGTTCGCGCATCCCTCGTTCGACCTCTACTTCGAGGGCGGGCATCGGACGGATTCGGGCCAGCTGGCGCTCACCAAGGCGCGCGCCGCGATCGGTGCCAACTGGCAGGCCACGAACTGGTTCGAGCTCGCCCCGCAGCTGTCGGCGGAGAATCGAAGCGGGGTGCCGACCCGCTACCTCGCGTTCGTGCAGTGTCACTTCGTCTACTGACCGGGCCCTCGTCGTCGGCGCATGGCTCGACGCCCGGCCGCCCCGGTCGCAAGGGCCAGCTCGCGCGCCCCCCGCCGAGCGAGCCGGCTCGGGCCGCGTTCGGCGCCGACGGCACCGCCCGCGCTGCCGATCGCCGGCGGGGTGGCGCGCCCGGGAAGGCGTCGTCTTGAGCCGGCCGCTCCCGGTGCTCACCACCCCATCCGAGCTGCTCTCGCAGTGGCTCGTGAAGCGCAACCTGCCGCTGCAACCGCTGCGGGCGGGGAGGCTGCTTTCGCGCTGGCGCGAGCTTGGGGCTCACGCGCCCCTGCGAGGGGTTCCCGCGCTCCCGGCCGCGCCGATCTGGCTGGTCTTCGTGATGACCTACGCTCGGCCCGAGGCCTGTGCGCGCGTACTTCAGCGAGTGGGAGCGGCCCTCGCGGCCTCCGGTTGCCAGAGCCGCGCTGGCCTCGTCGTCTTCCACGACGCGTGCGGGCGAGACTACGAGCGGGCGCACCGGGTCGCTGCTGCGGCCGCCGGCTCGAGCGTCTGGCTGGACGCCCTCGAGCGCGTGGGCAAGCAGGGCTTTTGGCAGACGTACCAGCTCTCGATGCTGATTGCGCGCGCGTGCGGAGCGGAGCGTGCGCTCTACTTGCACGACGATTTGGACTTCGAGCCCGACCTCCTCGAGCGCGCCGAAGCCCTCTGGCAAGCCACGGCCGAAGACCCCGACCGGCGCGTGCTCTACCTGTACTCGTCGAACGACGACGAAGAGGGCGGGCGCTGGACGAAGTTTCGCCGGCGCGATTGCCCCGGCAAGGGGTGCCGCCAGACGAACTGGCTCGATCTGCAGGCGTTCATGGTGGATCGGACCTTCTTCGAGCTCATGCGGTACCGCGTGATGCCGGTTCATCCAAACCGCTGGAGGCGGGACCCGGCGCGCTCCAGCGGCGTCGGCCAGCAGCTGACCGAGCGATGCCAGGGGCGGGCGAGCGTGTATCAGGCCTGGCCACCGCTCGTGGCTCACGGCGCGGAGCCCAGCGTGGCGAACGCCGAGGCTCGCTACGAGCGTCAGTTCGACAACCGGCAGGAGTACGAGCGCTCCCTCGCGGAGCGGTCCAAGCGGGCCGGTGAGCCAGGCTAGTGCCCCGTCCGATGAGTCGTGATCACTGATTGTCGGTCGCCGCGGGAAGAGAGTCGTCTTGCCTCGAGCGGCGGACGGGGCACGTCGGCGCCGAAGGCGCCGCAGAGAAAAAGGGGGGCCGTGTCCGACACGAGCCCCCAGCGCAAACCACCGCGAGTCGCCACAGGCGGACCGGCCCGCGCCTCGCGCCCTCGGTCCTGCGGTCGTGAGAAATCCGGGCTGGCTGCCATCCAGGAGGGGGATGGACCCCCGGGGGGGCGCCCCCGGGAGGCCGCAAGGGACGCGCGCCGGTGGCCCTCCCCCGAACGGGCAGAGGACGAGCCGGCAGGGTTGCCTCCACGCCAGCGAGGGGACCTGGCCGCGACGCGGCGGCTTGCGAGCGTCAGCGGCTCGGCGGGACCTCTTCGAGCAGCCTCTTGCCCAGCGCCAGCCCCCGGTGCATCGCTTCGTCGGAATTGATGTAGGCCCATTCCCCGAACCGCCCGAGCGTCTCGATGTCGCGTTCGCGCAGCCAGCTGCGGATTTCGGCGACGGCCGCGTCTCGCCCGTGGGTGGGGACCGGGTAGGCGTGGCTGACGTCGATCACCTGGCTGCGAACCAGTCGATCCCTGGAGAGTAGCTGCATCTTCTCGAGCCCGCGAATCGTCCACTGCGCCAGCTCTTCGTTCGAGGGCAGCGGCTTGGCACAAGAGATCTCGGCCATCACCCCGTTGTGGGGCAGGGCTCGGAGGTAGTCCGAAGAGTTGTGGTTGAAGGCGACCTTGTGCGCGGGGACCGTATCGTCCGCGCAATACACTCGCTGCACCTCCGTGGAGACGGGGTGATCGAGGACCAGCAGCACGACCTTCAGCGAGAGGTGCTCCAGGGCGGCGAGTGCTCGCGTGACGCTCTCGGGCGCGCCGCCACACAGCCCCACCAGGGTGGGTAGAGGCAACGTGGAGATCAGCCGCTGGTACGAATGCCGGGCCCCACATTGGGTGGTGACGAGCTTGTCGCGTGTATCGATCGCCACCACGCGACTGTCGTAGCGCGCGTCCGGCAGGCGGCACGCGAGCTGAGCCATCAAGTCGCCGAAGCCACCACGAGCCGGGTAGGCCACCCGTGTATTGGGCTGAAGTGGCTTGCGCCGCCCGCCCGTCTCCTCGAACGATTCCCGCTCGCCCTCGGGCGCCGCGACACGCTCCCCGACCCAATCTGCTGCGAGCCGCTTCAGGTCGCTGCCCCACAGCTTTTGGTTGTAGGGGACCAAGAAGTGCTTTGCGATCCCGGCTCCAAAGCGCTGCTCGAGATACTCGAGAAAGTGAGACGCGCGGGTTTCGCCGCCCGCCTGGGAGAGGCCGCTGGAACACTCGCTGGCCACACTTGCGTCTGCGATGCGGCGAAAGTGCTTCTGAAAGGGGTAGGGGATGAGTTGCCCGTGCGTGAAACACCGGGCGTCTCGCGTCTGCTCGAACAAGTCGATGGCGCTTTCGGCCAGGCGGCGAACACCCGGGTGCGGGGTGTGAAAGGAGTGCCCGCCGAGGTCGAAGACGGCGCCGTCGAGGTAGAGGCTCGAAGAGAGCCCGCCCGCGCTGGCCGACTGCTCGAGCACGCGCCCGCGGCCTCCCAGCGCCATCCCGGCGGCGATGCCGGCGGGGCCGGCCCCGAGAACCAAGAAGTCCGTTTTCATGCGAGAGGCGCCGGGGCGGCGGGGCAACGGCCCGGGCGGGCGGTGAGCGGCGCCGCGGGCAGGGCCCGGCACGGCCGCCAACGGCACGGCCGCCAACGGAGCGGCCTGGGGCCCGACGGCTGCGGCCGCGCTTCCGCGCGTCCTAGGGCGGAGCAAAGATTGCGCGTTGGGCCGGCGCCGAGCGACAGCTTGCCGGGGGGGGCGGCCGCGGGGCTCTGCCGCCGCGCCACGGAGCAATGCGTTCGCTGGCTGCCTGGGCTCCGGGGGGCGGGGCGCCTTGGCTGGTTGGACAAATTCACGTCTTGACTGCAGTGGTGGCGAAGTGACACCGGAGAGGCGATGCGGCCAGTCCCGATGCGAGACGGCCCCGGGCCTCGGCTTCGGGAGCGGGCTCGCCGAGGCAAGCCACGGCCCGCCCGGACGGCACCCTGGGAGCTAGGTTGATTCCGAAAGACAGTCAAGGCGAACGCGAAGGAAATGAAGACCCCGCGTCCGCATCGGAAGCGGTGTCGGCGGGTCTGAACTTCCTGCGAAAAGGCACCTGGCTGACGGCGGGGGGCATGGTGGCTGGAAATATCTCTCCCGTTCTGGTGATCTTTCTGGCGCGGGCTTTCCGACCGGACGTGTTCGGCGTGTACGTGTCGATGCAGTTGCTCGTATTGACGCTGTCGAAAGTGACCTCGCTCGGCCTCGACCGTGGCTTGCCCTGGTACGTGGCCGCGCATGGCACCAAGCAGCCGCGCTGTGCCGACGCGCTGTGGCTCGCGACGGTCTCGTCGGTGGGGATTTCCCTGCTCCTCGTCCTGGTAGTCATTCTCGCTACCGTTTGGGCAGGGAGCGAGACGTCGTCGTGGACCTTGGGGGGCCCGCACCGAGCGCTCGCCGCCGGGTGCTTTCTCTCGCTGCCCGGTTGGAGCCTGCTGCACGTTCACGCGGGCGCGCTCGAGGGGGCCCGGCAGCCCGCTTATCGCATCTACGTCAACCAGGGGTTGGTCATGGCGCTCGCTCCTGCATCGGCGCTGGTGCTCTTCGCATTGGGCGCCGGCAGCTGGGCGCTTCCCGCCGGGCTCTTCCTCGCCACGAGCGTCGGCGTGGTGATTCTGTTGCGCCGCAGCCGGACGATCTTCGCGTGGCCCGAGCACTGGTCGCGGCTCAGGCCGGACGCCACGCTGTTTCGCTACTGCTGGCCGCTCGGCATCTCGGAGCTGGTCTCGGGGGCGCGCAATCGGGCGGACATTTGGTTCGTCTTGGCATTGGCGGGCCCGTTGCGCGCCGGTGTGTACGCCGTGATGACGACGCTGCCGGCGGGGGTCCGCAGCATCCGGCAGAGCTACGACCCCATGGTGCTCGCCGTTCTCAGCGCCATGCGGCCGCGTGATCACGACCGGCTTCGCGAGGTCTTCAGCTACGCCGTGCACCGCGTTTCGAGCTTACAGCTGGTGATGGCGACCGCGGTGGCGCTGTTTCCCGAGGAGTTGCTGTCTCTCGCGGGCAGAGAGTACGTGCTCGAGCCGCGAGCCCTCTCGCTGCTACTGCTCGGGCACCTCGTCTGGGGCTCGCTCGGCCTCACGTCGAACGTGGTCCTCGGCTTGGGGCGCAGCGCGGCTCTGCTCAATGTGAACGTCGCGGCCCTGCTCGTGGGGGCCGGGCTCAACTGGCTTCTGATTCCGCGCCTCGGCTTGGTCGGAGCCGGGCTCGCCAGCGCCGCCACCGCCGCCCTGATGAGCCTCGCGGCGCTCGGCTTGCAGCTGCAGCTGACCAAGCGGTGGGTCTTTGCGGCCCACCTTTGGAGCAACACGTTGCTCCTGCTGCTCGTGGTAATAGGAATCACTTTTCAGTCGGAGCTGCTTGCCTGGGGGTGGCTCTGGCGTGGCGCGCTCGCGGCGCTGGTCGCTGCTCTGATATCGCTGAACCTGCTGTGGAAACGCCCACCTCGCCCGGTCGGTCCCGAGCCGGTGTAAAATGCATCGAGGGAGGGAAAAACGCTCCGCGTCGAGCGAAAATCATGCTCGTGTCAGGTACCCGCACCGCTCCGGAGCAGGCAATCCGAGCAAGAATTTCGAGTTCGATGGTGCTACGAGAGCTTCTCCCATGTCCCTTTCGCCCAGGCCGTTTCGCGCGGAGGGCGCGGGCGCAGCAGCGCCCGCCATGGCCGTGTTCGTCGGCTCCTGGTTGCCCTACAGCGAAACGTTCATTCACAGTCAACTCCGGCAGCTTCGCGGAATGAGAGCGTCGGTCATCGCCGGCGCGCGCACCGAGCACGCGAATCGTTTCCCATACCCCCGAGTGTTGCATTTGCCGTGGTACGAGCGGCTCGGGTACCGCTACGCGGGCGTCGCGCCGAGCGTGGGGAAAGCCTTGGATCGAAGTGGCGCGTGTCTGGCGTTTGCGCACTTTGGCCTGAACGGGGCGTTCGCCTTGCCGTTCGTTCGGCGGCGCGGGCTGCCGCTGGTCGTGATGTTCCACGGCCACGACGTGGGGGGCCTGCTGCCCGCCAATCGAAATCATCCGCGCTACTTCCGATACCAAAGGCTGGCGCCCGAGCTGTTCGACTACGCGAGCATGCTCCTGTGCGCCTCCGCGGAGCTGCGCGACACGCTGCTCGAATGTGGGGCCCCGGCTGGCAAGCTGCACGTGCATCGGTTGGGCATCGACCTCGACCGGTTCGGCGGCGAGCGTATCGCTTCGGAGCGTCGGCGCGTGCTGATGGTGGGCCGCCTCGTCGAGAAGAAGGGCATCGCCTACGGGTTGCGCGCATTGGCGGCCGTCGCGCGGCGCTTTCCCGACGTGGAGCTGCGCATCGTCGGGGATGGCCCGGACAGGGGTGCCTTGATCCGGGAGGTGGCTCGGCTCTCGCTGCAGCGCCGCGTCACTTTCGTCGGGAGCCTTCCCCATCTGGGGGTCGTCGAAGAGATGCGGCGCGCGTACCTGATGCTCACCCCTTCCGTGACCACCGCGCGCGGGGATCGCGAGTCCGGCGTGCTGGTCCTCAAGGAGGCCGGCGCCCTCGGCGTGCCTGCCGTGGCCACTCGGCACGGCGGGATCCCGGAAATCATCGAGCCCGGGGTGACGGGAATCTTGGTCCCCCAGCGCTCGGTCGAGGAGCTGGCGGGCGCGCTCGAGGCTCTGCTGGGGGACTCGGCGCTCGCCGAGCAGATGGGAAAGCGAGCACGCAACAAGATCCGAGCCGAGTATGATGATCGAAAGCAAATGGCTCGCTTGGAGGAACTGTTGATGCGTGCCGCCGGCCGCTCGGTAGCTTCACCACCCTTCGGCGTCGCGACGTCGAGGTTGAGTGAGTCCGTCTGAGGAGAGGGCAGAGCCCGCCGGAGCGCCGCCCCGCCCTTGGGTCGTCTGGTTGGCGCGCAAGTACCCGGGCCGAGTCCTGCTGTTCTGGATCGTCCTGGGCATGTTGGCCGCTGGCGCGCTGCGCCGCATCGACGTGGACACGAGCCTCGAGGCGTTGCTCCCGCCCAACGCGCGAGCGGTGGAGGCGCTCGAAGAGCTCCGGCGAAGGGTCCCTTCGAGCTCGCCGCTGTATCTTCTGGTCAGCTCGAGCGATCCTTCCCTCAATCGAGCGCTGGCTCGGCGCATCGCCGCGGAGGTGCGGCAGTGGCCGGAGTCGATCAGTGTGCTCACGCGCCGCGACCCGACCTACTTTCTGCACCGCGCCCTCTTGTACTTGCCCACCGAGCGGCTCGCCGAGCTGGCGGAAGATGCCGAGGCGCTCGAGGACTTTCGCCGCTGCGCGGCCATCCCCGGCTGCTTTCAGCTCGAGGAGGAGCCCACCCTGCCGAGCCGAGCCGAGCTGCGGAGCGAGCTGTCGGAGCAGCCCGAGGTGCAGGCGCTGCTGGGGCTGATCGGCCAGGCGGAGCTGCCGAGCGGGAGCCTCTCGAGCGGTGCCCCCGCGTCCGGCGACAAACCGGGCGATGCCGCGGCCGCACCGCTCGGCGATCTGTGCTCGCCGGACGGTCGGGTCTGCAGCGTGGAGGTGGTCGTCGAAGGCAAGGCGACCGACCTGGAGTTCGCGCGGCGCATCACGGCCAAAGCGCGAGCCGCGCTCGACCGATTGCGCCCGAGCGAGGCTCCCGAGGATCTGCAGCTCGAAATGAGCGGGTCCTTTCACAACATGGTGCTCACGCAGGCGAGCGTGACCCGCGACCTGCGCAAGACGGCCAGCATTTCCTTCGGGCTGATGCTGCTCGTGCTCTTGATGCAGTTCCGAGGTCTGCGTGCCCACCTGCTGCTGCTCGCGCCGCTCGGGCTGGCCACGCTCGTCACGCTCGGGGTGATTGGCCTGGTGCACCCCGAGCTCAATCTCATCAGCGCGTTCACCCTCGCCGTGCTGGCCGGGCTCGGCATCGACTTCGGGGTTCACATGCTGACGCACTACGGTAGCAGCCGGGCCCGAGGGCGCGAGCCCGAGGAAGCTCTGCGCTGGGGCCTGTGGGCCCTGCGCCGCCCGATGCTCGTGGCAGTCGTCACGACGATGTCCGGCTTCGGGGCGCTGTACGTAGCGCGCTTTCGCGGCTTCGCGGAGATGGGTGCCCTGGCCGCTCTCGGCATTGGCATCACCTTCGTCGTCTACTGGTCACTCTTTCCCGCGCTCGTGCTGCTGTTGCAGCGCGGGGCGGCCGAGCGCGGCTCTCTGTTGCGCGAGGTGTCGATCCTGCGCCGAGCGGCGCCGCTGCTCGTGCGCCACGCGGGGGCCATCGTCGCCGTCGGGGCGCTGCTCGGCGCGCTGGGCGCCGTGCTCGGCCCGCGCGTGAGCTTCGAGTACAACTTCCGCAATCTGCAGCCGCCGCGGGTGGGGCACGGAATTCGCTGGTCCGAGACGCTGCACGGCACCGGTCGCCCCGCCGTCGTGCTGCTCGGCAAGAACCCCGAGGCTCTGGAGGCGGCTGCCGCCGCTCTTCGACAGGAGGCGCCCGCGCGCCTCGGCTCCAAGCGGGGCGGCCCCGGCGTGGTCACGCCGGCCTCGTTCGTGCCGGCGGATCAGGCGGCTCGGCTCGAGAGCATTGCCCGCCTGCGGGCGGCCACCAATCGCTCGTTGAAATGGGCGCGCGGGGCGGATCGAGAGGAGCTGCTCTCGCTCTTGCCCCTGGTGGAAGTGGCGGAGCCGATCACGGCCAGCTCGTTGCCGGCGTGGCTCGCGAGCTGGTTGCGAGAGCGCGACGGGACCTTCGGCAGCTACGGCCTCGCCTACACCGGGTTTCGCCCGGCCGACGCGCGAGACATGGAGCGGCTCGCGCGGGTGCTGGATGAATGGGCTGCCCGCTTCCCCGAGGTCACGTTTGCCTGCCCGCCGGCTCTCATCGGCCTCGTGTTGCCCGGCCTGCGCGGCGACGCGCCCCTGATGCTCGGCCTGGCGCTGCTGGGGCTGGCCGTGGGGACGCTCGCCGTGGCCCGCTCATTTCGCCTGTTGCTGCTCGCGCTCTCGCCGCTGGCGCTGGCAATGCTCGTCGCGCTGGGGGCCACCGCTTTGCTCGGGATTCGCATCAACCTCTACAACTTGATCGTCTTTCCGCTGGCGTTTGGCATCGGCGTGGACGGCTCCATCTACGTCCTGTGGGCGATGACGGAACCCTCCGAGGAAGATCCATCCAGCGCCTACGCGGAATCCGCCCGCGGAGTGCTCGGCTCCACGTTGACGACCACCGCCGGGTTCGGGAGCCTCCTGGTCGCCAGCAATCCCGGCCTCGCCTCGCTCGGCAAGCTTTCCATCGTGACTTTTTTGGCGACCCTCTTCGCCAACCTCGTCTGGCAGCCCGCCTGGCTGAGCTGGCTCGGCTCCCGCGGGCGAAAGGCCCCCGCCGGCTCGAGCGCGTCGCGGTGAGTTGCCCCCGCCGGCTCGCGAGGGGCCTGCCTCAGAACGCGCTGTGGCCCGTCAGCGCCTTGCCCAGCACGAGCGTGTGGACCTCGTGGGTCCCCTCGTACGTGTAGACGCTCTCGAGGTTCGCCATGTGGCGCATCACGGGGTAGTCGACCGTGATGCCGTTGGCCCCCAGAATGGCTCGGGAGCGGCGGGCCACTTCGAGCGCCATCGCGACGTTGCTGCGCTTGCAGAGCGAGACTTGCTCGGCCCGCAGGCGAGCGCCCGGGGCCTCCGCGAGCCGGGCGAAATGCAGGCTGAGCAGATCGGCCTGGACGATCCCCGTGGCCATGTCGGCCAACGCGGCTTGGATGAGCTGCTTCTGGGCGATGGCGGTGCCGAACTGGCGCCGCACCAGGGCGTAGTCGCGCGCGCTGTCGAAGCAGGCCTTCGCGGCGCCCGTGGCCCCCCAGGAGATGCCGAGCCGAGCGTGGTCGAGGCACGAGAGGGGGGCTCCGAGGCCCCGGCGCCCGCCGAGCACATGGCTCTCCGGCACTCGGCACCCGTCGAGCAGCAGCAGCCCCGTCTCGCTGGCGCGCAGGCTGAGCTTGTCTCGGATGCTTCGTGTCTCGAAGCCGGCCATCCCGCGCTCCACGACGAAGCCGGTGATCGACTCGGGCCCGCCGTCGTCGACCTTGGCCCACACGATGGCCAGATCGGCGATGGGGGCGTTGGTGATCCACATCTTCGTGCCGGAGAGCACGTAATCGCGCCCGCTGCGCCGGGCTCGGGTGGTGAGGGCGCCGGGGTCGGAGCCGCTCTCCGGCTCGGTCAAGCCGAAACAGCCGATCGTTTTGCCCTGCGCCATGCCAGGCAAGAAATGCGCTTTCTGTTGCTCGCTGCCGAACGCGGCGATGGCCGTCATCGAAAGCGAACCCTGGACGCTCACGAAGCTGCGGAGGCCACTATCGCCGTATTCGAGCTCTTGCAGCACCAGCCCGTAGGCCACGGAGCTCAGCCCCGCGCAGCCGTGGCCGCACAGGGTTGCTCCGAGCAGGCCGAGGTCCGCCAGCTCCGGAACGAGCTCGCGCGGGAAGCGCTCCTCGGTGAAGCAGCGCGGGGCCAGGGGCAGGAAGCGCTCGCGGACGAAGCGCCGCACCTCCAGCTGAATCGCTCGCTCCTCGGCGCGGAGCAGGGGCGGCAAGCCGGAAAGGTCCTCGAGCGAAATGGGCGACATCCAACCCCAAGGATAGGCCGAGCCGTGCGCCCTTCAACCGGGGATGCGCACTGCGGGCGTCGTCGCGACCCGGCAGCGCCCGGGGACCCCCTGGCCGCTCTGGCTCGCGCGGCTCCGCGGCCTCGCGGGGTGCTCTGGAACGGAGCGCGCCAGCGCCAGCACCGAGCTCGCGGCCGATCTCGCTCGGGGAGCGCGGTGCGCGAGGAAAACGCCAGCCGATCCCCCCCGTCGAGGGAGGCTCCGCCGCCTGCCGCCTGCCGCCTGCCGCCTGCCGCCTGCCGCCTGCCGCCTGCCGCCTGCCGCCTGCCGCCCGCCGCCTGCCGCCCCTCGCCGGCGCCGGGGCAATCGATGGAGATCACAGAAGCCAGCGAGCGGAGCACCCGCTGCGCCCCGCTCGGCCGGGCGAGATTCGAACGGGTGACGCGGCGGGCACCCCCGAGCGGTGCCCCGGCCGGGTCGTGAATCGAGCATCGCCCCGGCGCGCGCGGCAACCCGGCGCGCACGGCAACCCGGGGCGCGCGGCGACCCCGGCGCGGGCAACCCGGCGCGCGCGGCTACGGCCCGATGAACACGGCGTCGGTGGCTCCCAGCAGCTCGATGCCGCGGTAATCGCACTGGCCGCGCCCGCGCTGGAGAATGGCCACCCCAATCAGCCAAACGCCCACGACCTTGCTCGGCCTCGGGCCCCCGATGGCGCGCTCGTAGTCCGCCAGGATGGACCGCTCCTCGCGCTGCCATTTGCCGAGCCCCGCCGACCCGCAGCGCACGACCTGATGGGTTTCTCGCTCGTTCCACCAGGGGAACGGGCAGCGAAAGAACGTGCCGACGGGCAGCGTCGCGCTCCACAGGTAGGTCAGGTCCTGGCCATTGTCGAACTCCACCGCGATCGACAGATAATCGTGGGTCGCCAGGGCGTCTTCCTGGACTCGGGAAGGCAGCTCGATCACCCGCCAGCTCCAGGCGAGCCGCGTGGAGGCATCCAGGGTCACGTCCACCGGGTGCGTGATGATACCGCCGTCTCCCGAGCACTCGCAGGCGATGCAGGAGGACCCCGGGGGCGTCCGCGACTCTCGGTACACGTCGGAGGGGCCCACTCGCCACAGCGGCTCCCAGCCCTGGGGGAGCCGCGCGGGCCAGCGCACTCGACGCCGCTCCTCGGCGGCGAGCCCGCTCCGATCCATCGCGGCGAACAGGGCGAGGCCGTCGTCCGCCGAACGCTCCCACACCAGCACCGCCACGTGAAACGCCCCGGTCGCGGCCTGCCGCGGCCACGCCGCGTCGAGCGCGCCGGCTCGATCCCCCCAAGCGCCCGGAAAGTTGACCACGAGTTCGAGCCGGCCTGTGCGGGGCGCCTCGAACGTCGCTCCGCTGGCCGCGAACTTCGCGACCTGACCGCCCGAGCGCACCCGGTAGCACAGCATCGTGCTGGCCCCGAAGCGCATGCCCGAGCCATCGGCCAGGGCCGCGGCGCCGCTGGCGAGCAGGGTCACCGTGTCGCCGGCGTTCAGGTCGATGCCCGTGTCGACCCAGCCGCTGCTGTCGGCCGCCACTTCCACCAGCGCGTGGCGCTGCAGCGCCTCGCTCGCCGCCGCGATGGCGGCCGTCCATTGCTCCGCGACCGATTGCTCCGCGACCGATTGCTGGGCGTCCGACTGCTCGGCGACCGCGTCGCTCCCTCCGTGCGCTTGCATTCCTTCCCCGCCTCCCTTTCTTTCGTCCCCCGCCGGACCATAGCGCCGCGGTCGGGGCGACTCCATGCGCCGCGTTGACCGGGATTTGCCCCGGGTTGCGTGCGCGCCGCGCGCCCCTCGCGGCGGCTCCGTTCGCGCTCCCCGCGCGCCGGCTCGACCCTCGGCCGCCGGCGGGCCAGGCGCCCGTGATCCGGCGGCAGCCGCGCAGCCCGCGGCGCCCGGGCGGGTTCGCCTGGTATCGCGCCGCGCGACGGCGTCGGGCGGCGGGGCGCCGGCGCGGGCGGCGAGCGGGGGAGGCAGACCGCTTTCCCGCTCGGCGGGCCACGGGGGGCCGCGGGCGCCGCGGCACGTCGCCCGGAGGCAACTCGTCGCGGAACGCGGGCGGGGGCGGAATCTCGAGAGCCACCCCGTCGCGCGCCGCGAGCCGCCGGGCTGGAGGGGGGGCAGCCCGCCCAGGCGCCGCGCGCCATCGCGTCTCATTTGTGTCTCTCGTGAAACGCTTCGAGGCGCGGCACGCCGGGCGCGGCCGGTCCGCTCGCCCGCGTCTCGCGGTCGCGAGATCCGGCGACCCGCCGGCGCCCGGGCGAGCCGGCAACATTTGCACCCAGACCCGTCGCCCTTCGTTCGCGGGCCGCTCGCGGTCGGCGCGATCGTTTCTCGCGCGGCTCGCCGCGAGCCGGAATTGTTTGCGCTGGCCCTTCGCTCGGGCCCTTCCGATACTCGTGCTCGCGGCGAGAAGGCATTGCTTCTCGCCGGGTTGCCCATGCTGGACACCGTTATCGTCATCGCGCTGGCGCTCGCGCTGCTCACGGCGCTTTTGTCGGCATTCGGGGTGAAGTCTCTGTGGGCGGCGCGCGGCGGCCGCACGGCGCTGGCCCTCGGCGCGGGCGGCCTGCCGCTGCTCGCCACGGCCGGCGGCGTGGCGACGGGCTACCGTGAATCATCGAGCACCCAGTTCTGTCTGGAGTGCCACGAAATGCGCGACTACGGGGCCAGCCTGTTCGTGGACAACCGGGCCAGCCTGCCGGCGATCCACTACCAATCGCGGCTGATCGAGCGCCGCTCGACCTGCTACGAGTGCCACGAGAACTACGCAATGTTCGGGGATTTGCGCACCAAGGTGGACGGGCTTCGCCACGTGTGGGTGCACTATTTCGGGCAGGCCTCCGAGCCCCTCGAGCTGTACCAGCCCTACCCGAACTCCAACTGCCTGCACTGCCACCAAGACGCCCGCAGCTACCTCGAATCGGCCGCGCATCGGCCGGTGCTCGCGGAGCTATCGTACGGCGAGCGTTCCTGTCTGAGCTGTCACCGCATCGGGCACGATTTCGCCTCGCTCGAGGCCGGCCACCTGTGGCAAGCGGAGGCCCCGTAGTGGCTGAACGAGAAACCCGCCCGCTGCGCCAGGCGGCGCTGCTGGTGGCGGCGGGCCTGCTCGTGCAGCTGGTCTGTGCGCTGTTGTGGAGCCCGGGCACGTTCGTCGTCTCGGCGGCGGTGGGCGTTCCGCTCGTGATCTTCGGCGTGGGGCTCGGCTTCGTGCGCTCGCGCGGCGCGCCCAGGAGCGGGGGGTCGTGAAGCGGCAGCCGGCGCGGGGGCGCGGCGCGGTGGGCCTGTCGATCCTGCTCGGAGCGTGCGTGGCGCTGGCCGCCTGGGGGGCGGCGGCGCTGCCTCCGCGCCTGCGCATACCCCGGGTCGCGGGCGCGCCCGCGCAGGCTCCCCCGCTGGCCGCCTTCTCCCATCGCGGGCACGGTCGGCTGCTGTGCTCGGCGTGCCATCCGAGCGTCTTTCCGATGCGCCCGCTCGGCTTTCGCCACGCGGACATGCGCGGCGGCCGCTACTGCGGCGCGTGCCACGAAGGCGCCCGCGCCGTGGCCATCTCCGAGCTGAAGTGCGAGGTGTGCCATGATCCGAATTGAGCGTCGGGCGCTGGCCTGGCGCGCGCTGGGCGCGGCGCTGCTGTTGGGGTCGGCCGCGGCCGCACAGGAAAACGCGCGGGAGCAGGAGCGGCGCAAGCTGCTCGAGAAGGTCGGTCTGCAGCTGAAGAAGAAGGCGCCGGAGGCCGAGCGAGGCGCCGAGGCGGCCCCGGAAAAGAAGCCAGGCCAGGCGGGCTCCGAAGAGGAGGGAGACGAGGCGCCCCCGGCGCCCGAAGAGGGCAAGGGCTCTGCGGGGGCAGGGCGGGCGGCTGCGGTCGTGTTCGCCGGGGCGCTGCACGAGGCGCTGGTCGACGACTGTGGCGGCTGCCACCGCCCCGGCGGCCTCGCCGGAGCCGGTCGCTTCGTGCTCGATGGCGACGACGCGGTCGACTACGAGGTGGTGCTGCGCCTCGTCACCCCCCGCGCTGCGGATCGCAGCGCGCTCGTGCGGCAGGCGCAGGGGCTCGGGCACGCCGGCGGGGTCGTCTATCGCCCCGGCAGCCCGCGGCTCGCGCAGCTGGCTGGCTGGGTCCGGCAGGGGGCTGCGCCAGGGGCGCTCGGGGGCGCCAGCGCCGAGCTCGAGCCGGCGGAGCCCGGCGCCGGCCCGCCGCCGGCGGGCGCCGAGGGGTCGCCCGGCCCGGCGCAGCAGCCCCCCGTCACAGCGGGGGGCGCCGCGGCTTCCCCGGGCCCCGTGCGGAGGTTGCCCCCCGCCGTGCAACAGGCGCTGGCCGCCCGCTGCGGCCCCTGCCACTCGCCGAGCGGGATGGCGAGCCGCTCGCGGCTGTCGCTCCGCGGTGACCCCGCGCTCGATTTCGAGTCGCTCGTCCCCTTCGTGCGCCCGGAGCAACCCGAGCAGAGCCCGCTGCTGGCGCGCGGCCGCGGCGAGGGCCACGCGGCGGGCGCCTTTTGGTCCCCGGCCGACGCCGACTACCAGGCGACCCTCGCCTGGATCGCCTCCGCGGCGGCCGGCGCAATCGCGGCCCCCGCGCAGCCCGCGGCGCCCCCCGGGCCCGGCGCGGCGGCGCCGGCGGGCTCCCCTCGACCGGAGGCGGCGGCGGGGCGGCTGCCCCCGGGGCAATCCCCGCCGGGTTCGACGCCTGGACAGCCCCCGCCCGCCGGACCGCCCGCGCCGCCGCTGCCGCCCGGCCACCCGCCGCTCGAGCCGGCGGGCCCCGCGCCGGCCGGCCTCGCTCTGCCCTACCAGCTCGAGCTCGGCGGCCGCTTCGACCTCAACTACGAGCGGCGCGACCTTTCGGGCTCGCCTTTCGGCCGCGGCCGAGACGTGCTGCGCAGCTATCACCGCTTTCTATTTCTGAGCCGCCGCGCGGCGGACGAGCCCATCGCCTTCTCGGTGGAGCTCATCGGGCTGAGCTTCTGGGAGGCCAGCTATCGGCTGCCGCTGAGCGAGCGGCTGCCCTTTCGGGCGTCGGTGGCGGCGGGCAAGCTGGTGGTTCCCTTCGGCGCCGAGCCCTCCTTCCACCACGCCTACGGGGGCCTGGCCGGCTTCGACCAGCGCGTGCTGCCCGCCATTTGGGCGCAGGAAGGCGCGGCGCTGCGGCTGCTCTCCGAGCGGGGGGACGCCTCGCTGTCGCTCGATGTCTACGCGGTGCGAGGCCACCGGCTGCGGCAGGCGGGAGACGTGCTGGACTTGCGCCGCGACCTCTCGCCCGACGACGAGGTGACCCTCGCGCCCGGCATGCGCTTGCAAGCCTCCTACGGGGCGCTGTCGCTGTACTACTCGGGCTACTACAGCGCGCTCGGTCACGGGCGGCGCCTGTATCTGCAGGCCCTCGACCTCGACCTGTGGCGCATGCGCTCCGTGCCCGGCCTGGGGGATTTCACGCTGTCGCTGGGGCTGCTGCGCGCCGACGTCTCCGGGGCCGGCAGCGGCCAGGACTACTATCACTTCGCGAGCTCCCTGCGGCTGCGCTACTACCCCCTCGACTGGCTCTATCTGCAATACCGCCAGGGCGTCTTCACCCGGGACAACCGCCGGGGCAACTACGTCGACGACACGCGGCTGACCTCCGAGGACGCCTCCACCCACAACTTCGGCGCCGTGGCCCGCTGGGGCTACGTCAGCTTCGGCCTCTATCATTTCTTGCTGCTCGAGAAGGGGCCGGAGGTCGACGACGATTTCACCCGGCTGACGGTGGCCTATGAGTTCTGAGCGGCGAAACGGGGTGGCTCTTCGCGCGCGGGCTGCCGGGCCAGAGCACCGATCAGGTTGCCAGGGCCCACGGCACCCCGGAAAACGCCCCCCAGCGAGGGGGAGGAGGCGCTTTCCGGGGCGCCTGCAAGCGGCATGCTGCCGGATCGGTCCTCCATCCTCTCGATGGGTCGCGGCAACCAACCTGATTGCCGCTCTAGGGGGGCGGCCGGCGTCGGGGCTGTTGGCGACGCTCTTGGTGGCGCTGGCCGGTTGTGCCGACGTTTCGCGGGGGCCTTCTCCCACCCCCCGAGCCGAGCCCGACGCGAGCCCCGGCGGGGCCCCGGCGGGCGGCCTCTCGTTCGCCGAAGGCGTTCACGAGCTGCTGCTCGACGCGTGCGCGCGCTGCCACTCGCCGAGCGGCGACGCCGCCAGCACCGCCCTCTTGCTCGGCGGCGGCCCCAGCGAGGATTACGAGGTCGTCCTGCCCCTGATCAACCTCTCCGATCCAGCCGCCAGCCGCCTGCTCACCAAGGCCTCCGGCCAGGGGCATGGAGCCGGAGCCATATTCGTCGCAGCCTCCCGCGAGTACCGCTTGCTCGAGGACTGGATCCGCGAAGGAGCCCCGCCATGAAGTCAACGCACGGCGCGTCGTCCGCGCCCTCAGCGCTCACCGTTCGCCGCTCGGCGCCACTCGGAGGCGCCCCGCGCCCCGCCCCCCACGGCGCCTGGAGCGCGCGGCGCTGCGGCGCTCGCCTGCTCGCCGCGCTGATCTCGCGCGCGGCGGCGCTGCCGCTCGCTCTGGGGGCGGTCGCCGGCTGCGCCAAGCTGGATCGAGCCACCGAGCCCCGCATCGAGACCCGCGGCGGCCACGCGCTCAGCGTCGGGGCCAGCCTGACCATCGAAGCCTCCACCCGCAACGGCCGCGACGACGCCTACGTCTTCGAGAGCGAAGACGAGCGCGTCGCTCGCGTCGACGCCGACGGCCGCGTGGTGGGCGTCGCCCTGGGCGAGACGGACATCGTCGTCACCGGGCAGAGCACCGGAGCCACGGCGCTGCACGCGATCGTCGTCGGCCTGCGCGTGCCGGGCGCGGACGGAGGCGCCGAGGCCCCGGGCGCCGCCTACTACGCGGCCTGGTCGCGCTCCGGCCACGCCGACACCTCGGCCGAGGCCTTCTCCAACTGGGACGAGGACGGGCAGGTGCCCGAGAGCTGCGCCCGCTGCCACAGCCGCGGCGGCTTTCTCGACTTCCTGGGCGCCGACGGTACGGCGCCCGGCCGTGTGGACGCGCCCGCCGCCACCGGCACCACGGTGGACTGCGACGCCTGCCACGCGCCCGAGGCCAACGCGCTCGACCGCGTCACCTTTCCCTCCGGCGTCGAGATCAGCGGCGCCGCCGGCGACGCCCGCTGCATGACCTGCCACCAGGGCCGCTCCTCGGGCGACTCGGTCGCCGCGGATATCGCCGCGCTCGAGCTCGAGAGCGACGACGCCGTGAGCGAGGCGCTCGGCTTCGAAAACATCCACTACTACCCGGCCGCCAGCACGCTCTTCGCCGGCCGGACGCGCGGCGGCTTCCAGTACGAGGGCCGCGTCTACGACACGCGCTTCCGGCACGTGGAGGCGTTCAACCAGTGCACGGAGTGCCACGACCCCCACAGCACGCGCCCCCGCTTCGAGCAGTGCGTCAGCTGCCACCCGGGGGCCTCCACGCTGGCCGGCGCCCGCGACATTCGCATGCTCTCCTCCGTCGGCCGGGACTACGATGGCGACGGCGACACGCAAGAGGGGATCTACTACGAGCTATCGGGCTCGCGAGAGCGCTTGCTCGAGGCCATCCAGCGCTACGGCGCCGAGCGCGCCGCGCCGCTGTGCTACGCTGCCTCCAGCTACCCCTATTGGTTCTCGGACACGGACGGGGACGGCGAGTGCTCCGCCGCGGAGGCCGTGCGGGAAAACGCCTACGCGCAGTGGACCGCGCGCCTGGTCCGGTCGACCTACAACTACCAGATGGCCACCAAGGACCCCGGCGCCTTCGCTCACAACGCCAAGTACATCCTCGAGCTGCTCTACGATTCGGTCGAAGACCTGAACGCCGGCCTCTCCGTGGCCGTCGACCTCTCCGCCTCCGTGCGCGGCGACCGCGGCCACTTCGACGGCTCGAGCGAGGCGGCGCGCCACTGGGACGAGGACGAGGCCGTGCAAGCCAGCTGCTCGCAGTGCCACGGCGGGCAAGAAGGCTTCCGCTTCTACCTGCAGTACGGCGTCTCGCCGGTCGTGCTGGAGACGGCGAACGGGCTCGAGTGCGGCACCTGCCACATCAACTTCGAAGACACCTTCGACATCGTGCGGCCCGAGCAGGTCACCTTCCCGGGCGGCACCCGCGTCGAGCTCTCCGCCGCGGACAACCTCTGCGCCACCTGCCACAGTGGCCGCGAATCCGGGCTGACGGTGGACGCGATGATCGCCACCGGCAACCTGCGCTTCGCCAACGTGCACTACCTGCCGGCGGCCGGCGTGCGGCTCGGGGCCGAGGCCCATGTCGGCTACGAGTACCCGGGGCAGACGTACGCCGGTGACCTGACCCACGACGGCGGCGTGCAGTGCATCAGCTGCCACGACCCGGTCGCCACCGGCCACAGCTTCCTCGTCGAGGACGCCTGGGATGGCCGCTGCGCCCTGTGCCACGCCGATGCCAACGGCGAACCCCGGGCGATTCGGCAGGTTCACCTCGCCGACTACGATGGCGACGGCGACACCACCGAGAGCCTCGCCGCCGAGGTCGCCGGCATGGCGGCCCAAGTGCTCGCCGCCCTGCAGGCCGCGGCGCCCGCCCCAGGCCTGTGCTACGCGGGCGACTCGTACCCCTACTTCTTCATCGACGGCGACTCGAACGGGCAGTGCAGCGCCGAGGAGGCCACCGGCGCGAACCGCTTCGCCGCCTGGACGCCGGCGCTCGTCCGCGCCGCCTTCAACTACCAGCTCAGCCAAAAAGAGCCGGGCGCCTGGGCGCACAACTTCGACTACATCGGCCAGTTGCTCTTCGACTCGGCCGCGGATCTCGCCGGCGACGGCGGCGCGATGACGCGCCCGTGAGCGCCGCCGGGGGGGCCGGTCGCGCTCCGCCCGCTAGCCCGCCGCGGCTCCTCTCCGGGCGGAGCCGCGGCCGGCTCGGTCGTCGCTGCGTGGCTACAGGGCCGTGCAGGCGACGCCAGCGCCGGAGTATCCCGATCCGCAGCTGCAGCCGGGGGCGCCGGCCACCAGCGAGCAACTGCCCAGCGCGTCCGCCTCGTACAGCTCGTCGACCTCTTGCTGACTCAGGGCGCGTGACCACACGGCCAGGTCATCGATGGCCCCGTCATAGCGGGACGTCGCGCTGCCATTCGTCGCGCCGACCATGAAGTTGGGCGCCGTGTAGCTCGCGTACGTCAGGCCCGTGGTCATCGTCACCTCCGCCACTCCGTTGACGTACAGAGAGGATTCGGTGCCATCCACCACGGCGGCCACGTGGTACCAGGTGCCCGGGGTCACGGTGGTCGTGGTCGCGCTCGAAAGCAGTGAGCTTCCGTCGAAAACGTACAGCTGCAGCGTGCCCGCGCTGGTCAGCAGCACGTCCTTGTCCCACGCGGGCCCATTGTCTCCCTGCGTCAGGCCCACCGGGCACGCGGAAGTGGCGGGGAGGCTGTCGACCTTCATCCAAAAGGAGAACGTGAGGGATGTGGTGTTGAGCGTGCTCGGCCCGATCAGGTAGGTCGCGCCGCCGCCGGAGAACTCGACCGCGGACGAGGTGCCGTCGTAGCCCGCCGCCGCGGGATCGACGCTGCCGGTCGACGTCAGGTGCGCGCCGAAGCCGGATTGGTCGGCGAAATCCGCCCCATCGGGGGCGGTCCCCAGCGACTCTTCGTCAAAGGTCCACGCGCCCGCCATGCCGCACTCCAGGAGGTCGCTCCGGCGTGTGATGGTGGCCTGGTAGGTGCGCACCGTGGTGGGGTCGGTGCCCGTGACTCGAACCTCGAGCTGGTTCTCGCCCGGCTCGAGCGGCAGGCTCCCCGAGGCCGCGCCGGAGTCGACCCCCGAGTAGGCGGAGAAGCCGCTGCCGCCGTCGTAGCGCACTTCCACGGTGGAATCGGGATCGAGCGCCGTGGGCGTCAGCTGAACCGCGGCGGCGTCGCAGGGAACGGTCTGCGTGTAGGCGGTCTCGTCCGAAGCGAACGCTTGATCGAGCGCTCCGGTGTCGAGGGTCAGGCTCGTCAGCAGCGAAGAGGCACAGCTCTCACCGTCGCCTTCATAGCCGGCGTTGCAAGCGCACGTGTAGGAGCCGAACGTGTTGGTGCACGTCGCGTTCGCGTCACACGGGCTCGAGCTCGCGCATTCGTCGAGGTCCGCCTCGCAATTGGCCCCGGTCAGCCCTGCCGCGCAATCGCATCGGTAGCCGTCCGCATCGCTCGTGCAGGTGCCGCCGTTTTCGCACGGATTGGGCGCGCAGGCGTCCGCGACCTGCTCGATGTCCTCGCAGGTCCCGTTTACGAGCCGCTGTCCGCTCCGGCAGGCAGGGTCCGAGTCCGGGTCGCCTCCGGCCGTCAGCGCGCAATCGCTGCCGACACACGGCGCCTCCTCTTCGCTCGCCGGCGGCTTGAGCGCCGTCGTATCCGACTTCTCCCCACATCCCGCGGCGAGCAGCACCTCGGCCAGGGGCAATACCACCCAGCACAGTCCTCGTTGGCTCCAGCAAACCGATTTCATGTTTCCCCCGGCGGACGAGCTGCCGAGCGCGGAGCTTCGACGTGATCCTGGTCCTCGACCCGGCAACGGCCGAACCCGCGGCGAGTCTAAGCCCGGGGCGGCCCCGAACCGCTCCGGCACACGGAAACCAGGTCCCCTCTCGCGGGCGATGCCAGCGCCCTGCGCCCGCGGCTCGACCGTGCCCCGACCGTGCCCCGGCCACCGGGGTGCAGCGACCGTGCCCAAGCCGACCCCGGCCGAGGCCGCCGCGCGTGCCGCGGCGGCGATTCCCATCCCTCGGGCCGGCGCGAGAACCGTGTCTTTTCGAGAAAGCACATCGGCTACCGTCGATCCCTCGGCACCCCGGGCGACTACTTGCCGAGCCCGCGCCCGCGACCGGCGCGAGCACAAAAGGAGGAGATCATGAAGTATTTGTGCTTGCTGTACGGAAACCAGCAAAAGATGTCGAAGCTCTCCAAGGAGCAGTTCGCGGCCCTGGGCGAGCGGTGCAAAGTCCACGACGCGGAGCTGCACCGCACCGGCGCCGTCGTCCGCGTCGACACCCTCGAGTGGGACGTGACCACGGTGCGTGCGCGCAATGGCAAGCCCGTCGTCACCGACGGCCCCTTCGTCGAGACCCGCGACGTGGTCGGCAGCGTCCTCGTCATCGAGGCACGCGACCTCAACGACGCGATTCGCATCGCCTCCCTCCACCCCGCAGCCAACATGGGCGAGGACCTCGGCTGGGGCATCGAGATTCGGCCCTTCGCCGAGGCCTGCCACCAGTAGGAGCACGATCCGTGCAGCGCGAGCTCAACAGCGCCCTGCGCGCGCAGCTGGACGACATCTACCGCGCCGAGTCGCGTCGAGTCTTCGCGACCCTCGTGCGCCTCCTCGGCGACTTCGACCTCGCCGAGGAGGCGCTGCACGAGGCATTCACCGCGGCCGTCGCCCAGTGGCCGCGCGACGGAATCCCCGACAGCCCCCGCGCCTGGCTCATCACCGCCGGGCGCCTGCGGGGCATCGATGCCCTGCGCCGCCGAAAGCGCCTCGACCGCACCACCGAGGCCCTGCGCACCGCCCGAGCGCCGGCCTGGCCCCCCGAGCCTCCGGCGGATCCCGACCTCGTCACGGACGACCGGCTGCGCTTGCTCTTCACCTGCTGCCGGCCCGATCTACCCCCCGAGGCGCAGATCGCGCTGACGCTCCGCGAGCTGTGCGGCCTGACCACCGAAGAAATCGCCCGCGCCCACCTCGCGCGCGCCCCGACGATCGCCCAGCGAATCGTCCGAGCCAAGCAAAGGATTCGGGAGCGGCAACTGCCGTACGAGGTGCCCGGCGCGGCCGAGTTGCCGGCTCGGCGCGTGCTCGTCATGCGGGTGATCTACCTGGTGTTCAACGAGGGCTACTGCGCCTCGAGCGGTGCCGAGCGCATCCGCCTCGACCTGTGCGCGGAGGCCATTCGCCTCGCGCGGCTACTCGCCGAGCGACTGCCGCACCCCGAGGTCGACGGCCTGCTCGCGCTCCTGCTCCTACAAGACGCACGGCGCGACGCCCGAACCTCGCCCTCCGGCGACGTCGTGCTGCTGGTGGATCAGGACCGCGCCCTGTGGGATCGACGCCGCATCGCCGAGGGCACCTCGCTCGTCGAGCGGTCGCTGAAGAGCGGCGGCCGCGGCGCCTACGCCCTGCAGGCCGCCATCGCGGCCGTCTACACGGAAAGCGTCGACGGCGCGCCGATCGACTGGGCCCAAGTCGTGGCGCTGCACGACATCCTCGGCCGCATCGACCCGTCGCCCGTCACTCGCCTGGCGCGCGCCATCGCCGTGGCGGGCCGCGATGGCCCCGCGGCGGGCCTCTCGCTCGTCGAACGAATCCTCGCCGAAGGCGAGCTGCGAGACTACCTGCCCGCGCACGCGGCTCGCGCCGACCTATTGCGCCAGCTCGACCGCGGCCCCGAGGCGCTCGCCTGTTTTCGACGAGCTCTCGACCTCGCCCGGCAAGAGCCGGAGCGAAGGCACCTGCAGCAGCGGATCGCCGAGCTGGAGCTCGAGTGAGCGAGGCGCTCGCCGACGGCCCAGCGATGCGAGACGCGCCGTCCGGCACGGGCTCATCGAAGCCCCAGCAGAGTTTGCGCGGGCGCTCGCCTGCGAGGCCCCGGCCGGAGCAAGGGCCTCGTCAGGTGAAACGTCCGAGGCGGCAGAGCTTTGCAGCTCGCCGCCTCTTCGAGGGGGCCAATGCGGCCTCGATGTCGTCGAGAGACGACACCGAGACCGCCGAAGTCACGACTTCGTAACTTCGGTAGCTTCCTCGATATCGAGCGGGGGTCGACCCCCGCAACCGAAGGGGCCGGTCCGAACCGGAGGCTCGAGGCCCCAGCGGGCCGGCAGGGGACGCGCTACCAGCGCTTCCCGCCGCCGCCGCCCCCGCGGCCCCCACCACGACCGCCCCCGCCGCCCCCGCCGCCGCCTTCGCGGGGCCTGGCTACGTTGACGTTGAGCGCGCGGCCGTCGAGCGACGCGCCGTTCATGGCCGCAATGGCGGCTTCCGCTTCACTGCTCGAGCCGAATTCGACGAAGCCGAAGCCGCGCGACTGACCGCTCTCGCGGTCCGTGACGACGCTGGCCGACAGCAGGTTGCCGTGAGGAGAAAAGGCCTCACGAAGTTCCTGATCCCCAACGGAGAAAGAGAGATTTCCGACGTAGAGTTTGACGTTCACAATTGCCTGACAATGCTTGTTGCGCCTCAGAGCCCTCGGACGAAGCGCTTGGCGCCATGCCTTCCCCGACGTGCTTCCCCCAGTGGGAAGCCACAGCTCCAGATCGTGGCTCGCGCGGGGGATCCGACGGGCGTAGCTCTGCTGCGGGCGCCGCGACCATACTGCCATTCCGCACAAACGCGGACCACAAATCCTCCAGCTCTTTGGCCGAACCTCGTTTCTTGCCCCGGCCCCGCCAGCGCCTTGCCGGCCGGCGTGATCCCCTTCCTCCGCTTCGGTCCCTCAAGTACCGGTTTGCATTGGTCTGGGCTTGCGCGCGGCAGGGCAGGCTGCAGAGCCAACACGGCCCGAGTCGGCGAGCGTGCCCGGCCCCCTTCGACCCGCAACGTGGCGGCGGGGGCCCGCTGCCGGCGCGCTTGTGCTCGGCGCCCCCGCCGAGCCGCGTTCGCCGCCACCGGGGCTCTCCCCGACGAGGACCCCTGGGCGCGTCGGGCGCGACGGGTCGGCTCCGAGTCAGCGCGCACGCCGGTAGTGCAGGGCGACCGCGCCGCTGCGGAGCGGCTTCGCCGAGACCAGCTCGAGCCGTCGCGTGCTGGGCAGCCCGCTCTGGTACAGGGTCGGGCCGTGGCCGGCGATCCGGGGGTGGACGAGCAGCTCGTAGTCGTCGATTAGATCCAGTCGGTCCAGCTCGGTCGCGAGCCGGCCGCTGCCGAGGAGCACGCCGCCCGGGGTCGCGTCCTTCAGCTTCTGCACGCCCGTGCGCAGGTCACCGGGGATGCGGTGGCTGTTGGTCCACGGGAAGTCCGCGCGCGTCGACGACACCACGTACTTCGGCTTGGCATCCAGCTTGACAGCCCACTCGCGCATCGCCGGCGGTGCCTGCTCGTCGCCGCGGGCGACCGCGGGCCAGTAGCTCTCCATCATCTCGTAGGTGACCCGGCCCCACAGCATCGCCCCGGCCTCGTCCATGAGGCGGGTGAAGAAGGCGTGCGTCTCGTCGTCGGCGATTCCCTCTCGGTGGTCGACGCAGCCGTCCAGGGTGACGTTGAGGCTGAAGGTCAAGGGTCCTATGCGGTGAGTCTAGGCCGCGCGCCGCGGCGACCACAATGCCGCGCAGATCGACGCTGCCCGTGGGCCGTCGAGGGAGCGTGTGGCGGACCTCGCGGTCGCGGACGCCCCGGCGGCTCCGCAACGGCGGAAAGGTCATCCGGGGAGGGGGAGCCTCCGCGATGGCACGACGATTGAGCGGACCGGCGGGCACCCCAGGAGTCGCCGAGGCGCGATCCCGTCGACTCGGGCCGGCCGAGTGGGGTCCGACGACCTGTGGATGGTCCCCTGCAAGCTGGGCCGCGAGCGCACCCCGACTCGCGACGGCCAGGCCGAGCGGTGGGCGCGCGGCTTTCGACACTCGCGCGACATTTCGGCGCGTATTCTCAGGCCGCAGAAGCGTGCTCGCCGTTCAAGGATCGAGGTTCCGTGCCATGACGGCAAGGTCGATGGCCCCCTTCTGCGTGCGGTGCAGAAGCCCGTACCCCAGTCGGGCGTAGAGACCGCCGTCCGTTCGCTCCGTTGCCAGGTGAAGCCGCGTGATGCCCATTCCCCGAGCAAGCTCCTCGACCCGCCTCACCAGCGCAGCGCCGACCCCGATTCCACGCAATGGCTCTCGCACGAACACGTTGCCCAGCCAGTATTCGAGGTCCGGGTACTGCTCCTTCAGCTCGTGCTGTTTGAGGACGACCGTCCCGGCCACCTCGCCTCTCTGGATGGCGACCAGCGGAACGGGGAGCTCGCTCCGATTCAGTTGCCTCGCGACCTCTTGCGCGAGCGCTTCCGCCGTGTTGCTCGCCTTCGTCGGCCCCCACGCGTCGAACCACCACCGCGCCACCATGGGGACCGCCGCCATGCAATCCGCTAGGTACCGGAACTCCAGCTCGCTCTGCATCGCCCGAGCAGTACCACGGCGCTTCGCTGCCCGCGACGGCTTGTTCGGCGGCGACCGTTTCGAGCGCGCGCGAACATCTGGTCAATGCAATGGAACCGATTGCCGCTCCACAAATCTTGGAAAAAGGCGATGGAGCTCGCGACTCGTCTCCGCGCGCAACGCGGTCACCCGGCGCCGACATTGCAGTGATTGTCGTTGCTGCCGGTTGTGAGTCCGCCGCACGGCTGCGGCCCGCGTATGGTGCGCGTACTACTCCTGCTTCAGGCACCGGTTGGACACGCAAACCGGCTTAGCCAAAACGTAGTCGAGCAATCCTCCACAGGGAGGTTCAACGTAGAAACACTTCTGATGCTCGCCCTCTCCACACGACTCCTCCTCGAACTCGCGAAACTCAGCTTGCGTCTCTTCGAGTCCTGTCACGGACACTGCGTATGGACGTCCGCACCCGCCGAGACAATGCTCCGTAGCAACCTCGGTACAGTCGGCGTCCGAATCGCACTCCACCGGAATGTCGGCAACCAGCTCTCGATGACGCTCGGTGAATGCGGATGCGAGCGCTCGGCATTCTAGATTAGTCGGCTCCCCCTGGTTGTTGACGAGTGCCGTGATGTCGTCGGCGGTTGCTCGTTCTTCCTCAGAAGGCTCGGCGTCGGCCGTCGTAGCCGGTGACGTCATGTCCACGGAGCCGATCCCAGTGTCGACTGCCTCGTCGGCCGCAGTGCTGAACTCCCCTGAGGATTTCGCTCCACAGGCAAGCAGTAGCGTCGCACCAAGAAATGCGCATGTCCGCTTCGGGGTCACCCTCGAAAGCATGGCCTGGCAACGAGGCAGGGTCCACATGCACTCCGGCGGCAGCCGTTTCGCGAGTCTCTCCCCGATGACCCAGCTGACTCTCTGGCGCATTCGAGTCTCCGCATGTGAACGCACCGTTCCATCTGCCCCGCGAATCCCGCTTGCGGGTGCGCCGGACCCTCGCGGCACCGCGCCCGCGCCGGTCCTCTCGAGGCATCGAGCATCTTGCTCCCCCCCGGCCCAGCTGCCTCCCACGTTTCCCCGAACGACCCTCCCGGTATCGGCCGACGTCAAAAACCCATCCGCACCACCGGCGCCAGCCTCGGGCTTGTTCAACACACGTTTTAGCGCTGGCCTCTGCGCCGCTCGCTGCGCTCCCTTGCGCTCCGTCACCGCGAAAACGCTTACACGTTGGGCGGCGCGAGCTCGAGCTCCGCTTCATCCCCACGCTTGTGCTGCAAGAGCAAATCGCTGCCGTACGTCCCAGGGAAGGGAGGCCGCCTCGCCGCGAGCCATCTCGGCTCTTACGGCTCGCTCTTGAAGCCCTACGCTGACGAGCCAGCGGAGGAAGCTTCTCTGCCTCGCCGGAACGTCGATGCGAACCTCACCGGTTGAACAACGAAAGACAGCTGACGTTACCGCCCGGGCGACGGCCTCGGTACTGGCGATGATGGGCCCCACGAGAGCATGCTGGCCCTGCGCCGTCGCCATGCCGTAGGCCGCCAGCTCTCGCTGGGAGTCGGCAGCACCTACACACACGCTCGCTTCACGGTGACGTGCCCGAATCATGGCGTCCCGCGAGCAGCCCAGCCACCGCGCATCTAGCGCTACCGCGTCATCCGCGCGCGCGCGGTCCTCTACGCCAGGCACCCTCAGAGAGACTTGAGGAACGCCGGTGAGCACCACGACCTCACCCACCTTTCTGAATCCGTGCCTCTCGTACAGTGGGCGCCCCTGATCAGTAGCGACAAGACCAATGGTGCGGATATCCCGATCCGCAGCCTCCTTCAGCAAGTGAGACAGGATCCTATCGCCCAACCCTTGACGCTGGCGATCTCGCGCTACGATCATCTTGGCAATCGTCCCGCTGACGCCAAAGACTCCGAGGGCGCCTTGCGCAACGACGCGACCACCGTCGCGGACACCGACGACGACCGCTGCGTCGTGCAAGACCCGCCAGTCACTCGCCACGTCCTTCCATCCCACCTCGGCGGCGAGACCAACGTTCTGGGGGACATCCGCACGCGACAGCGTCTCAACTAGGCATTCCATATACTGGTCCTGCGGATGGTATCGTACTCGGTTCAAACCTTCGACGCCTCCCCAATCGGGATGAGTCTTGGCGCCCGCCCAACGACCCGGCGTTCACCTGCGAGGTCCGAACGCAGTGAGGCCTCGTCAGGTGAAACGTCCAAGTTGAACTGCGTTGGCGTCGTAGGCTGCGGAGACAGGCAATTCGGGTCAGCACTCCTCGACAGACTCAAAGCTGACTAGGCCATCGATGCTACGCTGGTTCTTTGCTCTACGATACTCGGAAAGACCCTCTGGGCCTTTCTTTTCCGTCCAACGATCGAGGGTATCCCTGGGCCCACCGTAGTCGAAGAAAGGCACGGCGTAGCCACACGAGCTAGCGATGCGCGTTACCTTCACGCGCACGATAGCCCGCGTCCCCAGGTGCTCTGCGAAGGAGCTGGCGAGTCGTTCGTACTCAGCTTGTCCGGGACGCAGGGCGCTTCCCTCACCGTGCAAACGCAAGATGTTGGGTGGTCCTTCGAAGCTGCAGAACATGATTACTATGCGCTGGTTCTCACGCAGGTGCGCCATCGTCTCGGCGCCACTACCCGTGTAGTCCTGATATGCTACTTCGAGCGGACCAAGCACACGGAACGAGTCGCCGCCCTTCGGGGAGATGTTCACGTGGCCGCTACGACTCAGAGGAGCTGTTCCCACAAAGAACAGCCTCTGTTCGGCGATCCAGTCAGCCCACTTCGCACTGATCTCAGAGTGCAATTTCATGGGCTCAGGCTCGGGCCCGCAGCACTGGCTGTCAACTCCCATTTGGGCGCGACAAGACATTGGCCGGCGGCGCCCCAGGCGCCACACCGAGCGTTCGCGTCCCGACTGGGCCTTGACTGTTCGGCGACAACGTCGGCTCCCGCACTCGAGCTACCATCCAAGAGCCTTCCGCCGAGCCTGAGTCAAACTGCACACCAAGCCCCAGCCCGGGGGAAACGGGCTCGCCGAGTGCTCTGCGAACGGTCGCCGTCCGGCGCGCGTGGGCTTCAGACCCTCTTCGGTGAAGTATCCCAGACCACACAGGTCCAACAAGCTCTCGACGAACAGCGCACCAGACTCGGATTTGACGACCACCGCTCTCACATCCCTCTCGCGGCCGAGATACGTTCACTCCGCACAGTGGCCGTCGGTCCCACTCCAATTCGACCTACCCACGCCCCAACAAAAACCAGACACCCCGCGCCGCCTTCCCCGCGTCGTCATCTCAGCAGTGGAATCCATTGGAGCGGCAGGGTCGGTCTCGGATCCGGTCCAATGCGCCGTTTTGGGCGGCGCGGCCCGGCGTCGCAGCCTTTTTCGCCCGCAGCATCGCCGAGCCGGGCCTTGCCCCGGGAAGAACGTGGCTCACGCGACACCGCACGATGAAACGATGGCACGTCCTTCGTCGGGCGCCGAGTTCATCCCCATGTCTCGATCGACTCGAACGGGAGATGTCGCGATCACCGCTTGCTTGGGCTGCAGCCAACAAGGCGGCGAGAGCCTTTGGCGCTCAGCGCTCAGGACCACGCGCGGCTGCGCCCGCACCCTCCGGTGGGCGCCCAAGAGCCCGGACCCCAGCCGGCGTCGGTCTGAAACTGCATCTGCCCAAGTAAAACGCCCGATGCCTTTCATCGAAATCCACATGAAGCCAGCTGCAACCAGCAGCGGTCGCCTCGTATGCTGCGATATCGATCAATCGGGTGCCTATGCCATGGCGCTGAGTCCTCGCGCTCACGATGGTGTCGACGAGGAACGCATGCAGGGCACCGTCCCAGGGCACGTTGACGAACCCGATCAGCTTTCCGTCTTCCCGCGCCGTCACCCAGCCGAGGCTGTGCGCTTGCACTTGCGCGACCCAGTCGGTGGAGAGAATCCGGTGGGAGAAGGCTTCGGCGTGCAGCGTGTTCAATTCCTCGTTGACGAAGTCGCCGCGCCACTGAAAACTGCAGGCATCCACGAGGGCAGGGTAGTCCTCGTTTTTCTTGGGATCAATCCGTGGGCGCGTGCCCCGCGCTTCTGAGGGCTCCGGCGACGCGCGCATCCGCTCAGCGTCCGCTGCGAGCGTCAGCTAGCCGTTGCGCGAGTTCGCTCTGCACGCGGGCGACGCCAACGCCCCGGCCAGCTGACGCTGGGCCCCCTTCTCCTCCGCCCGACCCTGCGTCGACTTTTCGGAGGTTTGGCGGACGACGTCCCTCACGAAGCACCGTCGAAGCGACCCAGGCGACCCGCCGGAAAGTGGAGCCGAGCTGGATGGCAGCCCGTCGCCGAAGGCGACGAGCTCCAGGGCGAGGCCTTCGGAGTGTCGGCCATCGTCGCGGTCGTGAGCGCAAGCGCGATGGGCCTGCCAGCTCCCGGGGGGCTCGCGGGCGCGCTAACGCCCATGGACGCGCTGTTCGACGTAGGCCCTTACGAACGCCTCATCCGTCCAGTCGCGGGCTCCGTCGAACCGAAGGGTGAGTCGGCCATCGGCTTGCACGAGAAAGGTCACGGGCAACGTTCGCACGCCGAGTGCTCGCCCGACGTCTTCGCTCCCGGCGAGGACGATGTTCGACGCGTTCCTGTTGCCGAGAAAGCGGTCGACGTCGTGCCAGCTCGGGTCGAGCGCGATGGCCACGACGTCCACCTCATACTGCGACGGCACGGCAAGCAGGCCCGGAAGCTCCGCTCGGCATGGGGGGCACCACGTGGCCCAGACGTGCACGAGGGTTCGCCGCTGGGGGGATGGAACCTCGCTGTCGGTGCCGTCGCGACGGGCGACGGTCAGAGAAGGCATGGGCATGTCCACGCGCTGGGGCGGCTCGGTTCCGAGCGACTCGTCAGTCTTTGGCGCTCTTTGATGTTCGACGAGACAGTACACCCCGACCAGCGTCGCCTGTAGCGCGGCGATCGCGAGAACCCAGCGCGCATTGCGGTTCATGCGGGCTCCTCCCGGGGGGACGCCACATCGCTCGGCTCCGCCGTCCGAACGTTGCCCTCTGCTCCTCGGTCGGGTAGCCGCGCCCCAAAGGCCGCGTAAAGGGTCGGAAGCACCAGCAGGGTGGCGATTGTCGAAGTGAGCATTCCTCCGACCACAACGGTCGCGAGCGGCCGCTGCACCTCCGCGCCGACGCCGGTGTTGAATGCCATGGGGATGAAGCCAAGAGCCGCGACCAGGGCGGTCATGAGCACCGGGCGAAGACGGACCTCCGCGGCCTCTCGAATCGCACCCAGGGGTGTGCGCCCCCGTTGGAGTAGCTGCATGACGTAGGAGACCAGCACCATGTCGCCCAGGACCGCCACACCGGACAGCGCGATGAAGCCTACCCCCGCCGAGATCGACAGCGGCATATCCCGAACCCAGAGCGCCACGATCCCGCCAACGACCCCGAAGGGCACGCCGGTGAACACGCGCAGGGCATCCGCTGCACGCCCGTAGGTGAGATAGAGCAGAGAGAAGACCAGAAGCAGCGCGATGGGGACGACGAACGAGAGGCGCGTCTGCGCGCGCTCGAGGTTCTCGAACTGGCCTCCAAGCGTCGTGTAGTAGCCTTCAGGAAGCTCGATCCCCTCGAGAACGCGCCGAACGTCCGCGACGAAGGAGCCCACGTCGCGGCCGCGCACGTTGGCTTGGATGACGACGCGACGCTTCGCCCACTCGCGTTGAATCGTCGAAGGTCCCTCGACGACGGCGATGTCGGCCACCGCCGACAGGGGAGCCTGCGCGCCGCCTTCTGTCCGAATCAGCACCTGGCCGATGCGCTCCGCAGAGCTCCGAGCGTCGTCGCCGAGGCGAAGCACCAGGTCGAAGCGCCGCTGCCCCTCGATGACCTGCCCGACCTTCCGGGTCCCCAGCGAGTCGACCACCTCCAGGATCTCGCCCACCGGGATCCCGTAGCGCCCAGCGGCTTGCCGATCGACGTCGATGGTCAGCATGGCCTGCCCGGTGAGCTGCTCGACCGTGACGTCCGCCGCACCGGGGATCTCCTCGACCGCGCGACGGATCGGGTCGGCCCGCTCGCGCAGCTGGTCGAAGTCGTCGCCGAAGAGCTTGATGCCCACGTCCGAGCGAATGCCCGCGATCATCTCGTTGACGCGCATCTCGATGGGTTGAGTGAAGGCGCTGCGCATGCCGGGCATTCCCTCCAGCGTTCGGCGCATCGACTCGACGAGCTCGTCTTGGGTGCCGGCCGCTTGCCACGCGTCCCTCGGCTCGAGCGTGATGAAGACGTCGGATACTTCGAGGCCCATCGGGTCCGTCGCGACCTCGGCGGTCCCCGTTCGCGTCCAGACGTGCTCGATCTCGCTCGGATAGCGCTCCAGCAGTAGCTGCTCGATCTGGGTCCCGTAGCGCACGGACTCCTGAAGCGAGACGCCCGCGATGCGAACGGTGTTGATCACGACGGCCTGCTCGCGAAGGCGTGGCACGAACTCCGAGCCCAGTCGTGTCGCGAGAAAACCCGCGTTGAGCACGACGAGAGCCGCAATCGCCAGCACGACCTTGCGGCGCTCGAGGGCCCAGCCGAGCAGCGGCCGATAGCGGCTGTCGAGCCACCGGACGACCCGGTTGTCGCCGTGACCCGTACCCTTCTCGAGCGAGTAGCTCGCGAGCACCGGCATCAGCGTCATGGACAGAATCATCGAGCCCGCGAGAGCGAAGATGACCGTCAAGGCCATCGGGCGGAAGAGTTTTCCCTCGACCCCCTCGAGTGTCAGGATTGGCAGGTACACGATCGCGATGATCAGCTCGCCGAAGAGGGTCGGCTTGCGCACCTCGACGGCGGCGTCGCGGACAATCTCGCGCACGCTGCGCCCCGACGTGTCCTCGCTGAGGCGACGCGTTGCGTTCTCCACCATGATGACCGAGCTGTCGACGACGAGCCCGAAGTCGATGGCGCCGAGGCTCATCAAGCTGCCGGCGATGCCGAAGCGCAGCATCGCGTTGAAGGCGAACAGCATCGAGAGCGGGATGGCGAGCGCGACGAGGAGGCCGGCGCGGAGGTTGCCGAGAAACAGGAACGACACGGCGATGACGAGAAGCGCGCCCTCGAGCAGGTTGGTGCGCACGGTGTCGAGCACCTGGGTGACGAGATCGGTGCGGCTGTAGACCTCGGTCAGCTCGGCTCCCTCGGGCAGACTCCTCTTGGCTTGCTCCAGGCGCGCCTCGAGCCTCCGCGTGAGCTGGCGGCTGTTCTCTCCCATCAGCATGAAGCCCAAGCCCAGCACGGCCTCACCCCGTCCCTGGTAGGTCACGGCACCGCGCCGGATCTCATGCCCTTCCCGGACCTCGGCCACGTCGCGCAGGCGAATGGGCGTGCCATCGACCGTGGCGAGCACCATCGCCTCGAGGTCCGCCGTGCCCGAGACGAGCCCCTGGCCCTGGATGAGCTGGGCTTCTCCCGCCTGGTCCAGGACGCCGCCACCCGCGTTGCGGTTTCCGTGGCGCAGGACTCTCGCCACGTCGTCGAGCGTCAGCTCGTGCTTGATGAGGCCCTGTGGATCGACGATGACGTGGTACTGCTTGTCGTATCCACCCCAGGTGTTGATCTCCGCGACTCCAGGAACCTGAACCATCTGCGGGCGAACGACCCAGTGATGCAGCGTGCGCAGCTCCTGGGTCGAGAGCGTGTCCGAGTGCAGCACGTACTGGAACACTTCGCCGAGGCCGGTTGCGACCGGTCCCAGCGCAGGGCGCCCAACAGCTTCTGGGAGCTCGGCGGCCGCGAGCCGTTCGCTGACCACCTGCCGGGCCAGGTAGATGTCGGTGTCCTCGTCGAAGATCGTCGTCACCTGCGAGAAGCCGAACTTCGAGATCGATCGCACCTCCGTGAGCCCGGGCAGCCCCGAGATGGCCTGCTCGACGGGAAACGTGATCTGCCGCTCCACCTCCAGGGGGGAGAGGGCCGGCGCGGTCGTGTTGACCTGGACCTGAACCGGTGTGGTGTCGGGAAAGGCGTCAAAGGGCAGGCGCGTCAGGCTCGAGAGACCCACGAGCGCGAGCACCGCCGTGGCGAGCAAGACGATCGGGCGGTAGCGCAAGCAAAGGTCGATGAGGCGAGTCAGCATCAATCGCCTCCTGGGGGGTCGACCTCGCAGCAGCCGGCCCCGATGCTGCCCGGCATGATTTCGGTGCGCAGCAGCACTGCGCCCGTCGTGACCACGGCATCGCCGGCCTGAAGGCGACCCTCGACCTGAACGCTCGGGCCGTCGCCAAAACGCCGAACGACCCGTGGCTCGTACACCCCCTCGCTGGCGCGCACGAAGACCACCTCGCGCGCTCCGACCCGCTGGACCGCGGCCCTCGGGACGGACACCGCCGTCCGCGGAGCGCCGGTCTCGATGCGAGCGCGCGCAAACTGGTTGGCCCGCAAGCGACCACCCTCGTTGGGCACCTCGGCCCGAGCGGCGACGGTGCGCGTCCGTGGGTCCACCTCCGCGGCGATCCACGTCAGCTCGCCGGCGAGGGGAGCGGCCTCGCTCCCGTCGATGCGGATGGCGACCCTCTGGCCGAGCGCAACTCGTGATGCGTGCGCCTCGGGGACGTCGCAGAGCGCCCACATCACCGAGGTGTCGGCGAGGGTCGCGAGCGATTCGCTCTCCGTGGCCAACAGACCCAGCACGGCCGGACGTCGCACGACGGTTCCTGCGAGCGGGGCCGAGAGCGTATAGCGCCCGGAGGGCGTCGCCTGGGCAGCGCCCGCCATGCGCAGTGTGGCCTCGGCCGTTCGAGCCTCGGACTGGGCGGTCGCGAGCTCTTGCTCGGCCACCTCGACCTGCCGCGCCGAGGCGATGTCCTCGGCCCGAAGCTCGCGCTGCCGCGCCAGATTGGCTTGGGCCGTGCGCACGCGCTCTCGAGCGGTTTGAAGCGCGCCCTGGATCTCTCCGACCCGCGTGCTCTCCAACTCGAAGAGCGGAGCGCCCCGATCCACCCGCGCTCCGAGCTTGGCGCGAATGCGCCGCACGATGCCCGGCACGATGGCTCGGATTTCGGCCATTCTGTCGGCGTCGAAGGCAATGCGCGCGGTGCACTCCACCGCAGCCGATGCCTGCGAGCGGTCGGCCAGGGCGGTCCGAATGCCCGCGGAGCGTTCGATGTCCGGCGATTGGAAACGCACGATGCGAGCCTCGATGGCGGCTCGCTCGGCGCCCGCTGGTGGCTTCTGCGGGTTGCACACCGGGCACACCGACTCGGGAAAGCCATGCTCCTCGCAAAAGTCTCCCGCCGCGCGGAACTGTGCCACGAGCGCAGGGTTGCACTGGGTGCACTTCGACTCGGGCAGCCCATGCTCCACGCACCAATCGGCGACGGGCTGGCTCGTTCCGCCGGGCGGCGCTCGTGGATTGCAGACCGGGCAAGCCGACTCGGGGAAGCCGTGCTCCTCGCACCAGTCACCCGCGGCCTGGAACTGCGGGATCAGCTCGGGGTTGCACTGGGTGCACTTCGACTCGGGCAGCCCGTGACCTCCACACCAATCGGCGACCGCGGCGGGTGCTGCGCCGATGCCGGGGATGGGCGCGCCCGGGTTGCAGATCGGACAGAGCGACTCGGGGAAGCCGTGTTCCGCACACCAGTCGCCTTGGGCCTGAAACACGGCGGCGAGGGGAGGGTTGCACCGGGTGCAGAGCGCCGGAGGCAGGCCGTGCTCGCAGCGTCCCGCTGCCTGCGCAGCATGGGTGCTCGCGGCACCTGCCGGCGGCGTCTCGCGGCGCTCGCCCTCGTCCTTGCACGCCGACAGCGGCAGCGCCACGAGCAGACAAAAGAGGATCGTTCGCAAGGCACTCATGGGCTCGTCTCCCCGGTGATTGCGACGCGGGAGATGGATGCGTGGCGCATGGAGGTCTGCCTTTCGTGGTCGCCCGGCGACCCAGGGTTTGGGGGGGGGGCATCGGTGCGCTCCCATGCTCGCCGCCCACTCGGCACGCGCGGTTGCGGCTCCGAGGAGCAAATCGGCGTCGTCGAGCTGGGCTTGCACGAGCTCGCGCCGAAGCGCGAGCAGCTCGCCGAGCGGAACGGCGCCGGCTTCGTAGCTCGCGGTGGCCAATCGCTCGGAGCGTTCGAGGGTTTCGAGCCCCTTCGCTTCGAATCGGCGGGCTGCGGACGAGGTCCACAGCGACGCGTCGAGCAGAAGGCCGATCCGCCTTCGTCGGAACATTGTAAGTCTCCCTTGCTGGGCGACACCCGGGTCCCCGTGGATCCACGGAAACGCGAGCTCGCCGACCGAAACCAGTGCGTACGTGTGGTTCAGGTCAGGGAGCGAGGGGGCCGAAACACGCCGCTGCCCGCACCCGACGCCGGTGCGTCGAGGGGGGCGAGCATGCGCGCCGAGGTACACGTCGCTCGGCTCGACGTGACCGGCAGCGGAAGAACGGCCATCGCGATGCCCGGGCAGCAGCCGCAGTGGGGGCAGTCGTCGGGACACTCGTCTTTGCAGGGGGTGTCCTCGTCGCCGCGTTCCGAATCCGCCGCGGCCTCGTCGCCGGACGGGTCGGCCTCTGCGTGGTCGGCAGGGTCGCCCGCGTCGTCCTCAGGGGCGGCCGCGTCGCACGGGCACGACACCCCGCAGGTCTCGTTCGCCGAGGCGAACGCGGCCGAGCCACCTAGCCCAGCCGGACCGAAGAACAGGGACATCACCAGCAGCCAAAGGGCTGCCACGCGCAAAGCGTCGAGGATGTTCCGCGCTGTTGGCATGACCGATGCTCATCGTATCAGGAAGCGTCGCCAAAGGCACGGTCCGGTCCTTCGTTCAGCGCTTCCAGTCCCGCCCGCGCTCGCGCACCTCGATCGCTCGACGACCCCTCACGGGATCCGGCTTCGGCGCGGCGTCGGCCGCGGACGACGCAATGCAGGGCCACCGCGTCGTCGGCAAGACCCCCATCGTCACGGGGGGGACTCCGGCCTGGGCCGGGAGACGGTCCGGGTCTTTCGAAAGGCGGCGGGGTGACGAGGTCGCGGACGCGCATCGGCCGTGGCCCAGCTCGGTGGGCTCGGAACTTGCAGCCGACGTGGGTATGGAGACGATTGGACGACAGGGGTTCGAGGCGCTCATCCCGCCGCCCACGACCTGGGCGTCACGCCCGGGGTGCGTGTGGCAAACAATGGCACACGCCCGGCGCGTGTGTTACGTGGCGAGAGTGGACGCGAGCCGTGTGGCAGCAGCTCCCAGGCTGCCCCGGCTAGCAGGAACGTGCGCCGAAGAGAGCGTCCAATTTTGAGTCAGTCCGCGTTGCCCCGCGCCGCTCGCGGGGCAGCCCGGCCAGACGGGGGCAAACGCCCCGCGGGCACGAGCATGCTCGCACACGGCGAGGATCGTCGTCGATCGCGGTGGCATTCGTCGGGTCCGTGGCGGCGTCCAGCGCGACGACTCGGAGACCGACTCGCTACTCGGCGGCCACCGCTTCGGCGGGGTCGTAGTTGAGGCTGGGGCTCAGCCAGCGCTCCACCTCTTCCCGCGTCAGGTTCTTGCGCTTTGCGTAGTCGGTGATTTGGTCCCGCGCCAGCATGCCGACGGAGAAGTATTTCGCCTCCGGGTGTGCGAAGTACAGCCCGCTCACGCTGGCGGCCGGCCACATGGCGTACGATTCGGTCAGCTTCATGCCCGTGTGCTTCTCCACGTCGAGGAGCCGCCAGAGGGTGCCCTTCTCGGTGTGGTCGGGGCAGGCGGGGTAGCCTGCCGCCGGGCGGATGCCGCGGTATTTTTCGCGGATCAGGTCCTGGTGCGTGAGCTCTTCGTCTTGGCCGTAGCCCCACTGCTTGCGCACGCGCTCGTGCAAGCACTCCGCGAAGGCCTCCACCAACCGATCCGCGAGGGCCTCGACCATGATGGCGTTGTAGTCGTCCCCCTCGGCCTTGTAGCGGGCCACCAGTTGGTCGAGCTCCAGGCCGCTGGTTACGGCAAAGCCCCCGAGGTGGTCGGCGAGAGGGCTCGACTTCGGTGCCACGAAGTCGCTCAGGCAGTAGAAGGGCTGACCCGAAGACTTGTGGCGCTGTTGCCGCAAGAAGTGAAAGCGCTCCCGCACCCGAGTGCGGCTGTCGTCGGCATAGATCTCCACGTCGTCACCGACCGCGGCCGCGGGGAAGAGGCCGTACACTCCCTTGGCGACGACGAGCTTGTCCGCGATCATTCGGTCGAGCAGGGCATTGGCGTCCGCGAACACCACGCGCGCTTGCTCGCCGTATTTTTCGTGCTCGAAGATCTTCGGGTAGGCTCCCTTGAGCTCCCAGGTGCGGAAGAACGGCGTCCAGTCGATGTAGCCGCGCAGCTGCTCGAGCGGAAAGTCGGGCAGGGTTTGCACTCCCTTGAACTCCGGCTTCGGGATGTCCTCGGCGCGCCATTCGATGGGGGGGGCGCCTTGCCTGGCTTCCTCGAGGGACACCAGGCGGAAGTTGGGGGTGCCGTGCTTCTGGCGCAGGCGCTCGTACTCTGCGTCGTGCTCCGCCACGAACTGCGCCCGAGATTCCTGGCTCAGCAGGCGGCTGGTGACGGGCACGGCGCGGCTGGCGTCCAGCACGTGCACCACCGGCTGCTGGTAGGCGGGCGCGATCTTCACGGCGGTGTGCGCTTTGCTCGTCGTCGCGCCGCCGATCAACAAAGGCAGGGTGATGCCCTGGCGTTGCATCTCGCGCGCGACGTGGGTCATCTCGTCCAGCGAGGGGGTGATCAACCCGCTGAGACCGATCAAGTCGGCTCCGACCTCTCGCGCCTTGTCGAGGATCTTCTCACAGGGCACCATCACGCCCAGGTCGAAGACCTCGTAGTTGTTGCAGGCCAGCACGACGCCCACGATGTTCTTGCCGATGTCGTGCACGTCTCCCTTGACGGTCGCCAGCACGATCTTGCCCCGGGCCTGCACCGTCTCCCCGGCGGCGAGGCGCGCCTCCTTTTCGGCTTCCATGAACGGGAGCAGGTGGGCCACCGCCTTCTTCATCACCCGGGCCGACTTGACCACCTGGGGAAGGAACATCTTGCCGGCGCCGAACAGATCCCCGACCACGCCCATGCCGTCCATCAGCGGCCCCTCGATCACCGCCAGGGGCCGCTGCAAGGCCAACCGCGCCTCCTCGGTGTCCTGTACGATGAAGGTGTCGATGCCCTTGACCAAGGAATGGCTGAGCCGCTCCTCGACGCTGCCACTGCGCCAGGCGGCCTCCTGCTGGTCGTCGCTCGTGCGACCGCTGGCGCCCTGGCCGCTGCGCTTGAGCTCCTCCCCGTAGTCCACCAGGCGCTCGGTGGCGTCCGGCCTGCGGTTGAGCAGCACGTCCAGCACCAGCTCCCGCAGCTCGGGGGCAACCTCCTCGTAGACCTCGAGCATGCCGGCGTTGACGATGCCCATGTCCAGGCCCGCCGCGATGGCGTGGTACAAGAAGGCCGCGTGCATCGCTTCCCGCACGCGGTTGTTGCCGCGAAAGCCGAAGGAAATGTTCGAGATGCCGCCGCTGACCTTGGCGTGTGGCAGGTTCTGTTTGATCCAGCGTGTGGCTTCGATGAAGTCGACGGCGTAGTTGTCGTGCTCCGACATGCCCGTCGCCACCGTGAGCACGTTCGGGTCGAAGATGATGTCTTCGGGCGGGAACCCGAGCTCTTCGGTGAGAATTCGGTAGGCGCGCTCGCAGATGCGGATCTTGTCCTCGTAGCTCGCGGCCTGGCCCTGCTCGTCGAACGCCATCACCACGACCGCGGCCCCGTACTGCATCACCGTGCGCGCCCGCTGCCGAAAGGCCTCTTCCCCCTCCTTCAGGGAGATCGAGTTGACGATGCCCTTGCCCTGCACGCACTTGAGACCGGCCTCGATGACCTCCCATTTGGAGGAATCGATCATGAAGGGGACCCGGGCCACGTCCGGCTCGCTGCCGAGCAGCTGCAGAAAGCGCGTCATCGCCGCGACGCCGTCGATCATGCCGTCATCCATGCAAATGTCGATGACGTTGGCGCCGTTTTCGACCTGCTGGATGGCGACGCGCACCGCGTCCTCGTACTTGTCTTCCCGGATCAGCTTGGCGAAGCGCGGGGAGCCCGCCACGTTCGTGCGCTCTCCGATCATGAGAAACACGCCGGGCTGCTGCGTGAAGGGCTGCGACCCCGAGAGGCGCAGCGGCAGGGGCGAGCCCTCGGTCGGCTCGCCGAGGGTCGCGGGAACGCTTGCCGAGACGGGGTGCGTGCTGGTCGGGCGCGGGGCGATTTCCCGCACCGCCTGGGCGATGGCCGCGATGTGCTCTGGTGTATTGCCACAGCAGCCGCCGGCGATGTTGATGAGGCCGTCCCTCGCGAAGTGGCCGAGGTGGCGGGCCATGTCCGCGGGCGTCATGTCGAAGCCGGTGGCGGCGAGCGGGTTCGGCAGCCCGGCGTTCGGGTAGCAGGAGATGTGCGCGTTGGACTTCTGCGCCAGCTCGGTCAAGTGGGGGTGCATGAGATCCGGCCCGAGCGAGCAGTTGAGGCCGACGGAGAGCGGGGCCACGTGCTTGACTGCGTTCCAGAAGGCTTCCGTCGTCTGCGCGGAGATCATCGTCTCGCCGCCGCGCCCGACGGCGGCGGAGATCATCACCGGCAGCTCGTTGCCGTCTTGCTCGAAGACCTGCTGCATCGCCACGAGGGCGGCTTTCGAGTTCAGCGAATCGAAGATCGTCTCGATCAGCAGAACGTCGCACCCTCCGGCGATCAAGGCCCGGATCTGATGCGCGTAGGCGGCCCGCACCTGATCGAACGTCACCACGCGAAAGCCGGGGTCTTCTGCGTCCGGGGAGTTGGAGAGCGAGACCGTCAGCGGCCCGACCGAGCCGGCGACGAAGCGCCGTTGCCCGTCTCGTTGGGCGAGGCGCTCCACCTCCTCTCGGCACTGGCGCGCGGAGGCGATGTTGATGTCCCACGCCAGATCGCTCAGAAAGGAGTCCTCGAGGATCTTCTGGTAGAAAGCGGGGTCCTTGCGCCCGCCGTGCTCGCGCGGGTCGTCCACGAAGAACTCGCTCTGCGCGAGGCTGGTGGCTCCAAAGGTGTTCGTCTCGACGATGTCCGCGCCCGCCTCGAGGAATCGGCGGTGCACGTCGCACATCATTTCGGGCTGTGTCAGCGAGAACAGGTCGCCGTTGTTGAGCAAGTCCTTGCGGGCGTCACGAAAGCGCTCCCCGCGGATGTGCGCCTCCGTCATCTGGTAGTCGCGGAGCGTCGTGCCCACGGCGCCGTCGATGATGGCGACGCGCTCCTTCAGCAGCGCGGCCAGTGGGTGAAGCGCTTTGGGGGTGCGGGCGTCGGATGTCATGAGTTGCTCGTGCTGGGAGTTGGGGATGCCTGGTCAGAGGTTGGTTCGGCCCCGGGACGTTCTGCAACGGCGAGGACGACTTGTAAGTGCGGTTTGCGAGGCTCCCGGCAGGCGACGCCCGCCTGCGACACTCGAAGGCCCGCCTGGGACAGGAGCTCGCGGACGTGCTCTGGGGAAAAACCCGGGTGCCTCTCCTGGTAGCGACGTGTTACCTCTTGGTGTTGGTGCCTGTCGAGGCAGAGCAAGATCAAGCGGCCTTCCGGGCGCAATACGCGCGCCGCCTCCCGCAACAATAGCCCGGGAGACTCGGCGTAGGTCAACGTGTGGAAGAGCAACACGGTGTCGAAGCGGTGCGCGGCGAAGGGCAATTCTTGGGCGTCCGCGCGTTGCACCCGCACGTGCCCCAGCTCGGCGAAGCGCGACTGCGCGCGCTGCACCCGGGTGGCGTCGCGGTCCACGCAGGTCAGAGTCCGGCAATAGGGAGCAAAGCAGGCAGCCGCCGCCCCGTCGCCGCAGCCGATGTCCAGCACTTCCCCCAGGCGCAGGCCCGCGGCGAGCCCGAGGGCCAAGGTGTGCCAGGAGCGCCCGGGCGAGTAGTCCCGCTCGATATCGTCTTCCAGGTCGGCGCGCCGCTGCCCTTCCAGCTCCTGGGCCCGCTCGCGATCGGCACACAAGATCGAGTCCTGGGAGCCAATGAGCTCGTCCAGCAGGGCCTGCGCGCCGGGCGACATCCGGTGGGGCGTCAGCGCGTAGAAGCTCTGGTTGCCATCGCGGCGGTCTCGAACGAAGTGAGCCTCCTTCAGGCGGCCGAGATGCGTCGAAACGCGCGACTGGGGCGCGCCCGTGATGCGCACCAGGTCGGTGACCCGTAGCTCTCGATCGCGCAGCAACGCGCAGAGGCGCAGGCGCGTTTCGTCGCCCAGGAGCATCAGGGTTTCGGCGGTGCGAGCGAGCATGGTTGCGGCCCCGGAGGAGAATCCCTGAATCCGTATTCAGAGATTATCGGCTGCTCCAATGTGGCCGGAAAGTCACGGGAGGGCAAGCAGGGAGTCGAACCACCCGCGCGAGGTCAACGGTCGGTCAATTGGCCTATTTTCTGCTGGAGGTGCGCTGAATCATGGCTGCCGCCCAATCCTGTTCGAGAGGCATGTGGGTGGCGTTCTGCCCCCGGCGATCGGCAGTCAGTGACTACGACTTGCCGGACGGGCACCGGCTCGGGTGAGAAGGTGTCTGGAGGGATTGCTGCCGGGGTGCCCCGGGCCGGCGTTTCGCCGGGCTTGGGGTGGGCTCGAGGGGCTGGAGGCTGAATTGTGACGCAGGGCGGGGCTCGCCGGGTCGCACCGGCCGCGCAGAGTCGGTCTCGACGGGAGTGCCAGACGCACCCACGGATTCACGTCAAGTCGAGCAGGGCGTCCGAGAGCGCGTCCGCTGCTTCGTCGAGGTGCTCGCCGTCGCTTTCGAGCGCGCGTTCGACGCCCGCGATGGCGGATTCGATGTTGGCCAGGGCCTCGGGCGTGCAGGTCGCCCTCTTGGACTCGAGCACCGCGCCCGCGCGCTCGAGCAATGCGCGGGCGAGGGTTGCCTCGGCGGAGGTCGAGGTTTGCTGCAGGGTCGGGCTCGCTCGTCGCAGGGCTTCGAGGTTCGTGCGTGCGCTCTTGCGCTGTTTGCGGGTGAGCCGCGTGGGGCTGTCGGCGATGCGGATCCGGGTTTCGAGGCCGGAGGGGACGTGCGTTGCCGCCGCGTGCAACACCCCGGAGAGGTCGAGCCGGAAGGTGACCTCGATCGGGCTTCCCGCGGGGCCCTCGGGTAGGCCTTCCACGACGATTTCGCCCAGCTCGGTGTTGTCCTGGGCGAGGTGGCGCTCGCCCTGCAGGACCGGCACGACGACCGCATCCTGCCCGTCGTAGAGGGTGTAGTAGGTTTGCTTGTGCTCGCAAGGGACCACCGTGTTGCGATCGATGATGCTGGCCGCTACCACGTCGTCCCGGGCCCCTTCGAGCACGCCGGCGGACAGGGTGTGGGGGGTCACGTCGACCAAGACCTCGTCGATGGCGAGGCCCTGGGTTCGACCGGCGAGGCGTTGCGCGCCGAGCGCCACGGCCAGATCGGCGTCGTCGTCGACCTGGGCGGGCAGGTTCAGGTGCTCGGAGACGCGACGGGCTACGTAGGGGATCTTGCTGCTGCCGCCGACCAGGATCACGCGGTCGAGGCGGCTCGGCTCGACGCCGGCGTCCGACAGGGCGCGGTCGATGCACGCGAGGGTTCGAGCGACGAACGGCTGAAGCAGGCGCTCGAGCTCGGTCCGCTCGAGCTCGCGGTCGAGGTTGACCACGTCCCCGCCGCCGTCGGCGGCCAGGAAGGGCTCGGCGAGCTGCACCACCGAGGCCGTGGAGAGGGCGATTTTGGCGCGTTCGAGGCTGTCGCGAAGCCGCGACATGGCGCGCGGGTCGCGCTCGACCAGGGCGCGCCGTTCGCCGAGGGGCGACAGCACGTGGTCGACCAGGGCCGCGTCGATGTCGGAGCCGCCGAGCTCGGTGTCGCCGTGGCTCGAGCGCACCTCCAGGAAGCCCTCTTCGCGGTCGAGCACGGACACGTCGAAGGTGCCGCCGCCGAAATCGTAGACGAGCACGCGGCTCTCTTCCCCCGTCGCGTAGTTCAGGGCTGCGGCGGTCGGCTCGTTCACGAGCCGCTCCACGGTCAGGCCCGCGATCTCACCGGCGTCTTTGGTCGCCTGGCGTTGGCTGTCCTTGAAGAAGGCCGGCACGGTGATGACCGCGCGCGTTGGGCGCTGTCCGAGCTCGGCCTCGGCGCGGTCCAACAGCTCGGAGAGGATGAACGCGGACACTTCCGTCGGCGTTACGACCCGATCTCCCAGGCTCAAGCGCGCGTCGGTCCCCATCAGCCGCTTGCAGCGAGCGATGGTGCGGCCGGGGTCGAGCAGCAACTGGTTGCGAGCGGCGCGGCCGACCACGACGCGGTCGTCGACCACCGCGACCACCGAAGGGACGAGGGGGGATTTTCGTTGATCCTCGACCAAGCGGTGGCCGTCTTCCGTCATCCAGCCGATCAAAGAGTTGGTCGTGCCGAGGTCGATGCCGACGATGGTTTCTTTCATGATTTCTCCTAACGGGGAGCTCGACGAGGTCGGTCTCTCATTCGGTCTTCGGGCAACGCGCCGACAGCGGCGCCGGCGCCGAGCGGCCCAGGGCTATCCAGGCGCGCGGCTCTTTTCGGGTGAAGGGCGGCTGGATTCATCGAGAGCGCGACGCGACCACGTCTGCCTCGCGTACGCAGACGCCGCCGACGAGGTAGGCGGGGCGCAAGACTTCGAGGACGAGGCCGCCGTGGCCGCCTGCTGCCGCGCGCACCTCGACGACTCGATGCCGTTCGGGGTCCACCGGGACGCCGGCTCGCTCGTCGAGCTCCACGTGCATACGGTCGAGCGCGGAGCGGGCCTCGGCCTGAATCAGCTCGAGGCCGCGCCGTACGGAGCCTTCGGAGGCGGCGTCGGCCGAGCCGCGCCGAAGGCGCTCGAGCCGGGACCGCAGCGCGTGCCGCAGGCCCCGGGAACTGGAGCGCGGTTCGGGGGGGCGGGTGGCTCGAAGCTGAAACACGGCGCCGTCGATCGCGTCGAACAGCGGGATCAAGACCGCGAGGGCGCGAGCGCCGAGCGCGCTCGGCGCCTCGCCGGAGGGCGCATCCGGGCTGGCGGGCGAGCTCGTGGTGCTTTTCAGGGCGTTGACTTCCCTCAGGCACGCCTCGGCGGCGGCTTGGGCGGCGACCCCCGCGCGCCCCTGGCGGCGAACTTCGGCCACGACGGCGTCGAGCCTGTCGAGCACGGCGCGGAGGTCGGCGGCGCTCCGTGCGGCAGGATCGGGGATGGAAATGTCCGGGGCGGAGGGGTCGAGGTCGCTCATCCTCTTGCCCCCGCGCCAGTTCCGCGGGACTCGGGCTCCGCGTGGGGGCTCCGGTCCAGCTCGTCGAGGCCGGCCTCGGGGAGCCATGCCTCGAGCGACTCGCCGAGCAGCAGCTCGGTGAGGGCCGCGCGCAGCAGGTCGGCGCCGTCCGCCAGGCTCGGCTGCCCGCTGCCGGCCGCTTCGGGATCGACCGCGCGCTGGTGTGGGGCTCCGACCGTCAGCCAATCGTCCCACACGCGCCGCGGATGCTGCAGCGCTTCGAAGGCGGCCCGGACTTTGCGAAATCCCTCCGGATCGCGATCGGGAGGATGGGTGCGCACCATCGCGCGGTAGGCGCGCCGCAGCTCGTCGGCCGAGAACGTGGCGCCGAGGCCTAGAGTCCGTCGCGCTTGTGCCAGGGGCAGCTCGATACTCACTTTTTCCCCTTTCCCGTCTTGCGTGCTTTCCGTTCGCGCTTGCGGCGGTTCTTGTCTTTTGCGCTGGTCGGCTCGTTCATCTTGGGGGGGCGCTCCGATTCGCGGGCGAGGCCGAACTCCGCGCCCAGCCGCCGCGCCGCGGCCAGGCCCGCGGCGGTTCCCGCTTCGAGGTCGTCGAGCTGTAGCAAGAAGCGCATCAGCTGGTGAGGAGGCAGCTCGCGCACCTTGTCCATGTCGAGGCGGAATGGCTTTGCCATCTCGGACAGCTCGGCCAGTCCGTCGTCGACGCGTTCCGCGAGGTCTTCCGGATCGAGGGCTCTTTGCTCGAAACCCTCGTCCTCGAAGTCGTCGTCCTCGAAGTCGTCGTCGCCTTCCGAGCTGCCGCTGCGTCCGCGCTGGTAATCGAGAGCCACCCGATGCGGGTCGACCTTGCCGCGGAGCAGTTGGGACAAGCACACGGTGGGGTGCAGTGCGTCGTGGATCTCGTCCCAGGCTGCTGGCAGCGCATCGGGCGGGTCCTCGAGGCGCCGCATTGCGGCCCGGAGGACGCTCGCATCGACGCTCGGGGCGACCCCACGGATGAGGTGCGCGGCTCGGTCGCCGTGCCCCAGACGCATGTACGCTGACGCCAGCACCGGGAGGGGGTGCCGCGCCGAGGCCAGTGGGGCGGCGCCCCGTGAGGCTTGCGCCGCGGCCTGCTGGGCAATCTCCACCACTTCGTTTCGGCTCAGACCGTCGTCGTCCCCGAGGAGTGTCGCCAGTGCCGTGGGCGCCAGCGCCGTCTTGGCTCGACAGATTTCGACCAGGATGCGGCCGGCGCCCGTCGTGCCGAAGCGCGACAGGGCGTAGGCGACCACGCCCGCATCGAACGCGTCGCGCACGCCGGGGCGAAGCTCCGCGGCGTGTTCGACCGCCCGGCGCCAGGCGTCGCACCAGCGCTCGATGCTCTCGGGCCGCGATTCGACCGGGCCGCGTTCGACCGGGCCGCGTTCTACGAAGTGCCGGAACGCCTCTCCGATCAGGGTGGACGCCTCGACCCGCTCCCACGCCAGCTCCGCGAACGGCGCGACCGCACCCGCCTTCATGCGCAGGCTTCGCGCCGACTCGCGAAACGCCGGATCGGCAGTGGCCGCGTGGGCTTCCTCGATCAGCTGCTCGAGCGCCTCGTCGGTGGCGCCGGCGGGGCCCTGGGCAAGGGCGATCCGCAGCCGCCACGCGGCGGCCTGCTCGGGAATGGCGCGCGCCGCCCTTTGGGCGAGCTCCGCCGCGCGCTCGGGCTTGCTCGGGGCGATGGCCGCGGCTTCGAGGCAATCGATCTCGTATTCGGCCGCCGGCCGGTCCGCGCCCAGCCGCTGCGCCGCGCCTCGGGCCCGCGACAGCCAGCGCTCGACCGCGGCGGGGGAAGCACCGTGGTAGAAGTCCGGCGCCGCCTCCCGAGCCGCCCCGACGCGCACGACGCACGCCTCGAGCTCGCCGCCTGCGCGGGCCAGCAGGCTGGCGAGCTCTTCGGTCGCTCGCTCGAGCCGCGCCGGCTCGGGCCCGGCCCGCAGCGCAATCAAGAAGGCCGCTCGTGCGACCTCGATCGGATCGGCGCCCAGCCGCGCCGCCATCTCCACGTCCTTGGCCGCGGACTCTCGCTGGGCGGCGATGCGCAAGAACGAACGCCACAGGTAGTACGTCGCGGCGAGGGAGCGTGGCACCAGCTCCGGCGCGACCCCGCGGACCCAGCGCGTGAGCGCCGCGGGGTCGCTGCCGAGCGCGCCAAACTTGAGCACGAACCAATCGTGAAACACGCGCGGTCCCACGGCGCGGCGCAGCCCGCGCAGGTCGATTTCCTGCTCGGGCGACAGCGCCACCAGGTCGCGGAGCAGCGCGCGCGCCAGCGCCTCCGAGCGGCCGCTCCGGGCGCCTCCGCCGCCGCTGCCAGGCGGGCTCGCGTGTGACGGCGGCTCGAGGACGTGTTGCACGAGCTCGATCGCATCGGAGGGGGAGAGCTTTCCGCTGCGGGCGTGCAGCGCGCGCTCGGCGACGCTGGCGAACCACGGATGATCCGTTTCGGCCGCCGCGCGGTGGGCCGCGGTGATTCGGCCCGCGCGCAGCTCGCGCACCGCTTTCGCCCCTGCCCACAATCGCCCCAGGGCAGTGGACTTCGGCGCTCCCCGCAGGTCGACCGTGTTGCCCGAGAGCGCCGCGACGATCGGACGCAGAGCGCGCCCGAGCCGCTCGTCGCCTTCGAGTAGCTCGCGCGCGAGGGGCACGTTGCCCACGCCGAGCGCGGCCAGGGCTTCTTCCGCTCGCAACCTGGGCGTCATTCGCTCGCCCGCCCGGGCCAGCTCGAGCGCCTGCGAGAGCTGACGACACGTCCTCAAGAGACCGGCGACCCGCCCCGCGATCATCGCCCAACGCGCGAGCCCCCGGTCGCGCTCGCTCGCGGCCAACTCGTCGCGCCAAGCGAGGCAACTACGCACCACGTGGGCCGGATCGCTCCGGCAGTGGTCGCGCAGCGAGGCGAAGTCGGCGCTCGCCAGGGCCCGGCGAACACTCGGCTTCAGATTCGGGGGCTGCGCCGCGACCGTGGACTGGACCATGGCCTGGGATTTATCCCGATGGTTCATCGCGGCGAAAGCGAATTGGGCACCGGGGCGACCCGCGAGGGTCGGGGAGACGGACGGATCCAGCGACACTCCACAGGACGTCCACAGCCGTGCAAGCCTCGGAGACGGCGAGCGACGAGACCCGGGGCTTTCCGCGCGCGCCGCCGGCTCGTCGTTCAGTAGATCCCCATCACGACGGCCCCAACCGGCGGCCGAGCCCCTGGGTGAAGAAACGTTCGTCCAACGACTCGCGGGCCACGAGGTCAGCAATGCGCTCGTGCGTCTCTTCTGCGCGGTCGGCGTTTTCGGCCGCGTTCCCGCACGGTGACTCGAGAAGCACTCTGGATGACTTCAGCGTTGCAATAGCAGGCGGGCCACGAACGGGCTCGGCGTTCGCATCTCCTGCGGTAGCGCCCGATTGTCGTAGATGAACTTTCGCAGGTTGCGGTGTGTCAGTTCGTCCCCCGGAGCGTAGGTGAGCGCCTTCTCCCACGCTCCCTTGGCTTCCTGGATGCGGTCGGCCCTGTAGTACACGTTGGCAAGGTTGTTCCACGCCTCGTTGAGATGGTACTTGTCCGTGGCCGGGTAGCACGCGATCGCCCGTTCGTAGGCGGTCGCCGCCTCCTCGAGGCGCTCGTGCTCGGAATGATCGAGCCCGAGCAGGTAGTGCGCACGAGGGTGGTTGGGGTTCCTTTCCAGGGCCCGCTGGAGGTGCTCTTGGAACTTTTCGTCCGAGTCGCGACTGTAGACGATGGCGTAGCGACACAGCAGCTCGGCGGTCTCGCCAACCTTACCCTTCGCCTTGTCGAGCCACTGGATGGCTTCCTTTGGGCGACCTTCTTCCACCGCGCACATGGCCTGGACGATCTCCCGAAAGATCGGCTTGCAGCAAAACTTGAACTTCTTGCCCGACGCGCATGAGCATGGGTCGTAGCTGTCGGGAACCAGTGAGCGAGCCTGTTGCCGCTCCGCGGATCTTGGCGCGACCGGCGCTCGGATCCCTCTGAATTCGTCGTAGCTCTCTTGGAGGGGCAGGACGATGTCCTCCAGGTAGGGCTCGGGTACCACTTCCAGGGAAAAACCGGCAGCGTCCGCCTGGGCCTGGAAGATCGCCAGCGCCGGATCGAGCTTCGTGGCGATCAGCTTCGTTGGCCACTGGCGCTTCGCCTCGTAGGCCTTCTCGAAGAGAGCCTGTGTCTCCCGTGCAGAGGGGACCTCATCGAACACCACCAGATGACCGAAGGCATAGCCGGAAGCCGCATCCAACAGAACGTAGACATCCACGGGGGCGCCAGCGACCGTGTCGAGGGTCTGCAGCCGAAAGGCTATCCACGCTTCGTTGACTCGGAATTGGCTGTGCTGAATCTTCATGGGCGCCGTCTCTAGGGGGGTCTTGAACCAACTCGGGCTCCTCGTCGACCGCTTCCGGCGGGCCGTCGAGGCAACAGATCCCCGGTCGACCGGCCCGAATGCTCCAGCGCATTGCAGAAAGCTATCGCGGCCGAACTCCAACCTGGAGTCTCCGGTCGCCCGCCTCCGGTCGCCCGCCTCCAATCCGCAGCGCAGGCCCTCGACCGCACGAGCGAGGTCGTCGTCGCTCGGGTGCGTGTAGACCCTCGTCGTGACCCGGCTTCGACAGCGGGCCGCGGGTTTGGGGCGCGCCGTCCATCCAGAGCTCCGGTCGACCGCCGCCGGGCCCGCGCCGGGCGCCTGGGGGCTTGGAGGGCGCGCGTGCATCCTCTATTGCAGTGCTCCGATGTCCAATAGCGCGCGCTCGAGCTCACGACTGCAGGTTTCTCCCGCCGCCGGCGCCGAAGGGAGGGGGCTCCGCGCTGCCCTCGCGAACGGGGGCGGCGAGGGCGCGCGCTCCAGCCCCCCGGCGCCGGCTCTCGTCGAAACGCGCGAGCGGCTCGTAGAGCGCGCCACGCGACGGTTCGGCGCGGTTGCGGCGGCCGCGCTGGTGGAGCATCTGCTCGCCCAGGGGCCCGAGGGGGATTGGGTGGTGCACGAGGCGGCGCTCGACGCGCTCGTGCGGCGCTACCGCTTCGCCGTGGCCGACGGGCTCGCGGTGTCGGCGCGCCCCGCGGGCGGCGCCGTGCTCGGCCACTACGAGACCGCGCGGGGGGGGAGGGCGCGAGCGACCGAGGCTCGTCCGGCGCGGTCTCTCGAAGCGGGCGGGTCGAGTGGGCGTTCGAGCCGGCGAACGCGCAGGCCGGCGGCCGAGCAGGCGCGGCCGTACGTGGTGCGCCTCGACGGCGTCGAGCCGCTCGCGGGCTCCTGCGATTGCCCGGATTACCTCAAGAGCTCTCTCGGGCTCTGCAAGCACCTGCTCGTCGTGCTCGATCACGTGTTTCAGAGTGAAAGAAAGCTCGCCAAGGCGCGCCGGGAGCAGGGCCAAGGGCGGTCGAGCGGCGAGCTCCTGTGGGACCCGAGGCTGTCGCTGCGGGGCCCGCACGATCGGCTCGCCGGGCTGCGGTTCGTGCTGCCCGCCGCATCGACCGGCGACGAGGGCGCGCTGCGAGCCGGCAAGGGGACCCGGGGCCGCGCGAGCGCCGCGCGCTCTTCTTCCCGCACCGCGCGCGTCGAGCCCGAGGGCCTGACCATCGTTCGAAAGGCGTTTGCCCAGGGCGCGCCCAAAGCGTCGTGGCTTTCGCAACCGAAACGCCGCCGGGAATTGCTCGCGGCGTTGGCTGCGCTGACGGGCTCGGCGCCGGACGCGGCGGAGGCGGGTCGCAAGGCGGGTTCCCGTCGCGGTGCGGGCGCCCGCCAGCGCGCTCTGCGCGCGCGGGGCGGGGGGGCGAGCCCCGTCGAGGCTTCGCCGGCCGCGGCGGCGCTGGTGCGCGACGAGCTCGAGCGGGTCGATCGGAGGCTGGAAAACCAGCGGTGCCTCGCGAGCACTCTGCGTCCGCTGCGCTCGCTGCGCCGCAAGCTCTACCCGTACCAGCGCGAGGGGGTGGAGCGGTTTTTAGCAGCCGGGCGCTTGCTGCTGGCGGATGACATGGGGCTCGGCAAGACGACGCAGGCGATCGCCGCCTGCCACGCGCTCTTCGAGGCGGGGCGCGTGCGGCGCGGGCTCGTCATCGTGCCGGCGAGCCTCAAGGGTCAGTGGCTGCGGGAGTGGCAGGCGACGACCGACGTGCCGGCGGCCGTCGTCGAGGGGGCGCCGCCGGAGCGGCTCGAGGCGTACCGAGGCCTGAAGCGGGGGTTTTTGATCCTCAACTACGAGCTGCTGTTGCGAGACGGCGAGGCGATCCACGCCCTTGGCGCCGAGATGGTGGTGCTCGACGAAGCGCAGCGCATCAAGAACTACGCGACCAAGTCCGCGGCCAGCGTCAAGGCGCTGGCGCCCGAGTATCGACTGGTGCTGACCGGCACGCCCATGGAAAACCGGCTCGAGGAGCTGGCTTCGCTGCTCGACTGGGTGGATGACGTGGCGCTGGCGCCCAAGTGGCGCCTGGTGCCGGGCTACACGCGCGGGCTCGGCGACGGCGGGGGCAGCCCGGGGAGCGGGGCGCGTAACCTCGAAAGCCTGCGCCAGCGCCTCGCGCCATGCCTCTTGCGGCGCGTGCGTCGGGAAGTGCTGGCGCAGCTGCCCCCGCGCAAAGACACGCGCGTGCCCGTGGCGATGACGCCGCAGCAGGCAGAAGAGCATGCCGCGCTGGTTCGTCCCATCGCCGCCCTGTTGCGCGTCACCCGCCGGCGCCCGCTCACACACGCCGAGTTCTTGAAGCTGATGCAGCTGCTGAACCGGCAACGCATGATCTGCAACGGCCTCGGGCAGCTGCACTTCGAAGAGCTGTGGCCGAGCTACTCCGGCTCGCGCGCGAACGCCACCCTACTCGAGGGCCTCTTCTCGCCCAAGCTGCTCGAGCTGCGCCGCCTGATCGCCGATCTGGTCCTGGATCAGGGGCGCAAGGTCGTGGTCTTCAGCCAATGGCGCCGCATGCTCCGGCTCGCCGAGTGGAGCGTGCGGGCTCTGCTTTCGGACGCGGGGCTCGAGAGCCGCTTCTTCACCGGCGCCGAAAAGCCGCAGCAGCGCACGCGCAGCGTGGTCGACTTTCACGACGATCCGCGGGTCGCCACGCTCTTTCTGAGCGACGCGGGGGGCGTGGGCCTCAACCTGCAGCGCGCCGCCAGCGCCTGCATAAACCTCGAGCTGCCCTGGAACCCCGCCGTGATCGAGCAGCGCATCGGGCGCATCTATCGATTGGGGCAGAAGCGCCCCATCGACGTCTACAACCTCGTCAGCGAGTCGGGCATCGAGGCGCGCATCGCGGGCCTGCTCGGCACCAAGCAGGCGCTGTTCAGCGAGCTCTTCGACGGCACGAGCAACGATCTGCGCTTCGACGAGCCGGGCTCCTTTCTGTCTCGTGTCGAGCGCCTGGTCGAGGGGGCCCCGGCTGCGACGGCGGCGGGCGCTGGCGCCCCGACCTTCGAGGGGGCCGAGCCGAGCGACGACGAAGAGCGCGATCCGGACGAGGACGAGCTCGGCGGGGAACCCGACGAGCCGAGCCCACGCGACGACCGAAGGGCGCGGGGCGAACGAGGCGAAGCCGGCGGGGACGGCGGGGACGGGGACGGAGAGGCTGCCGCGCCCGCGGAGGGTCTGGCCAGCGGCGGAAACGCAGCGGGCGAGAGCCGACACGAAGACGCCTCCGGGCAGCGCCGGGCCGAGGGTGCCGCCGTGGAGAGTCGTGCGAGCGGCGAGGGCGCGTCGAACGCAGAAGGCGTTGCCGCGCGCAACGCGCACGCGCCCTCGGCGGGCGACGCCCAGGCCCCCGTGCGCTCTGCGGCCGATTCGGCGGCGCTCTTGTCGTCGCTGCGCGTCGAGCGAACCCCCTCCGGCGGGGTGCGCATCGAGGCGCCGCCCGAAGCCGTCGGCACGCTGGTCGCCCTCTTTCAGGGCATGGCGCAGCTGATCGGTGCCGGGTTGGGCGACGCGGGCCGCCGGGAAGGGTGACCTCGATCGGGGGCGGCGAGGCCCGCCCCCGTCACAGCAGGGAATGTCGATTGCCCATGACTAGAACATCTCGCAACGCTCCGTGCCCCTGCGGCAGTGGCCGAAAGTTCAAACGGTGTTGCGGTGCCGCTGGCGCCGCCCAGGACCCCCGGGCTCTGCCGCACACCCCGCGCGACCGCGCCGCGGCTCTCGAGGCGCTCGAGTTCTTCATCGCAGAGCTCTGGGAGGAAGAGGCCTTCGACTTCTTCTGGGGCTGCTACCTCGATCGCGAGGAGGAATTGCCGGAAGAGCTTCGCGAGGCGTCGAACGAGGTCTTGGATGTGTGGTTCGCGTTCGACTACGAGGTCGACGAGGGGGGGCTCGTCGTCGACGAGCTCCTGGCTCAGGCGCCACTCGAGCGGGGGCAGCGCTCGTTCCTCGAGGCGATGCGGGCTTCCTCCATGCGCCTGTATGAAGTCCTGGAGACGACTGCCGGCACCTCGATCCGTTTGCGAGACCTCGTCGAGGGCGATGAGGTGACGGTGACCGAGCGCGCTGCCTCGCGCGTGCTGGCGCGCCACGAGTGCATTGCCGCTCGCGTCCTGCCGCGAGGCTGCTCGGGCCAGCCCGAGATCGAGCGCGGAGTGCTGCGCATCCCGAGCCTGGTGGCACCGCAGCTGGTCGAGGCCGTGAAGAAGCGCCGGGCCGAGTTCTTCGCCGAGCGCCCGCGGGCGTCGCTCGCCGACTTCTACAAGACTCTGGCGCCGCTCTACCACGAGGCCTGGCTCCTGTGCATCTTCGAACCGCCGCTCCCGCAGCTTGCCAACACCGACGGCGAAGTGTTGACCTGGACGCGCATCACGTACGACGTAGTCGACCCCGAGAGGCTCGTTCGCGCGCTCGACGCGGCCGAAGGGCGAGGGGTGCGTCCCGATGGCGAAGGCGCCTGGACGTGGCTCGGGAAGAACGCCAAGGGCGATGAAGTGTCGCTCGGGTCGCTGCGGCTCGGCGAGGGGCGGCTCGTGGTCGAGGTCAACTCCGTGGCGCGGGGACAGCGCGCGAGCGCGCTGCTCGCGGACGTCGCGGGCGCGTTCCTGGCGCACCGCGCGACCACCCACGAGGACGTGCAGCGAAAAGTGAAGGAGTCCCTGTCGGCGAAGCGGCTGCACTCGCCCGCGGAGGCGGGCGCGGTGAGCCCCGGGCAAGCGATCGACCCCGACGTGGCGGACGCCGTCGTATCCCAGCACCTCTCGCGTCACTACCGCGCCTGGCTCGACGAACCGGTGCCGGCGCTCGAGGGTCAGACGCCGCGGGCCGCGGCCCAGAGCCCCGGGCTGCGGGCGCGCGTCGAAGAGCTGCTCGGGGATCTCGAACGTCACTACGAACAGGCGTTGAAGGCGGGCCAGCCGGCCTATGATCCGTCTTGGATGTGGGCGGAGCTGGGCCTCTCGGAGGATGTCGACCGCGCCGATAGCCCCCCGCCGCTCGCCCACGAGCGCGTGGCCGAGCGAGTGCCCGGCTGCGCCGAGGCCAGCCGTGCCGCGGCGGAGCGCTTTCGAGCGCGCCCCGCCTTCGATGACGCATCGACGACGCTGGAGGAAGCAGACCTCGAACGGGACCTCGACCTGCAGCGGTTCGTGCGCGCCCAGCGCAGCGCCGACAATGATGCGGGCAGTGAAGGGCACCTGGCCGGGCGCTACCTGCCGCTGATGGTGAACTTCGACCTGCATCGGCGCAAGTGCTTCTGGGTGGACGCCGCGCTCTCGTACATGCTCGAGAGCACGGACCTGAACGTGGCAGGTCGTGAGCTACGCACACCGTTTCCCAGCTTCGCCATCGCGTTCACCGACCGGCACGCCCTGCACTTCGGCGAACGCCTGCTTTCGCGCCGCCCCGGCGATGCGCTGCGAGGCCAGCTGCTGCGCGTCGCCACCGTATACGTCACCACCCCCGCCGGGGGCGCGAGCGTGCTCGACATAACCTTTGCCTTCGATGCTCTGGGCGCGGACCTGCCCAGCCTGGTTCACTACCAGGTGCCGGCGAGCGACGAGGCCTCGCTGTCTGCCTTTCTCGAGGGGCTCGGGCCGAAGCCCCAGCTCGCCGCGGGCGAGCTGGGCGACCCGAATGCGGCGCGCGCCCTCTTGCGGCTCGTCCTCAATGCGGTGCTCTATGCAACGAGTGCGGGGGTGGAAGGGGAGGTCCGCACCATCTCGCCGACGCGGCGGCGTGGGGCTGAGCCGACGGCCCCGTCGGACTCGATCTACTTCCTCCCGGGCAAGATCGACATCCGCAGGGTGCGGCAGCTGCAGGAGCTCTCGAGGGCCCCAGGCGGCGGCCAGCAACTCTCGCGCTTCATGGTGCGTGGGCACTGGCGGCGGCCGGCCAAGGCTTGGGCGGATCAGAGGCTTCGATGGATCGAGCCGTACTGGAAGGGCCCCGACCTCGGGGCGGTGATCGAGAAGGCCTACCGCCTGAAGGCTTGAAGCGGCCGGCGGTGGAGGGCGCACCGCTCCGGCTCGACGCGGGGCGCGCTCGCCCCCCTGGACGAGTGGCGGCTGCAGAGAACCTCTCGCCAGGGCTCGTCGCCTACGGCAATGTTCCCGGGCGACGGCGTTCGGGTGGCGGGATGGGCGAGAAGTCTCATAGCCCGCGCCCAGCCCCGAGCACGCCCGGTGGGCCTCAGGGAGCGCACATCGCGTCATCCAGGAGCTTCAAGTCGTCGCGGATGACCTGCAAAACCGGCTCGACGTCGAAAGAGGTGTTGTTGGAGAGGACCACGGAACGCGTCCCTTCCATGTTTACGGCATTGCGCGTGCTGAATCCAAGCGTGTCGCCGAAATGGGACCAGTACGCGCCGCCACAGCTGGTGGGTATGCTCATCACGCCGAGCCCGTAGCGTGCCCCGGGGATGACCTCGTCGAGAACCGTGGCGGGGACGGTCGTTTGCATTTCCGCAAGCTGCGCCGGGGCCAGCAGCTCACCATTCTGCAGGGCGCGCCAAAAACGGGTCAGGTCGCCGAGCGTGCTCACGAGCGAACCGGCCGCGTCGGCCCAGGTGTGATTGAAGCTCGTCACGTCCACCAGCGGCTCGCCTTCGGCGAACAGGTGGTACCCCCGGGCGTGGGGCTCGGGAAGATCGGGATCCGCGTCCGGGTCGAAGGTCTCCGTCAGTTCGAGGGGTTCGAGGATGCGCGCGCGCACTTCGCGGCTCCAGTCGCGACCCGTGGCTTCCTCGACGATCATTCCGGCCAAGAGGTAGTTGGTGTTCGAGTAGTTCCAGTCGGAGCCCGGTTCGAAATCGGGTGGAGTGGCGAGGGCGAGGGCAACCAAGTCTTCCGCCAACACTTCTTCGAGTCGAGCGCGCTCGTAGTCCTCCGCGCCGAAGGTAGTGAATAGATCGGCGGTGTAGTTGTGCAGGCCGCTCGTGTGCTGCAGGAGCTGGCGAATGGTGATCTGCGAACCATCGTTGCCGTTCCCCGCGACGACGCCGGGCAGCCATTTCTCCACGCTGTCGTCGAGGCTGAGCACCCCCTCTTCGGTCAACTGCAGCACCACGACAGCGACGAAGGTCTTGGTGTTGCTGCCCATGCGGAAATGGGTGTCGAACTCGGGAGGGGCTCCGCCATCCAAGGTGGATTCGCCGGCGCGGGCGCGAAACGTGTCTTCGCCATCGCTGATCTGGGCCACGACACCGATCACGCCGTGCTGGTGGTGCAGGTCGACGTTTGCCTGAAGCATGGCCTCGAGCTCCTCTTGTCGTGGCGCCTCCAGCTCCCGTGAGACGACGCTCGGGTCGTCTTCCGCGCAACCTGCAGCGGCAAGAGAAGCTAGGACGGTGGTCAGTGCTCGATTGATTTGCATGGGGCGCTCTCCGTTGAAGGCAAAGTGCGGCGGCCGCGCGCACCTCGTGCGCCGGGTGGGCACGAGGTGTCTCGTCCGCCGTCTCACGGCTTCAAGGCAAGCGTCGCGCCAAAACGCCCGTGGGGCAGAATTCGCTACAGAGCCGACGAAAGGGCGCGTCCCAGCCTGGGTCGCGGCCGCGATGCTCGTCGGTGACACCGGACAGCCCCCGGACACTCGTCCGCGCAGCGGTCGTTTGCCCGCGGCCGACTCTCGTCGTCCATCGGTCCTGCGGGACGAGTCCCTTTGCTCCGCGCCGGCGCGGCTCCAGCAGGACGATCCGGCGATCCGGCGCGGAGTTCAGCCCGCTGATGGGCCTCACCTCACGGTCGACACCGTGAGGGTGCCGGCGACCGCCGCCAAGTTCGCGATCGAGCCCGCCCTGGACTTCGCTCTGCTCTGCTGGCGGAGAGCTCGGTGACGGTGCTGCATAGACCCCGATATTGACCCGAAAGCCGACGGTCGTCGAGCGCTCGTTCCGTAGGGCGCTCCGGACGCAACGACCTTGCGCCGGCACGCGCCTGGCGGTTGGGTGCCCAATGTTGGGGATTGCGTCCCTCCGCACCAAGCCCTTCACGCAGAAACCTCGCGCCCAACCCCGTCAGGTCCAACGGCTTGTTCGGCAGCCCTGCGCCCGAGAGCGCGCGCTGGGGCGAGCCGGCGGAAGTGTCAGAGGAACGTCTGCATCTTCAGCGGCAAGTGACCGACGTCATTGAAGCTCAGGAGCGTCGCTCGCCTCGTCTTGGGTTCGACGGACATCATGGTCAGACTGGCCTGCGTCAGGCTGATGCAAGCCCACTTGGCAATGGAATCGCCCATCGCGCGACTGATGAAGTAGCGGATGATGTTCGCGTGCGCAACGAGCACCTCGTGCCGTTGACCCCCTCTCGACGGTTTGAAGTAGCGATCATACGCGGCGTCCATCCGAGCGCGATGCTTGCGCGCCTCCGCGCGAGTGAGGTTCGGAAGCCAAGGACAAGGCACGGTTGGCACGCCTTCCCTCAGCAATTGGCTCGGTCTCGTCGGAATCGCCGTGGCCAGCTCCCCGGCGATGATCTCGGCAGTCTCTGTAGCTCGGACCATGTCACTGTGGTGCATCACCTGGAGGTTCACAGACGCAAGCCGCTTGCCCACTCGCTTCGCCTGGCGCCTGCCCAGGGCGGTCAGCTTTCCGTATTTCGCGCCGTCCCTGTCCGTGTGGTAGTGCCCGTGTCGGACCAGATACAAGATTCGAGAGCCCATGTTGAAGTAGTCCGCCTGGTTGCCAGCTTTGCGCAGCGAGCCGCTCCAGGAAGCGGCTTCTCCGAGCACGAAATCTGCGATGACGTCCTGAAAATGCTCGGCTTCCTCGAGCGCGAGGGCGTGGGCGCTTTTCTCGAAGATGACGGCTCTGGCGTGCTGAAGCCGCTGCGCCGCCGCGTGTGCCGCAGCGGGCCCCATCACCAGCGAGTGTCGCTCCGAGAAGACGAGCGTAGGAACCTCGATGGCCTCCAACGGCAGGGGCGGGGGCACGTGGCGGATCTGCACGTTGTCCTCCAGGATGCGTTGAAACGCCTGTGGCGAGCGGGTCAACTCCTCGAAATCGAGCGCCTCGACCAAGTCGCGTACGGGACCTGGCTCATGAACCCAGACTTCCGCACGATGCTTGGCATACTCGGCAGCGGATCGCGGCCGCAACAACTCCACCCCCGAGCGGCCCCTGCTGGGGTCGCTCAATCCGGCAATGTCCACGAGCACCAGCTTCTCCAACTCGGGTGGCTGGGTCGCTGCGTAGGCCACCGCCGTCAACCCCGCCATCGACCAGGGACAGAGGGTGAACCGCGTGCAGCCAATGCGCGCGAGCACGGCCCGCACGAGATCCATTTCCGTTACGTGCGATCGGCTGGAGGCTGCGGGCTGAAAGCGACCGACCGCGACGACTGTGCAATCACGTGCGAGGCGATCGAGAGGCCAACCCCAGGCGCGCGGACCGAGCGCATGAACGAGCACGACGAGCGGGCCATCTCCGGCGCATTCATATTGAACCGTCCCGTTGGGAAGCTGTGCGAAATTTGTCATCTTGTCCGCCGAACGCGCCGCTCGCTGCGCTCGCTCGCGCTCCCTTACCGCGAAAAGGCTTACACGTTCGGCAGGCTTCATCCGCATCCGCACAAGGAGGCAGGCTCGACTCTCGCTGTCTGGCCCCGGCTCCGCCGTTGGACAGGTCACGTCGGGAGGCGGGGAACCCGCTCACACACGGTCGTCGCGTTCACGTCCCCTCTGAGGTTGCATGCACCGTACCTCGGTAGGGAATGGCCGCAGAGTGGCCAGGCGCAGACCCTGCTCTGTCGAGCCTTGGGGAACTTGACACTGACAGGACGCTCGGCGACTATCGAACGTGGGCCTTCCGGGTCCTGCTTCCCAGCCAACCGCCGGCACGGTGGACTAGAGGCGAAGAGGGCGCAGCCCTTCGGCTTCTTGCGACTGTACATGGTTGGAGCGATCCGTTGGTGCCGGCCGACGAAACCCTCGGGTTCAAAGATCACCAGGCAAGTATGGGAAACCGTCACGGGAACAAGAAGCTGCGAAACGCGGTGCGGGCGAGAATGGCCATCACTGGGGAGCCGTATCAGACGGCGAGGATGCGCATTCTCGAAAGGGTCGAGCCGAAGACTGGCAGAGCGGGCATTCGTGTCGATCTGATCCCGGTCTCCTGCTGGGGGGCCACCGCTGTTCTCGCCACGTTTGAGATCGCGGGCAGCCTGGCTACCGTCATGTCCACGAACCTGAGTGGGCCATCCCCGCGCAGTCCGATCTTCGGGCTCTCAGCATCCCGACTCGTCCATTGAGTTTTTGTTGAACTCGCGAAGGCCATGGGGAGTGGCGTCGGAGATTGACGATGCAACATCAGGACGAGCGCGCTCAGTTGTGCCACAGGCGAGGATACGTCACTGTCCGAGCCTTCTTACCAGATCCAGAAATCAAGCAGGTGCGGGATGCCTGTGACCTAGCCCTTGAGGGAGCGCGCGCCCAATCCATCGAAACGGGCCACACCACGCACAGAATCAGCCTTCTTGCCGATCCGAGCTACTTCGCGGCAGACCCGCGTGCGCTCGAGTGCATCGCCAACTTCGCCAGCTCGCCGCGGGTATGCACTTTGGTGAGCGGCCTCACACTCAACTGCGAGGGTAGGATTCCGCGCTTGAAGACCATCGACTACTATCACGAGCAAACGCGGCACGATTGGGACGGAGACTGGCATCGAGATATTCAGTTTGGAGAACCTGACCCCGTGAATGAGCGACGTCGGCTGACGGGCGCTCCGTCCGCGCACATGAGAGTGGCACTCGAGAGCGACGACCGACTCGAAATCGTCCCGAGCTCGCACCTAAGATGGGACACGCTTGAGGAGCTGAGTCTACGAAAGGGCGCCGAACGTGCGTCCTCTGCAATGCCAAACGCCACACGCATCAGCCTTCGGCGGGGCGACGCCTGCGTTTTTCACGCCGCTTCGATTCACCGTGCCACGTACCGTCGCATCCCCATTCGCCGCACAATCGATATGGTATTCGTCTGGGGCGGACCGGCAGAGGGATAGCGCGTGCAAGCCGGGCGGGACGGTGGTTGCCGAGTCCGCGGCTAGTCGACAGGTCTGCCGAACGACTGGCGTTAACCTGCAGGCGCCAAGACTACCTCAACCCAGCACGGCGAAGCCACAAGACAGGCCGCGGCGCGGCCTTCCCGAATCCCCTTCTCGCGCAGCCAAGGCCCTCTCAAGCCCCCCGGGTTCAACGGCTTGTTGAACTAAGCCGCGCCAGCGCGGCAGCTGAGGAGCGCAAGACGCAACCGCCCCTTCGCCAGCCACTTTCGTGCCCTGAAGCACGCCTGCATACTACCCGATCCATCGGCGTGACAGAAGAGTCCGGATCCTGAGTCCTCCACCCCCGCGGCAGCCGCCGAGCGCTGCGGGCGCTGTCGCGCTGCCGCACCGGTGCGCTCGGCGGACACCTCGCCGAGTGCACCGCGTGCGGCCACACGCACCTGCTCTTTCACTCTTGCGACCACCGAGCCTGCCCCCGCTGCGGACACAGCGCCACCGCCCGCTGGCTCGACCGGCAGCGCGACTTGCTTCTGCCCGTCCCGTAATTCCACGTCGTCTTCACCCTGCCCGCAGAGCTGCGACGCCCCGTGCGCGAGCACCAGCGCGCGCTTGTCGGCGCGCTCTTCCGCGCTGCCTTCGATTCGCTCGCCGCGCTTTGCGCCGACCCGCGCTTCGTCGGTGGCCGCATCGGCGCTCTCGCCGTCGTCCGCACCTGGTCCCGCACTCTCGAGTGGCATCCACACGTCCACTTGCTCGTCCCCGCGGGGGCACTCGCTCCCGACGGCGTCACCTGGCTCAACCCGCCACGGCGGCCGAAGCCCTTCCTCGTGCACGTCCATCCGCTGGCGAAGTCCTTCCGTGGGCGCTTTGTCCACCTCGCTCGCCGCGCCGTACCCGGCCTCCGTTTGCCAACCGTCAGCGACAAGCGCTGGGTCGTCTTCGCCAAGCCCGTCGCGCAACCTCACCACGTCCTGGACTACCTCGGTCGGTACGTACACCGCACCGCTCTGTCCGACAAGGCGATCGTCGACTGCAACGACCACTCGGTCCCCTTCACGTACTGCGACAGCCGAGACCAGCAACGAAAGCGCATGACGCTGCCCCCGCACGAGTTTCTCCGACGCTTCCTGCAGCACGTCCCCCGCCGGGGAATGCACCGCGTACGTGCTTTCGGGCTGCTGCACCCCTCGCAGCGAGACACCTTGCGTCGCTTGCAGCGGCTACTGGCTCGCCCCGAGCCAGCGCCCGAGACGTCCCCGCGCCCCGCGCCTCGCTGCCCCCGCTGCGGACAGCACTCCCTGCAGCGGCAGCGCAGACTGAGCGCCGACGAATGTGCCGCCTGGCTCGGCCGATCTCCGCAGCCGCCCCCCACCGCGCTGCCTCGAGGTCCCCCCGCGCAGCGCCGAGGAGACTCTCCCCGATGACCAAACTGACTCTCTGGCGCATTCGAGCCTCCGCATGCGAACGCACTGCTCCATCCACCGCTGCAAATCCCGCTTGCAGGTGCACCGGAGCCTCGCGGCACCGCGCCCGCACCGGTCCTCTCGAGGCATCGAGCATCTTGCTCCCCCCCGGCCCAGCGACGTCCCACGTTTCCCCGAACGATCCTCCCGGTATCGGCCGACGTCAAAAACCCATCCGCACCACCGGCGCCAGCCTCGGGCTTGTTCAACACACGTTTTAACGCTGGCCTCCGCGCCGCTCGCTGCGCTCCCTTGCGCTCCGTCACCGCGAAAACGCTTACACGTTAGCCAGCAGTTCTTCGATAGGACTTCGACGGATGGGGCCATTCCCAAATGGGCTGCCCGTCTCGTAAGAAACGCACACCACCAAGTCGAAGCAGCTCGCTCCGAGGCTTGGATGTCACCCATTCAACAGCGTGTGGGTAGAGCGACCCGTACATTCCTTGAAAGTCGTTCGCGACGTTGAACGGGACCACAACTCGTCCGACACCGATATCGCCGAACGCTTCCTGTAGGCGAAACTTGCTTTGCGCGTCAAGAGAGAAGACAAAACCTTTCTCTCCCTGCTCGACCACAATCGAAAGCGGCTCGCGCAGCGGAGCCGGGCCCAGCATCTGCTGATCGAATAGCGCCATCGCTGCGCTGGATAGTTCGACGAACTCGGCACCCAAGTCGACGTTTCCTAAAGAGACGCAGAACTCGATGGCAACCGACCCATATGTCTTGAGTTCTCTCGTCTCGGTCATGTCGCGCTCAAAGTGCTTCAACGCTTCGCGTATTTCTCGGCCCTCTAGGTCGTCGGGACAAACGATGTCGAGGAAGCTCTGTACCGCGTTACCTCCGGGAGTTATGTCGACTCGTGAGACAGCCTGGTCGCCTAGGTTACTACTCACGACTGCCCGCAAATCCGGTGGGTTCCACTCATCTTGTGCACGAGTACTTCCATGCCGGTACAGCGCGCCGTTGATTCCGGTGCCGCGATGTGGGGCGAAGACTCTTTGAACGGTTAAGTACATCTCTACGCAGCCGGACGAAGCCCCAAATGCGGCGCCTCGATGAAATCATTCTCGAGGATCTCCGCGTCAGCCGGCGGCGCCATCACCGAAACACGGCAACCCGCAACGCGGGTACGACCGAGCATAACTTCGAATCCGCGATCCAACGCCGCCCTCGAAATCGGTACCTCAGGAGACAGAAAGTAGACCCACGCGATCGCGCGCCCCTGCCGGTCCGGTGGTTGCCAAAGCTCCGCTCGCATCGACCACGGTCCGTCGTCCGTCCCGTCTGGGGCTTTCAAGTGTGCCTCGGCGGTCAGAACGGACGAAGGCCACTTCTCGCGCAACTCAGGCGCGAACATGAGCTCGGCAACGAGTTTCTTGGTCATGGCGTCACCTCCGTGATGATTGCACCGGTAAGGTGCTCCATCGGGATAAAGTAGCACGCGCCAATCCGATCCGTTCGAGGTCCAACGAAATCCACGCTTTCAGCGGTATCTGCCCGCAAGCGAATCTCCAGAACGTACCCAAGGTTCTCCTCTCCGCGCCATTCGGCTAGCATCCGGCCCCACGTTCGGGCGAGAGCCACCGATGTCGTAACGTGCTTGCCCAGCTCCATGCCGCCTGGCTCGCCTGCGAGCTTTCCTGTTGCTTGCCAGGCGTGACGTTCCGCAGCACCCACGCTGCGATAGAACACGGCGTACCCTTGCTCCAGAGCGTAGCTCTCGGGTGGGTTGCCGGGGATCGGTCGGGGAGGGTGATGCACTTCATCTCGTCTGGTGGTACTTCAGTCGACACGTATACGACAACGCATTGCGCTGCACCATCAGTCGGCGAGGCCGCACCCTGAAGCCTGCCTGGCTAACGGCTGAAATTCAGCTGCGAGGGCCCGCCCGAGCGCAGCGAGGAAGGCACCTCGTCAGCTGCAATTCTGAGTTGAACGAAGCCGCGCCAGCGCGGCAGCTGAGGAGCGCAAGGCGCAACCGCCCCTTCGGCAGCCACTTTCGTGCCCTGCAGCACGCCTGCATACTACCCGATCCATCAGCGTGACAGAAGAGTCCGGATCCTGAGTCCTCCACCCCCGCGGCAGCCGCCGCGACTTGTTCTGGAGGACCCCATGATCACTTCGAAAAACTGGCGCGACCGAATGAGCGCCGACATGCGCTTGCGCGACTACCGCCCCCGCACCCAGCAGGGCTACGAGCTCGCCACACGCCTCTTCCTCGACTGGGCCGAGACCGAGCCGGATGCCCTTACCGAGGAGCACGTTCGCGCCCACTTCCTGTACCTGCGCGAGCACAAGAAGCAGGCTCCGTCGAGCATCAACGTCGCCATCTGCGCCGTTCGCTTCTTCTGCACTCAGACGCTCGGCCGCGATTGGCCGGTGTTCGAGCTGTTGCGGGTCAACAAGCCTCGCACCCTCCCCACCGTGCTCAGCACCACCGAGACCCGCCAGGTGCTCACCGCCGTTCGGCATCCGGTGCGGCGCATGGCTCTTTCCACCATTTACGCGCTCGGTCTGCGTCTGGGGGAGGGCTTGCGCCTCGAGACCAGCCACGTCGACTCCGAGCGCTTGATGGTCTGGGTCCGCGATGGCAAAGGCGCCAAGGATCGCGGCGTGCCCCTGCCTCGACCGCTACTCGGCCAACTGCGCAGCTACTGGAGGCACGAGCGGCCGCCGTCGCCCACACGCTACTTCTTTTCGTGCCCCCGGACGGCCAGGCACCCCTGCACGAAACCACGCTTCAGAAAACATTCTCGGCCGCGTACGCCGAGCTCTCCCTTGCCAAGCACGCCTCCATTCACACCCTGCGTCACAGCTATGCAACTCATTTGCTCGAGGCCGGCATCTCTCTGCGCACCATCCAGGTCATCCTCGGCCACAAGTCCCTGAGGACGACCCAGGTGTACGTTCACGTCACCCAGCCCGGCGTCGAGCGCCTGCAGGAGGTTCTCGACCGCTTGATGCTCGACTTGTAGTCAGCAGGCGCGGTGCCCAGCATTGCCGACGGTATCGTCCGGCACGGCCCGGACTATCTCGAGCGCTTCGGCTCCGCAGTTCCCCTCGGCCACCGCCGAGCGCTGCGGGCGCTGTCGCGCTGTCGCACCGGTGCGCTCGGCGGACACCTCGCCGAGTGCACGGCGTGCGGCCAATCCCACCTGCTGTTTCATTCCTGCCACCACCGCGCCTGCCCCCGCTGCGGCCACGACGCCACTGCCCGCTGGCTCGAGCGGCAGCGAGACCTGCTTCTGCCGGTGCCATATTTCCACGTCGTCTTCACCTTGCCTGCCGAGCTGCGACGCCCCGTGCGCGAGCACCAGCGCGCGCTGCTCGGCGTGCTGTTCCGCGCTGCCTTCGACTCGCTCTCGGCGCTCTGCGCCGACCCGCGCTTTCTCGGCGCACATATCGGCGCTCTCGCCGTGCTGCACACCTGGACTCGCACGCTCGAGTGGCATCCCCACGTCCATCTGCTCGTCCCTGCCGGGGGCCTCGCTCCCGACGGCGTCACCTGGCTCACGCCTCCCCGACGAAAGCAGCCCTTCCTCGTGCACGTGCACCCACTCGCTGCCCGCTTCCGAGGACGCTTCCTCGACCTCGCTCGCCGCGCAGTCCCTGGTCTGCACTTGCCGTGCCCCGGCGACAAACGCTGGGTCGTCTTCGCAAAGCCCGTCGCCCAGCCCCAGCACGTCCTCGACTACCTCGGTCGCTACGTCCACCGCACCGCCTTGTCCGACAAGGCCCTCGTCGCCTGCGACGACGAGTCGGTCACCTTCACATACCGCGACAGCCGGGACAACCAGCGCAAGCGCATGACTCTGCCACCGCAGGAGTTTCTCCGGCGCTTCCTGCAGCACGTCCCCCGTCGCGGACTGCACCGCGTCCGCACCTTCGGGCTGCTACACCCCTCGCAGCGACACACCTTGCGTCGCCTGCAGTTGCTGCTCGCTCGCCGACAGCAGCCAGACGAGCTCCCATCTCCACCCCCAGCACTTCGATGCCCTCACTGCGGGCAACGCTCCCTGTGCCGACAGCGCCGACTGTCCGCCGACGAATGCGCCGCGTGGCTCGAGCGGCCTCCATCACCACCGCCCACCGCGCTGCCCCGCGGCCCGCCAGCTCAGGACCGAGGAGACTCTCTCCGATGACGAAACTGGCCCGCCGGCGCATTCGAACTTCCGCGTGCGAACGGACCACTCCATCTGCAGCCCCCGCTCCCGCTTCCGGCCGCACCGGAGCCTCCTCCCACCTCGCCCGCACCCGTCGTCTCGAGGCATCCAGCCTCTTCCTCGACCCCGGCAACGCGACCCCCTGCGTTTCCCCCGCCGATCCCCCCGGTATCGACAAGTCTCAGGGTAGTTGTCGCGTTTCCTGACTACGCTCGATGCGCGACGTCGGTCAAGCCGCTGTCGCCGCCGTTTTGGTCTTCTTCCTGGGGTTGAGCGTCACGGCAGGAGCCGGCGAGCAGTTCCTGATGCCTC
>JBNKVS010000013.1:0-4922 GCA_050299315.1 Polyangiaceae bacterium
GCTTGCTCGATACCGCGCGACGAGCGCGCGTCCTTCGGCGGCGCTTCGTCGCTTTCTCGTCCTCGCTTGTCGATTTGCCATCGCCCGGACTCTGCATGACGCGGCTCACCAGCTCCAGGTGCCCTCCAAGGGATGCTTACCTCGGCGGAGCCCGACTGCGCGGCGGCTAGCAGCGGCGCGTAGCGCGGCGCTTGAAGCAGCGCGAGAAAGCCGTTCAGGCCGTCGACGTGGCTTTCGTAGGCTCGAAACGCGTCAGGAGCCTCTCCGCGCAGCATGCGCCCGTGCAACTGTCGCAGCTGGGGCGAGCTCGCTTCGCCCACCCGATACCAGGACGGGCGGAAGTAGTCGTGCGGCCCCTCGGGCGTGGCCACCAGGTTGCCCCAGTTGTGGTTGTGGAGGCGGGAGCCTCGCGCCGTTTCCACCCAGACGAGCGCCAAGAGCAACTCGCCGGTGGCGCGATCAGTTAGCCCGAAGCGCGGCAGTGCGCCGGCCAGCAGCGCTGCCGTGTCCATCTCCGCCAGGGGCGTTGGTCTTCGGTCTCGTTCAGCCCCCACGCCCTCGTCCCCCCATGGAGCTGGTGCCGTCGTTTTTCAGTCGCAAGTAGAGCCAGCCGGCAGCGAGCCCCGCGGCGACGCTTGCCAGCACGCCCAGGCCATGCCCGAAGGGTGAGTCCTTCTTCGGGAACACGTCGAAGTGCACGGACGGCGCTTTGGCCTGCTCCGGCCCTTCGAGCTCCGGCGCGGTCGTGGCTTGGGCCTGGCCCACGCTGTCGAGAAACCAGTCTGGATCCACCGGGCAGCGCTTGGTAGCGGGGAAAGAAAGTACCCCGGAGTCGTTGCGCACGAACCAGCCGAGGCTGCTCGTTGGCGAGTCCCAGCGAAAGCTCACCACAAGCCACACATACTTGGTTGAGTCGGGCAGGGTGAGCAGGGGCTCCTTCAGGGTTCGGTAGGTCGCGATCGCCGGCTCCAGCTCGATGGGGTCGGAGGAGATGCGCTCGACGGTCAGCTCGCGGGCGGGCTCCCCCAGCCAGTCGCGCAGGTGCTCGAGCGCCAAGCTCTGCACCTCGGCGAAGGACCGCGCTTCACGCGGCTTGTGCCGCAGCACCCAGCGATTGCGCATGGCCGTGAACAGCGGCACGCGATTGGTCTGCTGCCACTGCTCGACGTCGACGCTCGGGCAGCCGAGATCCCCAATGGTCTCGTCGTTCATGCCGCCCCGGTTTCGGCAGGGACGGGGGCGTCGGGCGAGGCGGACTTCGGCGCGCGGGCTTCTTCGCTGGTCGTGTCGCTCTCGGGGACGCCGGGCTCTAGCTCGGTATCGTTGCTCGGCCCATCGCCGCGGATTTCTCGCATCAGGCGCACCTGCTCGGCGGCGAGAAAGCCGCTCTCCTCCAGCACGGTCATCTGCTCCGGGGACAGCCCGCGCAGGAGCTCACCCACCCGGCGGTTGAGCACGAACTGCCCGATCAGCTTGGGCGCGTGGGTGGCGACTTCTTGCAGCCCGCGGTCGAGGCGCGCCTGGCGGCGCTCGAAGTCCTGGCGCAGCATCTCCCGCTCGAAGGCGGCCGTCTGCAGCTCGTCGTACTTGGAGAGCCAAGCCGTACGCTCCTGCTCGAGCGAGGCAACGCGGCCGCGCAGCGCGGTGATCTCCTCCTGCGCCAGTCGCAGGATGCACTCGCGCGGATTGACGATGACGTTGACTAGCCGCTCTACGTGGGAGACGGACGCGCGCAGGGCCTGAGCGGAGAGCTTGCCTGGATCTTCGGTCTGCTGCTCGGCGGTGCTCTCTTCAGCGAGCACCTCGATGTCATCCGGGCTGTAGCGCTTGGTGCCCTCCGGATCTTCGCGCACCTCCAGTTCGCCGCGCACTGCCATTCGATGCACCGTGCGGGGCGAAACTCCGAGGAGCTTTGCTGCTTGTGATCGAATTGGCCACTTGCGAACATCTACCGACATGAAGGTGCCTCGCGTGCAGGGAAAGATTGCCCGCGACGTGCATCGCGGAAAGTTGCAACCAATCGGCCCTGGCGAGGGAAGCACCTAGCTGTCGCGAGGCACAAGCCGAACGCAGAGGCTGCGAAACCTCCGCGCCCTGGCAGTCTTGCACCGAATTGGGGCGGCGCAAGGTAATCGCGATATTTGGCCTCAAGAAAGAGCATCACCCCGGTCGACGGTTGGTGCGGTTGTTCAGCGTCGGTCAGTTGCGAGGTCGTGGGGTTCTGAGCTCGACTGGCTGCACGCGTAGCCTTGTCGAATCGGCGCTCAACTGGCGACTCCGGATGTCGCAGAACCGCCGCGAACTGACGCACCGACCGCGCGCTCGGCAACGGTTTAACACACTTCCTCTCAGCTCTTAGGGGCTCATGCCGATCCGTTCGGCTAGTGCTGACGCGCGTGCCCGCACGCGATTAGGGATCCAGAACGCATGAAGAGCCTTTTCTCACTTCAACGCCTAACCCTCGTGCTGCTGGCTCTTAGCTGCAACGTAGAACAGGTAGGCAACCTAGAGTGCTCCGAAGGAGAGTTGCCGAGCATTCCTGCGCGAAGGTGCATTCAGGTGTCCACGGCAGACACAGACGAACTCTCAGCAGCGTTTGACTCCTCACGTCTTCTCAAGGCGACTGACGGTGCCGACGCCATGGTCTCGTTTCGCCGAGGCGTTGATTCGACAAAGTTCGAGTCTTTGATGGGGGAACTTGCTCCAGCCTCATACTTCTCGCTTGGTTTGGTTGTCTTGGGGGAAACAGCATCGACTCCGCCGTGGTCAGTAAATGGTCATGCCACCGTTTCGGCGGATGCGCGGTCGGCGCTGGAAAGTGCGGTAGAGACAGCCGCAGAGCTCCTGGGAGACGTGTCAGGTATGGGAACGCAGCCCGAGTCATTGGGAAGCGGAATCCGGCGGGCGTTCCAAGCCGAGAGAGTTCTAGTTCGTCATGCGTTTGTGGAGTTGAACAACGTGCCCGCGACATGGGAGTGGTGGGCCGCCAACTCGGATGATGTCCTCACTGTTAAGCCATTGAACGGGCGCGTTCGCCACCGGGAGCCCAGGCAAGTAGTTTCTGGAGGGGGAGTCCAGTGAAGCTACATGCGACGATAGCGGTCCTGCTCAGCGTGCTTCTTGCTACTCTTGATGCTAGGGGCCGGAAGCCAGATTCTACAAGAGCGTCTATCGACAGGAACAAGATCGAGGTTTCACTGCGATGGGACCCCGAAGGAGGTTCCCCCGGCTTCGCGATCGATCAAGCCGTCGAATTCGAAGTTTGGATAGACCCGAAGTGCTTTGTTCAGCCACCGGGGGGGAGAGACTACAACCCGTGGGGTCCGGTCGCAACGAACATTCCTGGTGCGTACATCGATGTCTGGAACTACTCGCATCCGAGGGTTCTGACCGAAACCATCGAAGAGCTTGAGACGTACTGCGTTACACCCCTCGATCCGTGGACACTACTCGCGAGCGATATACACAACTCCCTCATAGATATCTCGGACGCGACCGGGAACTTCGCAGTGGGGACACGAGATGCCTCCGACCTTGTCTCTGGCGTGAACTATCGCTTCGTGTACCCGGTCGAGCCAGGCACCCTCTCCAGTGAGTGTGCCAGCGGAACGGCCGAGGTCAGGATGACCACGCTATCGGACTCATGTACACTGAAGTTTCCCTTGTCGCTGGTAGATACTACCGCTCATTGTCCGCACTTTCTGGGCTACAGTGGGTGTGATGAGATCCAGAGAAGAGCGCCCACTTACGAGCGCCTGATAGAAGAAATCCAGGTTCCCACCGTGGCGTCCCCGCTGACTTGCGGAGACTCGATTTGTGACCACGGTGGGCTGGGTGAGACGTGCTCTTCCTGCCCTGCTGACTGCTGTCTGGACGCCCCGGAACTTGTTTCTCCGTCCCCGGGAGACTTATTTGCTAACGATGCATCTGTGGCGTTCTCTTGGAACCGCGCGGATGGTGCCGCGAGATATCGGGTTGCGTTGTGTCCGGACGTTGAATTGAGGTCTGAAGCCTGCCTTGTTCACGAGGTCGTGCCGGTCGACACGACAACGTACGCCGTTAGCAACATTTCGGTCGGGACTTGGTACTGGAGCGTCTCAGCGATCAGTTCCACTGAATCAGTGGGTTGGGGCCACTATGCTCCAGCTAGGCGTTTGGTAGTTGAGGACACATGCAGAAACGGAAGGCGAGACGGTGACGAGGTCGGTGTTGATTGTGGAGGAACCTGCGAGGCGTGTCAGGCAACGTGTCCTTATGGCGATGGTAACTATTGTGGAAGCGTCGACCTAGGACAGGATTCAACCGTGCTGTATTCGTGCTCGGCTGGCGCATTTGTTCCTGTCGAGGATTGCGGAGCGGTGGGCTGCAGTGCGAATACTCCCGGCATCGATGACTCATGCTGCGTGGCGCATTCGTATGAGCAGTGTTACGCTGGAGCTTTGCACTGGTTCACGTCCTGTGGCGCGCGTGAAGAGCTCAGCGATGCGTGTGCGGACGCGAATCCCTGTACCATCGATTCCTGTCGGGGCGAGTCGTGTACCCATTCAGAAGACACTGACGGGTGGGTGTGCGGCGACGGCATGGTTTGCTCTGGGGGGAGGTGTGAACTGGAAGCGCCAGACTGCACGGACGAGTGCGTCCCGCCCAGGTCCGAGTGCAATGACGAGTCCAGTGTTCGGATTTGCTCGGGGCCCAATCCGGAGGGGTGCTTCTACTGGCTTGTATTGCAGTGCGCTTCCGGCGGCATGTGTCAGCCCGGCGGGGAGTGCACGAGCTCCGATCCCTGCACGGACGAGTGTGTCATCGGTGCGCGGGAGTGCCAGAGCGGCAACCCAGCGACGTGCTCGTTGAGCGCGGGCGGATGCACGTACTGGAGTGTGGGCAACTGCAACCCAGGCTTCTCGTGCGAAGCGACATCTGGA
>JBNKVS010000014.1:0-36539 GCA_050299315.1 Polyangiaceae bacterium
CCCCAGCTGCTTCGCCAGCTCCAGTAGCCCCAGCTTCGCTTTGATGATCTTCTGCTCGTTGCTCATGTTCATGTCCCTTCTGTTTTCAGAGGGACACCAGGAGGGCCAAGTTATCTGTCCGATTAAGTCGTAACTTCTTCAAGTGAAGCGCACCCCCGGCCATCCCGAGTTCCCAGCGTGGGGTTGTCGGTGCCCTGCAGCTCCGCAGAAGGAGGAGCAATCTGCGCCCAGAGATGCACCAGGGGCTCGTCCACCAGGGCACCCGCAAAAGCGATAGGCTCTCCTTCCCCAGAACCCGGTAGCCATGGGCAGAGTGACCCATCGGACAGTCCCAGCTGAATCACCGCCCGATAGCAACGCTTCTCACCCGTTGCAGCTGCCCCGACGCGCGCTTGCAGACGGCGCTCGGGGTCAGCACCGCAGGCCCGGGTAGTGAGGTCGACCAGACTCTGAGCGCAGGGAGCGCGACCACTTGCGAATAGGTGTAGCTCCCGAGCCCCCGTTGCAAACAAGCTCACAACCGTTGGCGCCAACATCGGCCCCGAGCCCACCACGGCAATCGGGTTCTCCCGGTACCGTTGAAATCGGAGCTCGGGGCTCGGGGCGCATGAAAGATACCGGATCACACTCTCGTAGCGTTCGATCACGTTCGGAGCAAGACGGTGCGGCTGGTCATTTCGGCCATCCCACGCAAACCCCTTGAAAAGCAGCCGAGCGATGAGCGTGCGAACGACGCGGCGATGACCGTTGGGTAGAGCAGCCGTAAGCGCCTCGATCGTTCTTCTGCCGTCCAGATGGGGAGTGATGCGGCGCAGTAGCCTGTAGGCGTCAGCCCCCGCCACCACGAACTCCCCTCCGGGCGACTCCGATAGGCCGACGACAGTGCCCTCGGAGGTCGGCAGCAGATAGGCATCGCCCCGCAAACGCGGTCGCACGTCGATGTCGTCTGTGTGGGACGGCTGCTTAGTTTCGCGTCCTACCACTCCGCGCCCCGCTTCCGCGTATCCTCTCCCCAAGTGGGCTGGAGCAGTGCGCTTCGGCGGCCGCCGTTCAGCGGTCGAGTGTCGCAGACCGAGAGCTGCCCGGAGCGCCACCGGTCCGACTGGCAAAACACGTTCTGGGGCATCAGCGGTGTCGTTGCCATCATCTGGTAGTCGCCTCTCCAAGTCTACAACCGGCGCAATCCGGATCCCCGCCCCTCGCCCCCTCGCGCCACTGAGATGCGACGCGCAGGAAGCGGACGATTGAGAAGACGCGGGCTTCTGGCTCGCTCGAGCCCACTCTGCCTTATCTCTAGCCGTCGCAACCAAGTCGGTCAAGGGAACTGCCGAGCCTGTCAGCGACACGCGCGGGCTCGTCGACCGTCCGCGAGGCACCCGCGCCGTCGCCTCCCCGCATGTCGACTCGACCCGCCGGCGACATGGCGAGAGACGTCTCCGCTGGCGTGAAGAGTCAGGATAGAGTCGGTTCCTTCGCCTGGAGCGCTAAGGCACACGTCATAGCCCGCCCCGGAACGTCGACCGCCAATCCACGAATGAAGGAGTGGATTCTTCCTTCACGTCGAGCCGAACTCCGTCGGTCCTCAGTTTCATCACAGACCGCTTCATGCTCGTGGAATGACTCTCAGCACAGACGTTGGGGTCCACGCGACCATTGCCATTGCGGGAGCTTGCTGCGATGTCCAAACGACATGACGCCTCTCGCCATGACATCGCGATGGGCTGAAGCCTGCCGCGCAAAGGATGATGCGCTCGACGATGGCCGTTTCCGCGACCGACCCGTTTGCGCAGTCGTTGGCTGGCCGTTCCGGGGCATTGCTGCGCAGGGGAATGGCCATTTTGGGTGTTCCCGTCGATCTCGTCGTGGCAACGCGAACGCGCTTCATCGATGATCACCGGAAGTCCTGGATCGCGCGTCAGGACCAGTGTCAGGTAGTGTCATTGGCTAGCGGTCTTTGCTCCCGCGCCTATCGGCTCGGGCTGCCCGGGCCAGTTCACTTCTTCGAGGTCAATCGTCGAGACGTACGCGAGTACAAGGGCGCATCATGGCGCGCTTGTCCGCCAACCCGACGTGCCGGCACCGGCCGGTCGACGCGGGCCTTCTAGACGCCTGAGCCCCCACCCTGCGCGCCGCAGGACTCGGTTCGCGGCCGACCCTGTTCATCTTGGAAGGCCTTCTTTGCTACCTTCGCGAGCGCCAAGTCGAAACGCTCCTCGACGAGGTTGGTAGCCTTTCCGATGCAGCTAGCGCGTTCCCGCCGGACGCGCCTGGAGGCTCGGTGTTTTCCTCAGCACACTTGGCTTCCTGGCTAGCACTCCTGGAAGCGAAGAGAACCCCTTGGCTGTTTGGGTGTGACGCACCTCCAGCTTGGCTGAGCCACTACGCCCGGATGAGCACAGCACAGCCTCCAGGCCGTGCCATCTGCCGCCCGGCGTCGGGCCCTAGGGTGAGTCCGGCACCGGACAGACGAAGAGCGGCTCCTGCTCACTCAGGTAGCAGGCGAATACCCCGCGAGGCTCTCCCGTGCCGGGCACTGGCTGACGCGCCGCACAGGACCAACGCCTGTCTTCGCGGTCGAGTGAACAGACATGGACCTCATCCTCACACCACCATTGGTTCGATGCCTCGTCGAAGTCACAACTACCCTGCGAATCGCAGTACCAACCGTTGATGTCGTCGAATCGGCATGTGTTGGGCAGAGTCGAACGCAGCCCCGACACGGTCTCAAACGCCCAGGTTATCGATCCATCCACCGTCGACGTACGAACCACCTCTCCGGGGAAGCAGTCAAACCTGTCTTCTGCCGGTGTGACGAAACAGTTCACTGCCAAAACGCTCTCAACATCGCTCAGCACGCCCGCGGACGACATGCTGCACAGCCACTGAGTGCCGTCGGAGGACATCTCACAGTCGCCAACGGCCCCCTCGACTCGCTCAGCCACCTCCGGGTCCCCTTCGAACGAGACCGGTTGCATCTCGACGCCCTCCGCGGGCTCTTCCTCTGTGGGCAACGGCCTGTCCGCGGTCCCCTCGGACGAGCCAACTGTAGTGGAGTCGTCTGGCGCGCTCTGATCCAATGGAGGATCCGGGTCCACTGCTTCGGAGGGGGGTGCTGCGTCGCTCCCGCTGTCGACCCCTCCGGTCGAGCTGCCTTCGCCGGGGCCCGCGAGGGGTTCGGTCGAATCCTCGGGCATGGGCGGCTCCTGGGCAGGCGCCCTTCCTTCTTCCTCTTTGGACTCGTCCGACGGCCGTTTGCTCTCCGAGCCATTCCCTTCCCCAGCGTCATACACGCAACCGGTGACCACCATGGAACAGCAGGAAACCACGACCACCAATGTGCGCAAGAACCAGCGTTTCACTCTCATGCTCCCTATCGATGGATCAAGCGCGACAGAGCTTACCATTACGCGCGCGACCCCCTACCCCAACGGACCCCTTCGAGGCTACCCCCCCACGGCCCGACGCGCCAGCTCCGCGACTTCCTGCCTCGAACGCCCACAAGACCTTCACACTCCGCAGTCCCCTCGGATGGAAGCAAAACGCCCTTCACCTGGTAGTTCAAGACCCAATCGAGGCCGACGCTGACACCTTTCTCACTCGAAACCGGCCAATTGCGCCCCACGCCGACGCTCGCTCAGCGCAGACGCTCCAATAGGTGTCCGCCACCGCGATTCGATGCAGCACCGCAGACCGCGAACGATGTGTCGCCTCTGTGACTTCAAGCTCGCTGCGTTGAACGGCATCGCCAAGCACGAATCGGGCAACGAGCCTCACCCCGCGCGCTCAACGAAATTCACCTCAACGACACCATAGGAGCCGGAGGTACCATTCGAAGCCCTTCCACAAGCCGCGCCCCCCGGTAGTGAGAGGAGAATGACGGCAATCGCCAGTCACGAGCATTCCGCTAGACGCGGTCCGCGAGCGCAGACGCAACCGCGCCGCTGGACTGGAGTAACGACCAGGACGCATGCGCCAATGAACCCGACTCCTCCCATCTATGTCCAACGCCCTTGCTCAGCAACCGTGCTGCGACGACCCAGAAAACGCACAAATAGCCCCAGAAAACGCGAAATAGGAGTCGCGCACGAGGTTTCAATCAACGCCTCCCAAGAAGCTATATGCAACCGATAGAGTGGCGTCCTATGCGCAGGACGCAGCGGCGAAGAACGATCGGTTCGCGTCTTTTGTCAGACACCACTTCTCGCCTCATTGACTACCCAGAACCCCGCTGTTACATCACCTCGCAGGAGGGAGGCAATCGACACCGTCGCCGTTGAACCGGCACGAGCCGATGACATACGACGGCACACCCGTTGGCAAGCCAGCAGGCGGATCAAACCGTTTCATGGTGCAACATCAGACAGCCAGCAAAACAGCACAAGCCTAGGCTCAGTGTGAGCCATCTCACCCTCAATTCAAAGGATGAGCCTCAGGCCTTGCCGCCCATCATATCGATCGCCACCTGACGAAGAGCCCAGATCGGATTGGCGTAGCGCTACCAACCAGTCTTGGTCGTCACAATGAACAAGGAGTAAAGACATCATGGAAATCGTTAGCAACTCGAAGTTGGCGGATCTCGAAATCAACGAGAACTGCTTCATCGCGTGCACCTGCACGTCCTTGGAGCTGGACTCCAGCGACGACGCCGTCGAAATCGTCGCCGAGGCCCAGACGGCGGACCTCGAAATTAATGAGAACTGCTTCATTGCGTGCACCTGCTCGTCGTTGGAGCTGGACTCCAGCGACGACGCCGTCGAAATCGTCGCCGAAGCGCAAACTGCCGACCTCGAGATCAGCGAGAACTGCTTCATCGCTTGTACTTGTACATCCCTGGAGCTGGATCCGGCCGAAGAGGCATAAGCCCCCTCTTACCAAAGGTGCAGGCGGCCATCGCACTCCGATCGGCGTAGGCACCCATGATCCGTGGGGACTCGGCTCCTGCCGGGTCTCCACGGGCTCATCTCACCACGTTCAGGTTTGCTTAGTCGTCACGCGAAACCAAACCGCCTTTCTGCGCCAGGATTTTAGGGTATGGCCAGCCACGAAACCAAAGTACTCATTGCCGCCGATCTCGACCACGCACTCGAACCCGACGGATCGATCAGCATACAGACTGCAGATCGAAGTCTTCGCGTTCGAAGCGTAGGTTTGTCACGTCTTCTCGAATCGCTCGCTTCTTTTGGCACGCGACTCTTGTCCAAGTCGCAGATCCCCGAGTCGCTCTCCAAGGGCTTGGCAGACATGCTCGAGTTGCGCTTGGCTTTCGAGCTTTCCCCCGCTGCAGCAGCGTGCATCGATGGCGCCGACGACGAACGCCTGTATACGTATTTTGCTCGCCGCACCAAAGCAGCCGCGGAGCGGTTCATCGAATACAAGAGAACGCGTCTCCGAGTGGTGGGCAACGCGCCGCTGAGCGCGCTCGTCGTTGACGCAATTCGCGGCCAGTACCCGGCGATCGTTTACGACGAACATACCTTTGAGGTACCCGAAGCCCCCAACGGTGAGGCAACGATTACGCTGGTCGTTGGAACCCCCGACGAGGAAGCGGCCTTTCGACGCGCGGGTGCGGTTCTCGCAAGTCGCGGCGCGGATTGGGTTCCTCTCATCTTCTCCGACACGCGAGTGCAGGTTGGCCCATGGTGCCGCCCAGGACAATCCGCCTGCCTGGAATGTGGCCACTCCGCCCAAAACCCCCAGGTTCTCCCTGCCAAAGGCGATTTCCGAGCAGCATCCGCTCCGCTCGCGTGGCGGTCCACCCAACAGCATGCCCGGTCGTGGTGGGGCGGCGTGCTTCTAACCCAGTTGGAGGGGCTTCGTTGGCAAATCGGCGAGTTCAGCCACTGGGGGAGAGTGACGACACTGGACCTCTCGCGGAGCACGCAAGAGGTCGACCGACTTTGGCGAGCCCCCTGGTGCGCCGCTTGTCGGAGCCCCAGCCCGGCCCCGCAGCGATGGAGTGAAGCGTGAACGGCCCTACTCAAAGGCAGCGTGCCTGGGCCGAGCGTTTTGATGGGATGGTGCGGCTGATTGCGCTTCCTCACCCCTTCAAGCTGCCATTCTTCGGTTTCGCCGCCGCTCTCCGAGGAACATCCTTGTACTCGGTAGGAGTATCGAAAGACCCCGAACGGGCCAAAAGGCGAGCGGCCACTGACGCGTTGGCTTCATGGTTGTCGCGTTCCGCGCCATCGATCGAGGGCGGAACGGGCCCCTCACGCTTCGCCGTTGCCGACTCACCGGAGCAGGCTCTGTACGAGGCCGCCCGCCGCGTCGTGGAAGACTGTGTCAGCAGCGAATCGTCCATTTCCTCGAAGAGCCTCGCGGCCGCATCGGTGCTCGGCCCCCTCCTTGCTGCCTGGGCAGAATGGTGTGGGGCCGAGTTATCCGTCTGCCTCCACCGAGCGAGCGAAACGCAGCTGTGGTACGAAGCAACGGTCTTTCTCGCGCGCATTGGCCAACCGGTGGTGGCCAGAAGCGTCCTGTCGGGGGACGACGAGGAGTGCCGCCGGCAGCTGCTGGACAATCTGCTGACAGCGCTATTCGCCAGGCTGTTCTCCCGTGGCAGTTCTCCGCAACTCGGTGAGCAGCGCGAGGCGACGCCGGCTTCCGCCAGTCCGAGCGAGGTGACGATTTCTGCCGTCCTCCCAACGGCCCCCGAGCTCGCCCCGTGGGCCAGCGCGTACGTCAGCGGCTTGGTGAACACCCCTGAACTGAGCGAACGAGACCAGTTCGCCGCACGCGCGGCTTGGCGACACAACTCGTCGGAGGTGGACGCGCCAAAGATCGCTCTGCCGGCGGATGTGCTGGAGATGCCACCTGCAGACGATGGGCCTTCGGCCTGGCGCCTATACCACGAGGTCTCGCGCCTTCGCGAGCTCGGCCATCCCAATGACTACTGCATGGTAGACGAGGCCATCAACGCTACAATGCACGAGGTGGCGTCGGGAGCACGGAAGGACGTAACCCTCGGAAGAAAGCGGGTCGCACTTCCAGACGTTACGACCGCGCGTTCCGCGCCCATCGAGGAACTCGTCCTCCGTCGTCGCTCGAGTGGGAAATTCGTCAATAGTGGGCCAATGTCACTGGAGGACCTTGCGCGAATTCTCTTCTTTTCTTACGGAGAAACTGGGCACCAACACATCAAGGGCAGCGTAACGCGCATGGTTCGCGCCACTCCTTCCGGAGGTGGTCTGTACCCAATCGACGTTTATCTCTTCGTAGAGGAAGTCACCGGGGTACCCCGCGGAATCTACTACTACGATCCGACTCGTTCCGAGTTGGTTTGGGTCAACGAATGTCCCGCCCGCTCGGAGCTCCAAAAGATGACGAACCGCCCCGATGCGATGAGGGACAACCCTTTCACGATCGCGTTGGCTGCCTCCTTTGCGAGAAACCAGTGGAAATACCGGGAGCGCGGCTACCGAATCCTGACGCTCGACTGCGGCCACCTGAGCCAGAGTCTCCTTACCATGGCGAATAGCGTTGGATTCGTCGGACTGCCATTGATGGGGTTCATTGACAACTATTGGAATGCTTGCATCGGGCTGGACGGTCAGTTCGAGTCGGTGCTTCAGCTGATCACCTTTGGGACGACGGTCTCCCAAGCGGGGAAAGCGAGAGTTAAGTGAATTCGAGTGATGAACTAAAGGATGCTAGGTTGGAATTGGCTCCAGGAGTGGCCCTCTACCGACGTGACGACCGAGGCGGATACATCGCCACCCCGTCGGAGGTTCTGCGTGTCAACGGGTCTGACTTCGCCGCCTTTGTCGTCGATCCGCTACCTGATCTTCTGGAAGGAAAGCCTCTTTCGAGCCTCCTGCCCAGCGACTCCGACCGCTTCGCCCGTGTCAACAAGGTCCTTTCGACACTCGTGGCGCGCGACTTTCTGCGCCCAGTCGTCGAAAAGCCTGCGCAGTCATTGAACGTGTGCATTGTCGCTTCGCCAACACTTCGGGACTCGATTCGCGGCACAGCGTTGTTCTCGAGGGACGCCCCCCTCCTCGAGCCGCACGAACTCAAAGAGTGGGGAGTGCGCACCGACGCGACGAACAGGCTCGCCGTAGCGGTCACCGACCGCTCTCAGGATCCGATGCTATTTCAGGTGAACTCGATCGCCATGAGAATGGGGATCCCCGTACTCTACGCCGGGTTCGACGGTGCGCTGGGCGCCTGGGTCGGTCCTCTGTGGAAGCCGGGTTGTTGTCAGCCCTGCTTCGAGTGCTTCACGACGCGTGTGAACCTCAATCACGATCAAGGGGCGCTGAGGAGCGAATTCGCGAGTTTCCTGCGAACGACCGAGCAGTGCCCTCCGACCTTGCCGTCGTCCGCACAAGAGCGCCTGCTGTTGATTCAAAAGGTCGTCGAAGAGGTCGACCGATTCGACGCCGACCGCCGAGCTACCGAGCTCTCCCGTCACACTCTGTGGCTTCGGCCCGGTTCCGAGAATCCAGAGCTCTCTCCGGTGCTGCCCGTGCCGCAATGCGCGAGCTGCGGTTCCAGCCAAGAGCGCGAATTGGACGCGATCGAAAACACTCTCGATATGATGACCGACGCAGTCCACCCCCGAACCGGAGTTCTCTTCTCCGATAGCAGCGTCGAGATGGGCGAACAGGACCCACCGATCTTCTGTCACTTCGCCCATTTTCGCGATCTGCGCCTACTTCCCAGCCATTTGGGCCCCTGTGGACATGGCGGAGCTGGCCTAGATCCAACGTCGGCCCGCGCCGCCGCCATCGGGGAGTCGCTCGAGCGCTATGCCGCAAGCATTTGGAAGGACAACGAGCTCCGACTCTCTTCCTACGACGACTTCAAAGGGAGCGCGGTTCACCCCGACAACTTCGAACTGTTCTCGGACGCTCAGTACGCTTCCGAAGGGTTTCGGTTTCGTCCGCTGCGACCCGCTACTCCCGTGCGTTGGGTAAGAGCCATCGAGTGCGCTACCGGCAACGAAGCCTGGGTACCCGCGGCTCTCGTATTCATGCCCTATAAGCGCATTGCAGCGGAGCCCATGATCTTCCCTTCGGTCACGAGTGGCCTCGCCGCGGGCCCCTCCCTCGCGCACGCAATACTCGCAGGACTGTGTGAGGTCGTAGAGCGAGACGCAATCTCCGCTTCCTGGTTCTACAAGATCTCGCCAAGGCGCTGGACTGCAGAAATGACGGATTGGCAGAGTTCTCTCCGGGAACATTACCCAGAAGACGAGTTCACCAGCTATCGACGATACGACATCAGCCTGGATCTGCCTCTTCCTGTCGCGCTAACGGTCGCAAAGACGACGGCCTGTGGGGCAGACCAGATTCAAATCGGTAGCGCGTGCCGAGTCCGCCCTGAACTCGCCGTCGCAAAGGCAACTCTCGAGGCCGCTCAGTCCTTTCCGTACCAGCGCTCCTTGATGAAGCTCTACGCAGACTGGGACCCTGGCCCGAGCTTCGACGGGGTGGACTCGTTCCAGAAGCACGGCCTGCTCTACACCAAATTCCCGGAGCACCGCCAACGAGTCGGATACATTCTCGCCCCACAAGGGGTTCCGCCAGAGTCTCTCCGGGAGCCCGCGCGCCACGAGATGCCCAGCCTGGACGCTACCCCTCAGGAGAATCTCGAGTACGCAGTGTCAGTACTAACGAAGGCTGGGTTCAATCCTCTGTTCGTGGATCTCACGACGCCCGATCTCCGCCACATGGGGGTCCACGTCGTCCGAGCGCTCGTCCCGGGCTTGCTGCAACTGTCCGGTACCCACCGAGTCCCGATTTTGGGTCGTCGTCGCCTGGCACACATTCGCCAATGGCTGGGGCTGGATGACGTGCCACTCAACACTATGCCCCACCCTCTGCCCTGATCGTCTCTCCCTGGAGCGGCACTCGAGACCGAAAGACACGATGGAGTTCGACATATGAAGAAAGCACGCGCAGTGGCCATCACGGAATTGATGCGAAAGGAGCATTTCACGGGAGCTTCATTGAGCGAGGGGATTGGAAAGACGACGAAGAGTCGCGAACTTGCCGAAGCAGCAAAGGGGCTTTCGTGTTCGTTCGAAACCAAGAAGCTGCGAGAGGACCTCATCGCGCTTCGCTACACGAGCCAACTGGAGGGCTTGGAACGCCCAATCGCGATCAAGCACAAGTATGCGTTCCCAACGACCAACGAGCAGAGAGAGACGGGGTTCTTCTTGACCCCGGACAATCCCAGCGGAACCAGCGAAACGTGGATCGGCTTCACCGAGCACAAGAAAGGCTACGTGAACGTTGCCGTACACGACTGTGACAACTTTCTGTTGCATGCAGACGTTGTCGTATTCAACAGGAACGGGGAGTGTTGGTCGTACCGAAGGGTATCTGAAGACCAGTTCGCTTCTCCTCTGAGCCTCTCGGAGGGCGAATTGCACGAGGTGACGAGCGAGAGCGGGAGAAGGGTCCTTCGCCTCCGGCTGGCGTTCGACGACCTCGTGGAGACTTCGAGCGTAAAGGTCGTCTACAACGCAGCAGGCATTCAGTTCGAGCATCACTTCGAGGTCACGCCCGAGAAGCCAGCGCTCGTCAGTGACCTAGAATTGAATGACAATCCGCGCCTGCTTCCCGGGGACTGGGTGATTGGAGTCGCCGACGCCGCGGGGCGAATGGTAGCGAATGCCGTAGTGAGTATCGAGGTCGCGCGCTAATGGACGAGCCAATCGCGGCTGCAATCCGAAGGGCACAGAAGTGGTTGACCGAGAACCCGTCGAAGACGATTCCGGAGGTCGCCGACGAAGCCTGGTACCACCAGATGGTGCTCTATCGGTTGGGGGAACCGGCAGAACCAGGTCCAACACGCCCCTCTTCGAGTGAGGCGTTGGACGGGTCGGAGCTATTTCATGAGTCGATTCAGGAAAGCTCAAAGGCGATCGAGCGATTGCTCGACCTAGCGACGGACCTTCCGCTGGACTTCGACGCCGCTCACTTCGAATCCAAGCAAGCGTGTTGTGACGCCGCCATGGGCACACTCATGTTGGGGCACCTTCTGCACGTTCGGCGCCGAAGCGACGAGCGGACGGCGGGCATCGTCGAAGCAATTGCATCTGCATTCCACTCGCACAGTCGATACCTGTGTTCGTTCAACTTTCTGTACAACCGCAGCTACCAGTTCAATCTGGAGGGCATGGGGAGTTCGCTACCGACCAAAAGCTCCGTCAAACCTCACTTCGCGGGGCTGGGCGACGAGTTGCGACGCGTGGTGGAGGGCTACCATCACTCCCACGTCATCATGTTTGGCTCGAAGTTGCTCGAGGTTGGTCGCCTGCCCGGGCCGCCGTATGAGGCGAGCATCCGGTACATCCTGGACAACGCCCGCTCGACGATGGTCAACGGGCAAACCGACCTAGTCGCCGAGTTCGCCATTTGTCTGAGTCTTTGTGGCGTCCAGAATCGAATCTTGGAGGAGATCGAGCAGTACCTGCTAGACAATCAGGTAGGGGCGGGGTACTGGGTCGATTTCGGTGGGGAGCGCAGGGCCGTTCGGCATTGTACCTACGTGGGGGTTCTAGCTCTCTTGTTGAGTTTGCGGAGGCAGGCAGAGTGTCCTCTTGCGTAGAGGTAGCACCCGGGGGGCTCCCCTTGCTGCATGAAACGGTCGAAGGGGACGAACTGTGCTGCATTCGGCTTCACGTCTCCTGTGGTAGCCGTTTGGAAGGCCCGGACGAGGAAGGTGCCGCACACGCCATCGAGCATCTCGTGGTTCGTGCTGGCGGTCGTCATCCGGTTCTTCATCGTTTCGACTCGAGTGGTGCAACACTACAGGCCAGTACGAATCGCGACGAAACCGTCTACAGCCTCCTCGTATCGGAGAAGGAAGCGTCCAAAGCAGTGGACGCCATCGTCGAAGCGGTCTTCGATCCCAAGTTCGAACCCTCGGACTGGGAAAGCGAGCGCGGGGTCATACTGCAGGAGCTCGGTTTTCGTCGGTCACAGGCCTCGTGGCGCCGCCTCCAGCACAGCTTCGAAGACGTGTGGCGGGGCACTACGTGCGAGCACAGCCCATTGGGGTCGTTTCGCTCGCTATCCCAGCTCCAGCTACCCCGGCTGCGCGCTTTTCACGCCAGGCACTACGATTGGGGGCGAAGCTTCTTGTCCGTCGCCGGTGGCCAGCTGCACACGGACCGTGGAGCGACCGGACCGACGATCCCCCCGATCGAGTACTGGGGGCCCCCCAATTCGTGCCAGCTCCGGAAATGTGCCACTTCCGTTTGGGGCAGGGGCGGAACCTACGAGCTGACGCTGGTGCACCCCTGCAATAGCGGACTGCGTGCTCTGGTGGACGTCGCGCGCGCCGCGCTCGAGCAAGCTGGAGCAGACCTTCGCGTGGACGAGTACGGCAGTGTCGACGTGCTTTGGCTGTCCTCGTCGGGCTCGGACGCTACGGCAGCTGACGTGTCGTCGAGCCTGGCGCGAGTAGTCGATCGTTGTGCAAACGTTGCCGAACAGGTGCCCCTGTGGAAGGCTCAGGCATCGATGGTTCGTATGTTGGACCACGAGCTCGTCGAGCGGCGCGCGTCAAACGCGGCGCTGAGTTGGCTTCGAGACGGCCAGCGCTCTGCCCTCGTGCCCTACCTCTCTGCTCTCGAGTCGGTCGATGCAACCATGGTGTGCGACTTTCTGTCGCGCCTCCGAGCTTGCGTTCAAGGAGAGAGTACGGCGCTGGAGCCTCGCACCTTCTCCATCGCGCCATCCGGCGCACCAGAGCGCTTCCGCGGCCGCGCACAAGGAGTCCCCGTGGCTTCTTCCACGCTCCTCGTGAACCCGGGGTCAGTTCCGCTAGCCTGGTGTCCTCGCACCGGAGGCACAACGGCCTGCGCCGTCGTTCTTTGGAGCCCGCGCGATCCCCTCGGGCCACGTGGTGTGGCGAAACTGTCACTCGCGCTGAACCTTCATTCCGGTTTGATGCCTGCTGGCTCCGTCGTGAGGCACATCTTGGATGAGGAGTGCTCAGGCATTGGAGTGGCCGTACCGCCTGGTCGGGAGCTGCCAACACTGCACCGACTCTGTGAGCTAGCCGCGGAATTGGCCGTGGAGCGCGCTCCGGTGCTTCGTCGGGTCGCTCGCAGCTGGCGCGCGTTCGAAAGTCTTCAAGCGGAGGCCCTTGCACGTCTCTTTCCGGACGCCCAGAGTTCGGAGTCCCCCCGCCCTTCTTGTGGCGTAGGAATTGTCGGCCCCAATCGAATCGATAGCGCCCTGGACCTTCCGATTCCCCTGAACTACCAGCTTGAGGCCCCAGCTGGCGCGGCACCGCCCCCCCCCATTCACGCCACGAGCGGTCACCTACACCTGCTGCTGGCAGGCGCCGGGCTTCCCATCGACTCCGAAGACCGAGTCGCTCTACACGTAGCGTCTGCCGTACTTGACGGAATGGGGAGCCGACTCTATCGAAGACTGCGCAGGGACGAGCAACTCGCATACACGTTTCGAGCGTTCAGTCGCGAGCGCCGGGGGCTTGGCTACTCCTGCGTCTACGCCGTCGCTGCGCCGGAGAAGGCCGAACGCGTAAGCCAGGTGATCGCGGAAGAGTGGTGGCACCTCGCCCGAGAGCCCGTGCCCGAAGCAGAGCTCGATCGCGCTCGCCGGCGCGTCTTGTTGCAGTGGCAACTCGTCAACCAGTCGACCCTATTTCGAGCCCGATTGTTGGCGAGGTATGCCCTCCACCAAGGTCGGGGAATCTCTCCCGACCGATACGCCCAAAGGGTGAACGAAGTCCATGCCGGTGACGTGATGCACGTCTGGAGGACCTGCCGCGAGGCAAGCCCAGGCATCGAACTTCTTTCCAATGGTACTTGGCGGGCGGCGCCAACCGTCCACTAAACAGTTCAACTGTCCACTAAACAGGAGAGTATAACATGAGTGTCTCGATGAGATCTTCCGTTTTCTCGCAACCCACGGGGAGGCTCGCGTGACGCCGCAAGTCGACGGTGCCTTGCTGAAAGCGCGCGACATCGTCAAGAGTTTCGACTCGCGGCGCGTGCTCGACCAGGTGTGCCTCGATGTGAGCCCCGGGGAGGTCGTGGTGCTCATTGGGCCGAACGGAGCCGGCAAGAGCACGCTTCTCGATGTAGTCCTGGGACTGCGCGATCTCGATGGGGGTAAAGTAACCTGGCTGGATATCGACCCAAAGCGCGAGATCGGTGTTCAACTGCAGTCTCCACCCGTATTTCCGGGGGTGAGCGTCACCGACAACATTCGCTTGGTCTGCGCTCTGTACGGATGCTTCAGCCACGTCGACATTCCCTCGCTGCTATCTCAATGCGGCATCACCGAATTGGCCAATCGCCGAAGCGATCGACTCTCGGGCGGTGAGCGAAAACGCATGAGCATCGCCATGGCACTCGCCGTTTCTCCAAAACTGATCGTGTTGGACGAACCTGGCGCAGCACTCGACCCGGGTGGCCAAGAGGAGGTGCGTGTTCTCATTCGTCGATTTGCAGACCAGGGCCGCGCAGTCGTCGTCGCGACTCACGACATGAGGGAGGCGGAGGACCTCGCAACGCGTCTGTTCGTGATTGACCGCGGCAAGGTACTCGCCGCCGGTGCACCCCGCGCGTTGCTCGAAGAGCACAATGTTTCGTCCGTCGCGGAGTTGTACCTTTCTCTCACTGCCAAGGAGGCCTCGTGACCCTGTTTCGCTTGTTCTTGAAAGCAGCCTTTCGAGACTGGACGACCATTTCTTGGTCGCTGATATTTCCCTTGGTCGTCACCGGAGTGACCGTCAGCATCGTCGACGAGGCGACCAACCGCGCGCGATTCTTGGGCACCGTAATACTACTGAGCTTGGTGTTCTTCTCCGCCAGCGGCACCGCATTCGTGGTGCTCTCGCACCGAGCGAGAGGCGTCTACAAGCTTGTTCGACTGTCCCCTACCTCGACGCTACAGTTCGTGGCAATCTTTGGAGCCGCAAGGATCTGTGTAGCCATGTTGTCGGGTCTGATCGTGGGAGTCGCAAGTGTGGCGGCACTTGGTGTCCCATTGAGCATGCGAGCCGTACTGCTGACCCTTCCGGTGGCCGTCGGCGTAGTCGTCGCCTTCACCTTCGTTGGCATTCTAATCGGCAACCTCGGCAAGAACGAAGGCCAAGTCGCCGCGATCAACAACTTGGTGAGCCTACCACTGCTCGGACTGTCCACGTGCTTTTTCTCCCGCTCGACTCTGCCCGATTGGCTCCTGCCCGTGGTTGACGGGTTGCCGTTCGAACACGCTCTTGCTGCTCTGCGAGCAGCCATCGCCGCAGACACGGCACTGTGGCTTCAACAGCTACCGTGGCTGCTCGTGCTCGGGGTCCTGTCACTCATTGCCTCCGTCGCGACCTTTCGCTGGGAACCGGGGGAAGCCATCGGATGAGGGCACCAACAACCGCGAAAGCAACGATCGGGGTGAGTTTCAGCTGTGTCAATCGATGTCAATGTGGGAGAAGACCGTGAAAAGCGGAATTGAGGTACGGAGCCCGGGTGCTCAGCTAGTGCGCATCGACGCCGCAACGAAGACCTATCGCCTCGGAAAAGTCGATGTTCCCGCGCTGCGGGGAGTTTCCATGGGCGTGGAGCGTGGTGAGTTTCTCGTCATCGCTGGCCCCTCGGGTAGCGGAAAGACCACGCTACTCAATCTGATTGGATGCGTGGACAAACCGTCGACCGGACACGTCACCGTCTGCGGTTGTGACACCAGTCGACTCTCCGAGCGGCAGCTCACTTCGCTCAGACTCAACTCGATCGGCTTCATCTTTCAAAGCTTCAACCTCGTGCCGGTGTTGACCGTCCATCGCAACGTCGAACTCCCCCTTCTCCTGCAGGGCCGGCTCTCCAAAGCAGCCAGAAAAGAGGCGGTCTTCGACCTCCTCGATCGCGTGGGCTTGAAGGACCACGCACACCATCGCCCGAGCGAGCTCTCTGGAGGACAAAGACAGCGAGTCGCGATTGCTAGGGCGCTGGTAACGAAGCCGGAACTCGTTTTGGCGGACGAGCCTACTGCCAATCTGGATTCCACCACTGGGCAATCCATTCTCGACCTGATGCGCGAGTTGAATGAAACGCAGCAGACGACGTTCATCTTCTCAACCCATGACGCGAAGGTCATGCACTGTGCAACCACCCGTGTTCGACTGGTCGATGGCTGCATCGCCGAACCGGATCGAGCCGAAACCAGCCACATTTCCGGCTACGCGCGAGCGGTGGAATCGTGACGGGCCGCGTTTCCCTGCTCCTCGTCGCGGGGCAGATCGCGATTCGTAACCTCGCGGTGAGTCGAACCAAAACACTCATCGTTGGGGGCATCGTCACGGTCGGGGCTTTCCTCACCCTAGTCGGCTCCTCGCTGCTCCATGCAGTCGATGAGTCGATGACTCGGTCCATCGTAGGAAGCGTCGCCGGAGATCTTCAGGTGTACTCCTCCGAGTCGGAAACGGATCTCGCATTGCTCGGCGGCATGGCGCTGGATTCCGAGCAGACCGCGCCGCTTCAAGACTTTGAACCGGTACGAAAAGCGCTCTCGGAAATTCCGAATGTGGCTCAGGTAGTCCCGATGGGAATCGACAACGCCACTGTGTTCTCCGGAAACACCCTGGATCTGCTCGTCGCCAAGCTTCGGGATGCGGTCCGTGCCGAATTGCCTTCGCACGGACCTTGGGTGCCTTCGGCTTCGGTCCAGGCCCGCATCGCGCAGGTTCGGCACGCAGTGGAGGTTCTCGGAACTGACGCCGGGCGAGCCCGGCTGTTGCGGGCCGACTCGAGTGAGCTTCGCCGCGAGGAGGAACTCCTCGAACGCGTGTCCTCCGACTCGTACTGGAAGGACTTTCTGACCGACCCAATGAATTCTCTGGAAACGCTCGAAAACCGCGTCGCGCCTCTCCTTGGCGACGCGGGGGTGCTCTACCTACGATACGTCGGAACCGACCCGGGGGCGTTCTCTCGAGGCTTCGACCGCATGAAGATCGTCGACGGACAAGCCATCCCCGAAGGGCACAGAGGATTCCTGTTCTCCAAGTACGTCTACGAAGAACAGGTAAAGCTTCCGGTCGCACGCGCACTCGACAAGATTCACCGAGCCAAGGTCAAGCGCGGCCGCTCCCTCGCGACGGATCCCGAACTGTCGGCACACGCGCAGCTGGTCCGCGGTCAAGTTCAGTCTGTGCTGCTCCAACTCGATCCCCGCCAAGCGTCGGCTCTGACTAACGAATTGTCCACCGCTCTCGAAAAGCCCGGGCAATTGCCCGAGCTGTTGGGCGAATTCCTGTCACTAACCGACGACAACTTCGACAGCCGCTACGAGTTTTTCTACAGCACCATCGCCCCAATGCTCGACTTGTACTCCGTCAAGATCGGAGACACGTTGACCCTCAAGGGGTTCACCAGTGGTGGGTACATCCGATCGGCATCCGTCAAGGTTTATGGGACATACGCCTTCGAGGGGCTCGAGGACTCACCGCAGGCGGGCAGCTTGAACATCATGGACTTGGTGACGTTTCGTAACCTCTACGGCTTCATGACGGACCAGCGACGCCAAGAAATCGACCGACTCAGGGCGTCCGCCGCCGTGGAACCAATCGACAAGAACCTGGCTGAACAGGCTCTGTTTGCCGGAGGCTCCCCTGAGGACGTGTCGAAGGACACCTCGCCAGGGACGAACGACCTACCCTCCACGTCCGCAGGAGAAATAGACTTGGCTCTTGCCAACCTGGAAGCCGGGGAAGCCTCGAATGCCGAAAGCACGACGATTGGCCCCCAGGAGTTATCTCGCGGCGTTTTCCTGAATGCCGCGGTGCTTCTCGACGACCCTTCCCGAGCAGAGGAAACCAGGGCGGCCATTGAAGGAGCCGGAAAGGCGATCGGGCTCCCCCTGCGCGCCGTGTCCTGGCAACAGGCAACAGGCTTCATCGGTCAATTCGCTTCATTCGCAAGACTCACACTCGTGGGAGGCCTCGCGATCTTGTTTCTGGTCGCCTTGGTCATCATGAGCAACGCCCTCGTGATGGCGACGCTGCAGAGAGTGAACGAGTTTGGAACCCTCAGGGCGCTCGGCGCCCAAAGGACCACCGTATTTGCCATGGTCGTCGTGGAATCACTAGTCGTTGGTGGTGTTTTTGGAGGCCTCGGAGCTTCGCTGGGAATCGTGCTCCTGGTCGTCATCGGTCAGACGGGCATTCCCGCGACAACCGATATGATGACTTTCTTCTTCTCCGGCGACAGGTTGTTTCCGAACTGTGAAGCCGCAGGCGTCACGCAAGCCTTGTGCGTGGTGCTGTGCGTAAGCCTCGTTTCCGGGCTCTACCCCGCGCTCCTGGCAATGAGAGTCAGCCCGGCACTGGCCATGGCTGGGAAGGACTAGAGACTCGTGCGCACACTATTTTCTGTCGACGTTAAATTGGCTTGGCTCACCTTGACGAGCCACCGCAGGCGATTCCTCCTTCTGGGCAGCGCGATCACGCTCGTCGCGAGTCTCGCCATGTTCATGACCTCCGTCTCGGCGGGCATTCACGAGACCCTGCTTCGAGGAGGACTTGCTCTGTCGACGGGCCACCTCAATGTCACCGGCTACTTCAAGCCGACGGTAAGCACCGTGACACCAGTCATGGTCGAGTCGTCGAAGGTCGAGGAGGCGATCCACAAGATCTTGCCCGAGGCGCAGCTCATTCTTAGCAGGGGCCGCCACTGGGCACGAATCATCTCCGAGAAGGACTCGATGCAGCTCAGCCTCAACGGCGTCGACGTTGCTCATGAGAGCCTTCTCGAAAGCTCTCTACAGCTGTCTAGTGGGTCCTTTGCTGGCTTGTCACAACGAAACGCGATCCTCCTGTTTCGCGATCAAGCGGAGAAGCTGGCGGTGAACACCGGGGACACCATCACGGTATCCGCGCAGACAAGCCGGGGAGTCGCGAACACGATGGATTGCCGCGTTGTCGCCGTGGCCAACAACGTGGGTGTGTTGTCTCGGTGGACGGCCTTCTTGTCCAACGAGTCACTTCGCTCGTTGTACCAACTCGGCGAGGATACTGCCGGCGTGTTGCAGATTCACCTGCCACCGGACAAGCGAGCGGAGTCCGACCAGCTGGCGCTTCGCTTGCGGAACGGCCTAGTCGAACAGGGCTATCTCTTGGAGCCCGCAAGCCCAAGTCCGTACTGGGAGAAGATCGAGGACGCAAAGCGCGCAGGGTGGACTGGGCAGCACCTGGACGTAACCTCTTGGCGCCAGGAGCTCTCTTTCATGATGTGGACGGTACAGACCATCGACGGGCTGAACGCCGTCGTGCTGATGCTGCTACTCGGAATCGTCGCTGTCGGAATCACGAACACGCTTTGGATCGCAATCCGAGAGCGCACGAATGAAATTGGAACGCTGAGGGCGATTGGCATGCAACGGGGAGCAATCGTTCGCATGTTCATGACGGAGGCCGTGCTGCTGGGCTTGATCAGCAGCGCCCTGAGTGGCGCCTTGGTCGCTCTTGCGCTCGCCTGGGTCAACTCCTGCCATATCGAGTTACCTCTGTCGATGCAGGTCTTCCTGATGTCCAGCCGCTTGGAGCTGCCCATCGGTTGGACCGAGTTGGCTGGTCCCGGACTGGTCATGGTCCTGTTTGCCGCTCTTGCGGCGCTCTACCCCGCCCTACGAGCGGCTCGTCTGGAGCCGCGAGATGCGATGTCCCGAACGGTATGAAAGAACTATGAATAGGCGAATCTTTATTGCAGGGGTTCTACTGGCAGGAACCCAACCCAGGTGGACCTTCGCTGACGAGTCGCAGACGAAAGGCACAGACGAGAAACCGGCGACCGACCTTGTCCAGTTGTTGCGGGTCATTGACGAGCGACAACGCAACCAGGGGGATTGGCGATCGTTGGCCTACCTCGAGCAAAGAAGCAAGGACAAGGTAACGATCGCCTATGAGGTCCTGGTGCTTCGCCGAAGCTCAGAACAGCAGTTCATGATGCTGTTCACTGGCCCCAAGTCCTCTCGCGGACAGGGCTACTTGCGGGTGGAGAACAACCTGTGGTTCTACGATCCCACCGTGGGCAAATGGGAGCGTAGAACCGAGCGGGAGCGGATCGGGGGCACCAACTCTCGACGCTCGGACTTCGACGAGTCGAGGCTTGCCGAAGACTACGACCCCGACGATGGGGGCCGCGAGAAGCTGGGCAAATTCTCCACTCGAATCCTTCGTCTGACCAGCAAACCCGGCATCGACGTGGCTTTCCCGAAAATGACCCTTTGGGTAGACGAGGATAGTCAGAACGTCCTGAAGCGTCAGGAGTACTCCCTTTCGGGCAAGCTCCTCCGAACGGCGTACTTTCCACACTGGACCTCCGTCCACAGCGAATCACAGGGCCGCAAGATCTGGTACCCTTCCGAGGCGCGAATGTATGATGAGCTAGAGGAAGGAAACTCTACGATCCTGAAAGTCAAGAGTGTCGATCTTCGGTCGTTGCCCGCGAATGTTTTCACAAAAGCCTGGTTGGAGAGTAAGTCAAGGTAGGGTGGCGAGGACGCGACGACGGCGCGGACCCGAGCGGTTGACGCGTGCTGGTCTCCTCGGAGCCCGACTCTGCTGGATCGCTTGTGGCGGCTTCTTGTTCAGCGAACAGTCGGCGTCAGGCCAAGAGCGACCGGACGAGAGCGAGCTCTTCGGAGAAGAAGAATCGGCGTCTGATGATGCCGATGGGAGCGCGGACGGCCAAGACCGCGGGGACGGCCAAGACGGCGAAGATGACCAGGCCACAGATTCATTCATGTCGTCCATTGCTCCCCCCGACCCGCTGGAAATCGGAGGGGTCCTCTACCAACGAATTCAGGCCGTGAGCTTTCTGGGAGAGTCTCTCGGGAAATTCCGGTTCGCTGCGCCCACCCTTCTCGATCTGTATCTCGATGCAAACCCCAACGACCGTGTGCGCGCCTACGCCCAGATCCGAACCGTGTTCGACAGTACCCTGCCGGACTCTCAGTCCGAGGATCTGGTCGTGGGCTCGACTGGCACCTCGGGGGGCGTTGCGGGCACACAGGATCTGAGCGACCTGACAAGCCAAGGCACTCGCGACGTGCAGATTGCTGTCGATCAAATGTGGCTTCGTTTTGACCTTGCGCGGCGCTTGTTCGCGACGGTCGGAACTCAGCACGTCCGATGGGGACAGGGGCGATTTTGGACGCCTGGAGACTTGCTGCACCTGCGTCGAAGAAGCCCAACGGACGTGTTTGATGCACGGACGGGACGAGCGATGATCAAACTTCACGTGCCGGTAGAATCGCTCGCGTGGAACTTCTATGGGTACCTCCTGCTCGAAGACGACGACGCGGTTCAGCGGCTGGATTCGGTGGCGGGTGCGGTTCGGGGGGAGTTCGTCCTCGGAACCGCGGAGCTCGCTCTGAGTGGCATCTTTCGTCGAGGAAGAAGCGCACGGCTCGTTGCCGACTTGAGCTTTGGCCTGGGCGATGTCGACGTGTACGGCGAGCTCGCCCTTCGCGACGCGGGTGAAATCGATCGAGTCAGCGTCAGCGACACTGCGGAGGCAGAGGCCCCGGGGGCGACCGTAGACCAACTCTACCCGGTGTACCGAGAAACAGGGTTGCGCTCCCAGGTAGTGGGAGGAATTACATACACCGGCAAGTATCACGGCAACGACACTTGGACGCTGGGTGCCGAGTACTTCTACAACCCACTCGGCTATGACAATAGCGATGCCTATCCTGGGCTCGTTCTGCCGCACGACAGAGCGTTGAGCGACGCGGCCACGTTCTTCTACCTAGGCCAAGCCTACGCAGGTGGATTTCTTTCGTTTCCAGGCCCAATGACGTTGGACGATCATACCTTCGCGCTGACGACACTGGGAAATCTGACGGACAAGTCCTTCATTACACGACTGGACTACTATCTCACCGTGCTGACGCACTTGCGACTCGAGGCCTTTGCAGCAGTTCGCTACGGCGAACGCCATGGAGAGTTCCTATTCGAGATCCCCGACATTCCGTTTGGTTCGATGGTGGTAAACCGAAAAGCCAATCGCTTCGACTTCGGGCTCGCTCTCCGAGTGAACATCTAGGGCTAGTGCTCGCCGGCTATGGACGTTGGGGACTCTTCGAGAACCAATTGAACGGGGACGTTGCTCCCCAGATAGGAACACCAAGCATGAAATTTCCCAAATCGCTAGACATTCTGAAGGCTGTCAACTTCGCGTTCAAGAACATGGCCCAGTGGGAGAAAGCCGCCGAACACGTCGTCGTTGCCCGGGATCCGGGGGAGCGAGTGGAGGTAACTTTCAGAGCCAAGACGAATCGCTTCGAGGGACCGCCAAAGCTACTGCAGGGAGCTTGCGACGCCAATCTGGTGGCAGAGGCGACACAGGCGGCGTGCAATCGCGCAATGGAGATGTCGGAAGAGCATTGGGTCAAGACCCACAAGGCACTGAGCAGCTGAGTACGACGGCGCCACGAGCGAGCGGAAGACCGTCGAGGATTGATCGAGACCATTATGAAAAAGTTTCTGGTAAGTCTCATCACAATGCCGTTCGGTAGCATTGCAATGCCTGCACTCGGGCCGCTCCAGCTGCGAGCCGTGCTCCAGCGTCGTTTCGGTGAGGAGGTCGAGTGCCGAGTGGTCATGGGGAACAACAGGTTCGCCAAGACCATCGGCATGGACGTCTACCAGGACATCTGCATGTCTTGGGCTCACCTCTACAGCGGATTGGGTGACTGGCTATTCAGCGAAACGGCATTCGAGAGCCCCCCCTCCCCCCTCGAGAAGTACTTGAAACGATTCTACCCGGGGCAGACGAATGCCAGCACACGTGAGCGCATTGAGGGGATTCGGAAACAGATTCCCGCGTTCCTCGAGGAACTCGTAGAGGAGCATCGACTGTATGAGGCGGATTTGTGCGGCTTCACCAGCACCTTCGCCCAAACCTGCGCCTCCATCGCGCTGGCCAATGTCATCAAACGGCGCAACCCGTCAGCACACATAGTGCTGGGGGGTGCGAACGGCGACGCGCCCATGGGGGGCGTATTGTTGCGAAACGTGCCTGCGCTGGACGCCGTGTTCTCCGGGCCGTCCCTACGGTCATTTCCCGAGCACATCGGTCAGCGAATGTCGAATCCGGGGAAGCGCCCCGGGCCGATACCAGGAGTGACAGGGCGCGGACAGCTTCCGGTGGCGGGCGGAGCTTTGATTGGCGAGGAACTCGACATCAACGAGGACCTCGAATTGGACTACTCCGAGTACCTCGATGGCGTGAAAGCGGATTTCGGCGGGAGGTTCAAACCGACGTTGGCCTTCGAGACGTCCAGGGGGTGTTGGTGGGGGGAGAAGGCCCACTGCACGTTCTGTGGTTTGAATGCTGAATCGATGAGCTACCGCAGTTTGGACTCCGAGAGGGCGGTAGGGCTATTTGCTCGCCTATTCGACACTGCGCCGGATGCCGGGGCATTCTTCGCGGTCGACAACATCATCCCGCAAGACTACCCGACCAAGGTGCTGCCGAAGATTACCCCGCCTGAGGGGTCCTACATCTTCTACGAAGTGAAGGCCAATCTCACACGTGAAGAAATGTCGTCGATGGCGAAGTCGTCGGTGCGGGTCGTGCAGCCCGGAGTCGAAGCGATGGCAACGTCTACGCTAAAGCTGATGAGGAAAGGAACCACCGCCTTCTCAAACGTGAACTTCCTCGCTCGCTGCAAGGAGTTCGGGATAACCCCTCAGTGGAACCTCCTGATGGGCTTCCCCGGAGAGGAGGAGAGTGTATTCCGAAAATACCTCAGCGACATCCCGTTGCTAGTGCATTTGCCGCCACCATCGGGGGCGTTCATGGTTCGGTTCGATCGATTCAGCCCCTATTTCATGAAAGCCGAAGAGTACGGACTCGAACTACAACCCCTGAGTTTCTACCAGATGGTCTACCCCTTCTCCCGTCAGGACCTCGGCAACTTGGCATACTACTTCGAGGATGCCAACAAGGAGGCCCAATACAAACAGGTTGCCAAAGAGTGGGTGGGCACGGTCAATCGGGCCGTTCAAGAACAATGGCGACGACGGTGGGCGAAGGGCGAAACGCGGCCGAAGCTCGAATTCGCTTGTGACGAGAGTCTTTGGGATTCCAGATTCGCTGCGGAACCACGACGAGTGGTCGTGGGGCGTGCTGGAGCTCGTTTGCTAAAGCACCTTTCGAAGCGAAGTGTGAAAGGTCACTCCGCGGTGACGGAGGCAAGAAGATTGGAGATTCCCGACCCCGAGCAAGTCATCGCCCGACTGCACGAGGCAAAGCTGCTGTTCGAGGAGGGCGGGAGGGTGCTCAGTCTGGTGGTTCCCGAAGTAAGCTGAGCCGGGCCCTGCCCTACCCCGACCCTCACCCGGGGGAAGAACGTCCTCGCCGGCTTCCCCTTGCGGCGCCGGCTTTTCGGTACCCATTCGCCGAACCCGCAATCCGAGCAGTGATGACCGCGCCCGGCGATGAAGGGCGAGTGCGCTTAGGCGATTTCGTGAGGCAGCGGGAGTGGCTGGCCAGCAAGGGCGGCGTCGATGGGAGCGAAAGAAAAGCAAAGAGGGAGTGGGTGTTCGGTAAGTCCCAGCCGACCCCGTTTCCGCGCGGCGACCGGCCGCAACGTGTGAGGCCGAAGCCCCGAAGGCGCCAATCAGCTCGCGGTCAGCAGGAGACTAGGGATTCCAAAGCGATCCAGCGCCAGCATCCTCGGACTCCCGACGTAGAGTTGACATATCGCTCATTCCGCGAAGCCAGTGTGCGTGCAGTCCGGGCGGATTCTGGCCAACTTGGCTGGTTGCGCTCGGATGCTCGAACGCCTCGCGTCTGGAGGATGGCAACGAAGGGCATGCGCTCGAAGACCTCGAGGTCTACGTCATCGCCCGATATCCTCACGCGGTCGACGCTTTCACGCAGGGGCTGGAGTGGAGCGACGGTCGCCTGCTCGAGAGCACTGGCTTGGAGAATCAGAGCTCGCTTCGCGAGGTCGCCCTCGAGACGGGTGCCGTCACACGCCTGCGCAGCGTTCCCGACGGAGCATTCGCAGAAGGCATCGCGATCGTGGGGGACGACATCTACCAGCTGACCTGGCAGAACCAACGAGGCTTCGTTTGGAATCGAGCCGAGCTCACCCTCACCGAAAGCTTTCCCTACGAAGGCGAGGGATGGGGGCTTTGCTTCGATGGAGAGCTCTTGGTGATGAGCAACGGAAGCGATCTACTGACCTTCCGGGATCCGAGCACCTTCGAGATCGTGGGGAGCGTGAACGTTACGATCGTCGGCGGGCCGCTGTACGGCCTCAACGAGCTCGAATGCGCGGGCGGCTTCATCTACGCAAACGTCTGGCGTTCCGAGACGATGGTTCGCATCAACCCCGTCACTGGTGAAGTTGAAGCGCGGATCCAGGCAGCAGGACTGCTGGAGGCGGACGAGGCGCACAGCGCGGACGTGCTGAACGGAATTGCCTACAAGCCACAATCGGGCAACTTCCTAATCACGGGAAAATACTGGCCATGGCTCTTCGAAGTGGACTTTCGTCCCGCCCCCGGCAAGAGGTGGTAGAACATGACCGCGGCGTCAAACGGGGGGAACGATGCCCCAGGGCAGGCCAGTCGGTCACGTCGTCACCTACGGCTCGACCCCTGACCCGAGTGTTAGCGTAGACGATTATGACGACAGTTGCATCCAGAGTGTTGAAGCGTTTAGACGGCACCGTCGTGGAGGTCGGTCTGACTCTTCCCGTCGAGGTGTCCTCGGGAGAATGGAAGTGCGAGTTCCGAATCGGTGACGATGTGCACGAGGCGTTTGGCCTCGATGGCGTTCAGGCGCTGCTCATGGCCCTCAAGGGCCTTCGGTTCTACCTCGCCAGGCTGGCTCCCTCCACCTGGGAAGGCGGAGAGCCGGGCGACGTAGGCATTCCACGGTTCGTGCCCCAAGCCTTCGGCTTGGCCTTCTCACAGCACATGGACGCGGTCATCGAAAGCGAGCTCGCCGAGTTCGTAGCCCACGGCAAGAAGCCTGCACCGTAGCTGCGTGCTTTTCTCCACCCCGCGGCACCGGCTCGCCCCCTTCAGCGGCACGACGGTGACCAAGCCCTTCCCGTGCGATGCGCCGACCCTGCAACAGGAATATCCATCTCGGGCCCCCCTGCACTACCTGCGGATAGTCACTTCGAGCGACCTAGCCGGCAGCCCGAAGGGTCGGACGCTGGGTGAAGCACCCGAACCTCGTGCGGCGTGGAAACCACCAAGCAGCCCCTCCAGGCGCTCACGTCCGGCTCCACGTCTTCGATTGCGAGCCTGCGCCAGGCAGGGCGAGAGCGACTCCGGGGCGGCCCGCTCATCGGTTGACGATGTCGTTTCGCTCCGGGGCAGGTCCCGCCGCTGGTTACGGCGCCTTTCGGAAACCAATCCTCCGGCGGGCGGCCCGAACAAGCCAGGGAGCGAAGCACGCGACGAGCCTTGGTCTTCCGCCGCACTCTCACGGCGGGAACCCGTCCCGGCACGCGCGGGCCTTCGTCGGGCTAGCGAACCAGTTCAGTCCCGGTATGGTAGCAATATGGTAGTTTGGCCGAGATGAAGCCGCTGAAAGCCAAAGTGATCGACGGCCGCTACGTGATCGAGGAAAGAGCTGAGTTGCCCGACGGAACGGAGCTGTATCTCGTACCGGCCAACGAAGGCGACGACCTCGATCCCGCCGAACGAGCGGCGCTCCACGAATCGATCCGCGAAGGTGTGGCCCTCTGCCGCAGGGCGGAGAGCTTGCGCTCGAGATATTCCGGCGTCCAGAACCAGACGAGCTCGAGCAGCGCGCGTGCGCCTCGGCGGGCTCGAATCGACTCGGTTCGGCTGGGCGGGCTCGCTCGAACCGAGCAAGCCCTTCTACTACCGAATCCAGGGCAACGCTTTCCTGATCGAGGTGGACAACTCCGAGGGAGATCACGTCCACACCGTCTGGCGCGACTTCGAAGGCGACTGGGGGCGGAACACGCTGGCCGAGCACTACGAGCGAGCGCCCCACGGTCACACTCACGCCAGCGCCGATCGCCGGTACGCGCAACGGTCCGATGTAGCCGCCGTCCGACGGAGCCCATCCTGATAGTCTTTTTGGAGTGTGGGCACGGCGGGCGCTGGGCGCTCTCGTCGTGCCGCAGCGGGACTCCAGCCAAAAGGCTCGCTGTTCGCTCGCTCGGTGGGCCACGAAAGCCCGGGCAACGGTACCTGACGATTGTTTCCGAGGGTTGGGGCCGGACCTGCGCACCACGGCGCTTGCACGAGCCTCGGGGCGCGAAGCGGCCATGTCGCGTGCGCCGCGCCGTCGCCCGGGTCTCATCGTGGCACCCTCTCCGCCTCGAGCTCCCAGAGCGCAGCTCAGGACCGGCGCCGAGGACCGGGTGTTCGACGGTGGCCGCAGCGCCGAGTGCGCACCGCCGGGTGGCGGGGTGCCCCCCCGATGGCCGCCGAATGGTGCCGCGGTGCTTTGCGTCGGCCGGCAAGAGCACGCGCCACGGCTTCGATTGCGAGCCTGCGCCAGGCAGAGCGAAAGCGACACCGGGGCGGTCCGCTCATCGGTTGACGATGTCGTTTCGCTCCGGGGCAGGTCCCGCCGCTGGTTACGGCGCCTTTCGGAAACCCAAGGCTCCGGCGGGCGGCCCAACCAAGCCAGGCAGCGGAGTCTCCGACGGAGCCTTGGTTTTCCGCCGCACTCTCACGGCGGGACCCGGTCCCGGCAAGCTTGGGGCCTTCGCCGCGCTAGGGAACCAGTTCAGTGCCGGTATGGTAGCAATATGGTAGTTTGGGCGAGATGAAGCCGCTGAAAGCCAAGGTGGTCGACGGACGCTACGTGATCGAGGAAAGAGCTGAGTTGCCCGACGGAACGGAGCTGTATCTCGTACCGGCCAACGAAGGCGACGATCTCGATCCCGCCGAACGAGCGGCGCTACACGAATCGATCCGCGAACGCGTGGCCGACATGAAGGCTGGGCGCACTTTCGATCTGGAAGACGTGATCGCTGAGATCCGCTCCGAGGCGTGAAGCTTCGAATTTCTGTGCGCGCCAAGCGAGAGCTCGCGCGGCTCGATCGTTGGTGGCGAGGCAACCGCGATGATAAGGAACTTGGGGTGCGGCCGTGCGGTTTTACGGCCCGGCAGCAATACTGCTCGTCGTACGCCCCGGCGCGCACGATAGCAGCGCGCCTCCCATAGCGAGCCGGTAGCCCGGCGTCTGGGCTCGCGCCAGCCGGCTCGCTTCGCTCATCGGGAAGCCGCCGAGCGGCAGCAGGTTGCCGAAGCCCCCCGACGCGCAAGAGATAGCCGATGGTAGAGACATCAGCGACGCTCTCGAAGAGGGTCGACGCCTGTTCGCCTCGAGAGTGGAGCCGGCACTGCTTTCGATTTTCGAAGACGCAGTCCGCGATCTCGCCCCGCCCGCGCACAACACCGGCAGAGCCGCCTCGGGCGAAGTCGAGGAGTCAGCGGTGTCGAGCAATCTACCGCCGGGCCTCTTCATGGAGCCCCCGCGGCGGCACCAGAGAAACCCGGCCCTACCGCTGTTGCTCTTGCTCGTGATTGGCGACGTCGGAGCCGGCGCTTGGTGGTACCTCCAAAACGGCTGACTCGAGCGAGACCCCACTGGGTCGCGATTGCCATCAATTCCGAGGCGTTTGGCGTCGCGCGACCGCTACGACGCGGTGTTGGCGCCATGTGACTGGAGGACGGCCCTGTTCGGCTCATCTCCGCCGTTTCACGGCGAGCACTTTCGCCGTGCCTGCACCGCCGCAGAAGATGGTGTCTCTTCCATTCGACTCCATGCCGGAGACGCCGACGCCCGCCGGCAGGTCGAGGGTTTCGAGCGTCTCGCCCGTCGTCGGATTGACGTGGCGGATGTCGGCTCGATCGGCTTCCCAGGTCGCGTGCCACAGCTCGCCAGCCATCCAACTGACGCCCGTGACGAAGCGGTCGGATTGAATGCTCTTTAGCACCCGACCGGTTTCGGGATCGACCTGGTGGATCCTACGCGCGCGGTATTCTCCAACCCACAGCACCCCCTCGGCCCAAGCCATGCCGGATGCTCCAGCGCCCGGGGCCGGGATAGCGGACACCACGCGGCCGTCTTCGGGATTGATCTTCAGAATGCGATCGTCGGCGATCTGCCAGAGGTGTGTGCCGTCGAACGCCGTGCCCGCATGCGAGGCGGTTTCGATCGCACGTTCAACGCTTCCGGTTTCTGGGTCGAGCGCATTGAGCTTGTCGCCCGAGGCGAACCACACATGCGCTCCATCGAACGTCACGCCGTTCACGCGCTCCACACCGGGGAAGGGTCCATACTCTCGAACAAGTTGGGCATTGGCGCGTTTCATGACTTCATCCCTGTGACTGGCGCTGCTTGGCGCGAACTCGAAGCTACTCGGTTGGCAGCCGACCGGGGAGCAACAATGTTGTCGCGAAGCCGGCGACTGGCGGGCTAGTCCACAGTCTGGAGCGGCCTTGGCCGTACGCCTGGGCCTTGCCCGCCGCCTGCAGCGCGCCGAGCGCGCGCTGTACCGTCCGTTGGCTGACGTTCAGCGCCAGGGCCAACGCCGAGCTCGACCACGCCTCGCCATCAGCCAGGAATGCCAAGAGCGCCGCATTCTCATCCTCCACCGGCGGTGCGAGCACGCTGACCTCGCACGCCGCTGGAGGCGCCAGCGAAAACCCAGCCGGGGTCGCGTTCACTTTAGCCACTGCATCTAGCCGCGTCCGCAGGCGTCCGATCTCGACGCGTAGCCTCGCTCGATGCGACTCATCCACCTGCTTGGCTTCGAACGCCTTCGCGAGCAGCACTTCCCGCGTTGCATCTCCGGGCCACGCTTCGCCCAGCGCCCGCACCAAAGCGAAAAGTACGGGCCGCCGCGCAAGTGAAATCACCGCGTTCTCGCGACGCACCACCAGCCGGCACGCGTCGATTACCAGTGACGGCGACGCCATCAGCGCCTCCACTTCATCGAGGCGCAAGAGCCGTTCCTCACCTTTCACGATCCAGCGCGCCGCCGGTGTATCGAGCTCGATCGCTGCGTTCTCGACTTCCGCCATCAACGCCGGAATCCCCGCCGCAAGTGCCGCCTCTCCTGCCCGAGCGAGCGCTTCCCGCGCCGCCTTCGCTCGGATGCGCCGCATTGCGATCCCGGCCGCGGCAAGCTCGTGAGTCGCGAGCAGCGCTGCCGGGAGGGCGCTAGGATCCAGCTCCGCAAGCTCACGCTCTGCCTCGCCGAGCTTTCCGATGAGAAGCAGTCGCCGCACTTCGAGTTGCTGCGCGTGCGCCTCATTCACTCGATCTCCGTGCTTGCCGAGCACCGTTCGCGCGTCGCCGAGCGCCGCCTGCGGCCAGCGGAGGTCACGCGACACCAGCGCGATCTCCGCCTCTGCAACCACGCATCGCGCACGTGCGATCGCCTCGTCCGGACGAAACGCGCGCCGCGCGCGCTTCAGCAGCGCTTTCGCTCGCTCGAAGTCTCCCAACTGCGCGATGGCAATACCGCGTAGAGCCAGGGCCGCCGCGTCCTCTCGCAACGCGACACGCTTCAACGCGCCGAGCGGATTGCCCACTGCAAGCGCCTGGGCAGCTGCGATGATCACCGCGTCCATCGTCGCCACCCCTGGTCGAATCGCGTCACACTTGTCACTCCCACTCCTTGCCGGCCCAGCCGTACCCCTTGCATGACACAACGCCCACAGGGCTCAACAAGGTGACTGAACATGCCAGATATTTTGCACAGGGTTGGCGTCAAAGCCTCCACCAACGACGTCTTCAAAGCGCTTGCCACCATCGACGGGCTGTCGGGCTGGTGGACGGCGACGACCAGCGGCAAGAGTGAACCAGGCGGCAACATCCGCTTCCAATTCGGCGATCGTGGTTTCTTCCACACCACTGTCGTGGAGCTGGTCCCTGGCAAGCGAGTGCTCTGGCAAGTCGTGGACGGCCCTGAGGAGTGGATCGGCACGAAGATTGGTTTCGAACTGAAACAAGAGGGCGAACAGGCGACGGTCCTATTCAAACACGAAGGTTGGGCCCAGCCCGTGGAGTTCATGCACCACTGCTCTACCAAATGGGCCACCTTCTTGATGAGCATGAAGGCCTTCGTCGAAACCGGCCGCGGCACGCCCTTTCCGAACGACACCCGCATTACGCTCAATTGGGACTGAAGCTGATGCTCAGAGCCGCGCAGGAGGCGTAGTTGCACTTCGGACTTGCGCTGCGCCTCCCGCGGCGGCCGAGCACCCCATCCCTCAGGTTCTTGGCGGGGAGACGGGTCGGCCCCCTGCGCAGTCGACTTGGAGCTCGACGACGTGCGGTGCGTTCGCTGACCGAACCCCGACTGGCCGGTAATCCGACGCACGTTGGCGAAACCCTCTTTGCCAATTGCATCTGATGGTGCGAATCGCAGGGAGGGGGCGCAATGGCGTGTGCCAAGCGGATATGGTCGGCACACGCCGCTGGCAACGTCGGCGCCAATCGACCAAAGCCGAAATCAGCCACAGCATCTGGCTCGGGCCCGTCGACTCGCGCTCTTGTGCCAGGACGTACTGACAGCACAGCCATGGGGTAAACCTCCAACCCGAACCCGATGAAGCGAATTTGGCTCACCGTCAGCGGCATGTCTTTTGCTGCGAGCAGCCCTGGGCGAAGCGCCGCCCCCATATCGGGGACGCCAGCCAAACCCAAGGACCATTGCATGACTACAACGACATCGCGTCGGCACCCGCTGCGCACCCGAGGCGGCAAACGACTTTCGACAACGTTCCTCCCCCTCAGCTTGATGTGGCTCACGTGGGCCTGCACGACGAACAACGACTACGACCAGTTCTATAACGACCCAGGTACTGACGGCGGCGCACCTCTTGGTGAGCCGCCAACTTCGAGCGACGCCGGAGAAGAGCCGCCACCCGTCGAAACGGACAGTGGCGATGACGATGCGGGCGCACTGCCCGTGAGCCCTGGCGCGCCGTTGGCGACCACCGACGCCAAGTCGCTGGAGACTAGGGATTCCAAAGCGATCCAGCGCCAGCATCCTCGGACTCCCGACGTAGAGTTGACATATCGCTCATTCCGCGAATCCAGTGTGCGTGCAGTCCGGGCGGATTCTGGCCAACTTGGCGCGTCATCCCGAACGCAACCGTAGAGCGGATCTTTTGATCGGCGGGGCGCCAAGTCCGGTCGCTCCTATGGATCGACGGAGACAATCGATGAGATGCCGAGGTACGCGGACCTCTGCCTATGGACAACCGAAAATTCCGCTCGCGATTGCCGCGGTGGCTTGTTCGCACTCTGCGGGCGTTAAGTCAGCCACCCCATCGTTTGCTGCAGAACACTCGCTTCCTATGCAATAGTCAAAGTTGCGCCACTCGAGCGGGATCGCGTCGGAGACGTCTTCATCGCAAATCTGGATGAGCTGACAAAAGCTGATCGAGAAGTCGATGCAAGGATCCGACACGCCATCGTAGTAGCAGACGTCAATTCCTGGCACACAGACGCGGGTGCTTGTTCCGGGAATCGGCGCTAGGCAAATGCCTGCGCTGCAGTCGAATACGTCCCCGCAGATGTCGTTCGCACCGCCGTTACCGTAGCACCGCGTTTCGCCAACTTGGCTCTGCGCGCATTGGCCTGATGCACACTCGCCGTTTGCTGAACAGGTTGCTCCGTTTTCGGCTAGCGGCGTTGCTGCGCGGCACTCCCCAGCAACGCACTCGAGGCCGGCGGCACAAGCGCCGCAGAGACTGCCACACACCGGGTCGGGTCCGCAGACCCGGTTCCCACATTCGCTTTTGCAGGAGGCCTCGTTGATTTCGCCCGTTCCCTCGTTGTCGGTGCCGCCGCAGGCGGTAAGCAGCAACGCAAGGGCAACAACGTTGCCAGCCAGTCCGGGAAACAGTGGCCATGGCATAGACGAGAACGGACAGTCGAGCGCCAAACTTGAAACTGACACCCCAAATTGGTCGCTCGCCGGCGGCGGTGCCACTGGCTCTCGAGGTGCCGACCTCGTTATGCCTGATAATCCTTTTTATGAAGCATAACGTACCCCTGGCCCGAGTGCCCCCACAGCCGCGATCGCAAGAACCCTTGCAGAGCCGCCTCCGCCCCGAGCTCCCCCCTGCCCTGCCCCGCCGCCTCTCGCCCGAGGCCCTGGCGCTCGTGACAGGCCGCATCGGGGCCCAGCGCACGGTCGACTTCCTCGCCGCCCGGCTGCAGAGCCCCCACACCCGCCGCGCCTACGGCCGCGCCATTCGCCGCTTCGCCGCGTGGTGCGCCGAGCAGGGGCTGCAGCTGCGAGAGCTGCGCAGTCTGCACGTCTCCGCCTACCTCGAGCAGCGGCTGCAGAGATGCAGCCCGCCCTCGGCAAAGGTCGAGCTCGCGGCGCTGCGGCACTGGATGGACTGGCTCGTCGTCGGCCACGTGCTGCTCTTCAACCCCGCCCACGCCGTCCGAGGCCCCCGGTACTCGCTCACGCAAGGCAAGACCCCCGTGCTCGAGGCCGCCGAGGCGCGCCGGCTGCTCGAGAGCATCGACGCCCGCCACCTCGTGGGCCTTCGGGACCGGGCCCTCCTCAGCGTGATGCTGTTCGGCTTCGCGCGCGTCGGGGCGGCGGTGAAGATGCGCGTCAGGGACTACGAGCGCCCCGGCTCACCGCAGGCGGCGTTTGTGCTGCACGAAAAGCGGGGCCGGCGCCACCGCATCCCCGCCCACCACCGGGCCGCCGCCGCCGTCGATGCCCTGTTCGAGCGGGCCGAGCTCGAGGGCGCCCCGCTGCAGCCGGAGGCGCCGCTCTTTCAAAGCAGCCGCGGGCAATCCCGAACCCTGACGGGGCGGGCTCTTTCCACCAGTGACGCCCTGCGGATGGTCAAGCGGCGCTGCCGCGAGGCGGGGCTTTCTGCGGGCATCTGCAACCACTCGCTGCGCGCCACCGCCATCACCCTGCACCAGCTCGCCGGCGGCGAGCTTGAGGCCGCTCGGCAGCTCGCCGGGCACGCTTCGCTGCAAACCACCCAGCTCTACGACCGCTCAGGCGACAAGCGCCGACGCAGCGAGGTGGAACGGGTGCAGATTTAGGACCTCATCCATGCTGAGTACGTCAGCGCCGCTTCGCATCAAGGCCGCGCTGTAGTCGTCCCACTCGAATCTCAATCGCGTTGCACCATTGTGCACGGCGCTTCGCCCTGAGCTGGTGCAGTTATTGGTACAATAATTGGCTGCGACCGCGTTCGTTGCAAATGTGATCGAATCCGGACCGAATCCATCGGTCAACTTGGTGGCCGTCGCTCGTCTCTGACACGGTGTCCGCCCCACTGGGCAGGTTCGAACGGCGCACCGCAGGCTTGCCGACCAACCTCGAAGATCGCAAGCTAGCGAGGTGACTCTCAAGTCTCGCATTCCTTCGCTGCTTCTCGCAATACCTTTGGCCTGTGGAGGAATCGAAGAGCATTCCCCGAACGGCGCTGGACTTGCGTCTTCGCGGGCGGACGCCGCGCAAAGCGCCAGCGCTCCGCAGGCGCATATTGGGCGAGATGGTGTGGACGCGAACGGATCGGCAAACGAAGCCCTGGCCCATCTGTTCGGGCGAATCGACGCGGATTTGAAGCGCCTAGCGCCGGAGGACTGGCGTTTCACGCGATACGTCACGACCTCCGGCCCGGACGAAAGGGCGGCGCTCAGCGAGGGCGTCAACGTGGTTTCTACCGCTCCGGGGATTGCGTCGCCTGTCGAGGTGGGCTGGGACGGGAACCTGTACCGAATAGATTTGCGACAGCTCGCCTGGGATCGCGCTGTCACGCTGAAGGTCAGAGGGCGTCCGCGGGTGCGATTGGAATGGGTCGAGCACCCGTTTCCCGACGGCTGGGAAGCCATCGTGGATCGCTCGGGGCTCGCACTCCCTCCCCTCGTTGGGGAAACGGTCACGGAGCGGACGCGTACCGGCACTCCCGTGCTGGCCGCGGTCGGCCTGCTCGGCAGCGCGCTGACAGCTGAGGTATACTACGGGTTGACTGGTATCGACCCGCAGGCCGTTCCCCGGCAACTGGAGGGCGTGCACGTGCCACTGCCGGGCGAAGACGGCTTCATTCGTTTAGCGATCAACGGGTTCCATCGCACTATCTCGGGAGCCTTTCGAGTCGTGCGCAACGACGGTGGCAACCCCGTGTGGGTGAGCGATGGGTTCGACGGCTCTAGCAGCCTCCTTTCGACCCCCCTCAGCTACAATCGTCCGGGGGATCTGATCTACCAACTTCCGAACGGGCTCGCGGGCTTCTACATCGCGACGGGAGGCTTCTCGCCGCAGATTCCGCGCAGTGATAGCGCCGCCGCCGATCGACTGGGCGATTGCCAAGCCTGCCATTTCGAAGGGCCGCTGCACGCGGTGGACACAATGCGAGAGTACGCCAAAGGGAACCCGCTCTTCTACGACGAGCAAACCCTTGATGATGTCGACACCTATTGGCCTACTCAAGCGGATCTCGACACCGTCATCGCGGCGGACCGCCGCCAGTTTTCGGACGCTCGCGAGGCCGTCGGGTTCACCGAGCAGTCCGCACACGCAGTTTCGAGGATGGTCGCGCGTTTCCGCGAGCCCCTCGAGGCCGCCACTGTCGCGGGCTATTTGCACGCCCCGCAGGTCCTTGTCGAAGCATTGCTCGAGCCGCTCAGCGGCGCCGTCACTCCGGAGCTGGTGAGCGAGCGCTACGGCGAGTGGCTCTGCTCGCTGTACGTCGGGGCTTCGGTCGCACCGGACGGGTGCTGAGGCCACGGCTGATGGGGCTAGGGATGTACCTAGAAAGCAAATGACGTTCTTGTTTCCGCGAAAAGAATCGCGACAGCGTCTCAAATTCGGTCCAAGAGCTCTTTGCGCTTGTTCGTTGGAAGCTCTAGGAACGCTCGAACGGATGCCTCCACGATGTGGGCCGGCCAAACCTTGCGGCGCAGCTCGTCGGTCATCTCCATTGCCGCGGCTTCGACCTGACGAGGCAGCCCCCGCGGGAGCTTGTAGCCGACGATCTTCTTTCCTTCGGCCTCTTGGACGGAGGAGATTTGGTACTGCCGGTCCCGGAGACTAGGGATTCCAAAGCGATCCAGCGCCAGCATCCTCGGACTCCCGACGTAGAGTTGACATATCGCTCATTCCGCGAATCCAGTGTGCGTGCAGTCCGGGCGGATTCTGGCCAACTTGAGCGAGTCCAAAGCGGCTTCGACGCCTGGTTCGCCCGGGCCTGCGCCCGCGATCCCGCGGAGCGCTTTCAGAGCGCGCGTGAGGCAACGGAGGCGTTGCGGCCCGTGCTCGTCCCCGGCTCCGAGGCAGCGCCCCCCTTCACGTCCTTCACGGCCGCGTCGGCCGGGCCGCCCCTCCCCATCCAAGACACCCTCACCGCCGCCAGCCCCGCGCCCCCTGCGCGCGCGACGCCGCCAGTCGCTGCGGTGCCGCCCGCAGCCGGGCAGGTCGCAGAGGAGCAAGTCGCAGCCGGGCAAGTCGCAGCCGGGCAAGTCGCAGCCGGGCAAGTCGCAGCCGGGCAAGTCGCAGCCGGGCAAGTCGCAGCCGGGCAAGTCGCAGCCGGGCAAGTCGCAG
>JBNKVS010000015.1:0-4466 GCA_050299315.1 Polyangiaceae bacterium
AGCTAGTTCGGCCGTAGACCGGGACCAGCTCTCTCTCACGGGGGGCGATGAGCGTTGCGACTCCGCGGCGGCGGTCCAGGCCCTGTGCCACGAGTGAGCGCGCCTTCAGCCACCGAGCAGCGACGGGGCAGAGCCCGACGCTCTGGCCTGCTTGGAGCGTGCCAGCCCCAACCAATGGGCACCCGCCACGGCTGCCTCAATTCCCAGCGCAATCGCGAGAATAGTCAACTGATACGGCTTGAGAAAGTAGACTTCCACCAGCAGAAATCCGACGATGATGACACACGTCCATTTCTCGTCCGCAGTGGAAGTGCGCCATCGCAGTGAGGGGAGAATCCACCATCGAGTGACGAAGGCCCCTGCCAACAAGAGGAAAGGAAACCCAGCCAAGCCCAGCCATGCGGCTTCTGCAAGTAGAAGGGCGCCATACCGAGAGCGACTGCGCCCGCGTGATACTGAAGGAACGTGCGCCGAGCGGTCATGCGACGCCTGCGTACCACCGCTAACGTCACACTCGATACGGGCACGATGCCCCCTAACACGAGCGCGAGGAACGTGAGCCCCGAAGCAGCTCGAAGCATCCCGGGCGAGACGGGGGGGGACTAGGATGGAGGAAAGCCACTCGCCAGTCTGAGCGCCGATCCCGCGAAGCGTCGCATCGGTGCGGCGGTCGAAGGGCGATTGGACAGGAACACGGCGCTCAGTGTGGACGGCCACCGAAACATCGATTGAGCCCTCGGGTCTTCGCCGTCTCGGCGCGTACCCACCCGCTGGTTCCCTTCACCCAGTCTGAGGACGACCGCATCACGAGCCCAAGCCCCGCGTACGACCACAACTGTCTCGAGGTGCGGAAGCGATGCGGGGTGATCACGACGGGCACGGACAACGCGGTCCGAATCGGACCGAAGCCAGGGCAAGTTTCTAGGATCTTGCTGATCGGGTGACGATGGGACTCCGCCACGAGCTGCCGCTCGGACTCCCGTTTGAGTTGGCGTTGCATGTCGAGCTCGCGCCACAAGAGCTCCGCGGACGGACGAGACGGCTCGGTGAGCTTCTTCAGCCAGCCCGAGCGCGCCTGTGGGCTGTAGATGGATTGCCCGGGCGTCGAGATGCCTCGGGCTCGAAACAGGGTGCAGCTCGTTGCAAGCACGTCCATGCCTATGTATCTGTCCATGGGTGTCCTCCGGAGTGGGAAGTTGGCTTTGCACTTCGACCCCTACCCCGTGAGGGCACTCCTGACTCGCCCTCGCTTCCGCGCACGCGAGCAGCACCGCCGCGCCCCCATGGGAGCCAGTCGCCATTGCCTCACGCGCCGGCGAAAACCCCAGCATTCAAGGGGGCTATCCGGCGTTTCTGCGGAGGAACTGAACGGCACCACCGCATGATGCCTAGTCTCCACCGAGGGCGTCGGAGGGCGACACTGCCTGGGTCGGCGGTTTTTGTCTCACCAGCAATTCGGTGAGACACGACACGGTCGAAACTGGACGCAACTGATCCTCGGTTCGCTCCGATAGAGTTGGCATTGAGACCCGATGACGGCCCATGAATGAAAGGATCCTCATGAAAATCTCGTCCAGTTTGTCTGAAATCGTTGCAAGCGCCGGTGTCTATCAGACCACCCTAGCGACTCCGACGCAGCCTCGTGGCCTGTCCGTCGAGGAGCTCGCCTTGGTGCACGGCGGCTCGGGAAAGGGCGGCGTCGGCGCTACGTTTCTCGACCGAGCAGTGGACTCGATCATGGATCGATTTGACGACATCACACAACCTCCAGCCCAAGAGTTGGGCAAGTACCTTGGCGAGAGGACCGCAGAAGCACTGCGCGGTACCTCGGAGCCGCCACCTCCGCCACCTCCGCCTCCGGCGTATGAGGAGCCGATCATGAGCGGTGAGGCAAACATGTCGATGGCGGGAGGGGGTGTCGGCCAAGACGGAACCCCCGTGGATGACGGAGGGAGCCACCATTATGTCTGGCTGCCCCCAGGAGTGAACATGAGCTCTGCAGACGCGGCTGGCTACTGAGCCCGAGGCATTGCCCCTGCTGGTGCCGCTGAGTGCTGCGGAATGCTCGTGCGGCGGCGTCGGCGAGGGGGCTCGTTCGAGACTTGAAAGTGCCTGCGGCTTTGCAGGATTCTCCGGCATCGTGAGCATCGCGCGTGGCCATCGCCACGAGCCACGTGCCCGTACTCATGACTCGCGGCCATCGTTGGAAGGGCGGGGCTACCGAAATGAACGACGAACCCATTCGAGACGGCGAGTCTGCACCCGCAAGAAGCTACGAGGAGAGGCTCCGAGAAGTGTGGGCGTGGCCCGGCGTGCCGCTGCACTACGGTGCAGTGTTCGTCACTGCAACGCTGCTGCCCTCTGCCGGGGTGCTGTTGCGGGTGGAGATCCCCCCGAGCGTTGCTGGCTTGCTACCGGCTCTGGCCGGGGCTGTCGTGGTGGTCGTTTGGTGGATACGCAAGTTCGGTCGGCGCGGGCCGTCGTTCTCGGCGGTGATGGGCCCTGGCCTCCGCGCTCGAGATTGGAAGCTCGTGCTCATTGCGGAATGCGGCGCTTGGTTCGCCACGGTCGGGGTGGAGCTCCTGCTCCTCCTCCACAACGTAGTGATTCCCCAAGGCATCACGGAAAGCTCCCCATACGTTCGCCTCCGCGGAGGCCTGCCCATCGCTTGCATTTTCCTGCGATCCGTCGTCGTCGCTCCCGTCGTGGAGGAGCTCCTCTTTCGGGGCGCCCTTTTTCGCCGGTGGCGCCTGCGGTTCGGTCCCGTCGCGGCAGCTTTGGCGAGCAGTGTCGTGTTCGGTTCGCTTCACTCCACCCCGATCGACAACGCGGTTCGGGGCTTGGTGATGGTTCTGCTGTACGTACGCACGAAGTCATTGTGGGCTCCCATCGCGGCTCACGCCATTACGAACGGGATTGGGTTCTTGCTGCGGGTGGTGGACGTTCGAGCCTTGCTGGCCGCATACCACGAGTCTCAGGTGGTGGCCGTCGTGGGTTTGGCTACCGCCGCTGGCATGGTGGCTCTCATTGGGTTCGTGCTGGGCAGTTGGTCCCATCTGGGTGCAGCGCTGCCACCGGACTCGGGCGGCAGCGCCCCCGCCGAGGCTCTCCCGACGCCTGCAGCGAGGAGTGCTTCCACTCGATGAGGGGGTGAGAGCACGATGCTGCGAGCTCCGCTTCGTCGTTGGGCAGGGAGCTGGCGCGAACTTGCGGAGGACCACCCGGGAGGGTTCCCCCCGGTCTCAGGGAAGTGCGCGGCAAGTTCCGTGGGCCGAGGAGCGAATGCTTCGGCCCGGGCTCCGGAGTGACCACCAGCCCGCCCCGGGACCGCCGGGCCTACTCGAACTCGAGGTTCTTGAGGGAGGGTTTCTTGTCTGCGTCAGCGGGACCCAGTGCAGCGCGTCAGGACGCCCACTGGATCACGATCCCGCCGCGCTTTCGGCGTTCCTGCACTCCCAAGGTGGATCTCTTCGGAGCGCCGGATTGGATCAGGCTTAGGGCGACGCCGAAGGCCCAAATCAAGCGATTTTGCCGCGACGACCCGAGAACCTCTCCGCGCGGAATTCGAACGCCACCACCCCATGGTGCTTGGTCGCCTAGGCTTGCTCACCCAATAGCTGCGCTTGCAGGTCGAGGGCGCAGCAGCGTACGCGCTCGGCCTCGGGTTCCTTCAGCTCGAGGTACGACAGCGCCGCCGGCAGAGCGGCAGCGGGAAATGCTCGGTATCCTGGGGTAAACCAGGATACGGCCGTCACCACGCCGCGCATGGCAAGCGAATCCGTGAGGATCGCTGCACGAATCGACAAGCCCTGAGTGATGTCGCGCATTTCTTCTCGCAAGGTCGGCGCGGGGGGGCGCACGCCGGGAAAAACGAGGGATGGGTTGACTCGGTCGGGCTCCAGGCGAGGGGCAATTTCTCGAAGGTATTCGCGCCACTCTCGCGGGTCTGGCGCCAGGGGGCCGCCGACGTAGACGACGCAACCCTCAAGGTACTCGTAGGCGAGGGTCGTCAAGACCGGCATGGCAGCGGTGTACGTCCGGCTCCGGGGAGGATGAAGCCGAGCCAGGCAAACGGGGGGGAGGGGCGAAGTTTTTGCGGGGGGGCGTACCGCCTTGCCGTAGCGGCCGCTGGACACTTCCTCCGCGATGAATGCTTCGAAATGCTCGCCTAGCGAAAAACTCGTGCTCTTGGGCACCGGCATGGCAGCGGTGTACGTCCCGCTCGGCCCATTGTCCTAGGCCGTGGCGAACCCCTTGTTTCTGCCGCGCAACACCCACGGGATACCGGTCGCGGCACCCACCGGATACCGGTCGGCCGGTCACGAATCGTCCATCCCGCGCTCGCGGCGCTGGTGGCGACCTCGGGGGCGGCGTTCGGGCTGGCCCATCGAGAGTCCGTCCCCGTGTGGCCCACCGCGGTGGCGAGCCTCTGCGCCGCCCAGCTGTGCGTCGGCATCGTCAACATC
>JBNKVS010000016.1:0-92160 GCA_050299315.1 Polyangiaceae bacterium
TGCGCAGGCCTCGCGCTCGGCCTTTTGTTCGACGGAAGTTGCAGTGTGCGTCCGGCCCTTTCGGGGACCCAGTGGCCGGGTTCCGAACGGCGCTGCAGAACGCCGCGGCCACTTCTGCCACGGGCGCAGAGCTGGAGATGCGCTGGCTGCCGCTGACCGAGCTGCGCTTCGGCGCTTCCGTCGCCTACCAGCGCTCGAGGTTCGACGATTTCGAGACAGCCGCCGGCCCGGAGGCGCCGACATGCCAACCCGTCGCCGTTTCGTTCGGGGGCTCGACGAAGCCCCCGCGCGTTCGGGCGCCGCGCCGAGACGACACGGCGGGAGTCGAGCGCCACCGGATTGATGCGACGCGGCGAAAGGAAAGTGTCCGGCCCGGACCCTGACGCCTCGCTCCGGTGCGACCGCCCCGCCGAGGACCCGCCGCGGGGCATGGGGAGGCGTGCACCCGGACTTCGACGCAAGAAGAGCCCCCTCCGACGGGGGAGAGCTGCGAGGCTGGGGGGACGATCGGTCGCGCTCGGGGGTACCCGGCAACGTTTCCCGCAAGAGAACTGCGACCACGTGCAAAAGCGTCGGCTTGACCGGCCGGGACACGAGCCACTATCGGAGGGGCACCCAGGCGCGGCGCCGACTGTGCTCGCCGAACCGAAGGCGCGGTCACGTTTCATCGGAGCCCGCTTCTTCGAAACCCAGTTCATTCGCCACGGCTCGCAAAAGTCCCATGAAGCAAACGCCCCCAACGCTCCACACTCCCCGCATTTCTCCGGTTCGTTCGCGACGGCTCCGGCCCGCCCTGGGCAGTGCCAGCCTACTGCTGTTGCTGTGTGGCGGGGCCCACGCGCAAACGCCAAGCGAGAGCGACGACGTAGATGCCGAGCTCGAGCGGCTGGAGGAGTCGACCGAGGCACCGGCGGCTTCACAGAATGCGCCCGAGGCGCCACCCGCCGAGGCCGACGGCGCGCCCGGGCCCAGTGCGGGCGCCGATTCGGGACCCGCGGGCGAGCCGGCGGGGGCTTCGACCGCCGCCACGCCCGAAGACGAGGGTCTGGACGAAGTCATCGTCACGGCCGACCGGCGTCGCAAATCGCTGCAGGATTACTCCGGCGTTGCCCAAGCCTTTTCGCAGAACAAGCTGCAGCAGGTCGGCGTGACGCGTGTCGAGGGGCTCGCCCAGATGGTACCCGGGCTGCAAATCGGGCAGCAAGAAGGCAACACGGAGGTGTTCATCCGCGGGGTCGGCAACGACAACAACACCGAAGTCGGGGACATGGGCGTCGCCCTGCACCTCGATGGGGTGTATTTGCCCCGCCCGCGGGGCGTGGGCCAGATGTTCTTCGACGTCGAACGGGTCGAGGTCGCCAGCGGTCCGCAAGGAACGCTGCGAGGCCGCAACGCCATGGGTGGCTCGATCGACATCGTCACCGCCAAGCCCAAGCTCGGCGAGTTCGGGGCCTACGCCCAAGCCACCTTTGGGACCTTCGCCGAGCGGCGCTACGAAGGCATGGTGAACATCCCGCTCGGGGATACCGTCGCCGTGAGAGCCGCGGGGTTCTCCAGCCGTCACGACCCACACTGGCAGAACGCTGGGCCGCTCAACGATCTGCGGGCGAGCCAGGATGAGGACGCCTGGGCCATGCGCGTGCAAGCCAAGTGGGAGCCCACGCCGAAATTTTCGGTGGTCGCCGGCTATGATTACGTGCGCGAGGGCGGTACGGGCTACATCGGTGCAAACCACTTCGCCCCCTTGACCTACGAGGACCCCGACGACCAGGACACGGTGCCCGACCCCGTGCTGCCGGACGAGATCGACAACCCTCGCCGCGTCTACCAGATTGGGCACCAGGCGCGGCAGAACATGAATCACCAGGGCGGCCGCCTCACGGTGAACTGGGACCTGGGTCCCTTCGCGGTGGAGGCTCTGGGGAGCTACCGCGATCTCAAGTACACGCAGTACACCGGCGGAAGCGCGGGCGTCATCTACGACGGCTTCAACTTCGAGGATCAGGGCACGGACTTCTTCGGCGGAGCCTATTGGCTCAGCCAATCGCAGTCTGAGGTGTTCGAGCTGCGTGCGTTTGCCCCCGAGGGCTCGCGGCTGCAGTGGACCGCCGGCGTCTTCGGGTTGCTCGAGCAGCAGCAAGTGGTGCTGCAACAAAACAGCGATCCGATTGAGGGCTACGGCGGCGGCGAGTTCAACATGCCGAACGTCGACGGCAATGCCTACGCGGCCTACGCGGACGCGACCTTTTCGGTGACGGACAAGTTTCGCATCATCGCCGGCACACGCTTTACCGCGGAGAGGAAGAGCCGGTTCGACGGGCTGGGCATGCAGCTCGGTGGCGCCGGCAACCTCGGCCGCTACGGCACCGAAGGGTTCGAGCCCCGCTACCTCGACCGTACCTTGTACAGCACGGAAGACGCCCTGGCCGATTTGCGGCAGGAGGATCTCGGCCCGCGCGTGCGCGCCGGCATCGCCAGCGGCCAGTACACCGAAGATCGAGCGCGGGAAGTCGCGGCCCGCGTGAACCTCTTTCTCGACGGCGTCGGCAGCTTCGGGGCCCGCGATGAGGTCGCCTCGAACCTGTGTGAGGTGCGCTTCAACCAGCCGCCGGGGCAGCCCGCGCAAAACACGCTGACCCGGAACGACAGCGGCGGCTTCCGCTGCACGAACGGCGTCAACCCCGACCTGGTGGCAAACAACGGCTTTGCCATCGGGCCCCAACCGCAGAACGCCGAGATCACCAACAACTTTCTCGATTGGCGAGCGGGCGTCGAATACGATCTGGCCGACGAGAGCCTGCTGTACGCAACCGTGAGCACCGCGCACAAGGCGGCCGGCTACAACGACAACATCTCGACCAACGTCAACTTCGACCTGTACTACGGCCCCGAGAGCGTCGTCTCCTACGAGCTGGGCTCGAAAAACACGTTGGCGGATCGCAGGCTGCGGCTCAACGGAGCCTTCTTTTTCTACCAGTACAACGACCAGGTCTTTCAGCAGATCGTCCAGACGGGGGAGGTCGACCCCACCACGGGCCAAGCCAGCACCAACGCGCTTCGCCGCAACGCCGCTAGCTCCAACGTCTATGGGCTCGATCTGAACGTCGTTTACGCGCTGCCCTTGGGGCTCGAGGCCGAGCTGCACGCCCTGGTGCTGGACGCTCGCTACGGGGAGGGAACCCTCGTCTCCGACAGCCGCATCGGCTTCGGCGTGTCGCGCTACGAGGTGGACATCGAGGGCAACTGGTTGCCGCGCGCGTCGCGTTACACCCTGAACTACTCGCTTTCGCAGGTCCTCTATACGTCCTTCGGCCGGTTCAACTGGATTGCGCAGGCGCAGACGCGCAGCAAGCACCACATGACCGTCTTCAACGGTAAGTTCCTGCCGGAAGCCAACGACCGCACGCCGGGCGAGCTGAATTTCGACACCACCGACGACGCCAACGACCGGTTCCCCGGCGAGGCCGATTACGTGGCACTGCAGCAAAACCCGGCCCGATTGACGGACGAAGTGCCGGCGTACACTCGCGTCGACCTCGGCGTCGGCTGGACGCACCCGGACGGCCGCATCTCGCTCACCGGTTACGTCAACAATCTCGTGAACACCACCTACGCGACGAGCATCATCGCCACCCCCAACTTGAACCTGCGGTTCTTCAACGCTCCCCGCACGGCCGGCGTCCGCTTCCGGGTCGACTGGTGAGCGAGAGCACGAGAGCAACCTTGGTCCGACGAACCCAGTCCATGAAGCCTGATTTCCGCCCCCCCTCGCCAGGTCGCGCGGCGCGCGCCGCCTCGTTGATCGCCAGCGCCGAGCTGCTGGCCTGTGCCACGACCTCCACGGGTCCCGAGCCTGAGCCGCCGGTGCCGACCAGCCCCAGTCAAGAAGTCATTCAGGCGTATCTCCAGCCCGGGCCCAACCCCCTGGCCGCGCTCACCGCGGCCCGGGACGAGCGCAACGAGTTCCTCTTCGCCACCAACCAGAACTGGGTCGCCGGTCTTTGGTACGCGGAGGCCGGGGCCTACGGCTCGGCGTCGCAGCAGTACACCCCCTTCTTTCAGGGGCGCGCCTACGCCGAGGCTCCCGACGACGGCCAGTGCGATAGCGCCGAGCTGCCGGACGCGGTGGAGGCCTTCTGCGAGCGCATCGACGAGCCAGACGCCGAGGAGCTAGAGTTCGATCCCGAGGCTCGGGCACCGAACTTCGTGTTCATCGGGGACCTTCCCAATTTTCCCAGCGCCCGGGTGTTCGGCCAGCGCATGTTGCAGTGCGCTCGGGACCTCGGCTTCCGCTATTTCGCGGTCGAGGCCCTGCGGGAAGACGCTGCGGCCGTAGCCAGCCGCGGCGACGTCGCTCCAGACAGCGGCGTCCTCACGCGCGAGCCGCAGTTCGCTCGGATGATCCGGCAGGCCCTCGATCTCGGCTACGAGCTGGTCAGCTACGACGTGAGCGACCGCACCCCGGGCGTTTCCTTCGCCCAAGACGTGAGCTCGTATGCCGAGCCGCTGGCCGCCAACCTGCTCGCGAAGACCTATGCCCTCGATCCCGACGCGAAGGTCCTCGTCTGGACGGCGCCGCTGCAGGCGCGCAAGCGCCCCTGGGTCGCCAACGGCGCCACCTCGTACGAGTCCGTTGCGTGGCACGTATTCGAAGAGACGGGCGTCGAGCCCTACAGCCTCGAGCACGTCGTGATGGATCCGGGGGAGAGCCTCGGGCCGGAGACGCCTTCGGGCCTGTACCTGGCGGGGGGCCCGGTGGAGGGCGACTGCGCGGGCGCCTTCTACCCGCAGAGCGTGATTCAGGATTTCGGCGCGCTCGACGGGATCGTATTTCAGACGCCCGCAGAAGGCGATGCGGCCCGGTGGCAGTGGCTGCACGCGACCGAGGAGGAGCGCATGACGGTCAGGACGGAGTGCGCCGGCTGCTCTGGGCAGCTGCTGGTGCGGGCGTTCCCCGCGGGGGAAGAAACGACCAATCGGGTCCCCGCGGACCAAGCGCTCTGCAATCCGGGCGCGGCTTGCCAGCTGGTGCTGCCGCCCGGGGACTACCAGTTCGTCGTTTGGAGCGCCGACGCGCAGGTGGGCGAACAGCAGGCGAGCCTGGCCGCCGGCGGCACCGCGACGCTGACGTTCTGAGGCCCGGGAGCGCTGGTCGGCAAAGCGAGCGGCCGCTGAGGATGGCGCTCGCGCGTTCGCCGCGCGGGGGTGGCGTCGCGCGCGCTTCGTGGTGGCCCGGGAGGGGGACGCGGCAGCGGTCGATCGGCGCCCGTGTGACCAACGGGCAATCCTCGACGGGACGAGAGCCCGTGGTGGACCGACCTGCTTGCCGAGGCGCGGTCACCAGGGATTGGTTGGATTTGTGGACCCGGAGGGTGACCACGATGCTCTTACCGACCAGGTCGTACGCAACGTGGTCTACGAGAACCACTCGACCCGACAGCATGGCGGCGTGACGAGCGGGCTCGGTCATCGGGTCGTGACGTAAGCTATCGCTGCCCGTTCGTCGTCGAAGACGGACATCTTCTGATCGCCGTGGTTGCGCCCGACTCGAGACGCCTGCATCAAGCCCACCGTGGAGCCCACCAGCAGTGCTCGCCGCGCGAACGGCGCGGCGAGCGAGTCGATCTGGTTCGCCAACACCCTGTGAAGGCTCGGGTCCGTGGAGAGAGGGCTGCGCCGCCAGTCGAAGAGGATTCCGTAGCGAGGCGCCTCGATGGAGCCTAGAGCAGCACTGCACTCGCCGAGCGCATGGACTGCTTCCCCGATCTTCGCCAGAGCGACGTCCGACCGCCTTACGCGAACATAGCCGGACGCACGGAAGTGTTGAATTGAGAAGTGCTCGCCGCGAAAGATGGTCAGCATTCGCACCCATCCGCACCCCGGTCTCGCTGGCGACCTGGTCTGGGGAAAGATACAGCGTGGATCATGCCCGTACGCTCGTCGATGACAAGCGACCTTTCCCGAGCGCGCGCTACGCGCGTGGGGACTCGACGACGGAGGGCGAAGGGGCGAGAGCTCTGGAAAGCTCCGCGGTCTGCATCGGTTCATCACCTTCGTAGGCACTCGGTCTCGAATTGAAAGCGCACCGGAGGAGAGGTGTGCTCGATCGCGAGACGTGTGCCGGAGGCTCTCCGAGCACGCGCCACTCGACGCCGGAGCCGTTCGCGCGCCCGCGCTGTACGCGCGGCCGAATCATCCAGTCGACGCGTACCCCCCGCCGAGCGACTTCTCGGTCGGGACGAGCCACCCCCCTGCGGGGCGCCGAGCCCCACGAAGGGGCAGAGCCCTGCACCGTGCTCTAGCCAGCGCAGCTCCGCGCCGAACGCACGGGGGGTCGCACCCCGTCACGGCCGAGTCCCGAAACGCCGCCCTTGGAACCCCCACGCGCACCGCTCTCCCTCCCGGCGACAACGCCTGTCGGCCGCCGCCTGGCGTCCCGGGGGCTCCCCACCGGCGATGCGCTGACGGGAGGCAATACCCGTGGTGGCCGAGGCGAGTTCCGGGCGAGCCCCGGCCCGCGACCGGTCTCGAGCATGTGTTGGCCGGCTCGAGCCCCAGCCGCTCCATGCTCCCGCGATTGCGCAGGCCGTGAGCTCATACAAGTCGATCGTTGCCAATCGTGAGTGCGGAGAATGCGGCGCGCGGGCAGCGGCCCGGGATCGCACTCGATCCACTCGGCGGCGGACTACCCACGCGAGCTTGCCGGGGTCCGAGAACGAGGTCGCGCGAGCCGGAGCGCTAGGAGCCAGGTGGTCGGGGAGAGGGCCAGTCGCATTGCGGCAAGGAGGTAGAGCGCAGGCACGGCGGTGGCCGCGCCCGCTCCCTGCAACGTGAAGCACTCCCGAGTGAACTCGGGATGAAAACGCACTTGGTCGCGGCCGGACGCCGCGAGAGCGGCGAGCCAGGGCGCGACCAGTCCGCAGAGCAAGCCCGTGTCGGCGGGGTCGGCCAACCCCAGTCGGCAATCGATCGCGAGAGGTCCGAACCGGGTTCGGCGGAGCAGCCGCGCCGCGAAACGGCCAACGTGGCGCACCGCCGCTGCGATGTCTCGAAGCTCGGGTCGGGTTCGATCCGGGTCGAGGACCCGGGGGCGCGCCCGTGCCGTGGGTCGCCGGAAGGAGCGCTTCGAGTTCGTGCTCCGGACCGTCGGAAACTCACGGGTCAAGCCCAACCCCGCCCCCCAGCCCCAGTGCAATGCGAACTGCCATCGCCAGCTTGGCTCCGAGGCGAAACGGAAACGCAGGCGCACGGGAACGCAGGTCAGCAGCACGATAGCCAGGCCGAGGGCCGCAGCCCAACACCAGACGGCCACTTCACGGCTCCGCCGGATCGCTCAGCTTGCGCTTGTCAATGCTCTTGCCGACCGTGTCGACCACCTTCTCCAGGATCGACGCGGCTGGCCCATGCAGGCTCTCCACCCGAACCCCCTGCGAATCGGAGATGACGACGGCGATCGGTTTTACGCCACCGCCGCAGCCCATCGCCATTCCCTTGCCATCTCCCTGTTTCTGGTTGTTGCCCGCGCCCCCTGCGACACCGATCCCGAAGCCCACGCTCAGCAAAGGAATCACCGTGCTTTCTCCGACCTGCAGCGGAGCGCCGACCACGGTCTTGGTACTCAAAACTTGCTCCAGCTCCTTGGCACTGACTGCCAAGAGCTCTGAAAGCTCGTTGTCCATCGGGGTCCTTTCTGCGGCTCATGGCTACGTGCTCGAAGATCCGCAACAGGTCGCTTCCAAGATGCGTGCCAAGGGGGCCGCGCGTCGTGCATTGCCGTTTTCTTTCGCCGTTCCGGCGATGCCCCGCATTCCCTCGTCGCACGAACTGCGTCGGGGGGGGTGGGCCCCTGGAATTGGTGCGCATGTCGGCGTTCTGCCGCGGCCGGAGCTGCCCCCTGCGAGCCTACCGAGAACCCTCGTAGCTGGCTCGCACCCGCACCTCCCACGAGTCACTGCCTGCCGAGCGTACCTCGAGGCTGCCGATGCGCGGGGCTTTGCCGCCGCTCGCCAAGATCGTTTCCGGCAAGAAGCCCCGCCATCCTCCGCGAACCCAGGGAACGAAGCGGCCGGGCACGTCACAGGTGAGCAGCTCCACCGAACCCAGCTCGTTTTCGAGAACCACTACCGAGCCGAACTGGAAGTACTGACGCCACAATCGTGGGAGAAACTTCAGCACGTGGCGGGGCGACAGCACTCGCAAGAAGGGGCGGTATACCGTCTTCAAGTCCTGCCGGGCGTTGGCGCGGGCGATCTCGCTGACGGCCTGATCGACACTGATCTTTTCCATCGAGGCGGCGTCTTCGATGATCGACAAAAGCGCTTCTGCATCGTACCAACCCCCGGCGACGAGCGGCGGTAGCGAGCCGTGTTTCTCGGACAGTTCCGAGAACGCCTGCGTTCCCCGTCGAGCCTGCACCCAGCTGCGAATCTGCATCGCGTGCGTTCCCTTGCAGAGAAGTTGGCGAGCGGGCATTGAAATTCGTGCCGGGATCATCTTCGTGCAAAGCGCCGCGCGGGCCGGGCGAAGCGCCGCGAGGCCGCCGACTCAAATCGGCGCGACGGAACGTTTCGCGCAGCTCGCTCGTCCGTCTCCCCCCCAACCAAGGCTACGGCCTGGCTGCCGGGCCCCTGAAGACACCCCCCGATGACGAGCCTCCCCCCGAGACCCGCTCGGGAGAGCGAGGCTCCGTCGTGGTCCCGGAGGGCAAACCGCGAGCCGGGTCTCACGTCGCACGGCAACCTCGACTGTCTCGAATCCGGGGCCGCCTTCGAGGTTCGAGCCGCGGAGCGAGCCCCTGCTTCCGTTCCGGGTGTACACGCCACGCCGCTCGTCCTGGGAAAAGCGCTGCAGCCGGTCGCCGAGCAGGGCCCTCCACCCGGCGGGGCCTCGTTTGACGCGTCGTGGCGTTTTCCCGCACGGCCCGCCCCGCGAGGGTATCCATGCGAAGTGCCCCGCGAAATTCCGTTCGACGCCCCCCACCCCGGGCCGACTAGCCCTCGGGCGCTGACCGCGGTCCTTCCGGTTTGCGTCGCGGGGCTTCGCCGTTGCATCGCCACAATCAAAGAGGTGGCGGCGCCGCCGGCCTGAAGCGTCGACACGGGCTTTGGAAGAGAAGGTGTGACAGAGTCCCGAATGCAATGTTGGCTCAGCTGGCTCCTCACCCTTCCCCTCGTTGCCGTTCGACCGCCCGGCGACTCAGCGCGTTTGCCGCCTCGGCATGGCTAGTCGCCGGGTGCTCGTCCTCGGCGCCCATGACAGACGCTTGTTCTTCCTCCGGGGAAAGCCTCATCACGTGTCCCTCGTCGGAGCCCGGCCGCACCGACACGGAAAGACCTGAAGCAGAGCGAGAGCCGACCCGGGGCGACACGCCCTCCGTGCCACCGGAAGAAACACGTGCGGGAGGATTGTTGTTCGGTAGCCAGTTCGATTCGGCCCCCGCCGAAGACGCGCCGGTGCGCAGCTGCGTCGGGAGCGAGGCAGTTGCGCAACTGAGCCCGGCGATCCTCGAGTTCATCGTCGACACCAGTGGCTCGATGGGACAGAGGGCTCCCGGCTCCGCCCGGTCGAAGTGGGAGATCACCCGCGATGTTGCCCTGGAGGCGGTGGACGGATTGCCCGAGTCCACTTCCGTGGGGGTCGTCTTCTACCCCGATCAGGCAACCGCGGGCGGCGCCTGTTTCGATGCCGAGGCCGACGTGCCGATCGAAGTCCTGGGGGATGGTCAGTCGTCGCAACGCCGCCGCATCCAGGAGGCATTTCGTGAGCAGGAGCCTGAGGGGGGCACTCCCACGCACGACGCGTTCGTGTACGGTCTGCAGCAGCTCGAAGCCACGAGCGTCATGGGGCAGCACTTCGCCGTGGTCATCACGGACGGCACGCCGACCTTCTCCCAAAACTGTATCGGCACGGGGCTGCTCTCGGATCCAGTGGATCCCCAACCCTTGGTCCCCGAAGCGCAGGCGGCCTTGCTTCGGGGCGTTCAGACCTTCGTGGTCGGCTCGCCCGGCAGCGAGGACGCTCGCGAGGGCCTTTCGCGAATGGCAGAGGCCGGCGGGACGGGGTCCAGCGAGTGTGACAACGAAGGGCCGTCGTTCTGCCACTTCGACATGACGCAAGAGGAAGATTTCGCTGCGGCGCTGCGCGAAGCGTTCGAGGTGATCGCAGGCCTCGCCCTTTCCTGCAGCTACGAAGTTCCCCCACCTCCGGGGGGGCAACAGCTCGAGCCAGGTGCCGTGAACGTGCTGTTCACGCCCGAGGGCGGGGATCAGGAGACCATCGGGCGCAGCGAAGCGGCGGACTCGTGCACCAATGGATGGCGCTACTCCGAGGACGGTTCGCAAATCCAGTTGTGCACCGAGACCTGCGAGCGCGTGCGTGCGTCGAGTGGGCAGATATCTCTCCAGTTCGGGTGCGCGACGAAGCTCTACTAGCCTCGGACCGAGCGCGATGAGAGTGCCCCCTCGGTCCTGCAATCGCGAGAAGTCCTCGCTGGTTGCTCATCACCTCCCACTCGCAATCTTCGCTGGTGAAAATGCCGATATCGACCTCGATGTCGAATTGGCAGTCCGTCGGCGAAAGGCTCACCCAACCCAAGAAGTCGAAGCGCCTTGCCTTCCTTCTACCGGCAACCGTCGCGAGTGTGCGCGATGCGCCGTTCGGGCTGTCGCCGGTCCTCGCTGAATCATCTCATGGCGGTCGAAGGCGTTGCCGTCAAACGCGATTGCCCGTGAACGTCAGAGCTTGGCTCAGGCTGCCGTACTCCGGTTGCTCGACGTCATCGCCGTCGCGGGTCGTCGACGTGCCGGTGTCGACCAACGGCGCATGGGCGATCCGCTCGGCTGAAAGCGAGCCGCCGGGCTCGATGCTCCCATCGGGGCACGGTGTTCACCGTCATCGCCGACACCGCGCAGGCGGCGGGCCTGACGACGGCCAACGGCGTCGGGACCAAAGTCCGCGTGGAGGCCAGCCCGAACGATAGTCGTCTCTTTCTTCCGCTTCGCGACGTGGGGCCGGCGGAAGTGCTGGTCCTGCTCGAGGAGTTTTGAGCGCTCGAGGATTCGTCCGTCGTCGGATCGGTGGGCGAACGCGTTCGCCGCAGCATTCCCGAGCCGGGACCTCAGCTGGCCCGTTCGGTGCGCTGGGGCCTTTGTGCAACGCGTGAGCGCAGCCCGGCTCGCCTGTGCGATCGGGCTCGCCTCCGCGACCTTCGCCGCAAGCCTGCCACCGCCGCGAGCCAGCTTGCCGCGAACCAGCTTCCCGCCGCGGCCCACCACGGCCCGGTCCGGGAGCGCGTGGTGGGCGAGACCGCACAACCGGGCGCGTCACGCCCAGGGGGCGGCGACGGGTCGGCATCCGGCCCGCTGGGCCCGCCCACGGCGTCGATGGGGTCCGCGCCCTCGCGGTTTTCGCTGTCCGCGCTCGCGCGTCCGGCGTCCGCGCTCGCGCCTCCGGCGTCCATGCTGCCACTGCCAACCGCCACGCACTCCCCGAGCCGACAGGTGAGGCCCGGGCTGCCACACAGCTCGAGATCGGTGCCGTTGTCGTCGACGCCGTCGCAGTCGTCGTCGAAGAGGTTGCACTCTTCCTCGCGAGGAGCTCCGGGGAAGCAGGCGCTCGTACTGCTGCAGCCGGTCGCGTAGCTTCGACACCATCCGATGCCGCAGGTCGGGAGTACCCCCTCGTCGATGCGACCGTCGCAGTTGTCGTCGATGCCGTTGCACAGCTCCGGTGCACCCGGATAGATGGCCTCGTCGCCGTCGCTGCAGTCGTCGTCGCAGAGCCCGAATCCGCGCGTCGGGCCGCAATCCTGGACGGTCGAAAGGCCCCGGACGCCGTGGCCGTCGCCGTCGTCGTCCTGGCAATACGTGTCGATCGGCAGGTTCTCGTCGATCTGGCCGTCGCAGTCGTTGTCCCTACCGTCACAGAGCTCGGGCGCGCCCGGGTAGACCGCCGCCGTGTTGTCGTCGCAGTCCCCATCGAACGGGGCGTAGAGCGGAGGAGGCACGCAGCTCACGGTGACATCGGCGTTGACGCCGCCGTAGCCATCGCCATCGAAGTCGCGATAGTAGGTGATGCCCTCTTCGCATCCGACGGCGTAGCTGACGACGGTGGCGCCCGTCGCGTCACCCGAGTTCGTCCCGTCGTTGCTCGCGGAAACGCCGTAGAGGAGGAAATCGACGCCGCCCACCTGGGCAGGAGCGGTCCACCCCACGGCGAACGTGATCTCGCTGCCCGTTCCCTCGCGCGGCGCAACGTGGGTGACACCGTCAGGGGAAAGAGCCCGGGTCCCCGAGTCGACGATCTGAAACGTGCCGTCGCTACAGGAGAGAAAAAAGCCGGCGGCGGGTCCGTTCGTCGCGGCGACGGAGATGGTCAGCGTGACGGCTTGGCTTGGATCGATGCGATCGACGTTCGATTCCAGGGACACGGTCGTGACCTCGCCGCCCCGGTGGCACCCATCGCAGCCTTCGGCGGCGATTCCGCCGAGGCGCGCGAGCGAAGGCCGGCCGAAGCTCATGGCCGCTACGAAGGTCAGCAGCGCGATCGGCGCCGCTTTCGTGCGCAACGCTCGCACGGGGGCTGGGGTCGGACCCGCCGGTCGCGTGGCCCCCGCGTTCGCACCCGCCGATTGCGCGGCGCCCGGACGACGCGGCGTGCTCCCGGGCTGCGCGGCATCGGCGCGCGGCTGGGCGCTGGGTACGCAGTAGGGCGGGGCGCATTCCATGGGCGAGGTGTGCCCGGCGCGGGCGAGGCATTGTACACGGGCCCCTTGATCCCGCCTACCCTCGGGGGGGACTCCGAGCCGCGAATGTTTCGCAATTCCTGTTTACGACAGCCTTGCGCCGCAAGCACCCCGGAGCGCGCGTGAGGGGCGAACTTGCCACTGGAACCGAAAATGGGCTCGTCGAGTCCCGTGGCCCCGCGCCCGCGGAGCCTGCCGAGAGATCGACGACCGAGGTCGGCAACCAGGCATCATCGGACGGTGGCGTTCGAATCTCGCGCCGAGGGGTCCCTCTGGTCCTCGCGACGGACTGGGCTGGCGCTGGACCAACAGCGGGAGCAGCACGGTCGCAAACCAGCCGTCTCGGCGTCCCCCCCAAGGAAACCCCGTCCTCGTCGGAGCGAAGGGCCGCGCGCGCGACCGGCATGCCGGGCCCACCTGGCTCCCGACGCCCCGGCGAGCGGTTCACCGGTGTTCGCGAAGAAGGGTCGATGGCCGTGGGGGGGCGGCGGAACACAGCCGATGTCCACGTGCCGCGTCGACAACCTTGCCGAGGCGGTGCGACTCGCTGCCGCGAGGGACGAGGCGGTGAGCCCAGTTGTCGAGAGGACATCGAACGCAACGCATCGACGCGTAGTGTGCCGAGAACCCGCTGGGCTTGCGCGAAGAATTGAAGGAAGCCTTCGAGCCCATCGAGGCGACGCCCGGGCTAGCGTGTCTCTGCACCAGTCGAAGCCTCCCGCTTGGCCACGTCGGCCAGGAAAACGGTGTCTGTGTCTGGTTTTGGCGCGTCGAGGCGGTGGACCCAATCCGTATGAGAGTGAGGCGACAATGCCCCAGGAGGGCGCAGTCCGAGTAGGTTGCCCAGCACCTCGTTTGCCGATTCCGGAGTCGGCCTTCTCGGGGCCCGTTCGTGACTCGAAACTTTAAAGTAAAATATAGTTGATCAATGGGTCGTTTGAGACTAGGTTTAATTGAGATGGCGAAAGCGTCTCCGGCTCATGTCTCTTTGCCTCCGGTGGCAACCAGCGCCCTGAAGGCTCTCGGGGAGCACCTGGCCATCGCGCGAGTGCGCCGCAAGCAATCCCAGCGCGCCTGGGCCAAGCGGCTCGGCGTCTCCATTCCCACGCTGATCCGCATGGAGCAGGGGGAGCCGAGCGTCGGCATCGGTATCTACGCGACCGCGCTCTGGCTCGTCGGTCGCGTGCAAGCGCTGGGCGAGCTCGCCGATCCGAAGCACGACCAAGGCGCCCTCGAGCTGGACGTACGCCGCGCGGCGAAACGGCGTGCAGTGCGCTCGCAGGCGTCGCTGCGCGCGCGTCTGGCGCGGGGGAGCAAAGACTGATGGCGAAGCGCCAGCCGGCAGCGCGCTTCACGCCGCAGGATGAGTTGTACCTGTGGTGGCTGGCGGATCCCGGTTCGCCGGCTTTGATCGGGACGCTGCAGCTGGTCCGGAGCCTGCGCGGGGTCTCACTCTGCTACGCCGACTCCTGGCTCGAGCGCGGCTTCCCGCTGAGTGAAGATTTGCCGTTGCTGGCCGGACAGGAGCTCTTGCCCGAGCGGCGGGAAACGGCAGCGGGCGCGGTGGACGACGCGCGCCCCGATCGCTGGGGCGAGCGCGTCATCCGCTTCATCGACAAGCCACTCCGGCTGTCGCTGCTCGAGTACCTGTACTACGCTGGAGACGAGCGCTTCGGGGCGCTCGGGGTGTCCACCAGCATCGAGTCCTACCTGCCGCGCCGGCACGGCCCGCTGCCGGAGCTCGCCGACACGGAAGCGATCTTCGAGTTGGTGCGCCAAGTGCTCGACAACGAGCCGGTGGCCCCCGCCCTGCAGCGCCTGATCGCGCCCGGCGGCACGCTGGGTGGGGCCAAGCCCAAGGCGCTGGTGGAGATCGACGGCAAGCCCTGGGTCGTCAAGTTCGCGGACGGGGAGCCGACGGACGCGCCGCTCGTGGAACACGCCAGCATGACCCTGGCTGCCAAGGCGGGGATCGAGGTGTCCGCCACTCGCCCCATCCGGCTCACGGTGGGGCACGCCGTGGCGGTTCGCCGATTCGATCGCCGCGGGTCCGAGCGGCTGCATGCCCTGTCGGCCAACGTAGCGCTGAGGGCCGCAGGCGAAGGGCTCGGCTACCCCGAGCTGGCCCAGCTGCTGCGGCGGCGGGGCGTGCTGGAGGGCGACCGCGCGCAGGCGCAGATGCGGGAGCTCTTTCGGCGCATGGTGTTCAACATCCTGATCGACAACACCGACGACCACGAGAAGAACCACGCCCTGCTCGTCACCGATGCGGCCGAGTACTTGCTGTCGCCCGCCTACGACGTGTTGCCCTCGGGGCAGGGGCTCGGCTTCCAGCAGCTGCGCGTGGGCGAGGACGAGGCAGATGCCACGCTCGACAACGCCCTGTCCATGTGCCGCCAGTTCGGGCTGAGCCGCCCCGAGGCCCAGCACGAGGTCGCCGCCGTTGCCCGCGTCGTCGGTGGCTGGCGCCAGCACTTCCGCGATGTCGGGGTCAGTGAGGGCGACCTCGAGCTACTCGCCGAGTACATCGACCGGCCTTTCCTGCGCGAGCCACGTGACGCGTACGCCCGCTCGAAGGTAAAATAAAAGTGATCATATAGGGTCTTAAACCGATCTATATTTGACTATCTGACTTGTCGGGGCGTCGTGGGTGCGCGGGCCGGTGTCGGGCGCCCACGGCTCCGCTGCCAGGCGGCTGCAAGTCGGCCTCTCGCAGGTCGGCGCTCCGCGAATCCGTCTCCCTCTTGACGGGCGCGACGCGGGCGGCGGCATCCGGTGCGCCGGGGGGCGTTGACCTCGTCGGTCGCGGGCGTTCGCAGCGAGGTCGACGGGGTGCACGCGAACGAGGCGCTCGCCGAGGCGCACGCTCCGCTCGCCGCTGAGCACCTGCCGATGAACGAGCACTCCCAGTTCCCCGAGGCCGGTCGGTGCCTTCTGCAGGGCGCCGCGGTATCGGATGACGTGGTCGTGGGAGACTCGGCGCTCGTCGGTGACGATGAAACGCGAGCGAGCGCTTCCTGACAGGTTGATCAGCCGCAGTGGTGAACGACTGGCGCTGCGCTGGTGAGGAGGCTGCTGAAGGAACGAGTTGCCCGATGAAAGGAAACGCTGGCGAAGGTTGTGGCCCAATGATCAGGCGCCCGTCCCGAGAGGACAGCCTGTGTTCGGGGCGCGGAAGAAAGGGCTGAGGGACGGGCTGCTCCGCGGGGACAGCCAGAGTGATCCGAAGCCCGCGGGCTACGAGGGCGTCCGCAACGGGCGCCATGAGGGACAGGTGTCCGAGTCCATGGTCGAACTCCAGGCGTATTAGCGCTCGCGACAAATCCAGGTCTCTTCGGCGGTGCTCGGTGTTTCTGTGGGGCAACACCGAGTGTTTCAATTTGTGAATTCAGATCGAAGACTCCCGATGGGCTTCGACCGTCGAGCCCGTGCGTCGAAAGTCGGACTTGCATCGTAACCCGGAGTGCTCGGTCGGCGTAGACCCTTCGACACGAGGTCCTGCCCGCATATGGCAGGTGGGACTTCACACAAAAGGAGAAAGCATGGACAGAAACATCGGCTTGCCGCAAGGCATGCGGAGACGTGGCAAATTTGTCTTGATCGCGGGAGGGCTGGCGACGCTCACCATATCCGCTGCGGTTGCGCAGTCGGCGGGGGTTGACGAGGTTCGCCCATCACCTCCCTCGATCGGCGCGGACGTTCCGGTTACCTACTTCGGGCCGCCGCCCTCGACGGCCAAGCCAGAACTAATCGGACCGCTCCAGCTTCTCCGCTCCGGAGAGCTCGACCTCGACGCGGGGACGATCACGCTGCCGCTCTACCGCGGCCGAGTCCAGGGCGGAGACGGCGACGCCGAAACGAGCGTCGAGTCCGATGTCTGGTTCGTACTGACCGACACGACGGATGCCGACAACGCGGTCGCGCTCGGACTCAATCATTCCCCGAAGCTCGCGTATGCCGACACCTGTCGGGGCGTGCGCCGCGCCGTCCAAGAGCAGGACGCGACGCTGACCTTCGATCGCGGCACGGTCGATTTCGCGCCCGAACGGAGCCTGACGCCGGGAACCGATTCTCCATTCCCTCCGGATGGTTTCACCCCCGGCTCCATCGGCGACGAATTCTACACGCCGCTCGTGCGGATCCTGAACGCGGGCGATCATGTGTACAACGCACCCGTCGTCGCCTCCGGCAGCGACGAGGATCTGAATGCGTTCTGCGACGGCGATCCCGACTACTCGCTCGTCCACGACAAGGTCGTGAGCATCTGTCCACGGGACGCCACCGTCACTCTCAGGCTCACTCCCGGCTTCAGCTTCGCCAAGCCGGTACTCTACATCAGCACCGACTCCAACAACGAGATGGCCGCGACGATGGAAGGCGCTACATATGCCCCGGCCATGTCCGACATCGCCGTCGGGCGGGACGACAGCGCGTTTAGCGCCGTCGAGCGCCTGTTTGCCGTGACCAACGGTCCAACGAACCTGCCCGTCTCGGAAACAGGCGGAGTCGATGAGGTGCACCCTCAACGTCAGGGTTTCAACAGCGCGATCCTCGGTGAAGGCGGCCCCCTCAACGTGCTGGGTGGCATCCCCACCGTCGCCACCGACTACAGCCCGCTGTGGGACGTCAACGCGGCAGAGTGGACCGACGAGGCGATCGCCGAGGGCTACCGTGCCAGAGTCACTGAGGAATTCCAGATTCTCGGTTTGGTCCAGTCGGGTCATATGACCGGCCCGGGCGGCAGCGCCTTCGGCTCAACCGGCATTGTTGTCAATTGCCCGATTGTGCACAGATTTCTTTGAGAGCGGAGTGGAGCATCCAATGGACATCATGAACAAGACCGTGTGCTTTCTTTTTGCAACTGTCGTCGCAACCGCGGCAACGGGTTGCGGTGATACCGGCCCGATAGGGCCTGCTGGGCCGCAGGGGGACTCCGGACCGCAGGGACCGGTCGGTTCGGAGGGACCTGCCGGTTCGGCAGGACCTGCCGGTTCGGAGGGACCTGCCGGTTCGGCAGGACCTGCCGGTTCGGAGGGACCTGCCGGTTCGGCAGGACCTGCCGGTTCGGAAGGACCTGCCGGCTCGGAAGGACCTGCCGGATCGACGGGGGACACTGGACCGCAGGGACCTGCCGGCCCTGAAGGGCCCGAGGGCCCAGCCGCCATGGTTCCGCCGGACCTGGTGGATCTGATGGTGTGCTCCGAGGCGATGCCCGATCCAATCGATCCGGGCACCGCCGATGACGATGACGTGCGCCCGGCCCCGCCTTCGATCGGGGCGGACGTTCCCCTCACGTACTTCGGCCCCGCACCGAGCGACTCCAACCCGCGCCTCATCGGTCCCGTGCAGCTGCTCACGGCAGGACAGCTCGACGAAGACGCAGGCACCCTGCGGCTGCCCCTGTACGAAGGGCGACTGGGAACGGTAGACGGTCCCAGCGTCTGGTACGTCCTCACCGACACGACCGACGCCGCCAACGCCGAAGCCCTCGGCCTGAATCACGCCCCGAAGCTCGCGTACGCGGATACGGACAATGCAGTTCGAGAAGGACGATACGAGCGACATCCTGACGGCGAGCTATACCTCGTCTTTGACGCGGGAACGGTGGACTTCTCGCCGACCCACTCGGTGACACCGGGTGCCGCCCCGGACGAGTTTCCACCCCAGGCCGTCACGCCCGGTTCGGTGGGGGACGCCGATTATTCACCCCTCGTACGCATCACGAATGCCGGAGGCCACGTCTACAACGCGCCGATGATAGCCTACGACGTGACGGCGTCCGAGCTGGCTCCGCATTGCGGCGGAGTCGCCTCCGGAGGCCACTCGATCCTGCACGACAAGGTCGTCGACATCTGCCCCGAAGGTGCGCCCGATTCGACGGCGGGCACGGTCAACCTCCAACTCACGGCCGGGTTCAGCTTCGGTCGTCCGGTTCTCTACCTCAGCACCGAGGCGAACAAAGAGGTCCCCGCTGCCCTCGAGCGTGCGACCTGGACGCCGGCGCTCGACGGCGTCCGGGTCGGAGCGGATGACAGCGCATTCAGCGCCATCGAGAGGATCTTCGTGACGGTCAACGGACCGACCAACAACCCCGCCGGTGACGTCAACCCTCAGCGCCAGGGACTGCTCAGCGCCTTGCGCGGGCAAGGCGGCCCGCTGAACGTGCTCGGGGGCATCCCCACCGTCGCCACGGACTACAGCCCGCTGTGGGACGTGAACTTCGCCGAGTGGACCTCTGACGCGATGGATCGCGGCTACGCCTCTCGGGTCACCGAGGAATTTCAGATCCTCGGGCTCGTGGAACGAGGTCACATGACGGGTCCTGGAGGGACCGTCTTTGGCTCGAGCGGGGTCATCGTGAACTGTCCCATCGTGCACCGTTTCCTCTGAGGGACCTTTTCACGACCCAGAGCCTCGGCGCCGAGCTCCCCGTGGGGCTCGGCGCCAAAACGGGTACGGGTGCACGTCTCACTCTGATGGTCTTACGCGGCCAGGCTCAGGGGCTCAACGCGGCGGAGGGCTCCGTGCCGTTTGACGCGCGACATGGTCTTTCTTGGAAATGAGGGGGCAGTCGGGATCAGCATGGGTTCCGACCGCACCAGCGCGCGAAGCACGTCGACGAGGGGATCGGGCGGCCGGCGACCCCCGGGGTGCTACTGCAGGTGGCGCCCTGCGGACACTACGAGGGCATCATCTCGAGCCGAACGCTGGTGGAGGCTTGCCACCGCAGCGTCTCCTTCATGGCGCTTTCAGCTGCCACAGGGCCGCACTTCGCGACGATCGCGGGCTTCGTCCGGGAGCTCGACATGGAGCTTGCAGGTCGGTTCCAGGACGGCTTGCCGCACGCGTCGGAGCTGGGCTCCGTCGGGCGGGAGCACGTCGCGGTGCACGGGCGAATCGCGGCCGCGGCGCTGCGCCGAGCCTGCGCGGCCGGGTGGCCCTTTCAGTTCATCACGAGAAACGCCCCAGCCAGGCCGGTGAGGGCGTACAGCTCGGGGATTCCCGTCGCCAACAGCGCCTGCCCCTGAGTCATCTGCCCGTTGTTGATCGACTTGATGCAGGCTGCTGCGGTGCGGGCCTGCCCGATCGCGGAAAATAGGCAAGGGAGCCCGCAGATGACCCCCGCCAGGGCGATCTTCACCGGGTCCGTGCCGGTGCCCAGGGCGCCGATCATCAGGAAGCTGATGGCAAACGAGTACAGGCCCTGCGAGCCGGGCATCACGGCGGGAATGAAGGCTGCCTGGCGAACGCTGGGCTCCGTTGCCGCGTAGGCAGAGAGGGAAATGGACAGGGCGTAGCCAGACGAGAGAATCCCGGTCGCGATGATGATGAACGCGAGGAACAGCATCACCTGAAGGGTGGCCGCCAGCTCCGCCAGAGCGGTCGCGTTTTGTGCGTAGGCCGTGGACGGAGCGAGAACGAGGAGGAGAAGAACGAGAATACGAGTCATACCGAGTTCCGTCGCAGGGGACTGTAGAAGTTGGTCCCGCCGTCGATGCACTTGCTGCCCCATTCGAGGAAGATCAAGCGGTTGGTGTGAATGTAGAGAGAGAGGAGGGAAAGCAGAAACACGAAGAAGTGCCCTGCCACCGCGAAGAGGGCAGTGACGGGCAGGGGAAAGCGGGCGGCCATCTCGTTGACGACCAAGGCCATGATGCCGCCCGACAGGGCGATGCCGAACAGCCGCATGTGGCTCAACACGTCTTGAACGAAGCCCGTCGTGCCCGAGTAGACGGTCCAAAGAATGTTGCCGACCCGCGCCTTTTCCCCGAAAACGGGGCCAGGAAACGCCATCCATGCGGCCAGCGCGGCCGCTCCACAGAGCCATGCAAAACGATTGGCCCACAGCTTCGCTGCCGCGGCCACTTCGGCAGTTGGAGGGTGGCCAAACAGCAGCTGGTGCGTGAACTCCACGGCCATGTTCGCGTAAATCGCCGCGAGAGCTGCGATCACGAGGACCAAAGCGCCCGTGGCATCCGTCTTCACGCCGCGCTGCCACAGCGCCATCGAATAGCTGAACAGCATCGCGATGACGCCAACGAAGAGCGAGAACAGAAAGGCGTGATAGGGGTTCGAAGAAAGAGTGAGCAGCGGCCGCGACTCGACCATCACGGTCTTGCCGACGATGAGCCCGAAGAACTGCCCGCTCATCCAACCGACGGCCAGGGACGCGACTCCGGTCAACGCGAACACCGTGCCCAGGGGGCCCTTGCCGCGAGCTCGCAGCACGAGGCCGAGGACGGCGAGCATCAGGCCGTAGCCCGCGTCGAGCAGGCACAGGGAGCCGAACGCGAGGAACAGCAAACCCACCGCCCAGGTGAAGTCTTTCTCGCCGTAGCGCATCCCGCTGAAAGTCTCGACGATCGTCTCGAAGCCAGAAACCCAGGCCGGGTTGTCGAGCTTTACGGGAACCCGCTCGTCGAACTTCTCACCGTCTTTGATCCGAAGCGCGCACTCGAAGGGAGAGAGCGCCTGCTGCAGGTCGACGACTTGGTTCCGAGGGAGAAAGCCGACGAGCCCGAAGATGGGGCCCGCGCTGACGGCGCCTTCCAGCGCATCGAGCACGGCCACTCGATCCTGCAGCGACCGGAGCCGCTCGGCGAACAGCGGCGCGTAATGAGCAAAACGTCCCAGCTGGCGCTGGGTCTCTCGCACGGCCCGCTGCTCGTCTTCGAGGCGACTGCGGACCTCGCCGAGCGAGATTCGAGGCAGCGACACCACCGTCCCGGGAAAGCTCTCCGGGGGGTCGAACGACAGCACGCGGTGCACACCGTCTCGGGCGGAGGCGAGCGCGTAGGCTTGGTTGCGGTCGAGCCGAGGCCACTCGTCTTCGCTCATCTCGACGAAACGAACGGCCACGCCGGCAGCCTCCAGCGCACGGAGGTCTCCGACCTCGAAGTCGCCCCAGGGCGCGAGCTGATCCCGTTGCGCCTCGAGGCGCTCCACCTCACGCAGCAACGCGGCGCGCCGCTCGATCAGCTCGTCGATCTGCGCGCCCACCTGTTGGTAGGTGAGGTCCTGCACCTGCAGTCGAGCCGGCGCCGGAGAAACGCTCTGAAGGGCCTCCAGACGACGCTGCAGGTGACCGTGGTCGGCGCGCACCTCCGCGGCCCCGGGGGACGCGTCCGCCCCGGCGCGCAAATCCGTCTGCGCATCTCCAGGCAGATCGACCGGTGTCACGTGTACGAGGCCCGCTTCCTGCAGGGCTTCCAGCAGGGCCTCGGCGTCCTGTTGGCGCGCAACGATCGTGCACTGCACCATCGGGACCTGGCTCACGCCGCACCTCCTTCGGCGGCACGCGCCGACTGGGCGCGAAGCTGCTTGCCTTTGGCGAGCTTGCCTCGACCGACCGCCGCCACCTGCTCGTCTCCGAGCGCGATCTTGATCCGCTTGATGCCCTCCTTCGTCTCGGGAATGAGCACCTTCTCGAACAGGTTCACCTTCTGGGTCGCCTTGCGGAGCTCGCGACTGATCAGCTCCTCCTGCCTTCTGAGCACGCGCAGCTCCGTGGACTCTCGAACGAGCGTTCTGAGGTCGGCGAGCACTCCGCTCAGCCACATTGCGGTCCCAAAGCGAGAATAGTCCCGATCGCTGAACACGACCTCCTCCAAGACGGGAACCTTCACGCCCGCAATCGAGCGTTCACCCATGCGGATTCGGTCCACCTTGACCAGGTCGACGAGCGGGACGAGCAGGGGCTCGGCCAGCAAGGGTGCGTAGCGCTCCACGGAGCGGCGGCGCTCGGCAAGCTCCACCTCGCGGCCGCCCAACAGGCGCTTCAGCTTCAGCTGCTCGGTCTGGAGCTGCTCCTGCTTGAGCTGCAACACGGGCAGGAACTGCTGATACATCTTCTCCTCGCGGCGAAGGCGTGTGAGCTCCGTTTTGTTGAGCGCGAACTTGCGGCTAGCCATTGGAAGGTTCCCGCGCTCGAGCCCAGTAGCGGTCCGTCAGCTTGGAGGGCAAGCCGGTCTGCTCTCGGGTGAAGTGGTTCTTGAGGATCTCCCAGCCGAGATCGAGCTGCTCTTCGAGCGGGAGGTTTACCTGCAAGTCCATCATGCGCCGCTCGAACTCCTCGCCGTACTCCAGGGCCTTTTGGTCCAGCTCAGACAAGGTGAACCCCATCGACGCCTGCTGGCGCGCTTTGCGTGCGGAGTCGTAGATGCGAATCATCGCGTTCATCAGGTCGGCGTGATCCGCGCGGGTCTTCTTGTTGACCTGCTGCTTGAGTCGGGAAAGCGAGCCAAATGGGTCGATCACACCCCCCTTGAGGTAGAATTGGCCTTCCGTGATGTACCCCGTGTTGTCGGGCACCGGGTGCGTCACGTCGTCACCTGGCATGGTCGTGACCGCGAGCAGCGTGATGGAGCCCGAGCCCTCGATGTCGACGGCCTTCTCGTATCGAGAGGCGAGCTGTGAGTAGAGATCGCCGGGGTAGCCGCGGTTGGCCGGGATTTGCTCCATCGCCACGGCAACCTCCTTCATCGAGTCTGCGAACGCCGTCATGTCGGTGAGCAGCACGAGCACCCGCTTACCCGCAGTTGCGTATTGCTCGGCGGCGGCCAGCGCCATGTCTGGCACCATCATGCATTCCACGACGGGATCGGCCGCGGTGTGCACGAACATGATCGTGCGCTGCTTGTTGGGCGCGAGCTCGCCCTTGAAGTAGAGGTAATCGTCGTACTTGAGGCCCATCCCGCCCAGGATGATGACGTCGGCCTCTGCCTGCAGCGCGATGCGCGCCAGCAGCTGGTTGTAAGGCTCACCGGCCACGGAGAAGATCGGCAACTTCTGGCTCTCGACGAGCGTGTTGAACATGTCGATCATCGGGATTCCCGTCGAAATCATGTTCTTGGGAATGATGCGCTTGGCCGGGTTGAAGGATGGGCCGCCGATTTCGACCTCTTCGGCGCCCTCCAAGGCGGCGCGGCCGTCGATTGGCTCTCCTACGCCGTTGAAAATGCGGCCCAAGATGTTCTCCGGAGAGAACCGGAGCTTCACCTGCTGCCCGAGAAACTCGACCTCGTCACCCGTGGACACGCCCTTCGAGCCCGCGAAGACCTGCAGAGTGACCTCCTCGCCCCGCAGCTTGATTACCTGAGCGTACGTGCTGTTGCCGTCCTTCAGCGTGATGCGCGCCAGCTCCCCGTAGGCGATTCCTTCGGCGTTCAGCGTGACGACCGGGCCGGCGATTTGATCGATGTGACGATAGACCTTCTTCATGGCGTTCGATCCGTGTCTACTGAGCCGCTTCGGTGGCAGCAGCGGAGCCGAGCTCGGTTGCCACTTCCGCCAGCAGGGTTTCGTATTCTGGTGAGCTTTCGGGCGTGAGGTTCCAGTCGCGAAGCTTCTGCTGAATTCGCGTCAGGACGGTGCGCGCCTCGTCTTTCGCCGAGAAGCCGAAATCGTGATCGAGCACTCGCTTGGTCAGCTTCATGAGGCGCGCCACGCGCTTCGTGTCGGGGCCGGCATCGACGTTGCTGAAGGCGTTCTGCTGCAGAAAGACGAAGTCCAGGAGCTCGGATTTCAGGAAGTTGACGAACTCGTCGATGCTCAGATCTTCTTCCCCGACCACCTTCATTTGGTCCCCGACACGCTGTCCATCGCGGTAGCGAGACTGCAGCGTCCTCACGTCGGCAACCCAGCCGTCGTAGTACAAGGCGTCGAGCTCGGCGCTCATCGAATCGAGGTACTTCGACCAGGAGTCCAAGGGGGCGATGGCCGGGAAGCGCTTGGCGTACGACCGAGCGTACGTCAGACCGAGGAAGCAGCCGACGACGGCTAGGGTGGACTGGGTGACGGGCTCCTCGAAGTTGCCACCGGCGGGGGAGACGGTGCCGATGATCGTCGCCGAGCCCTGGCTCTCGCCGAGCGCCGGGTCCTCCAGCCTGACCATGCCGGCGCGCTCGTAAAAAGCGGCGATCAAAGAGCCGAGGTATGCGGGGAACGCCTCTTCGCCTGGAATCTCCTCGAGGCGACCGCTCATTTCGCGCAGCGCCTGTGCCCAGCGGCTGGTCGAATCCGCGAGCATCAACACCTTGAGGCCCATCTGCCGGTAGTACTCGGCGAAGGTCATGGCGGTGTAGACCGAGGCCTCGCGGGCAGCGACGGGCATCGAGGAGGTGTTGCAGATGATCAACGTGCGCTCCATGAGCGAGCGACCGGTGCGTGGATCTTCAAGCTCGGGGAACTCTCGCAGCGTCTCCACGACCTCGCCTGCACGCTCTCCGCAGGCGGCCACGACCACCACGTCTGCGTCGCCGTAGCGAGAAACGGACTGCTGAAACACGGTCTTGCCGGCGCCGAAGGGACCTGGCACGCACGCGGTCCCGCCCTCTGCCACCGGAAAGAAGGCGTCTACGATGCGGATGCGCGTCGTCAGTGGTCTTTGGGGAAGCAGGCGCTCGGCGTAGCAGTGGATCGGACGCTTCACGGGCCACTGCTGAACCATGGTGAGGTCGCGATGTCGTCCGGAGGGAAGCTCGACCTTCGCGACTACGTGGTCGACTCCATAGTCCCCCGCCGGAGCGACCCAGAGCACGCGCGCCGTCCCGACGAGGCCGAACGGCGCCATGACGCGGTGGACGAACTGGCCTTCGGGCACCGTGCCCAGGCAATTTCCGGCCCTCACCGTCGCGCCCTCTCGGGTGACGGGGGTCCACGCCCACGTTCGGTCGCGGGGGAGCGTCGCCAAGTACGTGCCCCGGCGGAGGAAGAAGCCGGTCTTCTCGGCGAGCTCCTGAAGCGGGTTGCCCAGCCCGTCGTAGACCATCGAGAGCAGACCCGGTCCGAGCTCCACTGCCAACAGCTCCTTGCTGAAGTCCACGGCGTCGCCCACGCGAATGCCGCGGGTGTCTTCGAACACCTGCATGTCGCATTCGCTGCCTCGAACGCGGATGACCTCGGCTTTGAGCCGAACTCCGCCGGTTGCGACGTAGGCAACCTCGTTCATCCGGACTTCGTGCTCGAACCGAGCCGTAACCATGTTGCCGTTGACCCCAACCACGCGGCCCGGCCGCTCCGTTGCTTTGCTCATGATGCTCTCCCAATGGCTTTCTCGAGAGTCTCGATCGTGAGAATCCGGTCCAGGGTAGCCAACCCGGCTTTCCTATCCCAAGACGCCTCGCGCGCAATGATCCGCAGTCGATAGTAGGCGGCGAGGACCGCTTCCACGCTGAAGGTGGCGGTTCCTTCGAGGGTGTCGATTGCTGCAAAGCGCTCCCGGTCGAGGGCGCGCTCTCCCTCGACGCGGTCTTCGGCCGCCAGAGCGGCCACGAGCCTCGGCCACCACGCAAAGCGCTGTCCGATGCCGAAATCCGGCTGCCCGATGCTGTCCACGATGACCCGGGCAGAAGAGTCGAAGTGGCCGCTCATCTGCGCCAGGAAGGCGGGGCGAGTCAGCTGCTCGCGCTCACAGCGCAGCGCCGTCGAGGCCTCTTCGATGTTCACGACCAACTTGGCGTACGCGCGAAGCGGCTCGCTCTTCGTATCGGTCACCAGGTGCTGGTAGTAGCGCCGCAAGAGGACGTGCTGCGGGACCGGATCGAGAACCCAATCGGGCAAGTCGCGCACAGCGCGATCCAGCCCCGTTCGCGCCCGCTCCGTCCGCGCGAAAGTCGGTAGCTCTACCCGCTCCCCGGCCTCCACGGCGAGACGGGCGCGATGCAGCACGCGCACCGTTTCTTCTACCTCTTCGAGTAGCAGCGCACGCTCGAGCTCCTCGAGGTTTTCCCCTTCGAGGGAAGCTCGCGCCTGCCGGACCAGATCTTCCAGCTGGATCGGCGGTGGCTCGCCGAGGGTCAGCTTCGGCAGGCGGGTCACCAAATAGATGAGGGACATCGACTAGCGCTTGCCGGGTGCGATTTGGAGGTACTGCCGCAGACTTGGCTCCACGAGCGCAGAAAGCTCGCGAGCCACCGACTCCCCGGTTACGTCCCAAGCGAACGAGTCGCCTTCGCGCTCGAGGCGAAACCCGGTCAGGCCGTCCTCCGAGATCAGTTCGAGCTCGCCTCCCTGGAGCTGGCGAGCCAGCTCGTGCCGAAAGTAGCTCTGCAAGAGGTCGCGCGTCTCGGGCGACATCGTGACCCGCGCTCCTCCCGCCCTTTCCCGCACGAGCGCCGAAAGCACCTCCTTCAGGACGTCCGGATTGTTCAGGGCCTCGGCGGCTTTTTCGGCGATCAGCGGCTGTATTATTTGCTTTTTCACGCGCTCGGCAAAGCGGAACACGAAGTCTCGAGCCGCCATGCCGAGCTCTGCATCGAGTTGCTTGCGCTTCGATTCGGCCTCCCGCCGAGCGGCGCCGACGATCTCGGCAGCGCGCGCTTCGGCCTCGGCGACCAGCGCGTTGGCTTCGTCCTCCGCGCTCTTTCGGATCCTTCGCTTCTCCTTCTCGCCGGCTTCCACGCCATCCTTGCGAAGGCGCTGCAGCAAGTCTCCGATCCCGCTCGTCATCTCGGTCATGAACCGTTCTCCTTGTGGGCGCCGCCCCTCATCGATCAGGCAGCGCCGCGGCGCAACCCCCCGACGGACGTTGCGCGGTGGTTCCAGTCAGAAGTCCGGAGCCGACGCTTCCAATGCTCCAAAGCGACATTGCATTCGGGCCGCGTTTGTGTCGGAGGAGCGCTTCATGAAGTGCGTCGAGCGCCCGCTGCAGGGCCCGTGGTCGCCGGATCCGGTCCCAGGCCGGCCACTGAGACGGCCAAGGCGACCCGCCACTGCGGGTGTCTCCGCCGGCTTCAACGGCCAGAGACGATCCTGCGGTGCCCCGACTCGCATCGTCCGCTCGCAAGAGTCTCAAGTCACGCCTTCTCTCGTCGTTCTTGGTTGTCGCTGATGGGGGGGCCAGTCTCGACGCGGCAGCGCACTACCAGTTCCGAAATCGTCCTGTGCGACATGCACCACATCATCGCTGTATCCCCGTGCTTGCTCGTGACCTACACGCAGGCCGCTCCGGGGGAGGACTATCTGAGGGCGTGGGATCAGGCGGCTCAGCGCGTGCTGCGAGGGCCGGGCGATTCGCTGTCCGTCTTGGTCATCATCGACCGAGCGGCCAAGCCCCCGAGTGAGGAGGCCCGAGCGGGGATTCGGCGCTGCTTGCTGTCCGTGGCTGACAGAGTTCGGTCCTTGGCCTACGTCGTGGAGGGATGTGGCTTCGGTGCCGCTGCCATAAGAGGGGCGCTTTCCCTGATCAGCATGGCGGCACGGTATCCGTTCCCCCAGAGGGTGTTTGCTAGCACTAGCGAGGCCACGGCCTGGGTGTCTTCGCGGATTGCCTCTGCCGATGAAAAAGGCATCGATGCTCGCCGACTCGACGGCGAAGTTCAGTGGGTCCGCAGCGAATTCGCTGCGCGCCAGCTAGCTGGCGCTGCGCCAACCGCCCAGAGTGGTGGAAGTCGCCGAACGCACGGAAAATGGTGAACGCCCCGGGGGCAAACCCGAGCCACGCGAGGCCTTGCTCCGCTCTCATTCTTCGGTGGGCCACTCGACCCTCGAGGCGGGGCAACGGGGCACCACGTCGGCGATGTCGCTGAGCGTTGGAAGGAGCTCTCGGGGGCCTCGTGGTCGTCACGCTAGTCGGCCTCCGACTCTCCCAGGGGAATCGTGAGCATCAAGGAGCTGTGCCCACTCGTGCTCTCTGCCGGCAGCTTGATGGTGAATGCCGATTGGCGCAGGCACTCCAGCAGCGCCTCGTCCTCGACCTCGTTTTCCGGCGCGGCCTCCACCGATTCCACGATCCCCCCGAAATCTTCGGCGGTCGCCAGCGACAGCCCGATGGCCAGCATGCCCGACAGGTGGGGCGTACGCTCCAAGGCCTGGTCGGAACACTCGCTCAACATCGGGTAGAGCTCGCGGTTGATAATCCCGAGCGCCTCCTGTCCCAGCCAACCCGTCTTGTCCTTGATCGAGCCGGGGGTTTCCTCCGCCGGCGAAGAGGGCTTCGCGCCGCCGGTGGGGGGCTCGGCTTTGGCGCGCGCGAGCGCCTCGAGCACGCGGCGACGAAAGGCAACCACGTCACGCGGCAAGGGCGCACGGGGAGCGGCCGGCACGGCTTCCGACGCTGCGGCTTCCGACGCTCCGGCTGCCGGCGGCTCGTCGGAAGAAACAGCGGCGGCTTGCCCTTCCTTCGCCGCCGAGCCCTCTTCCTCCGAGAGAGTCGAGCCGGCGGAGTCCGAGCCTTGGCCCCCGCCCGCCGAGGGCGGGGGCCGCAGCGTGCTCGCCGCCCGCCGCGCAGACGGTAGCGCGGTCTCGTCGGGATAGGCGACGACCCCGATCGCAGCCGCCAACGCGAGCAGCACCAGCCACGGCCAGCGCGGTTTTCCCTCTTGCATGCTCGCAAACTATCAGGGGCGAAGGCTTCCGAATAGCCACCGCGCTCGTCGATTCGCCGCCGGGCGCCGATTGGCGCATTGGGCTACTCGTTCGACGACTGTGGGTCATCCGGTTTCGTGGACACCCCGAACTGCTGGATACGGAGTGGGAATAGTCCGTGACGAGGACAAGAGAGCGCCGGGCTTTCGCGCCGAGTTCAGGGCCAAGGCAGGAGCCGTTGCGCGGTCCGCCTTCCCGCCTTCCTCCAGGCCACGCTGCCAGCGGTGGCCGTCGCGGCTTTCCGGCAGTCGATTCGCCTCGTCGCGCCGAGTCGCGCGAACGCGGTACCCGCTGGTCTGGCTGGCGAGCCCCCGCCTCGTCGACGAAGCCCGCCTTGGCCGCGTCGCGGAGAGGGAAGGCGCCGCCGTAGCGATCTCGCTCCAGGCGATCGCAAAGCCCACCGACCAGGAGGTCGACGGTGGGCTGCCCTCCCATGCCGCGAACGTGCCCCACGCCGTCGAGCGATCACGCCCGAACCGATCGGTGAACCGGGGGCGAAGGAGAGTGTTCCCACTCTCTTCGGATGAAGTGCAGCCGTGACTCTGGGACCCGGTCTCGTCGCGGCTCGCGAGCGGTTGCTCCGCGATTGCGCTCGCGCTCCTCTCGCGCTCGAGAGCCTCGAGATCACCGAGGACGGGAACGTGGGCCGTCGCGTCAACAGACCGATCACGGGCCCCCGGCGAGCGCCTCGTCGACGGCACCGCAGTGGCCCTTCGGGAGGGGGCTCCGGAGCCGATGCACCCGTCGCGTCGCAGCGGTCGCCGACGCGGTCTGCCTCGTCCCACGTCGGGGCGACGGCGGGCCGTTGCTCACTCCTCCGTCGCCGCCAGTCCCGCCTCCGACTCCTCCTCACGCTGGTCGAGCCCAGCTCCCGGCTCTCCCGCGGGACGGGCGGAGCGCTCGATGTTCCCCCAGTGCTTCGCGAGGCGCCACAGGTGGTGCGCCAGCCGCACGGTTCGGCGGCAGTCGGAGAGGCGAGCCAAAGCGTCCTTCGCATCCAGCTGCCCCGCGGCAACCCGCTCGAGCGTGGTGTCTCGATAGGCGGCCTCGCGAGCGCTGAGCTGCCTCCAGCGCTGCTCGTGGCGCTCGATGTCGGCTGCCTCGGCCTGGGTGGAGAACCCGCGGAGCCCGTCCACCAGGGCACGTCGCTGTGCGTGAAGCTCTTCGTCCCGGCCATTCCAGAATTCGAGCTGGATCCGCCGCAGCGTTCGCTGGGCGTGGTCGCAGAGGTGCAGCAACGAGGCGAGCGACTCGGCCTCCGGGCGAGACCGCTCGAAAGACGGAATCTCGTCTGCGAAGTGCCGGACGGCATCCAGATCGGCCCGCAAGCCATCCGCCGAATCCCGCGCTTCGGAGCTCGCGGTGCCATCGAGGCGGTCGACGGCGAGCTCGACCAGGCGAAGCGTACACCGTCGCAAGACCGCGGTGGCGGTCTGCAGGGCAACGGTGGGTTGCTTCAGCAAAGAAGGCTCGAGCACTTCGGCGGTCGATTCCGCCCGAGCCGGAACGAGCGCCTCTACGACTCGCGCGAACGGGCCGACGAAGGCGACGCCGAGCGCGGTGCCGACGAGGTTGAACGAGGAGTGAAACGCCACCAGAGAAAGCTCGGGGTCGGCCGCCAATGTGCCCAGGGCGCCACTGTCGATCGAGGAGACGAAGGGCACGACCAGGACGAAGGCCAGCACGGCCGTCATCAGGTTGTAAATGACGTGCGCCGCTGCGGTTCGCTTGGCCTGAGTGGAGGTGCCCACGCTGGCGATCAGGGCGGTGGTGGTCGTCCCCACGTCCATTCCGATGACCAAAGCCGCCGCCTGCGGGAAGGCGATGGTTTGGGCGTGCAGCGCGGTCAGCGTCGTGGCCACCCCAGCGCTCGACGATTGTGTAATCGACGTGACCACCGCGCCGAGCGCCACCAGTGCCACCCGGCCGCTCACGGTGTTGCTGGGAAAATCCGCCGGGCGCAGCTGGGGGCCGAGCCCCTCCATGCCTTGCTGCAATCCCCCAACTCCGGTGAAAATCAACGAAAATCCCGCCACCACGCGGGCCGCGTGAGCGGCTCGCCCGCCGGCGATCAAGTGCAGAAGCGTGCCCGCCAGCACCCCGACGGGAGCGACACGAACCAGCTCGAGCTTGAACCCGACGAGCGCGACCAACCAGCCCGTCACGGTCGTGCCGAGGTTGGCCCCGAAGAGGATGCCCAACGCCTGGGGGAACGTGAGCAACCCAGCGCTGACGAACCCCACCGCCGCCACCGTCGTCGCGCTCGAGGACTGCACGATGGCCGTCGCTGCCGTGCCGGTCACCGCCCCCGAAACGGGGGTGCGGGCAAACCGCGCGAGCCATCCCGTCACGGTATTGCCCGCCGCCTGACGCAGCCCCCGCGTCATCAGCTGCATTCCCAAGAGAAACAAGCCGAGACCCCCTGCCGCCTGAAGCAAACCCGATCCGATCCTGGACGCCTCCACGCCCCGAGGAATAGCCCCGCTCGGTGGCCCTGCGTCAATGCCGAATCGACGGTACTACGGCGGCACGGGAGGGGGGCGACCCGCTCCCACCAGCGCTGAAGCCGGGCTTCGCTCCCAGTCTGCTCGATTTCGAGCCCGCTCGAGGCCCCGAGTCCCTCGCGTGTCGACTGGGGCGTTGCCCTGGGGCCTTGGCGAGCATGGCCTCCGCGAGGGCCTCCAAGGGCGCGGGAACCGCCGCCGCTTGGTCGCCGAAAAGCGGGTGGGGCGGGGATATGTGGACGTGCGCGTACAGTGGTGCGATCGCCGTAGGCAGGGATGGGCCCTTCTCAATCGCGCCGGCTGCAGTGCGCGAGCTTCGCCACGAGCTCCTCGCGCGAGGACACACCGAGCTTCTGATAGATGGAGGTCAGTTGATTGGCGGTGGTTCGATAGGACACCCCCCGCCGTGCGCTCACTTCGGCGGCGCCGAGCCCCGACAGCAACATCCCGACGATGGCTTGCTCGGTGGGTGTCAGCAAGCCCGCCGAGGGGGCCGGAGGGGGCTCTTCGAACTCGAAAATGACGAACTCGATCGAGCCACTCTCGGGGAGCAGCCCAGCCGGGCCCGCTCGGGGCCGTGACCCCGCGTATGAACCCATGGCGCCCCCCCATCGCCACTCAACCCTCCGTGGAATGGTTCAAGCAACGGTGGTGCCAGATCCGAGGACCGCGATCTTTCGCGTCTCGCCCTGCGGGCGCGAAGGAATAGCCTACGGGCGCTTCGAGCGCGCACCGCGCGCAGAAGCGCGACGGCGCCACGGATGAACTGGCACCTCACGCGTTTGCTCGGCGAGCCGTACCCGTGCAGCAGCTGGGCGGGCGGCAAGAGCTGCTACGCCCGCGAAGTGGGTGGGCCCTCGCTGGTATGGAGCCGACGCCGATGGCACGACTGCCCTGCCGTGGCTTTCTGCCCCAGGCGCGCGCCCCCACCGCGAAGCGCGCCGTCGGCGCCGCCGTGCCGTCGGCCGCGCGCGGGGCTCCGGCGGGTGCTTGGTGGTCGGCGCTTTCGCGAGGAGGCCGGCCAAGTCGTGAGGCTGCCTTTCGAATTCGCCGAGTGCCCCGCCGCCGCGGCGTGAAACTGGCAGAACACGACAGCTGGCGGCCGCGCGCAGCCGTACGCCGCTTCGGCGTGCGTGCACTCGGCGCCGATTTTCGGCCGCGGTTTCCGATGGCCCCCATCCCCCTGGCGAAACGGCGGTATGTTCGCTTTCATGGAGGCTACTGTGCGCACTCGACCGCTTGGTCCGACGATCGTCGTCACGCTCCTGCTCGCCATCGCTTGCGGGAAGGGTGGAAGCCGTACGCAGGGCGTGGGGGAGCTCGACCCGGCGGACGCGGGCGGTTCCGGCGGGGCGTCGCCTTGGGTGGCCGGGCCCGGGAGCGGCGGCCCGAGTCGTGGGAACCCGCCCGTCACCGTGCCGAGCCCTCCGCCGGATGTCCCTCCGAGTGGCGGCGAGCTCGCCGACGCGGGAGTCGACGCCGGCGCGCTCGATGCGGGGTTGGTCGATGCCGGCAATCTGTGCGGGAACGGCGTCCTCGATCCGGGGGAGGCCTGTGATGGGGAGGTGTGTTGCTCTCCGACGTGCGATGGGCCGGTGGCGGCAGGTCTGGTGATCTGTCGTGAGTCGACGGGGGAGTGTGATCCGGCCGAGCAGTGCAGCGGCGCGAGCATGGAGTGCCCGGCCGACGTGAGCGGCGCCTGCGGAGCCTGCGGCGATATCGCGGCGGGAGGAGTCACGGGGGCGACCGTGGTCTCGGGCAGCACGGTGGGCGAGGACGCAGACTTCACGCTTTCGTGCGGGACGGCAGGCGCCGCCGACTCGGTGGTGTCCTTCACGGCGCCGACGGCGGGAGATTTTCGGTTCGACACGTTCGGCTCGTCATTCGATACGAGCTTGGCCATCTTTGCCGACTGTACCTCGGGCAGCGAGCTGGCGTGCGCCGAGGATGTCGGCGCTTCGTTGCAGTCGGAGATCACGCTTTCGATGACGGCGGGCCAGGAGGTGTTCGTGGCCGTCAGTGGCTTCGGGGGTTTCGAGGGGGACTGGGTGCTCAACGTCAATGCGCCCGCAGATTTGGCCTGCGCAACGGTCGACGCCGGGACGACGACGGGCCCCGGCGTGGCGACGGGCACGACGGTGGGTGCCGAGGAGGTCTTGACCCAAACGTGCGGGCAGGGCGGTGTCGACTCGGTGGTGAGCTTCACCGCACCGGCCAGCGGCGATTTCCAGTTCGACACGGTCGGCTCGACGTTCGATACGCTCCTGGCGATCTACAGCGAATGCGAGTCGGGTCGCGAGATCGCGTGCAACGACGATTCGGCGGCGCAGCTCGGGGACTCGGAGCTGACGCTGACGCTGACGGCGGGCCAGCAGATCGTGATCGCGATCAGCGGATTTTCCGGCGCGACGGGCGATTGGGTCCTCAACGTGACCCCGCTCTGAGGGCGGCGCGCGCGCCGCGCAAGGGGCGCAAACCCATCATTTGACAAGGCCAGTGGGGCCGCCTCATCGTGCCCGGGTGAGAGCTGCCATGGCCACCCACTACGGCGGGGTCGACGGGATCGAGATTCGGGAGGTGCCGAGGCCCGAGCCGGGTCCCGATGAGCTCTTGGTGCGCGTCGTCGCCGCCTCGGTGAACTCGTGGGATTGGGACCGTTTGACGGGCGTTCCCCGAGCCTATCGCTTGATGTCCGGCTGGCGGCGCCCCCGCTATCCGATCCTCGGCTCCGACTACGCGGGCGTGGTGGAAGCCGTCGGCCCGGAGGTGAGCGGGCTTTCGCCGGGAGATGCGGCGCTCGGCGACCTATCTGGACGGCATCCGCTGCTGGATGTCGCACTCCACGCAGAAGGGGGCGACGCTGCCCGAGCGGAGTCAGCGCGGTCTGCCGTGCCGGCTTCGCCGCAGCCGCCGTCGCCGCAGCCACCAAGCCGTTGCCCAGCCGAGCGGCCACAGCGTGCTGTCCGGCGCGGACGTGCCCAGGGCGCCCGAGAGGTGGCAGCCGACCGCTTCCGCGTCGCTGCTGGCGGCGGAGTACGGCCGCAGAGCGGTGGTGTCGCGACGCTCCTCACCGGGTGGCGCGGAGCTGGCCACGCCGTCCGGCGAGGGCTCGCCCGATCCCATCCCGCTCTGCTCGCCTGGCAGCCCCGCCAGCAGCTCATCGAGCAGGGCGGATTCGTCTCCTCCGGTGACCTCGGGTACGACGAAGGGCAGCGCTTCACTCCAGCCCGAGAAGTTGCCCGCCGCATCGAGCAGCCCAATCGAAAGCGAGCGGCTCGACCCTGGCGCCACATCGGACCAATTCCGGTCGCATGCGGCTTGTCCGAGCCACGCCGAGGTAGGCTCCTGTCTCCAACCGAAGGCGACCTGATTGACCGCACCGGAGAGGGAATCCGGGTCGAAGCCCGCTCCGCCGCCCAGGTCGAGCAGGGCAACGGTGCCCCGCTCGAGCAGCCCGGGTACGCGCACACCAATCGATAGCCCGAAGGCATGACTGCGCGACGCGATTGCTTCGAGCTCGAGGGGATCGGGAAGCGCGGGAGGAGCGCTCGTCGGCCCTGCACCCGTCGTGAAGGTCCACGAGAGGCCCGGCGCTTGCGGATAGCCGTTGCACCGAACCTCGTACTCGGTGAAGGGCAGCAGCTCGGCTTCCGGTGTGAGGATTGCGACCTGTCTCCAATCCGCGTGGATCTCGCGTTTCGCCCCCGCCATGACCGCTCGATCGTCGGCCCGATCGGCGGCAGCGCTGAGCTCCACCTCGAGCGCGGGGCGCTCCCAGCCTTCGAAGTCGATGACGGGCGAGGTTCCGCACCAGACGGAAGCGTCCGTCGCCACGTCCACGGACCCGGGGGCGGGCACCAGCAACGGCACGTTCGCGCAGCTGAGCGCCCGTGCCGACGACGAGTAGAGTGACAGGACGACGACCGCAACGCCGCCCACCAGCGACCCGAGCTTGCAGAGCATGACCCCAATCGTGGCATGCGGGCGGAGGTGTTGCAGCGTGGATCTCCTCCTGGGCCGGCGTGGCCTCGGCTCAGCGCTCCAAGCGGGTTCGAATCCGTCCGGACTGCACACGCGGGGGTTTCTTGGAGCGACGGCTAGTGAAGGGCCAGTGACGCCTTCCACCGACCACGCCAGGGGCCAAACAGGCAGAATTGAAGCCGGATCAGCAGGTTCGGGCGCTGACCCGCCGGTGATTGACGTTTGCCCGCAACACGAGGTGGCGGGTCCCCAGCTCGTGGCGGATCCCCCGTCCGGCGACTCTGTCCAGGCGCGCAGTAGCCAGCCCAGCGCCGCCAGGCATGCGAGCCAGCCAGCCCCCGCGCAGCCGTCCGCGCGGGGCTCCGCGGCCTCGCGGGCGCCGAGGGCAGAGAGGCCCGCCCGGCGCGCGGGTTGCTCGATGGTTTCCGCCCGTCGCCTTCGCCACGGGAGCCGCAAAGGGCTGCCGTGTGCGACTTCCCTGCCGCGTTTCACCAGTGGGCGGTTGCGCCACCGTGACGCGAATCTGAGCGCGGGGGCAAGCCAGCAATCGCGGGTCGTCGTATGATTGCTGCCGATGACTTCGAGGCATTGCGGAACCATGGCTGCCTCCTCGAGCTGGAGTCGTGTGCTCGTCTTCTTGCTCTCGATGGCCTGCGGCGACGGCGACCCACAGGACGTTCCTGAAGCGGAGTACGAGCGCTGCGTCCTGACCGGATCCATGTGTCCCGAGGGGTGCGGATCGATCGAGGGCCGGATTCATTACCCGGCGCGAGGGTGCCGGGATGGGTCGTCCACCGTGGTCGGCTGTTACCCGCGGGGCGCGTCGAGCACACTCGACTTGTCGTGCGCCAGGTCGCCGGAGGGTTGGGCGGTTGGAGTCGCCGGCAGCTTCGCGGCCCAGCTGATCGTGCGCCAAGGATTCGTGAGCTGCGACGGCTTGGGGCTCGTCAGGCCACAGATCTGTCCGGAGTGAAACTCGCTAGCATCCCGTGAGGCGCGGAGAAGAGGCTCGACCGTCTCGCGTCCCGTGGGTCCCCTCGCAGAACACCGCTCGCACGAGTGCGCGGCGCACCTCGTCCGTCGCGTCGAGCTGGGCGGACGTGGCCTGCGCGTTTGGAGTTCCCCCTTGCGCGCGAGCGGGCCGCGCAGGCCCTTCGTGGTGTTGCGCTCGATGACCTCGGCTCGAACCTCGACGGACGCGCCGCCCGGAGGCGCACCCGGCCACGGCGCGAGTTCGCTCGGCCGCGCCGGCCCGGGCTCTGCAGGGCACCCGGGGCGAGGACGATGGGCGATGAACTACCAGCCCACGCCCCGCGTGCTGGTCTCGACCTTCGCGAGGTACATGTCGGCGGTGACGTAGAGTGTCTTGCCGTCTTTGCCGCCGAACTCGCAGTTGGAGGTGGCCTCCCCGGTGGCGATGGTGCCCAGGTGCTTTCCAGCAGGTGTGAGGATCAACACGCCGCCCGGACCGGTGGCAAAGAGGTTGCCCGCCGTGTCCACGGTCATGCCGTCGAAGGCGCCCTTGAGCTCGGGCCTGCTGGTCATCAGCGCGGTCCCGTCGAAGAAAACGCGCGGATTTTCCGTGCTGCGATCCGGCCGGACGTCGAGGGCCAGGATGATGGGGCGTGGCGCGTGCGAGTTGGCGACGTAGAGCGTCTTCTCGTCGGGCGACAAGGCGATGCCGTTGGGGCGCTCGAGCTGATCGGTCACCAAGCTGACGTTGCCTTGGGGGTCCAGACGGTACACCCCCTGAAAGCTCAACTCCTTGTCCGGATCCTGGACCGGGTCGCCGCCGTCCTTGCGAGACAGCCCGTAGGGGGGGTCGGTGAAGAAGAGGTCACCGCTCGAGTGCACCACCAGATCGTTGGGTGAGTTCAGTCGGTGGCCGTCGAACTTCTCCGCCAGCGCGACCTGCTGGCTGCCGGGCTGCGCGAGAGACGGCAGCTTGGCGATGCGGCGGTTGCCATGCTGGCACATGAGGAGCGCGCCCTGTGCATCGAGCACCAGGCCATTCGTGCCGGGCTCTCTCAGATCCGTGCGGTCGCCCGAGTAGCCCGCGGGCCTCATGAAGAGCGAGACACCCCGGCCGTCCTCCCATCGGTAAATGCTGTTGAGCGGAATTTCGGAAAACAGCAGGTAGCCGCCTTCTTTGACCCACAGCGGGCTCTCGATCCAGTCGAAACCTTCGGCAAGCTTCTCGATGGCGGCGCCTCGAGGCAGCAGCTCGTCGAGCGCGGGGTCCAAGCGTTCGATGGATCCGAACGTAGGGTAAGGCGCTTGAAGCGACTTCACCGTGTCCGGCACGGACGGCGCCGCGGCGGGGGTCGGTGCCGGGTCGGGGGGGGTCGGCGCCGGGTCGGGGGGGGTCGTTGCGGTGGAGCGGTCGCAGCCAACGGAGAGTAGGCCGGCGCTGATGAGGAGGGCGCGGCGGGTCAACATGTGGCGCGGAGCCTAGCAGCAGGCGGCCCAGCCGTGCAGGCAACACGTGCAGCGCAGCGCATGGATGGCAACCATGCGCGACAGAACGCACAATCTGAGGCCCCTTTGCCGAAAAAATGCCAGCCAGCCTCACGCGAACCCCGGGGAGGCTGGCTCGCCGGTCTTGGGTTTGGCCTGACCGGCCCTCTAGGAGACGTGCCGTCCGCCTCGAGATCGTTGCGCGGGACGCGTCATCATCGACGGCATCCGCTCGGCGCGGTCCGCCGCGGTGTCCGCCTGGGCGTACTCGGAAACGAAGCTCGGCAGCGGAAGGCTACGTGCCGACGCATCCCCGACGCTCGAAACGGCCTGGTCGACCGAAATCGAGTGACCCGAGCCGAAGTAGCGAAAGCCAGGCGGGTCGAGTCTAGCTAGTTCCCATCCACGAAAGGGGATGGGAACCAAGGTAGAGAAGAGCTGTGAGCGAAAAATGCCGCAAAAAGCGCGAGCCCGAGACCTCACCCCGGGGGGGCTCGGGCTGGCAGCGACATTCTTCGCCGGGAGCGAATCTCGTCGGGCCGCTCGCTCGCGTGACACGCTCGTTGGCTTCAGACGATGCCGCGATGTGCAACGCTCACGACCTCCTGGTGCGCCCGGGCGTCATCGGACGGGTTCGCCACGGGAGGCTCGCATTTCCCCTCGCCCTGAGCGTGGCCGCCTGCGATCGCGCGTCGTGATGCGAGCTGGGCCTCGAGCAGGTATTCGTCGACGATGCCGTCGTAGTCCGCCGCACCGTACCGCCCCAGGTATTCTGCAAGGGGGTTGGGCTTGCGGTGGGGCCGGAGCCCGAGGTCGGCACACAGGCGATCATTATACTGTTGAAACCGCGTGTTGACCCCGCAGCCGCGCGAAGGTTCGAACAGCATGTGTCGCCGCTTCCACGACTGAACGTCGGCTATCGAAGCGCGCATGCGAGCGGCAGACGGCAACCGTAGCTCGCCGCGCCAGAGGGCTCCAACCCACAACGCGCCGAGGCAGGCCGAGGGAACGTGGAGAAACCCGTGATTGAAACCAGCAAAAGCGAGGCTTTCTGGATGGATGTCTGGGCATAGCAGGTGGCGGTACAGTTGCACGCCGTCCTGCTCTCGTTCCAATCGCGCGCGAATGTCCCCGGAAAAGAAGCCGAACTGGGGCGCCCCGGAGCCCACGGCGAGAACCACGGTATCGGCGGCAATCGACGTGGTGTGCCCGGCGCCCGCCTCGGTGACGAGCAGCCCTCGGCCATCCTCCAAAAACCCGGATAGCTCGCCAACCATCGGCTCGATGTTGCCGCGGGCTACTTGACGGTAGTAGTCGTCCGGCGCGAGCGCCAGGGCACTGCGACACTCGAAGGGCAGCTGGGCGCCATGCGGCGGCAAAGCACGGGTCACGCGGTCTGCCGCGGCGGATCCCAAGCCGGCCGCCGAGCGCAAGGCCAGTTTTCGAAGAAGCCCCTGCAGGGCCTTCCAGAATCCGTCGACGGCGAAGCCGAGGTGCTGATGCACGAAGCTCTCCAGTGCGCCCGGGTGATCCCATGCCGGCATGAAGAAGGTGCCGTTGGCGCGGCTGAAGAGAAGACGCGTATAGTGCAAGCCCAGAATCTCGCGGGGAATCGTCCAACGCGCTTGGCGAAAGAGGTGGGTAACGCGCGCGCCGCGCTGGGCGGCGAAGCTGGTCATATCCAGGGCCGTCTTGCCGAAGCCCACGACGACCACGCGTTTGCCAGGCTGAAAGGTTTGATCGAGGTCTGAGATCTCTCGAGCCGTGAGGAGCTCGCCGGCAAACCGATCCTCTTGGGGCAGGGCCCGCCGCTGCGAGCCCAGGTCGAACTGCCCGGTGGAAACCACGAGCTTGTCGAACTCCAGGAGCTCCTGGGGTTTCGATGCCGGCGTTGGGGAGTTGGACCCCTCGCACGCACGGGGCGTACGCCGCAGGTTCAGCTTCCAGCATCGCTTGGTGCCGTCGAAGCGGGCGTGCTCGACGAGGCGGCCCAAGCGCATGTCGAGCCCGTAGGCGGTCGCCGCCCGCTGGAGATACGCACAGACCTGGGGACCTGTCGGGTGCAGAGGAGTGCCAGCTGGCCAGGGGCGCCGCGGCAAGGCGTATTCGTAGCGACTGTTCTGGAGGCTGACTTGCGGGTAAGCCCAGAGCCACTGCCCTCCAACCTGCGGGGCCTGGTCGACGAGCGTGACCCGGAAGCCCAGCTGGGTCAGAACATGCGCCCAGGCGATGCCCGACACCCCCGCACCAATGATGCCGACACGCTGCGCGGTCATGGGAGGCAAGACGGTCACAGTCAGCTCTGGCCCAAGGGCACCCGAGGGGGCAAAGGCAATCGCGCGCCTCTCGCAACCTCGACGTTCGACGTCGCCCGCGGCTGGACGGGCGGCTCGCGCCCCCACGCTCGTCGCGCCTCGCGACGGCAGGTCCGCACCGTTCGCACAGAGGCGCACACGCTCTCAGCAGCCTGAGCACGAACGAACCGCCATGGCTGCCTTCAAAGAGCATGAGCGCCTGAAGGCGCGCACCGCTGGCACGGGCACCGGCAACTCGAGGGATCACCTCGAGAGAACCGAGGCGGTCGATGACATCGCGCGGGTCGATGCATCGGCCTCGTCGGCCGCGCAGGCTCACTCCTGGCCTGCCCTGGTCGTGGAGAGCGCTGAATGCGTGCGAGCAGCCACCCTTCGCGCTCCGTTTGGTGGCTCGCTCGGCGCGGATCCGGTTGTACCATTCGGGTCTCGAGCGGCGACGGCGATGGCGGAGAGAACCCTTGATTCCCACGGACCCAGTCCATCCGGCGGGGCAGGGAGCCCTCCTGGTGTCTGGGGACATCCGTCGACTTCGACTCCAAGCTACCTCGAAGCGACGACGTCGGCGCGTTTCTCGGGAGGCCCATCCTGCAAGCCCCGTGGGGTGCGGTGACGGGAAGCCCGCAGCGGCTCTCGGCGTTCAGGCAGCGGGGCTCTTCCCCTCTTGGAGGGGCGTCGAGGGGGGGGCGGTTGTACGGGCTTGCGCGACCAGACGTTCGGTCGCCCGGGCTCGAGGCTGCCGTGTGCACGGTTGACCTCTGCCTGCACGGGCGAACCGCGTCGGTCGGGACGCGCATCGCGCCCCCGCGCCGAGGCCCGCCATTTGACTCGCAGCCGCTCGCTCGGCTTTCGCGCTCGGCGGTTGGCGTAGGCCGCGACCGTCGAGTGGGGAGGGCGCTGACCGGCATGGCGGAGATTTCGCGGCGCTGGTTGGAACTTCGGGAGCCCTGTTCGCGCGCTCCGTTCGAGGTCGCCGGGGCAGAGGGGGGGGGAGCCGGCCCCATGGCGGCAAGAGCCGCGAGCAGAATTCGCGAGCACCGCCAGACGAACGCGGTGGCAGGACGGGCGAGCGCGCGCTCGTGCCGGGTGTACTCGGGAGAGTAGAGCTTGAAGCTCGAGGTAGCGGTGGCGCTGATCGACGTCCGCGCGAGCGCCGACGGGGCAAAGGCCGCGGCGCCAACCGGGTTCCGATTCGTGGTTGCTCCGCTTGGCAACCACTTGCCGTCCCACTTTCCGATAGTCGCCAAGGTTACCGCTCGCACGCCGCCAGAAGACCACGCGGCGCTCCGAGCGGTGACGGAGCGGGATAAACTCCCGAAAGCGTTGGCTCGGCGCGCCGATGAGCAGAGACGGGAGGCTTGGGTCACGTCCGGCGTCTTGGTACGGGTGCCCCGTTTCGAGCCTCGTCGCGGTGAGTGATCAGTCTCACGCCGAGCTCACGCCGCTCCGCGCAAATTTTCCTTCGTAGTCCCGCGTTTCACGACGTTGCCATCCATCGAAGGCGTGAGGTCGAGGCGCAGAGGTGGCGTGTTGGGCGACGACGCAATTTCGCCGCAGGAAAAAGGACCGCTTCGGGTACCCGAATCTCGGTTGATCGTTGGTCGCAGGCGCTGAATGACTCGTGCTCCTTCCGATGTTGCGGCGCACTCCGACGCAGGGTGACGAACGCTTGGCTAGCGAGGCGCTCGCCAGCGAGCGATGGCACGACGGCATTGACGAGATGACCGCGCGCGGGCTATTGGGGATCCGAGAGCTGTCTCTTGAGAGCTGTACCACCTGGCCTTTCCTCAACGCTCGCCCGTGCATCACAGCCTCCAGTTTGGGGGGCGATGCGAGGGCGGTGCAGTTGCGGCGGGGCGAGGAGGTCGTGACTAGAGCGGTTGGTCCCGATCTGGTCTCGACCTTCCCGGACTCGTCGAGGTTCGGGGCAAGCTCCGTCCACATCATTGCCCTAACTCCACCCACTTGCACGTCGACGAGGTCTCTGACCGCGGGTGTCTGAACGAGGTTGCAGGTCGACGAGGTCGACCCGACCGGGCGCCGAAGATTCATACCATGAAAACATCAAACTCGAGTCTTCACGAGCGCTCACGAGAGCGCGCAGTCCCATCCAACTCTGCTGCCGGCTCGGCGCTTGCCGCCCCCGGGAATCGAGCGCGTTTCGTCACGTGCCTCGCTTCCCTGCTCGCAGGCGCCGGGGTGCTGACCGCCGGCGCGCCGGCGCTGGCACAAGACCCGCCGCAGGAGACACCGCCAGCGCCCGAGTCGGACCCCGGTGCGCCCGCGGAGGTCGACGACGAGCTGTCGGAGGCCGAAGAAGCGCTGCGTGAGAGCGAACCGACCGACGGCGAGAGGCAGGGACCGGGTTCCGCCGATCCGGGCGTCGAGAGCGCGGCTGAGTCCGAAGGCGCCGCGCCGCCGGACGAGGACATCGACGAAGTCGTCGTGACCGGCTACCGAAAGAGCCTCGACCTCGCGCTGCTCAAGAAGCAAATGTCGGTCGGTCAGATCGACGCGATCGTGGCGGACGACATCGCCGACTTTCCCGATCTGAACCTCGCAGAAGCGCTGCAGCGCATGCCCGGCGTTGCCATTGCTCGCCAGAACGGCCAAGGTTTTCGAGTTACCGTGCGCGGCCTCACCGGCCTCTACACGCGGGTTCGCGTCAACGGCATCGAGGCCCGAGGGGCCGTCGGCAACAACAATAGCCGCGATTTCGACTTCAACCTGTTTGCCTCGGAGCTGTTCAATTCCGTCGTCATTCACAAGACGGCCTCCGCCGACCTGGAGGAAGGCTCGCTCGGCGCGGTGATCGATCTGAACACGGCGCGGGCGTTCGACTACGCGCCAGGGTTCACCGCAGTCGCCAACGCGGTGGGGACCTACAACGACCTCAGCACCGCCGTAACCCCACGAGTCACCGGGCTGGTCGCCTATCACGACCCGGACGGGGTTTGGGGCGCAGCGATGTCGGCCGCCTACTCGAGGGTGCGGCTGAGCACCGTGACCAACGACACGGTCAGTTGGCAGAGAGCTCCCTTCCGGTCCGTCAACGGGGTGGTTTGCGCCGACAACCCCGACGACCCGGGGTGCTTGGAAGTCAACGACGCGTTTCACCCCCGGATTCCGCGCTTCGATCAGGTGGATGTACGAGCCCATCGGCTCGGGCTGACGGGAGGTTTTCAGCTGCGCCCGGGGCCTTCGACCGAGATTCGCCTGGATGGCTTGTACGCCATGTACAACCCGGAGACGACTCTGCGGGAGATGTACCCGTTGCTTCGCAACAACGAGGGCCAAACGGACGTAAGCAACTACACGTTGGTAACATACCCCGAGCGCTTCGGTCGGGGCAATGACTCACTCGTCGCCGCCACCCTCGACAACGCCTGGGCTCGAAGCGAAAACCGGCGCGAGACGGCAGAATCCCGTTTTCAGCAGGTCACGCTGGCGCTCGACCACGATTTCACCGGCGACGTCTACCTGCGTGCGATCGCCGGCACGACCCGGTCCATATCGGGGGTGCCGCACGACACGACGACCTTCTACGACAATCGGGCCTACGATGGCTACCGCTTCGACCTCACCGATTTGGAATCCCCGGTCTTTTCGTTCGAAGGCCTCGACGTCGCGGATCCCACGAACTTCGTCATGCCCGAGCTGCGCGATCGGGTGGGGGAGCGAGAAGGTGGTTTCGACAACGTGCGGGTCAATCTGCACTACGACGTGGTTCCGTCGCTGAACTTCGTCGCCGGTTTCAACTACAAGAGGGCCACGTTCCAGAATCGGAACTGGAATCGGGACGGCACGGTGTGCGCACTCGAGCTGTTCGAGTGCGACACCGACGGGGACGGGGTCGACGACGTTCTCGGTCCTACGGGCCTGCCGGACCGCACGAGCCAGCTGGAATATCGAGGGGACGCTGGCGACCAGTCCACGGACGCCTGGGCGGTGGCCGACACGGACGCGTGGGTCGGAGCCCTCGGCTACTACGACGTCCCGCTGTCCGACACTTTCGGGGACGAGCGGGTCACGGAGAATAACGTCGGCGGCTACCTCCAAGCTCGCGGGGAGGTCGGGCTGGGGTCGGGCATGCGCCTGCTGTACGACGCCGGGTTGAGGTACGTGCAGACCTTTCAGTCGTCCAGGGGGCTCACCTCCGGCGCCTTCACGACCGTCGAGCGAGACTACGGAGACCTGCTGCCCTCGGCGAATACGGCTTTGTGGCTGAACGACGAGCTGGTCTTTCGCGTCGCGGCAGCGAGGGTCATGTCACGCCCGGAGCTCGCCTTCTTGAGCCCTGGCGTCGGTGTCGAGAGTTTCGGCTATACGATCAACCGTCAAAACCCATACTTGGATCCGACGCGCGCGAACGTTCTCGACTTGGCCGTGGAGTGGTACTTCGGCGAAGGCGCCATCCTGTCCCTGGCGGGGTTCCTGAAGGGTATCGAGTCGTTCCCCACCCAAGAATCGCGGATCGGCACCTATGCGTCGACGGGCCTTTCGCAGGACCTGCTCATCCCCCTTTCCCCCGCCGAGCAATCCCCGAACGGGGAAGGCAACTGTGGCAACGAAGAGGGCTGCTGGAACATCACGGAACGGGTCAATGGCCCGGGCGCGACGGTGCGGGGATTCGAGGCGGGTTTCCAGGCTCCCTTCCGCGCCTTGGCAGACGACCTGCCCGTGGTCGTCCGGGATATGGGATTGGTGGCCAACTACACGTACGTAGACGCCGAGGCCGAGTACGACTTCTTCGGCAACGCCGTGAGAGAGCGCCTGGTCGGCCTCTCCAACAGCTCGTTCAACGGGACCGTGTACTACGACGACTCGAAGTTCAGCGCGCGTGCGTCGCTGGCGTTTCGAAGCAACTTCTTGGCGGGTGGCCCAAACAACCAGGGCAATCTCTGGGTAGTCGCGGCGCCGAACGCGCGCGTCGATTTGTCGTCCAGCTACAACCTGTCCGACCAGCTGAGGGTCAGCCTCGAGGCGCTCAACGTCACCGATACGCCCAACTCCTCCGTCGTGGATATCGACGCCCGGCGGAACAACAATTACAGCAGGTTTGGGCGCACCGTCCTGCTCGGCGCGAGGTACAGCTACTGAGCCCAACCGCTGGCGCTCTCACATCCGGAGGGCGACGCCCTCGTCGAGTTCATCGGAAGTGGGGCGCGAGCAACCCTAAGCCGGGCTCACTACCGGCGGGTCCCACGCCGTCATCGACCAGGGCGATCCCCACGCGATCCGGGGCGAACTTCACCGTTCCCTGGAGGCGGCTTGCACCCGAGTGGCGCCGAGCGTTGGGGAGGCCCTCCTGAATGAAGCGCAGCAGCGCGTACTGCGCTTCTCGTGTCGTGGCGCTCGTGTGCGATACGCGTTCGCTCCTTCAGCGCATCCCACCTCGTGGCGGCGACCGCGTGGAACTACCTCGAGGGCCAACCCGGGGAGGAGCTTCTGGGAGGGGGACGCAGCGCCGACCCGCACGCGCCAAGACCTCGTCGAGGGCCCCGGCGACCCTGCCGCGTGGGGCTTTCGGCTGGCTCGGCGCGCCGGTCAGATGTAGCGAGGCTTTGCGCCTTTGGGGAGGGGCAGCACGTTGCGGAGCCAAAGGATCGACCCATACCCAAGGCGTAGCCAGGGCGAGGGCTCGAAGGGGACTGGCGTCTTGTCCAGGATGATCTGCCGCGCTCCGCTCCGGCCGAGCCTCGGGGCCGCGCAAGCGGTACTGAATCGCCCACAAGGGGCCCTCGGTGCACTTCCGGTAGAGTGCCTTGTCCTGGCGCGGATGGACCCGCAGCTCGCACCCGATGCAGCGAGCCAGATCTTCGGGCGCTCCTCGGTGGGCATGAAGTCCGATTACGCCATGAAGTAGTTGGATACCGTGAGCAAGACGGAGTGGTAGGTTCTTCGGTCCGTCACTCATCAGCCACCCCGACTCCTCGCCTCGCTCGCGGCGAACGCTCTTCACCACGTCTTGGCGCGCCCGTCGGATCGCCACTCTCGTGCTCCTGGCAAGGCAACGATCGGCCGATAAAACGTAAATGAGAATCAAAATCATTTACAGAAAAGAGCGAAGTCGTTATTGAGGGTCACAGCTGCCCGGCCGTGACGGGGGCCCGAGAGTGGCCCGCTGTCGGCTAGCCCGTTTGGCGCTCCGTGCCGGCGTGCCAGAGGCACCGACTCCACGCGGCGTTTCGCTGACGCGTGGGGCGAGCCCTGGAGCACGCCAAGCGGTGCGCTTCCGTCTTTTTTCGCAGCGAAGAGCAAAGAGTAGGTTGAAAATGAAGACACGGAAACTCTCCACGGCGTCCTGCCTGGCGCTATCTGCCGCGGTCTGCGCCGGGCCGCTGATGTGGGCTTGTGGGCAAGATCGAACTCTCCTGACTACGGCGCAACCGGCCGAGACCGCCGTCGAGTTCGGTCGTCTCGAGCTCGGGCTGACCCTCGCCGGCCTCGAGGTGAGCTCGGTCGAGGTCGCCACTTACAGCGAGAATCACCCTACATGCGCTGCCAGGAGCCGATCGGCTCGGGGCGTGTCGCGGGCACTTGCGAGCAGCGCGGAGCGGATGGCGAGCCGCTGATCTGCGAGGACTTTTCGGCGATGGTGGACTTGGTCAGCTACGGCTCGTGCGAGGAAACCCTACCGACCGCGGGGTTCAAGCTCGCCGGCTGTGGCTTTGACGACATCTGCTTTGCAAGGCAGCGCGGTTGCGTCTGGGACATCACGTGCGAGTCGGGCGCGTACGCGGGAATCGCTTCCGGCGAAAACAGCTTCGAGCTCGAGCGCGACGGAAGATCGTGCGAGGTCACGGTGGTCGACGGCAAGGTGGAGGGCTCCTGCAGTGGTAGCTCCAGTTGTCGCTTCGGCGAGGTCGAGCCGGCGTTCGACTCGGGTTGCTACCAGATCCCCGCGGTGGTTCTTTCGAGTGGGTGCGGTGGCAACCAGCTGTGTCAGGTTCTTCAAGACGGCTGCCAATGGGCGGCGATGTGCAGCGCGGGTGCGCTCGTCGGCACGGCGGATGAAGACAGCATCAGTTGGCTCGGCTTGGTCCCCGAATACATCTGCCGAGCGGAGCTTGCCCCCGACGGGACGCAAATGAACGGCAACTGCACGCGCGAGAATCCGGATGGGTCCGTTTCCGAATGCCGCGATCTCACGGACGTTCAGGATGATCGACTCGTGCTGACGTTCCCCGAGTCGCCCTGAGCACTCGGGCTGCGGCCCTCGGCCGAGCCGGCGAGAGCCGGGGGCCTGCAGCCGCTCCAGCCGCCTCTCTCCGTGCGGCATTCGCCGACCTTCGAGTGCTGTCGAGGGTCGGCGATTTTTATTGATATGCTGTGTCGGTATCAATAGGAGTCGCGGGTATGGAAGAAGTCGCTCCGCCCCTCTCCTCGAAGGTCGCCTCGAGCGCACCGGAGCTCGTTCTCACGCAGTCGAACGAGCTGCTCGCACGAGCCCGCCGGGTCTACGGGGGGCAGACCTCCTCGATGATGAAGCGCCCCGAGCAGTTTGCGCCAGGGGCGTACCCGGTCTACTTGCGCGAGGGCCGAGGAGCCGTGACCGTCGACGTGGATGGGCGCGCGTACGTGGACTTCATTTGTGCGCTCGGCGCGAGCTCCTTGGGGCAAAGGCATCCGGTCGTCGAGGAGGCCATAGCCGGCGCGCTGCAGAGGGGGGTCCTGCATTCGCTACCCATCGAGCTCGAGGTGCTCGCCGCCGAGGCCGTATTGGATGCCACCCCGGGCGCCGAGCGGGTGCGGTTTTTCAAGACGGGGGCGGATGCGACGAGCGCGGCGATCCGCATCGCGCGGGCGAGCACGGGGCGTGACCGCATCGTTGTCGTGGGGTACAACGGCTGGCACGATCACTTCATGTTCGATACGTCGGGGGTGCCCACCGCGATCGCCCGGCTCACCGAGCGCTTCGACTTGAAGCGCGAAGAGCAGGAGGCGGCTCTGATCGACCGCCTGACGCGCGGCGATGAGGATCTCGCTGCCGTGATCTTGTCGGTCCCGTACAACCGCGTCTTGTCCCGTGAGTACCTTGCCCAGCTTCGGCAGGCGTGCTCGAACGCCGGCACGCTCTTGGTGTTGGACGAAATCGTAACGGGGTATCGAGTGGGCCCTGGGGGGATTCAACAGTTGCTCGGTGTGAAAGCCGACCTGGTTTGCCTGTCGAAGGCGCTGGCCGCTGGCATGCCGCTTTCGGCGGTGGCCGGCCCCGAGCGCTACCTAGCCGTGGTCGACCAGCTGCAGGTGTCGACGACTTTCGACGCGGAAGCGCTGTCACTCGCCGCGTGCCTGGCAGCCCATTCCGTCTACGCTCAGGGCTGGTACTACGAGCGGATCGCCCACCTCGGGCGGCGCCTCGCCCAGGGCATCAATCGAGAGAGCGAGGCGCTGGCCACGCCCCTGCGGGTGGTGGGGTACGATCCGATTCCGATGTTTCTCTTTTCCGGTGCGCTACCCGAGCACGTGCGCCTAGCAACGTGCTTCGTCGGCTTGATGGCGCGGCGCGGGTTCTTGCTGCGGCGCGATGTCAACTTCCTGTGTGCGGCTCATACTGACGGCCAGGTGGACGCGGCCATCGGCGCGGCCGCGGAAAGTTTGGGGGAAATGAAGCAGGCGGGCTGCTTCGCGGGCTAGCCTGGGCTCGCCCCGAAACCTCGACCCGTGGGAACGAGGGTCGGTGCGGGCGCGGTGTCGCTAGGGAGCCTGCGTCCGGCCCACGATTGGTGGCGAAGAGGCCGATCGACGCAACCCCGCCGCGGCCTTCACCCCGTACCAAGCGGAGATCAGGAAAGCCTGGAAGAAGCGCACCGGCAACGCGATGCCGGATTGGCGAAGCAGCGCTTCCGTTTCCTCGGGGGCCAATACGGTCAACACTTCCCGGAGCACCTTCGGGAGCGCCGCCACGGATTCGGTGCTGGCGCCCATCAGGCTCTGCACGGAGCCCCAGTTCTCCAGCATCGGGGCAAAGGTCGCGGAGTTTAGATCGAAGCTGATTTCGGCGCTGACCAGGGTGCCTCCGTCTCGCAATCGGTCCGCCATGGCGCGGTAGAAGCCGGCGCGCTCGTCCCGCCCGACGAAATGCGCGACCAGGATGGCGCACGCCGCATCGAAGCTGGGGTCGGCCGGCAAGTCTTGGGCAAACCCGTGGACGAGCTCGCAGCGATCGAGAACGCCGGCGCTCTGCAGCCGCTCGCGGCATACTTCGAGCATTGGTCGAGAAGGCTCGACCGCCACGAACGTCCACCCGGCAAAGGCTCTCGCCAGCGTCAAGATCTCCGCGCCGGTTCCAGCCCCCACGCTGAGGATCCTCGCGCGGGCGGGGAGTCGTTCGAGTACGAGGCGGAGCAGGAAGTGCAGGTTCTCGCTGATGGGGGCGAGCTTGCGGTTTCGCTCGTCGTACTGCTGCGCATGTTCGGGGGTGAAGAACCCTGGCCCCTGCGGGGCCGCGCCCGCAGGACTCTCAGGCATGCGCCGGCCCGTGCGCGGCGGTCGGCGAGACGCCGCCCTGGTTTCGGTCCATTCGATCGAAGATCGCGAGGTTGCGTAGATGGCACATGTGTTTCCTCCGATGGGTTGCGTTCGGACGCGTGGGGCGTCGCTCGCGTCACCGACATCGCTCTCGACCGCGCCTGCCGCCCTTCCGCTGAGAACTTCGCCGTTTTTCGTCCGTCGATCCTCGCTGCGCGTTCCGCAAAGCCGCGCGCGACGGAGGAGGGGTGGCACATCCGCATCGACGTGTCATCCCCCAGGGCGCGAATGATGCGGGACCGCCTTCTGCGAATTGGAATCCGGCTCCGGGCGGGTCGCATGAGAATCGCCGCGCCGCGCCGCGCCGCTGCGCACGCGCTCCGCCTGACGCGTGGCGCCGTACGCCTTGGGAGAGATGCCGGTGACCGGCCCGAACGGCCGCCGCGCTCTCGACGCGCTCAGATCGGCGAGCCCGGCGTGCCCGGCGAGGCTCGGGGGCTCCGTCGGCGGCCGGGTCGCGCTGCTCGCTCGCGCGCCAACGGGCCACGTCGTCGGCGAAACGGCGGGGTGGCCGGGCGGCAGACGGCCGCCGTGGCCGTCGTCGAGATCACGAGGGAACCGCAGGGGGAATCGAGCCGCGGCGGACTCCGACTCTTGCCGTCCAATTCTCTCGCGCCGCTGCGTCGAATCGAGGCACCTGCTGGCCCGGGATTGCGCGCCCACAACCGGAGTGCACTGGCCCCCGTCGGTGCGCCAGGTTGGGGGTGAAAGGCCGCTCGCGAGTGGATCTCCCGCTCCTCGAGGGCGAAGGCGGCCTGCGCAAGGAGACTCGAATGCATGCACTACGGGATCAGGTGGCCATCGTCACGGGAGCCAGCTCCGGCATCGGGCGCGCGTCGGCCCGGCTGTTCGCCCGCGAAGGGGCGAAGATCGTGGTCGGCGCGCGGCGCCAGCGGCGGCTCGCCGAGCTGGTGGACGAGATCCGCGCCGAAGGAGGCACGGCCGTGGCCCTGTCGGGCGACGTTCGCGACGGGGCGTACGCTGGCGCGCTCGTGGAACTCGCCGTCTCCGAGTTCGGCGGCCTCGACGTCGCGCTCAACAACGCCGGCACGATTGGCGCCACCAGGCCACTGACCGAGCTGTCGCCGGACGAGTGGAACGAAACGCTCGCGACCAATCTCACCAGCGCCTTCTTCTGTGCGAAGGCACAGGTGCCCGCGATGCTGCGTCGCGGTCGGGGCTCGCTCGTCTTCACGTCGACCTTCGTCGGCCACAGCGCGGGCTTTGCCGACATGGCCGACTACGCTGCCAGCAAGGCGGGCGTGATCGGTCTGGTGCGCGCGCTGGCCGTCGAGCTCGGACCGCGAGGTATTCGCGTCAACGCCCTGCTGCCCGGAGGCACGGACACCGCCATGGGGCGCAGGGTGGCGAGCACGCCGGAGGCTCTGGCCTTCGTGCAGGGCCTGCACGCCATGGGGCGCATCGCCTCCCCCGAGGAGATCGCTCGTTCGGCGCTCTACCTGGCGTCGGACGCTTCGAGCTTCACGACCGGCACGGCGCTGCTGGTCGACGGCGGGGTGTCCATCCGTCGGGGCTGACGGGCGCCTCGTCTGCGGCGGGGCACGTCGACGTGCCCCGCGGGAGTACGATTTCGACCCTCCGCGCCGCGCGGGCCCCCGCGCCCGCTCGTATTGTGCAGTGCGGCGCGGGACACTCGGCTGGCAGCCCTCGAGGAGGAGCGCCCCGTGAACGTGTCGCTGCCGCCACGAGAGCGGGCACGGTTGATTCCGGGCCCTTTGGGCGACATACACACCCTTCATCGACCCAGAGATCTGCCACGAGAAGTGCTCTCTCGGTGACCTCGGGAGACGCCCCGCTTTCCCGTCAATTCAGCCGCCAACAGCCCTCCCAGAACATCCCCCCGGCGAGGCTCGTAGCGGATTCGCTCGCACCGGTTGAAGGCCGCAACCCGCCGCACCTTGCTGGCCAGTTTCCCGGCGAAGGTCGCCTCGTCCTCGATCGGCCTCTCCAGGTACAGGGCTCTGACGATCAGCTCCCGAGAGCGCCGATCCGCCTTGGGGTCCAGCCTGCCCACGATCTCGGAACCATAGAGAATGGGCAAGCAATAGTACCCAAACTGGCGCTGGGCGGCCGGCACGAAACATTCGAGCTGGTAGCTACTCTCGAAGAGCTGTTGGATGCGCCGGCGCTGGATCACTGCGTTGTCGAAGGGGGACAGCAAGTGGACGTTCTTGATGATGCGCCTGGCTGCCAGCTGCTCCAGCGCCGCAGCGGTGGTGTAATACGGCTGGCTTTGCCCGGCGACGGCCAGCTGGAGCGTTTCACCCGACTCTACCATCTCCCGAAGCCTGGCTTTCACCCCGGCCTTGACCCCCTTGCGCTGGTAGCTGATTTCGGGCTCTGCCACCAGACCGTGAGCTCGTAGGGCTCTGCGGATGAGGTAGCGCTGGAACTCCGCCTCCGTGGGCATACGGGTATCGAGGCCAGAAGGCAGCACGCGCTCCGGCAGATCGTAAACCTTCTCGAAACCCTCTCGGCGACTGGCGATCAGCTTGCCTTCGATGAAAAGCTGTTCGAGAGCGATCTTCGCCGGCTTCCAGTTCCAGCCCCATTCGTTGCCGCGAGCTTTCGGCTGTTCGAAGTCTCTGGTTTTCAGGGGCCCCTCCGCGCGGATCCTCTTCAGCACTGCCCGCATCGCCGGCTTGTCTTGCCGGCGCCAGTGCGTCTGGCCAGAGGCAACGGCGCGCATGTAGGGCAGGCAAAAACGGTAGTCCTCCATCGGCAAGTAGGCTGCGGCATGGGCCCAGTACTCGAGTATCTTGCCTTCCTGCTGGAGCGCATCGAGATGTTGCTCGCAGTAGGAGGGCACCCGGGTCCAAAATGTGTGGTGATGGGAGCGATTGATGACCGAGATCGTGTCGATCTGCACGTAGCCGAGTTGCTCGATGCAGCGTTGCACCGCATGCTTTCCTGCACCAAAGGGCCGGGTGGTGTGCAGGCCCTGGGCGATCACGGCCAGGCGGCGGGCGTCCCGCGCGGATATCTCGAGCATGGGCTTTCGAGCGATTCGATCGAGAAGGGGCCGCGAGCTTATCGAAAGCCCCCGGCAACGGAAAGAGAAGCTCGCCCCCGCTGGGGCCTTCGCGCCGATTCCTGACTTGCCGCTTCCGTAGCCCACGACTCGGCGGCCGCTACCCGCCCGCACCCGGCTCGCCCCTCCCCAGCGCCGGGCCCGCTGTAGCCACACCCGAGGCGATCCAAGAGACAGAACTCGCCCAGTCCCCTCAGCGGCCTGCAAAGCCGTGGCCAAGGCACAACCGTTTCCGCAGTCGCGTTCCTACGATGAACTACCGCGCGTGCCGTCCGGACGGATTCCGGCCAGCTTGGCAGACTCCGTGCAACTCGTGTATTCAATGGCTTTCCTGAAATGATTTGCACGCGATCACCATCCATTTCCCAAGCGGAGCGGCTTGGAGGTAAGTTCGCCACTGATGAAACGCAAATGGATCGAAGCCTGTGTGTGCGTGACTGCCTCGACGTCGCTGTCACTCGCGTGCAGTACCAGGCCCTCGACGGCCGCGAGTGCTTCCGCTCTCGCAACGAACAATGAACTGCCCCGACCGCACAAGGAGGAGCGGGTCGAGTTTTCGAGCCATTCGACCGGCCTCGTCGGTACGCTCGTCTGGCCCGCGTCTCGGCCCGTGGCCGCCGTCGCATTTGTGCACGGGTCGGGTAGGCAGGAGCGGAACCTCCATTGGGCGCACTCCTTTGCGGCCGACGGAGTAGCGGCCCTGGTGTACGACAAGCGCGGGGTGGGCGAGTCCGGCGGCGACTTCGAAGGGGAGCAGAGCGTCAGCGGGCCCAACATCAGCCTGCTGGCGGACGATGCGGTCGCTGCGGTCCATGCGCTCAGCGTGCGACTGCCGAAGGGTGTTTCGATCGGGCTGGCTGGGATCAGTCAGGCGGGCTGGATCGTCCCACTCGCTGCAGAGCGAAGTCCTCTCGTGCGATTCACAGTGCTCTGGAGCGGCCCCGTCTGCAAGGTTAGCGAAGAGGATATCTACAGCAAGTACACGTCCGACAACGACTCGAGCGCCGTTCCAACGTACCAGGAGGCACTCTCGTCGCGAGAGGAGCCCTACATCTGGCCGGATTTCCTTGGCACTGACACCGATCCTTCGGAGAGCCTGCGAAAGCTCTCGATCCCTGGCCTCTGGATTTTCGGGGGTCGAGATGGCAGCGTTCCGGTGGGGCTCTCGATCAAACGGCTCGGCGAGCTTCAAAACCAGGGCTATTCGTACGAGTACGAGTTCTTCCCGAGCCTTGGCCACAACAACATGACCGAGACCTTTGGTACCGCTACGGCTTGGATTCGGCGGCAGCGGCAACCCGCTTCGGAGCGCCGCGATCCGGTTCTCGACGGTCAATAGTTGGGGCACGACTGGAGCATGCTCCATCCAGCGCGGGCGCCGCCCAAACAGGCCGCTGAACCCGGCGGGCTTGGCCGGGGCGATATGCGGTTCGAAATTCCTTGGCGCCCCGGCTCCGACGATGCAATGGCGCTCCCGGTCCCTCTTGCTCTCGGTATCCTGGAAGGCGGGCGCGCGGCGATGCTGGACGGCGCCTCTCAGATACTTCATGGCCGCCGCGGACAGTGTCTTCGGGGCGGGGCCCCGCGCCTCCGAGGAGCCCGCAATCGCGCGCGCCGAAAGGCCTGTCGCGCAGCAGCGCTCGATCGCCGTGCTGGTCGGCGCGAACGCTGAAATACGCTCACAGCGATGCGCAGCTGATGGCCGACCACGCTGATACGTACGGGGCGCTTCGCTCGGAAGGATATCTACCTCCCGCTCGACCCCACGGTCGAAGCGGCTGTCGCCACTTTGGACTCGGTGGCTCTGCGCACGCCGGGCACCCGTGCGCAGGACCCGCTCTTGCTCTTCTACGACTCGGGGCATTCGGACGAGCAGCGCGTCTTTCCTCAGGGCAAGACGCTGGAGCTCTCGCAGCTGCGCGACTACATCGCTCGCTCCCCGGCCCGATTGCGCATTGCCATTCTCGATGCGTGTCGAGGGGGCGAAAACCGCTACCTCGGGGGCTTCTCAGTGAGCTGGTAGGGGAGCACACTCTTCCCGATGCACGTCGAGTTGGAGTTCTTGCTTCCCGCGCCCCCGGAGCGCTGCTTCGAGCTGCTGTCCAATCCGGTCCATCGCGTTCGGTGGCAGCGCAGCCTGCGGCGAGTGGAGGTGCTCACGCCGGGGCCGCCGAGGTTGGGCACTCGCTGGCGAGAGTGGCCGCTGGGGTTGGGGGAGGTGGAGCTCGAAATCGTTCAGTTCGAAGCGGGCCGCGTTTGGGCGGAGCGAGGAGAGACGAAGGTGGGAACCCTGCAGCTGGTGCTCCGCTTCGAGGCCGACGGCCCAGCCACCCGACTCGGCGTGGACGCGGACTTGACGCTCCCGCGCTGGGCGTCCTGGGGGGAGGGGGCGCTTCTGCCCTTCGTGCGTCGAGAGCTCACGGGCGACCTGGGGCGTGCCGCAGCGCTACTGTCGAGCGGAGGCGACGAGACGACCGACTGAGTGCCTTGGCTCGGTGACCGAGGGCACTTCTCGCTCGCGACTTCGCCTGCGTTCGTCCCCCTCCCTTCGTGGATGGGAGGGGCCCAGGGCTAGCTCGCCATCGCCTCGAGGGGAGCTCGAGAGAAGTGAGGCCGGGCGGCGCCGCCCCGATGAGGAAGACGCAAGCGTGCGTTGACGGGGCTGCGCAGCAGGCTCGGGCGTTGTACGGTTCTGCTGCAATGAGGGCGTCGAAGCTGGGATGGTTGGGGGGCTACGGCGAGCAGGACTCGTGGCACCGCTTCTTCGCTGCGGCGCCTGTCGTCGGCTTCGAGGTGGCGTCGTTTGCCGATGTTTCCCTTTTTCGCGTCGGTGCGGCCGTGCGATTGCGACTGCAGTGGCCGAGCGATGAGCCAGTGGGCGGCGGCGCCGAATGGGAACTCATCCGCAAGAGCGGAGAGTCCGAGTGAAGATCGGCCTGTACCAGTTCGAGGTCGCGTTCAAGGCGCCGGAGGAGAACCTTCGAAGGATTGCCGTGGGCACCCGGGGGCTCGACGTCGAGCTGCTGGTGCTGCCCGAGCTCTGCACGTCGGGCTACTTGCTCACGCGAGAGGAAGCGCACCGGCTCGCGATCGAGCTCCCGAGCGAGGGGCTTGCGCCGTTGGTCGACGTGGCGAGCCAGCTCGACACTCGGCTCGTTGCCGGCGTCATCGAGCGGCAGGGGGACCGGTTGTACAACTCGATCGTCCTCGTCGATCCGGGGGGTTGGGTTGCGACCCAGCGAAAGATCCACCTCACGACGCTCGAGCGTCGGGTATTTTCCAGCGGCACGGAGCTGCAGACGTTTTCCTTCGGGCCTCTGCGGGTCGGCGTCGTCACGTGCTTCGATGCGTGGTTCCCGGAGGCATCTCGCCAGTTGACTCGGAGCGGCGCGCAGCTTCTGTGTCAGCCGGCCGCCTTCGGTGGGCGCAGGACGCTCGATGTGATGCGAGTTCGATCGATGGAAAATCACGTGTTCAGCGCCACGGCGAACCGCCTGGGACGAGAACGCAGCGATGGTGTCGATGCGCAGTTTCGCGGCGAAAGCCAAATCGTGGATTGCGACGGAAGCGTCATCGCGGCGGCTGCCGACCAACCCGAGGCGTTGACCTGTGAAGTGGACGTGGAGCGGGCGGACGCGAAAGCAAACGCGATGTGCTCGGATCTCGCCGCCGAGTGGGGTCGCTACTACTCGGAATTCGGGTCGAAGGAGCCCGCCGTGCGGGTGGCCCCTCGAACGCTCCGGTCGTGAGGTGGTCCTGAACCCGCCTCACGTCGAATCCCGCAGGGGTCGCTGCCCTAGTCGCCCTCGGGGAAGAGCGCGGCCACGCAGGCGCGCAGATCTCCCACGCTGCAGGGCTTGTCGAGGAACTGCTCCACTCCGAGCGTCGCCGCGCGCGCGCGGTCCGCGCAGTCGATGTCGTTCGATACCACTGCGATGGCTACGGACCCAAGGGTTGGAGCCTCCGGGACTCGCTTGGTTTCGGAGTCGGAATGCCGCTGCTTTTTCTCCCCGTCGCGTATGAGCTCGATGGCGTCCAGCCCCGAGCAATTGGGCATGTGGAGGTCCATGAGGATGCAGTCGACCCCTCCTTTCTGCCATGCGTTCACGGCTTCGATGCCGTCGGCAACCGCCTCGACCTGAAAGTCGAGCTTCTTCAACATGGCCCCGAGGACCTGACGGTTGACCCGGTTGTCGTCCACCACCAGGACCTTGCGTGGACGCTGCGCCTCCGTCGTCTCACTGCGAGTGGCCACATTCGGGCGAGACGGTGGATGAGCGTGTAGGCGCACGACGAACTTGGCGCCCTGCCCCGGAGCCGTCTCGCAGAAGATCTCCCCCTCGTGGCGCTCGACGATCGTTCGAAAGGCGAGATACAGCCCCTGCCCCGTCCCCTTGCCAACCTCTTTGGTGGTAAAAAATGGCTCGAAAATGCGCTCCTTGATCGCTGGTGGCATGCCGGGGCCGTTGTCCTGAATTTCGATCTCCACACCGCTCTGCCAGGCGCGCGTTCGACACCAAATGCGTCCTGTATCGGGGCCGGTGGGTTGCTCGGCAAGAGCGTGGGCCGCATTGACGATGAGGTTGAGAAAGCACTGCTGAACCTCCCCGGCGTACGCCAATACCGATGGCAACTGCTCGCACAAGTCGAGCTCCAGTTCGCAGCAGTGCCTCCATTCGTTGACGGAGACGCGTGCGCTCGAGCGCAGCGCACGGTTCACATCCAGCGACACCAGCTCGGCTCCACCGGGATGCGCGAAGTCCTTCATCGCCACCACGATTTGGCGAACACGGTCGACTCCGTCGATACAGGACTCGACGCCGGGAATGACGTTGCTGAGGAAGAACGGAAGCTTGGCCTCGCGCTCGGCCTGCGCCACAGCTTCACGCAACGCCTCGTCCGGATGACTCTCGACGGCTTCTCGGTACTGGGTCACGAGGCGCAGGAAGCGTTTTAGTACCGTCGCGACGAATCGGGCGTTGTCCCCGATGTATTGCAGCGGAGTGTTGATCTCGTGCGCTACGCCCGCGGCCAACTGTCCGATCCCTTCGAGCTTGCGAGCCTCCATCAACCGCGATTCGAGCTGCCGCCTATCACTCACGTCGCGAATCAAGCAAACGACCTCCCGAGCGCTCGCCGGGGCTACTCGGAACTCGAGATGAGCCACGCCACCTTCGAGGGTGAGCTTGCGGTCGAAGTTCTCGGTGCGTTCGTGGTACAGAGCGTCTGCAACGACAGAGAGGATCTGCTCGCAGATGTCCCGCGGCAGGCCTCCCTCGCTCACCGGCGCCCCAACGCGCGCGCCGTTCAAGAGCGAATCGACGGTTGCCGACCTGCCCCCGTGGAGATCCAATAGGGTGCCGTCCGTATCCATACGCAGCATCGTATCGGGAATGGCTCGAACCAATGCCCGGTGGCGCCGCGCCTCCTCTACCCGCTCCGTCACGTCCGAGTAAAGGCTCACCACCTCCGTGGGATTCCCGTCCACGACTCGCGCCGCACTTCGACATTGCAGCCAGCGATAGGCCCCGTCCCGATGGCGCAGGCGCCACGTCCGGTCGAACGGTTCCCCCGAAGTCGTGTGTGCTCGCCAAGCGGAGTCGACGTTCCTCAGGTCATCAGGGTGACTGAGGTCGCGCCACAGGCTCGGTGTCGCATCGACCGCCGAGCCCGGTTCGTAGCCCAGCATCGAGAGCCAATCCTCGTCGTAACTGACCTGCTGCCTGCACAGGTCGTGCTGCACCATCCCGACCTTCATCGAGTCGAGCATGAGACCTAGCTGCTGTTCGTAGTCGCCGTCGCGAGACTTCTCCAGCAGGGCCATCGCGACGCGCGCGATAGAGCTCACGGTGAGCCCTCGTCTGACTTGGTTTCGGCGTTCGACTCTGTCATCGTGCTCCCACGGACCGACGTTTCATGGAGGGACACCGAGGAACCCACTAGACTGCCCCCTCCACCCGCATGGAACGACACCGAGACCGCCCGCTTGAGACTCCGGGCTGGCTTCGACGCTGCGGGGCCCTGACCCACCTGCCTCTCTGCGCTGCCACGGTGCAGCTGATCCGCGTAGAGTCGGGTGAGCCGAGGGTCCGGCACTCCGCGTCCGCCTCGAGGCCCGTCCACGGGTCTTCTCGCCAGCTGTACGGAAACGGGCGGCAGCTCGTCTTCCCTCGCACCATTGCAGGAGGAGCGAAGCGCGGGATGCGGTTTCGAAAAGCGCGGGCCGCTCGGCGCCGCCTCGAACGCGAGCCGGTGCGGCAACCCGGGGCACGGGCGCTCGGCGCAACCCGCGAGGCGTTCCGGGCGGTGCTCGATCGCACGGGGGTCGATGCCAGCGTGTGAGCGCGGCGCATGCGGTGGCCCGCTCGAGGGTCGCGAGCCCGCGTGCCCCCGAGCCGCGCTTGCTTCGCGAGCGCCGCCGCCCTCATCGGTCTCTGCCGTGCGGGTTGTCGGACCTTTCGGAGTCTTCGCCACTCGCCCTGGGGCCATCTCGACCGACGGGCTCGAGCCCGGCCTGCGCCTCACCAGACTCCCAAAAACCGGCCAACAATCCCTATCCGCTCGCCGCGATCGACTCGGGGCGACCCACTCGCCCAACTTGACGCCATTCATCACGCAGTCGCCGGCCAGCAGCACCGGCTCGTCCCGGCCCTGGTTGACGCGCTCGACCAGTCGACCGAGCTCGGGCGGACTCCAATGCAGGGAGCCCGCTGCAAATCGGACAGCAGCGCCAGGCGAAAGCCGCGCAGCTCAGCTGGCCACTGGCGGCGGGTGCGGTTGCGCAGCGACGCGCCGGCGATGCTGGCAAACGACAAGGCTCGCGTGGGTGACGCTCGAGCGGATGCGGCGGCTCGAGCCCGCGTTTCTCGAAGACGCGGCGATCGTCGCGCGTGCCGTGGGATGGGCCGGGCGGGGGGGCGGCCAGGCCACGGGGGTGGGGCAGGGCAGGTGGGCCGGGGCATGTCAGGCCCGCTGCCGCACATTTGGCGGACGCAGCCGACAATTCTCAACGGCGGACGTGCCTGCGCGCGGCCGCGGGCAAGCTCCGGTGATATTGTGTTGGTGTGCCATCATCTACCTCCCTTCCGGCGCCCCAGAGCGGGGCTGGTGTAGCCGTTTGGGCAGAGCCAGAGCTCTTGGAGCGCGTCTCTGCGGAACTCCTCCCGACGAGTCGCCGCGTGCAACCGTTCGATCGAAGTCGTCCTCCCAGTCACGGGGTCGTGATCGCGCGAGGCGCGCGCCACGCGGACGAGATCGCCCAGCAGCTGATCAAGCTCGCCGTGGTCGCGGTGCTGGAGCCCAGCGAGCTCGACGTTCCGACCACGGCCGTGGCCGATTTCGTACTCGACGGCGCGCCGCAAGGAGAGCTCCTGGCTCGTATTCGGCGCCTCGAAGCGCAAGACGCCCCGGGCTACCGCGTCCACCTCTTGGCGCGGGCGGTGGAGTTCGCCGGCGACATCATCGAGGTGGCGACCGCGCAGGCCATTCTGCAATATGTCAACCCCGCCTATACCCGTGTGCTCGGGGTGAGCGCAGCCGAGGCCGAAGGCAAGACGCCAGGGCAGCTCGTGCGCAGCGGCGCGCACACGGCGGAGTTCTTCCGCGTCATCGACGAGACGCTGGCCCAGGGACGGATCTGGTCCGGTCGCATCGTTTCTCGCACCCAACAGGGGTCTCTCGTCCATCTGGACACGACCCTCGCGCCCATCATCAACCCGTCGGGCGGGATAACGCATCACGTGGCGGTCAAGCGCGACGTCACCGAACGCGTGCAACACGAGCTCGCGCTCGAAGAATCCAACCAGGCTCTGCGCAAGGCACGGGACGCAGCGTTGCAGTCAACCCGTACCAAGAGCGAGTTCCTCGCCAACATGAGCCACGAGCTGCGTACGCCTCTGAACGCCATCATCGGCTACGGCGAGATCTTGCTCGAAGACGCCGAGGCAGCGTCGGACGCTGAGCTAGCCGCGGACTTGAAAAAGATTCTGAGCGCAGCCAGGCACCTCTTGGGACTGATCAACGCCGTTCTGGACATGTCCAAGATCGAGGCCGGAAAGATGGAGCTCGACGTGCAAGAGTTCGATCTCGCCGAGCTGCTCGCGGCCGTCCGCGACTACACGCTGCCACTGGCCGAGCGCCGCAACAACGTGCTCGATATCCAGATCGGCGACGCGCCCGCCCTCGTCGCCTACGATCAACAGAAGCTCCGGCAGATCTTGATCAACCTGATCAGCAATGCCTGCAAGTTTACCCGCGACGGCCAAGTTCGAGTCGGCGTGGCCGTCGAGGACAGCGGTTGGCTGATGATCCGCGTCGAGGATACCGGCATCGGGATGTCGGAAGAGCAGCTTTCCAAGCTGTTCCGCCCGTTCACGCAAGCGGACTCCTCGATGACGCGACGTTTTGGAGGGACCGGTCTTGGTCTGGCCATCAGCCAGCGCTTCTGCGAAATGATGGGTGGCCGCATCGACGTGTCCAGCGCTCCGGGTCAGGGGTCGACGTTCACGCTACGGCTGCCACAGACGGTGCTGCCCATGAGAGCCCCCGCTAGCGATGCTCGGCTGGAGGGACGAGAGGCCCTGGTGCTGGTGATCGACGCCGATCAGTCCATCCATTCGACCCTCAGCGCCTCGCTGGCCGAACGCGGCCTACGCGTGGAGTGGGCCCGCGCCGGCGAAGCGGGCTTCGAAGCGGCGCGAGAACAGCGGCCGCACGTGATCGTGCTGGACGTCAACATGCCCGCAAAACAGGGCTGGAACGTGCTCGCGCTGCTGAAGGAAGACCCTGAAACGGCACCGATCCCGGTGGTGATGGTCACGTCCCTCGGAGACCGCGAACTCGGCTTGGCGCTCGGAGCAGCGGATTATCTGATCAAGCCGATCCAGCCGGAACGGCTGATCGCCACCGTGCAGCGCTGGGTCGCCCCATCCAACGATAACTTCACCGTCCTCGTCGTGGATGACGACGAGGCGATGGTCGAGATCGTTCGGCGCAAGCTGCAGGGCGCCGGCTATCGGGTCGTCACTGCGTGCGATGGCAGAGAGGGGCTCTCGGCGCTGGATGAGCACAACCCGGTGCTGATTGTGCTGGACCTGATGATGCCCGAAATGGACGGGTTCGAATTTTTGAGGCGCCTGAAGGAACACCCGCGGCACTCCCGGCTGCCCGTCATCGTCGCTACCGCCAAGGACCTGACCGACACCGAGCGATCCCTCTTGAAAGAGTCGGCGTCGAAGGTGATCCAGAAGCTCGGTCACTCGCGCGCCGAGCTGATGTATTTGGTCGAACACCAGATCCGCTCGGTGCTCTCGCGCGGGGCAGCCTAGCCCGCATCGCTCCAGGGCAGGGGGCTTTCGCAAGGACCCCTCAGCCCCGGCAGTGAATTCCGGGGCTTTCACCCCAAAACGGTCGCCTTCGGCGCCACTAGCCCATGAGACGAGGGCTAGCGTGAGGTCAACGCTCGTTTGGGCACTAGTCCTGAATCAGGCGCAGAGCTCCGCTGGCGCTTGGCGCTAGTCGCGCCGTCGCGAGCCAGGCGGGACGACGGTGCTGGGGGCGCGCGCGCGAGCGGGGCTTCCCGACGGGGTCCACCGCGGCGCAATACCGGAGACGATGGATCGTGGCGAGGTGCTGCCGTTGGCTCTTCGCTCCGCTCGCGGCGGCCCGAGCAGTTGCCGGAGGCGGAATTCGAGCTCCTCGGTCGTCGCGCTCTTGTTGAGGTAGGTGTCGGCGCCGTGCTGTTGGGCGAGCTGGCGCAGTTCGCTGTTGTCGGAGCTGCTGTAGAACATCACCTTGATCTGGCCCGTGCCGAGCGTGCGGATCATGCGGATCATGGCAGGCCCGTCGATATCCGGCATCTTGAGGTCGAGAACGACCAGGGCGAAACCACCGTGTAGCAGCTGATCCATGGCTCCGCGGGCGCCCACGTTGAGCTTGACGTCGAAGCCAAGGCGCTCGATGCGGCGACGAGTCAGGTCGGCAAATTCGAAGTCGTCGTCGATTATCAGGATTCTGGTCATCCGGCTGTCATGTGTCCAATCTACCCCTCGAGTTACCTTCCGGGTCGCTCTGTCCGAGCACTTCTGCAGGGCGAACGCACCCTGCCTCGAGCAATGCCGCGATTTTGGCCTTTAGCCGCGGCCATTCCACGGGCTTTGTGTCGTAGTCATCGCAACCTGCACTCAGCGCCTTCTCGCGTTCTCCGACGACGGCATGCGCCGTGAGTGCCATGACCGGAATGTGTGCGATGTTGGTATCGGCCTTGATCGTGCGCGCTGCCGTCCAACCATCCATGATGGGTAGGCTCAAATCCATCAAGACCAAGTCTGGGCGATGGTGTCGGGTCAGCTCGACGCCAGCTCGACCATCGGCTCCTAGCAAGACCTGGTGCCCCGCCCGCTTCAAGCGGCGTCCGAGCATGTCAGCGTTGGTCTCGTTGTCTTCGACGATGAGTATGAGGGCCATGTGACTACTAGTCTAGCGGCAGATCGCGGGGGTAGCCGGTTCGACTAGCGTTTTGGGCCCCGGAAAACTGTGTGGTGATGCGGTAGCCGCTGCGACGTGGGAGCCTCGACGCGCCGAATGGGGGCGTTGTGTTGCTCGATGCAACGACGTGGCCGCCGCCCCGGTGGGAAGGGGAGTGGAGCGTCAGACAGTCCCCGACCAACGCCGGGCCACCCTCTTCGGCGGATGTGTTTCAGCTCGGCAGCGGCAACAGGCGCACCAAGCGGCAGAGCGTTTCGTGCGCCCGGCGATCCACGGATCGGACAGACCCTCGCCCACGTGCTGCCGCCCGGCTTCGTCGAGATCCGCCACCACGGGCTGCTGCCGGCCGCGCACGCGACCACTCGGCTCGAGCTGGCTCGGCAGCGGCTGCTCGATTGCCCGGAGACCGCCGGCGAGGCACCCGGCGCCTCGGAGAACACGGGTCGGCTCATCGCATCGCATCGGAGCACGGCTGGCGCCCCATGGTCGAGCTGTTGACGGGCATCGACCTCGGCGCCCGTCCTCGACGCGGCAGCCGTACGCTCGAGCGCGAGCCGCTGCCCCGCTGGACGCTCAAACCCCGCGCTCCCTCATAGGCGACATGGGCCCACACACGGCGACTGGGAGGATCCCATCTCGAGGCTGCCGCGCGAAGCGGCCATGCCGAGGTCCATCTCACACGACCCGGGGGTGGCAAGCACCTGCCGGTCGAGTCGTTCGCGCTTCGCCCTGCAGCAACGCTGACGGCACCCCGCCGCACGACCAGCTCCTCGTCGCTCACCGACATGCCGACCATCGGCTCGCTGCCCAGTCCCTCGGGTCTCAAAGCCATCGACTGAACTCTCGCCCCGGAGGTGGCCTCCGATTGAGCGTCCCCGTGATGGGCATTGCGCTACTGCCGTGATGCCCATCACACGCCTGCGCTCAGCGCCACGATGACCCTCGATGGACGCGACTTGATGGTCATCGACAGACGTGAGCGGGAACACTGGGGGTGCCCCGACGGCTGCCGACCCCGGTCAGGGCGCATCTCCGATAGCTCGCTGCGGTGTGTCTGCGACCGGCCGAGGATCGGGCAGCGCTCGAGAAGGCGTGCGCACTCGCATCGCTGCCAGCCGGTCCCGGGTGGGCCAGCCGCGACGAGCCAAGAGCAGGGTCGCAATCTGCCGCCCCGACGACGAATCGAGTTCGTTGGGGCGGACACGCATCGGATTGCTGATTATTGCAGCATAGAGCGAGCCACCAAGAGGGCAGTCGAATTCTTGCCGTTTCTGGCTCACCGAAAGTCCAGCGGGCATTCTTGCACACCTGGCACAATGGAGGCCTATGCGTCCTCGCCAGTGGCTGCCATCGGAAGGAGTCGGAGGGTCCGTCGAAGCGCTATGAGCAGTTCTTTCGCCAAGTGGCTGCGTTCCCTCTCCGTCGGCTTGCAGAGCCTGGTCGTATTGCTCGGGCTCAGCGCCTTTTTGGCGGTGGCCAGCCCCAGCTTCCTCGAAGGGCAAAACCTGCTCAATGTGCTGCAGCAATCGGCCATCAACGCCATCCTCGGCATCGGCTTGACCTTCGTCATCCTCTCGGCGGGCATCGACCTCTCGGTGGGCTCGGTGATGGCTCTTTCGGGGGTGGTCACGGCGGATCTCCTGATCGAGGGCTATCCCATGGGCGTGGCCATGTTGGCGGGGGTTGCGACGGGCGCGGCGTGTGGGTGGTTCAACGGCATCGTCACCGCGTGGACCAACATTCCGCCGTTCATCACTACGCTGGGCACGATGCTCGTGGCACGCAGCGGTGCCAAGATCTACAGCAACTCGAAGCCCATCAGTGGCTTACCCGAGGGCTTCCGAGCCCTGTCGGGCGACGTCTTGGGTGTGCCTATCTTTGTCTGGGCGGTTGCGCTCTTGTACCTCGTATCGCACCGAGTTCTGAAGAGCACGAGGCTGGGCCGCTACACCTACGCGATTGGGGGAAACGAAGCGGCCGCGTGGGTCGCGGGCATCCCGGTGCGGCCGTACAAAGCAGCCATCTACGCGCTGTCGGGGCTGATGGCAGGCATCGCAGCGGTGTTAATGACCGCGCGCTTGAATTCGGCGACCCCAATGGCCGGCGACATGTACGAGCTCTACGCCATCGCGGCGGCGGTCATTGGCGGCACCAGCTTGATGGGGGGAAAGGGCCGCTTGTCGGGAACGTTGATCGGCGCGCTGATCATGGGCACGCTCAGAAACGGGCTCAATCTGCTCAACGTTCCCTCCGCGTGGGAGGGGCTCGTCATTGGAGTGGTGTTGGTGCTCGCCGTGGTTTTGGACCGATTTCGCCGCAGTCGCTCCTCGCTCGGGCAAACGCCTTCGCGTCGGGGCATTTGGCGCGCCGCCGTGGCTGCTGGATTTGCTCTGTCGATGGTTGCGGCGTGGAACGTTCGGGCGTCGATGACGACCACCAACTGGGCGATCGGCTTCGTTCCGAAGACGCTGTCGGACCCCTTCTTCGTGACCATGTACGAGGCAGCGCAGAAGCAGGCGCAAGCCTCCGGCGTGGAGCTCATCGCGCTGGCCCCCGATCGACAGGTCGACGTAGAACGTCAGCATCAGATCCTCGAGAATCTGGTCGAACGAAAGGTCGCCGCAATCGTCCTGGCGCCCTCGGGGGCGAAAGAGATTTTGCCGGCCATCGCCAAGGCGAACCGTGCCAAGCTTCCCGTGCTCGTCGTAGATTCCGACATCGACCACGCCCTGGCCAAAGAGCAGGGGGTGACTACACAGACCTACATTGGCTCGGACAACGTGAAGGGTGGCGCCATCGCCGCAGACTATCTGTCGGAGTTTCTTGGCAGTGGAGAGGTAGCCCTCATCGAGGGCGTGCCGGGACACGCGTCCACCGACGACCGAAAGGCGGGCTTTCTCCAACGGCTCGAAAAGTACCCGGGGCTGAAGCTCGTCGCTTCGCAGACGGCGAACTCCGAGCGCGAGCGCGGATACACGGTGGCCCAAAACATAATGCAGTCGCACCCTCGCTTGCGAGCCTTCTTCGCGGTGACGGACGCCATGGCCCTGGGAGCGTTGGAGGCGGTAGACGCTGCCGGGAAGCTTTCGGGGCAGCGAGCTCCGGGTCCGGCCGAGATCGTAGTGGTGGGCTTCGATGGCTCGAAAGATGCGCTCGACAACGTTAAGTCGGGCAGGCTCTTGGGGTCGGTCGCGCAATTTCCGGCCGAGATGGGTCGCTTGGGGGTGAAGACCGCCGTCGAGTTGGTTCGCGACGGAAAGGCTCCTCCATCTGTCATCCACACGAAGGTCGAGATGATCGACCGCAGGGCCTTGGGTCTGGATTGACTCGAGACCTTGCCGACGTCAGGATCCAGATCGACATGGCTGGTAAGGCTTCCGAAGAACTGCTGAGCGACTCGCCGGGCAACCACGCCTCGACGGCGGCTCAGTCCGAAGCGTCCGCGCACACCTTTCGGGACTACAGCGAAGCCAGCCAGGGCGTCCGAGGGCTTTACCGAGACAACCGCAGAGGTCAGACGCTCGCATTCGTGCGAAGCAAACACGCCGAATACGCCCATCGCGGGCGGACGCGGCTCTCGATGTGGGAGGCTCTCGAAAGGCTCAACGAGTTGGTGGACGATTCCGACCCCGACACGGACGTCCCGCAAATCGTGCATGCACTGCAAACCGCCGAGCGGATCCGCCGGGATGGGCATCCGGAGTGGATGCAGCTTGCGGGCCTGGTGCACGACACCGGCAAGATGCTCTGCTTCTTTGGGGAACCCCAGTGGGCGGTCGTGGGAGACACCTTCGTCGTCGGTTGCCGCTGGCCCCAGTCCATCGTCTACTCGGAGTACCTGGCCGACAACACCGACGCCCAAGAGGCCCTGCTTCAAACCGAGATGGGCATTTATGAGCGAGCCTGCGGGATGGACAACCTGCTGATCTCGTGGGGGCACGACGAGTACCTGTACCGCGTCTTGAGCGACTCCAAACTCCCTCCACAGGCCCTGGCCATGCTGCGCTATCACTCGCTCTACCCATGGCACCGCGAGGGGGCGTACCGGCAGTTCATGAACGAGGCAGACCAGGAGTCGCTGGCCGCCGTCCAAGCCTTCAATCCCTACGACCTCTACTCCAAGGGCGACGAGCAACCCAACGCGGCAGAGCTTCGCCCCTACTACCAGCGACTGATCGACAAGTTCCTACCCGCTGTCATCGACTGGTAGGCTGCCCGCGTCGCGGCTTACCGAATCTGCTCCGGACTGGGCTGGGCGGGTAGGGCGCTGGGCGGGTAGGGCGCTGGGCGCAATCAAAGTAGGCCTCAGGTGCCACGACGTTTCGAGGCGGCTGCGGAATGATTCGGAGTCGTGACTCGTTCGACGCATGCCGTTGCCGTACCTCACCACGTGGTACCGCCGCTCATCCGCTACCTACGGTCGCGGGGGGCGGATGCCGACGCCCTGTTGGAACGCTTTCGGTTGTCGCGCGACGTCGAAGCGGCATCGCACGCGCTGATCACGATAGAGCAGTTCGGCGCGATGCTGGAGCGGGCCACCGAGTTGTTTCGGCGACCCCTTTCTCGCTCTGCGGCTGCCCAGCGAGCTCGAGTTCACTCGCTACAACTTCGCTGAGCTCGCAGCCTCCAAGAGCGCCACCTTCCGCGACGCGTGGCAGCGAATGGTGGGCTGCGCGGCACTGGTGAACCAGCAGGTCGTTTTCGCCTTCGGGGAGCCTGACGACGGGGCGATTGGGACCCAGCGCACCGTTGTTGGCCACCCTCGCGGGATTGGTCGCGCAGCGGAGGAGTATGCGTTGGCGTCCGTGCTCCTTCATGCACGGCCGCCGTTGCGACGGGCATTCTTGCCTCGGCGCGTCTGGTTCCAGCACGCTCGCCCGCCTGACGTTGAAGCACTGGTTCAGTTCCCTGCCTCGCAGCGCTGACAGCAGTCACAGCAACGGAACACGCTTCCACCCGCTCGGAGAGACCCACGACGGATACCGTTTGGGCATGAGCACCGTGTCGAAGTCGTTCGGCAGGGGTCGACGAACACCGACCAGGGCTGGTTGCCCATGGTGAGGTCCTCGAAGCGCTGCCGCGCCAATGTGCCGTGGGAGCGAAGGACGAGCGAAGCGGGGAGGAGATAGGGAGAGGGGAGCCCCGGCTCGCGGCGCCCGAGGCGACGGAAGCACTCCCTTCGAGCCAACGACGCTCCCGCGGGCCCGACGGGCCCCCGGCGGCCACCCCGGGGCTTCGATATTGCGCCGCGCAATGAGATGAAAGCCACGAAGCCGAGTCGTTGGTTCGGTTCGGCTCTTTCGTAACGCGGCACGGGCGAGCGCTCAACACGGTCGAACGAAGGCCGAAGCGCCTCGAGCATCGCACGACGATGATGCGCCCCGCGACCTCCTGCCGCTCGGGGAGCCGCCGCCGCCACATAGGAAAAACACGATGCCCGGATGATCAGCGGCGCGAAGTGGGCCGCCTCTCACGGCCAAAGCGTCGGCGTTTCACGCTTCCGCGAGGTCGCGAGACACGGTCGGCGTCAGGCGCTCCTGCCGACGACGTATGCCGGCCGGCAAAGGCGCATCGCCTCCGCCGGTGCTTCCCTCGCCCGCATCGAAAAGCAACGAACGGACGAACGACGGTAAAGCGCGGCCCGTTGCACTGCATCATCGTCGTTTCCGGTGGAGCGCTCACCTTTCACTGTCCACCCTGGTGGACTTGTCGGGCATTGCCCCCCTGGCATGCTCGTTCATGCAACTTTCGACGAGGTCCTTGGTGACCCAGCGTGCCCGCGAGATAAATCTCTCCTCTGTTTCATGAGTGCTCGACTGCGCAAGAATCGTTACACTCGCGGTCGTTCGAGCCGAACCGGGGGGAGAAACCGTGAGACGACAGCATGAGCAGAGAGAGGACGGGGCCCAGCCCCGATACGAGTTGCGCCCCTCCCACACTGGGGCTCGACCTCCGAGAGCGCCTGGACGGCGTTCTGTCGATTCTCGGGCAGAATCCGCGCCGCCCATCGGCGATTGATGCGGCACGGGTCCTCTCGCGCGGGTGGGAGCAGCGCGCGTCGACCGCGCCTCCGGCATGGGCCTCGGACATCACGGACGACCACACGCCGTTCGAGTTTTCCGTGGCGTTCGGTGCCGGCAGCGACTCCGCGCGGCTATTAACGGAGCCCCGACCCCATCTCGATCCTACTTTGCAGGCGAGCTGGGCGCTGGCGTCCGAGATGCACGGGCAACTGACTCGCCAGTGGGGAGCCGATCTCACGCAGCTCCATCGAGTCGCCCATCTATTTGCTCCACAAGCCGCATCGAAGGCGCGTTTCTGTATTTGGCATTCGGCGGTCTTCGGGGAAGCCAAGCCGGATTTCAAAGTCTATCTGAACCCCGCGATCCACGGCGAGCACGGCAGCCACCACCTGGTCGGGGAGGCGCTCCAGAGGCTGGGGTATTCCAGCGCGTGGTCCTCCATCTCTTCGCTGGAGGGTGCTGGCACACGCGCAGTGTACTTCTCCATCGACTTGGTTCCCATCGCATCAGCGCGCTGCAAGATCTACCTGGCCCCTGGGGAGCCAACGGCAGCGAGCGTGTCGGAGACCTTGGGCCGATTTCCAGGCTTTCGCCCCGCGGTGGTGGAGCGACTGATGCAGCACTTTCTGGGGGGGCCCGGCCCCTACTCGGTGCGCCCGCCGCTCTTGTGCTTTGCCCTTCGCAACGGGGCCCCCACACCGCACTCCGTCACCGTGCACCTGCCGGTGCGTTGCTACGGGGCAAGAGACGATTGGGCGATCGCCAAGCTGATTTGCTCGCACCTGACCTTCGCCCAGCGCGTTCGCTACCTGCGCTTGCTCACGGCATTCAGCAAGCGTCCCCTGGATACGGGAAAGGGCGTGCAGACCTACGTTTCTTTGCGGGCGACGCCCGGCTCGGAAGCGTTGACCGTCTACCTCGCACCAGAAGCCTACGCGGCTACCTCGCACGAGAGCCAAGCGGCGACACAGGCCTTTCCTTTCTTCCGCGCGAGTCGCGGGCCGGTGGCCGAGGCCGGGAGCGCCTGAAGTGGGCGACACCGATTGGGTCGCGCGTCTTTCCAAGGAGCTGCCCGTACGCGATACATCCGGGGAGCCCTCGAGAGATTTCGGGGGCCCGCTGCCAGGCTCGCGAGTCGAAGTCGCCACTCGAACGCGAGAGGAGCTGTCGAGCTTGCTGCGCTTCGCCGGCGAGAGGGGCATCCCCGTGGCCTGTCGAGGAGCGCGCCACTGCAGCGGGGGTCAAACGGCGGTTCCGCTCGGCATCTCCCTGTTGCATCGACCCGAGGAGCGCGGCGTCGAGCTGCACGGTGAGGAGGTCGAAGCCCCCGCACATCTGCCTTGGCACGAGGTCGAGGCGCATCTACACCGGCGCGGGCGTGATCTTCTCGTGGCCACCTCTTCCCTCGAAACGACCGTCGGCGGAACACTCTCACTGGCAGGTCTCGGCGTGCGCTCCGTTGCTCGAGGTCCGCACGTCGACCACGTCCGCTGGATCGACCTGATCACGGCAGATGGCAGCGTACGACGGTGCTCTCCGACCGACAATCGCGAGCTGTTCGCCGCGGCGCTCACGGGCCTCGGTCAGGTGGGGGTGATCGACCGAGTGCGGCTCCAAACGGCGCCCAGGAGGGAGTTTCTCTCCCTCACGCACAGCGAACACGACTCGTTCGAGGATCTCGCCTCGAGCTTCGCCTGGCTCGAGGAGTGCGACTCCACCGATGTGCCCGACATGTTTTGCGCGCTCCTGAAGCAAGGCACGCTCGGCGCGGTCTTTGGTTCCCTGCACGAGACACTCACCGCCGCGCGGCAAGCGACCCGCCGCCGGGCTCCCCAGAGGCACAAGCATCAGGCGATGCCCACGTGGGCGTTCGAGGCAGAGGAGCGCGACATGCCCGCTTGGTGGGAGGAGGGGCGCAACGTTTGGTGCGACTACTGTTTTGCCGGTCCCGAGTTTCGGGAGTTCGCGCGCTTCGTGGACAGTGAGCTGCGGGCAACGCTCGAGGGCCACCTAGGCTACGTGTTGTGCTCGAAGCCGAAAGGCCCAGTCCAGTTCGCGCTGGACATTCGACCGCTCGGGAGTAAGCGCTGTTTCACGCTGGGATTGTTCTACAGCCTCCGGCAGGCGGACATGGAGGGCCTTGCCCGAGCCCGCAAGGCCCACGCGTTGGCCTTGCGGGAGTGTCTGAGGCTCGGTGGTCGGCCATATCTGCACGGGCTGTGGGGCGGGGAGCAAGGGCTCAGCGGTGGGCAACTTCAGCGGTTCTTCGGCGAGGGCTACGCGCGACTGCGCGCCGAGCGCAGCCACGTCGACCCGCAGGGCATCTTGAATCGCGCGGCCCTGAACTGAGAGGCGGCAGCTGCTGGAGCGACCGTCTCCCAGGCGATCGTTCCGGAGCCGCGGGGGCGCGGCCAGAACTCGTCACCGTGCAGCTCGAGCCGATTCTCCAATGGCGGTCCGGGTGCGCTGCGGCGCCCGGGGCTCGGCTCGGCTCCTACAGCCCCCCTTTGAAATTGCACCAGAGCTGGAAAGAGGCCGCCGGGCGCGGAGCATGAAACCCGCGGCGCGGGCCCCGCCCGAGTCGAATGACCCAATCTCGACTCGCTCGGAGCCCCGCGCCACGCGCGGCCGATTCCCGGCCCCGGGGCGCCGCCGCATCTCGACGCAATGTCAGCGCTTCGAGAGCGCGGGCACCGGATGCGGTCGAGCCGCGCGTTGACCCTTTTTGCACCGCATCGAGCGCCGACCCCTATCCGGACCCACAACCGTGACGTAGTCCCAAGCGAACCCCCAAAAATGACTTGGTAAGCGAATGGTCCGAGCACCAGCGCCCCTCGGCGTGGAAGAGCCCAGCCGCCCGCCCAGGATCCTCGAAGAGGCTGCGACTCACCAGTTTGCGAGCTGGAATCAGGTGATGCTCGTGCACTGGATTGGCTCGACCGAGACGCCCGCGGTGACGCGCCTTTCTCGCGCCATTTCCGCCCTCGCCTCGAAGCATCCGGCGGGAGTCGCGCTCATCCAGTACATTGCGGTCAGCGCCGTCGCGCCCAACAAGGCCGCGCGCAAAGCCCTCGAGGACATGCTTCGTGGCCTCCCGGACAAGATCGTCTGCTCCTCGCTGATCGTCGCTGGCTCTGGCTTTCGGGCGGCCAGTGTCCGCTCGTTGGTCACCGGCCTCGCGATGCTGGCCCGGCCGCAGTTTCCACACGGGGTCCACGCCTCGATCCGAGAAGCTGCTCGATGGCATGCGGACCACCTCTCGCGCGTTGGCGCGGGGGCCTGCTCCAGCGCCGCGCTGCAGCAGGCCGTGCAGTCGTTCATCGCTCGTCGGGGGTAGCCTTTTCCCGCGCGGCCGGAAAACGCCGCGAGGCGAATGTGCCCTGCGGGTCGTGGCGGGCCTTGGCCTCGAGCCAGGCTTCGTAGAGATCCCCGAAGTGCCCCCGCCAGTACTCGGTGTCGGTGTCGCCCAACCATCCCGACAGGTATCGCTTCGCGCCTCGACTCCTCAAGGCGGCGTCCACCCGAGCGGCCGCGGCCAGGGCGAGCGGCAACTGCTCTCGGGCGATGCCGACGGGCAGAACCGCGAAGCCGACGAAGCGATCGCCCTCGGGGAGCGCGAAGAAGGGCGCGTACCGGCGAGCCGGGAGCACGAAGACGCGATGGCCATCGCCGAAAAACGGAGGCAGAGAAGACAACGCCATTTCGATCGACTGAGCAGCGTCGGCTTCCGGAAGGATCCATTCCATCCAGGGATGCGCCTGATCCCACGCGCCGCTTCGGCGCATGAAGTCGAATCGCGGCTCGTGGCGATTCAGATACGCCCATAGGTTCGTGGGCTCTTCGTACAAGACCTCCTCCGCCCTCAGGTCGGCAGGCAAGCGACCTCGAGCAAGCGCCAGGTGCAACGTCGGTTGCCAGCGGCGAAGGGGGACGAAGGTCTCCTTGCCCGGCCGCAATCCGAGGAACGAGGCGCTGAGCAGCGCCTCCATGTGCTCTGCAAGGCCCTCCTCGGTGAGGCGTTGCATGTCGAGCAGCAGGTCCGCGAGGTCTGGGTACGCCAAGCCGAAAGTGCGGAGCTCTTGCGCCGCGGGCTCGAGTCGAAGCTCGATCTGCGTGGCCACCGCACATCGCCCCTGGTTCGCGAGGAATGCCTCGGCGGCCTCGGGCCCGCTCAACGCCCCTCCTGCGCCGGATGTCGCGCGCACCGCGGCGACATGCTCTGCGGCGATGCCCATTCGGTGGCTCGTGGTTCCCAAGCCGCCGGAGCCGAGTGTACCTCCCACGGGCAGGTTCAAGTTGAGCGGCACCACGGGAGGGATCAGGTCGTGCTTCAGGCTGGCGCTCACCACTTCGCGCCAGGTACAGCTCGGCCCGCAGCGGGCCACCCGAGCCTTCGGGTTCAACTCGAGGTGATCCAACTTGCCCAAGGCCAGCGTGACCTCCCCGATTGGTAGGGACTGGCCGGCTTGGCTGTTGCCCCCCGTTCTGATGGTCAGCTTGACTCCGCACTCGTTGGCGAGCTGCACGGCAAATGCGACTTCGGCCTCGGTGCGCGGCTCGATGGCAGCGGAAACCGAAGCCGATTCGAGCCGCCCGAAGTCGCTCGCGAAGGGCTCCGCCGCCGCCCCCACGAGCACGACGATGCCGCGATCCGCGAGCCCGCCGAGATAGCTGGCGACCGCCGATGGCGCTCGCGATCCGAAGGCCGCCTGCAGCCCCTCCTCGAGCGCGACGGACATTCTTTCGAACGATGAGAAGATGCGCTCGACCACCCCGAGGCATTCCTCACGCTCGGCCGGGCCAACGGCGACTGTCGTGAGAGTTTCGTGCACCTCTCGCTCGAACATCTCGTGCTCCCGTTCGACGGTTCGGTGGCTCTGGGCGAAGTACGCGAGCCGGTCGGCAACCTCCGTGCGCTGGAAGTAGCCCACCACGCGCGAGAAGAACTCTTCGCCGCTGCCCTCCAGGGCGAGCAAGAAGGCCAACCTGGCGGCATCCGACTCCGCTCGAAAGACCTCCGAGACGATCTCGAAAGTCAACTGCCGAACCCGAGCCGCCGCGCCGCCGAAGTACCACTCGACTGGGCGAAGTGCCGAGAGTTGGGCGGCGTCTCGCCAGAACCACTGCTCGTGGCCGGAGTCTTCTTCGAGATGATGCTCGACGATGGTCACGAATGGCTCCGAGCGGACCCGGCTGCGGTTCATTCGAAGTGCATCTTGAAAGCCCATCACCCAGAACGTGAGGGCCGCTGCGAAGTGCTGCCCTTCGGCGAGCGTCGCCTCCCCGCTCTCGAGCCTCTTCAAGAAACTCTGCTGGGCAAGGCGCGTTTTGCGCCGCTCGATGGCGGCTAGTACTTCTTTCATTCGATTTGCCTCGATGCTCGCTTCGATGACGCTTCGCGCCGCGATTGCGCCGCTCGCTTCGAGTCTCCCACGAGCTCTCGGCCGTTGAAACCCCGCGAGCGCCAGGCATCCCGCTGCAGGGGCGCGCACTGCGTCACCCAAACGTCCTGACGACGCGTCGCTTGGGCGAATGATCGGTCGGCCCCACCCTTCGCGATCCGGCCGTCATGGGTCACCAGCGTGTGGTGGAACACGTCACCCTAAGCGCGAGCCGCTACTGCGTCTGGCGCTCCGTTCGCTGCGAGTTGCAGGTTTCGATGCCACCCGCCGGGTACATCGAGGGGGGGGCGTCCTTCTGAGTGTACACGTCTTCGGCCCAGTACACGACCGGACGCAACTAGACCATCGAGTACCAGCCGGAGCGGACGACGATGCGCGTGCTGTCGAACTCCCGTCCGTCGAAGTGAAGCAGCGATTGCTCCTTGCAGTCGCCGGCACAACCTCGCATTTGCCAACGACGACCCCAGCCTGGTCGGCGAGGTCGTGAATCTGCTGGCGGACTACGCGTCCAACATCGGCTTCAGCGAGAGTGACGTCCAGGCAGCTCTGGACATCGAAGCCGCAGAGGAGCGAAGCAAGGCGCGGCTCCACGAGCTCCGGTCCACGCTCGTCCGAGTTTTTTGCCCGGCTCCCGGCAGGCGCATCGAGCCGCGCGGTCCGCGCCCACGCTCTGTGGAAGGGTGAGCTCCGCCAGCCTCTGGCTCCGGCAGAGACCACTGGCGTTGCCCTCGATGAAGCGCGCGGGCTCTTTCTCGAACGCTTCGGGAACGTCGGGGACTTCGTGTTCGTGCTGATGGGGAATCGGGACGCGAAGGAGGTGCGGCCCCTGGTCGAGAAGTACCTGGCCCCGTTGCCCGGCGGCGAGCGCAGCGAGTCGTCGCCCGAGCCCCTTGCGGTGCGTCGCCCGGGAATCACCTGCCCGTCGCTCGCGAACAACGGACGGTTGGCCATTCCGAGAGAACACGGGTGAGCAAGCGGCCTGCCGCCTAGCCGGCTCCAAGCGGGGTGCATCGGCCCCCGGGGGTGAGGTATGTAGGGGTAAGTGTCGTGCGCGGGCACCGGAAGGCCGCGCACGCGAACCCTTCCTTATATCCACAAGTTTACGGTATGAACAAAATCTCGACTTCTCGCTCCCGCTCGCGTCTCTCTTCGCGGGCCGGTTTCTGGGCACTGGCAGGCGCCGTGTCGGCTCTTTCCTACTTCAGCGCCTGTGGCGACGACGATGACGACGGGCCCAACGGAGGCGGGGGCATGGGCGGCACCGGCGGTATGGGCGGCACCAGCATGACCAACGCCGGCTCTGGGGGCAGCAGCATGAACGACGCCGGCACCGGCGGCATGAACATGGGCGGCACCGGCGGTATGTCGATGACGGCTGGGCCCACCGGCACCATCGAGATCCTGACAGAGGATGCTTCCCTCTCCGACACGAACCCGACCACCGTGGCGATTCGCGACCAGGTCGTTTTCGCCCCTCTCGCGATGTTTTCGCTGCTGGGCAACGACACCCCGGATCCTTCGATGGCCGTTTCCGTGCCCCTCGCCGGGGGCGCCCTCGGTGACAACATCGCCTTGCCGGATGACTACCACCCCGAAGGCATCACCGCGGCAGACGACGGCACGCTCTACGTCGGTAGTTTGACGACCGGCGGCATCCAGCGGGTCCCGCCAGATTCCACCACGGCCGAAGAGTTCGTCGCGGGAGGGGCAATTGCCGAGCGCGGCGTGGTTGGGCTCACCGTGGACGACGATCGAGACATCGTCTGGTTCTGCGACTCGTCGCCAGTTGCCGAAAATCCCGGTGGTGCCATCGTCGGGGTCTCGACGGCTGCAGCCACCGACGGCACCGAGGTCGTGCGTCACGCCTTGCCGGATGGTGCGGCGCAGGGTGACGCCGGTGCTGGCACCCCCGCTTTCTGCAACGACCTCATCGTCACGCCAGATGGCGACATCTTGGCCTCGGAGTCGTTCAACGGCCTCATCTACAGCGTACCCGCGGCCAACGTGATGACCGCAGATAGCGCCGTGGTGTGGTCTTCGGCTCCCGAACTCGGGCCGGACCCAGACTCCGGCTTTGGCGTCAACGGGCTGGAACTAGTCGGCGACATGCTCGTCTTCGCCAATGGCGGGCTGTTCGTCATGGATCCGGACTCGCCCGACAGCGCCGAGGCCATCACCCTGACGGGCGCCGACCCCCTCTTCCTGGGTGGCCCGGACGGTCTCGCCGTGGTGCCTGGCAGCACGACCGAGCTCGTCGTCGCCGACAACGGCGGCCGTATCATCAAGGTCACGCTCGATCTCGATTGATCGCTCCGGCGCGCAGGGCGGGGATCCGCGACAACCCCGTCGCTTTCCCCTCGCCCTGCGAACGGCGTCTCTGCCGACACTTGTCGATGATCGGCCACCGTACGGCCGTGAGTGAAGCGGCGCAGCGCACGCGGCCGAGCAGAGTGTGACGTTCGAAGCCGCCAGCAGTTTCTGCTGGCGGCTTCTTCCATTTGCGCGGCGGCGGGCAGTCGCGGCGGCCTGCCGAGTTGGAGCCGCCCGCCGGGTCTCTTCGACCTCTCCCAGTCGGGCGCGAGCTCACGAGCTTGAGCGCACAATTCTTCGAGAGCACGCTCGACGCTTTGCAAAACGCAGCGTGCGCGATTGACCCCAAGGACAGCCAGCACGGGACAACGGCGAATCTCTTCGGACGGCCTGCTGGAGCACGCAGCACTGCTGTCCCTCTTGCACGAATGCCAGCGCGCCATGGCAGACGAAACGGCCCACGCGCAGGCGACCTACGGCTTGGCGAGCCGCTTCGCCGGGCGAAAGCTCGGCCCCGGGCCGCTCTCCATGGACGGCACCCGAACCCGGTAGTGCGAACTCGATGTCCGACCAGCTGAAGGCTTTCGACCAGCTCGTCCGCGACGTTCTGAGGCTGGAGCACACCGAGCCGCCCGCGCACCGGACCGTCCGCCGCCCGCTGCTTCTTTTCTCTCTCTTGCTTCCGCACGGCCCGAGCGCCCCTCGCGTGGCCGGCGCGGACATCGACGAGGGCGGGCGTGGGTCGAGCGGCAGGGCGCTCGACCCGCGCCCGCCGGACCCAGACTCCCGACTCACTTTTTCCAACCAGGGACAGCGACTCGCGCGTAGAGGCTTCGAACGGCGCGCGGCGCCGGCCCTTTGCGTTCGGCTCCGGGTCGGCAGGCGCGATCGCGCGAAAGCAAGCAAGCAAGCAAGCAAGCAAGGAAAGGTCAGATGAAAAAGATCAAGGCGACGGCGGCGGGGATGGCCGGGGGGGCGGGTTTGTTGTTGGCGGCGAGCACGGCACTGGCATTTTCGTTCGACGTGTGGGAGCGATGGGACTCGGACACGGCTGTCACGGGAGGCGAGGGCATCTTTGGCATTTCCCACTTCACGCGGGATGGAGACGGCCGCTACGTATTGGGGGTGGCCGGCAACCCGGGTGAGTGGGCCACGGTCGGTAGGCTCTTTTCTCCTCCCGACGGGGCGCATTGCACGGCCTTCGCGTTCGTTCGCTACGCGCGCGGCTCCGCGCCCCTGCCTCCCGGCACCATCATCAGCAAGGTGATCCCCCTTTTCGTGGACGGGGCGCTGGAGATCATCGACGCGGACACGTGGGCCTACGAGCGGAAAGTGGATTTCCGAGCCGATCGGGCCGGGGATTTCGAATGGCAGTCGGGCTCGTGGACCGCTGACGGTGGCAGCGTGATGGTACGAGCGACGGTCCACGATGATGCGCTGGCGGCCTCGCTGGAGCTATCCGACATCGTCGTGGAGTGCGACTAGTTACTAGTGCCCCGTCCGATGAGTGGTGATGACTGATTGTCGGTGGCCGCGGGAAGAGAGTCGTCTTGCCTCGAGTGGCGGACGGGGCACGTCGGCGCCGAAGGCGCCGCAGAGAAAAAGGGGTGCCGTGTCCAAGAGGAGCCCTCAGCGCAAACCAGCGCGGGCCGCCACAGGCGGACCGGCCCGCGGTGGTTTGTGATGGCGACTCAGCGGACACAGCACTAGTGCCCCTGCACCGACTTCCCCAACGACGAGCTTGCGGAGGGCCGTGGCGCGCGCCCCTAGCCCGGGCTAGGGTAGCGTTTCGATGGGTCCTAGCTCTTCGGGTGTCGACGTGCGACTCGCGTCGAGCGCCAGGCCCGGCTGCCCGAGTACCCCCTCCTCGTTCCGTCCCCAGCAGAGGATGTCGCCCGTGGCCAGCAGCGCGCAGCGGCCGCCGGTCGCCAGCGCAACGGCGGGAGCACCCAGCGCCACGTCTCCTCCGGCATTTCGCTCGGTGTTCGCAGCCCGCGCCGCCAGCTGGTCGGGCGTGAAGGCCTCGGAGAGGTCTAGTGCGTGGCCGTAGCCGAGCTCTCCCCACTCGTTGGACCCCCAGCAGCGCACGGCCCCTGAATCGAGCAGGGCGCAATAGGCGGCGGTTCGGACCAATGCCACCAGCTGCTGCGCGGGGGCAGAGCCCGCGATGTCCACGTCGCCACCGAGCCGCCGCATCGTCACTGGGTCGAGGAGGCCACCCGAGACGCGAGGTGTGTACTGCTCTCCAATCCCCGTGGTGTGGCCGTAGCCGAGCTCTCCGTCGTCGTTGTCTCCCCAGCAGCGCACGCGTCCGGCGTCCGTGATGACGCAGGTGCTGCGCGTGGCAGCCACTACTTCCCGCACCGGAGCGCCCACGTCGACGATCGCACCGGGCACCAGCCGATCCGCGCTCGAGGCGTAGCCGAGCCGTCCGAAATTGCCACCACCCCAGCAGGTGAGCTCTCCCCCCTCGAGCACGGCACAGGCGTGGGCAGGACCGGTCGACACATGCAGCACGCGGCGCGGTAGCTCGATCAGGGGAATCGGCTGCTCGACATTCGGTCGCAGCCCACCGCGCACGCCCTGCCCCAGCTGCCCCAGGGCATTGTCCCCCCAACACGCGAGCCGGCCGCTATCCAGCACGGCGCACGCGTACCAGCCGCCGTGGGCCACACTGATTTCGCTGGCCGGCTCCGGCAAGGGCACGTTCGCGGTGGAGAGGGGATCAACGAAGCCACTCGCGCCGAAGGCGACAGCTCGCGTGCCGAGCACGGCCTCGAGGGGGTCGGGCCCCCCTTCGACTCCGTCCCGCAAGAAGTCCGGGTCCTCGACCCCTCCCCAGCAACGCACCGCTCCACCCTGCAGCAGGGCGCAGGTGTGTGCGTGCCCAGCGGCCAGCTGAATCACCGGCTCGGGGAAGCTCAGCTTCAGCTCCGGTAGGCTCGCGGGCGTCTCGTCGTCGCCGACGACGGGCTGATCGAAAGCGGCTCCCAGCTGCCCCAGGCGGTTGTCGCCCCAGCAGAGTACGCTGCCGCCCTCGACGATTGCGCAGGTGTGCCGGGTTCCTGCTGCTAGCCGCCCGATGTCCAGCGCCGCGCAGACGCCGTTTGCATCGTATTGCCGGCGCCTCCCGCACGGCGTGCCGGGCTCGGGCGCATCCTCACAGCCCGGAGGACACTCGTCGGTACTGGTGGGGGAACTCCCTTCCGGGGCTGCCGAGTCGTCGAGCGGTGCGGGCGAGTCGGAAGCCCCCGCTTCGGGGGCCTCTGCCGGTCCGATCGGCACCGGGGAGCGGGGGGATGGGGGAGGCTCGCTCGGCGAGGCACCCGCGCTCGGGGCAGCCGCTCGGCTCGAATCGAGCGTTTCCGGACGGGGCTGCTTCGAGCCCCCGCCCCCCCCGCCGCCATCACGGGGCGGGCCCAGCGCTTCTCCGGGGTTGGGGCTCAGGCCGGGTCCGCATCCCCAAGCCCCCGCCGCCAGCAGCACCCTCCACACCGCGCGGCGGCGGTGCCCGAGGAAAAGGAGCCTCCGGAGGCGCCCCGCCGATGAGCGTGCCGCGCTCACAGCTCCCACAAGAGCCCCATCGTGGCAGAAGGCAACCAGCTCATCGTCCATCGTCCCTCTTGCTTGAACAGGAGCCCGTCGACCGCCAGCTCGCTCGCGACACCGAGCCGCCCCACGGCGCGTACCGCGACCCCGACACTCGGTCCGGCGGAAAGCTGACCCGTCGACAGCCGCTCGGCGCGCACGTCACGCGTGCCTGCGTGACGCTGAACGGCGAGCCCGGCTCCGACGCTGCCTCCCAACCACACCTCGACGTGCGGACCCCTCGCGATCGAGGTCTGCAGACCCAGCTCGCCCGACAGGCGGTGCTCCGACAGGGGGCCGTCCTCGTCCGAGGCGTAGCCGAGTGAGGCGAGCCATCCCCGGCCGCCACCGGGTCGCAGTCCCACCACGGCACCGTGCGCGACGTAGAGGTCCGCGGCCACCGTTCGCTCCATCGTGCCGGCCACCAGCACCCGGCGTCGCGGGGGCCACCTCGGCGCCCGCGGCAGCGGGGTCCGACCGGGGAAGTCGACGGGTACGAACTGAGGCGCCCGCGCAACGTAGCCCTCGTAGAAGCCGCGACCAAAGGTCCCTGCGAACAATCCGCGTCGGATCGATTCGGCCACCACGCCTCGCCGGCGCGCGGCGTCGCGTCGAAACGCGAGATCGCGGAAGGGACGGGCTTCGCCGGGTTGGAGCTGCAAGTTCGCTACGAGCTCGTCGGAGCGTTGCACGTAGAGCCGCGCGTTGGGAGGGAGTAGCAGGTCGGTCTCGAAGTGCTCGTCGCCGTGCAGGGTGATGAGCCGCCGGCCGCCCGCGTCGGAGATGCGAATCACGCCCTGCCCGCTCGGAATGTCACGTAGCCAGGCCAGCCGCTGGGGCGAGGCTCGTTCCCACTCGACCAGGGGCTCCCGCAGGTTGGTTTGCGGGGGGCGCGCCACCACCGAGAGGCGAGCGCGGGAATCTTCGATGCGTCGATTGGCCGCGGACATGAAGGCCACGACCTCGCTGTACTCGAGCGCTCGGTCCCCATTGACATCGGCGGCGCCCCGCAGCGCACTGGAAAGCTCGTGAGTGAAGACGCCGTGGCCCAGCACGTCCCACTCGTGACTCTCCGCATCGACGCTCGAGGCGAGGATTGCCCCAACATGCGGGAAGCGGGCCAGTGTTCGCCGCATCAGGGCGTCGTGGGCCTGCTTTGCGGTCGTGGTGGCGAGGGACGGCTCGGGTCCGCGCGGCGCGACGACCGCTTCGGCATGGCACGCATCGACCAAGAGATGAATCACATCGGCACCCAGTGGAGCGAGCATCTCTTCGTACAAGAAGGAGCGATTCAGGCTCCCACCGTGCAACGCAAGGGCCGGCGCGCCCCCGTCGTCGACGGCGCCGTGCCCGCTGAAGAATATGGTCACGACGGTCCGATCCCCGCGGGCGTGATCCGCCTCCACCTCCGCGTGGATTGCGGCCACGGCGGCGCGCAAGTTGCCGATCGTTGGCAGCCGCGTGGAACGACTGAGCGTCGGGCGCGCGCGCTGGGTTTCGCTGTCGAAAAGCGTCAGGAGCCGAATCGAATCGGACAGCGGAGCCAAAAGCTCGTACATGCTGGCCGCGTCGTCGTCTGCGTAGCGCAACTCCGCCAAAGTGGGCTCCTCCCCGCCGATCGTGCGCGGGGGAGAGTTGTACCCGATGACCAGGGTCCGCATCCGCGCTGCCGCGGCGGCCCGCGCGGGCGAAAGCAGCATCGTCAGCCACGCCAGGGTGAGGCAGAGGGCGCCGCTGGCCCGTGGCGCACTTCGACGCAACCTCACGGGTCGGGCCCGATGGCGAAGGTGAATTGGGCCCGGGCCGCATCGGGGGGGGCGGCAGACGGCCGTGCAGCCGCAGGCTGATCGGAAAGCCACGCCGTGACCCGATACTGCCCCGCCTCGTGGGGTGGGGCCAGGCGCACGGCCACTGGCAACACCTGCGTCTCGGCCGAGGGCCGCACGTGCGGCTGCTGCCCGTTGGCGGTTGGGAAATACCAGATCGGCTCTCGTGTTGCTGCATCGGCGCCGAGCGGGGTCGCATAGGCCGAAACGAACCCCCCCCGATCGCTTCGGAGGGTGAGCACCAGCGAATCGCCCAGACGGCAAGTCCGCGGCTCACAGCCGCCTTCCAGAACCCACAGATCGCCCGGTGCCGCCCCCTTGGCGACGGGTCCCTCGGAAGCGGGCCCGGGCGCTTCGCCCTCGCGGAGGGAAAACCAGAGGAGCAGACCCGCAGCCGCCGACATCAGCGCGCCCGACCACCAGCCCAGGCCAGCAGAGCGACGGGGGGCGTCCTCTTCGCCAACCTGCCTCAGGACTTCTCGCTCGATGGCGTCGTGCTGCTCGCCGCTCAGTAGTCCCCCGGCCAGCAGCCGCTCGACCTCGAGCTTTTCCTCGTCAGCCATCCGTCCTCAAAACCTTCTCCTCGGCGGCGCCTGCCCTCTGGTTGGAGGTGCCCCGGAGGCGACCATCACGCAGCGCTCGGCGCAGCCCTGTGCGCAGACGATTCTCGAGCGTTCGCAGCTGGCCGCGGCTGAGGCCCAGGGCTTCGCAAGCGTCGGCTTGAGAACGCGCCCGTACGAATCGCTCTTCGTAGACCTGAAGCAGCGGCTCCGATAGTGCGGCCAGATAGCGCTCCAGGATTTGCAGAGCCCTGGGGTCGAAGCCCTCCCGCGCATCGAAGCCGTCGGGCTCGTCCAGCGGAATGGACTCCGGTGGAATTAGCCGCTCTCGTCGACGCTTTCTGAGCGCGTCGATGAAACAATTTCTGGCAATTCTTTTCAGGTAGGGAGTAAACGGGCGCTCAGCGTCGTACGAATGCCTCGCACGCCTGCCGAATGCGTTGACGAACGCCTGCTGGATGAGGTCGGAGATCCGATCGGTCTGGGCCAGGTCTCCGGCTCCCGTCTCACGCGCCAGAGCCCTGAGATACCGCTCGATGTCCCGCGCGTAGAAGCGATAGATGCGTCCGAGAGCGTGGCGCTCCCCCGCGCGGAACGCGCTTAGCAGCTCGGGATCCTCACGAAGCAGGGGCATGCAAGTCGGGGCGCCAGCGGAGTAGTCAGGAGTAGCACCGGAAAGCCGCCTAGCCGACACCAAGTGGACCCGACGTCGTCCGGCTGACCGACAATCGGTCCCAAACCGTTCGATTCGCGCCAGTTCGCGCCGGGAGCGCCCCGGCGCGTGGACGACACGCGCCACCGGGTATCTCGAACGCCGAAGCCCTTCCAGCCCGCTCGCCTGTGGGGGGGGGGCTGCGCGGCGAGGATGGTGCTGGCGCGCGTGGAAACCGTTGCCGAGACGCACGCGACCACTCTCGTCCTGGGAGAGTTCGGCGTGGGCGCAGAGCTGATCGCCGGCGCCATGGGCGGTGCCGTGTTCACGTGCCACATCGTCCACCACGTGGCACGAGGTCCACACTGGTGCGTTCGACTGCGACTCCGACATCCGACACTGGTGCGAGCGGGTGCTGCGCAAACTTGCAGCGGATGGATGTGGCAGACGTTGCGCAACGCAGCGGGCTCCACCCCTACGCTGAAGCTCCGGCCGCTCCGCGTGCCCCCCGCGTGAGTTTCACTGACGGCCCTGTCGGGCCAGCCCGTGGTGACGTTGAAGAGAGTATCGTGACCACGTCAACAGTCCCGTACGAGGTAGAGTCCACCCCGCTCACCGGAACCCAGCGAGTCTTCGTCGCGCGCCGCCCGGGTGACGCCACGCCGCTGCTCATCAAGCGCCTTCGAGGGGCATACCCGACCACCGAAGAAGTCGCCACCCTCCGGCACGAACACAACGTGTTGTCGCGTCTGCGCGGCGCGCCGGTGCCCGAGGTGATCGAACTCGTCCAAGATCACACGAATCCAGGCTTGGTGCTCACACGAGCGCCCGGAAAGTCCATCGACGAGATCATGCGACGAGGCGCGGTCGCCATCCCGCGCTGCGTGGCCCTAGCGCTCTCGGTCAGCCGTTGCTTAGCTGCCGTTCACGCTCGCGGAGTCGTTCATCGAGACATCAAGCCACAGCACTTATTCGTCGATGAGGACAGCGAGAAGACCACGCTCATCGACTTCGGTCTCGCCACCCGGTTGCCCCGCGAACGCCAGGTCCCCGTTCAGCCCGACGAACTGCAAGGTACGTTGGCGTACATCTCCCCAGAGCAAACAGGACGCACCAATCACTCGGTAGACCAGCGAAGTGACCTCTACTCCCTCGGAGTCACGCTCTACGAGCTGACGACCGGCAAGCTGCCATTCGCCAGCGATGACGCGCTGGAGCTGCTCCACTCGCACATCGCCCGTTTGCCTGCAGCGCCCCGTTTGCTGCGCGCCGAGATCCCCGAAGCGCTCCAAGACATAATCCTTCGACTGCTCTCGAAGAGCCCTGACCAGCGCTACCACACGGCAGCCGGCGTCGCCGCGGATCTGGAGCGAATCGAAAAAGCCCTTCAAGAGGGGACTGACGTACCATCCTTCGAGCTCGGGCAAAGTGACCACGACGGACAACTGCGGGTGCCGGAAAAACTCTACGGCCGCGACGCCCAGCGAGCAACTCTCCTCGACATAGTGCGTCGGGTCCAACGCGGCGAAAAAGAGCTTACCCTCATCGTCGGCCCTCCAGGCGTCGGAAAGTCTGCCCTGGTGCACGAGGTGCATCAGGAGCTCGTCAGGCGCGGGCACTTCGTCGCCGGCAAGTTCGATCAATACAACCGCGGCATTCCCTATTCAGCGCTCGCGACAGCGTGCGGGGAGCTGGTGCGCGTCTACTTGGCGTCACCGCCCGGGGAGCTGGAAGCGTGGCGAGAGCGGCTGCGAACCGCGCTTGGGGAAAACGCGCGCGTCGTCATGGACGTCGTACCTGAGCTCGAACTGGCCCTGGGTGAACAGCCCGCAGCTTCGCCGCTACCACCAACAGAGTCGCAAGCCAGATTCGAGCGTAGCTTCCGCCGCTTCATGGAAGCCAGCGCCTGCGACGGCGCGCCATTAGTCCTCTTCCTCGATGACCTGCAATGGGCCGATTCTGCGTCGTTGGGCGTATTGGAGCTCGTGCTTTCCTCTGGCAGCCAGGGGCATCTTCTGGTGATCGGGAACTACCGCGAAAACGAGGTCGACCATGCCCACCCGTTGACCAACATGCTCGACGCCATCGCCAAGCACGTGCACATCGAACGCATCGACTTGAGTCCGCTGTCCTCGGCAGACGTGAGACAGTTCGTCGCCGATGCGCTGCCTCTGACGCAGCAGAGCCCAGAACCGCTGGCAGATCTGATCTTCGAAAAGACGTCTGGTAATCCGTTCTTCGTCGGTCAATTCTTGTACCGGTTGGGCGCCCAGGGGCAGCTCTCCTTCGAAGCTGGCCGCGGCTACGGCTGGGATCTCGAAACCGTCAAGGCACTCGACGCCACGGACAACGTCGTTGATCTGGTGGTCAACCGCTTGGCGGCGCTAGCCCCCGACGCGCAGCAACTGCTTCGCTTCGCCGCATGCATCGGTCACACTTTTCGTCTGCGCACGCTTTCGGTAATCGCCGAGATGGAGCTCCGCCCAATCGCCAGCGCTCTCGCACCGGCCGTCAACGGTGGCTACTTGCTGCCGCTCGACAAGAATCATCGCCTGCTCGAGGAGCTTTTGGAAGGCGACGACACGTCGGAGGTCGACGCGACCTACCGCTTTGCCCACGACCGCGTGCAGCAAGCGGCGCTGTCTACTTTGGACGCAGCGGAAAGAGCAACGACCCATCTGCGGATCGGCCGCCTACTGTTGTCCGCAACTGGGGAAGCGGGACCAGGCGACGACCAATTGTTCGAAGTCGTCTCCCAATTCAACCTCGGCCGCGAACACATCCAGAGTGCGGAGGAGCGCTCCATGCTAGCCGCTCTGAATTTGAAAGCAGCTTTCCGCGCCAAGTCGGCTGCCGCCCATGCCTCCGTCCTCGACTTCGCCGGGACTTGCCTCGCATTGCTCAGCCACGAGCCCTTCGACGCGCACCATGAGGCACTCATGGCCGCACACTTGCTAGCAGCCGAGGCGCACTACTTGTCCCACCAGGACGAAGCCGCGCTCAAACACATCGAAGACATCGAGGCCAATGCGAAGAACGTTCTCGAGCGAGCTCCAGCGCGCAACCTCAAGTCGAACGTCATCACGAATCAGGGCAAGGCCGTCGAAGCGTCAGCGGTCAGCATCGAGACGCTAGCGTTGCTCGGTCTCGACATCCCCGATCCCCACGATCCGGATGCCCTCGGGGCTGCCATCGGAGCAGCTTTTGGGGCCTACCAGGCGGCGTTGGGAGATCGCGACGTGGCCTCGTTGCTCGAACTGCCGGTGATGACGGACCCTGAGCAGCTCGCCTTGCTCGGCACAATCGCCGGGACCATACCCAGCGCGTTCCAGTGGAATCCCAACTTGGTGGTACTGCTCGTGCTCAAGGCGGTGGGCTTGCCCCTGGAACACGGCACTGCGCCCTTTTCACCGTTCTTTTACGCCCAATACGGAATCGTGCACCACGTGGTCACCGGCGACCCTGTACGCGCCCACGACTTCGGAAAATTGGCATTGGAGCTGTGCCATCGACCCGAGTGCGCTGCCGCGCGAGGGGGTGTGGAGTTCATCTACGCCGAGTTCCTGTGCCCCTGGGTCAGGCCACGAACGGACTGCATGCGTCACTTCCGGCAAGGCATCATCGCGGGCCTCGACGCCGGCGATCAGGTCCACGCGGCCTTCAGCATGGCGGTTGGCATCGCCGAAGCACTCTATGCCGGCCAGTCCCTTTCGGATCTGCAGGCTCAGATCCCCGACACTCTGCGCGCGTTGACCGATCAGGGCGAGGTCCTCAATCACATGCTGGTGGTGATGCTGCAGCGTGGTATCGCCTGCTTGCAAGGTACGACGGAATGCCGTGCGTCGATGGATGGCGGGGGATTTTCGGAAGAGGCTTTCGAGGCTCAGGCGCCACCCCCGGTCAAAGCACACTTCGGGGTCGTCAAAGCGATGGCGCGCTACTTGTTTGGCGACCTGGAGGCCGCGCGAAGTGTCACGGAAGAGAGCATCGCCCCACCAGGTGTCGTGTTCAAGGTGGATTACGTGTTCTATCATGGCATGGCCTGCGCAGGGCTGGCGGCGGCAGCCGAGGAGACGCGCCGCGGTGAACTGTTGGCGCAAGCGGAAGCCGATCTCGCGAACTTCGAAAACTGGGTCGAGACCTGCCCCCACAACTTCCTGCCCTTGGCCGAGCTACTGGGCGCGGAGCTTTCGGCAGTACGAGGTGAAACGACCGCTGCGTTGAACGGCTACGAGCGGGCGATCGCGGCCGCACACCAATCCCAAATGATCCACTATTTGGCGCTGGCCTACGAACGACTAGGCCGGCTCCACGCGCGCGACGGGCGCCGTGTCAGTGCGACCATGAACCTGCGCGAAGCAGCTCGACACTACCAAATCTGGGGTGCGGAAGGCAAAACCGCGCAGCTCGTCGAAGAGTTTCCAGAGGTGACTCTGGTAACGAGAAGCAGGGAAGGCGCGCTGCAGCAGACTGTCTCCAACACCCACACCATTGGCAGTGGCATTAGCGGGTTCGGCGGCGGTCGCCTCGACTTGACGTCGGCGATGCGCGCTGTCAACGCCATCGCCAGCGAAGTCCGACTGGAGCCTCTGCTAGAGCGGTTGATGCACTTGCTCGTGGAGAACGCGGGCGCAACGCGCGGCGTTTTGCTGCTCTCCGAATCGGGGGGTCTGTTCGCGCGTGCCATGCTCCGTGTCGAGCCCAAGGAGGTGCGGCTCGGCTTGTATGAACCGCTGGGCACCACGAATCTACTGGCATCGTCGGTCGTTCATTACTGCGCGCGCACGCTCGAGGCCGTCGTGCTCGACGAAGCCTCGGCGGACAACCGCTTTGCGCAAGACGCATTCATCACCGAGCATCGGTCCAGTTCCATCATCTGTCTGCCCCTGGTCCACCAGGGACAGCTCGTGGGCGTCCTGTATCTGGAAAACAACACCGCAAACGGCGCATTCCATGCTGCTCGCGTCGAGCGCCTCGAATTTCTCGCTGGGCACGCTGGCGTCGCGCTGCAGAACGCGCGCCTCTACGACCAGCTCGAGGCGGCCAACGAGAGTCTCGAGAGACGCGTGCGCGAACGAACCGCCGAACTCTCCGAGCGCAACAGCGACATGCGTCGTGTGTTGGACAACGTCACCCAGGGTCTGTTGACCATCGACCTCCAGGGGCAGCTCGCCACCGAGCATTCCCGGGTGGTGGCGGAGTGGTTCGGCACACTCGGTCCAGGAATGGCATTTCGAGACTACATCGAGCGCGCTAGCCTGGAGTTCGCGGAGCACTTCGCGGTGGCGTTCGAACAGCTGGTTGAGGGCTTTCTTCCCGAGCAGGTGGCCTTGACGCAGCTTCCACACGCCCTGACGCACGATGGTAGACACTTTTCGTTCAACTACGAGCCAATCCACGTCGAGGCCAAGCTGGCTGGATTGCTCATCGTCATCGACGATGTCACCGAGGCACTCCGCCGCGCGCGCGAAGAAGCCGAGCAGAAGGAGGTGCTCGCGATGTGCCGCAGCCTGTCGAGAGACCGTAGCGGGCTCCTGGGGTTCTTCGCAGAGGGGCGATCCTTGATCTCCTCCGTGACGAACACCGAGACGCCGAGGGACGAACGCTTGCGCGGCTTGCATACGCTCAAGGGCAATTCCGCGTTGTTCGAGTTCTCCTTGCTGGCAGAAGCCTGTCATCGTGCGGAGCAGGCACTTGGCGACGGCGCGGATGCTGCGACGCACACTGCCAAGGTGGTCGAGCGATTCGAAGCCCTCCAGCGCAGCGTCGAGTCCATCGCGGGCCGCAATGCCATCGAGCGAGTGGAGGTCTCCCGCGCCGTGCTGAAGAAGCTGTCCCAGCAGCTGGCGACGGGCGTGTCCCAGCGCGAGGCGTCCGAAGCCATCGAGCGCCTGTGGCTCGAGCCGCTCAACGTTCCGCTGGGGCGCCTGGGAGACTACGCCCGAGCACTTTGCGCGCGGTTGGGCAAGGGTACGTTGAGTGTGGAGGTGGACGACGGCGGTCTGTTGGCAGATAGTGAGCGAAGTGCTCCGCTGTTTGGAGCCCTCGTTCACCTAGTTCGGAATGCGGTCGATCACGGGCTCGAAAGTCCGGAGGTGCGCCAGGGCGCAGGCAAGGGCACCGCGTCCCTGTCCCTGTCGGCCGTGAGCAGCGACGGCGAGGTTTGCATTACCGTACGAGACGACGGACAGGGTATCGATTGGGAGCTCATCCGGGAGCGAGCAGAAGCTCGTGGGCTTCCCAACGGCTCGGAACAAGCGCTCGTCGACGCTCTGTTTGCACCCGAACTGTCGACCCGCTCGATTGCCTCCGAAGTCTCGGGGCGGGGCGTCGGCCTGGCGGCTGTGAAGGCGGAGGTCGAGCGACTGTCGGGTCGCATCGAAGTTGATCGCTCGATGGCGCCAGGAACTTGCTTCAGAGTTCACGTTCCAGCTCATGCCCTGGGCGTGCAACCCAGCACTGGCATCAGTCCCAAGCGGCGAGTGGTTGAGAGCTGGCCAGCGCCCGCCTTCTAGCCTCGCGTCGAGCATTTTCTGCGGGTTCGAGGGTGCCCACCCCGCGCCATGGTCGGCGGCTGCGCCGCTGGGGGCGTTCGTCTTCCCCAGCCCGACTAACTCGCGCTCCGCGTGCCCGCGGCCTTCCACCATCGCTCCCCTGCAGGAGCAGGCCCTCGGCGAGGGCGAGAGCCAGCGGACATTCGCCGAGCGGCTTTTTTGCCCTGCCGGCGTCGAGTCACCGAGTGTGCGCCCAGCCCTCGAGCGCGAGCGGCAGCCCTTCGCAGGATTGCGCCGGTCTACGCCTTGCTCTTCAAGACGTTCAGTGAGCCGCAGTGGAATCTCCACGAGTACTCGGTCGACGAGGCAGGCCACCCCGTCCGCGCCTGGGCGAGCGCCGTAGAGGCGCGCGATCCGGAAGTCATCTAGGCGATCGAGCAGGCCCTGGCGCAGTAGCGGAGTCGCCGGGCTGGTGCCTGTACGCTCCGGGTGCCCTCGAGCGCCCGCGCTCGGGCCTTCAGAACTTTCCCTGCACTCCGAGGCGCAGGCCATGGGGCTTGGGCGTCTTGCCGCTTTGCCCGACGGGAACGGACAAGAATGGCTCGACCCTCTTCACCGGGCCCATGTTTCCGACGGGCAGAAGAACTTTCGCGTCACCGCTGGATTGCGGCGTGGGCCCATCCGCTTCGCGCGCGGAGCCGCCGACCCCCGTCGCGGCCGTGGTGCCCTCGCCGGGTGGAGCGATTTCGAGCTCGGCGCTGAGAACCATCGGGTCGAGGTTCCACCGGTACGTGGTCAGCCGGAGTTGCAGCCGCGCCGGAGGGGCGTCGGTCCACTGGGGCAGGGACAATTGCTGCCGCCAGTAGGGAACGGCGCCGTTCTCCTCCGGGACGAGCTTCGCTCCACCGAGCGTAAGGGGCGGCGGCGGGGGACTTTCGCTGCTCGCTGGCGGAGGCATCAGCTGGGGCGCCGGCGTCAGCCGAAGCGCCAAGTTCTGTGCTCCTGCTGCGGCGGGCGCACCCTGCGCGGAGAAAGCGGCTGCCGGGGACGCAGCCTCGCTGGCGATGTGCGTGTCGCCGGACGGGTTCTCAGAAGTTGCCGGCGCCTGCTGCGCCTCGGGCGCGAACGCTCCGGCCGCGGGGGGTTTTGCCGCGGGCTCTGCCGCGCTGGGCAGCGCCCAGGAAAAGAGGGCCGCCGCTGCGAGGGTCGCTCGAGGCCGTTGTCGGTGCGTTGTCTTGCCCATTGCTCGGGTCCGTTCGACGGCCGCCGCGTCTTCAAGAAAGTCTAGTCCCGGTGGGCCTCGCTGCCCACCCCCCGGGGCTCTACGGCGCGCCGCGACTCGCAGGATCCAGGTGTCGGCGAGGGTGGGCTGGGTCACCACTCGCACGCCATTCCGCCGTCACCGGACGGTCGGAGAGCAGGGCGTCTTCCGAACCGACACGGTTTCCACGCGAGTCAGCGGCGCCCGCTACGCCCATCTTGCTCTTGGGGGAGCGGGTCGCCTCGGCGGCGCGACGCTACAGGGCCGCGTAGGCGACGCGAGCTGGCAGCAGCTCGCCGTCGGTTGGGACGCTACAGAAAGCGTGCGGTCAATGGCAGCCGCTGATACGGTTTGATGGCGTGTCGGCGCCCCATGCGAGAGACCGCAAGGCGGTCGTTCCCGCGGCGCAGCGGCAAAACGGGTGGGTTGGAAGCGACCGTGCGCTGGCCCCCCCCCGGCAGCGGCCTCCATCGTAAGCATCCCTTGGAGGGCACCTGGTTTGACCAGGCGGGTTCGGGTAGCACTCGAGTGCGATGGAGGACGCGTGCGAGCTGAGCTGTGGAGGGCTACTGGGCGGTCTGCTCGTCGGACTCGCCGCCGATTGCCCACAGG
>JBNKVS010000017.1:0-45520 GCA_050299315.1 Polyangiaceae bacterium
GTCGCAACGGCTGGCCACGCTCTGTGTGGGCGGAGGCAATCGAGTCTCCGCTGCAACACGGAGAAGTTCAATGATTACGATGAAAAACTGGCGGGAGAAGATGGACGAGGACATGCGCCTGCGCGACCTGCGGCCTCGGACGATTGGCGCATACCTTCTCGCCGTGCGCCTGTTCTTCGACCGCGTCGGCAAGACGCCAGAAGAAGCGGGCGAGCAGGACGTCCGTCGCTACATCTTGCACTTGCGCGATGAGCGCAAACAGTCGCCATCCACGGTCAACATCGCCATTTGCGCCCTGCGCTTCTTCTTTTCGCACACCTTGCCGAGAGATTATGAGGTCTTCGACCTGATGCGCGTCAACAGACCGCGCACTCTGCCGACCGTGCTCAGTCGCCAGGAGGTTCGTCGCGTCCTCGGTGTCGTTCGGCACCCGGTGCGTCGGGTCGCGCTGACCAGCATCTATGCTCTGGGCTTGCGCCTGGGGGAAGGCCTGCGTCTGCCCATCACCAGCATCCAGGCCGACCGACACGTGGTCATGGTCAAAAACGCCAAGGGCGGCAAGGACCGCGCCGTTCCTCTTCCGCAGCCTCTGCTGCGCCGGCTGCGTCACTATCGACCCAGCGCTTCGTTCGGGGCAACGGGGGCAGCGGCACATGGGGAGCAATCGGAAGGGCCCGGAGCCGACTCGAGCAAGCACGAGGGCGTCCACGCCCCGTCAACCGGAAGCACCTCCGACTCCAACCGGAACCACGCCCTGGGCTCGCCACGGCCAACCCGTGCCCGAGCAGCTCGGAACCAGGCTCGTGCGCAGGCACCGGTCGCGGAGCGACCACGCCCTGGGGAACCACCGCGAGATCCTGAAAACTCGTTCGAATGGCACGACCTCGACCATCGAACTTCGTTCCCGATGTCCATCACGGGGCTACCCAACGGCTGGCGCTCACCTGCGAGGTCCCGAGCGAAGCGAGGGCCTCGCCAGGTGCAGCGGCCAAGTTCGGCAGCATTCTCGCGCCGACGTTTGCTACGCCGCGTGCACGTCTACACGCAGCTTCAGCCCGGCCTCGCGAACCTGGTCCTGCAGAGCCAGCCGCACGAACTGTGCTTGATGTTGGCCAAGAGCCTCCGCGAACCTCGCCGCCCGTTCCAGACTGACCGACCGCCGGCCATGCTCGATGTCACTCAGATGTGAGCGCGACACTCCAAGGCGCTCGGAGAATTGCGCAAGGCTCTCCCCTTCTGACTCGCGGATGGCGGAAAGCGCTCCCCCTAGGGTCAGAGGCCCTCCCATGAGCTTCTCTAGGTATTCACCGTCAGCTTCTTTCGAGCTGCGAGCTCGGCGTTTAGTAGTCATGCTTGTTCACTTCCTCAACGTGGACCGCCTCAACCTCGCCAGTCTCACGAACGAGGTAGATCGCCCGGTACGCGTCGCTGAGCCGGACAGCGTGGTAGCCCTGCCACTTGCCTTCCAGCGCATGATCCCGGAACCCCCGCACTGAGCGCGCCGCGCCCAGTCCCTCAGAGCGAACCAAATCTGCCCAGAGGGCGAACTTCCTGACAATATGGGCTGGGACCTTCGTGAGCTGCTTCTTGGCCGTCTTCGACAGCTCGACCTTCACCGAGGTATTGTACCCGCGTTCGGGGTACAGTCAAGCGTTGCCACGTGGGGGATGTGGGCAAACGAAATGAGCAGCGCCAACAACTCGGGAGAGCGACCCGGATCGGACCTCAGTCCAGAAGGCGCCACCGGGTTTCCGGCCGACGAACGCCCGCTCCCCAGCAACGCGCGGAGGCTCACTTCCCGGCGCATCTACTGGCCACGCTACCCCTCGGAATGCGGCCTCTGCCAGTGACCTGTTGCTCGCCTACGTCGCACGAACGCAAGTCGGACGGCCGTGGAAGTACCGTCGGCGTTCTTGGCTCCTAGCGAGTAATTCTCAAGGCCGGAGAGCACGCCGTCTTGCTCGTATCCAAACGCACCGCATAGGCTGTCGTTCTCGCGGCGGAGGGCGTTCTTGCCTGCCGAACTTGTACTTCACCCGAACCCCGTAACACCATTGTCCCCGCGTGGTCTGCGGGAACAACCGATTGCGTAGTCGGCGGACCGCGCCCGGAACTGGCGGAAATCGAATCAGTCTTCCGCGTCCTCGTCGGATCCGGATGGCGGCTTACGCTGTTGTGAATGACGGGGTTCGCCGGTGGGGTCGTCTGCGGCGCAGCGCAGCCCGCGAGGAGACGGCGGGGGAGGCTCGGAGCTGCGGTGGGGGGCGTGGGATAGGCGGTCGAGGGGGCCGGTAGCGCCGTGGCCGGCGCGGTTGAGGACGTGGGCGTAGATCATCGTGGTGCTGAGGTCGGAGTGACCGAGAAGCTCCTGGATGGTGCGGATGTCGTAGCCGTGCTCGAGCCCCAGCGGCCACTCGACGTGCCCTCGGCCCATACCGCAAGTCCGCGCTGGCAAGGCCGTAGCCGAGCGCGTCGCCTCTGGAAAAGCAGCAACACCGACGACGGTTCGCCCGTGGGGCGCTTCCACACTGGGAGGAGGGGGCGGTTCAACCGTTCGGCTCTACCCACCAACTGGCGAGATCGAAGGCTCGAACCGTTCGTGTCTATCCACCAACTGGCGAGATCGAAGGCTTGGACCGTCGATCGGCGCCATTCACTGGCGAGACGGGGACGGTGGGAGGGTTCGATCTCGCCAGTGACTGGGTAGATTGGAGCGGTCGAACCGTTGCCTTCCGCCAGTTACTGGCGTGATTGAAGCCTCCAGGGGTTCAATCACGCCAGTATCCGGGTACGCACTGGCAGGTGGTGGCCAATCCACTCCAGTGTGCACGGGGTCGGCAGCGGGCGCGGAGGGGTCGGGAGTGTTCGGAGCGCGATCGGGCGGTGGGAGCCAAGCTGGTCAGAGTCCGGCCGGACTGGACGCCCACTGGTTTCGCGGAACGAGCGTCATGTCAACTCTGCGTCGGGAGGCCTCGATCGCTCTGGATTCCCGCGGGAATTGCGAAAAAGGCTACGCGCTCTCGTCGACTATGTCGCCAGTGCCGCCTGATGCTCCTTCCCCCTGAGCCCGCGCGAGCGGGCGATTGGGGGGAAGCCACCGCCCGCAGCGCGTAGCGCGAGGACGGATGGGATGGGGGCATCCACCCCGAAGTCAGAACGAAAAATGGGCGCAACACGAGGCTGTCTGGCGCGCGAGCGCGCGGTCGTCGCGGCGCGGGCCGAGCGGCGCGTGGCGGCTGGGCCCGGGTTCACCCGTCGCTTCCGGATCCGGAGGGGCGAGCGGGCCCGACCGCGCTGTGCCGCTTTGCCGCCCCGGGGGTGTCCTGCCGCTTTGCCGCCGGGGCGTCGTGCCGCCGTGCCGCCGGGGGGCCCTGCCGCCTTGCCGTCGGCGGCGCTGTGGCCGCCTTGCCGTCGTGCCGCCTTGCCGTCCTGCCGCCGGGGGGTGTCCTGCCGCCTTGCCGCCCGGGGCGCCAGAGCCTATGCACGGGCGGCGCGCGCCCGGGACCTGCCTTTCCGAATGCGGCGGGCCGCGCCCGCGGACGCGAGAAAGCCGCCGAAGATGACGAAGACCTGCGAACCCGGCCAGACGACCGCCATCCCGAGCTCGGGCGAGACGGCCATCTGCCCGGTGGCCGTGGAGCCCCTGCCTCGGGCGCCCGGGGGCGTTTCCGGGGCCGCGCAGGCCGAAGCGAGGCGGTTGGTCGGCTTGGCTACGCCCGTGATCGGCACGCAGCTCGGCCTGATCTTCACCGGCTTCATCGACACCTTGATGGTCTCGCGGCTCGGCACGACGGAGCTGGGCGCCGTCGGCTCCGCGAACGTGCTCTTTTGGTTCTTCACGGCAACGGCCATGGGCGTGGTGCAGGGCGTGGAGCCAATCATCAGCCAGGCCCACGGCGCCGGGCGGCATCGCGAGACGGGCCTGGGGCTGCAGACGGCGCTGGCGGTGGCGGCCGTAATTTCCGTGCCGCTGGTGCTGATCGTGGGCCACAGCGAGCCCCTGCTCTTGCTGCTGCGGCAGCCGCCCGAGGCGGTCGCTCTGGCGTCGGAGTACAACGCCGTGCGCAGCGGAAGCATCCCGGCGCTGATGATCTTCACGGCCATGCGGCAGTACCTGCAGGGTCGCGGGATGATGTCTCCACCCACCTGGGTCACCTGGGTGGCCAACGCCCTGAACGGGGTGCTCAACTGGGCTCTCATCTGGGGTCACCTCGGGCTGCCCGCCCTCGGGCTGCGCGGCGCGGCGCTCGCCTCGCTGCTCACCTCGTGCAGCCTGCCGGTGCTGCTCGGGGCCTTGATGTGGAAAGCCGGGCTGCACCGGGGTGCCTGGCCCGGCTGGACGCCGTCGGCGCTGTCGCCGCGGCGAGTTTGGCGGCTGCTGCGGCTGGGGGTACCGATCGGAACGCAGCTCGCCCTCGAGGTGGGCTCCTTCAGCGCGGCGACCGCCATGGCCGGAACCCTCGGCGTCACGGCGATGGCGGCGCACCAGGTGGCGATGCAGCTCACCGCGCTGTCGTTCATGGTTCCTCAAGGGCTGTCGATGGCGGCCGCGACGCGCGTCGGCAATCTCGTCGGCCGCGGCGATCTCGCCGGTGCCCGGCGAGCCGCGCGCACCGCGCTGGGGCTCGGGTTGGTGCCGTCGACGCTTTCCGCGCTGTGCTTCGTGGGCTTGCGGTGGCAGCTGCCTCGGCTGTTCGACGCACAGGGCGAGATGCTCGAGCTCGCCGCGACGATCCTGCCCATCGCCGGAGCCTTCCAGCTGGTCGACGGGCTGCAGGTCGTGGGGGGCGGAGCCCTGCGCGGTATGGGTCGAACCACAGCCACGGCCTGGGTCAACCTGGTCGGCTGGGGAGCGCTCGCCCTGCCCACCGGGTACGTGCTCTCGGCGCGCCTCGGCTGGGGCCTGCCGGGAGTGTGGCTCGGCCTCTCCCTCGGGCTGTGTTTTGCCGCGCTCTCGCTCGCCAGCTGGGCCCTCGTCGCCACGCCGCGCCGAGTCTGAGCGCGCCCAGGGCTTGCCGCTGGCTGGCGGCTCGCCGGGCGGAGTCTTCGCGCGCTGGTCGTCTACGCCGGAGACGACGACCTCGGCGATGGCGCTTCGCTCCAGGCCGTGGAGCGGCCGTTGCGGCACCGGCTGCACCCGGTGGACCGCAGCCTTCCGGACGCCGCCGGGAGTGTCCTCTCCATCAAGCCTTCCCGCACAGCCCCCTCAGCCCCGGAAGTGAGTTCCGGGGCTTTCACCCCCAAACGGTCGCCTGCGGCTCCGCTAGCCCACGAAACGAGCGCTAGCGCGAGGTGAGCGCTCGTTTGGGGACTAGTAGGCGAGGCCGGGTACGTTCAGCTCCACCGCGAACAACCCGCCTTGGTCCCCCTGGGTGAGCGTGGTCACGAACAGCGTGGTGCGGTCGGGCCCGCCAAAGGCGAGGTTGGTGATGCCGCGATCGAAGAGGCCCTGGCCCATTCCGCCGAAGCGGTCGATCTCGTTGCCCTCGGGATCGAAGACGCGAATTCGGCCGGCGTTGTGCTCCGTGGTGTAGAGGTTGCCCGCGCAATCCACCGTCATGCCGTCCGGCGTCTCCAGCTGCTGCTGCAGCGGGATTTGCTCCCGACTGCCCGAAGCCCCGGAGGCGTCGAGCGCGTAGCGGAAGAAGCCGCTGCCCGTGGTGACGAATAGCGTGTCGCCGTCGAGCGAGAGCGTGATGCCGTTCGGGTTGTTCAGGTTCTCGTCCACGACGGAGGCCTGACCGTCGGGAGCGATGCGGTAAACGCGCTGCGCCCCCTGGGGGTTGCCCGGCGCCTGAAAGGTCGGGTCGGTGAAGTAGGCGTTGCCGTCGCTGCGCACGACCACGTCGTTGGGGGAGTTGAACCGGTTGCCGTTGAACGTCTGCGCGCCGAGCGCCGAACGGCCCCCGCCGGGCAGGGTGAAGAGCGAAAGCGCCCCCACGTCGTGCGCGGCTCCGACCAGGTTGCCGTCCGCGGCCAGGGCCAGGCCGTTGGTGCCGGTGTTGGTGAAGACGCCGCGCTCGAGCTGGCCGCCGAGCGTGAAACGGTTGATGTTCGAGGGAGGCGGGTTGCCCCCGCCGCCAATCTCCGAGAAGAGCAGCGCATCTCCCACCCAGACGGGCCCCTCGAAGTTGAAGAAGTTGTTTTCGCCCACCGACAGCAGCTTTTGGATTTGCACGTTGGCCGGCACGGGATCGCCGAACGGCCCCGCCGGGCATTCTTCCGCGCCGGTGCGGCCGATGCCCGAAAGGCCCGGCTCGAGCGGCTCCGGCTCCATCCCGCCCGACCCCGCCATGCCCAGGCTCGAGCCCGCGGCGCCCGCCTCACCCATCGGCGTGCCGGCTTGGCCCTGGGCCTGGCTCGACCCGCCAGCGGAGGGCTGCTGCGGGCCGGGGCCCGAGCCGCCGACGCCCCCTTGCACGTCGGGCGGGGACTCGGAGCCGGATGCGCCGCTGCCTGGAACGCCGCTACCTGGAACGCCGCTGCCTGGAACGCCCGTCATCTCCTGGCTTGCAGCCGCGCCCGTACCGGGGGCTTGCTGCGGCGGCAGCGAGCCGGGGGCCGCGGCACCTTCCCCCGCGGGCGGTGGCCCCTGAAACGACGGAACGCCGAGGCCGCCTCCGCCCTCCCCCTCGTCGCCCCCGGCGCAGCCGAGCCCGAGCGCCAGGAGCCCCGAGGCCGCGAGCCGCCTACCGACCCGGGGCCGGAGGACGAAAGGAACGCCCGGGGCGCCGAACCTCGGCCCCGCTGCGGCGCGGGGAGCGCCTGCAGAGGCGACGACGGGCAGCCGCGCGACGCGGTGACCCAATTCGGAAGCGGGGCTCGCAGGGCCTCGAACGCCAAAGCGATTGCGGAACATGGCCGACAAGCTTGGTCGGTTTCGCAAGACCCGTCGAGTGCGTATCTCCTGATCGCACGCGAGCCTCGGTGCTTCGCCTCGGTGTCTCGCCTCGGTGTCTCGCCTCGGTGCTTCGCCTCGGTGCTTCGCCTCGGTGCTTCGCCTCGGTGTCTCGCCTCGGCGGTCAGCGATGGCGCCGACGCTCAACCTTCGGCGATGAGCGTCAAGGTCGAACAGTCCTCACTGCACTCGAGAATGTCTCCGTTGCCGTCGAACGTGAAGCCGGGGTCGTCACACGGGTCGGCCTCGCACGCGCCCTCGCTGCAGTGCATGCCCGAGCACTGCAAGCCGCAGTTCTCCTCCGCGACCAGGCCCGTGCGCCCTTCGTTGCAGAAGACGACGAAGGTGCCGTTGCACTCTGTCTGCCCCACTTCGCATACGGGCGGCAGGCACTGCCCCCCGCAGTCCCCCGTCGCGCGACAGATCTGCACCGAGTCCTCGCACAGCTGCGCAGTCGCGCATGCCTCGGCCGGCTGCCAGCCCCCGTCGACGCACGTCTCGAGCTGGGCTCCGCGGCATCGCAGCGGTGGGTCTCCACAGCCCGGTGAGGCCGGATCGCCCTCGGCGGACCCTTCTCGGGAGTCCATGTCGACGGCGGCCTCGTCGGACCCTGAGCTGCACGCGCTCCAAAGGAAGACGTAGACGAGAAGGAGCGGGAGAGAGAGAGGGACGGGAAAGTCAGCAGAGCGGGGGCGAGGGAGGGTCGACAAGCTCGGTGTGCTCCAGGGCAGTGCCGCGCGTGCCCGCGTTGCCTGAAACATTCCCGTGAAACGGGACGCTTCGGCGGGGGGCCGCAGCCGGCGGCGGGCGGGGACTTCCCCGCGCTTCGGGATCTAGCACGATGCCGGCCACGCGACGGGTGCGCACGGATTTCGTGCTTCCCCGGATTGCTTTGCATTGGGATCCCGGGGCGTCGAACGAGCGGCGATTGCCCCGGCTTGCCGCGGGTGCGGAGCTCACGTCGAGAGTCTGGCCGGCCTGCGCCGCCGCGGTCGCGTCGTCGCGGGCCGTCGAGGGGGGGCCGCCGGCGTTGTCAGTCCGGTGGGTGTGCAGCGGCGGCCGTCGCGCTACGTGTACCTCGAAGGGGCGCGGTTCGCGCGCCGCCTCCCGGCCTCGCCGGGGCAGCGCTCGCTCTCCCCTTCGTCCCGACTGGCCCCCCACCCTTTCGACTGCACCGCTACGGGTGCAGCCCCCGTGAGACATGACCATCGCCAAGACTTTCTTGCCATTCGTGTTCGGCTCGCTGCTGGCCTGCGCCGGCATCGGCCGCCCCTCGATTACCCCCCAGCAGCCGCAAATCGCCGGCGTCGACCGTCAGGGCCTCCTGCTCGACATGGAGCTGCAGGTCGACAACCCCAACCCGTTCTCCCTGGTGGCCCAGAAGGTGACGGGTACGCTCAGCCTCGGCGCGAAGAACAAGCGCGTCGGTACGGCGAGCGCCGAGATGGATCGCCCGATTGCCGCCAAGAGCTCGGCCGCGGTGCAGTCCAAGCTGGAGGTGGCCTGGAGCGGCGCGTCTGCTTTGGGCGAATTCCTGCTCGAGTCGGAGGTTCCGTTCACGTTCGATGGCGAGGTCGCCTTCAGCGGCGGCCCGGTCAGCGTGCAAGTGCCGTTCACGCTGCGGGGGCGGCTGACGCGCGAGCAGCTCGCCCAGGCGGGGGCCGCCGGCCTCTCGGGCCTACTTTCCCGCTGAGGCCGCGCCCACCGCAGGCCCGAGCTCGCTCGGGCGCTCCCTTGCAGCCGAGCGCTCGAGCAGCCGCGGGCCGTAGATGCGGATGAGCAGAGCCCCCAGAGGCGCCGTAATGACGATGCTGAGCACCGCGAGCGCCAAGATCGTCTCGCCGGCGGCGGTCGACGTGGAGCCCAGCTTGCCCTCGGCAATCAGGCCCAGTGGCACAGCGCCCATGGCGGCCTGCACGGTCGCCTTGGGCAAGTAGGAAAGCACGCAGAACCAGCGCTCGGCGCGGGTCAGCGGCGAGCGCGCCAGGGAAGCCGCCACGCCGACACTGCGCAGGCACAGGCCCGCCGCCAGCACGCCCAGCCCTGCGAGAAGCTGCGAGCCATCGAGCCGCTCGAGCTGCACGCGCGAGCCGATGTAGACGAACAGCAGAACCTCGGCGAGCACCCACACCGCCGTGAAGTGGCGGCTGAGGCTCTCGACCATGAGAGGACCCCGATCCAGCAGGACGAAACCAGCCGCCATGATGCCCAGCAGCGCGGCGATGGGGACGATTCGCTGGACGGCTTCCAGCTCGCTGAGCTGCAGAAACAGCACACTGACGGCAGCGAGCACCACCGTACGCACCACTTCGCGGCGGACGAACCGGCGAAACAACCGACCGAGCGCGGCTCCGAGCGCGACCCCGAGCGCGACCCCGAGCAACACGCCCGACACGACGCGCCACGCCACGCCGAAGAAGCCCTGCTCCACGCCCGCGGCGAGCCCCGCGAAGACGCCGAACAGCGTGATCGCGAAGACATCGTCCAGCGAAGCGCCGGCCAGCACGAGCGTCGGGACCTCCCGCTGCTTGCCGTAGCCGGCCTCTTTGAGCTCGAGCATTTGCGGCACGATCACCGCCGGCGAGACCGCCGCGACGATCGCCCCGGCCATGCCCGCCTCGTACAGGCGCAGCCCGAGCAGCTGGTGGGCCACCAGCGTGACGGCGGCGGCCTCGAAGACGCACGGCAAACATCCCATGCGAAGCGCGGGCCCTCCGATGGTCACCAGCGTGCCCTTGCGAATCCCCAGCCCGGCGCGCAGCAGGATGACGACCAGCGCGATCGTCTTGCACTCGGCGAGCGCCGCTCGAACGTCGGCGTCGATCAGGCCGAGGACGCTCGGACCGAGCAGGACGCCCGCCAGCAGCATGCCGAGCAGCGGCGGCGCCCCGAGACGACCCGCCAGCGCGCCGCCGACGAGCCCAGCGAGTACGAGAAGACAGAGAGCGATCAACATGAGGGAGCGTCCGCAGGCGTTGACGGCCAATCTAGCCGCCCGGCAGCGCCCGGCGCAACGCCGGCCTCCAATCGAGCCGGTTCACGAGGCGTCTGGGCCCCGGAAACCCGAAAATTCGCCCGCGTGCAACGCTCCCGCAACAAGAAGCACCGAGTGCCCCCCGCGTCCCCTCGCCGACGCGTCGAGCGGGGCGGAGCCCCGCGCCGCGGGAACTACGGCAGGGCGGCGGCGCGCGGTGCCGGTCGAGCCGCCAGGGGCTGCGGCAGGAAATCCCACAAAGCCCGGACGCAAGGGCGCAGCAAGCTCGTCTCGGAGGTGGCCAGGTGCGCGCAGCGCACGAGCGAAGGGCGCACCACGGCCACCGCCGCCAAATCGCGCGCTTCCGCGTCCGCCACCGCGCGCTCCCCGAGCACCATGTTGCCGGCCCCTTGGCGCACCAACTCGAGGCCGAGCTGGAGGCTGTCTACGCTCAGATGGGGGCGCAGCGCCATCGAGAGCGCCGCCGCGCGCTGCTCGAGCAGCGCGCGGATTCCGAACGAAGCCGTCGGCAGAATCAGCGGCGAGGCGAGCAGCCTGCGGCAGGAGATCGACGCCGCCCGGGCGCGCGGGTGATCGCGACGGCAGACGAAGTACGCTGGCTCTTGCCACAACGCGCGGCTGCGAAATTGCGACGCGTCCGGCAGCGGCGTGTACAGCACCCCCACATCCAGCCGGCCCCGCTCGATGGCCTCTGCCATGGCACCGCTGAGCAGGACGACGACGCGCAGCTGCACTCGTGGGAAGCGCGCGGCGAAACGGCGCATCTGCCGGGCCGTCCACGTCATGCCGACGCTCGGCGAGACGCCCACGCTGAGCGGCCCGGAAACGGGCGAGCGCAGGAACTCGTCCCGCAGCCCTTCGAGCTGAGAGAGCAGCGGACGCGCCCTCTGCTCGAGGCGACGCCCCGCGGCCGTGACCTGCATGCCGCGAGCCGTTCTCAGGAACAGCTCACAGCCGAGCTGCTCCTCCAGCAGCTGCACCTGACGGCTGAGAGCGGGCTGGGTGACGTGCGCGCGCCCGGCGGCTTTGCTGAGGCTGCCCGCGTCCACGACGTGCAGGAAATTGCGCAGCTGCTCCGGGTCCAGCATGGTATGCGCGACGGTAATAGCACTCGTACCGAGATTCAATTGGACGTATGGCTGGGCGAGCGCCCAGGATCCCCCGTGTCGAACGAGCCACGCGGCGGAGTCGGATTGGTGCTCAGCGCCACGGTGGGCCTTTCCCTGAAGGGGATCTGGGCTCGCTTTGCCTACGGCGAGGGGGCCTCGGTGGAAACGGTGATGCTGTACCGGGCCGCCCTGGCGCTGCCCGTGCTGCTCGGCGCCGCCGTTTGGCTGCGGCGCCGCCGGCGCCGCTCGACCCGAGCGCCCGAAACGGAGCGCCAACTCGCGCACACGGCGGCGGTCGGAGCACTGTTCGCGTTCGGCATGTATTGCGATTTCCGCGCCATCGCGGAGCTCGGGGCGGGTCTTTCCCGCGTGATCCTGTTCGGCTTCCCGTTGCTGCTGGTGGCTGCGGAGAGCACTGCGCGGCGGCAGCTGCCAACCCGCCGGCGCCTGATCGGTTTCGCCCTGGCCTGGGGGGGCCTGGCCGCCTTGGTCTGGCCCGCGGCCGGGGGCGGGGTGCGCGCCAGCGCCCCGGCCCTTCAGTGGGGTCTGTACTCGATGGCCACCTACGCCGCCTACTTGTGGATTTCCGGCAGAATTTCGCGACGCATCGGCTCCGTCCCATTCAGCATCGTTTCGAATCTGGCTACCTGCGTCACCGTGATTGGGGTCGTGGCGTGCGCCGACGCCGGCGCACTGCAGGCCCCGCGGGCCGCGGTCGGTTGGGTCGCGGTGCTGGTGGTGGCTTCCACGGTGGGCCCCTACTTCCTGTTGAACGAAGGCGTGCGCCGGCTCGGCTCGGCGCGCGCCGGCCTGCTGGCGATGCTCGGCCCTCCGATCACGTTGACCTGCGGGTGGCTGCTGCTGGGCGAGCCGCTGGGGCCGAGGCAGCTGCTGGGCGCCGCGGCCACTCTGCTGGGCGTCGCGGTCACCCAGAGCCACCCCGAGCCGATGGCGCAGCAACTGACAAATCACCGCGATCCCGCGCGCGTGTGACGGGTGATCGCGTGGATCACCGGAAAAGATGGCCGGTACGTCGCGCCCCTCGGCAGCCGCTTCGGTGCAACGCTTCGGCTCGTTTTCGGGTCCGACCGGCGCACTGAAAAGATCCAAAGGCCGGCCACCCCGCGACGCGCTTGACGCCACTAGACGGAGGAGCACAAGCTTGGCACCAGGCTCACCGGCCCTCGACAAGGTCGCCGGGCGCCGGCCTCGGCTCGCCTTGCGGCTCGCCGCACTTGCACCGACACGTTCGTTGCTGGAAAGTTCTTTCTCTCTTGCCCCTCCCCTCGGATTACCCCTGATGATTCGTACCTTTCCCGCCCTCGCGGCCGCTCCCCTCGCCCTCCTTTTCGCTTGCGGTTCCCCGGGTGGGCTCGAAAGGGAGCAGTTCCCGCCGGCGTACGCGGGCGTGGTGCCCATGCAGCAGCAGCAGCTCCCCCCGCCGATGATGCAACAGCCGGTGGATCAGGTGCCGGGGAATCAATCCCCCGCGGACAACCCCACCGACCCGCAGAGCCCGCTCGATCCGCAGGATCCCGAAAACCCCATCGACTCCCCCGACCCGACCTCGATGGAGCCGGCCGGCCCCTGCGACGCGACAGCCATTTTCGCGCTGCCGAGTAGTGAGGGGGGCTGCACGGGAGGCTGCCACGAGGCCGCGATCCAGCCCGATCTGGTGTCCGAAGGGATCGTGGAGCGGCTGCGAGGGGCCTCGAACTGCAACGGCCGCACGTACCTCGGCAGCGGCGCAGGCGACAGCTTTCTGCTCGAGAAGGTCAGCGATACGAATCCCGAGTGCGGCGCACGAATGCCCTTCTTCGCCGCCCCACTCTCGGACGAATCGCTGCTGTGCATCACGGAGTGGATCGACGCCGTCGCCGGCGGCGGCTGATTTTGCGATGGCCGTGGCCTTCCGCCGCGGCCGGCTCGCTCGTCCGCGCGGGGGCCCGGCCCCCGCCGCGACGTCAGCGGCCTTCGCCGGGCGGGCGCCCTCTTCTGCCTGCGCGGGAGGGGCCCGCGCGGCCCCGCCGCCCGCCGCGGCGGCGAAAGTAGCGGCGGGCGAGATCGCGGCGCTGCGCGGGCGTCATCGTCGCAGCGCGCTCGGTCATCTGCTCGTGGACGATGCGCTGCAGCGCGTCCGACTGCCTGCGCAGGTCGGCGAGCGCCGCGTCGAGCGCTGCGGCCTCGAACGGCTCGCGCTCCAGCTGCTCACGAGCGGCGCGCCGCGCGCTCCGCAGGGCCTGCCGCTGCGGCTGGGTGAGCCGCCGCGCCTCCGGCCCCAGCCACCGATCGCGGCCGCGCCGCCCCGGCCCTGGGCGCCGCTGCAAAAGCTCGGACCGCGCGCCCCGACCGAGGCTCTTGGCGGCAACCCAGCCCAGCCCGAACAGATTCAGAGCCACCGAAACGGCCAGAGCCCACGCCAGCGCTCGGCGGCTCATGGTGCCTCCTCGTCCACCTCCTGAGCCAGCGCCCAGGCTACCCACTGCTCGGCGTCTTCCCCCGGATCGCCCTCGATTCCGTCGGCTTCCTCCGACAGGGCGGCGGTGCTCGGCCCCGATTCCCACGGCACCTCGGGAGCGGCGTCGGTGATTCCGAACAGCAACCCGACGCCCAGCGCCGCGGCCCACCCGAGCAGCGGCCGCGCCAGACTCTCGAAAGGCCACCACGCCCGGGCGGCGTGCTGCTCGACCCGCAGTGGGATCTCCGCCACGCGCTTGAGCAGGGCGGCGGAGGGCTCGGGCTCTTCGAAGGTGGCGAGCAGACGGTCCAGGTCCTGGTCGGTCAACGTGTTGGAGCGTTCTTCGTCGTTCATGGGTTACTCATCGATGGTTTCGGCCCAGACGGCCGACAGGCTCTGCCGCAAGTTTTGACGCGCACGGGCGAGCAGGGACTCGAGCGCCCGCACCCCCACCCCGAGAGCGCTCGCCGCCTCGGCTTGCGACAGCCCCTGGTAGTGCACCAGCAGCAGAGCGCTGCGCTGCCGATCCGGCAGCTCCTGCACGGCCGCTCGTACGGCCGTCGCGACTCTCTTTTGCTCCAGGCGAGCCGTGGGCTGGCCGGAAGGGGGCGCCGCCTCCGCGTCCTCGACGCGAGGCGCCTCGCGCCTTCGCCGCAGCCGGTCGATGCACAGGTTGTGCGCGACGCGGTACAACCAGGCCTGGGCGTGGTCGCCCTGCAAGGTGTCGGCTTTCTGCCACAGGCGGGTAAAGGCTTCCTGCGCGACTTCCTCGGCCTCGGCGCGGCCACCGAGCATCCGGTAGGCGAAGGCGTGCAGCCCGCGCAGGTGTCGATCGACCAGCGTTCGATACGCCTGAGCGTCGCCCTCCGCGACACGGCGAAGGAGCTGGCTGTCTTCGCTCGTGATGGCTTCGCCGCGTTCGATGACCGAAACTGTGCACAAATTCTCTGCTCCTCGCTAGAAGACACGAACGGGCGACGCGGTGGCTCGTTTTCCTCGGCTCTGTCTCGCTCGGGTTCCCATCCTGCCGGATGAGCGCTGGGGGTGGGTCGGCGCTGCGAACGCGGGCCCCTCCGGCGCCAGGGCTCGGAGTTGGCGCGGGGCCACTTTCGTTGCGTCACGGTTCGTTCCTCGGGGGTTGCTCGCGCCCGTCGGTGGCACCCGCCGCTGGCGCTCGGAGGGGGAGCACCAGCGGCCGGTGGCGGAGCGGTCGTGCACCGTGGAGGCTACTTGGCCTCCCGCCTGCCCTGGCCGCCGCGCCCTCCGCGGCGGCCGCGGCGGCGCATCTCGTCGGCGGTGATCACGCCGTCGCCGTTTGCGTCGGCGCGCTCGAAACGCTGGGCGGCGGCCTGCTTGGCCTCGGCGAGAGTGACCTTGCCGTCACCACTCTCGTCGAGGTGGCGAAAGCCCCTCAGCCCCCGCCCGCGACCCTTGCCGCGGCGGCCCCGCTTGGTGGCCGCCTCGCGCTTGCTTTGCCGCTGGCGGCGCATCTCCGCGAGCGTCACACGGCCGTCGTGGTTCGCGTCGATGGCATCGAAGCGGCTTGCGGGCATGTCGGCCTCGCGCAAGGTCAGCGCACCGTCGCCATTTTGGTCCCGCTTCTTGAATCGGCGCTCGACGGCTTTGCCGTGCAGCGCCTGACGCCCCACTCGAAACTCCTCCTGGGTGACCGAGCCATCCCGATTCTTGTCCATCTTGGCGAAGCGCTCCGCGGCCGCCTTGTCGGCCTCGCCGCGCGTCAGCTTGCCATCGCCATTTTGGTCCATCGCCTCGAGCAGCGCGCGACCGGGGCCACCCCGCCCGCAGCCGGGGCCACCCGGCATCGCCATCGCCGCACTGGAGAGGGCCATCGAAAAACACACGCTCGCACTCACTTGCCAAATTTTCATTTCAGTCGTTCCTTCCGGGGCTGCGCGGCCCCTGTCAGCGTCTCTGCCGGTTCAAACGCGTGGCGGCGCCGGACCCGTCGCAGCAGACGAGAAAAATCCGATGGCTCGATTCGGTACCTGCCCAGGCCGGCCCCATCGTCGGATCGGCGAGCGCTGCCCCGACTCGGCCGGGGGTAGGAAGCCGGGTGTCGCTGGCCGCTGGCCCCGCCAGCGACCCAGCGCCCGCCGGACGCTCGACGCTCGGGCAGCTCCGCGAAGCGCGGAGGCCGACTGGCGAAGCTCGACCGGAGACCGGGGGACCCGAGCCCGCCGTCGAGAGGGCACGCCATCGGGACCGGGTTTGGGCTAGCTTGGCTTTCCGTATGTGGGCGCTCGACCTGGGGACCACCAACAGCTGCATCGCCTGCTGGGACGGCGTGGACGAACGACCGAGAGTCACCCCTTTGCCGGGGATCAGCTTGGCTCCGAACGCCGCAAGCCCGCTCGAGGTCCCGCGTGTCGTGCCCTCGGTGCTGGTGCCGATCGAAAGGCCCGGGTTCTTCGCCAGGCTCAGCGCGTCCCCCAGCCTCTCACGCTGGACCCGCTGGGGGCGCCTGGCGCACGTCGGAGCCGAGGCGCTCGCCCTGGCCCCCACACCCCGTCTGGTCAGCGGCTTCAAAGAGGCCCTCGGCCGCAGCCCGCTGCAGACCGTGGCCAGCGTGGGGGGCCGCGCGCTCAGCGCGCGGGGCGCCGCGCGGCTGTTCGTGCGCGAAGTGCTCGCGGCGGCGGCGCGCGCCTCGGGATCGCGCATCACCGAACTGGCCGTGGCCGTTCCGGTCGGCAGCTACGAGGGCTACCGCGCAGAGCTGTCGGCGTTGCTGCGCCGCCTGGGCGTGCGCCGGGTTCGCTTCGTGGACGAGCCGGTCGCCGCCGCGATCGGCTACGGGCTTTCGGCGGGGCGCACGCGCCACGTGGTGGTGGTCGATTTCGGTGGAGGAACGCTCGACCTCGCCCTGCTGCGGCTGGAGGCAAAGGCACTCGAGACGGGGGCGTGCACCGTGGTGGCGAAGGCGGGCCGCGCGCTGGGCGGGCAGCACGTGGACGGCTGGCTCCTCGAGCACTTCTGTCAGCGGCTCGACTACCCCCTTTCGCCGGCGGGAGACGCGGAGGAGCGCTTCTGGCATCAGCTGATGTTGGGCGAGGCGCGCCGGGTCAAGGAGTCGGTCCAGCTCGATCGCGAGGCCTCGTTCCAGCTCTACCCCCCCGACGATCTGCGGCGGTTCGAGGCCAGGCTGCGCGGCAGCACGCAAGAGCTCAGCGTTTCCTATTCCGAGGTGTGCGACCTGCTCGAGGCGCGGGGCCTCTTCTCCGCCCTGAGCGCTTGCACCGACGAGCTGCTCGCGGGAGCCGGCTTCACCGAATCCGCGGTGGACGAGGTGCTGATGGTCGGCGGCTCCACCTTGTTGCCACAGGTCTTTGCGCTGTTCGAATCGCGCTTCGGGCGCCACCGCGTGCGCAGCTGGCAGCCCTTCGAAGCGGTGGCCTACGGCGCGGCCATCTTCTCCGCCGGCAAAGTTCGCACGAGCGACTTCATCCTGCACGATTACGCCTTGCTCACGCACTCTCGCGAGACGGGCAAGGCCGAGCACACCGTGGTCGTTCCGCGCGGCACGCGCATTCCCACCGCGATGAGCCTGTGGCAGCGGCACCTGGTCCCCACCTGCTCGCTGGGCGAGCCGGAGAGCCTCTTCAAGCTGCTGATCTGCGAGATCGGTCGAGGCGACGACCAGCGAAGCTTCGGCTGGGACGCTTCGGGCCGGCTCCACCAGCTGGGCGGCGGCGCACACCACGACGAGCAAGAGTTGATCGTGCCGCTGAACGAGGCCAGCCCGACCCTGGGCACGCTCTCGCCGCCGCACTCGCCGACGGACAAGCGACCACGCATTTCCCTGGCGTTCGGCGTCAACGCCGAGCGCTGGCTGTGCGCAACCGTCGAGGATCTGCGCACCGGCAAGCAGCTGATGTTCGAGGAGCCCGTAGTGCGGCTGCTGTGAGCAAGGCTTCGCTCGAATTGCCCGCCGCTCCGGCGGGTCGCCATCGAGGCGTGTGCGGCCTGCCCGAGCTGGCGGCGGAGCTCTTCCGGCTGAGCCCCGCCGAGCCAGCCGAAGCGCGGCGCGCCGTCGCCGCCCGCACAGGTCGGGGGCGGCGAGGCAGAGCAGGCCCCGCTCGAGCTACTGGCCGACGCGGACCCGACCGTGGCGACCCGCGCCGCGCGAAGCCTCGGCGAGATGGGCGCGGTGGACGCGGTGGACGTGGTGGCGGGCCTGCGGCAGCAAGGAGGCGCAGGGCGCGAGCGTCGAGCTCCGGCAGGGGACGCGGCAAGCCGCAGCCGCGATCCCCCAGCTCTCCCGCGCCGAGCCGACGGCCGCGGGGGCCCGTCCCATGTGGAGGACGGCGAGCCGTCGGGCGCGCGGGCGCTGGCCGATGACGCCGCGAGCCCGACGAAATAGCGGATCGGAGGCGAGCTCGGCTGGGTCGCGCGGCGGGTGCAGACGAAAATGCCCGGCAGCGCCGGCAGCGCCGGCGGCGCCGGCGGCATCGCGGCCGGGCCAAGCAGCGCCGGCGCGGGGTGCGGCGCGCCCCGGGGCGGCGGCGAACCCGCGATTCGAGGGGAATTGGCAGCCTTGGGCCGCGCCGAACGGGCGCCGGCACAGGGCTCCCCGGGGGGCTGCTCGCACCCCGCGAGCGCTGCGCCCGAGCCCTCCCGGGCAGTCCAACCACGCAGCCCGATCCCAGCGGAGGTCGAATCCCATTGCAGGCTTGGGTCAGCCTGCCGTTCCAATGAGGTTGAGGACCTTCTCGGAGAGCGGCCCCCACCCGCACCGACATGAACGCCAGCGACTACGAAATCCAGAAAACTCTGCTGGAGACCAGCCGCTTCACGCTGTTTCGGGCCCGCCACATACGCACCGGAGCCAGCGTGTTGCTCAAGAGCCTCACCGAAGCGGGACAGCTGGCTGGGAAGGGGCCGAGCGGCGCAGCGCCGCCCCTCGCCTCCTCGCGCGGTCGTCGGCCCGGAGTGGCGGGCGTGGTCGACCCTGTCGGTGTGGGGGGGCGCAGCACGATCGTCCTCGAGGACTTCGGGGGCGAGCCGCTGGGCGAGCAAGGCGACGAGCCGATGACCCTCGAGCGGGTGCTCCTCATCGCGCTGCAGGTGGCCAAGGCGGTGGAAGCCGCCTACGCGAGCGGCAGGCGCTGCGACCCCGACTGCCTCGACCGCGTGCTGGTCAACCCGAGCACCGGCGAGGCTCGCCTGATCGACGCGCTGCCTTTCCCGTGCACGCCCTGCGAAGCCGAGCCCACCACCGAGCGCGGCGCTCCCCCCCAGGAGCTACACCGCCGCCTGGGCGAGCTGATGCACGAACTGCTATCGGCCCGCGCGGCAGCCGGCGAGTCGAGCGACCCGGAGCCCGCGGCAGGGCCGCCCATTCCTCCCATCGTGCAGCGAATCGTCGCCCGGCTGAGGGCCTCGGGCTCGGAGCCGCGCTACCGAACGAGCCGCGGCGTGACGGCCGATCTCCGGCGGTGCCTCGACGCCTGCCGCGACGGCTCCGCCGCGGATTTCCCGCTGGGCGAACAGGATCTGCCCGCCACGCTGCCGATGTCGACTCGCCTGGTGGGGCGCCAAGAGGAGGTGCGGCGTGCGCAGGCCGTGTTCGCCCAGGCGGCACGCGGCGCGGCCAAGCTGCTCGTCGTGAGCGGCAACTCCGGGGTCGGCAAATCTTCCCTGATCGGGCAGCTGTGCCGGCCCATTGCCGAGGCGAAGGGTCGATTCGTGACGGGCAAGTGCGACCCACTCGACATCCGAACGCCCCACGGGGCGCTCCTGCTGGCGCTTCGGCAGCTGGTCAAGTGCGTGCTTTCCGAACGCGGAGAGCAGCGAGAAGTATGGCGCCGGCGGCTGGAGCAGTCCTTTGGCGCCAACCTCGGCGTGCTCGCCCGAGCCCTTCCGGAGGTCAGGGATCTCGTCGGCCCCACCGACCCGCCCGCGGAGCTCGAGGCACACGAAGCAAAGAACCGATTCGAGCGGGTGATCGCCCGCTTCTTGCGACTCTTCGCCGTGCGCCAAGCGCCGCTGGTCGTCTTTCTCGACGACGTGCAGTGGACGGATTCCTCGACGCCGGAGCTGCTCTCGAACCTACTCGTCGACCACGACCTCGAGTCGCTGCTGTTCGTCCTCGCGTACCGAATCGAAGACGTGGACGAAAGCCATCCCGTGCAGCAGATGCTCGACCACCTCGCGAACCAGCCACACGCCTGCACCGAGCGGGTCACCCTGCGGCCGCTTACGACCGAGGGGGTCTCCGCGATGGTCGCCAGCGTGCTGCGCTGCCGAGAGGAACAAGCGCGCGAGCTCTCCGCCCTGATCGCCGACAAAGCGGAAGGCAACCCGTTCGTCGTTCGCGAGCTGCTCAGCGACTTGCATCGGCAGAAGGTGCTGCGCTTCTCGGCGGAGGTCGGCCACTGGACTCACGATTTGCATGCTGCGCGCCACGCGCTCGCGGAGAGCGACGTGACGAATCTGGTCAAGAGTCGCCTGGCACGTCTTCCGCAGTGTTGCCTGAGCGCCCTTTCCCACGCCGCCTGCCTGGGCGGGCACTTCACGATCTCCGGCCTGGCCGAGCTGATGGGGCTCTCCACCGAGGATGCGCTGGGCCGACTGCTGGAGGCCGTCCGTCAGGGGTTCGTGGTGAGTGTGCCCTTCCGGCGTGCGGATTCGAAGCCCAATGCCCCCCCGGACTCCGAGAGGCACGACACGCTGTATCGCTTTCGGCACGACCGCGTGCAGCAGGCCGCCTACGCGGCGATGCCCGAGCAGGAGCGACGCCGAACACACCTCAAGATCGGCGCGAAGCTGCTCGAGCAAGGCGCGCCCGTTCCGGAGGGCAGCCAGCTGTTCGAGCTGGTCAATCACCTGAATTTGGGGCGGCAGTGCATCCAGAGCGAAGCGGACCTCGAACGGCTCGCCTTCCTCGACGAGCTCGCCGGGCAATACGCCCACCGCGCGACGGCGCACGGCCTCGCCGCGGACTACTTCCAGATCGCGGCGGATCTGCTGCGCCGCCTGACGCCCCAATCGCGCCCCGACGCGCTCCGGCGCGTGCAAAGCCGACAGGTCGAGTGCCTGGTGATGGCGGGCAAGGTACAAGCCGCCTCGCAACTGTGTACGGCCTCCTTCGACCTGGCCTCGACACCGAGGGAGCTGGCCGAGCTGCATCTACTGGAAACGCGCGTGCTCGAGGCGCGGGCGCAGTTCGACCAGGCGGTGAGCTCCGCGCGCCGGGGACTGCACGAGCTGGGCATCGACGTGCCGCAGGACGCCTCGGTGATCGAGCACCAGATCGCCGAAGGCATTCGGCTGCTCCAGCGCCACACGGCGGAGCCAACCGAGCAGGCGCTTGCGAGGCTGCCGGAGATGACGGACCCGGACAAAGTCATCGCCATGAAGCTGCTCTTTCGGGCAATTCCCTCCGCCATTCAGACATCCCCGCGCCTCTTCCTCCTGCTCGAGCTGACCATGTTCGACCTGACGATGCAGCACGGATTGACGGCCGTCTCCGCCAAGAACATCGTGGACTGCGGCATCATCGTGGGCGGGATCTTGGGGGACCACGACAAGGCCTACGAGCTCGCCCAGGCGGCCTTCGCCATGCTCGAGCGGTTCAAATCCCGGGCCATCGCCAGCAGCGTGAACTTCGCCTTCGCAACCTACATTTCCTCGTGGCGGGCGGGGCCTGCGGAAGCGCTGGCCGCGTTCGACGAAGGGCACCGCCTGGCCCTCGAGACGGGTGACCTACAGCACATGGGCTTCTGCACTACGCTGCGGATGCACCGACTGCTGCACCTCGGCCGCGACCTCCGGGATTGCGAGCGCCAGCTGGCCAGCGCCATCGCGACCGTCGAACGGGCCGAGCTTCCGAGCCAGCGCATCGGCCTGATCCAAGTGGAGCGAGCCATCGCCAGGCTGCGCACACCGGGCCTGACCGCTGCGCAAGAAGACGCACCCACCGAGGCCGTGATGGCCTGTCGCAACCCGCAGTGGATCTACGCCTATGCCCAATCCCAGATGGTGGTGAGCGTCTTCCTGGGAGAACACGAGCAGGCGATGCGCTGGCGGGAGCTGGCTCGGGAGCGACTCTCGGACGCGGCCGGCCTCATCTCCGTTCCCGAGTTCCACACCGTGGACGCGCTGCTGCAGTCGCAATACGAGTTTGCCCGAAGCACCCCCGAGGGCAAGGCAACCATTTTGCAGAACTTGGAGCGGATCGAAGAGCAGCTCCACGGCTGGGCCGATGGGTGCCCGGAGAACTTCGCGCACAAGTACCACCTCGTCGCCGCCGAGCGGGCGCGCCTGCGCGGTGAGCCCCTCAGCGATGTGCTCGACCAATACGAACGAGCCGTCACCACGACGGGCAACGAATACTCTCACTTTCATGCGTTGGCTTTGGAGTGCCAGGCCACCGTGTGGCAAGAGCGCGGCAATGCCGCCTTCGCAACGACGCTGCGGCAGCAAGCGGGGGCGCTCTACCGGCGCTGGGGGGCCGACGCCAAAGTCGAAGCCCTCGCCGGGGAGGTCGAGCGGAGCGAAATCGACGAGGCGGCCCGACGCGGAGCCGACGCTCCCGCCGCCGCCCTGGCGACGAAGCTGCTGCTCGGTGCGGTGAGCAGCAGCGACCTACTCACTCGGCTCGTCGAGATCAGCATGGAAACCGCGCGCGCCGAGCGCAGTGTGCTCGTGCGCGCCGGGGAATCGGCAGAGGGCACCCTGCCCGTGCTCGCGGCGGGCCGCAGCGGACGGCAGCCGGGGCGGCCCGAAATCACGTTACCCCCGCTCCCCCCTCTCGCCGAGTATTGCCCCGAGGCGGCCCCCCTCGTGAGGCGGGTTCTGCGCACGGGAACGCCGCTCGTTTCCCCTCAGCACGAAATCGCCATGCCCTTGCGCCACGCAGGGCGCCTCCTGGGAGTGCTCTTCATCGATGGGTACGACACGGCCGAGCTGGCCAAGACGTGCCTGCAGGCGCTCAAGCCACTGCGCGAAGGGGCCAGCCTGTGTCTGCTGCACGCCGAAGAGCGCGGGCAACTGGAGCGGGCATTGCGCTCCCAGGCGCTCGAGCTTCAGGAAACGAAGGCGCGACTCGATCGCCTCTCGCGAGCAACACCCGAGGAAGATGGGCCACCCCGGCCCCTCGAAGAAACCGAGGACGAGCCCCCCGAGCCCGAGCTCCCGAAGCCGAGCGCGCCGCCCAGCTAGCCAGCTCCGCCGAAGGTCCTGCCCCCCCCAACAGGCACCGAGCGAGGACGAGCTCGCCCCGATCGACTAGCGCCCCCAGCCGATTGTCTCGCACCTCGGCGCGGGCTGCGCGCCCGACGCTCCCGCTCGTTGATTCGTCGGCAATCGACCCGAATTCCCGGCAAGGGGGTGGCTAGGGGCGGTCGCTGCCCGCCGAACTCGTGCGACCCGGAGAGGGAAACGCGAGCGTGGGACGACACAAGGCGCGAAGCGTACGCCGACCCATCGCGCGAAGCTCCCTCCGGGCCAAGCACAGCGCGGTGTTGAGCACGATCTTGGCGAGGCTGGTGCGGCACACTGCCAGCAGCAGGCTGTCCTGGCCCGTGCCGCATTTCACTTGACCCAGCTCCGCGGCAACACCCAGCCTGTACAGCTTTTTCATGCGTTCGGAATTGGTGTCGTAGCAGAAATAAAGGCTCCGGCGGCCCACGCGAAGCGCGGCCCGCAGCACGCCCATCCACAGCAACGCGGACAGCTTGCGATCCCCGAGGGGATTGTTGAGCCACACGCAGCCGATCTCGCAAGAGGCGCGGGACCGTGCGCGGGCCAGCGCGCCCTGCATCGAGCGATCGCCCTGGATCAGTCGCGTCAGCGGCAGGTCCGGGCCGAGGAAGAAGGCGAACCCGCCGACCATTCGCTCCTCCTGAAACACGCCGTACACGCGGGCTTGCTGCAACAGGCGAAGGGAGGGAGGTGCGGCGGCGACCTTCGCCATCCTTCCTCGGATGAAACGCTGGAGCACGTCCGTGTCATTTCCAATTTCCATGCAATACTGCTTGGCGACTTTGAGCATCGTGACCTCGAAAGTGGGGCTCGACTGGGGAACTCGGGCTCGCCAACGCGTGCGCCGCCGCGGAGCGCGCGCGCTGGCGCCCCACCGGCTCTCCTGCTGAAGAGCCGATGGATGCGCATCGCGCGGTCGCCCGATGGCAACGCAGGGGAGGCCAACCCCAAACCCGCAAGCCTCTTGCGCTGGCCTTCTCGCGAGCTAAATCGCCCGCGGTAGGCCTTGGCGCGCCCTACTCTGAGTGCAGTGATCGAATTGGTTGTTTTTCCGGCCCCGGGTGGGACCTTTCTCGACTCGAGTCTACACAGGCAACTGCTGTAGGCTAGATGGCATAGGCGCATAAGGACAGGGTTTCACGCGCTTGTTGTCCGCCTCTCACCACCCTCCGCGGGGAGGTGAGCACTGCAGGGGACACACCGCTCCGCAAAACTCGGGAGCCGCGGTCGAGCGCGCCGAGCCTGCGCTGGGTTCGCGACGCAGCGTCGCGCCACCCACAGCCAACTCGCGGCGATGCAACGAGCCCCTTGCCCGGCACGCCCCGCCGAGCGCGAGCGGCGCGCGGTCGCGCGGCGTTCCACGCGGACGCGGCGCCGCGAGCGCGCACCTCACGACGACGACGCTCACGGGCTCGTGCAACAGCGCGTGGTTCTGGCGGCCCGAAGCCGCGAAACACCGCGCGCCGCCGCGGCGAGTTCGACCGCGGCGTTTCCCCCGCCCGCGGCTCGAGGCTCGACGGCGAGGCGCGTGGCAACCGCTCCCGCGACCGCCCACTGCCCGCCGACCGCGGTGCCACGCCCGAGCTTCGGCGCGACCTCGGCTGAATGACCAGCCCGCAGGCGGCGCGGGGCCCCGGGACTCGTCGCTGGGGCTGACTGCGGAAGCCCTCGAGCGAAAGAAATGCGCTCGATCCGACGGAGGCCGCGGGGGGAGGGCCGCGCGGCCTCCGTCAAGCGACGTGAATGAATCCGCTCGCAGCACAGCACGGACATCCGGGCGGCCTGGGACTGCTGCCCAGCCGAGGGGGCGCGCCGTGCCGCCTTGGGGCGCGAGCGCAGGAGAAGACCGACTCGAGTCAGCCCACCGCGCTCTGACTCGAAACGCTCTCGAGGAATGGGGCAGATTCAACACGCGACAGGTACGCCAATCGGCCACCGTGATGGGCCGACGAATGGCAAGGCGCTGATTCACTGCGGCCCCCCAACGATGCGCGGGCCAAGGAGCGCAGAGGACGGGGGCTCGTTCGGCGTCGCGCCGGGGCGCGCGCCGCGAGCGACCGGAGCCCGCTGGCGGCGCGCGGGGGTGCAGGCGCGACCTCGGGGCGGGGCGACCCGAAAAAAGGGGTTCAAGACGCCGCCTGCGATGCTCGGTCGACCGCATGACCCCGAGAGCACCACACAGGTGCGCACGCGCCGCTCGCTCCACCTCGGCACGTCGCCACAGCGGCAGCACAATCATGAAACTTCGATGCAACAGCAGAACGAAGGACCGTCCGGAACAGCCGAGGTTGTCGTGCGATCGCTTCAAGGATGTCGTGCGAAAGCCGTTGTGGCCCTTCCGAGGCTTGCGCGTGTGTGGCTCGGGGCTGCACGACGAAGCAACGACGAGAAGGGGCATGAAGCGAGTTGTTATCGTAGGGGGCGGCTTCGCGGGGCTCAACTGCGCCAAGGCTTTGGCGAAGGTTGGGGACCTCGACATCTGCTTGATCGACCGCCGGAACTACCACCTGTTTCAGCCCCTCTTGTACCAGGTGGCGATGGCGGGGCTGAGCCCCGCCGACATTGCCTCCCCAATCCGCAGCTTGCTCACCCAGCAAGACGGTGTCCAGGTGCTACAGGCCGAGGTGCGCAAGGTCGACACGGCCAGCGGCACGCTCGAGAGCAATGTCGGAACGCACCGATACGACTACCTCGTGCTCGCCAGTGGCGCCCAGCACTCGTACTTCGGCAACAACGAGTGGGAAGAGTATGCGCCCGGGTTGAAAAACCTGGAGCAGGCGACCGAGATCCGACGACGGGTGCTCAGCGCGTTCGAGCGAGCCGAGTGCGAGCCAGACCCTTCGCGGCGCCGAGCACTGCTCACGTTCGCGGTCGTGGGAGGCGGCCCCACGGGAGTCGAGCTGGCCGGTGCGATCGGGGAGATGACCCGCTTCACTCTGGCCCGCGACTTTCACAACATCGACCCGAAGCTCACGCGCATCGTTCTCATCGAATCCGGGCCGAGAGTGCTGGCGAGCTTCGACAACTCCCTGGCGAGTCGAGCCACCGCCGAGCTGGAGAGGCTGGGAGTGCAGGTGTGGACCAACAGCCGCGTGACTCGAATCGACGGCAGCGGAGTGTACGTCGGCGAAGAGCACCTCGCCTCCTCGACGGTCATCTGGGGCGCGGGCGTGCAGGCCTCGCCGCTCGGCAAGGAGCTCGAAAGCCAGCTGGATCGCTCGGGCCGCGTGCACGTGCAGCCCGACCTCAGCGTGCCCGGACACCCGCGCGTCTTCGTGGTCGGCGACCAGGCACACTTCCTCCCGGAAGGCTCCGAGCGGCCTTTGCCGGGGACGGCGACGGTGGCGATTCAACAGGGTCAGCACGTGGCCCGGGTGATCGTCGCCGACCACGGCGGCCGACCTCGCCCCGCGTTCCGCTTCCGGGACCGCGGCCAGATGGCGACCGTCGGGCGTCGCCAGGCGCTCCTGCAGCGAGGCAAGCTGCGCTCGGCGGGCATGTTTGCCTGGTTCATGTGGTTGGTCATCCACATCTACTTTCTCAGCGGCTCTCGCAACCGGCTGCTCGTCATACTGCAATGGAGCTGGTCCTACCTGACCTTCTCACGGGGCGCGCGGCTGATCACCCAGCGAGATTGGCGCAGCTACCCCAAGGCCGAGCCCGCGCCCGACGAGAAGACGGGCGATTCGAGGTCGGTGGCCGCGCGGGTCGCGGAGGACAGCGGCCTGACGGCGAGCCACGCCGCTTCGCGCGCCGAGCCCCACCCGAGCCCGGCGAATGCCGTCGAGCCCGCGGCCGACGCAGCTCGCGCTGAAGAGCCTCGGCCAAGCGCCGCAGCTCCGAGCGCGAGCCACCCACCGACGCCTCGCGCCCGCGCGGCCAGCGCGACCTCCCTGCGCGCCAGCGCCGCACCGAGGGGGCCCAGCCCGACGACGGCCGGGCAACCCCTCGAGGCGACGGCCCGGAGATCGGACGAAGCGCCCGCCTCCGCGGCGCCTCAGCAAGCCCCGCCCAAGGCGCAACCTCCCGCCCCACCGGAGCGGAGCACACGCCCCGCCGCGCATCGCAGCGGACCGCCCGACAGTCGCATCCGGGGCAACCGCAGCCGCACCTCTAGCTGTTCCGGGCTGCGCGAGGGCGCGCGCCCCCCCGCGACGACCACCGTCACGACGCGCCCTCCCCCGCCCCCGCGCGAACAGGAGCCGGCGACGGCCCTGGCGGACCTCGCGGCGGGATGCCCCGCTTCCGCCAGCTCGCTGGCGGTCGCCCCCCCCCCAACCCATCGACAGCAGGGTTCCGAATCGATGAATCGCCCCAAGTACCTCCCCAAGGATTTCCCCGAGCACGCCCCCCTTCCTCCGGGGGCGGGCTGGGTGCGCCCGACGGGGGAAGACGACTGGGAGGACACCACCGAAATGGTGGCTCCCCCCGCAGCCGCGGCACCTCTCCTGGAGGCAGACGAGCCGCGAGGCGCTCTCGAGGTCGCCGCGACACAGCCCGCGATGGGCAGCTTCAGCCCAAGCCCCACCCACCCTGTGGACCCGGCTCTCGCCGCAACGCTCCCGGCGTTCGAAGGGCGGGTGGGGCGCGGCATTCACCACGACCGGGCACCGGCACCACGGGCCGTGAGCCAAGCCGCCCCGAGAGCGACGGCGGAATCGCAGACGCGGGTGACCGCCCAGGACGGCGGCGCGCTCGGGATGGGAATGCCCGTCTCGCTCACGCCGATGGCCATGGCCGACGGCAGGGCTCCGGCGGCCTCGGTCGCCAAGAAGCGACCTGCCTGACGAGGGGGATGAGCCCCCCGGGGGGGCTCGCCCGAGGGGCTGCCCGCCGTGACGAGCCCGGGTGGCAGCCCTCCGTCGGCGTGGAGGGCTTTGGGCGGCAGCCCGGCGCCTTCACGCCCAAGACAGCATGCGGTGGTCGGGATCGGGGTCCAGCTCGGAGGCGACCAGGCTCTTGGTGTATTCGTGCCGCGGAGAGGCGAGCACCCGAGCCGTCGCTCCCACCTCGACGATCTTGCCTCGCGTCATCACGGCCACACGGCTCGCAATGTGGCGCACGACGGACAGGTCGTGCGCGATGAATACGTACGTCAGCCCCAGCTCCCGCCGTAGATCGGCGAGCAGGTTGATGACCTGGGCCTGCACGGAAACGTCGAGCGCCGAGACGGCCTCGTCCGCGACGACCAGCTGGGGACGAGTGACGAGAGCCCGGGCAATGCCGATGCGCTGACGCTGCCCGCCGGAGAAGGCGTGCGGATAGCGTGCCCGATATTCCGGACGAATCCCGACCCTGCGGAGCATGGCAACGACGCGATCCTCGAGCTCTTGCCCGCTGGCGAGGCGATGGATCACCAGCGGCTCGGCGATGATCTGTTGCACCGTCATGCGCGGATTCAAGCTGCTGAATGGGTCTTGGAAGATCATTTGCAAGTGAGGGCGCAGCGGCTTGAGCTCCGCCTCGGAAGCGGCGACCAGGTCCACCTCCGCCGGCGAAACCCCGCGATCGCCGCCGCGAAAGATGGCGCTGCCGGCCGTGGGGCGTGTCGCGCGCAGCAGAGCTCGCGCGAGGGTGCTCTTACCGCTGCCGCTCTCGCCCACGATCGCCAGGGTTTCGCCGGCGGCGAGCTCGAAGCTCACGTCGTCACAGGCCTTGACCCAGCCGACGCGCCGGCGAAGCAGGCCCGATGAGTAGATCGGAAAGTGCTTGCTCAGCCCGCGGACGGAGAGCAGCGAGCTCGGGGCGGACGGCGCGGCGACCGCCGCTTCGGAGCTCACGCGGGCTCCTTCGGGCCGGGATCGCACCCCTCGCCGCCCGGCTTGACCGTGGTGGGCGGCGGCGTGTGCCGCTCGAGCTCGCGCAGCTCGCCGTCCTTCTCCGACGAACCGGACATCGAGGGCAGATCCACGGGCAAGGTGGAAGTCTTCGGCACGGAGGGCTCGTCCGCCGAGAAGTCCTCTTCGGAAGAGGAGACCTCCGGGGTCCCGGCCGAGGCCAGCCGCCGAGAATCGCCAGCCCCCGTTGCCCCGAGTGCGCTCGGCTCGGCCGGTGCCGCGCCCTCGACGGGAGGCGGAGAGGTGGGCGCGAAAGGGGCGGCGGGCGGCTGCGAAGCCCGCCCGAACGGTTGATGGGGGGGCTGCGAAGCCCGCCCGAAGGGCTCCGAGCGGTCGACATGCGAGGGGGGCGGCTGCGAAGCCCGCCCGAAGGGCTCCGGCCGCAGAGTGTGCGGCGGGGGCCGCTCCCCGGGCGTCGGGGGCAACGCCGAGGCCGCCGCAAGCGGCAAAGGCAGCGTGTGCTCGGGCTCCGAGGCCTCGTCCCGATCGCTGGCTCCCCGAGCCGCATCTCCCCGCCGGCTCTCGGGGGGAAACGAAGAGCGGGGCCGGGTGCTGGACATGAACCGAGGCACCGCGTGGGACGCCCGGGAAGGAGGTGCCACCGCGGGGCTCGAAACGCTGGCGGGCAGGGGCGACTCCTCCTGCCGCTCAGCCTCCTGGGGGGCGGCAAGCTCGGGCTCCGCGCGGGGCGCGCTCGCCTCCGAAGCCGCGGCTTGGCCCGCCGCGGGGGCCCTCACTTCGAGCTCGCCAGCGCTCGCGGAGACGTTCCCCGACGCATCGGCGGCAGCCCGCCCTGCGGGGGCCGAGCGCTCCGCCGGGGCCGCCTGCTCAGACGCCACCGGCTCGGGCGAGGCAGCCCGATCGAAAGCGGCCACGCGCGGCGGCGCCCCCGTGCGGATCAGCTCGGAGAGGGCCACCTCCCGGACTCGGCGGCACGCGACGAGCTGGAATGCACGCTCCTTCGGGCTCTGCCCTGCGCCGGGTCCGGCGACTGCCGAAGGCACCTGGATCTCTTCCAGCGGCGGGGGCCCCCCGCGATCGCAAAGCCCCGGCTCGGCGTGGGGACAGCGCGGGTGGAACGCACACCCCGCCGGCAGCTGCGCCAGCGAGGGCACCGACCCTTCGACACTGGGCAGGCGCTGCCCGGCCGGGGTGAGGCTGGGCAGCGAGGAGAGCAGCCCCATGGTGTAGGGATGGCGCGGCTTCTTCAGGAGCGCTCGCACCGAGGCGCGCTCGACGATTCGCCCCAGGTACATCACGACCACCTCCTCCGCCATCTGCGCCACGACGGACAGGTCGTGGGTGATGAGCAGGATCGCCATCCCGCGCTGCGCCTGAATCTTCTTGAGAACGCCCAGCACCTGGATCTGCGTGGTCGCATCGAGCGCGGTCGTGGGCTCGTCGGCGATCAACAGCTCTGGCTCGGCGACCAGCGCCATGGCCACGCCGGCGCGCTGCCGCATGCCACCCGACATCTGGTGCGGGTACTGGCGCATGCAGAGCTCCGGATCGGCGAGGCCGACGCGCTCGAGCATGTCCAAAGCCGCGACGAACGCCTGCCGACCCCTCACCTCGCCGTGCAGCTTGATGGCCTCCAGCATTTGGCTTCCGATGCTGTGCACGGGGCTCAGGGCCGCCGTCGACTCCTGGAAGATCATCCCCACGCGGCCGCCCCGCACTCGGTACAGGGCTTCGTCGCCCTCGCGAAGCGCGGCGATGTCCACCGGCGGCGCGCCGGGCCCATGCAGCCGCACGGATCCACCCACGATCTTGCCGGGCCGATCGACGAGCCGCAAAAGAGAGTGGGCCATGGCGCTCTTGCCGCAGCCCGACTCGCCCACGACCGCAAGCGTTCTCCCGCGACGGAGCTCGAAGCTCACGCCGTCCACCGCCCGCAGCTCGCCCTCTTCGGTGAAATAGGAGGTGCGCAGGTCTTCGACCTCGAGCAGCAGCTCGCCCGGTGAGGAAGGCGGTATCGATGCAGGTGCCATGGGCTCGCTCACGTGCCGTGGGGGTCAGCTGCGTCGCGCACCCCATCCCCCACGAAGTTGAAACAGAGCACCGCGGTAACGATGAAGGCCACTGGCGAGAGCAACCAGGGGTAGAACCGCACCGCCTTCACGTCCAGGCAATCCTGAAGCATCACACCCCAGCTGAGGCTCGGCGGCCGCAGCCCCAAGCCCAAGAAGCTGAGGGCCGTTTCTCCGAGGATCATCGTCGGAACCGAAAGCGTGAGGGCCACCACGATGTGGCTGGTGACCCCGGGCAACAAGTGCCGAAAGAGAATCCGCGCATGGCTCGCGCCAAGCAACCGCGCGGCCACGCAGTACTCCTCCTCACGCAACGCCAAGATCTTGCCGCGCACGACCCGCGCCAAGCCCGTCCAACTCAGCAGACTCAAAAGCAGCGTGATGGCGAAGTACGTCTGCAGCGAAGACCAATCTTCCGGCAGCACGGCGGCCAACGCGACCCAGAGCGGAAGCTGAGGAAACGACTGCACGACCTCGATCGAGCGCTGAATCAGGGCGTCCCACCGCCCCCCGAGGTAGCCGCTCAGCCCGCCCACGATGATCCCGACCACGAACGTCAGAAGGACACCGACCAGCCCGACGGAGAGCGATACGCGCGCGGCGTGGATCGCTCGGCTGAAGATATCTCGCCCATAGCGATCGGCTCCCAGGAAGAAGAAGGTCGGCTCGGCGCCGGGGGCCTCGCCGGGCTCGGCGCCGGCTGGAGCCACGCCGACCAGGTGGAAGTTGGCGGGCAAGAGCCCCAGGAGGCGGTAGGGCTCGCCGGCGAACGCCCATCGCAGCCGCACGCGCTGCTCGGGGCGGGTCGTGTAGGTCTTTCGAAACGTGATCGGATCGACATGGCGCTCGAGGCGTGTGGTGTAGAGCCCCTCCGCGTCCACGTGCAGCGCCTGAGGCGGAGCGTACGCGTAGCCCAGATGGCGCGTCTCGGGCCGGTATGGAGCGACCACGTCGGCGGCCAGCGCCAGCAGGTAGAGGCACACCAGCAGGTACAGCGAGGCCACTGCCACCCGATGGCGCCGAAAACGCAGACCCGTCAGCTGCCACTGCGAGAGGGCCCCGGCGGCAGGCGCACCCTGCGCGGCGACGAGGACATCGCTCACCGCGCCCCCCGGTCGAAACGAATGCGAGGGTCGAGCCAGAGCAGTAGAAGATCGGCCACCAAGGTTCCCAGCACCGCGAGCAAGCTCAGCACCATCAACATCGAGCCCGCCAGGTACATGTCCTCGGTGAGCAGCGCGTGCACCTGCAGCGGGCCCACGGTGGGCAGGCTGAGCACGATGGCCACGATCGCGCCCCCGCTGATCAGCTGAGGAAATAGCTGGCCCATGGTCGAGACGAACGGGTTGAGGGCCACGCGGACGGGGTACTTGAGCAAGAGCTTGAGGGGGCGGACGCCGCGCGCACGGGCGGTGGTGACGTACGGCTTGTTCAGCTCGTCGAGCAGGTTGGCGCGCATCACGCGCGCCATCCCCGCCGTGCCGGCGAGACCCATGACGGCAATCGGCACCCAGATGTGGGAGAGCAAGTCCTTGGCTTTGGCCCAATCCCAGCTCGGCTGGGCCGCGAAATCGGGAGAGAAGAGCCCGGAGACGCCGGCCGCGACCATGAGCACGAGCGCGAGCAGGAAGGGCGGCACGCTCATCCCGATCAGCCCCACCAGCGACAGAAAGTAGTCCCCGAAGGATTGCCTGCGCACCGCCGAGTAAATCCCGATGGGAAGGGCGATGATCCACGTCAGCAAGATCGTGCCCGCCGAGATCGCCACCGTGAGCAGCACTCGATCACCCACGATTTCGTTCACCGACCGCCCCGTTTCCATGGACCGACCCATCTGCCCCTGCAACAAGCCAGCGTCCGCAGGATCGAAGGTCTGAAACCACGCCAGCCCCATCCAGCGTGCGTATTGTTGAAGGTGCGGCTCGTCAAAGTGAAACAGCCGACGCAGCTCTTCGATCTGCTCGAGGGCGTTCAGATCCCCGCCCTGCGCCAACTGAAGCACACGGGAGCTGATGAAATCCCCCGGAGGCAGCTGGATGGCGACGAAGACCAGAGCCGACATCACCAGCAGCGTCGGCAACAGCAGCAAGATTCGCCGCAGCACGAACGGGTGGCGCACCGCGATCAGCAGCGCGAACGCCGCCAGGATGCCGTAGCTGCAGATCCGCAGGAGCCAGCCCAAGTCGCGCGCCCCCGCGCTCGGGGGCTGCGCGTCCGCCGGCTGCCGGCGAGCCATCGGCGTCAGAGTCTCGATCTCTTTCAGCGTCTCGGCGTCCGCCGCGTGCGAGGGGTGCTCGAAGTAGTATGTCTCGATACCGGTATTGGCGGGCGTGCGGACCGTTGCGGCGCCGAGCGCCTTGTCCGGCACGTTGCGCAGGTCGCGGTCGACGACGACCAAAAATGGCGGCGCCTCGGCGACGTTGATCGTCCACAGGTTCTCCGCCGCAATGTCGAGCGCCTCTTCGAAGCGCGCGACCTGATCCACGACCTGGCTCTCTTGACGCGCCTCGACCAGCGCCCGGTAGGAATCGAGCATGGGGTGACCCGGCGGCGGCGGGAAGGCCGGCCCCGTGTCTGCCTGCAACGCCCGAGGAGCCCCGAAGAACCCCCCCCGCTCGAACCAGCGACCCCAAGCGGGCGCGTTGACGTTGAAATGGTCGCCGGGTGCAAACGAGCCGGGCTCGAGCAGCGGAAAGAAATCCCCGGCGCTGGGCCAGACGGCCAGGTCGAAATCGCCGGCGTCCTTCTTGATCGTAAAGAGCTTGCGCGAGAGCTCGCGCGCGACCACGCGCAGCCCCACCGCCCGCCAGTCGTCCACGACGAGCTCTGCCGGACCCACGCCGGGAAAGGCGCAGAACATCAGATCGAGGGTGAGCGGGCTGCCGTCGACGAACGTGCGCAACCCGTCGGCGCCTCGCCCCGAGAGGCCCAGCTCGTCCAACAGCTGGTTGGCGCGCGACGGGTCGTGCTCGATGAACGCGTGACGGAGCTTCTCGTTCTCGAACGGTGACCCCGGCCCGGGCTCGACCTGACCCGCCTCGACCACTCCGTCGTAGTAGGCCCCGATGATGGCTTTGCGGTCGATGGCGAGGGAAAGGGCTTGCCGGAAGCGCTTGTCCGCGAGGAGCTTGGCCTTTTGGGCCGTCGCGGGGCGCCGGGGATCCACGTAGCGGTTGAGGCTCGGCTGAATCAACCACGACGAGCGCGCCGCGTTGTACCAGTGCTTCACCACGAAGCCCCCCTCTGCCTGGCGGCTCATCAGCTCCGTGTAGCTGTCGAAGGAGATGTGCCGGCCCTGCATCGTCACCTCGCCGTTGGCAAAGGCGAGCGGTAGCATCTGCTGGTTTCGCTCCTCGAACTGGACTCGGTCGATGTACGGGAGCTGATTGCCCTCCGGATCGACCGCGAAGTAGTACGGGTTGCGGACGAACACGTAGGGCAAGCCGCTCTTGTACGTACGCAGCACCCAGGGCCACAGGCGAGGCACCTCGGGGTTGTCGTGACGCCCGAGCCGGTTGCGCCACAGATTGTACGCGCTGGTCATGCCGAGCGCCTCGAGCTCACTCTTCAAAAAGGCCGGGTCCGCCGTTTCGGGGTGGTACCTTTCGAAGTAGTGCTTCGGGTAGCGCAGCATGAACCAGCTGTTCGCCGCGAGCGTCTCGAGAAAATTGCCGAACGGCTCGTCGAAGCGAAACACGATGGTGTGGTCGTCGATCTTTTCGAGCGTGGTGCTGCCGTTGCCCGCGATCAACCAGGGCGGCGGCTGGCCATCACCGACCGCGGTGTTGATCTCGTCGTACTCCCACCAGAACAGGATGTCGTCCGCGGTGAACGGGTGCCCGTCGGACCAGCGAACCCCACGTCGCAAATGCACTACGAACTGACGACTGTCCGGCGAAGCGTCCACTTTCGTGGCCAAGTGCGGCACGATCGGCCTCCCGAGCGGCGACCAGCGAAACAGCCCGGCGTAACCGAAGCGGAACTCGAACATGAAGACGTCCCACTCCGAGGAGGCGACGCGCAGCCAGGTCCCGCCGTAGCTTCCGACCGAGCCTCCATCGAGCACCAGCGGCTCGGGGCCGACTCGCTGCGCGACCGGGGGCAGCTTTCCTGCGGCCTCGAGCCGAGACAGCAGCGGCGACTGCCCCTTGGGCCACCACGCGGCCTTGCTTCCGGCGCGATAGTCGACGGGCCGCTGGATGCGGGGCAGGTGCTCGGGATCGCTCGCGTCGAAGCTCGTGTCGCGCGCCTCGCGCGCCTGCTCGACGGCCGAGAGCGAGTGCACCTGCACTTGCTGCGACAGCGGCGGGCGCAGCGCGGCGCCGAATAGCGCGAGGAAGGTGAAGAGCCCCACGGCCGAGAGCAGCACGCCCGCCACCAGCCGCCCGAAGCGCCCGAGCCAGCCCGCGAGCCCAGCCGCGTTGGCTCGCGCCGGGGCCTCCGCTCGGGACTCCTCCTGGCGCGGCCACGCCGGAGCGCTTTCGCCTTGCTGCTGCCGTGAGCCCTGCAACTGAAAAATTCCCTGTGACGGGGGTTTTCCTCGAAGGCCGTTGCGCCGCCGCGGCGGCGTGCCTCCTGGCGTCGGTCTTAGCCGATCGCCGAGGGGGACCCAAGATTGCTTATCAGCGAGTTGGCCCGAAAGCACTCAATCGGACGGCTCGCGGCGCGCGACCGTGCGGGCGCTCTGCAACGAACGCACCATCATCCCGCACGCCGCCGCCTCTCGAGGTTCGCGCGGGCGGGGATTCCCGTCTCGGGCCCACCGCGAGCATACTGGGCCAATTCCCTCGGCAGCGCCAGCGCGACGGCCTCCCTGGGGGTCGCGACGGGCTGCGCGGGGTGCGACCCGAGCGGCTCGGGGGGCCTTTCGCCCCGGAGGGGACCCGGGCGCCCGCCGGAAAAATGCTCGAATCGCCGGCAGGCCGCCCAGCCAGAAGAGGAGCTCGTCCAGGGGCTGGCAGCCACTTTGCGGGCCACGGGGCTCGAGCGGCCACGCACCATGCCCCCCGACCCCGACGTGCAACACGAGCAGCGGGTCCCGAGGCCCGACGAGAAAGCCGCTCGCCGTCGGTCGCCGCACCACCGGCCTCGCGGTCCATCCCGTCCGGAACGAGCCCCGGTGCCGAGCCCTGCCGAGAAAACGGACAGGCCGCCGAGCGCCGCCGGGGCCACGCCGTCGCCAAACCAATGGCCCCTAGCCCCCGCTCGGCGCGCGCCCGGTGCTCTCGCGCGCCACCAACTCGACGCCGTACTGCTCCTCATTGTCGGTCACCGTCGAATCCGAATGTGCGAGGGTCTCGAGCAACGCTCGACACCCGCTGGCCCCCATCCGGTGAGCGGGCTGCACCACGGTCGTGAGCCCCGGCCAATACAGAGCTCCCTCCGGAATTCCATCGAAGCCGACCACCGAGACCTCCCGCGGCACCTCCACACCTCGGGAGAGCACCGTGCGGAGGAACCCCATCGCCATCGCGTCGTTGCCGGCGACCACCGCCGTGGGACGCTGCCGCGAGGGAAGCTTCAAGAACGCCTCCCCGTACGCCACACCAGACTCAGCGGAGTAATTGGGACCAAACCAAACCCGGTGCTCCGGAATTTCCGCCCCGTGGCCTTCGTAGACCTCGTTCAACCCGCGGAGTCGATCCCGCGTGTCGATCGACTCCTTCGGCCCGCCCGCAAACGCGACCCGGCGGTGCCCGAGCGCGAGCAGGTGGCTGCCGACGAGGCGCCCGGCCTCCACGTTATCGCAGCGAATCACACATTGCGCGGGGGCCTTCATGTCCGGCCCGATCAAAACGACCGGCAGGTGCGCCTCGAGCGCGGCGCTGAACAGAGACGCCTCACGCCGCGTGTAACGGACGAAGATGATGCCGTCGACGCGCCGCTTCTCGATCCACTCGGCGACCGAGCTGGCATCGTAGCGGCCGTTGATCATCAATGTGGCCAGCAGGACGCTCTGGTGGCTGTCGGCCAGCTGCTCCTCCACCCCGGCGAGAATTTGCGAGAACCAGCTGGTCTGGCTCGTGTACGAGGCCACTCCGATGCAACCGGCGCGGCCCGTGACCAAGCTCTGGGCGGTGATCGAAGGCGCATAGCCGAGCTCTCGGATGGCGTCCTCGACGCGCTCGCGTGCCTCGGCGCTGGCGTAGCCGCCATTGAGAACCCGCGAGACCGTGCTGACGGCGACTCCGGCTCGCTCGGCCACCACGCGAATCGTCGGCTTCTCCCGGCCGTGTACGGCGCGCCGCCTGCCTCTTGCGGCACCGGCCGGTGAGGCGGAATCGTTTGCGGGCTTCGGCGAGGTCGACACCCGCACAACCTACCACGTCGAAGCCCCGAACTCGTGACCCAGACCCAGGCCCCGTTGCACGAGAAAACTCGCCTCCGTGCCGACCTGAATCGAACACAATTGCATCCTCACTGTATCTTCTAAGAATCAGCGAAGGGCTAGCCCAGAGGGCCCCCCGAGCCCTGCCGGCGCCGGTCGGCCCCAGTCGCCGCCCGCGCCGCCTCGCTCCGAGCCGTCCGGCCTCCCCCGAGTGTTCCAGGCCAGAAGGCTTTACCCGCGTCGGGGGATCCGGTTGACTCGGCGGGTGCTGCAGACGTTCGAAATCGACCCACAGGAGCCCCAGCGCGGAAGCGTGCTTTGGATGCACGGCCTCGGCGCGTCCAATCACGACTTCGACGACGTCGTGCCGCTGCTGCAGGCCCCCTGGCTGCGTTTCGTCTTTCCCGCCGCCCCCGAGCGGCCCGTGACCATCAACGGAGGGATGAAGATGCCGGCGTGGTACGACATTTTGACCTTCCAGGACCCGCCGCTGCGCGAAAAGGAATCGGACGTCCGGCAGGCCGCGCAACAGCTGGAGCGGCTGGTGCAACGCGAAGTCGAGCGGGGCGTCTCTCCGGAAGGGATCGTGGTGATGGGCTTCAGCCAAGGAGCGGCGATGGCGCTGCACCTGGGGTTGCGCAGCGCGCGGCGCCTGGCAGGCGTGGCTTCCCTCAGCGGCTATCTCGTGCTGCCCGGGCAATTCGACCAGGAGCGCACCGCGCAGAGCGAGCACATCCCGTTCTTCTTTGGGCACGGCGTGCACGATCCGGTGGTTCCGATCGGGCTTGGCCGATCCGCCCACCAGCGCCTGCTCCAGGCGGGGTACGACTGCCAGTGGCGCGAGTACCCCATGCAACACTCGCTCTGCATGGAAGAAATCGTCGCCCTCAGGAGCTGGTTGCACGAACGCTTCCAGGCCTGAGGGCGGAGGCGCGAGCTGGGCAGCGGGGGCGCGGGCAGCCTCGGCGCTGGCCCGTGCCGATCTCGACGGGCCGCGGGAGGGGCCAGCGAAATGACTCAGAAAACTATGTTCATCACGGGCGGCGGCCGAGGCATCGGGGCCGCCACGGCGCGGCTCGCGGCCCGCGCCGGCTACGACGTGGCGATCGGCTATCGAGCCCGAATCGAAGAAGCGCGGGCCACGGCGGAGAGCGTGCGCGAGTGTGGTCGAAGGGCCCTGTTGCTCGGGGGGGAGATCAGCGATGAAACCACGGTCGTCGGCTGGTTCGAGCGCATCGGTGCCGAGTGGGGGCGGCTGGATTGCCTCGTGAACAACGCGGGTGTGGTGGCCCCTCAAGCGCGCCTGGAGAGCTTCACCGCGGCGCGGGTCGCACGCGTGCTGGAGGTCAATGTGCTGGGTGCCCTGCTCTGCGCGCGACAGGCCGTGCGGCACATGTCGACGGCCCGCGGCGGAGCGGGCGGCAGCGTGGTCAACGTCTCGTCGATGGCTTCGCTGCTGGGCAGCCCTGGCGAGTACATCGACTACGCCGCGAGCAAGGGGGCGCTCGACACCCTGACGATTGGCCTGGCCAAAGAGGTGGCCCGAGAGGGAATACGAGTCAACGGCGTGCGGCCCGGGCTGATCGAAACGGAGCTGCACGCGGACTCGGGCGAGCCGGATCGCGTGGCCCGGCTCGCGTCGACCATTCCCTTGGGGCGCGGCGGCAAAGCGGAGGAGGTCGCGAAAACGATACTTTGGCTCGCCAGCGACGAGGCCTCGTACGTCACCGGAACACTGCTCAACTGCAGCGGAGGTCGCTGACCGCCCGCCGATGTACGGGCAGCGTGGCGCCGAGCGGACGAGCCGCGTGAAGTTCCTTTTGCCGGCGGGGCAGCTCGGCCCCGCCCGGCAGGCCCAGCCTTTCCTCTCGGTGCCAGTCCTCGGAACCGGGGAAAGAGCCCCCGCTCCGAGGGGCGGTCGCCTCGGGGTGCGGGGGCGATTCCGAGCTGAGCCGGCCACCCGCGAGCGCAGGGCCCCGGGGGTGGATGAGCGACCGCCGCCACGCCGCTCGAGCGCGGCGGCTACTCAGCCGCCAGCGCCTGCTCGATGGCCTCGATGATCTCCGGGTCGCGCGGCTTGACCGCGCTCGCCCACGCCCGAACGGGCCGGCCGTGCTTGTCGATCAGGTACTTGTGAAAGTTCCACTGCGGCTCCCCGTAGGCCTTGGAGAGCATCGCGTACAACGGCGCCTGCTCCGGGCCCTTGGTGTGCACCTTGTCGAACATGGGGAAGTTCACGCCGTAGATGCTGGTGCAAAACGTCTTGATCTCCTCCGCGCTGCCCGGCTCCTGCCCGCCGAAATCGTTCGAGGGAAACCCGAGCACGGCGAAGCCGCGGCTTTCGTATTCGGCGTGCAACGCCTGCAACCCTTCGTATTGCGGCGTGTGCCCGCACTTCGAGGCGGTGTTGACCACGAGCACTGCCTTGCCCTCCCAGGCGGACAGCGGTGCCTCGGTGCCGTCGAGCATCTTCATGGTCAAGCCGTGAATGGATTCGGCCGCCGCCGGTTCGGCGGCCTCGGAAGCCCCCGACGGAGCGGCCTCGGAAGCCCCCGACGGAGCGACCTCGGCGGCGGGTTCGGGCGCCTCGCTGCTTTCGGCTTCCACCGCCGTGGCGCTGGGTGGGCCACTCGCCTCGCTGCTCGCACACGCGAGCCCCCAGGCGGAGAGACAAAGGCCAGAGCAAAGGGCGACGGTCGGAACGCGAACGGAAGATCGGAACATGACGAACTCGTAGAGGGGTGGCAAGCGGGGGAGCGAAGAACCAATTGGCGGCAGCTCGGTGGCCCTCCACCCGCGGGAGCCCCGAGCGTGCACGCGTCTGCGGTCCGCACTAAAGCGCATCGGCGCGGCGTAGCCCAGTGCGACGACGGGCGCGCGCGCCGAATCGCGGCACGGTGGAACGGCCAACCCGCTGAAATGTCGCCGTCCGCGTGGGCAGGGGCGGTGAGCCGGTCGCGTCTTCGAGGCCGCTCCTCCCCGCGCCCGGAAGAATCCACCCTGCCGAGAGCTGTCCGCGGTGCTGAAGGTGGAAGAGGTGACGGATCGGATGGGGGTCGATCGGAAAACGGCGTACGCGGCGATCGCGGCAGAGGACGCCGCGGGGCGCACGTCGGGTGGGGCGGCGCGTTCGAGTTTCCCGGGACGTTCCGTTCGAGTGGTTGACCGAGGGCGAGGGCGGGCCGCGAAGGCGGGGGCGGCGGTGACGTGCAACGCCCGGCTCTTCCGCGACGCCCGCCTCGCGCCCCGCGGCTCAGGGCGCGGCGAGGAGCCGCTCGATCTCGGCGGCCACGGCTCCAGCCATGCTCTCGTGCGTGGCCACCGTCGGGTGCCAATCCTCCCCGTAGGGAGCCGATTGCGGGGTCAGCGCCAGGTAGTGGGCGCGGTCGTCGCCGGCGGCGTTCCGATCCGCCACGACCGCGGAGACGTCGCTCTGGACCGTGGTCCAGGCCATCACGCCGGCGGGAAAGCCGTCGCTGAGCATCGGACCCACGACGGCCAGCAGGAGCGCGGAGGGATAGTGGCCGCGGATCTCGTCCAAGAACGAGGCATAGGCCGCGCGGAACAGCTCGTGGTCGGGCCCCGGGGGAGAGAAATCATTGGTGCCGAGATTGATCACCACCACGTCCGGCGTGTAGCGAGCAAAATCCCAAGCCGGAGCCGCCGGGTCGTCCGGCAGGGCTCGGTCGTAGACGACGGGCATCACGTCCCCGCTGCTGTCGGCGTAGTTGCGGTACACGCCCCGACCGGAGGCCGCCACCGCGACGTACTCCGCGTCGAGCTGCCGAGCCACGACGGCCCCGTACGCGAGATTCGCGTTCGAGTTGCGAGTCGTGTACGGAAACTGGTCGGGGGTCATCGTGGAGACCTCGTTGCCATAGCCGCACGTGATCGAATCTCCGACGAACTCGAGGCGCAGCGGCTTGGGCGTGATGGGCAAGAGCGAAGTGCCGCTGCGCACCCGCAAGCCGAGCAACTGCCCGGTGCCGGAGCGGCCGTTGCTCTCGACGCGCTTGACCACCTCCACCACGTGCTCGCCCGCGCCCAGGTCTCGAGCGAGCGGATACACGTGATCCCCCGGCATCGCCTCGAGCAGCGTCGGCTCGGCGCCATCGATCCGCACGTCGTAGTAGTTGGTGCTCTGCGAGGTGGCGTTGCCGCTGTCGCGCAACCTCAGATCGAGCGCGCTGCCGTCGATGCGAACCCGGAAGCCCACGGCCGGAAAAGCGAACGTGGGCCCGTCGGAGCGGCAGTCCATCCGCCCCATGTAGAAGATGTTGGGGTCGCTCGGGGGGACCTCCACCATGTCGTCGGCATCCGGCTCGCCGTAGGCGACCGGCGCCGAGAAGCCGCACACGCCCGAGCCCGGGCTCGCCGCGGCCGGGCCGAAGTCGGCTTCGTTTCCCGTCTCATCACCGAGACCTTCTACATCGACTCCCGCCGCCGGTCGCTCCCCGGAGCCGGCGGAGGCCCCGGCTTGGGCCGGGGTGCGGCCCTCGGGGCCTTCCTCCGAGCGCGAAGACTCCTCGCGGCCCACGCTTGGGTCGCCGCCGGGCTGCGGCTGAGGTTGCGGGTCTCGTGCAGCGCAGCCAGCGAGCATCGCCAAGCAGAGAGCTGCACCCAGGTCCGGTACACGTCCGAGCATCGTTTCATCCTTCCTCGGGGGCTTCGCCCGCCTTTGCGGCTCGACAGGGAGCCAGCCACCTGCCTCGGAGTCTGCCTCGGCGCTCCCCGCGATGGCAAGGACCGCCGCGGGGCTCGACGCGCGAGCACGCTCGGAGAAAACGCTCTCACGAACGCTCGCGCGATGGCCCGGTTTCGCGCGGATTGGACCCCACCGGACGGTGGAAACGATTTTTCGAGCCGGTTCGAGAGCGAGCTCGTCGCGAGGCGGCGAGCGCTGCGAAGCCGCTCGCCGCCTCGCTCGCCGAGAGAGCAATTTTTCTGCTGCTTCGAATGTTCCGGCAATCGCGATCGAAGGGGGCGGGCCGCGCATGCTCGATGCATCGCGAAAGGCATGGGCGTCAGTCGACTCGGCACGGGGCCCTCGCGGGCTCATCACTGAGCTCCGCACGCGGATCCGTCCGACGGCGGTCCCCGCTCCGGGCACGCCGCGAGCACTCGCCGCCGCGAGCCCGCGACCCACCCGATGCGCCTGCCGCACCCTCGGGGAATGGGTACAACTGACCCATCAGTGGAACACCGAGCGAGTCGCTGCCCTGCGGTGCGCATCCGGCGCCCGCTGGCGCCGAGCGAGCGGGCGCACCGGGCGCCGCCCGCGGGACCCCGTCGCCGAGACCCGACCCCGGGCCGCGAAAGGAAGGCTGACGGGGGGCCCTTCGGCGCAGCCGAAGCCCTATCAGAAAGGTTCGACGCAATTTCGATGCTGGCGGGAAATCTGTGCCCTCGCCGGCGGAGGCTCCCCGCGAGCTGCTCGATCCACGAATCCGGGCGAGCTCGCGTCGCCCCGCACGGCGATGCCTCCGCGCTCCCCTTGCGCGGCGCACCGCCCGGAAATTCGGCTTCGCGGGTCGCGCGTGCGGCCTCGGGCCGCGGTGCACGACCCGGCAACCGAGTGGCGAGGCCCGCCGGCCCCTACTCGGCCGAGTCGCAGTAGAAACTCGCACGAAACAGGAAGAGCGAGATACCGAGGCGAGGCCAAACCCTGCGCACATCGCCATGAACTCTGCCGACGGAGCTCGCCCCAGGACCCTGCGCCATCTCGGTGCACCCTGCCCGGGCGGCTGCGCCGCGCCGAGTCGAGTGGTGCCGCCAGCGTTCGGCCCCGTCCCACTTCCTCGCAAACTCGCCGCCTGAAGCGCGCGCTCACGAGCCGCGTTCGAAGGCCGGCAACTACTTCAAGGAGAGCTCGAAAATGGCGTACCTCGCCCCGGCCGAATTCGTTTCCAAGATGGTCGACGCTGGAGAGTCGAAGGTCTTCATGTCGCCTCGCGACTCCGTGATCCGCGCCTACATGGCCGGCGCGCTCTTGGCGCTGGCGGCCGTGTTCGCCGTGACCGTGACCGTGCAGACGGGCTCGCCGCTGGTCGGGGCCATGCTCTTTCCGGTCGGCTTCTGTATGCTCTACCTGATGGGCTTCGACCTGCTGACGGGGGTCTTCATGCTCAGCCCGCTGGCCCTCATCGACAAGCGCCCCGGCGTCACCCTCGGCGGGGTGCTGAAGAACTGGGGCCTGGTCTTCGTGGGCAACTTCGCCGGAGCGCTGACGGTCGCCGCGCTGATGGCGTTCGTCTTCACCTACGGGTTTTCCACCGACCCCGGGCCCGTCGGCGAAAAGATCGCCGGGATTGGCCAGGCGAGGACGGTGGGATACGCAGCCTACGGGGCCGCCGGCTGGGCCACCATCTTCGTTCGAGGGATGCTCTGCAACTGGATGGTGTCCACCGGCGTCGTCGGCGCGATGATCTCCACGCACGTCAGCGGGAAGGTCATCGCCATGTGGATGCCCATCATGCTCTTCTTCTTCATGACGTTCGAGCACTCGGTGGTGAACATGTTCCTGTTCCCCTCGGCGCTCATCATGGGCGGAAAGTTCTCCCTTTGGGACTACTTCATGTGGAACGAGATCCCGACCGTTCTGGGCAACATGGTCGGCGGCATCACGTTCACCGGTTTGACGCTGTACAGCACGCACGTGCGCACGGCTCCGTCCCGCAAGGTCGCCACGCCTCAGGCGGCAGCTCGCATGCAAGAGGCCATCTCGAGCTGACGCCGGCGCGGCTCTCCTCCCCCGCGCGCTCGAGGGCGCGGAGGGGGGGGGAACGCGGGCGGTCCGCGGTCCGCCGCGGGCTGGGGGCGCGGTTGCGTTTTCGCTCGACGCGCCGGCAGCCGTTTCCTTTGTGCGCGAAGTCGTAGAAACTCGCCGAGAGCCCGTGCCCGATACCCTCGAAGTCACCATCGGCCAGTACTCGGATCGGGGTCGCAAGCCGCAGAATCAGGATTTTCACGGGAGCCTGGTTCCGGCCGAGCCGGCTCTCGCCTCCAAGGGCATTTGCATCGCGCTGGCCGACGGGATCAGCAGCAGCGACGTGAGCCAAGTCGCCAGCGAGCTCGCGGTGAAGGCGTTCCTGGAGGACTACTACGCGACCTCCGATGCCTGGTCCGTCCACACGGCCGCCGAGCGAGTGCTGCTGGCGACCAACCGGTGGCTCTACTCGCAGACGCGGAGCAGCGCGTTTCGCTACGAAGCGGACAAGGGCTACGCCTGCACGTTCAGCGCCCTGGTGCTCAAGTCGACGACGGCGCACGTGCTGCACGCCGGCGACGCGCGCATCTACCGGCTCGAGGGTGGGCAGCTGCGGCAGATCACGCGAGATCATCGGCTGCGAATCTCCGACGAGAAGAGCTACTTGAGCTGCGCGCTGGGCGTCAGCGAGCAACTGCGATTCGACTACCAGGCGGAACCGCTGGAAGAAGGCAGCGTCTTCGTGCTGGCCACCGACGGCGTCTACGAGCACCTGGAACCACGCGACATCGTCGATGCGGTGGCGCGGGGGTCGAGCGATCTGGACGAGGCCGCCAGGGGCCTGGCGCTGCGTGCGCTCGCCGCCGGCAGCCAGGACAACCTGACGGTCCAGATCGTGCGAGTCGATTCGTTGCCCGAGGGGACCGCGCGAGGGGCATTTCACGAGCTCGGCGAGCTTCCGCTCCCCCCCGCGGTCGAGCCGGGGGAGGTGCTCGATGGCTACCACGTCGTGCGACGGCTGCACGCGAGCCACCGCAGCCACGTGTATCTGGCCCGCGACGCAGAGGATGGGACGCTCGTCGCCCTGAAGCTCCCCTCTACCGATTTGCGGCAGGACCCGCTTGCGCTCGATCGGTTCTTGATGGAGGAGTGGGTAGCCCGACGGATCGACAGCCCGCACGTTCTGCCTGCGGCTCCGCGCAAGCGCCCGCGAGCGTACGCCTACCTGGCCACGCAGTACCTCGAGGGGCAGAGCTTGGCGCAGTGGATGATCGACCACCCCGGGCCCGATCTGGAGGTCGTGCGGGGGATCACCGAGCAGATCGCACGCGGCCTCCAGGCGTTTCACCGCCAGGACATGCTGCACCAGGATCTGCGCCCGGAAAACGTACTCATCGACGAGACGGGTACCGCCAAGATTCTCGATTTCGGCTCGGTGTGCGTGGCCGGCGTCGAGGAGATCGACGCGCGCTCGCCGCCCTCCCACCTGCGCGGAACGGCTCAGTACGCCGCTCCGGAGTACTTCTTGGGAGAGCCGGGAACACGCGCCTCCGACATCTTCTCCCTCGCCGTGCTGACGTACCAGATGCTCTCGGGTCGGTTGCCCTACGGCACGCGGGTGGCGCAGGCGAAGACGCTCGACGCGCAGCGACGGCTCGTCTACTCGACCGTGCTGGCCGCCGATCGAGAGATCCCCGTCTGGTTCGACGACACCTTGAAGCGCGCCCTGCACCCCAACCCGCGCCGCCGCTACGCCGAGCTGTCGGAGTTCGTCTACGATCTGCGCCACCCCAATCGCGAGTTTGCGGCCCGCTACACGCCGCCCCTGATCGAGCGGAACCCGGCCGCCTTTTGGCGCGGTGTCTCCCTGCTGCTACTGCTCGTCATCGCGGGGCTGCTGCTCGCGCGCTGAGCCGGCAGGCGCTGCGCGCGAGCAG
>JBNKVS010000018.1:0-72653 GCA_050299315.1 Polyangiaceae bacterium
GATTTCTCACGACCTGGTCCCGAGGGGGCCCCTGCTCGTGTCTTTTCGCGCGGCTGCGCCCCGGTCGTGCTCGACAGACCGCAAGTCTGCCTGCGCGCGCCCGAGGCGCATCCGCATCGAAAATCCACTTCGCATCCGCCCTCTCGGTCCTGCGGTCGTGAGAAATCCGGGCTAGAACGGGGTCAGCTCGATCGAGCGCACGAGCAACCGATCCTCACCGCTTTCGGCGACCCAGTAGGCGCGATCGTGGGTCGCGGCCACCTCGGTGATGGGGCCGGCTCGCTCCAGGGAGAGGAGCCGGGGAGCCCCGCCCGACAGCGAGGCCTCGAACAGGTTGCCGACCTGGGCGCACAACAGTCGGCTGGAGACGGCCAGAGGCGAACAGATGGCGTTGGCCAGCACCGTCTCTTCGCGCTCCAAGTCGAACGAGGCTTTGCGCACGCCGCGCTTCGGGCCGTCGTAGAAGTAGATGCCGTCGGGTCCCGCGGCGAGCATGGCGGGAGGCCTGCTGCGATGGGGCGGGGTCACCGTGGGGGAAGAGCCGGCGAGGTCGATGCGACCCAGCCGCCAGGTGCCGCCCGGACTTTGCAGCACCCAGTAGACGGCTTCGCGGCGCAGGATCGCGGCGCTGGCTCGCGCTGGCGTTTCGCCCACGACGCGTACCTCGCCCCCCTTCAGCGTCTGCACGCGGGATCCCTGCTTCGGGTCCGTGTGGACCCAGGCGAGGTGGGCTTCCGAGGCGAGCAGGTACTGAGGGGCGCGGGGCAGGGCGACGAGCTCGCGTTCCTCGCCCCCCCAGAGGGGAACCTCGAACAGCTTGCCCTCGCGCCAGAAGGCGATGGCGCTCCCTCTTCGAACGGCCGCGGATCCGAGCGAAGCGGCGTGAGGCTCGGGCGGAGCGCCTTGCCGCAGCGCCGTGAAGCCCATGGGCGTGAGCAGCACGGCCCCTGCTTCGTCCGCGAAGAGCCGGGCGTGGTAGGCCGAGCTCGCCTGGGCGTAGAGGGTGGTCGGGATTGGCTTCGCCCGCTCGTCTGGCGGCTCGTCGGGTGCGGGCTGGGCTCGCTCTGGAGAGGGGGGGGCGGTCGTCGCCGACCACGCGGCGATGCCGGCCCACGCCAGCACGCCCGCGAGCGACAGCGCACCCGCCAAGAGGACTCGGCTCCGACTCGAAGTCACGACCGGATGGCTCTCTCGGCTGGCTCCGCTTCCGGCGTGGGGAGGGCCGCGTGCGCGGGCGGCGGCCTCCGCTCCTGGGAAGCTGGACGCCGCGCCGCTCACACGCGGGCCGCGCTACGGCACGGGCCGACCGAGCTCCTCCATCAGCCAGACCATCGCCGGCCGCGAATTGCCATTGCGGACCAGACCGCTGTTGGCAACCCAGGTTCGGCCGAAGATCCACCCCCAGATCGTGACGCCCTCGATCCATTCGGTATCGAGGAAGAACCGGAAGTGCTGCTGGACTCGGTCGAGCTGCGCCGCGTCGTCGTTCAGGTTGATGTCGTACTCGGTGATGTACACGGGCAGCCCGGTCTGATCGTGCAGCCTGTTGAGCAGGTTGATCATGTTTCCGGTGTTGCCGTTGCTCAGGCCGTGCGCCTGTGCCCCGACGGCGTCGATCGGCGCTCCCAGGGCCTGGATGGCCAAAGCGATGTCGATGAAGTTGTCCGTCTGATTGCCGAACTCGATGTTGTTGTAGTCGTTCAGGATCAGGATCGCGTTGGGGCAGAACTCCCGCGCCCACTCGAAGGCGTTGGCGACCCAGCGCCAGTCGCCGTTCGTTCCGCCGCCCATCGCCTGGGCGTAGCTCGGCTCGGTGTGGGGCGGGGGCTCGTTGACCACGTCGATCAAGCGCGTGGCGGGGTAGCGGGTGCAGAACTCCGACATCCAACCCCGCACGTCTTCGGCCGTGAGGTTGCCCCCGGGCTGCTGCGCGCCCCACACGAAGGTGTGCTCCTTGAAGATGATGCCGTTTTCCTGGCTGTAGTCGTAGATGGCGTCGAGTGCGTTCCAGTTGCGCGCGCTGTTGGCGTTGTTCTGGACGGAACCCCACTTGCCCGCGTTTTCCGGGGTGATCTGGTCCCAGTAGTCCGAGAACACGAGGCCGTTGGTGTCCACGCCGTTGCCCGTCGTGATGTTTCCGACGAATTTTTGCAAGGGCTCGAAGACCAACGGATCGTCGGGCTCCTCGGGCGCCATCTCCTCGGGCACCATCTCCTCGGGCGCCATCTCTTCCGGATCCACGGGCTCGCCTTCTTCCGAGGGCTCCTCGCCGTCGGTGGCGGCGGGATCTTCTTCTTCGCCCGGCTGCAGGGGGATATCCTCCATGCCGGGGCCTTCGGAGGAATCGAGCCCTTCGCCGGTGGGCGCAGCCGGCGCCATGTCGGCTTCGTCGTTCGGGCCGTCGGCAGCCTCTTGGGCGCCGGGTGACTCCGGGACCTCGCCGGAAAACGGCGGAGTGAGCTCCGGGCCGCCTTCCGAGGACGCTTCACCGCAGCCGACGGCCACGCCCAGAAGCAACGTTGCGACTGCCGACACCCGACAGCCTGGGTGATGCCTTACCTTCACTGAAACCCTCCTGGTCTCGGGCGGCGGCCAGGGGCGGCCGTTGCGCCATGTAGGGATTCGTAGCAGCCCAAAGCCCCGTCGTGGCCGAGAAAGTAGAGGATCTGGAAGCGTTCCCCGATTGCCGTGCAACTTCGAGCACGCCGAGGCCCAAGGCGCGACGGGCCGCGTTACACGAATGCGGCAATATTTGGCTGTGCGCAGCTCAGGATCGCCACCTACCCAAGAAGACGTTTCCGGCAGTGGGGGGCAACCAGTCGCTTGGGGCGTGATCGAACATTGCCCGATCTCGATCATCCAGCTTCGGGTCCTGGGGGGCGAGCGAGCCGGCTTCAGGCCCTCGTGGTCTCGCAGACGAGGTTCTCGAGCGTGCGCTGAGGCGAGGTCAAACTCGCGAGCATGGGGGCGAGCTGCTCGGCGCGAATCGGCTTGGTGAGCAGCCGGTTCATCCCTGCGTCGAGGCATTGCCGCTGGGCTTCGGCTGCGGTGGAAGCCGTGAGCGCCACGATGGGCAGGCTGTGGTACTCCTCCCCCATTCGACGAATGGCGGCGGTGGCTTCGAAGCCGCTCATGCCCGGCATTTCACAATCCATGAAGACGACGTCGAACCGCTCGGTGGCGATCCGCTCGATGGCCACCTCCGCCCCGTCGACGCTCTCGGCGCTCCAGCCGAGCTGCCGTAGCACTCGCTCGGCGATCAAGCGGTTCGTGAAGTTGTCGTCGACCACGAGCGCGCGCCCGCCGGGGATGTCGCTCGGCGGAGGCTGCTCGGTGAGGACTGCTTCTTGGGCAGCCGGCGCTTGGATGTGAAAGGTGAAGGTGCTGCCTTCGCCCCACTCGCTCTCGGCCCAGATGCGGCCGCCCATCAGCTCGGTGAGGCGGCGACAGATGGCCAAACCGAGGCCCGTGCCTCCGTACTCTCGAGTGCGCGCGCTCTCTTCCTGCGAGAAGTACTCGAAGAGAAAGGAAGTGTCGGCCATGCCGATTCCGGTGTCGCGAACCGAGATCTCGAGCAGAGCGGGGCTGCCGGGAACGCTCCGGCAGTGGACTCGAACGCCCCCGCGGTGGGTGAACTTCAGGGCATTGCTGCACAGGTTGACCAGCACCTGGCGCAGGCGAACGCCGTCCACCAAGAGCGCGCTGGGCACGCATTCGGAGACCTCGAGCTCGAGCCGCAGGTTGCGCTCCTTGCGCTGGATGTCGAACGATCGGACGACCTCCTCGAGCAGGGCTCTCACGTCCGTGGGCTCGGGAAAGACGCGCAGTCTGCGGGCCTCGAGCTTGGAGAAATCCAAGAGATCGTTCATCAGCGCGAGCAGCGTCTGCCCCGAGCCGTAGATCACCTCTGCGAGCTCACGTTCGCGGGGGCCGAGGTCGCCTTTGCGCAGCAGATCGGCCGCCGCGATGACGCCGTTCATCGGCGTTCGGATTTCGTGGCTCATGGTCGCCAGGAAGAGGCTCTTGGCCGCGCTGGCCGAGAGCGCCGATTCCTTCGCGGACTCCAACTCGGCCTCGGCGTTCTTTTGTCGAGTGACGTCGGTTGCGTACTCGATGACCTTGAGCGTGCGCCCGTCGAGGTCGAGAATCGGGCTGTACGCCGCCCGGATGAACCGACTCGTTCCGTCCTGGGCGATGCGCTCGAAGACGCCGGTCTGTTGCACGCCGCGGCGCAGCTGGCGCCAGAAGTACTCGTACTCCTCTCGGCAGCGCTGCTCGGCGGGGACCAGGCGACAGTGGTGCGTTCCGACCAGCTCGTCCCGCTCGTAGCCGAGCAGCCGCAAGAACGGGTCGTTGGCGGCGGTGATGGTGCCGTCCAGCTCGAACTCGACGACGGCGAAGGCGCGCTGAATCGCCTCGATTTGGCCCCGAAAGTTGGCGTTCTCGAACCGCTCGTCGGTCACGTCGACGGCGTACTTGACGACTCTGCCGGGGCGGCCCTCGGAGTCGAGCACCGGGATGTAGGAGGCGCGGATCCAGATCTCTCGCCCGCCCTTGCCGAGGCGTTTGAAGGTCGCCGTCTGGTGGACGCCTCGGCGCAGGGCTTCCCAGAAGCTCTCGTAGGCTTCGGTGTCGGCCTCCTCGAGGGGGACGAACATCGAGTGGTGCCGCCCCACGATCTCGTGTAGCTCGTAGCCGAGCATTGCAAGGAAGACGCCGTTGGCGTCACATATCGTGCCGGACGGGTCGAAGTGCACGATCGCCTGGGCTCGAGTGAGCGCGTCGAGCTGCAGCTCCGCGGCGTTGCGCGCGATGTTGGCGTAGTCGTCGAGCTTGGGGGGGAGAGAACTTGTCGGTCTGGACACGAAGCGAGAATTCCAGCAAATAGAGCGGCTGAAAGGACCCAGACCGTAGCGATTTCCCGCGGGATCGCGTCCTCGGGAGGGGGCGGTCGGCGTGGAAAGGTTTTTTCCACCATCGAATCCGCGAGGGGTTTGCGGTCCTCGTCGGGCGCGACGCTCCGCCGCTTTGAGGGGTGGGGCGATCCCGGCAGTCGGAAGGGGGGGGCGGCGCGCTTGCGCGGTCACCTTCGAGCGGCAACTCGCGCGTTCGCCCGCGCGCGCGCTCCTTTCGCGGCGGGGTGCGTCCGCGGGGACCCCGGGCGCGCGCTGGCTCAGGCGCTCAGGGAAGGCAGGCTTCGCGCACACTGCGCCAAATCTGCTGCGCCCCGCCCCGATCACTCGAGAAAAACAGCTGCAGGCCGTCAGCGGAAAGCGCCGGGTCGAGGTCAGCCGCGGAGCTGTTGACGGCGGTCAAGTTGAGCGGCGTATCGAATTCGACTTCCGGTGAAACACGCCGCGACAGCCACAGATCTTCGCGCCCCACGCCCCCCTGGCGTGCGGACATGAAGATCAGGGCCAAGGCGTCTTCCGACAGGGTTCCTCGCCCCTCGAGCGCGTCACTGTTGACGTTGGCCACGGGCTGGGCAGGGCCGAAGGGCTCCGAAAGGCTGGCCCGGCTCGCCTGAAACAGGTTGAAGTCCGCTCGCGTGGTGGGCCGCGTCGTGGCGAAGTAGATGGTCAGCTCGTCCCGGGTCAGCCAGGGCAGGTGCTCCTCGTCCGGCGTGTTGAGCTCGCTGAGCGGAAGCGGGGCGCCAAAGGGCTCCTCGACGCTGGCGCGGCTCGAAATCCACAGGTCGCGCCCCCCCGCGCCGCCCCGGCGGGTCGAAAAGAAGTACAGGCGCAGGCCGTCGGCGCTGGGAAACGGCGAGCCGTCCAAGCTGGTCGAGTTGACGGCGGACAGTGCGCGAGCCTGCAGAAAGCCGATTCCCGAGGCGGGCTCGCGGTCGGCGGTGAAGATATTCTCCGATGTCGCTCCGCCGCTGGCGGCAAACAGCAGCGTCGCTCCGCCTTCGACGAGCAACGGCGCCCACAGCTGCAAGCCCACGAGCCCCAAGCCTCCGACCAATTCGGGCTCACCGAACGGCCCGGGCTGGCAGGGAGGCTCCGGCGCAACGTCGCCTGGGGGCTCAACGGCAGGGTCTTCCTCGGCGGGCTCGCGCTCGACCGGTTCGGGATCGACTTCGTCTCCCCCGAGGTCCTCGCCCTGCGGGTCCTCGCCCTGCGGGTCCTCGCCTTCGACGGGTTCCTCCTGGCCTTCTCCGCTCTGGCCTTCTCCGCTCTGGCCTTCTTCTTGCAAGTCGCTCGCCGGGGCAACCCTCGGGGGCGCCTCGGACGCTCCGCCCGCCCGGGCGGGTTCCGGACCCGGCTGCAGCGGCCGGGCGACTCGCTGCGGCGAAGGGTCCGAGCCCCGCGGGCCGACGGTCGGGTTGCGGGAGCTCTCGCCCTCTGCTTCGCGGCCGCATCCCTCGCGCGCCGGCTCCGCGGCGCAGGCCGCTTGGTCCGGCCCGTTGCCAGGTGCATCGTCGAATAGCCCGGACTCATCCACCCCGCAGCTCATCGAGGCGCCGATTGAGAGCGCCCCACCGGCGACCCACACGGGCCAGCGGACCACCGCCCGAGGGTGGGCTGGCTCTCGGAGAACGGCCGGCTGACTAGACATTCCGACCTTTCCCACGAACTTCAGCCTCGATCTTCAAACTCATCCCGCCGCGTGGCGCGAATTCTGCACGATACGCGCCGTCCGAGTGGTCGTCAACGATTACAAGCTGGGGCCATCGGGCCGCAGCGGGAAGCCTCGGCCCCCGGGATGCGCCACGTGCCTCGCGCGCCTCGCTGCACGATGGGAGCAGGCGGCGACGGAATCGCGCCGAGCCGCGCCGCCTCGCGAACGGGACCGGCGGGCACCGGCGCACTCGTCGATCCTGGCTGCCCAGGACGACCGCGCGCCGTCGCTCCTGCGGTGAGGCTTCGTCGTGGGCGGCCAGGGCCGGGCGGGCGCCGCTGCGCTGCGCCGCGCTCATTTGCCGGCTTCGATTGCCCGCAGCAGCTGGCCGAGCATTCCGTGGGTGAGCCCCCACACCGTGCGGCCCGAGACGTCGAACGCGGGCAAGCGGAAGCGGCGGTTTTCGTCCCGGTAGACGTGGTGGGTGTTGCACGCGCCGGACAACAGCGGACCCAGCGGGGCCCAGAGCGTCTCCTGCACCTCGCGGGGATCGGTGGTGACGGGGCCCTCCGAGCGTAGCTGGAAGACGAACGGCACCACGATCAACCCGGTGCGTTTGCCGCGGGCCATGGCGCTGACGGGTCGCAGAGAGCCGATGGGCTCACCATCCCGACGGAGCAGGAGACCGACCTCCTCGCGGGTTTCGCGCATGGCCGTTTCCAGCAGCGATGTGTCCCGATCTTCGCGGCGACCCCCCGGCAGCGCCATGTGACCCGACCAGGGATCCTTGGGATGGGTCGCTCGCCGGATCAAGAGTACCTCCGCCCCCGCGCCATTTCTGTGGCGCAACACCATCGATACCGCCGCCTGGTGGTTGGGCAACGTCGCGGCCTCGAGTAGGGGCTCGCGAAACTCGAGGCTGTCCACGAAGTGTCGAGATTGTGCCCGCAGCCCGGCGACGACTTGCTCGAGAGATATCTCCACGCGCTCGTTGGGCTAGCAGATTCTTCTCGCCAAATCAGTGCAGGGAGGCCAGGCGCGGTGACTGGGGTCCGGTCAATTGCCCTTTTGGGCCCCCGGGCTGTGGTGTTACAAGCTGCGCTGTGGCCATGAGCGACTCCCCCGACACCCTTCGAGCCGTCGTGCAGCGCTTCGGAACGCCCGTATACGTGTACGATTCCGAGCGGATTGCCAGCCAGATGGCGAAGCTGCGCGCGTTCGACCGCGTGCGCTTCGCACAGAAGGCCTGCCCGAATACGCACATCCTGCGTCTGCTGCGCAGCCTGGGGGCCGCCGTCGACTGCGTCTCGGAGGGGGAGCTGCGGCGCGCCGTCGCCGCGGGGTTCCGCGTGGGTCCGAGCAGCTCGGAGGTCGTCTACACGGCCGATGTCTTCACGGTTTCCGCGCTCGAGGCGGTCGTCTCGAGCGGGGTGGCCGTCAACGCCGGCTCCGCAGACATGCTCTCGCAGCTGGGCCAGCGCTCGCCGGGCCACCGCGTCTGGCTGCGCATCAACCCGGGGTTCGGCCACGGCCACAGCCGCAAGGTCAACACCGGTGGAGACTCGAGCAAGCATGGCATTTGGTTCGAAGATCTGCGCGATGCTCTGCGCCGCATCGACGAGCACCAGCTCGACCTGGTGGGTCTGCACATGCACATCGGCTCCGGCGCGGACATCGACCACCTGGCTCGCGTATGCGAAGCGATGGTCGATCACGTCTCGCGGCTGGGTCGGGACGTACGAGCGGTGTCGGGCGGGGGCGGCTTGAGTGTTCCGTATCGACCCGCCGAGCCCGAGGTCGACGTGCAGGCGTACTACGAAAGGTGGAACGCGGCACGGGGCCGGATTCGTGACCGGGTGGGCCACGACGTGGAGCTCGAGATCGAGCCCGGTCGCTACTTGGTCGCCCAGGCGGGGCTGCTGGTCGCGGAGGTGCGGGCGACGAAGTGGATGGGCAAGAACCATTTCACCCTGGTCGACGCGGGCTTCAACGATCTGCTGCGACCTGCCATGTACGGCGCTCACCACGAGATCAGCCTGGTGCCGGCAGCGGGTCGACAGCTCGGGCCGCCGGCGCCCACGGTGGTTGCGGGCCCGCTGTGCGAGTCGGGGGACGTCTTCACCCAGGGCGCGGGCGGGGAGCTCGCTCCGCGTTGGCTGCCTCCTGCCCAGGTCGGGGACCTGCTCGTATTCCACGACGCCGGAGCGTATGGCTCCAGCATGTCGGGCAACTACAACTCGCGCCCGCTCGCCGCGGAGGTCTTGCTCGAGGGCGGCGATGCCAAGCTGATCCGCCGCCGGCAGAGTATCGACGAGCTGCTCGCGCTCGAATCGGTCTGAGCGGCCGCGACTCGGACTCGGCGGCTCAAGGGAATCGCCGGGGTGGTCGCTAGTGTCGGAGAAGGCCGTCTCGTCCGACGGTCGCCTCCCTTCATGAAGCGAGTTTTTGCCCGGTCCATCTTTCCCGGCCCGCGTCCCCAGGCGCTGCTGGGGCGCGCCGAGTGGCCTCTCGACCCGGCCGACTTCGCCGCCTACTACCGCTTCGCACCCAGCGCGCTGGCGGTGCGCGAATGCCTGCGTTTGCGCGCCGCTCGCCATTTCCACCTGCCGGAACCCATCTTGGACATCGGCTGCGGCGATGGGGTCTTTGCGCAGCTGGCCTATCCCGGCAGCCAGATCTGGGGGATCGACATCAACCCCACCGAGATTCGGCGGGCCCAGGCCACCTCGACTTACAGCACGCTGGTCTGCGGCAACATCGTCGACGTGAGCCTTCCCGAGGCGTTCTTCCGGGGTGCCATCGCCAACTGCAGCCTCGAGCACGTGCCGGCGATCGACGCCGCGTTGCTCAACATCCGCCATGCATTGGCGCCGGGGGCACGATTCATCCTGATCGTGCCCACCCCGAAATGGACGGATCTGCTGGCCGTCCCGGCCGCGCTTCGTTTCCTGGGCTTCCCCAGCCTCGCCGAGGCCTACGGGCGTGGCCTCGACGAGACGTTTCGCCACATCCACCTCTACGATTCCGACCGCTGGCAGAGCCTGCTCCAGGAGGCGGGCTTCGTGGTGCAAGAGGTCGAGACGTTCGTCAGTCGGCGCAGCTCCTGGGTGTTCGACGTGCTGCTGTACCCTTCGCTGCTCGGGCTGCTCACGCGCCGGCTGACGGGCAGGTGGGTGCTCTCACCTCTACTGCGGAACTTCTCGGTGGACCTGGCACGAAGGGTCGTCGATGCGCTGGCGGCCCGCGTCCCCGACGGCGACGAAGGGGGCGAGTACCTGATCGTCTGCGAGGCTCCGCGGTAGCCCGAAGCGCTCCTTCGGCCGGGGGCCGCGCCGCTCGGCCCGACGAGAGCGATGGCCGGCCAGTTCCCATCCCCGAAGGGGGATGGGAACCATTGTGGAGAAGAGCTGTGAGCGAAAAATGCCGCAAAAGGCGCCAGCCCGGGCTAGCGCCTGCTCAGCGACGTCACGCGTTCGACACGGCGGGCTCGACGGTCTCTCGCTCGTGCCGCTCGCCGAGCAGTCGCTGCGGTGTGTTGGCGAGCAAGAGCAGCAGCAGCAGTCCACAGGCGAGAATCGGCCGATAGCCTGGGAGCGGCGTGTACTGCGCCACGACCCGGTGTGCGCCGGCCCCCACGCGCACGGCGAAGAAGCCGGGGGCCACCCGGTGGACGCGTTCGGCGAGCGTTCCGTCCACCCACACCCGCCACGAGGGGAACGTGGTTGCTCGGAACACCACGTCCACCGGCGACGGGCCGTCGACCTCCGCCTCGAGGCGGCCTGGCTCGCGCGGGATCTCGGTCAGTCGCGTGCGCGTGGGGTCGCAGCCGGCCGGATCGACGGCTTCGATTCTCAGCGCCGGGCCCTCGCTCGGCTCCTTTCTCGTCTCGAGCTCCGTCCAGCGGTGCGGGGAGAGCAGCTCGTCCGTGGCGGCCTCGTCTCGCAGTGCTTCGACGAGGGCGGCGCGCAGGCGGGCGTCGCTGCCGCGCCAGCGAGCCCGGATGCAGCCGACGCCGATCGCCGTCCCTTTGGGCAGCCGGTAGAGCACGAGCGTCTGACTGCGCAGCAGAGCCGTCCAGGGCCGTTTCAGAGGCTCGATGTCGCGCTCGGCGCGCAGCGCGTAGCGCACGCCGAGCGCCTCGGCTCGCGCGGCCGAGCCGCTGCGACCGATATCGAGTCGACGGAAAGCTCGCTCGAGGATGCCCACGTGCGCGCCGACGGCGTTCCAGGCCATCGGAACCGCGGACTTCTCGTCGAGCCCGTGCACGATTCGGCAGCGCGGCAGCTCGGCGTCGTGCTGCCCGTCGATGGCGAGTCGCCCGCCCGAGAGGCCGGCGAGGCTCGGAGAGCGCAAGAGCTGCAAAAAGCCGGGGACGGCCTGGGCGCAGCGCCCGCTCGCCGTCTTCGCGACGGTCTCGCGCTGCAGCAGCTCACAGTGTGCGGCGCTCGAGGGAAATGCCACCGTCGCCAGCGCGAGGAACGCGAGCCCCAGCACTTCCCCGCACGTCGCGGCCAGGCGCGGCCGCTCGCGGGCCATCAGTGCCGTTCCGAGCAGCAGGGTTCCTTCCTGCAGGACGACGACCGCGAGCGCCGCGGCCGAGAGCGGGGCCAGGGCCACGACGCGCAGCGGTTGCAGAAAGCTCGTCAACAGCCGGCCGACACCGCCGAGATGGGTGAGAAAGCGACCGCTCACCGAGAGCAACAACGTGGCTGCAACAGCCGCCAGCACGGCGCGTGCAGCCGCCCGCCGCGCCATCGAAGTGGCCCCGAAGACCCCCACGGCGCAGAGCGCCGTCAGCACGGGGGGGCGCTTGGAGTCGAGCAAGTCTCCGTCCAGGAGCCACCACCGCAGCCTCGAGGCGTCGAAGCCGAGCTGTCGCCAGCCGAACTCCGGGGGCCAGCCGAACGGGACGCCGAGCGTCCCGAGCCCCTGCCCGTAGATGGCCAGACCGGTCACGAGGCAGCAGGCGATGACGTGCACCAGCCTTCGGATCGCCGCGCGCCGGCCGCTGGCAAGGGTGGCGAAGCCGGCGACCGCGAGGGTGGCTGCGGCGATTTGCGGGTGGGCTGCCATGGCGAGGGCAGCCAGGCTGGTCGCCGCCCAGGGCGCGGTGGGCACGGCGATGCAGCCGACCAGCGCCACGCACAACGGGACGGCGCAGACCTGGGAGAGGAGCCCGAGCTGGAAGAAGGCGCCGTAGCCTCCGACAAAGGGGTTGTAGGGAGCCACCCAGGTGACGAATAGCGCGCCGACCACGGAAAACAGCGGGCGCGCCCCACACCGCAGGCCCACGCCATACGTGACGGCGGGCGCGGCGAGTGTGGCCAAGAAACCCACCCAATGGGTTGCCTGCGCCGCGCCCAGGCCGGCGCGAATCGCCCCGGCGACCAGCAACCAACCGAGCGAGGGATAGTGGTGCCCGAACGGAAAGCCACCGAAGTACGTATCCAACCACCCGTGGGGGAGGCCATGTGCCGCAATGTCGGCCGCCACGCGAGCGTGGCCCATGGCGTCGCCGAAGTAGGTGGCGACTTCGGCGCTCCACGGGGCCAGGCGCATGAGCGGGAGCAGCGCAACGCCCACGGCGAACCAGCCGAGGATGCTTTCCCCGCGATTCGGCGCCTTGTGCCAGGGATCTTCCGCCGGCGGCAGGCGATGGACCCCGCTCTTGACGATGAACAGCGCGATCGCGAGGGAGGCGAGGATCAGCGATCCGGCGAGCACACGACGCCCTACGACCACGAGCGCGCAGTCGGCAAGGGCTGAGCGCCGAGTTCCCTGGGACCTCGGTCGGGTGCACGCCAGCTCTGGCGTGCGGCCCGCGGTCGCGAGTGGCTGGTTCGTGGTAGGCTGATCGAGCTCTTCGAGCGTCGAGCCATGAAGCAGAAGGCCATCGAGATCGCACAGGGGGCTTTGGGCCCCGCGCAGCCGAACGAGGGAGGGGATCCCGGCGAGGCCGTGGCTCGGCCCCCCGCGAGCCGCGCGGCGGCGGCGCCGTACTTCGAAAATCACGACCGCCGGTTGCGCTTTCCCTGGTCGCTCTACCACTCGGAGCTCTCCGAGCGGCTCGCTGTGGCCATTCGTCGGCTCGCAGTCCCTCGGCCCCGCGTGCTCGTGGTCGGCTGTGGTCTGGAGCCGTTCGTCGCGGGCGTGCTGGGTCCCGTGTGGCACGGGGCCGATCTGGACGAGGCGTCGATCGAGCGTTGTCGTCAGCGCTACCCGGAGCTGGCGGATCGGCTCGACGTGTGCCCGGACCCTTATCGGCTCCCCAGCGCAGGGCCCTTCGCGCGCCCTTTCGACGCGATCGTGGCCAAGGAAGTCATCGAGCATCTACCCGACCCGGAGCGCTTCGCGCGGCAGCTCGCCAGTCGGCTGGCGCCGGGCGGTGAGCTGCTGCTCACCACCCCGAACTACGGTGCGCTGTCCAGCCTCGCGTTGCTCGAGAGAACCGTGCTCGAGCTGGTGGCGCGCTTCGACGGGTACTCGCGCCGCGACATCCACCCCAGCCGCTTCGACCGGCGGCGGCTGGCCGCGCTGCGCTTGCCCGCGGAGGTCGAGCTGCAAGAAATCCACTCGACCCGTACGGGGTGGGCGCTGTTCGGGCGCTGGCAACGCGTCCCTTGATACGAGGTATCGCCCCGCGGGGGCGACGCCTGCGCGGTGGATCGTCAGTCGCCGCTGTCCCACACCTTGTTGGCCTCGATGTCCCATCCCTTGTTCACGGAGGGGGCGCCCGACCCGTCGTCCTTCTGCGGGACGTACTCGATGCGCGCCTTGGCGAAGTTGAGGCGCACCGTTTCGATGATTTGATCGCTGTGGTCGGTACCCCCCGTGCTGTAGCCCGTGACCAGTACCTTCGCGAGGCAAACCTTCAGGTACTCCAGGGGCGAGCCGCCCGCTTTGCGCACGGAAAGCACCGCCTTGGGAATGTGATCCCCCTTGCAACACAGGGAAAACAGGATCGGAGAAGAGCGGTCGGAGCGCTTGCGCAACAGCACGTCTTGAATCTCGACTCGCCCGCCACCCGCTCCCCCGCCGAGGTGAGCCGTTCCCGTTTGCGTGGCGCCGAACTCCCAGGAGAGCACGTCGATTTCTCGCTTGTGCGCTTCATCCATCGATTCGCCCTCGACCGTCTCCAGCTTGAGAAACATGTCCACTGCCATCTGCCTCGCTCCTTTGATCCTCTGATCGGTGGCCGGCGACCGATCTCGCCGGGTACTTGCGATGTCGGTCCGGCGCGCGGCCAAGTTGCGCATTTTCTCGTCAACCACCGCGCCGCAATGGCCGACCTCTCCGGGACGGCTCGAGCCATCGCCTCGAGCGTGGGGCGACAGGCATTTCGGCGAAAGGGAGCGTTCATTGAACGAAGGACTCGAGAAACCCGCTTGGTGCGAGGGCGCGCTGATGACGCCGCAGCACTTCCAGCGGCAAGATCGGTACCACGAGCGCCTGCTCGCAGCGCGGCTGCGGGCCACGGTTCACTACGATTGGGGCATCACATGCCTTTCGATCGACGGGGAGGCGCTCTCCCGCCGCACCTTGCGGCTGCGGCAGTTGGCCGGGGTGTGGCCCGACGGGGAGGTCCTGTGCTGCGGCGACGGCCAGGCGGTCGCCGCGCCGCCGCCGCGTGGATTCGAGGAAGCGCTCGGCCCGCGGGGCTCGCTCGCCGTGTTCGTCGCGCTGCCCGAGGATCGGGTCGCGGGCAGGCGAATCTGGGCTGGCGATGCGCAAGACCCAGAGATCGATTGCCGCTACGATCTGCAGACGCGCGAGGTGGTCGACGAGGTCGGTCAGGCCGAGCCGCAGCCGGTGCCATGGGCGCGCCCTCGGCCCCGAATCCTCTTCGGCGAGGAAGCGCAGGGCAGCGCGTGCAAGATCCAAATTGCCGAGCTGGTGCGCTCGAGCGCCGGCGACGTCATGATCCGGGATACCTTCGTTCCCCCTACGCTGCATCTGGACGCGGCGCCCTTCGTCCAGTCCGGGCTGGCGCGGCTTGCCTCTGCCGTTAGCGCCGGGGTCCGCGACTTGCCGGCCACCGCCTCCGGTGGGGGAGGCGGGCGCCGCGCCGCGCTGCTCATCTGGCTGAGCGCATTTTCCGCGCGCCTCGATCACCTCGTGGCAACGACCAACGCCCACCCGGAGGAGGCCTACGTCCTGCTCGCCGAGCTGGCGAGTGTGCTGAGTTGCTTCGCCACCGCGGCTGGGGGGGGCGCCGGCGCCTGCCGGCTGCCCAAGTTCGACTACCTGGCGCTCGGGGAGGTCTTCGAGGAGGTCTTCGCCAAAACGATCTCTCTGCTCTCCCAGGCCGCGCGCGAGGGTTTCGAGCCCGTGCCGCTCGAGCGGCGGGCGGACGGGGTGTACGTCGGCGAGCTATCGGGGGAACGGCGAGGCCATTGGCTGGTCGCCGTCCACAGCCGCGTGGAGCCGGCCACGCTGCACGACCGCGTGCCACGAGTGCTGAAGATCGCCGAGTGGCGTTGCATCTACGAGACGGTGAAACATTCGCGGGCCGGGGTGCGTTGTGAGCCCGTGTGGCGGTCGGCCGAGCCTCGCGAGGCGCTACCGCCGGGGTGCCTGTTCGAGATCCAGCCGCGCGGCGAGGCCTGGGACAAGATCGCGAAGTCCGGTGTCATTGCCCTGTACCTACCATCGGAGGGCGTGTGGGCGAGCGCTCGGCTGGAGCTGTACTTCGTCGCCGCCGACCCGGGGGCCCGCGCGCCGGCGGTCGGCGGGAACCGGCGCGCCCCGCGCCCGGTGCTCGTCGGAGGGTCGTCGTGAACGCGCTCTCGCTGCTGAGCTCGGCGCGCTTTCTGAGCCTGGTGGTCGAGGTCGCTCAGGAGCGCAGTCAGCCGGACCCCCAGACGCTGCGCGAAGAGCTGCGAGCCGCGCTCGGTGAGCTGGTGGAGGCGCTCTCGCGGCGCGGCGCGAGCCGTCCGTCCGTCGCGCATTGCAACTTGGCGCTGGTCGCCTTTGCGGACGAGGCGCTGCTTTCTGCGGCGTGGCCCGGGCGCGGTCGCTGGCTGCGGCAGCCGATGCAGCTCGAGCTCTTTGGCGATTTCGCGGCCGGCGAGCGCTGCGCACGGCACCTCGCGTCGCTCGGCGGGGGCGCAGGGTGCGCCTCCTTGCCGGTGTATTGGGCCGTCATCGCTCTGGGCTTTCGCGGAGACGCTCGGCTGGGAGAGCCGGCCGAGGCGCCGCGGCGCCTCGAGCGGCTGTTCCGGGTCCCCGCGGTCGCTGGGGAAGCGGCCGCGAGTGGGGCCCGCGGGCTTCGCCCGGTCTCTCTCGTGGCCGTCCCCTTGGTGTGCGGCTTGCTGATCGGCGCCCTGCTGGCGGCGTGGGCCCACGTCGAAGCGGCGCTCGTCCTGGGGCCTTTCGAGGCGCTCGCGGCCCGGGCGCAGCCGCTGCCCGGCGCGCGGAGCGCTCCGCGGCCCTCGCTGGTCGGCCGCGCCGCAGTCCGTTCGTCGACGCACCCGGAGCTCGTGTGGCCGGGCTGATCGCGGCCGGCGCGCTGCTGCTGGCGGCCGGCGCGGCGGGGCTGTCGATCCGCTGGTTTTTCGAGGCGCCAGGCTGGCTTGGGCCCGCTTCCGTCGCCTGTCTGTGCGCTGGGCTGCCCGCGGCTCTGGCGGTGGCGTGGCTGGCCCGCGTTCGGCGTCGCCGTCGGCGGCTGGTCGAGGCCCTGCACGGGTCTTCGTCGAGCCCCGCCCCCGCCGAATCCGCAGAGGCCTCGCTGCTGGCCTCCGCCAAGCTCCTGCAGGGCAGCGCGTGGCGGCGCGCGCTCGGTCTCCTCGGCCTCGGCCGGCCCGCGGCCGGTGGGGTCGGCGCCGAGCGGCTCGCCTGGCTCGCCAGCTTCGCGGTGGGCTCCGGCGCGCGCCAGCTCGAGCGCGGGGCGCGCCCCGCCGAGTGCCAGCTCCTGCGAGAGGCGCAATGCGTGCTCGCCCCCGCGGAGTCGCTCGGAGAGCGCGCGCTGCGGGCCCTGGGTCGGCGCTTGCGGCAGCTGCGCGGGCCGCGAGCGCTCGACGCCGCGGTGCTGTGGGCCACGGTGGAGGTGGGCCGCGAAGAGTCGCTGGTCGGTGAGCTGCGCGTCGCGTTGCAGCGGGTCGCGCAGCTCGAGGCGGGGGCGGGCGCGCCGCTCGCGGTGCACGTGCTCTTGCTGCCGCCTGCGTCGCGGGGGCCACTCGGGTCCAGCGGCGTCGAGCCGGTCGCGTCCGGCGCCCGCGGGGCGCGGGCCGCAGGCTTTGGCCTGCATCGCCTCGCGGCTTCACCACGCAGCGGATCGGACCGGGTGGAGGGCGCCTTTCGCCCGCTGGACGCCTGGGTGTGTCGGCAGCTGGCCGGGGCCCTCTCGGGGCCACAGCGGTTGCCCGCGCTCCAGTGGGCCGCGTGCTACGCGCGGTGCGCGGCGGTGCTTCGGCGCGAGCTGCGCGCGGCGCCGGGTTGGGGGCACCGGCTGCGCACGCTCGCCGTCGTTTCCCCGCTCGAGCCCCAAGGATTGTCTGGCGCCCTGCGCGAGATCGGCCGGGATCGCGGCGGCAGCGAGCGGCTGTTGGGTGGCCGGCGCTGGGCGGCTTCGACCCTGCTCCCGCTGTCGTTCGGCGTTCTGCTCGCCGGGGGCTGGCTGGCGTGGGCGGGCGCCCGATACCTGGCTGGCTATCGTGCGCTCGCCCGCGTCGAGGCGAGCCTGTCGCAGCTGGCGGCTCCCGAGCCGCTGCCGCGCTTCGACGAAGGGCAAGTGCGGCGGCTGGACACGCTGGGGCGACTATCCCTCGAGCTGGACGTCGCGGCCAGGGCCCGGCCCCTGGGGGCGGTCTTCGGGGTTCACGCCGCCCGGGTCCGGGTCCGCCGCCTCTACCGGCGTCAGCTGGAGCACGCGCTGCGCGGTCCGCTGCAGCGCCAGTTGCGCCTGGACCTCGGCGGCGCCCGGGCGGCCTCTGCCGAGGGTCCACTGCGCGTCTACCGGTCGCTGCGCGCGCTGCTGGTCGGCTGCGGGCTGGGTCGAATGCCGCCAGGCGCCTTGGCTCGAGATCTCGGCCAGCTCTGGCGCTCCGCGTACGAGTCGGGCCTGCTGCAGGTCGAGCCAGACGGAGCGCTGCACGCCGAAGCCCTCACTCGAGTGTTGCTCGATGGAGACACGGCCAGTGCGCCCTGCGACGAGGCGCTCGTGGAGCGGGCGCGCCACCACCTCGCCTCGACGGACCTCGCGCAGGCGCGGCTCGGCGCCGTGCAGGCGCGGCTCGCCGGCGCCGCAGGGGTGGCGCTGCCCAGCGAGTTTCGGCGGGCGGGCGAGCTCGCCGTGGTCTCGCCGCTGTACACCTCGGCGGGCGCGGTCGCGCTCGGCGAGGTGCTGCGGGAGCGAGCCTGGGAGCAGACGGATCCCTGGGTGCTCGCCGAGGCGAGCCCGGGGCTCCCCTTGCAGCGTTACTACGAGCAGCGCCGAGAGCAGGCGTGGAGCGAGCGGGTGCAGGGCCTCGAGCTCGAGGGGCCGGCCGCTGGCGAAGGCTGCTCCGGCTGGCTCGCGCGGCTCGCGAGCCAGGGCGGCCCGTATGCGCGGCTCGCGGCATTGGCGCGGCGCCACCTCGGCGGCGAGGCGGGAGAGGCAGGGCGAGTCGTTCGCTCCCTCGAGGCCGTGGCCCGCGAGGCCCTCGCTCCCGGGGCGCCGTTCCGCTTGCCGTCGCGGCTCGCGGGCGAGGAGGCGTCGGCATTGCTTCGTTTCGCCGGGGCCCCCCGCGAGTCGCAAAGCGAGGCTCCGCTCGGGCGATATCTGGCCGTGTTGTGGCGCAGCAGCCAGGCCGAGGGCAGCGATCCCGGAGCCGGGCTCGCGCCGGCACGGCAGGCGGTGCAGCGCCTGCTCGACGAGATCGGGGGCAGCCAGCGCGCGGCGCTTCGGAGCGTGCTGCTGGAGCCCATGGTCGCCTGCGAGCGCTCGCGGGAGAGGCGGCGGGCGGCTGCGCGCGAAGAGCGCTGGACCGAGCAAGTGAGAAAGCCCTACCGCGCGCTCGCGCGGCTGTACCCGCTGCAGCGCGGGGCGAGCGAGGCGGCCGCCCCCAGTGCCGTGCGCCGGCTGTTGGGGCCGAGGCAGGGCTCGCTGTGGCAGCTGGTCGACGAGAGCCTCGGCGAGGTGCTGCGGGAGGGCGCCGGGGGCTACCGCTGCGTGGACCGCGAGCGCTGTGTCTCGCCCGCGGCCCTTCGCTGTCTGGCGCGCGCCCGTCGAGCAGCCGACGCCCTGTTCCCCCCCGCGGGCGAGGAAGGGGCCGTCCACGGGCGGCTGGCGAGCAGGGCGCTTGTCGCCGGCTCGATCTCGATCCAGCTGGGCGAGCGGGAGGTGGCCCTTTCCCCGGAGCGCGAGCAACTCCTGTTCGAGGGGGGGCCCTGGCCGAGTCGGGTTCGCTTGAGAGCTTCGGCGGGCAAGCGCGGCTACGAGTTGACGCGAGAGGGGGACTGGGCCTTGCAGCGGCTGCTGGACGGAGCGGAGCTGCGGCAAGCCGTCGAAGGCGCGGAAGCGCTCGAGGTGATCTGGCGCTCGAGCCTCGGGGCGATCGCCCTGCGGCTGCGCGCGTCGCGGCCCGGCGCTCTCGCCGAGCCGGCGCCGGGTCCGCTCGGGTGCGACGTGGCGCTGTATTGAGCCGCAGCCACGGATTCTCCGGAGCCGCTGCGGGCACCCCGCGCGCCGCGGTCAGCGGGCGGGGCTGTCCCACAGTGACGCTTCGCCGGCCGAGAGCACGGCATCGCGCCAGGTGAGCTTTCGCACCAACTCGGATCGCTCCACGGCCCCGCGCCGGTCGCTGGTCGTCAGCGTCTCGCTGAGCGTGGGCGGGTCGGCGGCGAGGTCGAGGGTGGCCACCAGCTCTCTGCGCTCGCGGCCGCCGCGCCGCGACGGCCCGCGCCGGTGCAAAGCGAAACCGCCGGCCCGCTCCCAATGGGCGCCGCGCGCCTGGAGGATTTCCGCGAACAGGGCGCAGGGCGAATTCGGGCCGGGGCCGCAGCGCCCGTGGTGAGCCTCGACCAGCAGCCGTCCGTCCCGGCTCACGAGGCTCAGGTGCACGACGGGGCCCGAGAGGCTCAGCTCGGCGAGCGCATAGGCGAAGAGGGATTGCTCGTTCGAGCCGACCAGCGCGAGCAGGCCCGCGGAGCCGGCGGCGCGCCGCAGCGGCAGCCAAAGCGCTCGCAGTGTGCCGGGCGGCGTGGCGATGGGCTGCGAGCTCGGCCCTGCCGAGCCCGGCGCGAGGCGGCGCCCCAAGCAGTCGACCGGCGGGCTCGCGCCTGGCTGCAGCATCCGCGCGAATGCCCGGGCACTGGGTTCGCCCCCTCCCGGCGACTCGCGGCGCTCTCGACACACGGCAACGGGCAGCTCCCTTCGCGCTTCGTCGGCTGCTCGGTAGGGGAGCGGCGCGGGGGCGCAAGCGGCCGCGAGGGAAAACGCGAGCCCCGAGAGCGGCCTGCGCATCAATGCACCTCCAGGCTCGAGAGCGCGCGCAACAATTCGCCGCGGGTGCCCGATAGCTCCTGACCTTGATGGACCACTTGCACGAGCACCAGCCGAGAGCGACCTCTGAGCAGCATCTCGATACATCGACCATCCACCGCCAGAGTTTCGTCGTTGTGCACCGCAGTCAGTCGAAACGAGTAGAGGCGGCCGTCGCCGCGAGCCGTGGCCAGCACGCTCGGCGCGGGGGTGAGCGGCACGCCCTCCCGGGTCAAGCGCTCCTCGTAGCGCCGCAGGATGTCTCGCCAGGGCACACCGGGCGTCGCGCGGCGCTGGTAGATGCTGAAGGAATAGCCGCGCGGGGAAACGTAGTGCGCGTAGGCGGCGCCGGGGCTGTCGCTCGCGTCGCGCAGCACCCAGCTGCGCGGGCGCGAGAGGCGCACCGCCCCCTGCAGCAGCTCGACGCCGACGAACGGGGGGCTCTCGGCGTGGCGCGGCCAATCGAGCCGCGGGTGAGGTCGCTCCAGCGCCGCGTGCTCGGCTTCGAAGGCGCTCTCGGGCAGGTCGATGCGCTGCTGCCCGTTGGCCTGTGGTCGGCACGCGAGGAAGTGCGCCGCCAGTGCCAGGCGCACCCCTGCGCGCCGAGCGCTTCGGAGCGCTTGGTGCGATCGAGGCAACGGTGCTCGCTGAACGCGGCGCGTGCCCTGGCGGTGAGAGTGAGGTTTCGTCGGCCTTCGCTCGCGTATGCTCATGGTCGGCAGTGTGGCGGCTTCGTTGCCGCGTGCAACACGGCTCGAGGAATTCGTCGAAGCTTGCTGCTCGCGGCGATCTGGGCCGTGTCGGTGGCTGCTTGCTCTCACCCGCGCGGGCTGCGTGAGGGCGCGCGCCTGCAGCCGGCGTTGGCGGCGCTGGAGCCCCAGTTGTGCGAGTCGGTGCCTCCGCAAGAGCCCGGCGACGAGCTTCTGGGGCTCACGGCGGTGGCGAGTCGGGGCGGGTGGGTCGCGCACGTTCGCCGAACCTCCGCGAGCACCCATGTGGTGGTGCTGCGCCTGCAGCGGCGAAGTGCGGTGCGCGAGGAGGTGACCTTGCACGTTCGGCAGATGAGGTCTGCCCAAGAGGCCGGCGCCCACGTGCTCGAGACGCTCGCGCGCTCGGCTCCGGGCGCCTGGGCGGTGAGACGGGGGCCCGTCGTCGTGCTGTCGATGGCGCGTGACGAACGCGATGCGTTTCGCATGGCAACCGAGGCCCGGTTGCCGTGCTGGGGCACGCTCGCGTTGGCATCCGCAGCCGGTGTGTTCGCCGTTTTTGGCGGCTATCGCCAGCTTCCGTGAATTGGGCGCAACCAGGGCCACGTCCGTCCGATGGAGAGAGCATGACACCAGAGCGAGGGCCGATCGAGATGCGGGCCGAGGGCGAGCTCTCGCGGCTCGTGCTCAACGCGGTCGAGTGTCGCGAGGAGCTCGGGCAGCTCGGGTGGTTCTCGCTCGCCGCCACGGCACGGGGCGCCCTGCTGCGGTCCGAGCGCTGCCTGGGGCAGCTCGTCGTTCTCGAGCTCTCTTGCCGCGCCGGCGTGCGGGAGGCTTCGGGCATGGTCAGCGAGCTGCGAGTCCTCGAGGTGGATGGTGAGCTCGTTCGCTACGCTGTCGAGCTGCGCCCGTGGCTATGGTTTGCCGGGCTCTCCGCCGAGTGTCGGGTGTTCGTCTCCCGCTCGGTCGTCGAGGTGCTCGAGGAGGTCCTCTCCGGGCAGGTCGGATGCGTGCTGGAAAATCGCTTGGTGGAGAGTCATCCGGTGCGCGAGGTGATCATCCAATACCGAGAGAGTGATTCGAGCTTCGCGCTTCGGCTGATGCAGCGAGAAGGCATCTACTTCTTCTTTCGCTACGAAACCGGCAAGCAGATCCTCGTGCTGTGCGACTCGCCGGCGGCGCACGAGGAGGCTCTTGCGTCGCCGTTGCCCTTTCGCCCGCCCGATCGCCAGCGCCAGCAGCACGAGGAATACATCGAGAGCTGGCAGAGTCGGCATCGAGTGATGAGCACCTGTCACGTCCTCGGTAGCTTCGACTTTCGCCGCCCGGCGCATCCGATCTTGGCGATGGCTTCGCGGCCCGCCGTCGAGGCCGTGGGTCAGGCTCGGTCGTTCGACTACGACGGGCAGTTCGTCAGCGAAGAGCTGGGCGATCTGCTCGCTGGCTGGTCGCTGCAGCGGGCTCAATCCGAGAGCCAGCGCTACTCGGGGTCCACCAATTGTCGCACGCTGGCAGTGGGTGACAACTTCGGCGTCCAGGGCTTTCCCGGCACGGACGGGCAGCGCTACCTCGTCGTTGCCGCGACCACCGTGATCACCGCTCGCAGCGGCGGGTCGGCGCCGGGAGCGGAGGGCGAGGCGTTTCGAGTGGAGCTGGTGGCGCAGCCGGCCGAGCTTGCGTTCCGCCCCGCGCGCAGCGTGCCCCTGCCGCGCATTCGAGGCGTGCAGACGGCAACTGTCGTCGGGCCTCCCGGCAGCGAGGTGCACACGGACCCGCTCGGGCGCGTCAAGCTGCGCTTTCATTGGGATCTGCGCAGTCAGGGAGATCCGGAGCGGTCCTCGCCGTGGGTCCGCGTGGCGCAGTGGGCGGCCGGCGAGCATCTCGGCGCAGTCTCCACGCCGCGTGTGGGCCACGAGGTGGTGGTAGAGTTCGAGGAGGGGGATCCCGAGAGGCCGGTCGTGGTCGGGCATCTCTACAACGGCAAGAACCCGCCGCCGTGGGCAGCGGACGAGAGCCCCACGAAGACGGGTCTGCGGACTCGCAGCAGCCCGGGGGGCACGCGCAGCAACTTCAGCGAGCTATCGTTCGAGGATCGGTTGGGCTACGAGCTGGTCAGCCTGCGCTCCGAGCGAGATCTGGGCGTCGCGGCAAAACGCGACCGGGTCGCGCAGCTCGGCGGAAACGATCGGCTCGTCGTGGCGGGCGAGCGGACGACGGAGGTTGCCGCGCGCGAGGACAAGATCGTCCGCGAGGGGGGAGCCGCCCTGTTCGTGGCTCGAGAGTACGAGGTGGACGCGGAGCGCGTGGCGGTGCGCGGGAGGCGAGAGGTGCGCCTGGAGGCGGGCGGCTCGACGCTCGTGCTCGACGCGGAAGGGCTCAGCGTGCAAGCGCGCGGGGGAGCGAGGCTGCGGCTCGGCGCCGAGCTGCTGGCAGCCGCCGCGGGCGAAGCCTCGCTTCGCCTGGCGGACAGCGCGCGGATGGCGGGCAAGGGGCAGGCCACGCTCGAGCTCTCTGCGAACGCCGAGCTGTGCTCGGGGAGCGGTGCGGCGCGGCTCGACCTCGGCGTCGCGGGGGCCGCGCTGCGGGGGGCCGAGCGCTTGGACTTGCTCTCCGAAGAGGAAATCTTTCTCTGTTCTCAGGGCCAGAGCTGCCAGGCCAGCCTCGGCCGCCGAGGCTTCGTCGCGGAGGCGCGCCGGCTCGACTTGGCCGGCGGCGGGCAGGCCACAATCAGCGCGGCCCTGATTCGGATCGGCTAGTGCTGTGTCCGCTGAGTCGCAATCACAAACCACCGCGGGCCGGTCCGCCTGTGGCGGCCCGCGCTGGTTTGCGCTGGGGGCTCGTCTTGGACACGGCACCCCTTTTTCTCCGCGGCGCCTTCGGCGCCGACGTGCCCCGTCCGCCGCTCGAGGCAAGACGCCACTCTTCCCGCGGCGACCGACAATCAGTGATTCGACTTGTCGGACGGGGCACGAGTCGCGGGGAGGTGAGCTCGATGAAGAGGCAAGCCGAACGAATGCACGGCCGCGCATGGGCCCGGGCGGGCGCCCTGGGCGCTCGGGGCCTCGGCATCGCCCCGCCGAGCGCACCCGGGAGCTCGGCGGGATGAGGCAGGTGTTTTCGCTGCTCGATGGGGTGGCCCAGGAGGTTCTTCGAGTATTCGGCTCTGCCCCCGGGGCAGTGCTTTCGATTGCGACCTCCGCAGACTTGTTGCCGCTCGTGGCGCAGCGGACGGCGCAGGTGGCCTGCACGCGCCCGCGCGTGGCGCTGCTGTGGGTGCCGGTGGACTGGGATCCCGCGCGGGGCCCGGGCGCGGCGTCCCATCGGGAATTGGCGGCCGCCTACCGCGGCGCGGCGTCGACGTGTGAGGCCGAGCCGGGCGACGGGGGCGACCCGGTGAGCACGCGCGACGCCTGCGGGTCCGAGGAGGCGGCGATCGCCCCGCTGCCCGAGGGCGCCCCGCCCGCGGCTCGCCATCATCAGTGGCTCCGTCACGCGGGGCTCGTGGGCGCTCGCTTGCGCCGGGCGGGGCGGCGCCCCGTCGTGGTGCTCACGCCTCGCGCGGTCTCGGCCCGCGGGGGCGCTCACGAGGCGGACGGCGAGGCGGTGCTGCGCGCGGTGTGCCCGTCGGCCGCGGCGACCGGCTTGGGGTGGATCGGCCTGCACGTGGGGAGGAGGGCGCCGCAGCCCGCCGCGCCGGGCTGGCGAGCCTTCGATGCACACCTCGGCGACGGCGCGCTGCTCGGTCACCTGCGGCGCCTGCACCGATGCATGGAGGAGGGCGAGGGCTCGCGTGGGGCGGGGCCCGGCGTCCAGCCCCGTGCCGAGTCCGCGGCGGTCCACGCTGCCGAGCGCGCCGCCGGGTCCGCCGCGGGCGGGCCCGCGTTCCCGCACGGCCGCGCCGGGGCGGCCCGGCCAGCGCCCGGGGCGAGTCCGGCGGCGGCCCTCAAGGCCCTGTTCGGGGCACTGCTCGACGCGACCGAGGCGGCCCGGGCACAGGACTACGAGCGGGCCCTCGGCAGTCACCGGCGTGCGATGGCCTTGGCGCAGGCCGCCGAGAGCCCCGAGCTGCGCCTGATGCTGGAGCTGCAGGGCGCGACCTATCTGGCGCTCATGGGCCTCGAACGAGAGGCGCTCGAGCACCTGGCGCGCTGCGCGCACCGGTGCCGAGCGGCGCGGCAGCCCGCCCTGGAGGTGCAGGCCCGGGTGGCGCTCGCCGACCGGCTCGGTTGCGCCGGCCTCGCGCCGCAGGCTCTCGACCAGTATGCAGAGGCACTTCGTGTGGCCGAGCAGCTGCCCGATCCGAACCGCGCGCTCGCCTGCCATCGCTTGTTGGCGTTCGCGCTCGCTCGGCAGGGTCGGCGTGAGGAAGCCGAGCAACAGTTGCGCGCCGCCTATCGGCTCGAGCTCTCGGCTCCTCGCCTCGGCGCGCGCCCGGGGCAAGAGCTCCTCGAGGCGTGCCGCACGGAAGGGCACGGCGCGTTGGCCGTCCGAATGCAGCGCTGGATGGAGGCGGAGCGCGCCGCGGCAACCCGGCGTGGGGCGGCGCCGCCCGGGCGAGCCGACTCGTGAGCCTCGCCTCCCGCCAGCTCGATCTCGTGATGGGCGTGGATCGCCACATCCTGGTCGGTCCCACGGGGCCGACGCCGTTTCTGTGTGCCTACGTGGGCGTGGTGCTCGACCTGTTGGGCGTGGCCGCGAGCCTGATCTCGAACGAGCTGTGCTCGGGCGGCCTCGTGCTGCTCGGCGGCGTTCCCGCGACGACTTGTGGCACCCGGGTCTGCGGAGTCCACTGCCCTCCCGGGCCGTTCGTCACGCCAGCCAGCGGAGACGCCTGGCTGTACTTCGGCGCCCGGGACGTGGCTTTCGGAGGGGCGCTCGCCGTACGCGGGGGCGACTTGGCTTTCAGCTGCGGTGAGCCGCGGCAACCGAGCTCGTGCGTCGTGCCCATCAGCGCGGGGCCGGCCGTCGTGACGATTCCGCGGCCGGCGGCGCTCGACCCCGCGGCGCTGGTCGCGGACAACCTCGCGCGTCGGGCCCAGAGCGCTGCGGCGGGCGCCGCGGGCAGCGCCGCCCGGGGAGCGGCGAGCGAGACGGTCGAGCCGCTGCTCGCCCGTCTGCGGGAGAAGGCTGGGCAGGTCCCGCAGGGGCTCGAGCGGTGGGCGGCCGCGGCACTCGATCGCGTTCGCTCTCGCTATCCAGACGCCGCCGCCTTCTTCACGGGGCACCCGGTGGACGTGGCCACGGGCCGGCTCGTCACGCGCCACTGCGACCTGGAGCTGCCCGTCGAGGGCGCGGTGGGGTTCGCGCGTCGATACGACAGCAGCTGGAGCCACCGTCGCGGGGCGCTCGGCTACGGCTGGAGCCACCCCTACGAGCAACAGGTCGCTCGGGAGCCGCATGCCTTCGTGTTTCGCGGCGAGGACGGTCGTGAGATCGAGTTTCCCTGCGAGCTCGGCGCGTCGTGGGATGCCGGGGAGCTCGCACATCCAGTCGAAGGCTCGAAACTGGTGCCGAGTCCGGGGGGCGCCGTGGTGATCGACGCCCGCGGCGGCGAGCGCCACTTCGAGCGGGTGCCGGGCCAGGCCCACCGGGCCCGCCTCGTGCGCATCGTTTCGCCGCGTGGGCGCGAGCAGCGGCTGGGCTACGACGAGCGGGGGCGCTTGCGCGAGGTGACGGACGCCGGCGGGCGGGCTGTGCGATTTCACTACGGCGAGGGGGGGCTGCTCTCTCGCGTTTCGCTGAGTGACGGGCGGGGGGCGGCGCAACCGCTGGTGGTGCTGCGTCATTCGGGCGACGGGGATCTGGCGGGAGTCGAGGACGCGCTTGGGCAGTCGCACGGGTACGAGTACGTCGGGCATTTGCTGGTCGTCGAGCGAGACCCACGAGGTCACCGTTTCTACTTCCGCTACGACGGGGTGGACTCCAGCGCGCGCTGCGTTCGCACGTGGGGAGATGGCGGCGCGCTCGACCGGCAGATCCACTACGCACCCGGTCGCACGGTGGTGGTCGATTCGCTCGATCACGCGTGGGTCTACGAGCTCAATCGACATCTTCAGGTCGTCGCGCTCGTCGACCCGCTCGGGGGGCGCCAGCGCTTCGAGTACGATCCCGACAGCGGCGCGCCCTTGCGTCACGTCGACGCGACGGGCGTCGCCGTCCCCCTCGAGCCCGCCGCGGCCCCGGGCGCGGATTGGGCAAGCGACCCGTCCGGAGCAACACGCGTGGCGGAGCGCGATTCGTTCGGCCGAGTGCTCGCCCTTCGGCTTCCCGGAGCGGGCGTGTGCCGCTGCCGGCGCGATCCGCTCGGGCGCGTCGTGGAGATCCGCCCACCCGGGACGTTGGCCGTGCACTTGAGCTACGACGCCTCGGGCAACCTGGTCGAGGTTCGGCAGGGCGCTGCCTGGCAACGCTACCGCTATGGCCCGCTCGGCTTGCTCACCGAGGCGGAGTCCGGGCGGGGCCAGTTGCGGCTGCGCTACGATTCGGAGCTGCGCCTGAGCTGCGTGACGGACGAGCTCGGTCGACGGCACCGGATCGAGCGCGACGCCCGGGGGTTGCCGTGGCGCGAGGTCGGTTTTTCGGGAGTCGAGCGGCGCGTGCGGCGCGACGCGGCCGGGCGCGTCGCAGAGGAGATCCGCGGCGAATCCGTGCACGAGCGGCGCGCCTACGATGAGCACGGTCGGCTCGCGCGGGTGGAGTATGGCGACGGAACCTGGGCGCGCTTCGTTCGCGATCGCCGCGGGTGCCTGGTCGAGGCGGAGAACGCCTGGGGCAAGGTTTCGTTGAGTCGGGATGGGCAGGGGCGGCTGGTCGGTGAGGAAACGCCCGCGGGGGCCTGGTCGGCCGAGCTCGATTCGCGAGGGCGGCTGGTCGCGTTGCGCTCGTCCCGGGGTCTGGAGCAGCGCTTCGAGCGCCGCGACGGCGAGCGGCGCCTCGAGGCCTCGATGCCGCGTCTGGTCCCGGCGCTCGACTCGGACGAGTCGGCGCCCCCGGCGGGAAAGCAGAGCGCGATCCAGGCGCCGGGGCCTCTGGGCGGCGGGGGCCCTCCTCCGCCCCGCGCTCGTGCGGTGCCGAGCGGGGCGCGGCAGAGCGGCGGCTTCGCGGCCGTCCCCCGGTCGAGCTTCTCGCTGCTTCAGCGCCTCGACGCCGGAGGGCGCGAGCTGTTGCGCCGGTTGCCGGGGCAGGTTTCGCTGCGCAGCGCCTACGACGAGGCGGGGCGACTGCATCGACAGCTTCTCGCTGCGCGGGGGGGGCGACCCTGGGAGGCGCGCTTCGACTTCGACGGGCTCGGGTGTTTGCAGCGAGCGCGCTTTCTGGGGGCCCAGAGCGATCGGCGCTACCAGCGGGGCCCGGCGGGAGAGCTCGAAGCCGTCGAGTGCGGCGGCGAGCGGGCGGTGCGAGCGGTCGACCCGGTCGGCAATGCGTTTGCCACCGACGCCCGCTCGGATCGCGGCTACGGTCCCGGCGGGCGGTTGCTCTGGGCTCGGACCCCGCGCGGACTCGTGCGCTACGAGTACGATCGGCTGGGCCGTCGCGTCGGAGCGCGCCGCGAGGGCGGCGAGCGGTGGCGGTATGGCTACGACGATGCGGGGCAGCTCGTGGAGCTATGCCCGCCCAGTGGCGAGCCGATTCGGTATCGGTACGACGCGCTGGGGCGCTGCGTCTCGCGCACGTGCGGTGCCCGAGCTCGCCGCACCGTGTGGTGGCAGGATGTGCCCCTGCACGAGTGGACGGAAGGCGTCCCGCCGCGAGAGGGCGAGATCGACGCGGCTCGAAGGCGGGCGGAGACGGAAAATCGCCCGTTTTGTGGTCCCCTCGGCGAGGTCGGCGACGAGCCGGACGAGCTCGTCACCTGGATCTACGATCCGGATCAGCCCTTTGCCCCGCTCGCTCGGCACGCGGGGGGGCAGTGGCTCGCGCACCTTGCGCAGCCGTTCGGCGGCGGCGCGATCCTCGTCGAGGCGGGGGGGGGTCTGCGCGGCGCCACCTGGCTCGACCTCCACGGGCGGTGCACCGCTTCTTCCGGCCCTGCTTGGTTGCAGCCGCACCGATTTTTGGGGCAGCGCGAGGAGCCCGAGACGGGGCTGCATCAGAGTCGGTTTCGCCACTACGATCCCGATGCGGGGGTTTTCCTCACGCCAGACCCCGCCGGGTTGTGGGGCGGGCTTCGCCCATACGCTTACCCCGAGGATCCGACGCGCCTCGCCGATCCACTCGGGCTGTGCGAATGCGGGCTTTCCGCCGAGATCGTCGGCGCTCTCGGAGCGGTGCGCTCTCAGGCCGACTCGCTCTTCCTGAAAGAGAAGGAGGAGGCCGCGGAGTATCTGCAGGCGCGGGTCGTGGAGCTCGTGGTCGGTCGCAGCGTTCCGCCCATCGCGCAGTGGCTGCGGGAGCTGGCCGACGGCGAGTGAGTCCGGGCTGCGTCGCCGCTTTCCGCCCAACCCTCGCCCCGAGCTCGACCCGCCCGAGCTCGACTCGGCCGACCTCAGTCTGGCCGACCTCAGTCTGGCCGACAGAGCACCCGCGGGTCCCCCGTGGCGTCGTCGCACGCCAAGTCCACGCCGCAGTGGAACGCGTTGAGGCAGGGGACGCTGCACGCCACGGCGTTGATGCAGGCCCCGTCGGTGAGGCCATCGGTGCTGCAGTCGGCGTCCTCGTCACACGGATCGGCCAGCTTCTGCAGCGCAGCACAGGTCGTGCCGGCAAAGTGCCCACAAATCGCGGCCGCCGCGCCGTCGATGTTGGTGGCCTGCTGCGCGCTCCCGAACGGCGCGACCAGGCAGCCTCCGCCGGTGTTGCGGGGGAAGCAGCGAAACCCCTGGGGAGCGCCGTTGAAGAGGTCGGGGGCACACGTCAGCCCTTCCTCGCATTGGGCGTCCGCCACGCACGCGTCGCAGTCCCCCGCGCTCCCCGCGGGTTCGGTCGAGCAGACCTTGGCGAGGGTGTCGCACACGTTGCCGCCGCACAGCGCGCTCTGCGCGCTGGTGCACTGCACGCACTTCGTCGACCCGTCGCTGGCCTCTGGATCCGTGCTGCAGATGGGCGTCGCGCCCAGGTGGGCGCAGTCCGAGCTGGAGGCCTGATCCTGGCAGGCCACGCACACGTGCTGCCCGGTGTTGCAGCGAGAGGCGCCGGGGTCGGTGCAATCGGCGTTTTCCAGGCACTGTACGCACTGGCGAGCGCTCGGATCGCACACCGACCCGCTCGGGTTGCCCGCGCAATCTGCGTCGGCGACGCACTCGACGCACTCGCCCGCCTCCGTGTCGCAGGCCTGTCTATCGGGCAGGTGTGAACAGTCCGCGGGGCCCTGACAAGCGGCGCAGGATCCGTCATCGCAGCGCGCGGCCTTGGGGTCGAGGCAGTGGCCGTCGATTCGGCACTGTACGCATGACTGATCGCTGAGCCGGCAGCGCGAACGCCCGCCCGACACGCTGGCGCAGTCGTCGTCTTGCGTGCAGGGGCTGCACTCGTTGTCCGCGTTGCAGTAGGCTCGGTCGGCCGCGGTGCAGTCGTCGCTTTCCAGGCAGGCCACGCACTCGCCCGAGCTCGGTAGCTCGCGGCAGAAGGGAGTGTCGCCTCCGCACTGCTCGTTGCTCACGCAGACCACGCAGAGGTGATCCCCCATGCGGCAGTTGGGCGCGTCCAGGGGGCAGGCGGAGTCCCCCGCACACGGGGCGCAGCGATTCTGCGAAAGGTCGCAGCGGGCATTTTCGCGCGTCGTGCAGTCCGCGTTCGATGCACACTCGACGCAGGTGTTCTGCTCGCTGCAGGCGAGGGCGCCGGGCGACGTGCAGGTTCCGCTGGTTGCCGTGCAGGCTACGCAGCGGTGGCTTTGCGTCTCGCAGGCGGGCGCCTCGCCCCCGCACGGTGTGTCGTTCACGCACTGCACGCACTGGCCCGTCCGCGTATCGCACTGGGGGGCGTCGGGCTCGTCGCAGTGCGCGTCCTCGAGGCAGGCGACGCACAGCTCGCGGTCGACATCGCAGTAGGAGCCCGCTTGGGGGCAGCCGCCGGGCGTGAGGCAGCGGGAGGTGCACAGGCCGGCGCTGGCGTTGCAGACTTCCGATCTGCCGCACTGTGCGTCGCTCTGGCACTCCACGCAGGTGTTGGATTGAGCCCGGCAGGCGGGCAGGGCCACGTCCTGGCAGTCCGCGTCTGCGGTGCACTCCACGCAGCGCCCCGAGTCCAGGTTGCAGGCGGGCTGGTCGCCTTCGCAGTGGCTGGTCTCGTAACACTCGACGCATTGGTGCGACTCGGGGTGACAGAGCCGGTCGGCGGGGTCGCAGCCTTCCACGCGGCAATCCACCTGCCTTTCGGCCGCGCCGCCGTCGCCCGAAGCATCCACGGCGGCGTCTCGAGGCCCGAGCCCTGCGTCGAGGGCCCGAGTGCTCGAGGGGCAGCTCAGCGTCAGCCGGCAGTCGTCACTGAGCTTGTCGACGCAACTCCACAGGGCGACGCTCCACGCTGCGTAGAGCGCGACGAGGCCGAGGTAGCGGGGCGGGGGGGGGGCGGTGGGGGTCAAGAAAATCCTCTCATCCTCTTCGAGGGAAAGCTGCCGAAGCCCGCTCCTCTCTTTTCTTTCGACTCAGAAGTGCCCTGCGACGCCAAGGCTGAGGCCCCCTTCGGAAATCGAAAGCACGGGGCTGGCGCTGGCCACCTTGGACTGCTCCTCGCTCCCTGCGACGAGCAGAGCGTAGGTCAACGTCGCGGCACCGGCCAAGCCGGAAACGACGAAGGCCGCGTTGGCGCGGAATCGATCGTCCTCCTCTGCTCGCAGCTGGCTTCTGAGATCCTCACACTGCAGCACCGGCGCTTTGTCCGGAGCGCAGGCATCATTGCCGGAAGGTCCCAGTTGTCGGCGCAAGCCGTCGGCATCCGCTCCGTGGTGGTTGGCGGCCACGGTGAACAGGATGCCGCCACCGAGAGAGAGCGCGCTCACCGTTGCTCCCAACAGCACGGCGAGGTCGGTGCCCGCGGCCGCCCCGGGCTCGACCCGCGCCGGCGCTGCCGGCGCCTGGACGGGGCGCTCGACGGCGGGCGCGGGCTCCGTGCGGGGCGGGGAGGGCGACGGAATCGGCGCGGGTGGCAGGCCGGCGGCCGTGGGCTCCAGCTGCACCTCGAGCGTCTGCCCCTTGGCGACCACCACGACTCGGGACGCGCCGCGGCCGTCCGACGTTCTCGCTTCGATCGCGTGCTCGCCGGGCGAGACGTACCAGCGCGTGGTGCCGTCTACTGGGCCGAGGGGCTCGCCGTCTACCCACAGGCGGCCATCGGATTTGCCGAGGGAGATGTCCAGCCGGGCAACCTCGGCTTCCGCTCGCGTGAGCAAGGCCTCTAGCCCGGCGCGTGTCTGGTTCGAGCCAATCCGACCCGTCGAGAGCAACGTGTGCAGGTGCCGCGCGGCAGGAACGTAGTGCCCGCTTTCGACTTCCGAGATGCTCAGGTTGAGCAGGACGTCACTCTTCGGCATGAGCAAGTAGCACTGCTCGAAGGCTCGCCGCGCCATCTCGTAGTCCCCGCTCTGGAACGCGGAGACACCGTCTTTCCAGAAAGCGCGCGCCTGCTCGACGCGCGCCGGGTCGGCGATCACGGCGTCAGTGCTGGACTGCGCCCGCGCAGGGGAGGCGGCCGTGGCAATGCTCAGACTCAGCGCCGCGCCACAGGCGACGCGCGGCCACCGCGAAACGTAGGGCAGATTCACGCGAACGAACTTCCCGAGCCCCGCCGCGCGCTGAGAGAGCCGGGGGGCCCAACGCCGGGGAGCTCAAAATGATGGGTCTTCGATGAGCAGACTAGTCGTGGACTGGACCGCGGGCACCTTTTTGACTTCCTTCGGCTCGGCGGCAGGAAGTACGCCCTTTTCGCTCGCTTGGGCGGTGACGGGCGGGCGCTCCGGGGGCGGCGTGTCGGCCTGACGCGGGGTCTGAGCGGGGGTCGGCGCGGCGCGGCGGGCAGCGGCCGGGGCGGGCGCGGCCGCCTTCTTCGGAGCCGCGGTCGGTTTCGGAGCGGGAGCGGGCGGCGCGGAGGGGCTCCCACTCCGGCTGACCTTCGCAGCCACCGGCGGCTTCGCCTGTTCGGGCTCCGCGCGCGGCGCTTCGAGTATGGCCATCGGCGGGACCGGAGCCGCCGATGGCCGCTTCGGCGCGGGTCGAGAGCCGCGGGCTTCGAGGGGACTGGACGTCACGGGCCTGGACGCCCGGGCACCGGACGCCAGGGCACCGGACGCCAGGGCACCGGACGAAGTGATGGAGGCAGACTGCACGGAGGCAGCTGCCTCGGGCGCGCGACGCGGAGCCGGCGCCTCGCCCGGGCCGAGCTGCGCGTCCCGCGCCTCGAGGAGGTCTTCGATGGATGACTGTTGGGGCGCCCTGTCGAGGTTCCCCAACAGCAGCCAGGCAGTGAGGGCACCAAAGGCGAGCCCGAGCGGCGCGATCCACAGCACGCGGCGCCGCGGCTTGCGGGCCTCCCCGATGCGGCGACCCCACGGGGGCTCTTCCCGCCCATCGGCGAGCAGCGGGCCTCGGAAAGGGGGCAGATCTTCCCCGCGCGCGACGCGCTCGGCGTAGGCGCGAAACTCTTCGGATACCTCGGTGCCGCGCTTCCAGTGAAGCTTGCCGGCCCAAACCGCGGGGGGCTCGAAGGTGAGCTCCGAGTTCTCCATCAGCGGAGGCGGTGTGGGCGTGTAGCAGCCGAGAGCTCCCATGGCGCCGCTCCCCAGCCCACCTTGACGGCCGCCCGTCCCGTGATCGAGCGCGTGTTCCAATGTGGTAGCGGAGATCGGCCCGATGCTGATCACCTCGCGCCCCTCGAGGGCGTCGTGTCCTTCGCGCTTTGCCATACTTCCACCGCCTCGGTCGTGATGCTGGCAGCCCGGGTCACCCCGGCCGAATCGTCCGCGCAACCTCGATACGTATAGCCAGCATATCTACTGCGGATACAAACAGTTGCATAGCAATATCTGAGCCGAAGAGAACGCCTTCGGGGTTGCACGAGCAGTTCAGCTGCCCACTTCCAGGACGCCCACCGATCGGGCAGTCGCGCAAATGTTGACAGATTCCCTACTGGTAGGCAAAGGGGCGCCGCGCGCGATCGCCACGAGAACGGGACCTTGTCGGCCAGGCCTACTCTGACACGATCCCGACGGCCGGCAGGCGCGGGCCCGTGCCGGAGTGCCCCACCCGTGGCGCATGGGCGCGCCAGCGCCGTCGGGTGTCGCCAGGCGCGCGGGCTCGATCCTCCGACCCCGACCCGCTCGCGCTCTTGGGACACCCGCCGCCGAGGGCTCGAGCCGACCGGCGCGGCGCCGAGCCTCCGCGGCCACTCCGCCCATCGCGAGGCCGCCCCCGCGAGCTCCCGGAGGCGGCGCCCCCGTCGTTGCGGCCTTCGCAACGACGGCCGGGCTGCGGCCGGGATTGGCGGGGACGCGTGCCGGGCGTCTCGTGGTTGGCTCGAGCGGCAATCTGGTCGATGGCCGCGACCAGCCCCCGAGCTCGGCGCGTCGAATGGCGCGCACGCGCCGCGCAGGCACCCCGAAACGCGCGCGCTCGACTCGTTGTGGCGGGCGTTTGCCCGGGGGGGGGGCAGAGGGGCCCCCGGCGCAGCGCTCGTTTCGTCGCCCTCTACGCGGCCGCTCCCCGCAGGGCCCCGAGGCAGCGCAGGAAGTTGCCGGCGAGGATGCGCTCGATCCGTTCTGCGGACCAGCCGGCTTCCAGCATCAGCTGCACGAGTCGCGGAAACTCCAGGCAGGTGGGCATGTCGCGCGGCGTTACGATTGCGCCGTCCCAGTCGCTGCCCAGCGACACGTGCTCATCCCCGATTGCGCTCACGGTGTGGCGCAGGTGCTCGAACACGGTCGCGGCACGCCCGCCGAACATCGGGTCGCCGAGGTACTGAGAGTGGAACATGATTCCCACCGTGCCACCGAAGGAGGCCACCACGCGGAGCTGCTCATCGCTGAGATTCCGCCAATGCGGGTGCACTCCGCGCACGCCCGTGTGAGTCACGACCAGCGGCAGGCTGCGGTCGTGGACCCCGGCCGCCGCGGCGAATCCCGAGGGATCGATGTGCGCCAAGTCCACGAATATGCGGGCGGCGTTGAGAGCTTCCACGAGCTCGCAGCCCGCCGCAGAGAGGCCGGGGCCAAAGCCCGACAGCGTCGGAGTGCTGGTCTTGCCCAGCCGGGAGCTGGTGAGGTGCAGGAGGGTGACCCGGGTGAGCCAGCCCTGGGCCAGCTCCCCCGAGAGCGGCAGCGCCGCGTCGAGCGCGTTGCCCCCCTGGACCCCCAGGAACGCGGCGTGCAGTCCGGCGGCTCGAGCCGCGCGGTACTCCCCCAAATTTCTCACCACTGCCACGCGAGGGTCGCCGTCGAGCAGACCCCGGAGCGTCGACAAGTTCCTCAGAAGCGTTTTCGTGCGGCCCTGGGCGGACCGCAGGGGGTTGGTGGTGATGACCCAGGTGGCTCCGGAGAACCCCGCGCGAAACAGGCGGGGGATGTCCACCTGATGGAAACAGAAGCCGGGAAGCGGCCCCGGACCGTGCTCCCGACGGGGATCGTATCCCCACAGGCGGCGCCAGATGAAGCTATCGACGTGCAGATCGATGACTTCGCAGCGGGCCACGAGCTCGACGGCGGCGACGGAGATTTCCAGGCCTTCCGCCCACCCTCGGGGGTTTTCCCGGAGCGACCCCTCGGGGATCGCGCGGAGGCGACCTTGCCATCGATTGGTTGGCCGCGAGGACATTGGCTAGGGGGACGGTGGCCGCGGGGACGAACGCCCTCCCCGTACTGCAGCCGGCGGTGTACTACGGCTCTGTATTACAGCCCTGTATTACAGCCCTGTACTACAGCCCTGTATTACAGCCCCTTGGGAACCCGGTCCAGGTCTACCTCGCCCAGGGCATAGCGGATCAGCGCGCTGCGATTGGCCTTCGTCAGGCCCCTGGCCTTGAGAGATTCCACCATGGCATCGAGCCGCTTGAGATCCTCGGTGTACATGGAGATGCAGATCACCTTGTAGTGGGAGGGTTTCGCGTCACGCTTGGCGGGGGCCGGGGCGGTTTCCGCGTTTTTTTGCGCGGCAACGCCGCTCGCGTAGGCGGCGGATTGCAGGCGTGGCCCTGCGTTCTGCTCGGCTTCGCTTTGCGGTCTGGGGTCTGCTGATTCGCTCACCGGTCAAAGCCTCCTGCTCATGGTTGGGTTTCCCCGATTGTTGCCAGAAACGTCAAACTCACCCGCGTCGGATGACACGGCCACCCAGTGCAGGACAACTTTTGCGGAGCCGGTCTCAACCCGCGCCACGCCATCCTTCGCCGTGCAGCCGATCGGCTCACCTTCGCATGGAAGGCAGGCGACCGGACACACTTTGCCAGAAAGTGACGAGATCGGGCGAGAGAGGTGCAATGAAGTGGAGAGCTTTTCCCGTCAGCGGGTGCTTCAGCCGGTAAGAGCACGCGTGCAGCGCGTGCCTCGGGTGCTCCAGCCGCAAAAGGTCCGAGGCTTCGAGCTTGCCGTCTGCGGCCTTGGCGAGCAAGCGATCATCCGGGCCGTACAGCTTGTCGCCGACCACCGGGGTTCCCAACGAGGCAAGGTGCACCCGGATTTGATGTTGGCGACCGGTGAGAAGAGCGCAGTGCACCAGGCTGTACCCATCGCACTGGTCGAGGACGCGTACGACGGTCGTCGCCGCGAGCCCGCACCCCGGCGCCGCGATCCGCATCTTGACGCGCAAGGGGTTTTCGGGATCCGGCTCGAGGGCTCGGCGAATCGTCCCTTCCGGTGGACGACCCCAGCAGATCGCGAGATAGGCCTTTTCTACTAGCCTTCGTCGTTCGCTCGGCGGGGCGATGCCCCTGCGGTTCGACAGCCCCGCGTGCTCGGGAGGCAGCTCGATCCCCTCGAAGGCGCGCTTGAAGGCGCGGTCGGCTTCGGGCGTACGTGCCAGGAGCAGCACCCCGCTGGTTTCCTTGTCCAGCCGATGAATCAGGTTGAGCTTCTCCGAGGGCCTCTGCTGCCGCAGGATGCGTGTGACGGTCGCGTGGTAGTGCCGCGCCGTGGGGTGAACGGTCAGGTTGGGGGGCTTGTCGATGACCAACAAGTGCTCGTCTTCGTGCAAGATGGGCAGCTCGATCTCCGGATCCAGGTCGTCGACGGGGTCGCGCCAGAGGGCGACCAGCGCCTCGGGTGCGAGCCGCTCGCTGGCCTTGAGGCGTCGCCCCTCCGGGCTGAAGGCGCTGTTCTGGGCAATCAGCTTGGCTCGCGTGCGGCTGGTGTTGCGCAGCGTGTGGCTCAAGAACGTATCCACGCGCATGCCCGCGCTTTCGGGGGGCACGCGCAGCACCCGAACGACTGCGTCCCTGGCGACCGAGCTCGGCCGTTGTACGTCGATGTCGGATAGCCAGCGCGGCGCGCTCACACCGAGGGGCTCTGCTCGTTCGGACGGATCTCCGTGCCGACGCCTCGATCGGTGAAGACCTCGAGCAACAGCGCGTGGCGCGTGCGCCCGTCGATGATGTGGACCTGGCGCACCCCGCCGTCGACCGCTCGCAGCGCGCACTCCACCTTGGGGATCATTCCCCCGCCGATCACACCGGACTCGACCAGCCGTCGCGTGCGCGCTGCGTCGAGCACCTCGATCGTTTCTCCGTCCTCGCCTTTCACGCCGAAGACGTCCGTCATCAAAACGAGCTTCTGCGCCTTCATGGCGCGTGCGATGTCGCCTGCGGCGGAGTCGGCGTTTACGTTGAGCGGCTTGCCTTCGGGGTCGATGGCGATGGGAGCGATCACGGGGATGAAGCCGTTTTCGACCAGGTTCGTGAGAAGCGCCGGGTCGACCCGTGTCAATTTGCCGACGCGCCCCAAGTCCACGGGCTGGGCATCGGGCACGCCCGGGGGAACCACGCTGCCGAGGCGCTCGGCTTGAAGCATCGTGTCGTCGCGGCCCGAGAGGCCGATGGCACGGCCGCCTTGGGCACCCAGAAGCCCAACGATCTCCGAGTTGACGCTGCCTGCCAGCACCATTTCCACGACGGCCATCGTGGCGTCGTCCGTCACGCGCAGCCCCTGGGAAAACGTCGATTCGATGCCGAGTCGGGTCAGCGTCTCGTTGATCTGAGGCCCCCCGCCGTGGACGACGACGACGCGGATGCCCACGTAGCGCAAGAGGCATACGTCGCGGGCGAAGCTTTCCCGGAGCTTCGCGTCAATCATCGCGTGGCCCCCGTACTTGACGACGACCGTGCGGTTGTGGAAGCGACGAATGTAGGGAAGCGCCTCCTGGAGGATGGCGGCCTTTGCGATCAACGAGTCCATGGCGGCCGGAGCGTATTGCCGCCGCAGCCCGATTTGCTGGCGAAACGTCACAAAACGCCGGTCCGTGCCGCCGAACCGCTCGGCTCCTGGTCCGTTGGCCTGTCGAACGGTGCTGCCGGGGACAGACGCCTCGGCTCGTGATAAGGCGCAGCGATGGAAATTCTGATGGTCGCGGCCGAGTTCGCCCCGTATGCGCGTGCGAGCGAGGCAAGCGAATCGGTAGCCGCTCTGAGCCGCGCCCTGGTGCAGCTCGGGCACGACGTGACGGTGGCCTTACCCCGCTACGACGCCTTCCAGGAGCACGGCCTGCTCGTCGCTCGCCGGTTGACCCCGCTGTCGCTGCCCTCGGGGCAATCGGTCACCGTCTTCGATGGGCAGCTCGCCTCGGGGGTGAAGATCGTCTTGTTCGATTCGCCCGAGCACTTTCAGCGCCCCGGCGTGTTCGGGGAAGGCAAGAAAGACTACCCCGACAATGCGGCGCGTTTCTCGATCCTGGCCCACGCCGCCGCGGCGCTCGCGGTGCAGCGAGACGAGCAGGGGCAAGGCTTCGACGTGGCGCATTTGCACGATTGGCCAGGCGCGCTGGCGGGCATTGCGCTCAGCCAGACGGAGCTCTCGCTGCCCAAGGTCCTCAGCATTCACGACGCCTCACGGGCGGGGGTCTTCCCGCTGAAAGATGTCGAGGTGCTGGGCATCGAAGACGCGCTCAACACCGAGGAAGGAGTGCGTGCCGGCGGTCGCATCAACGTGCTCAAGGGGGGGTTGCAGGTCGCGGACACGGTGACGGTGGCCTCGCCGGCGTACGCGCGCGACCTGGCCAACCCCGATCTCGGCGGGCCGCTCGCGGAAGGCTTGGCCGCACGAGGAGAGGAGGTCATCGGGATCCTCGCCGGGCTCGATTACGCGACCTACAACCCGACGACCGACACCAGCCTGCCGCGCCGCTACACCGCGGAAGATTCCGCCAACAAGGGCATCTGCAAGACGCATCTGCTGCGTAGCCTGGAGCTGCACAGCGACGTGTCGCGCCCGCTCGTCGTCGCGCTGGGGCCGCTGACGCGCGAGCGGGGGCTCGACCTCGTCGCGCAGGCGTCGGTCTCCATCGTCAAGCAAGACGCGTCGCTGGTGGTGGCGGGTCGGGGCCTGTCGACGATCGCTCGCAGCTTCGGGGCGCGGGCTCTGCAAAAGCGTGACAACTTCGCCTTCGTGGAAGAGGTCGACGACAAGCTGGAGCGCAGGTTGCTCGCCGCGGCAGACATCGTGATCTCGGCGGCTCGCTACGACATCGCCGCGACCCTGGTGCGCAAGGCGCAGCGCTACGGGGCGGCGCCGGTGGCTCTGGCCCGAGGAGCGGTCGGCGACGCGGTCGTCGACTGCGACGCCGATCTGGAGACGGGCACCGGTTTTCTCTTCCACGAGCCGACCTCCGAGGCACTCGAGGGAGCGGTGGCGCGAGCCATCGCGGCCTGCGTGGGGCCCTGGTGGCCGCGGTTGACCCGTCGCCTGCTTCGGGTCGACTCGAGCTGGGAATCGCCCGCGCGAAGGTACCTGCGCGTCTACGAGAAGGCCGCGGGCTGAGCGGCCCCGCGGCTTCGCCGACGCCCTGGAACCAAGTGCTCGCCCCGCGCACGGAGGTGCGTCGCGGCAGCTCGGAGTCGAGGGCCCACTTGCGGGCGGGTGGGCTCGGTCAGAGGCCGCTCGACGTGGGCGGTGAGCCCGCGTGCCGGCGCGCGAGCAAGTAGCGATACCACAGCGCTTCGGTGGCCGCGATGACGCCGCAGGCCGTCAGGTGCGTGGCGATCTGCAGGGCCGCGGGGGCCGCGGGCCGGGAGACCACGAGCGCACCGGCGAAGGTGATCGTCGCGCGCGCGAGCACGTAGCGCCCGATCGTCGAAAGAAAGCCGCGCCGGAGCTGCTCGAAGGCCAGTACGAAGGCGTCCGCGGCGGGCGCGGCGTCCGCGACGCAGCGCGCCTTGCTGGCGTCTTCGAGCGCGCCGACCAGAGGGAGCGTCGAGAGCCCGGCGGCGATGGGCAACCAGGTGAGCCAGTCGGCGACGCGCTCGTCCGGGGTGTCGTGCCCCCAGCCGCGGGCGAGCGCTCCGACGGCCACGGCGAAGAGCAGCACGACGGCCCGCAGCACCCACGCTGCCAGCCACACCTGTAGCACGCGAGCTATCGCGACTCCCGCCGGCCGAGCGGGTTCGGTTCGACGCTGCAGCGCCTCGAGGAGCCACCACCGGGGGACGGCTCCGAGGGCGAGAAGCAGGGTGGCCACGGCGAGGCCGAGGGACATCGGCGGGGCGTGGTGAGGCAGCGCGACGAGGAGGTCGGCCCAGTGTAGCCCCCCCGGCGAGAGCAATAGCTTCTGGGGCTCGGCGAAGTTCTCGAGGCCGCTTCGACGCGCCGCGGTGACCAATCCGCTCGCCATCGCGAGCCCGAACAGAAAGCGATATGCCGCGAGGGAGAGGCAGGCCGCCGCGAGGCGCTCGCGCGAGCTCATGGCGCAAGCGCAAGCAACGCCAGCTCCAGAAAGGCGGCCGCGGTGCTCGTCAGCGAGGCCGCGTGCGACCTCGTGGTGCGCGAGTTGTTCAGCAGGTCGTCGTCCACGAGAATCTTCGCCTCCGGGTCGACCCAGGCCGCCACGATGGGGGAGGGGCCTCGGTGCTGCAAAGTCACCTCGGGGGCGTCGCCCGGCCAGGAGCGCAGGTAGCGATTTCCTTTCGCGTCGAACAGGGCAACGTCCACCGGTAGCCTCAGCTTCCCCGTGTTTTCCACCTGGATTTCACTCTGGTATTCGATCGCTGCGCCTCCGCCCGGCCGCGCGGCGTGTACACGGAGCGAGCCGATGGCGTAGTCGACCCGCTCGGACCGAAACAGCGCGCCGCGCAGGTTCTCGGCGGCGAGGGGGCCGAGGGTCGAAAACGCCTGGATGAAGTCCTCCGGATCGGGGTGGGCATAGCGCTGCGAAAGCGCGTAGCGGCGCAGCGCGGCATCGAACCGCCGTCGACCGTATACGCGGCGAAACGTGCGCAACAAGAGCGCCGTGCGCGCGTAGACGGTGGCTCCAATCGCATCGAAGCTGGAGAAGTCTTTGGCCGCCGATGCGATCGGAAGGACATCGGCGCTCCGCAGGAGCAACCAGCGCCGCACGGCCTCTGCGGAGAGGGGCCAGCCGAGGATGGAGGCCGCGGATGCCGCGCCCCGCTGTTGCTGCATCGCGAGGCCCTCGGCGAAAGAATCCACCCCCTCGTCGAGGAACGGCCAGCGCGCTTCGTCGTTGGCCAGCAGCCCCTGGAACCACTGGTGTCCGAGCTCGTGCACGGCCACCGTTTCGACCGCCTGGGAGAAGTACGCGGAGTACCACGGGCCTCCGGTGGTGATCAGCGTCGGATACTCCATGCCCCCCGCGGCGGCGGCGTACCGAGGGGGGTGCACGACCGTGAGGGTAGGCTGCGGGTAGGGGCCGTAGCGTTCCCGAAAGTGAGCCAAGGCGCCGCGCAGGGCCTCTCGCGTGGCGCGGGCGTTGCCCTCGTGCCCGGGCGGATACAGCAGCCGAAGCCGCGGGCTCTCGCTGTCGTCCACGAGCTCGAGGAAGTGCGGCCAGGCCGCCCAGGCGAAGTCGTGGACGGCCCGGGCCGCGAAGCGCAGGTGCTTGCGCCCGCCTTCGATGCGGCGCGAGAGCTCCTGCCCCGTGGCTGCCACCACCATCGACTCGGGAACGTCGAGCGAGACATCCAAGTCGGCAAAATCCGCGTAGAACTCGGCGAGGGGGTGGAAGGCGAAGTGGGCCCAGCTGCCGTCCGGCTCCAGCTTGGCCAGCTTGGGGTACCACTGGCCCGCAAAGTGGAAATCTCGACGGAAGCCCGTTCGCTCCAACAGCGAAGGCAGCTGCGACTCCCAGCGCAGTCGAAGCGTCAGGCTGTCACCCGGCTCCACCGGCTCTGGCAGCGGCAGCCGGAGATCCGTTTCATCGAGCGCGTCGCCCGGACTGTGCCTGGCCAGCTCGGGGAGTAGGTTGCGTGCGGTCGGGCCGGCGAGCTCCAGCTGGCGAATCTCGACGTGCCCCCAGCTGCCCCGGCGCCCGGCGCTTCGCGAGTTCGCGGAGCCCTCGCGTAAGAACAGGGTGTCGGCGCTCTTGAAGGCATTGAGGTAGAGGTGGAAGTACAGCTCCCCCACCGGCCGAGTCGAGGTGTTCACCCAGACGATGGTCCCGCTGCCCTGGATCGTGTGGGATTCGGCGTCCAGCCGGCACTGCAACCGATACGAAGCGCGCGGCTCGGGCGGCTCGGCAAGCGGTGCCGTCAGCGGCGGCGCCTCGTCCGCCAGCGCGCCCAGCCCGAAATCGTAGCCGCCGCGTTGACAGCCCGCGAGGGCCGCAAGGCTCGAAAGCACGCCGACGACGAGCCGCCGCGGGGCCGTGGCGCGCTTGCGGCGAGGAGGAGCGGGGCGCGACATGGGTCCGGACAATAGAACGCCTTGCCACAGAAAATCCCCCGCCATCGGAGCTGAGGGCGCGCGCTCGGTGGCTTGGCCCTCGGGGGGCCGGGCCCCGCTGCGGGCCCCTGCTGCCCGGGGGCTTTGGGGGCTCGCCGCCGTGCATCGCCCGCGCGCCACGGCCGCGGCGCCCTCCCCGGGGCGCCGACCCGCCCGGGCGGCCCGGGGCTCAAGAAAGGTGCACGACGCGCTGCTGCGTGAGGTCCAAGATGATCTTGAGCGCGTCGTGGCGCCGCATTCCGCTGATGTCGAGGATCTCGTCGACGGTGGATTGCCCGTCCACCAACGAAAGCAGAAACCCCGAGCGGTGATCGAGCGAGAGCCACTGCAGCTCCTCGTTGGAAACGGAGACCGACACGACCTGATCGAGGGGTCCGATCCGAGCGGCGAGCATCTGTGTCAGCGTGTCGCGACACTCCTGGACGCACCTTCGTGCAGCCGCGTCGTCGGGCGAGCGCTCGAGCAGGGACTCACCGATCTCGAGCGCCCGCGTGTAGTCTCCGAGCGCGAACGCCTCCTCCATCTCGCGGCGGCTGACCGGCGGGGGGTTGGTGGCCTCCCGCGAGGGGGCTCGTAGCCCTGCGACGGGGGAGTTCGAGAGGGCGTGGCTTTCGTGCGCGTCGACGAAATCGAGTGGTGTCGGCAGAGAGCTGCGCCCGTGCTGTTCCTCGCGCGCGGGGACCTCGACCTCCGCGGCCGCTGGATTTCGAGTCGTTTCGGCCAGAAAGGCAGGCCTGTTGGCGCGCCCGGGAGGCTTCGGCGGCGCGTCCGGCGCGGGGGTTTCCGCCGGGGGCCCCGTGGGCGCCTCGCAGCCGAAGCCGTCCGATTCGGGCAGCGCCTGACCGAACACGTCCATGGCGTGGCCGAAGTCCTCGAACTCCAGGTCCTCCGAAGTCGGCGGGGGCTCGATCGTGATCGCTTGGGCAGCGAGCTTGGCGAGAGATTCGGCGGATTTCTTGACGTGCCGGAGCGGACGCTCTTCGTCGTCGAGAAACTTCATCGCCTCGGCCGCCAACTCCTCGGGTGGCAACGAGGGAATGGCCGTGTCGCGGGCGAAGATCTCCCTTTCGTCATCGTCATCGTCATCATCGTCGTCGACGAGATCGAATTCGATGTCGGTCGAGGGATCGTCCTCTGGTGCGGGGGAGCGCTTCACCGCGGCGGGTTCCTTCTCCTCTCGAGAGCCATGACCAAGTACCCTTGCACGGCCTCAGTGGGCTCGGGTTATGACACCCTTGAACATCCTCTGAGTGCGCGCTAGCCCCTCCACCTGCTGGCGGATGCGCGCCGCGGCTCGCTGTTCGATCGCGCTTCGTGCATCTTCCACGACCGTGCGAGCTTTGCCGAGGGCGTCCTGCCCGAAGTCGCTTGCCCCGACCACGCCTTCCACTTCGGGGAACAGCCGTTCGATCTCGGCGATCAGCGTTTCGGCTTCCTGCTTGGCGGCCTCGAAATCCTCGTCGGAGCGGCGCTCCACCAGGTACTCCTTGGCGGATTCCATCATCTCGCTGACCTCGTCCTGGGTCAGGCCACTGGTCGCCGTAACCTGGATCGACTGCGCTTGGCCCGTCTCGAGATCCTTGGCGAACACGCTGACGATCCCGTCGGTGTTGATTTCGAAGGTCACCTCGATCTCGACCTCGCCTTTCGGAGCGCGCCTCAGCCCCGTCAGAATGAACTCGCCGAGTAGCTCATTCTCTTCGGCGTCGGTGTTCTCCCCCTGCATCACGAGGATCTTGACTGCCGTTTGGTTGTCTCTGCTGGTCGTGAAGACCTTGGTGCGGCTGGTGGGCACCGTCGTGTTTTGCGGGATCAGCTCTTCGAAATGCGAGCCGAAAGTCATGATCCCCAGGGCGTGCGGCGTCACGTCCAACAGGATCATGTCGTGGCGATCTTCCACCAGCGCGCTCCCCTGAATCGCCGCGCCGAGGGCGACCACCTCGTCCGGGTGAACGCCCTTGTTGGGGGTGCGTTCGAAGTACTCCGCTACCGCCCGCTGGATCGCCGGCATCCGAGTCATGCCGCCCACCAGAACCACGTCCTGCAGGTTGGCTGGAGAGAGGTGCGCGTCACTCAGAGCGTCGCGGCAGATCTCCACGGTGCGCTCGATGAGATCCTCCGTCAGACCCTCGAGGGTTTCGCGCGTCAGGGTGCGCTGCAGGTGCAGGGCTTCGTTTCGCCCCGTGGAGATGATGAATGGTAAGTTGATGTCCGTCTCGCGCACGCTCGAGAGCTCGCACTTGGCCTTCTCTGCCGCGTCCCGCAGGCGCTGCAGCGCCATGCGGTCCTGGCGCAGATCGATGTCGTGCTCTTGTTGGAAGCCGTGCACCAACCAATCGACGATGCGGGCATCGAAATCTTCTCCGCCGAGGAAGGTGTCTCCCGTCGTCGCGATGACTCGGAACACGCCCGCCGAGCTCAGCTCCAAGATGGATACGTCGAACGTGCCCCCGCCCAGATCGTAGACGGCCACGACGCGGTCGTCGTCTTTGCTGAGGCCGTAGGCGAGGGCGGCGGCGGTCGGCTCGTTGATGATGCGGATGACGTCGAGGCCCGCGATGGTGCCAGCGTCCTTGGTCGCTTGGCGTTGATTGTCGTTGAAGTAGGCCGGGACGGTGACGACCGCTTGGCTGACGGGACTACCCAAGTAGTCCTCGGCGATGATCTTCATCTCCTGCAGAATCATCGAGCTGATTTCGGGCACGGAGTAGCTCTTGTCTCGCAGAAGAATCCGCACGTCGTCGTGGGGCCCTTCGGCAATGTTGTAGCTCGACGTGAGCAGAGCGTTCTTGATTTGCGGCGAGTTCCACTTGCGACCAATGAGCCGCTTCGCAGCGTAGACAGTGTTTTCGGCATTGGTGATCGCCTGGCGTTTGGCGATGTGTCCAACCAAGCGTTTCCCGGCTTCGGTCACGGCGACCATGCTCGGCGTGGTCTTGTAGCCTCCCCGGTTCGGAATCACGGTGGGTGTGTTTCCGTCCATGACCGCCACGCAGGAGTTGGTCGTTCCCAGATCGATACCGATCACACTTTCCATACGTTACTAGACGCCCCCGCGCTTGATGCGCTTTAGCCATTGCTGTACCTGGCTGCTATCGGGTGATAGCTGCAGCGCCCGCTCCAGCTCCTTGATGGCGCTGGTCTGCATACCTGCGGCGTCGTAGACCTTCGCCAGCGTCACGCGCAGATCGGTCCGATCCGGAGCAATTCCAACGGCCTCCCGGGCGAGCTCACAGGCCCGTCGCAGCTCGGTGCCCGCCTTGAGGTAGCACTCGGCCGCACTCTTGAGCACGTCGGAGCTGGGTCGGCCCTTGGCAGAGCGCGCGAAGGAGCGCGCCGCCTCCTCGTATCGACCGTTGCTCTCCTCGTATCGGCCCCGCTCGAGGTATGTCTCTGAAAGCGCTTTGGAAGCGTCCGTCTCGAGCTCGTCGAGGCGGGCTGCGACCTCTCTGCTCCCGCCGCCCACTCCCTGGGCGATTCGCACCGCGTTCAGAGCCGAGACGGGGCTGCCATTGGTCAGGGCGTACTCGGCCGCCGTGATGTACTTCAGGATGCGCTGATCCTCGATCGCCCCCTTGCGATGCTCGTATCGCTCGCGCAGCTGTCTCAGGGCGGCGGTGCGCTGCATGGAGTCGCGCCTCGGAGGCTCCACGGGTGGTGCGGGCTTCGGGGGCGGGGGGGCGGCCCCGAGCTTGCGCGCCAGCGCTTTGCGCCGCAGCGCTGGGCTCGTGGGCCGAATTGGGCGACCCGGCTTGACGTTCCCGCGCGGGGGCTGGGGCAGGGGGGGCGGCACCGCAAGGCGCGGGAGCGTTGGGGGTCCCTTTCCCGCGGGCCGCGCTGCCTTCGGTCCGCCCGATTCTCTTTTGTTGGCCGGGCTGCTCTGGCTCTCGGCCTCCCGCAGCAGGCGCTCGAGCTCGTCCAGCTCGCTGCAGTGGGCGCCCTGCCTTTGCGATTGGGGCTCGGTTCGGCCGACCGCCACGAGATAGTCCTCGTACTGCTTGCGCGCCGAGTCGTTGCTGAGCACCTCGTGCGCTTCGGTCATGCGCTGGAAGATCTTTTCCATGCGCTTGGTGAAGTCTCCGAGGTTCTTTTTGAAGTACGTGTCCGGGTGAAACGTGCCGATTTCCGAGAAATACGCGCGCTTGACGGCCGCGCGGTCTGCACTCGAGTGCAGCCCCAGCACCTCGAAATGGGTCATCCGGTCGAGCTTCAGGCTCATCTGGAGGATGCGGCGCTGGATGTCGAGGCTGATGCTCAGGCTCGCGTCGAGGGCCAGGCTCTCGTCCTGGGCCTCGATCGCGCCGAGGTGCTCGAGCCGCGTCAGGTACTTTTGCACGCGCTTTTCCGACAGGCCCGTGGAGGCGGCGATCGCCTCTGCCGTTTTCAGTTCGTCCACGCGCGAGAGGGCGAACGCCTCCTCGGGGCTCAACCCCAGCCGCTCTACGTCGGAGCCCGCGACCGTCTTGTACACGACGACGGGTGGCTGCTTCTGGGAATGCGCGGCAGGCAACGTGCTCTTGAGGATCTGACACCGAATCAAGCGTCGCTCAAACTCGGGTCGCCCGACTCGCCCGAACGTCGCAGAGTGGTGCACCTGCGCCAGCCCTCGAACCCGTCGATCTTTACTCGACACCTACCCCGCGTGATAAAGGAGCCTGACATGCCCCCTTCTGCGCGGCTCTGCCCCTATTGTCGAAAGCTCAACTCCGCGGGTGACACCCACTGCTATCATTGTGAAAGGCGGCTGCCCTCCGCGGCGGAGGCGCGGGCGCTTTCGTTTTTCCGCGGTGCGCTGGGCGCCGACTACCCGGTCACGAAGATCCTCGCCGCTCTTTCGGTGATCGTGTACGTGGCGATGGTGGTGGCCGGGGGCGCCGGGCTCAACCGCGTGCGTTTTTCCGAGGCTCTGCGCTGGGGCGCGCTGGTGGCGAGCTTCGACGCCGAGCCGTTGCGCTACCTCTCGGCGATGTTCGTTCACTTCAACCTACTTCACGTGGGCATGAACAGCCTGTACCTGGTGTTCCTCGGACGCGACGTCGAGGGCTCGCTGGGGGGAGCTCGGCTCTTGATCGCGTTCTTGCTGTCGGGGGTGTGCGGCTTCGTCGTCAGCTCGGCGTGGCAGGCGGGCTGGGTCTTTGCAGGGGGCGGGGCCCAGGCGTCCATCACCGGGGGCATCAGTGGCGGAATCTTCGGTCTCCTCGGTCTGGCCATCGGCTGGCGGCTGGCCGAGAAAGATCCGGCTTGGAAACGGATGGCCATCAACGCGGTGGCGTACGCACTGCTCGCGGCGCTGCTGATGGGCGGTAGCGTGAACAACGCGGCCCACCTGGGCGGCCTGGCCTCGGGCGTCTTCATCGGGTGGGGCCTGTGGCGCTGGGGCAGAGGCCCGGCGGCTTCCGTGTGGCTGCGCCGCACGGCGTATGCGCTGGCAGTTACCACCGCCTTTTCGATCGTCAATAGCCACGTCAGCCCGCTGTGGAAGATGCAGCGCGCGGCAGAACAGCGATCTATGGGCCGTTGAAGCGCGAGGGGGCCGGAAGCATGCGCGGAGCCCAGGCTTGGGGGCGCCGGCGCCGAGGGCTCGCGGCCGCGCCGCGATGGGTCGCTCGGCGCGCCTTCAATCGCCGGCTGCCCTGCCCTCGAACGTGCCCGGGATGCTGAGCTCCGTCGCGCCTCGCACGATGCCGTTCACCGAGCTGCCGCGCAGTGCGAGAGGCTGAGCGTCGCTGCCCACGTCGGCCTGGGCGGCGCCCGTGAAGCTCCACTGCACACTCTCGAGCGGGTGGACGGCGACGCGCTGCCACAGCACGACCATCGCGTCTCTGCAAAGCCCCTCGGCGCAATCGACATCGCAACTGGGGAAGGCCTCGCCCTGGTTGGGATCGGGCGAAGCGGCAACCAGTGTGCTGGCCATCTGGCCACAGCCGAAGGCGCTGGCCATCGCCTCGGGCAGGGACTGCACCTCTGGGAACTGGGCCAACGCCGCGCTCTCGGCGGAGTCTTGCAACAGTGGCGCGGGGGCCCACTGCATCGCAAGACCGATGCGCAGAAAGTCGTTGGGCTCGGAGACGAAGGAGGCCAGTGACTCCGCCGAGAATCCCAGCTGCGAGGGGAGCTGCTCGTCCATGCTGAGCAACTCCAGTTCCGCCGTCTCGTCGGGTAGCTCCGGCGCGGTGAGGCGCGCCGTGAGCGCCCCGGGGCTCGTCAGACGCGAAAGCCCCGTCTGCATCCACTGGCGAGTGAGGTCCCGCAGCCCGGCCCCCACGAGCGTCATTTGCGAGTCCGCCAGCACGGCGGATCGCCAGTCGCGTTCCGTTCGGGCCTGCGCGAAGGCGGCGGCGTCCTGGCTGGAGCTCTGCATGGCATCCAGTACCGCATCGAGATCCAAAGCGCCCTCCGGCCCGCCCGTGACCCCCTCGATGAGCGAGCCCGCGCTCTCGAACACCAGCTCGTCGAACAGGGTGTCGAAGGCGGTCTCCTCGTCGAGAGAGAAGGCGAGCTCGAGCGTCGCGCCGGCAAGCTGCATGGGGCGGTTGACGATGTCGACATCCATGTAGGCGTCGACGTTGGCGTTCAACCCGAACACGTTGCGGCATCCGCCGGCGAACTGCTCTGCGCGAACCGTGACGGCGAGGTTGATGCCGGCGGGCACCTCTCGCAGCTCGATGGGGCGACCGGGGCGGTTGTCGTCCTCCGTCCTCGGATCTCCGTCTGGTGGGGGGTTGCCCTCGAAGTCCGAGCAGCTGAGGCCAGGATGGGCGCTGACCACCCAGGTGTCCACCACGCGACGGCTCGAGACGGGCGCGATCGGCGTGACGAACAGGGTGGCCCGCGGCGCCCCGACGATTTGAAAGCTGGCCGCCCGGGCCCAAAGGCAGTCGACCGCCGCGTGCAGCGCGAAGGTGTCCGAGGCGTTGCCCTGGGCGTACAGCGTGGTGGTCGCCACGCCGTCCGCGTCCGTTTCGACGAGGGCGCTCTCGAGGAAGACCCGATCCGTGTCGGTGAGGGCGAACCGCACCGGCCGCGTTCTGTCGGCCGGGGTGACCTGCGCGCTGACCGTGTGTGGGACGCCGGGGCTGACCTGGCGACTGCCCGCTGCGATGGCGATCGATTGGGCGCCCGTGTCGGAGTAGGGGGCGCAGGCGGGGGGCGGGTCGGGCGTCGTGGTCGGCGGCTCGGTGGGGGGCCCACACGAGCTCGACCAGGCCGCGCTGCACAGGGCGAGCCCCAAACCCCCGCGATTCAGGGCCGCGACCAACCCCGCCGGGTTCGGCGCCGCCGAGGCGGACGCGGTGCAACCCCCCCTCGCTCGAAGCGTTGCAGAGCCGCTGGCGCGCGCGCGGACCCGGCGCGCACACCGACACCCACCACCTTGCGGCGGCGCGAGCGACAGCCTCGCTGTCGTCCCGGTCGGGGTATGCGAATCTTTCGACACGGCCGTATCTAACTCAGATCGTAGAGGAACCGGCGCCCCTTCTCAAGCGGCGGTTTTCGTGTAGCAGGGCGCCTCCCGCTGGCACCCGCCGTGCACCCGGACGCGGGCGGGGTACGAGCCCCGCTCGGCATCCGGTGTTAGTTTGAAGGAACATGGGCTCGGTCGTACCTCCGGAAGTTCACATCCTCGTCGTCGACGATGAGCCGGCGCTGCGGGAAATGTTGGGGATTCTGCTCAGCCGAGAGGGATATCGCGTCGTCAGCGCCCCGGGCTACAACGTTGCTCTCGAGGCCATCACCCAGTCCCCGCGCCCCTTTCCCGTCATCCTGACCGACCTGACCATGCCGGATGGCTCCGGGCTGGATGTCTTGGCTGCGGCCAAGCGAAGGTCGCTCGCGACCGAGGTCGTGCTGTTGACGGCCCACAACTCGGTGGAAAATGCGATCTCGGCCATGAGCGCGGGAGCGTTCAACTTCGTCACCAAGCCCTTTGATGCGGGGGCTTTGGTGGCCATCCTTCGCAAGGCCTTGGAGAAGCACTGGCTGATGGCCGAGAACTCGCGGCTCAAGGCCCAGGTCGGGCGTGAGCCGGGGGGGCTCATCGGCAAGAGCCGCGCCATGCGCGCGGTGATGGACATGCTCCATCGCGTCGCCCCGATGCGCACCACCGTGCTGATCACGGGGGAGAGCGGCACGGGCAAGGAGTGCGTGGCGCGCGCGATTCATCAAAGCTCGGACCGGCGCGAGCGACCCTGCCTCGTCGTCAACTGTGGCGCGCTGCCCGAGGCGCTGATGGAAAGCGAGCTGTTCGGCCACGAGAAGGGCGCTTTCACGGGGGCCACGGGGCGGCACCTGGGGATCTTTCGGGAGGCGGACGGGGGAACCGTGCTGCTCGACGAGGTGGGTGAGCTGAGCCTGCCGCTGCAGGTGAAGCTACTTCGCGTCTTGCAGGAGCGAAAGGTCAAGCCCGTGGGATCTTCCCAGGAAGTGTCCGTCGACGTGCGGCTGCTGGCAGCGACCAACCGCGACGTGGAGGCGGAGGTCGCGGCGGGCAGCTTTCGTCAGGATCTGTACTATCGCCTCAACGTGATTCGAGTGGAGCTGCCCCCGCTGCGCGAGCGTCGGGAGGACGTGACCCTGCTCACGGAGCGCTTCGTGGAACGGTTCGCCCGAGAGATGGGCAAAGACGTGCGGGGGCTGACTTCGGACGCGCTCCGGGCTCTCGAGCGCTACGCGTTTCCCGGCAACGTGCGCGAGCTCGAGAACATCGTCGAGCGGGCAGTGGCCCTGGCGGGAGCGCGTTCCATCGGTCTGGGGGACTTGCCGCGGGAGGTGAGCGGTATGGCTTCCGCGGAGGGCCCCGGCCTGCTGACCTTGCCCGAGGAGGGGTGCAACCTCGACGAGGTCATCGGAGAGGTGGAGCGCCGGCTGCTGCTCGAAGCCCTCGAACGCACGGGCGGCGTTCGCAAGGCCGCTGCGCGCCTGCTCGGGATCAGCTTTCGTTCGCTGCGATATCGGCTGGACAAGCACCAGCTCGATGTCCCCGGAGCCGGTGAAGAAGAGGCCACGGGCTTTTCCGCCGCGTGAGCGGTGGGCAATTTCTCACCAGGTAGGGGCGTGGGCGTTTCTTTAGAGAAACAGCTCCTGGCGCCCGGCTTGCCAGGCCGGCTCGCGCGGCGAATACTTCGAGAGTGAAGTGCTCAGCGTATCGTCGCGCCGTTGGCCCCGCTTTCGGAGGAAGGGGAGCGGCTCCACGCCGCGGGTTCACGCTCGTGGAGCTGATGGTCGTCGTCACCATCGCCGGGATCTTGGCGACCCTGGCGTTCGTTTCGCTGCGAAAGCACTCGGCGGCTTCCAAGCGCGTCGAGCCGCTGAGCATGGTTCAGAGCATCCGCGCGGCGCAGGAGCGCTGGCGCGCCCAGTACATGATGTACTTGAACGTGAGTACGGAGAACAACTGGTATCCTCGTAGCCCGCTGGAGGAAGCCAACCGGTTCAAGATCGGCTCCTTCATGCTGACTCCGGAAGACGGGCACCCCGACAACGCCCGCTGGCAGGAGCTCCGCCCCACCAGCATCGGGAACGTGCAATTCGGGTACATCACGAAGGCGGGCATCATCGGGCAACAGCCCCCGGCACCCTCCAGCGGGTCCTTTCCGGGCTTCGCTTGGCCCGTTGCCACCGACAACTGGTACGTCATCGAGGCGTTCGGAGATACCGACTGGGACGGCACGCGTTCGGCGTACCTGGCCGGCAGCATCAGCGGGGAAGTGCTGAGCGTCAACGACGGCGAGTAGCGTCCTCGCGCACGCGAGGTGCGCTCGACTCCCACCATCGGGGTCCGCCTGCTACTCGGGCGGGCCCCGATTGTCGTTTCGTGCAGCAGCGCTCGGGTCTGCGGGGCCTCGGCTGCCGCGATTTGTCACCCCGCGCGCCGCCCGTGACCAAATTCGTCGCCCGCGGATCGCTCGAGTGGCTCGTTTCGATGCCGTGTGGCTCCGAATTGCAGCCTGGCAACACCGAACGGACACGATGAGCGACCTGGCACGAAGCCTGCTTTGACGGGTGGCATATGCGGACGACTCGACGCCTGGGCGAAAGCAAGCGACGGCGGAGCCTCCACCGGGGGTTCACGCTGCTCGAGCTGATGACGGTGGTCACCATCATCGGCATCCTGGCTACCCTGGCGACGTTCGGCGTCCGCAAGTACATCTTGTCGGCGAAGACGGCCGAAGCGCCTCGCATGATTGCCTCGATCCGCGCCGCGGAGGAGTCCTACCGTGCCGAAGCATTCGAGTACCTGGGCCTGGGGGATTTCTCCACTTGGCACCCGACGAACAACCCGGGCCAGAAGGTCTACGGTTGGCTCTCTGGCGACAGCGCGATGTACACCGATGTGCTGCGCCCGCTCGGCGTCGAGCCGGATGGCCCCGTTCAATATTCTTACGCCGTCGTCGCCGGTGACGTAGGTGACAGTGCCCCGGCCATTCCCGGGACCAAGAGCTACGACTTCGGCACCCCGACGGGGCCCTGGTACATCGTGATGGCCAAGGCCGACCTCGATGGGGACGGGACCTTCACCTACATGCTTTCCCACAGCTCGGCGAGCGGCATCTCCGCCGAGGACAACTTCTAACCCAATTGCCAATTGTGTGCGGAGAGGGGCGGCGACCAGCCCGCTTCGCCGCCGCCTCTTCGAAAACAGAAAGAAAGACCCAAGTATGCGTATCTACAGCAAGCTCCGCTCCCTCAAGAACAACCGTGGTTTTACGCTCGTCGAGCTCATGATCGTCGTCGCGATCATCGGCGTTCTGGCAGCGCTCGCCATCTACGGGGTTCGCAAGTACCTGACGAACGCCAAGTCGGCCGAGGCCCGCACGGGAATCGGACGCATGGCGAAGGACGCATCGGCGGCGTTCGACCGCGAGGCAATGGCCGGTGACGTTCTGACGCTGACCTCGACGGGCGACATCACCCGCGCCCTGTGCCCCTCGGCGGGGGCCAGCGTGCCCGCCTCGGCGGCATCCATCAAGAGCAAGAAGTACCAGTCGAGCCCCGACGAGTGGAAGAACACCGGCTGGTCGTGCCTGCGCTTCAGCATGCAGGACCCCCAGTACTTCATGTACAACTACTCTGCGTCGGGCACCACCGGCGTCGCGGGCGAGACATTCTCTGCGGTGGCGCAGGGCGATCTGGACGGCGACGGCACGCTGTCGACGTTCACGCTGGGTGGCGCCATCCAGGCGTCGGCTAGCGGTGACCTGGTCGTGACCATCGCCGACTCGATCGCGGAGGCGGAGCCCGAGGAATAAGGCCGAGGTCGGCGTTTCCCTTCGGCGAGCCGCCGTCGCGACGAGCGACGGCGGCTTTCGTTTTTTTTGTCCCCGGGGCTGGCGCGCGGCCGGCGGAGCGGCGCCGATGCGTCGTCGTGGCTGCTGCGGGGCGAGCCCGCCGGCGCACGCCGCTTGCCGCTTTCCGCTCCCGGGGCCCCATCTCCTTTCTCGCCGGTCGGCGAGCGTGGTACAACTGCGCGGTGCGCGCACTCAGCCCAGTCGAGGCCGCCGTGTTGGTCGCTCTCGGGGGAACGCTCGTCGCCGTGGGGGTTCCGGCGTTCTTTCGCGATCTGAGCGCGTCGAGGCTGGCAGAGCCTCTCGACGGGCTCCGCCGCATTGCGGTCGCGGCCGAGGCCTACGCCCTGGCGCGCGAGGGCAAGTTCCCACCCAGTGTGGGCTGGACCCCGAAGGAAGTGCCAGCGGGCGAGGCCGTAAAAGATCCGCTCGGCACCTGGGACGACGAAACGTGGGCGGCGCTCGGGTTCGGCTTCACCCGCGCGCACTATTACTGCTTTTCGTTCAGCAGCCGGAGCCAGCAGACGCGCTACGTGGCCAAGGCGCGCGGCGATTTGGACGGCGACGGGCAGCTGAGCGAGTTCGTCCTCCGCGGCAAGCTGCAAGGCGCCGAGGTGGTCACGCAGCCCATCGAGATGTACCGCGAGGTCGAGTGAAATCGGGCTGGCTCTCTTCGCTCGCGTGCGTGGCTTGCGGCGCCCTGTTGATCGGCGCCGTTCGCCCGCAAATGGCGGAGGGCTACCACGAGCGGGCGTCCGGGCCGCGCCCGTCGCTCTTGCTCCCTCCAGAGTACACGGAGCTCATGAGCCTCGGTCACCGAGATGCGCTGGCCGATTACCTCTTCTCGATGGCCCTGGTCGACTACGGGCTCTCCTTCCAGGAGAAGCAGCCGTACTCCGCGGCGTATCGCACCTTGGACGCGATCACGCGTCTGTCGCCCCGCTTCGATCGCCCCTACCTCTACGCGGACACCCTGCTGACCATGCAGGCGCAGCCCGTTGCCCTGCAGAGCTACTACCGCACCCGGGAGATCCACCGCCGGGGCACCGAGGCCCTGCCATACCATGCCGAGCTGTGGCTCGTGGCGGGCCAGTTCGCGGCGTACCTGGCCCCACCTCGGCTCCCCCCCGAGCAGCGCGACGAGATGCGCGTCGAGGGCGCGCGGCTGCTCGCGCGCGCTTGCGAGCTAGCGAGCGACAACGAAAACATTCCTTACAACTGCCTGGCCGCCGTCAAGATCCTCGACGATGCGGGCCAAAAGGAAGCGATCATCCGCATGCTCGAGCGGACCCTGGCGGTACAGGACGACCCCGAGGTGCGCGAGCGCGCGCTGGGGGCCCTGCTGCGGGTTCGCGGCGAGCAAGCGCGCGAGCAGCAGCGCCGGCGGCTCGAGGCGATCGAGCGGCAGTGGCGGCAGACCGCCGGGTTCGTTCCGCGCGCGATGGTCTCTCTGTTGGGCCCCCTGCCGGAGGTCTGGCGCTGCGCTGGAGCCGCCGCCGCGTCTGCGGCCGGGTGCGAGGTCAGCTGGCGAGATTGGCAGCCGGGCGCCCCCGCCGGGCCCCCGTGAGCGGGCTCTCGCCCGTGTTGCTCGAATTTTGGAACGAATTCAGCGCGTTCTGAAGCGATATCAAGGTGTGCTTTCCCCCCGCGGCCCGAGTAGACTTCAGCTCGTGAAGTGGTTTCGTCAGGGCGGTTGGCAGAGGCGGTGGGGGATGTGTCTGTGGGCGCTGGGCTCCGGAGGGCTCGCGCTCGGGTGCGGCTCCGGTGAGTCCACTTGTACTTCCATCGCTTGCGCTTCCCCGACGCCCGCGGGCGGGTCGTCGGCGGGGGGCTCCAGCGCTGGCCCGGGCGCCGGTGCCGGCAACTCCAGCCCGGGCGACTCGACGTTCGGCAACGCCGACGTGTCGCAGGACACCACGTTGGGCGAGGGCGAAGCGTGCCGTCAGGTCGACCTCAAGTCCCAGGCCAGCCCCGTCAACGTGCACATCTTGCTCGATCGGTCGATTTCCATGCGGGATCCCGTCGTCGCAGGAGACACGTCCTCTCCCTCGCGGTGGGACGCCGTCACGGCGGCGTTGCGCGCGTTCGTGAGCAGCCCGCAAGTGTCGCAAACCAGTGTCGGCCTGCAGTTTTTCGGCCTCATCAACGGGGAGGACGACTGCGGCGTCGATAAGTATCGCACCCCGGCCGTGGCCATCGCGCCCATCGAGCAGAACCGGGCCGAGCTGATCGGCGCCATCGACGCCCAGCAGCCGGGCTCGCTCACGCCCACGCCCCCGGCGCTGGAGGGCGCGCTTCAGTATGCCGCGGAGGTGGCACGATCGGCCGCCGGCCAGGGGCGCCCCACGGTGCTGATTCTCGCCTCCGACGGTCAGCCGAGCGAGTGTGGTCCCGTCGGCCCCGACGGCGAGCGCACCATCTCGTTTGCCCAGCTCGAGGAGACGCTGGCGAGCTTCGCCGAGCCCCCGCTCGGTGAGGACGGCGAGCCGTCGGCGCCGCCGATCCTGACCTATGTGATCGGCACCGAAGAGCTGCGGTTCAATGCGGCGGCTCTGGCCAGCGCAGGCGGCGGGCAGGCGTTCTTGGTCGGTTCGTCCACGAGCGGCAGCTTCGAAGACGAGTTTCTCGACGCGCTGTTGCGCATCGTCGTCAAGCCGCTCGACTGCCGACTGGACATCCCGCAGGAGGCTCCGGACACGGGGGAGCGCATCGACTTCGACCGCGTGCGTGTCCGTTACAGCGCGGCGACCGGCAGCCAGCCCGTCGAGTTTCCGAGGACCGAGAACATCGCGACCTGTGGCCGGGAGCGAGCCTGGTACTACGACGACCCGGAGGCGCCCCGGAGCATCATCTTTTGCGGCCAGGCGTGTGCCTCGCTGGGTGCGGGAGACTTGAGCGTGGAGCTCGGCTGCGCGCCGGAGCGCATCGTTTTGTAGAGTGGAGCCGCCGGGCGAAGGGGTCGGCTCGACGAGCGGCGAAAGCCCACCCTGCCGCGCGGCGCGGGCACCTCGGCGCGCCGGCTCCGTCGACGAGCCAAACCCGAGTCAGTTGCCGACTGGTTCGCCGGGCGATGCGGGCTGGCGCGTCGCTCGACCCGCCGCAGTGGTCGGCTGGGCTGCGCGCGCCGGGTCAGCGGGTCTTTCGCGCGATCTGCTGGCGCACCGCCGTTTGGATGGCCGCCGGGACGTTGCGGCTGCGAGAGAGCGCGCGCAGGTCGTTGGCCCGCAGATGCGGGATCAGGCGCGAGGAGAACGTGAACGGCGTTCGCGGATTCGACACCAGGTTCAGCTTCACCTGGTAGTTCCTCGTGAAATCCTTGTTGCGAGCGATCACCCGGAGCACGTCGTCGATCACGTTGCGGCTGGCCGCGATGCGCGCGGCGTCGCCGTCCTTCAGCATCGGGCTGGAGGCGGCGGCCGTGGCCACGAGGCGGTTCGTGTCGCGGACCAGGAGCATGCGTTCGGCTGCCGTTCCCAGCGAGGCTCTGCGGACCTTCTGCGATATCGTCATCTCGGAGATTTTGGCGAAGAGCGGTTTGAACTCGTCGCGCACCACCTCCTCCCCCTCGTCGTCGGTCTCGTGCGTCTCGCCGTCCGCTGGCGGGGGCGACTGCTCGGCGAGCTCGTCCGTTTCGCGAAACAGCTCGTCGTCGAACGTCGGCTCGTCCGTGGGCTCGGGGATCAACTGATCACGGATGGCCGCGGCGGCCTGCTGGAACGCCGGAATGTTCAGCTCGATGCCGTTGCGGACGGCGAGGTCCACGAGCCGATCGGCGGTGGACATCCGCACTCGGCGGTTCATGTACAGTTTCTCGATCACGCGCGGGAAGCGCAAAAGGACGCTGTTGCTCGCTGCCACGAGCTCGCCAATCGACTCCGTCGCGTGCTGCGCGATGTGCTCCAGCGCCTCACTCTGTACGCGAGGAGCCGACACGATGCGACTCACGACGGAGGCTTCTCCAGCGTACGCCGAAGCGAGCAAGTGCAGTACGGCGGGCTGCAAGTCGGTGGCTAACGCCCCCCGCAGGATCGGGTCGGGCAAGGACTCGAGCGTCGAGCGCGCCGTCGAGGCCAGGGACGCGTCCTCGCCGAGGGCGAAGGCGCACACGAGGGTCACGAGCGCGTCCGGTTTCAACCCTGGCGCAATCCCCTTGGCGCCCATCTGCTTGAGCGGCGGGGGCGCTTTGGGCGAAAGCATCCGTCGAACGGGAGCGGGCAGCTGCTCCGGGTCGACGGAAAGCGCGCTCGAAGGGGGTGCCGTAGCCACGTTTTCTCCAGTCTCCTCGGGCCGCCGCGACCCTTCGTGAGCAACGGGCTTTCCTCGTCCCCGCGATAGGCTGTGATGGCAGCAAGTGCCCCGCTCTTGCCGACCAATTGGCCGATCTCTGCCGCGAGGTCGAGAGCAATTTCCACCAGAGAGGACGCTTGGCGGGGTCCCGTCCTCCCCTCGGGAGACCCTCCGGGGGCCGGCGTCGGCGCCGGGCGAGCTCGGGCAGCGAGCACGTCTGGGCGGCCCGAGTCGAGGTGGGAATCGCGCGCACCCCCCGGTAAGCGTTGCTTCGTGTTGTACGTGAGCGATACTTTAGGCAGGTCTCCTGCTCTTTTTCGCGCACGGGCGCGGGCCGGGCGTGATGACCGGACTGTAAATGGCGAAACAGCAGATCTTATTGGTGGACGCAGATCCGAGCAGCACCCGCGTGCTGGAAGTGAGCCTGCGGAGCGCCGGTTTCACCGTCACGCTTGCCGACAGCGCCGAGAGTGCGCTCGCCAAGCTGGAGCACGGCGCTCCCGACCTGGTGCTCAGTGACACCAAGCTGCCCGGCGCAGATGGTTTCGAGCTCGTGCGCAGCATGCGGGCGCTGCCCGACATGCGCGACGTGCCGATCGTGTTCGTCACCGAGCAGGGGGCTCTCGAGGACAAGCTGCGGGGGCTCGAGCTCGGAGTCGACGACTACCTGGCCAAGCCGATCTTCGTTCGCGAGGTGGTCACTCGCGTCCACATGCTCCTGGCGCGCCGCAACCAGCAGCGCATTGCGGCGGAAACACTGGCGAGGACCAGATTCTCGGGCTCGCTCGAAGACGTGGCCGTGGTGGACTTGTTGCAGACGATCGGCGTCAGCCAGAAAAGTGGGGTGGCCGAGGTCGTCCACGGCAGTCGGCAGGCGCGGCTGTTCTTTCGCGATGGCCAGCTGGTGGATGCCGAGCTCGGTGAGCTGCGCGGCGAGGAGGCCGTTTATCGCGCCATCACGTGGTCTTCGGGCAGCTTCGACCTCGAATTTCGGGCGGTCGACATTCCGCAAGCCATCGAGGTGCCCACGCACGCCCTGTTGATGGAGGGGCTGCGGCGCGTCGACGAGCTGGGGCGGCTCTCCGAGCAGCTGCCTCCGCAAGACACCGTCGTGGATATCGACCACGAGGCGCTGTTGGAGCGCCTGACGGAGATTCCGGACGAGCTCAATGGCATTTTGCGGCTCATCGATGGGCGTCGCAGCCTGCTCAACCTGATCGACGGCTCGCCCTTCGACGACCTGTCGACGCTCACGGTGCTGTCCAAGTTCTACTTCGAGGGTCTTCTGGTCGTCGTGGACGAGCCGGTCGTCGACGAACCGCGTGCCTCGAGCAGCGATTCTTCTCTGCAGCTGGCGGGCGCGATTTCGTCGTCGGCGCAGCTCGGCGCCGGCGATCCGGCTGCGGGCCAGCGGCTGGCGAGCTCTTCCGAGGCCCTGCTCACGGCTTCGCCCGGCTCCGCCTCGCTGCCGCCTTCCAGCTCGCGTCCCCCCCCCATCTTGCAGGACCCGGGCGATTCGGCGCAGGCTGAGCGGGCGCTGGGGTCGGCGCGCGAGGGCGACCGGGGGCGTGCGAGCTCGCATCCCCCGGTCGAGGTAGTGCCCAGCTCACGAGTGGACCCGCCGTCCACGTTGCAGCCGCAGGCGAGCTCCGGCGCGGCGGGTTCCGATCGACAGGCGGATTGGGCTCGGCCGCCGGAGTCGCGCTCCGAGGGAGAGCCGCCGAGCGTCGTCCGGCTTCCGCCGATGCATCCTCCGGAGTCTCGCGCCGCCGCGACCAAGTTGACCCCCAAGGTCATCGTCAACATCGGCGCGGCTCGGCAGGCGAGCTCGGCCGGGTTCCGCTCCGAGCCCCCGCCGCCCAACGGCGTGAGAGAGGTGTTCGCGCCTCCCGATCCGCCGCCGCCGGCCGCCTTCGTCAAGGAGGACGTCGAGGACGATAGGTCGCTCCCGGGTTCGGAGGCTCCGCGCCGGGGGGGCTCGACGCGTCTCGGTGGGCTGAGCGCGGCCGTGCCACCACCGAGCGCGGAGCTCGACGAGGACAAGCCGAAGATCGTCATGCCGATGCCCCCGCCCTCCTCGGTGGGGGTGAGCCTGCGGCGCCGCTCCTCACGGCCGCCGCCGCCGCCGGACGCCGAGGCGCCGCGTGCCGGGGGGGCGGGCACTCGCTTCGGTTTGGGTCTGGACCCTCGGGCGAGCGCCGCCGGAGCCGCACCCTCCGGCTTGGTCGACGAGACGCAGCCCGAGCGCCGCCCTGCGCCCGTCTCCCCGCGCAGCCCGCTGGACTCGGTGCACACGCCGGGCGACACCGTCGTGGAGAATACCCCGCCGGGGAGCGATGCCGCCCTGGGCGATTCGTCCCTGGGCGATGCCTCCTCGAGCAGCCGCACCGACCACGACCTCGACTCCCACGGGGAGTCGGAACGCGAGAGGGCTGCTTCCGATTCGGAGCCGAGCCCCCGCGCGGCGAGGCCGATCCGCGGCCCCGAAAGCTGGCGCGCGGTCCAACCGGCGCCGCGCTCGCGTCCGAGAGAGGAGCGAGGAACGGGGGCGCATGGGCTCGAGCGCCCTGCGTCCCCCGAGGATCCGGCCGAAGGCGGGTTTTTCACGGCCGGCGATGACGGCACCTACGAGGGGGGCCCGAACAGCACCGTGCCCCCGACGTTCGAAGAGGACTCGGACATGTCGGTCCCGCGCGTGTCCACCCCGGCCCAGGAGGCCCGGATGCGCCGCAGTCGCGGCGTGCTGGTCGCGGTCTTGGCCGCTGCCGTGTGCGTCTTGGTGATCGGCCTGGCTGTGGCGCGGCGCAGCGCTTCTCCGGCCATTGCCGGTGACGACGTGACCGCGCAGCCCGAGGCGCCCCACACCCGCGTTCACGAGGAGGCGCTGCGCCCCGGCGACGACCCGCCGGGGGGGGAGCCGGGCGGCGCCGAGCCGGAGCCGGTGGTGCGCAACGTCGGCGACTCCCCGGCTGCCGGCGTGATGAGCGCTGCGCCCGGGGCCTCCCCGGTCGAGGCGCCCGCCGCCGCGGCTACGAACCTTCCGGCGCCGGCTACCGCCGCGCGCCAGCCAGCCGCCGGCAAGTCGCCGCCAACCAGCAAGGCAGCGGAGCCGGCGCCCGCTGCGAAGGAGGCCTCGGCCACCCCACGGCGCCAGCCGAGGCAGGAGCCGAAGGCCGCCGCGAAGCCGCCGCCGCGTCGTCCGACTCGCCCCAAGAGCGCCTCGCGCCCCAAGGTCTCGAAGCCGAAGCCGTCTAGCAGCGGCGCGGCCGCGGCGCCGCGCCCAGCCCGTGTCGTGAAGCCAACCCCTGCGCGTCGGCCTCCACGGCCGTCTTCGGTGCCTCGGCGTCGCGGCGAAGCTCCTCCCACGGCCTCCTTCCCGCCGATCAACTGACCTCGCACGAGGGCGCGCTCACGCCTTCTTCGGCGGCGGGGCGCAGAAACGCGCAATGGCCGCCGCGACCTCCTCGGGTTCGGCCGCGTGCGGGGCGTGGCCGGTGCTCAGCAGCCGAAAGCCGGATTGGCGTATCTCTCGAGCCATGCGCTGCCCATGGGCCGCCGGGTAGAGCGAATCGTGCCGCCCCCAGAGCACCAGGGTAGGTACGCTGACGCGAGCGATGTCGGCGACGACGGCGCGCGTGTCTCGCGTGGCCCTCAGAGTCGAAAGCGTGCTGGCTCGCGCGGCCGGCGTGTTGAAGGCATCGTAGTAGTGATCCAGGCGCCGCCCGAACCGGCCTGCATCCGTATCGGGATAGGCCTCACGAAAGTGAGCCCGAAAGCCCGTCTTGCCCAATAGCTGCTTGAAGGCGAAGCCGCCGACCAACGGAAACGTGGCCATGCGATGCACGAAGGCCGGCTTCGTCGGGTAACAAAGGCTGTCGACGAGGATCAGGCGAGAGATCAGCTCCGGGTAGCGCGCGGCCAGGGTGATGGCCACCGCCCCGCCCAATCCGTGACCAACCAACGCGGCGCGACCGAACTCCAGACCCGCGTACAGATCCACCACGGCACTGGCGAAGCTTTGAATGCCATACGGGTAGCGGCTTTCGGGGGGCTTTTCGCTTTGGCCGAAGCCCGGCAGGTCGGGAGACACCACCCGGTAGCTCGCGCTCAACGCGGACTCCACCCCCGACCAGATCCGCCCGTCGACGAACAGGCCGTGCAATAGCACGATACATGGGCCCTCGCCGGCTTCCACGACGCGGAGGCGCACTCCATTGGCCTTGACGTCGCGGTGAATGGGCTCTGCAACCACGCTGCCGAGAGTAGCGACGATCCCCGGCTGCGACCAGAAGGCATTTGACGAGCGCACGACGAGCAGGCTTGCCCGTCGCATCCACGGTTCGACTTCGGTGGGGCGAGAGCAGGCATCGACCGATGCGGTCTGCTTCGGTCGCACGCGGGGGGGGGCCGACCCCGACCTCGGTGTCGCCCAGCCGAGCTCATGACGCGCGATGGACGACTTGCCCGCGGGGGTGGGGGGCCGCGACGCCGCCCTCACGCCGCCCTGGGCTGCCGCGGTGCGGTCGGGGCGCCGAGCGCCGCGACCCCTCGGAGCGAGCCCCGCTCCCGCGTGACGGGTGCCGTTCGCCGGCTCCGTGCTCGTGCCGCCCATCGGCGCCTTGGGTTGGGTTCCCGGCCGTCGCGGCTCTGCCTTCCGTAGCTTCGGCATCCCTTCCGGCTGCCGCTTTGCTCCGCGGCCTCGACCGGGGCGGGGGTGCTGACCGTGGCGCCCCTGCTTGCCGCGGCGGCGCCCTGCGTCGCGCGCGTGGAGCCACTTGCTCCTACGCCTTCCGAGGCTGCCCGCCGGGGGCTCGAAGAGCATGAAACGCCGATAAAAATGGCGCTCTACGCTCACGAAGAGGCCCGTGCGCCGAGCCTCTGCCAGCGCCGTGGGGGAGCGTTGCACCTCGGCTCGTCGCGCCGCGCCCCCGCCGAGGGGAGAGGGCCGGACGCGCCATCGCCGGCGAGGGAGCGGCGCCGAAGACGGGTCGGCGACGGCTCGCAGTGCGCAACGGGGAAGCAGGCGATGGACGGTGAATGGACGTCATGGACATTCCTTTGTCTGTGACAGAATCTGTCACACTGCACTCGCAAACTGGCCTGGATGTTCCATGCGCACGTCTCGCGCAAATTTTCGCGGGGAAAGATGTTTCCATGGTCCATTCAGTAGATTATATTCGTCAGCGTCGATGCCGTTGTTGCTCGCAGCAACCTCTCATCGCCAGCTCTTTCGACGAGGGCGCGTGCTGCGCCTCCTGACTGAAGCACCCTGCCATGTCTTCTCTAGATGAAGCAGCCCTGTCCATTTTGGAGGCCCGATACGCGAAAGGGCTATCCTCGAATGAGCTAGTGGGCGTTTGCGTAGCTCATGGGATTCCTCTCTCCGAGGCGAGCTTGAGAAAGTACGTGCAGCTCGGGCTCCTGCCGCGCAGCGTTCGAGTCGGGCAGAAGGGCAAGCACAAGGGCTCGCGTGGGCTCTACCCGGCACGCACCATCCGCCAGCTCGTTCGAATCAAGGCCATGATGTCGGAAAGCCGAACAATCGAGGAGATTCGTCGGGATTTCCTGTTCGCGCGTCCCGAGCTCGAGCACCTCGAGGATACGTTGACGAGCATCTTTCGCCTGCTCTCCCAGGTTGCCAAGCAGCGCAAGGGTACGGTGAATGCCTCGCTCGCGCTTCGTGAGCTGCAGGCTGCGAGAAAGGCGGGGCGAGGGCTCGTCGAACGCCTCACGTCGGTAGAGGAGAGGCTGCTTCCGGTCGTGGGAGCAGGGGCGGGTGCACGAGTTGCCGAGGCGGCGCGAGCGTCCTGATTGGCTATCGGCCTCGCCGGACCCTTGGGGCGATGCAAGGGTTGCAAGCGAATAGATGTGGGTTCTGGAGGAACTATGAGTGCTAGAAAGATCGACACAGGCGCAAGCCACGCGGCTCGGATGGATGTGCGCGCTGTGGACTCCGAGCCGGCGTCGGACTGCGATAGTGAGGCAATCACTCGCGAGCAGCGCCGTTCTCGGCGAAAGCGGGCCGTGCGTGCGCGCACCATCAGCGTGAAACGGATGACCAAGCGCGAGCTGGAAATCGGTCGCTTGCTGTACCCCGAGGACGACTACGAAAAGCCGCGCCAACGATCGGCGTGCTCGACGGGTGTGCGCCCCTGCCCATACGTCTCCTGCAAGCACCATCTGTACGTGGATGTGTCTCCCCGCACCGGGGCCATCAAGCTGAATTTTCCCGATCTCGAGGTGTGGGAAATGAGGGACTCTTGTGCTCTCGACGTAGCCGACCGGGGTGGAACGACGCTCGAGGACGTGGGCGCGATCATGAACCTCACCCGCGAGAGGATTCGGCAGGTGGAGGTGAAGGCCTTGGCGAAGCTCGAGGCCCTTCGCGACATGATGGCGCTGCGTGATTTCGTGGATGAGGGTCCGGTGGGAAAGCGGCGGCTGCCCACTCTCTCGAACGCGGAGCTGCGTGGGATAGACAGCGCGCGCCCCGGGCAAGCCTCCGGCGAAAGTGAGAGTATCTGTGAGGAGGAAGATGCCCCTTGGAGCGGGGACGACGAGGTCGATTTCGACGGAGAGAGGCCCGTCGATTTGACCCTGTTCGAAGGCTGAAAAAGGGTCGCTCGTGCCGCGGCGTTTCGATGCGTCGTGAAACGAAACAGTGAAACGGATTCGTGGCGTTAAGAGGTTAAGAACTCGCGGCCCATGCCCGCACCCGGCCCGCGTCCGAGCTAAGCTAGGCTTCGTGGCAAAACGAGTAGAAGGGTGTGCCCGGGGGGCTGCGCAGAAGCTCCTGCGTCTCAAGAGTGAGCTCGCGGGGCTGCGCAAGACAATCGAGGAGGGGGCTGTCGTGGATCCCCGTCGGCTCGCCGTGATGCTCGAAGAGTGGGAGGGATGCATCGAGGAGTCCCGCGCGACCGTGGTGGACATCCTCGCCCAGCTCGACCGCCTGCAAATCACGCACGACAAGCTGCGTGAGCGCATCGATTCCCAGTCGCTGCTGCCGCGCACCGAGGAGTCGCATGCCAGGCCCGAGCCCAGCCGCTCGAGAGCCTTCTCTGCCCCGGTGGCGCTCCCATCACCCGGCGAGTCGCAGGACTTCTCTGCTATCGACGCGGAGCTTTCGAAGCTCAACGAGAGCATGCTTCGCGCGATGTCGGACTGATTCGAGGTAGTGAGTCGCGGCGGGTCGAGGCGCTTGGTCACTCGCCTCGAGCGGACGGGGCCCGCTGCGCCCGCGCGGCCGTCCTGTCCGGGTGGTTCTGCGGGCGGTCGTCGGGCGCTTTCTTCGCGCGCCGCCTCCTCGGTCTCAGCCCTTCGAGGCGCCCTCGACGTGGGACGCTGCCTCGTCGGCGGGGCGGCTTCGTCGGACGCGGCCCGAGCCGTTCGAAGCGGCTACCTTTCAGGTCGCGTGCGGGTCGCTCGCGTGGCGCGACCGAACTCTTCTTGCGGAGCGGCGCCGCGGGGCCCCGATGGTCCCGGGATCGGCGGGGGAGTGACCCGGCGGCCCGCGCAAAGCCGCCCGCCATTCGCCACCACAGGAGGTGGCCGCGCCCGCCACCATTGCACAGATGAAAGGCAGGCTCTCGGGGATGCAAGGGAGGGCCGCGCAAGTGCCGAGTCGCCGCGTCTTCGGTGGGAGGGAAGCGGGCTCGCGCTGCGGTCAATCAACCAGCGCTTCGTCGTCTCGACTCGCCGAAATAACTGGAAGCGTTCGGCGAACTGGTTCGCTTCGGGGCCGCCACGACAGGCACGCGAGGGACGGCGTCATTGGGGATGCCGTGCGGCGCCGCCCCTTCGACCGCGAAAGCCTGCCCAGCGCGACTCGCCCGCGACCGCGCGCTGCGTCTGCCCTCCTTCGCGGGGGCCTGCGAGCGCGGCTCGCTCACCGGTGGACCGCGGTCGCGGGGGCCAGCAGGCATCCCCGCCAACTGCTTGGAATTCCCCTTCGTTGCCGAGCGCGCTCGACACGGAGGGCTTTCGGCTCAGATGACCGCTTGGGGTGGGGCGGGGGGAGGGGCTTCACCCTCGATGGTACATCGACCACTGAATCGCACGCCCCGGTCGATGAGGACATCGGGGGCGTGCAAGTCGCCGGTAACGACGGCGGGTGCGTACAGCTCGATCGACTTGTTGGCGCGAATGTTCCCCAAGTGCCGCCCGCCTCGAACGATGACCGAAGCCGCATTGATTTCAGCTTGTACGTCGGCTGTTTCGCCCAAGATCAAAATGCCGTCCGTCTGTATTTCACCTCGAAACTCTCCGTCGATTCGCAGAGTGCCTTCGAAGCTGAGTTTTCCGCTGAACTTCGTTCCGGGCCCGAGTAGCGCGGTCAAATCGGCGTGGGTAGGAGGTGTCGTCATGTGCGCGCGACCATGGATCCCATCATAAAGCCCATCGCGGCCGTGCTCAACGTGTGGGAGTAGGTAGGTCTTTGGGGATGGTACGGGCGGAGCCTTGTCGAGGTAAAAATTGTGGTCATCGACCAAGAAGGTTTCACTCGATGGGTGGGATTGCTGTAGGCTCCGGTCGTCTCCTGCGAGACGCTTTCAGAAGGGAAGTTGTCGGACACGATGAGTCTTGCCAAGGCCACTTCGGAAGAACCACGCGCCAGACTTGCCAAGGCCGTTGTCACGCGTGTCCTGGTGGTCGACGACGAGTTGCCGTTGCTCAGAGGGGTTGCACGCATGTTGTCTACGGGCGGCATGGAAACTCTTCTCGCAAAGGACGCAGAGGCCGCTCTGGAAACCCTCTCGCGTGAGCGTGTGCACGTTGCTCTCGTCGATCAGATGATGCCGAGGATGAGCGGCCTCGAGCTGCTCGAAAGGATTCGCGCGGAGCACCCCGGAGTCGAGGTCATCATGATGACGGCGTTCGGCGATGTCGAACTCGCCGTGAAGTCCGTGCGGGCGGGGGCTTACGATTTCTTGGAGAAGCCGTTCCGCTCGAACGACGAGGTCGTGCTGACCATCTCCAAGGCGGCGGAGCGCCAGAGGCTCGTCAGCCGCACGGCGATGCTCGAGCGCAAGCTCGAGCGAGAGCTCGAAGATCGCCACGCATTCGGGCAGCTCATCGGCAACACGCCGAACATGCGCGAGGTGTATCGGATTGCCGTCGGCGTGGCGGCCACCCAGAGCACCGTCCTCATCTTGGGAGAGAGCGGCACAGGCAAGGAGCTCACGGCGCGGGCCATTCACGAGCACTCGGACCGCGCCGACAAGCCTTTCGTGCCGGTCAACTGCTCTGCAATCCCGGAAAATCTCGTGGAGAGCGAGCTGTTCGGTCACGTCAAGGGCGCGTTCACCGGCGCCAACTGTTCCCGTGAAGGCCTGTTCGAGGTTGCCAACCACGGCACCTTGTTCTTGGATGAAGTCGGAGATCTCCCTCCGCTCGCTCAGGTCAAGCTGCTTCGGGCGTTGCAGGAGGGCGAGGTCAAGCGAGTCGGCTCGAACGAAACTCGCCAGGTCAACGTGCGTGTCCTGGCCGCGACCAATGTCGATCTTCGAGAGAAGATCGCCGCCGGGTCGTTCCGCGAAGATCTCTATTACCGTTTGCACGTGATCGGCATCGAGCTGCCCCCGCTTCGCGAGCGGCGAGATGACATCCCCATCCTCGCGCATCACTTCCTGCGGCTCTACTCCCGGCGCAAGGGTCGTGAAATCACGAAAATCTCCGAAGAGGCGATGAACATTCTCCGCGCAGAGCCCTGGCCGGGCAACGTGCGTGAGCTGGCCAACTCCATGGAGTACGCCGTCGTGTTCTGCGAGGGAGATACTCTCATGCCCGAGAACCTCCCCTCCGCTCGCCGCTCGCTGTCGCCCGTGACACCCGCGTTGACGGGCGGGGAAGGGGGCGAGCTGGCGTTTCCGGCGGAGCTCCTGGAGCTCCCCTATCGGGAAGCAAAGCAGCGAGCGGTGGCCACGTTCGACAAGACTTACTTCTCCTCCGTGTTGCAGAGAAATCGGGGGAACATCTCGCAGGCGGCTCGGCAGGCAGGGCTGGATCGCTCGAACTTTCGCCGCGCCTCCAAGCGCTGGCTCAGCAAGAGCAAGGTCTGATCGGCGCTCGCGGCTGCCGCCGTGGCGAGCGCGGTCCGCCGCCGGCGCGTTCCTCCCGCGGCGCAGCTCCGTCGCTCGGTTTGGGGGGATCGGGCCGGGCTCGCTGGGGGCTCGTGGCGAGCGCGTGTCGGCAGCGTGGGTGGGGCTCGTGACGGGCGGGGGGAGCGCCGGCCGAGGGTCGCGGTGTCGCGCTTCGCCGTCCCGTCCGGCTCGGTTACGGCGGACGGCGGCGGCCCGCTCACGCGAGCGAGGCGGGAGACCGCGGTCGAGCCGCCTAGGTCTCGATCCAGCGCAAGCGCTGGGCCTCGGCCTCGCTTTTTTCCAGGGGGCTTTCGCAAAGCCCCCTCAGCCCCGGCAGTGAATCCCGGCCGCCTTCGGGCTAGGTGCGAGCGTCCCGGTTCGGAACGGGGCGCGCTCGTTCCCCCCACCGGGCGCACGACCCCCCGGTTCGCCCCGGCTCCCATTGCGGGCGTTTGCGGGCGGGCAACCCGCGGTCTCGTTGGGGCCCGGGCGGTTCGGCGAAGGGCGATCGCCCAGGGTGGATGCGCGAGGCTGCGAGCCTCGGTGCGGTTCGGCGAACAGCGGTTTGCCCAGGGAGGATGCGCGCTCTTGCCAGCGCCGGCGCAGGGCGGCCGGATTTCCCGGCGCGAGCTGCGGGCCGAGGGCTGCGCGGAGTCGAGCGGTCGATGCGCGGCGTGGAGGCTGCGGCGGCGGACCGCGGTCGGGCTGGGTCGACGGGGCCGAAGGGGTCGGGGCGTGGCTCGGGGGCGAGGGGGCCGAGGCCATCGATTCGCTGGGGCTCGGCCGAAGGGGCCGACGGGGCTCGATGCGTCGGTGCAGTAGGCGATCGCGACTGGGATCGATGGTTGGTTCGTCGCATCGGGCCGCTCGCCCTCGGCGGGGTCGGTGGATGGGTCGCGGGGGGGAGAGCCGGGGAGCGGCCAAGGCTCGGCTCGCCGGCGCTTGGGCCTCGTCTGCTCGCCCGCGTCGCGCGCGCTTGGGCCCGCTCTCGCGGCTGGGGTTGCGACCGGGCGATGCGAGAGCTGCGCTGCCGGCCTCGCACGCCCCTGACTGGGCTGGTCGGCCAGTTCTCGATCTATGCTCGCTCGGCATTCCTTGCGCTTGTGCTAGTAGCCAGCGCTATGCGTCGTGTCGGGATCGCGGGTGTGGCGGCGGCTTTGTCGCTGTCGACCGCGGGCGCACGAGCACAAGGGGAGGCCGCGCCCGCGGGGGCCCTTGCCCCGCAGGGCGAATCGGGGCCGGCACCCGCCGCTGCGATGGGTGCTCCGGAGATTCTCGGCCTCGCCGATTGTGTGGGTCTGGCGCGCCGCAATTACCCCAAGGTGGCCGAAGGGCGTGCCCGCCTCACCCGGGTGCGGGAGCAGCTGCGCGAGGCCCGCTACGCCCCGTTCTCGGCCTTCGAGGGTCGATTCGGCGTCAGCACGCCGCCGCGCCTCGAAGGCACCTCGGTGTATTCGCCCGACCGCGATGACACACTGGACGACGACTTTCGGGTCGGAATGCGTGCGGGGGTCTCGGGCGTCCTGCCCCTGTGGACCTTCGGCAAGATCACCAGCCTGTGGAACGCGGCGGAGGCGCAGGAGCACTACACCGAGCACGAGCTGGAAAAGCTGCGCAACGAAGCCGAGGTGGCCGTCCGGGAGGCATTCTACGGGCTGCAGTTCGCCCGCGATGGGCTCGCTCTAGTGGAAGACGCGATCGAGCGGTTGGAGCGCTACGAGCAGCAGCTGGCCGAGCGCGTGGGGGAGGGCGACGCCGACGAGGCCGATCTGTATCGGCTCAGGCTGCAGCTGGCGGACCTTTCGGCGCGGCGCAGCGAGGCCCAAAGTCAGGCGGCCATCGCGCGCGCAGGGCTGGCTTTTCTGATCGGGAGGGAGCGGGCCGGGTTCGACATTCCGCCCAACGCCCTGGCGCCGGTCGTCGGCAAGCTGGCCCCGCTTTCGGCCTACCAAGATGCGGCCACGGGCGGCCGCCCAGAGCTCGCGATGGCCAAGTGGGGCTTGAAGGGCCGGCGTGCGCAGGTCGACCAGCAAGAGGCGGCCTTCTACCCGGACTTGGGTCTCGGGCTTTCCTTCGACTGGTCCTACGCACCGGGCATCACCGACCAGCAGAACCCGTTCGTCCGAGACCAGGCGAACTACCGGCGCTACGGGGTGGGCGTGGGGCTGCGCTGGAAGCTCGATTTCCTCCCCCAGCTCGCCCGCCTCGAGCAGGCCCGAGCGCAGCTCGCCGAGGTCGAGGCGACGAGCCGCTACGCGCGCGGGGGCGTCGAGGTCGAGGTGGAGAAGGCGTATCGTCAGGCCGAGCACGCCGACCGGCGCCTGCATCTGTACGAGGACGCGGTGAAGCTCGCCCGGCGCTGGCTGGTGGAAACGCAGCAGGGCGTCGAGATCGGCGTGTTCGAAGCCAAAGATCTGGCGGATCCCGCCAAAGAGTACGCGCTCAAGCGCTTCTCCCACATGACCGCCATCTTCGACTTCAACATCGCAGTGGCCCGATTGGCTTTGGCCACGGGGCGGCCGATTCAGGCAAACCGCGAGCCCCAGCAGCCCTGAGCGGCGCGTCGACGCGCGGACGCAGCTCTCGGCTCGCGCCGGGCGAGCGAAAGCGGTCGGCCTCTTCGCCTCTTCCGCGCGGCCCCCGGCGTCGCGCCCGATGATCGAGCTCGCGTTGCTGACCCGGGGGGCGCCCGCGGAAGGGCCGCCCGCCGGGAGGGGGCCGTTCAGGAGACGATCGAGCGCAGCTTCGACTCTTGCGCCTCGAGCTGCTTGTCGATGCTCTGCAGGGCATTGGAGATGGCGTTTTCGACCATCGCCGCAATCGTGTTGGGGGAGCCCCGAAGAGCCTCGTAGTAGCGCTGCCGCTCGGTGGAATGCAGCAGGGCCGGGGGCAAATCCGCGCGCAGCAGCAGCATGTTCATGAACAATCGCACGACCTTACCGCTGTCCTTCGCGAACGGAAAGATGCGCAGCAAGTCGTAGTGCACGCGGGCCGCCACTCGAACGGGGCTCCGCAGCTTCTTCGCCTCGGGACCGTTGAGCCAGTCGAAGACCTGGCGCACCTTGTAGGGAATCTTGTCGGGGGCGGCGTACTCGTGAAAGTACAGGCGGTGCTGCGGGACGTCTTTGCGGTAGCGCACGGTCTTGATGTCCCCTTCTTCGGGGTGCAGCGTGAGATAGATCCGCTTGAGATGATCGAGCGTCGCGGGGGCCCGCTTGCGCTCGCCCAGCTCTCTCACCAGCGCGATGGCCATCTTGTGGCGGCGGATCTCCTCGCAAACGGAGCGCAAGCTCGAGTCGGGCACGACCGCCACGTGGGGGGTCACCGCCGTGCGCAGCTCCTCGTAGGTGTAGACGACGCCCTCGAGCGCGCTGTCGTGGTGAATCCACGACATCACGAAGTTCTCTTCGTAGGCGCGGCGGAACTCGTCGCTCGCTTTCTCCAGCCGCTCCTGGATCAGGGCGTAGCGCTCCTCCAGGGTCGCCGGGGGAGGAGGGGGCGGGGGAGGCGGCACGGTGCGCGGCGGCGGCGAATAGTTCGGATTGCGCTCCGTCAGGATCGGCTGCGTGCTCTCCGGGGCGTCGCCCCGGCGGGTGCCCGCCTGGTTCGGAATCGAGGAGGGGCTGTAGACCCGACTGCTGGAAGCCGAGGCTCGGTGCCTCTGCGCCCGGCTGCTCGCTTGCGCCACGCGGCCCTCCAGCACACGCCGTGCCGCGGCCCGCTCGTTGCGAAGTCGGGCTAGCTCGGCCTCTTTCGCCTTGCGGTATGCCTGCCGCTCGGCCTCGCGCTTGGCCTTCTCGGCCTCCCGCTTGCGGCGAGCCTCTTCCCGAATTCGCTCGCGCTCGGCCTCGCGCTCGAGCCGCTGCCGCTCGCGCTCGGCCTCCCTTTCGGCCTTGAGCCGTGCCCGCTCGGCCTCGCGTTCCGCCTTTTGCCTGGCCTTCTCCGCGTCCTTTTCGGCCTTGAGACGCTCGCGCTCGGCGTCCTTTTCGGCCTTGAGGCGCTCGCGCTCGGCGTCTTTTTCGGCCTTGAGGCGCTCGCGCTCGGCGTCCTTTCGAGCTTTCAGCTGGGCCTTCTCGGCTAGGATGCGCTCACGCTCGGCATCCTTCTTTGCCTTGGCGCGAGCCAGCTCGGCTTCCCGCTGGGCCTGTTGCTCGGCGCGCTCGCGCCGAAGCTTGGCGGCGGCTTCCTCGCGCTCGAGCGCCTTTTCGGCCTCGCGACGCTGGCGCTCCTTCTCGCGCTCGGCCTTCTTCTCGCGCTCGGCCTTTTTCTTTTCGGCCTCTTTTTCGCGCTGGGCCTTTGCGAGCGCCTTTTCGCGCTCGGCCTTTTTCTTTTCGGCCTCTTTTTCGCGCTGGGCCTTTGCGAGCGCTTTTTCGCGCTCGGCCTTTTTCTTTTCGGCCTCTTTTTCGCGCTGGGCCTTTGCGAGCGCTTTTTCGCGCTCGGCCTTTTTCTTTTCGGCCTCTTTTTCGCGCTGGG
>JBNKVS010000019.1:0-22872 GCA_050299315.1 Polyangiaceae bacterium
AGGAACGGCGCGGTCCTTGCCGCCCTTGGCGTTTTTGACCATGACCACGTGTCGGTCGGCCTGGATGCTGGTGATGGGCAGACGCAGGCCTTCCCCCAGGCGCAGGCCCAGAGCATAGATGCTGGTCAGCGCGACCCGACGTACCGGGTGCCGAACGACACTGAGGACGCGACGAACCTCCTGGCGACTGAGCACGGTGGGCAGAGTGCGCGGTCTGTTGACGCGCATCAGGTCGAAGACCTCATAATCTCTCGGCAACGTGTGCGAAAAGAAGAACCGCAGGGCGCAAATGGCGATGTTGACCGTGGATGGCGACTGTTTGCGCTCATCGCGCAAGTGCAAGATGTAGCGACGGACGTCCTGCTCGCCCGCTTCTTCTGGCGTCTTGCCGACGCGGTCGAAGAACAGGCGCACGGCCAGAAGGTATGCGCCAATCGTCCGAGCCCGCAGGTCGCGCAGGCGCATGTCCTCGTCCATCTTCTCCCGCCAGTTTTTTATCGTAATCATTGAGCTTCTCCGTGTTGCAGCGGAGACTCGATTGCCTCCGCCCACACAGAGCGTGGCCAGCCGTTGCGACCAGAGTTTCAATGACGTAGACTCTAGGCTCGGCGGCACGCCGAGCTGCCGCGGGCAGCGCGGCTTAGTTCAACTTGGCCGTTGCTGCTGACGTGGCCCTCGCTGCTCGCTGCGCTCGGGACCACGCAGCAGAACGCCGGTCGTTGAACAGTCCGCGTGGCGTCAGTACCGGTGCCCAAGTCCCCCCCAGACGGTTGCGCTTGCGCCCGCTGCCGGTGTCGGGGAGCATCGTTGGGGTCATGCCAGCTATTGCGAAAGCGCACTTCAGTCGGGCCGCGGCGGATATCGGTGCCCACGGAGACAACGACACGCTGCCCTTTGACATCGACAATCGCTTCGTGAAGGAGAAGCAGGACGAGCTGGCCCTGAGCGCGTAGATCAGGCGGCGGCAGCGTAGCCCAGAGCACGGACTTCGAGAGGCAAAAGCAACCGCCCCCTCACGGAGCCTGACCATCAAGTCCAGAGGGGGCGACCTCCTTGCTTGCAAAGCCAAAGGAGGCGGCAATTGCATCGTGAGCTACTCGGGGATGTCCGGTTTTTCGAGCTATTGCTGAGGGTCGACGAGGAAAGGGCGGCAAAGGTTCAGGCATTGGGGTGCCCACAGTGCGGCGGGCCGCTGCACGCCGCCCATTTCGAGCGCAAGCCGAGGGGGCTGTTGCTGGGTCCAGCGACGCCGCCGGAGCGGTTCGCGCTTCGACTCGACTGGTGCTGCGACAGATGCCGTCGGGATCGTGTCGATCCCGCAGCCGCGGAGGCATCATGGCAATCAAACACCCGGGCACGGCCCATGGGTGCTGGGCAGAGTTTCGCTTCGGTGTCGTGGGTCACGAATGGCGATGCGCTCTCGGATCGAACCGGTCAAGAAGTTCGCCCGCACGCTTCGGAGGCATGAACCCGAGCTGCTCAACTCTTCATTGGTCCTCGTTTCCAAGGAAATGAGGCTCTAGAACCGGCCGGAAAGCGTCAACCCTTCGAAATCTCGACCCAAAAGTGGGCTGACTCGCACGGCCCGAGCCTCGCTGGATTCGTCCCCGCCCCAGATGATCATGCCCAGCCCGGCGAGCGCCGTGATGCCTCCGGCGATCCAGAGGACGTTGGCCGCCGTCGTATAGGACTCGGCCGACTCGAAGTCCTGCTGGGCGGTGAGCTCGCAGACCATCTGGTCCTCTTCGTTGCGCCGGCACTGCTTCCATGCATGGCGATCGAAACCGGCCGCTACGAAACCCATGCTCATGGACACCACGAGGGTTGCCGCGCCGAGGCCCGCAACGCCGATGCCCCAGCTCCGCGTGGCCGACATACCGGGGTCGGCAACCTCGGAAGGCGCCGGCGCGGGGGGCGGCGGCTCGCTCGCCCGCTCGATGTCGCGCGACAGATGCGCCCCCGAGGAGACCTCGAGCTTCACGTCGACGGGGCGCCCCCCCGCGAAGCGAAAAATGAGGTGGTGCTCGCCGACCCGGAGCCGAAGGCGCGCTCGCTCCGCGGAGAGCTGATACTTCTGAGGAGCGATACGGGAGCCGGCACGAACGTCGACCACCTCGACCGGCTCGGGAATGCCGAACGTCACCACGCCACTTTCCTTGAGAATCGTGGCCGTCTCCATCTCGACGGAAGCCCGCTCGTCCTCGGACACCTCACTGCCGCCTTGCGAGAGGTACGAGGCATAGTGGTCCAGCGCCTCGTCGTACCGCTCGAGGTGGAAGGCGCACAGACCCAGGTTGCCGAGAACCTTCCAATTGCCGCTCAAGCGACTGGCCCGTGAAAAATAGGCGTAGGCGGCCGCGTAATCGATCGGGTCCTGCTGAAGGATCCTCACTCCCTCCCGAAACGCCGCGCGCGCGGCTTCGAGTTGCTCGTCGCTGGGCTCCCCGCGGGCCGCGACATCGGACGGGGCCACCGCCTCGCCTTGCGCGGTGCCCCGGCGCTGCGTCCCTCCTGGCGCGCCCATTTCCTGGGCGGCTCCCTCGGAGCCAAACGACAAAAGGACGAGAGAAGCGAAAACGGTTGACCGAGCGAACATCAAAAGTCCGTGCGAATTGTACGCCGACCCGACGGCAAACGGGAGTCGCTTGCGGCCTCTTCTCCCGCGGGCTTTGCGGTCGGCTTGGCCTTCGAGGCGGACGGCTTGGCGGCGGACGGCTTGGCGGCGGACGCCCCGCGCTTGGTGCTGCGCGCGCGGCGGCGCCGCTTGGCCTTGCGGCGGCTGCGCTTCCGCTCTTCTGCGCGCTTCGCAGCGCGCGCTTTCACGTCCAAGTCGCCCGCCGCCGAACGGCTCGAACCCCCGCCTGCCGAGGCGCCCACCGTCGAGTCACGAGCCGCCGAATGACTGCCCATCGAAGCTCCTCCGGCCGCGCCGGGCCCGCCCGGCGCCCCTTTGGTTTCGCCCAGGCCGGACGCCGTGGCGAGACCGACATTCGGCGGCCCTTCAGCCGGGGATTCGCCGGGATCGGTGCCGCCCGGAGCGGAGCGGCCCTCTGGCATCTCGATCGCTTCGCCGGCTGGCGGCGGGGAGCCCTCGGATGCCGGCTCGCCCGGCGCGGCCACTTCCGCTTCGGGCTGTAGGGCCTGGCGCCGGGTGCGGCGGGCGCCTTTCCCCATCGACTCCCCGAGATAGGCAACCCCCGCACCGAGCCCGAGAATCAGAACCAAGGAGGCGGCGAGCGCCCCGAGCCAGCGCCGCCGAGAGGCATCTCCCTCGCGAACCATTGCGAAGGGACTGACCGGTGCGTTCATCGGAGGCGAGGGCTCCGCCGACACCGTCCGTGAAGGCGAGCTCGTCGGCTCGCGAGGTGTGGGGCCATTGCCGGGTCGCAGCTCCCCCCCCTCCCCTCGCGCCAGGATCTCGTCGGGCGAGAGCTTCGTGCCTGCCGCGCCCTTCTTCGACAAGGCGCCCGGATCGGCTCCGGCCCGTCGCCTTTCGGGCGAGTCGGCAGCAGGGCGGTCGAAGTGGGATGCCTCCAACGGGGACATGGCCGACACGACCCCTTGCGCGGAGAGCTGAAGCGGCAGGGTGCGTTTCGAACGGCTCGGAGAGGGAGGTGGTGAGCTCACTTCCGGGCTCGGGGGCGAGTTGGCGCCGTCGAGCGCGGGGCTCACCGGAGCCGCGGCGGTGCCCGGAGGGGCCATGGAGCGACCGACGGGCGGCAGCGGCGACGTACCCGTGGAAGCGCGAGCTTCGGGGGACTGCTCGAGCGGAGCCGAAAGCGCGGCGCCGACCACTCTGCTGGCGGCGGGCAGCAGTGCTGCCACGGGCGACGGCGCCGAGGAAGGCGCCCGAACGGAGACCGGCGCGCCCCCCGGAGACGGCCGACTTGCAGCGGCTCGCCGAGTGCCCGAGGAGGGCGGTGGAACGTCGGACGGCGCCGCGGAATCGAAAGGCGAGCGCCCCCCCGCAACGGGCGGCTCGTCGCGAAATGCGCCGGTCGGGACACGGCCCGCGCCCGCGTCTGCAAGGTCCGCCTTGGCCGCGGGCGCCGCCGGCTCGCTCTTGCCCGAACGCAGCCGCTGAAACGTCTCCTGCATGTCGACCGCGGATTCGAAGCCGCAGCCCCCGTCCGCGGGAGCGGCTCGTTCGGCCACCGCATAGAGCGCCCGCGTGGTAACGTTTTCCGCCACCCCGCGCGCGTCGAGGCACTCCTGAAGAAACCTGCCGAGCGCCCGGACGTCTCGCGTCGGCGTGAGGGGTTGGTCCGGCGCAGGCTGCCCTTCTTCGCCCTCGGGCGGCTGCAGGAAGACCCTTCCGAAGCCGGCCACTCGCGTGCGGACGACGCCGCTCGCGACCAGCGAGACCCAAACACTCCCCGGACTGAAACGGCCATGAACGACCCCTTCTGCATGCAGGAGGGCAAACGTCTCCAAGACCTGGTCGAACATCGGCAGCAGAAGAACGCTCGGAATCGAACGCTCGGCGAGCAAACGATCCGCGCGGCGCCCCGCAGCCCAGTCGAATAGCTGATAGTGAGCACCCGACGGCAGCCAGCCCGAATCCACGAGCCGTACCACTCGATCCCCCCCCACTCGCGCCGCGGCGATGCACGCGGACTCGCAGCGCCGAAGGGCGTCGGTGTCGGCCGCGCATCGGCGATGCAACAGCTGAAGCGCTACCTGCTCGCCGACGGGAATGTCGATGCTGGCGTAGGTCGTCGCAAAGGAACCCAAACCGACCGGGCGCAACACCCGGTACCGCCCTTCGATGACTTCATCGGCTGGCAGAACCTTCTCCGCGTGGAGGACTAGGCGGCCTGTCGGGCGGTCTTCCATATTCTTCTTCGTGGGGCGCTCGCGACGAAGGGGAGGTGTTGGCGTTGGCCCGCACTTGCTCCGCGCCTCGACCGTCGGTAGCATGCCGCTCGCTGGGTTTCCAAGCCTAGGGCGGAGAGAAAAATGACATCGTACAGCGTTCGTCTGCATGCGGGAAGGCTCGTCCGGATCGCCCTGCGACGTCCGGGAGGCGCACTAGCGCAGGTCGCACGGGAGCGGCCGCTCCGAGTCCGCCGGGGTTGGATTGTACGCCCTGCGGGGCTGCTGTTCTTGCCCGCCGCGCTGGTCACCTCTCTCGGGAGCTGCACGCCCACCGACGCATCCCAGTTTCGCTTCGAGCAGCTCGCGGTCGACGCGGGCGCGGCCCCGATGCAGGGCGATTCGGCGCCGCGGCAGGCCCCGTGCGAGGCCGCTTCCTGCCCGGCGCCGAACAACCGGTGCGAACGAGGCAATCCGTGTCACAACGGCGCGAGTTGCTCACTGCCCGCCGAGCCGAACGAGAGCCCACAATGTAGGTGCCTATCCGGATATGAAGGCACCCTCTGCGACGTGCAAGTCGACAACTGCAGCCTATCGCCATGCGCCGAAACGGGGGTCTGCCTGCAGCGTGGAGAGGACACGCTGTGCCGTTGCCAAGCGGGCTACGGCGGCGCGCAGTGCAACCTCGCCGTCCTCGGCTGCCAGGACGTGCCTTGCCAAAATGAAGGCGTCTGCGTCGACTTGCCCGATGGCTACCGGTGCGATTGTCCGAGCGGGTTCGTGGGAGCCCACTGTGAAGTGGACATCGACGACTGCGAGCTGGGTCCGTGTGAAAACGGTGCCACATGCGTCGACGAGCCCGGCGGGTTCACGTGCCTGTGCCCCAATGGCTTCTCGGGTGAGCGCTGCCAGACGAACATCGACGACTGCGCGGCTGCCCCCTGCAACAACGGCGGCACCTGCACGGACGGCGCGGCTTCCTTTCTCTGCGAGTGCCCCAGCGGGTTCTCGGGCACCCGCTGCGAAATCAACGTGGACGACTGTGGCCCCATCTCCTGCCAGAACGGCGGCACGTGCCTGGACGGGGTGGATACCTTCCGCTGCGAATGCCCTGCGGGATTCGAAGGCTCATTCTGCGAAATCGACAAGGACGAATGTGAAGCCGCTCCCTGTGAGAACGGCGGCACCTGCACCGATGGCGCGGGCACGTTCACGTGCAGCTGCCCCCCCGGCTTCGCCGGGGAGACGTGCTCACTGGAGGTCACGAGCTGCGCGGATCAACCCTGCCGCAACGGCGCCACCTGCAGCGACCTCCCCTGCGACGACGGGCAAGGATGCGTGGGAGAAGATCGAACCTCGTGCGCTTGCGCCGAGGGTTTCTCCGGGCGCCTCTGCGAAGTCGACGATGACGATTGCGTCGGTGCGCCCTGCGACAACGGCGGCCAATGCGTAGACCTCGTGGCAGCGTTCGAGTGCACGTGCCCCGCCGGATTCGAAGGCGACCGATGCGAAGTCGACATCGACGAGTGCAACCCGAACCCGTGCCTGAACGGTGGGCAGTGTGCCGATCGAGTGGCCGCCTTCGAGTGCACCTGCCCCGCGGGCTTCGAAGGCAGTCGGTGCGAAACCAACATCGACGACTGCGTGCCGGGAGCCTGCCTCAACGGCGGGCGATGCATCGACGGCGTCGCCTCGTTCGCCTGCGACTGCAGCCAAATCGACTTCCGCGGCATTCGCTGCGCGCAGCGAATCAACGACTGCGCGGCGAGCTCCTGCCTCAACGGCGGCGCGTGCAGCGATGGCAACCGCAGCTTCACCTGCAACTGTGCCGGAACGGGCTTCCAAGGCGCGCAGTGCGAGATCCCCGTCACACAGGACGACGGGGATTCGTGCTTCACCGACGATCAGTGTGCGCTGGCTTGCGAGCCCTCGCTCGACAACCCCGGCCAATCCATCTGTTGCGCCGAGCGGTGTGGCGTGGCGCAGGGTTGCGCAGCCCTCGGCGGCGGCCAAACCGCCTGCAGGCTCTTGGCAGGGCAGCCATGCACGGCGGATGCGGAGTGTGGAAGCGGGGCGTGTGAGCTCCACTTTCCAGACGAGGACGGCGATGGGCTGGCGCCCGCCCAGGCGCAGGGCACTCTGCGCTGCACGGGAGACGCGGAGGGCTTCACCGCGATCGCTCCCGGAACGGCTCAGACCATCGACTGCTGCGACACCGATCCCGCCGTATTCCCGGGCGCTCCCCCACCCGCTCCATCCGGTAGCGACGTGCCCAACGCATGCGGCGACTTCGACTTCAACTGCGACGGGCTCGAGCAGTTCATCCCGTTCGACATCGGCAGCTGCCAATCGCAAGGGAACGATTGCCCAGCCATCGCGGCGGGCTTTGCCGAGGGAACGAACGTCCAATGCGGCACGTCGAGCCCGCTATTCCTCGTCTGTGTGAGCAACGGATTCGGGTGCCAAGCCGCACTGGCAACCGGCAACCAGACTCTGCTCATGCGCTGCTTTTGAGCGCAGAGCCCCGCCCCCGGTCGCGCGGGGCTCCGCGCCGCGAGCTCGCGCCTGCTCGAGGCAGCGAGCGCGACCGGTCCGGCACCGGTGCTCACAACCTCGCGATCACCGCGTCTGCGAACTCACTCGTACCGAGCTGCCCGCCCAAATCCCGCGTCTTCTCGCCTTCGGCGAGCGCCTTGCGGTACGCGTCGACGATGCGCTTCGAGACCTGTCGGCAGCTGGGATCTTCCCGAGACACGGCGAGGTGATCGAGCATCATGGTAGCGCTCATCAGCAGCGCCAGGGGGTTTGCGAGATTCTGACCCGCTATATCCGGTGCTGACCCGTGCACGGCCTCGAAGATCGCGTCCTCATCCCCGAAGTTCGCTCCGGGGGTGACGCCGAGCCCCCCCACCAGACCCGCGCATAGATCCGAGACGATGTCGCCGTACAGGTTCTCGCACAAGAGGATGTCGAACTTCGCCGGGTCTTGAACGATCCGCATCGCCCCCGCGTCCACGATCAGCTCCTGATACTGGATGTTCGGATAATCCTCCGCGTGGACGCGAGAGGACTCCGCGATGAACATCCCGTCCGTCATCTTCATGATGTTGGCCTTGTGCAGGACGGTGATTTTCTCGCGCCGCATGTGGGTGGCATAGCGAAACGCCCACTTGGCGATGCGATGGCACGCGGTGCGTGTAGCCACCTTCATCGACGCCACGACGCCACCCGTGATTTCGTTTTCGACGCCGCTGTAGAGCCCCTCGGTGTTCTCTCGAACGACGATCAAGTCGACGCCCTCATAGCGTGTCTGAACACCCGGCAAGCTCTGCACCGGGCGAACGGCGGCGTACAGGTTCAACTGCTTGCGCAACCCCACGTTGACCGATCGAAAGCCGCTGCCGACCGGGGTCGTGCAGGGCCCCTTCAGGGCGACGTGATGCTCCCGCACGGCCTTCAACGTCGACTCGGGAAGCACTTCCCGCTCGCCCGCCGCCAGGGCCGCCTCGCCGGCGAGATGCTCCTCGAAGCTCACCGGAGCTTGCGCCGCCTTCAAGACCCGGAGGGTCGCCTGGGAAACCTCGGGGCCGATGCCGTCGCCCGGGATGAGTACTGCGCGATGAGTCATTTGGGACCTCGGTTTTCAAGAGCTGCCGTCGAGAGCGACCGGCCGTAGCGTTGCGACGACTGAACCGGTCGCCCATCGCCATCCTGGCGGGCAACCCGCGCTCGGGCTGACTGAAACCATGATCCGCGCTCCCGCGTCAACCGCCGCGGCGGACGAGCGCCGCCCCCGTCCCTCACGCCTCGCGGGCACGGCACCGTGCGCCCCGCGACGCCCGAGGCGCCCGCACCCGCAGTGTCCGCACCCACGCCCGACGGGGCTCGCGCAGCGCCCGGCCGCGCCAGGCGCGCGGCGCGCGGCCGGCCGCCGCGGCCGATGCAAACGACGACCCGCCGCAGCGCGCCGGCAGCGGCGAGGAGCGGCTCCCGGGGGGGGCCGACAGCTCAGTGGCGATTGGCCAGGCTGGCAGGCAAATTTGCCTCGCGCCGCAGCGCGTCGGGCGGAATCGGGACCTCGGCATGGGTCACCTGCGACTTGACGTGGCAGCGCGCTCGCTTCGCGGGGCTGCAGGAGCAGCTCCCGCCGCTGGACAAGCCGCCGCAAGACCCTCGAAGCCTCCGACCAGCCACGATCAAACCGACCGACATCGCCATGACGGCCAGGAAGAATCCGATACAGGTTGCGAGGAAGGTGACCATGGCTCAGTCCTTCGAGAAGAGTTGCGCAAACTCGGGCGTGGATCGAGCAGTAAATTCGCCATTTGGGCCGCGGACTAGGAACTGCGCGGCCAACCCGTGCTCCACGGCGAAACGGTAGCCTTCCGACGGGCCCAGAACGCTGAGTGCCGTGGCGTAGGCGTCGGCGAGCATCGTCAGCTCGTGCGCCACGGAAACCGAGGCCAGAGCGTGCACGACCGGCTTGCCGGTGCGCGGGTCGATGGTGTGTGACCTTCGAACGCCCCCCTCTTCGTAGAAGTTCCGGTAGTCCCCGGAGGTGGCGATCGCCCCCCGTCGCAGCTGCACGACCTCCCGCGCCACCCGCTCGCCCCCTTCGGTGGGTTGCTCGATCCCGATGCGCCACGGCACGCCGGGTTGCTTCTCGCCGCGAATTCGCACCTCTCCGCCCACCTCCACCAGGCACGCCTCCACGCCGCTGTCGACCAGCACCTCGACCACGCGATCGACCGCGTATCCCTTGGCGATGGCGCTCAAGTCGATCTCCAGCTCCGCGAGCCGCTTGCCGAGGCCCGCCTCGGTGAGCTCCAACTGCCGGTATCCGACCCGCGCCCGAGCCCGCTCCACCTGCTCCTCGCTCGGTCGATCCACCTTTGCGCCGGCTCCAAACCCCCAAAGCCCGACCAGGGGCCGCACCGTGATGTCGAAAGCCCCGCCGGACTCCTCGGAGACGCGCTGTGCCGCTTCGATGACCCGACGGGTGTCGACGGAGATGGGAAACGAGGCGCCTGTCTCTTTGGATGCGTTGAAGCGGGACACCTCCGAATCGGGCCGGTAGGTCGACATCAGGGCCTCGACGCGATCCAGCTCACCCCGGGCCGCACGCGAGAGCGCCGCGAGCCTCGGCTCGCGCACGCCGCTCACGAGCACCTTGTAGGTCGTGCCCATGCTGCGCCCGCCAAAGGTGAGCGGCCCCCGCTCGCCCCCCGCTTCTCGACCGAGCCGGTAGTAGCCGGCACCGAACAACAACAGGAGGAAGAGCGGCAGCAGAACCTTCGCTCGGGGCGTCATCACCGCGCTCATCGTCTTCTCCACGAACGAAGGGCGCGCTCACCCTCGGCGGCGCGCCCGACCTTCCGTGCCCACTGTCCACTGGCGCTACTGCGGCGGCGGGGCCGGGCGCCCCGATTCCCTGCCAAACCCGGCGCTGCGAGCATGCCGCCCGGGGCCGAATCGGCCTGCGGCCTTCGCCGCCGTGACTCGCGCCTCGCTATCAGCCGCCAAAGTCGTCGAAGAGAATGTTCTCTCGCTCCACGCCCAAATCGAGAAGCATGTTGATCACTGCGTCGTTCATCATGGGCGGCCCACACAGGTAGTACTCACAGTCTTCCGGCGAAGGGTGCTTCGCCAGGTACTCTTCCAACAACACCTGGTGGATGAAGCCCGTGTAACCCTGCCAGTTGTCTTCCGGCAGCGGCGAAGACAGCGCGATGTGCCAAACGAAGTTGTCGTTGGACGCCTGAATCTCGTCGAAATCCTCGACATAGAAGGCCTCGCGAAGGCTGCGCGCGCCGTACCAGAAGGAAACCTTCCGCTTCGTGTGGATGCGCTTGAAGAGATCGAAGATGTGCGAGCGCATGGGCGCCATGCCCGCGCCACCACCGACGAACACCATCTCGTTGTCCGTATCGCGAGCGAAGAACTCGCCGAACGGACCGGAAATCGTGACCTTGTCACCCGCCTTGAGGCCGAAGATGAACGACGACATGAGCCCCGGCGGCACGTCCGGGTTATTCGGCGGGGGCGACGCGATGCGTACGTTGAGCATGATGATGCCCTCCTCCACCGGGCTGTTCGCCATCGAGTAGGCGCGCGTCACCGTATCGCCGACTTTCGACTCGTAGCGCCACAGGTTGAACTTGTCCCAGTCCCCGTGGAACTTCTTCTCGATCTCGAAATCCCGATAACGAACGTGGTGAGGCGGCGCTTCGATCTGAATGTAGCCGCCGGCCCGGAATGGCACGGCCTCCCCCGGAGGCAGCTCGAGCACGAGCTCCTTGATGAAGGTCGCTACGTTGCGGTTCGACCGCACCGTGCAATTCCACTTGCGAACACTGAAGACCTCGGCTGGCAGCTCGATCCTCATGTCCTGTTTGACCTTCACCTGGCAGGAGAGCCGGCACCCTTCCCGTGCCTCGCCACGCGATACGTGGCCGAGCTCCGTCGGCAAAATGGCTCCGCCACCTTCCTGAACGGTGACCTTGCATACGCCGCAGCTCCCCTTGCCGCCACAGGCCGAGGGGATGAACACGCGGTTGGCCGCCAGAGTTCCGAGCAGCGTGCCGCCGCTCTTGGCCTTGAGCGCCTTGGTGGGATCGTCGTTGACGGTAATGGTCACGTCCCCGCTCGGCACCAGCCGGGCCCGGGCCACGAGAAGCACCGCCACGAGGGCGAGAACGACGGCCGTGAACGCGACCACTCCGAAGATTACTGTTTCCATGCCTAGTTTCCGCTCAGAGCTGAATTCCGCTGAACGCCATGAAGCCAACGCTCATCAGCCCCACCACGATGAAGGTGATCCCGAGGCCGCGAAGCGGGGGAGGCACATCGCTGTAGCGTAGCTTCTCGCGAATGGCCGCCAGCGCCACGATCGCCAGGAGCCAGCCGACGCCCGACCCGAACCCGTACACGACACTTTCTCCGAACGTGTAGTCCCGCTCCGTCATGAAGAGGGAAGCCCCGAGGATTGCGCAGTTGACTGCAATCAGAGGCAGGAACACGCCGAGCGCCGTGTACAGAGCGGGCACGTATCGGTCCAAGGTCATCTCGACGATCTGCACCGTGGCCGCGATGGTACCGATCAACACCAGGTAGGTGAGGAACGAAATGTCCACGCCCTTCATGCCGAACGAGTCGAGCGCTCCGGGCTTGAGGAAACTCGAATAGAGGAGCTGGTTCAGCGGCGTCGTGACCCCGAGCACGAACACCACCGCAATGCCCAGTCCAATCGCGGTATCGACCTTCTTCGAGACGGCTAGAAAGGAGCACATCCCGAGGAAGAAGGCCAAGGCCATATTCTCAACGAATATCGCCTTCGTGGCTAAGCTCAAGTAATGCTCCAGCACTGAAGTCCTCCTCGACTTGTTCGGGTTTCCGACTGCGCAACACCCAGATGAAGGTTCCAATCAGCAGGAACGCGGCGGGTGCCAAGACCAAAAAACCATTCGGCTGATACCAGCCACCTTCCGTCACCGGCGAAAGCACCGTAACGCCGAAGAGCTTTCCGCTGCCGAACAGCTCACGGAAGAACCCCACGCTGATCAACACGAGCCCGTAGCCGAGCCCGTTGCCGACACCGTCGATGGCGCTCAGCCCCACCGGGTTCTGCATGGCGAACCCCTCGGCCCGCCCCATCACGATGCAGTTCGTGATGATGAGGCCGACGAACACGCTCAGCTGCTTGCTCACGTCGTACACGAAGGCTTTCAACACCTGATCGGTGATGATCACCAGCGACGCGATCACGCTGAGCTGAACGATGATGCGGATGCTCGGGGGGATCTGGTTGCGAATCGCGCTGATGGCCACGTTCGAGCCGGCCGTCACCACCGTCACGGCGAGCGTCATGACCAGCGCCGTCTCGAGCTTCGTGGTGACCGCGAGCGCCGAGCAAATTCCGAGCACCTGAAGCGCAATCGGGTTGTTGTTCGCCAACGGGTCGAGAAGCGCCTCTCTGGACTTGCTACTCACTGGCTACCTTCTTTCCTTTTCGCGGTGGATTTCAGCCGCCGGAGCAGCGGACCGAAGCCCTCGTCACCCAGCCAAAAGCGGACGAGATTGGTCACGCCGCGGCTGGTCAGGGTCGCGCCGCTGAGGCCGTCGACCTTGTACGGGTCTTTGTCCGGAGGCCCCACGCTCCCCTTGGCCACGGCGATCTTCGGTTTGCCGTCGTCCCCGAAGGCCTTCCGCCCGGGCCACAAGGCCTTCCAACGGGGGTTGTCGACCTCGCCCCCCAGGCCGGGCGTCTCCCCGTGCTCGTAGAACGTGATCCCCTTGATGGTCTCGAGGTCGTTGTCGAGTGCGATGAAACCGTAGAGCGTCGACCAAAGACCCTTGCCCTCGACCGGCAGAATCAGAGCCTTCATCTCCTCGCCTTCCATCACCCGGTAGATCAACGCATTGTTCGGCAGGCGCTGCACCTTGGCGTCGTTGGGCGGGGCTGCCCGGCTCATGTCCGGCTCGGATCGAGCCGCCCGCTGGTCGTACGTGCGGGCCTCGATGTCGGGGTTCTCCTCGCCCGTCTCGAGGTTGATGACGGTGGCCTGAATGCTCTCCTCGAAGCGCCGAGTAATCTCCGCGGCGTCCAGCTTTTCGTCGGGCTGAGCGAGGCCAGCGACGCCGAGCACTTTGCTGCGGACGTCCAGCACTTTGTTCTGCTCCTGCTTGTCCTTGAGCGCCACCGCAGCGCTTGCGACGAAGATCGAGCAGACGAAGCAGACGCCCGCCGCGAACATGACGATGTAGCGAACACTATGCTGCACTGCGCGCAATCCTCCGTTTGATGTTGGCCTGTACCACGAAGTGGTCGATCAGCGGCGCGAACATGTTCATGAACAATATCGCGAGCATCATACCCTCAGGGTAAGCGGGATTCACGACCCGGACCAAGACCACCAGGGTTCCGATGCCGATCCCGTAGAGAAACTTGCCGATTTCAGTGAAGGCGGACGAAACGGGATCGGTGGCCATGAAGACCATCCCAAATGCCCAGCCGCCCAGGACGGCGTGCCAAGAGCACGGCATCGAGAACATCGGGTTGGTGGTCGAACCCACGCTGTTGAGCACCGTGGCCATCAAAAAAGTCCCCGTCGCCACCCCCAGCATCGTTCGCCAGGAGCCGATCCGGGTGACGATTAGCACGATGGCCCCCAGCAGGCACGCCGCGGTCGACGTCTCGCCCATCGAGCCTGGAATGAGGCCCAGGAAGGCCTGCTGCCAGAGATCCAGGTCCGAAAAGTCGATCCCCTCGAACGAGGCCGCTGCCTTGGCCAGCAGCGTCGCGCCCGTGACGCCGTCCGGAGCGCCCGAGAAATCGGCGGCAATCCACGCCTGATCACCGCTCATTTGGGCGGGATAGGCGAAAAAGAGGAAGGCGCGCGCCGTGAGCGCCGGATTGAGGAAGTTCATCCCGACGCCGCCGAACACCTCCTTCGCGAAGATCACGCCGAAGACGATGCCCAGTGCGGCCTGCCAGAGCGGAATCGTCGGTGGCAGTGTCAGCGGAAGGAGCGCCCCCGTGACCAGAAACCCCTCGGTGATTTCGTGGCCACGAGCGACGCAGAACCCCGCTTCGACGTTGCCACCGATGGCCATCACGACGATGTAGACGGGGAGGAAGTAGAGCGCCCCGTGCACGAGGTTGGCCACGAGGTTGGCCGGGTCGTTGTTCGGAAAGCCGAGCGCGGAAAACACCGTGGTCTGCCAGTCCGACAAGGGCGCCGCGCCCTGCGAGATCGCGTAGTGCGCCTGGTAGCCCGTGTTGTACATGGCCATCAAAATGCAGGGGAGCAGCGCGATGACCACCGTGAACATCATCCGCTTCTGATCGATGCCGTCGCGGATGTGCGTCGCGCTGCGTGTGACCAGCCCGGGCGTGAACAGGAACGTGTCGGTCGCTTCGTACAGCGGGTAGAGCTTCTCGAGCTTGCCGCCCTTTTCAAAAAGGGGAGCGAGGTTGTCCAGGTACTTGCGGAGCATCAGCCTTCCTCCTCGATCGTCTGGAGGTTCTTGCGCAAAATCATGCCGTAGTTCGTCTTGCCCGGGCACACGAAGGTGCACAGGGCGAGGTCCTCCTCGTCGAGCTCGAGGGCACCGAGCTGCTCGGCGCGCTCCACGTCACCCACACTGAGCGCACGCAGCAGAAAGGTGGGCAGGATGTCGAGGGGCATCACGCGCTCGTACATGCCCAGCGGGACCATCGCGCGGGGCGAGCCGTTCGTGGTGGTCGTGAAATTGAACTTCTTGGGGCCGAGGAGCTTGGAGGCGAAGAGCGGCAGAACTGAAAATGTCGTGAGCCCTGGCCCAAGCCAACCGAGCAGCTCGCGCTGGTTGCCCTCGCGCAATACGGTCACCTGGCTGTGGTACCGGCCCAGGTAGCCGAATGCGGCGCCCATGGCGCGGCGGCCGTTGAGCACCGAGCCACTGACGTAGCGCACGAAGGATTCCTTGCCGTTGAACTCGCCGCCGAGAATGTCGTCGAGGCTGGCGCCGAGCCGCGTTTTGACGAGCCGCGGCTTGCGCACCACGGGCCCGCCGATGGAGATGACTCGGGCCACGTCCAACTTGCCGCTCATGAACAGCTTGGCGACGGAGATCACGTCCTGGTAGTTGACGTGCCAAACCTTCCGCTGGCGACTGACCGGGAACAGCCGGTGAATGTGCAACCCGGGTGTGCCCGCCGGGTGCGGACCCGCGAACTCCTCGCGCCGAACCTGGGGGTTGTTGGCGCCAATCGACGATCCGGGCCGAACGCACAGAAACGTCGGGCCGTCGGTGATCTTGGTGACCAACTCGAGGCCGAGGTCGAAGAGCGGTCGATCCTGGGCGACCACGACTTCCGGGTTTGCCGCCAGGGGGTTGGTGTCGATGGCCGTGACGAAGAGCGCATCGGGCGTGGACTCCGGGGAGGGCACCTTGCTGAACGGCCGGGTGCGAAACGCCGTCCAAAGCCCCGACTCGACCAGGAGGCCGACAATCTCCATTCGGGACAGGGTGGCGGGGTCACGCCCGGCGTACCAAGTGAAGCCCTGGAAATCCGCCTCCTCGGGAATACCGCGAACCTCGTTCTCGTTGAGCCGGATCACGACAGATTGCAGAGCGCGTCGTGCCCCGCGATGAATCCCGATCACCGTACCCGCGGCCGGCGCCGTGAAGCGAACCCCTTCTTCTTTCCGGTTCTCGAAGAGCAGCTGACCCCGCTTGACCGAGTCCCCCTCGCGAACGGCCATTCGCGGCTTCATGCCCGGGTAGTCTTCCGCCAAGATGGCCACCTGGGTGGTCTTCAAGATGCCGGCGATCTCCTGCTCGGGCTCTCCGGAGATGGGGATGTCCAAACCCTTGGTTATCTTGTGGAATGCCATGCGTCTCTCGTGTGTTTCACCGCCGGAAGAAGCTCGGCCCGCAGATGCGGGACCCGACCAGCGAGCGCGGCATTCACCGCGCGGGCCTGGCGCGCTCAGCGGGCGACTCGCTCAATATTCGAAACGAGAACGATTTTCCCGCCAAAAATGGATCAATGCGAAATCGAGGTGAGGGCGGGGCCTGCGCGAGGCGGTCCATCCGCACGGCGCGCGCCGAAAGCCACCGCAAGGCAATCGGTCTCCATAGGAAAGGGACACCTACTGTGTACCCATCCCGCCCGGATCGGGAGAGTTTCGCGACTGCGGCCCTCACAACGCGCTCGCCGGTTTCAGCTTTGAAATCGAACACGGTGGCCGGCCCGCGGTGAGCAGCGCCCGCGAAAAGAACCGGCTCTCGGTGCGGGTGGAAAACCTCGGTCTCGCGGCCTACTTGATCGCGCTGGCTTGGCAGCCGTGGGCGCCACGCGGCGACGACTCGCTGCATTCGTTCGACGCGGCCCTGTACGCGCTCGCGACGGCCCTGCTGGTGGCGGCGGTGGTGGGCCGCCCCGAGCCTCGCCGGCGTGACTCCAGGCCCTCGACGTGGGCCTTGTGCGTCACGTCGAGCCTCTATTTTCTCGCGTTCGACGGAGGCCAGGCCCCCGCGTGGATCGTAGCTCTGCACGTCGTGGGCGATAGCGCGCTAATCTATTTGTGGAAATCGTTTTCCCTGCTGCCGGCCCTGCGGGAGGTGCGCACGGGCTTCGTGTATCGCTGGATTCGGCATCCCGCCTACGCGACCTACATCGCCGCCGACGGGGCGCTCCTGCTCCGCAGCTTCAGCTTGTGGAATCTGGCCGTCGCGCTGCTCGGAGCCAGCCTGCTGATCACCCGCGCCCGCCGGGAGGAAGAGCTCCTGGGCGCCGATCCCGCGTACCGCGCCTACAGACGGGCAACGCCCTGGCGATTCTTCCCGGGCCTCTACTGACCGGGCGCTCGCGGTGCGCCGGACGTCGACGGCGCCCCGGGCGCTGGCCTCGGCCCGCTCCGGGCCTGCTCGCGACGCGACGGACCCGAGGCCCCGCACGAAGCGACCCGCGAGACCAGGCCCCCTTTTGAGCGGAAGCCTACAAGAGCCACAGCCCGAGCCACACGGGCGAAACGTACAGCGGGTCCAAGTACGGCGTGTAGTACTCGACGCTCGTCGTTTCCGTGACCACCTCGTGCTGCTGCTCGTCCCCTCCCCCCCCCTCCGCCGGAGGCTCGGGGTCATGGTCGGCCAGCTCGGACTCGTGTTTCTTCAGCTCGATGTTGAGCTCCACGCCCTCGACGATGATGCGCTTGAGCACTTCCGCTCCGGAAACGCTGACGCCCTCGTCATCGAACGCCAAGTCGTCGACGCTCAGGGCGCTGTTGCAGATCTCCTCGATGTCCAGCCAATGGCGCCCTTCCAGGAGACCGTTCCCGGGGCTGCTTCCCTCGGCCGTCAGGCGCTCCTCCTGAAGGAAGCTCATGAACACGATCTCGACGGGGTCGATCTTCTTGAGCTCTGCCACCGCGACACGCAGATCCTCCCAGCGCTCGTCGCGCAGATAGTCGGAAAAATCCGCGTCGCTCTCGAAGTCGAAGAACCGCTCGAAGGCAAACACCCCTTCCTCCAAGTCCACGGCAGAGTACACGTCCATCGTCTTCACGAAGTCGTCATAGCGCGACATGAAACGCTCGAGCGTCTTGCTTCCCTTCTCTGTGAGCTCGTACCGCTCGTCGTCGACGATCTTCACGTAGCCGCGGGAATGCATGAACTCGAGCACCGGCTCGAGGCTCGCCTCGGCCGCGTCGAGAAGAAGGGGGTAGCTGCGAGGCAGCTCCGTCATTTCGTCGAGCAGCACGACGGACGACAGCTGAATCGCGCGCTCGCGATCGATGCGGTATGGACGAGACATGGTCAAAACGCGCCTGTGAGGATGAAGGAAATGATCACTGCGAGGCCCCCCTCGACGAACGCTATCCCCCAATTGTCATCTCGGTCGATCTCTTCGTCCAGAGAATGACCGGGAAGCAGCAGTCGATCGACGAAGACTCGAAACACCACCAACAACACTCCGCTGAGCACGAACCAACTGCCGAACACGGCGAGCGAGCCCGTCTGTCGAATGGCGTACGAAAGCATCGCCGCCATGGCGATGAAGGTCAGCCCCTGGCTGATACCGGCCGCGACGTTTCCTCGCTCGATCGCCGCCTTCGCGTCGTAGCGAATCGTGCGTCGATAGATCCAGGCGAAGAGAACGAAGCCGAGTTGACCGAGCGCAAAGAAGATCACGGAATCCGCCAGCCGGACCCAGAACGTGATGCCGTCGAGCGCTACGGCGCGCATCACGATCAGCCCAGTGGCGACGTAGCCGCCCGCCTCGGCAACCCCGGCCGCGAGGTTTTCTTTCGCGATGGACTCGCGGATGGCGAAACCGGGAAAGATGAACCGGTCGCTCAACCGCTGCCCTACGTGGAGCAGCGCGATGCCGAGCGCACCGACGATGGCCATGTCGACCAGGTCATCCAAGATCGAAGGCAGCCCGTGTGCCGTCAGTGCCCCCCAGAGCACCAATCCGAGGCCGAACATGAAACCCGCGAAAGAGAGCGTCGCGGCCTTGTTGTCCTTCTGCGCGATGGTCGCCATCAGGTCGTAGGGGACGGAGGAGGAGTACACCAGCCTCCCGACCCAGAGCAGAGCCACGATGAGCAGAAGATAGAGGAGCGCCTCCGGTTGAAACAGATCGACCACGCCCGAAACGTCGAGCAGCCCGTGTATCAGCTCATCCATACGCTAGCTCCTTGAAGCGGCCCGCCGCGGCGCCGCATGGCGGAGCGGCAGTGCGCGCGACACAGCTTGCCATGCCGCGGCTCGCCGGCTCAAACACCGCGAAGGGAGATCGGCACGGCTCACACTCCAAAAATCGTGGATCTCGGCCTGCCCGCAGGAGGGGATCCACGCGGCCGAGGCGCGATCGGCCCCGACCGGCCGCGGCGCCCGGCGCCCGAGCTCAACGGCGGGATCGAAAGCCACGTGAGCCAAAGCTGCGACGGGGCGAGCTGCGACGAGAAAAGCCCGTCGAGCGCCGCCGGGAAGGCGCCGGGCGACTCGGCGCGGCGCGGCGCGACGTACCGCGAGATTGAACGCGCTGCGCGAAACCGCGCGTGTTCGTGGGCTTGGCCGCGCGGGCCTGGAAGGAACGCTGCGACTTCGTCGGGTTCCTCAGCGAGGCACGGATACCCCGGCTGGCGTTCTTGCCGCGGTTCGGGGATTGAATGGAGGAGGAGCGATTGCTGACTTGCGTGGCGTTCGCTCCCCGCGTGATCGTGCGCGTGCGGCTGACGTACGTCGTGCGAGAAACCGCGGGGTACCCGAAGCCGTAGTAGGGCGGGTAGTACCCGAAGCCGAACGGCGAGACGTAAAACGGATGGGGCCGAAACAGGTAGGCCATCAGCAACATCGTGCCGACGGGATAGGTGTGGTGGTAGTGGTGGTGAGCCCCGTAGACGTGCTCGTTGCCGCGGACGTACACATCCACTTTTTTGTCTTCCTGCGGCTTTTCGACCTCGATCGTGGCGATCTCCTGGGTTTCCCCCTTTTCGGGCTCGACCGTGAGAGAGAAGCCCTTCGCCTTCTCGTTGCCGTATTCGGTGACCTTGATGAAGTCCACCTTGCCATCGGCATTCAAGTCCAGGTTGTTGATGCCACCGGGCTCATTGAGCTTGGCCTCGAAATCCTTGGCGTCTTTGGCGTCCTTGACGAGCGCGCCGACGGCTTTCAGATCCAGCCCATCCGCCGCGCTGATGTTGGCGTTGACGTTGATGTCGCCGTACTGCGGCGACGAATCGCACGCCGCCGCCAGCGCCACGGCCGCCATGAGCGGAATCGCCCGGGTAGCGAGCTTGCCTCTCCGCAGCCAGATGCTGGCGGACCGACGGCGCGCCCCCTCGGCGCGCGCGCCGACAAGGCTCGGCGAGCGAGCGGCGACGGCCTCGACACGAGTCGCGCGCTGCGCGGAGCCGCCGCGGTGCGCAGGGGGCGAGATGGAGGGCTGTGGGCAGTTCTCTGGCTTCATCGGTCCCGTTCGCTTGGGAAGTTAGTACCATCGCGCCGCCGTGGCCACCCCGGTGGCTCTCCTGCTCGGGCACGGCTTGGCCGCACGCGCGAGCTCCAGCGCAATACCCCGCCGGCCCCGCGCTCGGAACGAGCGGCTCGCTCAGCCGAAAGTCAGCGCGCGCGCCCTCGCGTAAGCGTCTTCCGAAATGGCGCTATAGGCGACCGCGTGCTTCCGATACGCGTCGAACGACTCGAACACGCGCCGCGAGAGCGCGTCCTTGGCGGCGAGCTCCGCCACGACGTCGCGTGCCACCTCGCCGACGCGCTTGAGCGTTTCGTCCGAGTAGCGCTTCAAAGTGACGCCGTGCTCTTCCACGAGCTGCGGGAGGGCCAGGGCGTTGCGCGCCGTCAGCTCGCTCAACATGTCCACGTCGGTCTGGGCGCACGCGCACTCCACGATGGCCTGGAGATCGCTGGGAAGGGCATCGAACGCCGGCTTGTTGACGATGCACTCCAGAGTCGTCCCCGGCTCGTGCCAACCGGGCCAGTAGTAGTACTTCGCGGCCTTGTGGAGGCCGAAGATCTGGTCGTTGTACGGCCCGACCCATTCCGAGGCATCGATGGCACCGGTCTTGAGCGCCTGGAATATTTCCCCACCCGGTACGTTGACGACGGTGGAGCCGAGCCGGCTGAGCACCTCCCCGCCGAGGCCGGGAATGCGCATCTTGAGGCCCTTGTAGTCTTCCACCGAGTTGATCTCGCGATTGAACCACCCGCCCATCTGCACGCCGCTATTGCCGGCGGAGAATGGCTTGACGGCGAAACCTGCGTACAACTCGTCCCAGAGGGCTTGGCCCCCGCCATAGCGCAGCCACCCGTTCATCTCGCTGGCCGTCAACCCGAACGGGACGGCGGCAAAAAACTGCGCGGCCTCGTGCTTGCCCTTCCAATAGTAGGCCGCGCCATGGCCCATCTGCACCGTGCCGCGGCTGACCGCGTCGAACGTGCCCAGGGCCGGAACCAGCTCGCCCGCTCCGTACACCTTGACCGTGAGCCGCCCTGCCGACATGCGCCCGATCGCCTCGGCGAGGCGCTCCGCTCCCGTGCCGAGCCCGGGGAAATTCTTCGGCCAGGTGGTGACCATTTTCCACGAAAGCTTTTCGGCAGGCGCCGCCGGGCTGCTGCCCGTCGCCGGCGCGCTGCCTGCCGCGTGGGTCTTCTTCTCGCAGCCGGCAAGCGCGGCGGCCACCGCGCTCGCCGCCGCTCCGAGGCCGGCAGCCCCGAGCCCCGCGACAACCTTTCGACGTCCGACCCCTGCTCGCTCCTCACTCATGTTCCGATCGTTTAGTCGAGGGGCGGCCGCCAGGTCCAGCGCTTCGCCGAAGCCTGAACGAGAGGGAAGCGCAATCGCCCGTCAAACCCACGCGCCAGGCGCGCGGCTCCGAGGGCTCCGTGCCCCGGCGCCGGTCGCCGATGCCCGTTGCAGCGGCTGCGCGAGCGCCGGGAGCGGTTCACGGCGCCCCCCCTCCTTTCACCCCCCGCGCGGCGCGTAGCCGAGCTCGGAGAGCTGGCGCGGGACGTTGCGCCAGCGCTCCGTGACGCGGACGAACAACTTGAGGTGGACCGGCTGATCGACGAGCTCCGCGAGCCGCTGGCGGGCGCCGATGCCGATCTTGCGGATCATCTCACCGCCGGCGCCGACGACGATCGCGCGCTGGCCAACCTTCTCTACGTGAATGGTGGCTTCCACGTGCAGGCCCGTCTCGCGCTCATCGACGCGGTCGAGGGTCACCGCGCACGCGTGAGGCACTTCGCGACTGGCGAGGGAAAGGACCTGCTCTCGAACGTATTCGCGCGCGAAAAAGGCCACGGGCCGATCGGTGAGGTCGTCCGGGCCGAAGCGAGCCTGACGCTCCGGCACCAGCCGCCCGACCTCGAGTAGAACTCGATCCACACCGTCGCGACGCAGCGCGCTAATGGGCACCGTCGCGGCAAACGGGTGCAGCTCGTTCATCTTCTCGAGAAGCGGCAGCAGGCGGGCCTTGTCGCGCAGGCGGTCGACCTTGTTGACCGCCAACACCGTCGGCAGGCCCGGGGGGATCATCTGAATCAGCTCCTCATCCGATTGCTCTGGCGTCTTCCTCGATCCGAGCCCATTGCTGCGCCGCGCAAGCGCGGCCGGCTCCGTGCCCACGCTCTCCAGCTCGAGGCGATCGGTCATCAGCAGCGCGGCGTCCGCTTCGCGCAGGGTGTCGACGGCCGTGTGGTTCATGCGCCGGCCGAGCTCGTTCTTGGGGCGGTGCAGGCCTGGCGTATCGACGAAGGCGAGCTGCGCGTCCTCGGTCGTCACCACACCCAGCAGACAGTCACGCGTCGTCTGCGGGCGGCTCGATACGATCGCCAAGGGTTGACCGAGCGCGGCGTTGAGGAAGGTGGACTTGCCGACGTTGGTGCGACCGACGATCGCAATGGTACCGTAACGCATGGGATGGGGGGGGCCAGCAGGCGCCGATCGGCCGTTTAGCAGAAATCGAACGGGGCCGCTCTGTGAAGGCGCGGCCCCAGCCTCCGGCGACGCACGGGCCCGGGCGGGCCCCGCGCCCCCCCGGCCCCCCC
>JBNKVS010000020.1:0-29528 GCA_050299315.1 Polyangiaceae bacterium
GAGGCATCAGGAACTGCTCGCCGGCTCCTGCCGTGACGCTCAACCCCAGGAAGAAGACCAAAACGGCGGCGACAGCGGCTTGACCGACGTCGCGCATCGAGCGTAGTCAGGAAACGCGACAACTACCCTGAGACTTGTCGAGGTGCTTCGGTTCGAGCCCGAAGGGATCCGAACGGTCGGCGACTGGGCGCAGCGCCACCACTGCTCGTTTTGGAGCGAGATCGGTAGGCATCGCCAGGGCGAATGACTCGCGGGTCATCCCCTTCGGCACCCCGCGAGCCACTCGCGCCGGCGCGAGGGCGGCAGTTTTTTGGCGACTGCGCGCACGCGCCTGCGTGCATCTCGGCGAGCCTTTGCGGCAAGCCGCCCATCTCCCGACCGGTGCGCTGCCTCGCCTAGCAGCGCGAAGCAGCGCCAGCCGACGAGCGCGGTCGGATATTTTTCCGCCAAGGAAGCAGCGGTTTGCGCGTGAGCCCGGGCCTCGGTGAGTCCGCCCCGTTCCATGTGAGCGCGAGCCATCCATCCGTGAGCCGCCATTTGGCCTTCTACGTGCCCCTGCGAGCCGGCGAGCTCCAGCCAGCCGTCTGCACGCTTGAGCAGCGCCGTCCATCGTTGCCAGTGCGCATACAGCTCGCACTGCGCCAACCAGATGGGATGCATTCGCGCAGCGGACCGCCGGTGCTCACGCCCGACCAGCTGCTCGGCTTCGCTAGCGGCCCGCTCTGCCGTTTCCGCCCCCCCTAGGCGACATTGGGTGCTCGCCAGGCCTGCCAGCAAACGCGATAGCCGGTGCGTGTCACCCAGCGGCCGTGCCATCTTCACGGCTGTCTCGTCAAGCGCTGCGGCCTCGCTCAAGCGACCCAGTTCTCGGAGAAACCAACCGTGCAATGGTGGGCGGGGTGGGTCCATTCCCTCGAAGAGCCTCCTGGCATCGTCGTAGGCGCAAAACGCTCCGCTCAGGTCTCCCAGCCGCGCGAGCGTGTCCCCCAACATCGTGGTGGCGACGGCCTTCGCCCCCCTCGAAACCAGCGCTTCAAGCGCTGTCTCCAAGAGGGTTCGCGCGCGGTTCAGCTCAGACGCCGCTAGCAACACTTCCGCCAGGGTGCGGCGAGTGAGCGCCGAGCCGGTCGCGTCGTGGTCGCAGGAGAGAGCACCGCTCAGTGTCGCGTGCAGCAGCGAGCGAGCGTCGCTGGCTCGCCCAGTGTTGAAGGCATGAATCGCGCTGAAGCGCTGACCTTCGGTGATCCACTCCGAGGTGCTGTGGGTCTGCCCCAGCTCGAGCAGTCTTCGCGCTCTGTCTCGCAACGCCTCGCTGTCTTCCCCGAGCATGTACACGTGACAGAGCGAGCGCAGCGCATCGGCCTCGAGCTGTCGATCTACGTCGTTCGGGCGAGAGGACAGAATCACCTGTGCAGGGCGCCCGATTTTCTCGTCGCACCAGGGGCGCGAAAAGTACTCGTGCGCGAGCTGTCGGGCGAGTGCCGAGTCCGGGTCGCTGCCATCGAGCTCGCGGGCGAGCCTTCCCTGCTGCTCAAAGTGCTGTGTTGCGAGACGCAAGTTTCGCAGGTTGAAGAATGCCCACCCCTGTCCGTGGCGGAGAAACAGACGGCGCACGAGTTGTTGGTGACGAGGTAGGGAGGGCAGAAGCTCTTCGGCAAGTGCGTAGCAGCGCAATGCTTCGGTGGGCGCAAAGGCTCGCTCGGCTTGGTTGCCGGCCTCGGTCCAAAAGGCCACGGCACCTTCCGGTTGACCGCTGCGCCCGAAGTGAGCGGCAACCTGTGCGGGACGAGGTGGTGGGGTGGTCGCGTCGGTGCTTGACGGTTGCTTCGCGACGAACAGCAGGGCGCGAGCGGCTCGCAGATGTAGGGCGTGACGCTCATGGCTCGGCAATGCCTCGTAGACGTGCTCTTGAAGCAGCACGTGGCGAAAACGATAGCGTACGGACACGGTAGCCGCCGCACCTTGCTCCTCCTCAATTCGGTCTAGCACCGCGTGGTCGAACGCCAGCTTGTTCAGCTGTCGCTCCAGAGTGCTCGGCAGGCTTGCAGTCATGCGGGACAGGACCGACGTCGACAGCTCTGGCCCGATGATACTTGCCGCGTCCAGCACCCGGCGCTCTTCAGAGCCAATTGGACGTAGCTGTCTCCTTATCAGAGCGGAGATGCCCGGTGCGACGATGTCGTCGAGCTGCTGCTGTAGCGCTTGTACGCTCGTTGTCCTGCTGCCGCAACCTCGGATGCGGTCGCAACGTGCCTGTTGCCCATGTGGATTGGCGTCAACCCAAGCCTGGAGCAGACGGCCTACGAAGAAGGGCGACCCCTCCGTCTTGCGCCAGATAGCTTTGGCGAGACTCGGGCGCGGTGTCCGGTCGTAGTGTGCACGCAGGTAATCTGCGACCTGGTTGGCGGTCCAAGGGGATAGGGCCAGCTCTTGAAGGGTGCAGTCGGAAGCAAAATCCTCACGCAGCGGCAATAGTGGGTGGTGCAGTCGTTGCAGCTCTGCGGGTCGAAAGGTCACGACCACCATCAGTTGCGGCGGGACCGGCTGCGCACACAGGGCACGAAGAGCATCTACACTAGACGCGTCGGCCCAGTGAAAGTCCTCTAAGCAGAGCAGCAAGGGTTGCTCGAGCGCGCTAGCTCTCACAGCCCGAATGATCTGTCGCAGTCGAGGCACCGGCTCCGAGGCGAGCAGCCCACTGGCTACTTCCGCCTTCACGTGACCCAGTGCCTCGAGCCAGGGCATGAACGGGTCTGCTTGGCCGAAGAGCTCGATGCCGTGGCCGAGCGCTACCGTTGCGGGTCTGATGGACCGGCTTGCGGCCGCGGCGAGCTTGCGAAGCAGAGTGGTCTTGCCGATGCCTGCTTCTCCACTCACGAACGCGACGGGGGACCTTCGAGTCTCGGGGTGCTCCCACAGTTGCACTAGGTGTCGCAGCTCACGGCAGCGGCCGATAAAGGGCTCGGCAGCCTCCTCGTCTGGAGTCGAGGCCGTGCAGCCCTCACACGTCGCCGGACGGACTACGCCCAGCGGCATGGGGTGAGCCCAGCGGTAACCGCGCTTCGGCACTGTTGCAACGAACGTCTCGCCCGGCGCGAGCTCCTGCAAAGCCTTGCGAAGGGCGCTAACCGTGACCGCGAGGTTGTTGCGGTGCACGGCCAAGTTCGGCCACAAGCTCTGGACCATGAGCTCCTTGGTGACTAGCTTGGGCGCCCTCTCCAGTAGCAGGACGAGCGCGTCGAACGCCTTGTCACGCAGTGCAACGGAGGTGCCGTTGTGACGAAGCGTGCGTTCCGACGTGTCCACCTGGAATTGGCCGAACTTCCAACCTGAGGTCGACACATGGTGTTCATTGCGCGCTCCGATACGACTCATCGACTGGCGGCAGCAAGGTGCGCACATCAACGGCGATGGATCAAGGTCGTCAGTTCGGGGGGGCGGGCCCGGCTGCCTCGGACAGCCGCCTTTTTTGGATCGATTCGGCAGCCGTGACCGAGTAGTGGCGTCGAGGAGCGATGACGAAAACAAACACCGGCTCGACCCCCGGCAAGTGGGTTCCGTCCGCATTCTTCGCGGAGGGCATTCCCTACGCGGTCGTGGTAGCCGGTGCGCCGACCTTACTCAAGGACCTGGGCTATTCCGACGCTCGCATCACGGTGGCCATCGGCGCCGTGAGTGTCGCTTGGTCGATCAAGCCGCTCTACGCGGGGCTGCTCGACATGTTCGGGACGAAGCATGCGTGGGCGGTCGGACTTCAGTCAGCCTGTGCTCTGGTGTTCGTCGGGCTGGCCGCTTGCCTGGGCGCTGAGGACCCGTTTCCGCTGGTGGTGGCCGTACTCGGTGTCGTGGCGGTCGCGTCGGCAGCCCACGACATCGTCGTGGACGGAAGCTACCTGACCACGCTCGACGACCGCCAAAAGGCTAGCTGGTCGGGGGTACGAGGGGTGTCTTGGGCGTCTGGCAGAATGTTCGTCACTGCTGCAGTCGTTGCGCTGGCGAGCGTCCTGCAGTCCCGCCAGGGATTGGCGGCTCATGAGGCCTGGGGGCTAGCTCTGCTCGCGTCGAGCGCCGTGCTGATGGCTCTCGCTGCCTATCATTGCCGGGCTCTGCCTCGAGCCGAGGCGCCCGAGCGCCCGCAAACGCTTCGCGACGCTGGGCGAATCTTCTGGTCCCAGTGGGTGGACTTTTTCAGCAAGCCGGGCATTGGGAGCATGCTGCTCTTCGTTGCTGCATACCGCTGTGGCGAAGGGCTGGTGCTCATGGAAACGCCGCTGTTTCTTCAGGCGTCAACGGCGGACGGGGGGCTCGGGCTGTGTGCAACTGCCGGAGTCAACCTCGACTGCCCCCACGCACTGTCTCATAAGGCCCTACTCGACGGTTTCATCAATGGCGTGGTTGCAATGACTAGCTCCATTGGTGGGGGACTGTACGTCGCGCGAACGGGTCTGACGCGCAAGACGCTGCTGCTCATGGCCGCGTGCATGAACGTTCCCAATTTGACGCTGTTGCTGCTCAGTTTTCTCGTCCGCGAGGGGGGCGAGCCAGTGCCTCTCTGGTTGATCGCACTGCTCGTGGCGATTGAGAAGTCGGGGTTTGCCTTTGGAATGGTCGCGAACATGCTTTACATGATGCAAGTCATCTCGCCCGGTCGCTATCCGATGACGCACTACGCGTGCTGTACCGCGATCATGCATTTGGTGATGGTGCCCGCGCAGGTCGTCAGCGGCCCGCTTGCGGACGCGATGGGCTACCGGGGGCTGTTCGCGCTGGCGTGCGTCGCCACGCTTCCCTCTTTTCTGGTGGCGGCCAGGGCACCGCTCCCGGTTCGCTAAAATTATTCTAAAACGGGCGCCCGCCTGTTGGGGTCAATCCCCGCATCCCCAATAGTTCTCATGTCTTTGGGGCATGAGTGCTGGCCCCGTTTCGCTGGAGGAATGCTTGTGAGTGCCCACCGCCTCTCATTCGTCGCCATCACCCTTTTTACGGTTTTTGCCTCTGTCCGGGCGGACGCTCACGCGCAAAAGAGGCTCCACGAGTCTCGCCGTTGCCTGCCCGCCGCCGAGCCGGCCCCCCCTCCCTTGCGGGGTCACGCGCTCGAGCTCGACACATACCTTCGGGAGTACGTGCAGGCATTCGAGGTGCCGGGGGCCGCCGTTGCGTTGGTCGAGGATGGTGAAATTGCCTACGAGGGAGCGTTTGGAGTGCGTGACCTGGCCACTGCAGAGGCCGTCACCGTCCGCACTCGCTTCGCCGTAGCTTCGCTCACCAAGTCGATGACCTCGATGGCGCTCGCAGCGCTGGTGGACGAGGGGGAGCTGGACTGGGAGAACCCTGTGGTCGAGTATCTTCCGGGATTTTTCCTTCGAAGCGCAACTGCGGGCGCAGATGTGACTCTGCGCCACTTGCTTTCTCACTCCACCGGAATCGAAGGCAATGACACGGTGTCCGCACTTCGCGTGCATGAACCCTCGAACGTTGTTGCTTGGATTGGGCAGACCGAGGTCGATGGTCTCCCCGGCGAGCGATATCGCTACAGCAACCAGGCATACGCGTTGGCGGGTTTCGTGGGAGCACGAGCCGCCGGAGGTCGACTCCGCGACTCCAGTTTCGTTCGGGGCTATGAGCGGTTAATCCGGAAGCGAGTATTCGAGCCGATCGGGATGCGGCGGGCAACGCTAGACTTCGAGCGGGCCTCGCGCTCGCGCGACCGTGCGACGCCTCACGGCTTTGCCTTGGGTTCTTCCGTTCGCGTGGCGCCGGGTCCGCTGAGCCCAAACGAATCGTTGCGCGCGGGCCTGATGCCGGCAGGCGCTGCGTGGGCGAGCATTGACGACGTGGCTCGCTTTGCGCTGACGCAGGTGAACGACGGGGTCGGCCCCGATGGCAATCGGGTGGTGTCCTCCGAGGCGCTGCGAGAGACGCGTGTAGAAAGTGTCGAGGTCTACCCGCGGCTGGGCTACGCGATGGGCTGGATGGTGGAGCAGGGCGAGCGCGGTCTGTTCGCCTGGCATAGCGGTGGGGTAGGAGGTTACGCGGCCCTGATGGCAACGGTCCCGGATGAGGGCTGGGCGATCGTCGTGCTCACGAACCGGGAGCGGAGCGGTCGCTTCGCCTGGGGGATCGTCAACTTCGCGTGGGAGATGGCCCTGGGGTTGCCACACCAAGGCTACGAAGCGCAGGCGGCAGGCGAGGTTGCCGACATCGAGGCGCTCCAAGCCTTCTATGACTCCACCTTGCCGGTCACCGACGAGGTGGCCAGCGGGTTGGTCGGGGACTACGCGGAGGGCGTTCGGGTCTGGCACGCCGGGGACGTGCTCGTGCTCGATCGCGCGCTGTCCCACGGAGAATTTCGATTGCGAGCGGACGGTAGCGGCTTCGTCGGCGTCGGTATGGAGGTTACCGAGATGGGCCTGGAGTTCTCACGCGAAGGTGAAGAGCCAGCCAGCTCGCTAACCTTGGGTCTCCAGAGCGCCCCGGCCGCCGAGATGACACACGCCGTCACGCTTGCCCGCCAGTGCACGAGCCCCCAGAAGACACGTATGCGGCAGCGCGCACCCCGAGGAAGATGACTACGGCACACACGGGCGCCCACGCCCCGCCCGCTACGACGCTTCGACTCATCGTGTTTCTCGAGCCGAACACCACGCGCGTTGACCTCGCGATGGACTGCGCCCGCCACAGTCTTCCGCCTGGTCGCCCCACGGATTTGTTGGCGGAATTGGCGGGGCGGCGAGTTCGTGATCGGCGCCTTCGAGCGGTCGAGGCAGAACAAGGCTGGATCGCAAAGAGGTCGCTTGAAAGCCTCCTTGGTGTGGACTCCGCCTATCTCAATGTCCTGCTCTTTCGCCTCCGTCAAAACCTGCGCGCCCTCGGGTACACGTCGGGTGAAGAGCTCATTCAGTCTCGGCCGCCTCCAACCCGTTGCCGAAGCGGGCGCCAGCAGCTGCGACTCAGCACAGGCGAGGTGGTCATACAATGAGCGTTGGGTGTCGGGGTCGCTGGAAGGCATTGGCAAGATGGTCGTCGCCGTGCTCCAGACGGAAAAGAGCAGGGACGTGGGCACGAATTGCTCGCGGCCTGAAGCAAACGGCTCCGAAGCCTCCCTTGTGGCTTCCAGATGCCGCCGTGAGACGCGCGTAGCGCTGGGGTGCAGCAGCAAAGAGGTCCGTGCGCGGCACAGAGCAGGCCTTTGCTGTCTCAACGACCTGTTGCAGAGCCTCGACTCGGGTGAGCCGTTGCATCTGAAGACTCGACGACGCCCGACTGGCCGGGAAAGAGGGGCCTCGAGCCTACGTTGTCAAATTCGCGGCCGGCGAGGACGAGACACACCCCGTGACTGTTTTGTACAGTCCGTTCAGGATTGTGGACGCTGCACGTTACACTTCGCGTTTCCCGGTGAGCGGAGCGGCAGAGTGCTTTCTGGCCATCGGGCGGAAGTTGGGGCTCGAATCGCTCCCATGAAAGTTTTCGCTGTTGCGGCACCGTACGGGACGAGGGGCTGTAATCAAACGCTCTGCTGTGTCCATCGGTTGTGCATTGGCTTCGCTGTATGGTGTGGGTGGTGTTGTTCTCAATTCCAGCCTCCCTCGGCGGTTGGAGCTCTCTGATCAAGCAATGAAACATCTGCAAGTCGCTACTAGTACCGCGTTCCACACCGAGGGCCATTGGCGCTGGCTGGCGAGGTTGTCGTTCTGGCGCGGGGGCCGCGCTCGACGAGGGGTGCACCAATGCCTTCAGTTGGCTGCCCTGACCGTAGTGGTCGTAGCGCTTGTCCAGCCTCGCACTGCGATCGCGGTCGAGCTCCATGGGCGCTGGAAGAGCCGCCAGCACGCGGGCGCTCCCGCGGCCCACGGCGCACGCAACAGCTCGTCATTGGATACGTCGCGGGGGCGTTCTGATGGCGCAATGTGTGCCGCACCGCCGCAGAGCAATGGCGACGAATGCAGCTTCGAGTATGTGGTCGAGACTCGGTCGGAGCTCGAGTCGAGCCGAAACCGGAAGCGCTATCGCGGACGGCGGCGGTCCAGCGACTTTTCTGGGGCGCTGAGAGTTACGAATCACTCGCTGCGGTCCAAGCGTTGGTCGGTCGAGTTGACCTTTGGCAATGGCGAAACACTTGTCGCATCGCAGTCGAACGCCCGCCAGACGGGCCCCGTCGTTGCTTTCCGTGGGAAGCGAGGAAGTCGCTTGCGGCCTGGCAGGCTCCTCGAGTTCGACTTCGAGGGAGCGGGTGAGCCCCAGGCTTCGCTAAGCGTTCGGCTGAATGGCGTCTCGTGCAATTCGGCATCGGAGCAACCAATCGACGACGATGACGACGACGGCGTCCCAAACGACCGCGATAGCTGCTTCGGGGTTGAGAACCCGGATCAGGTGGATACCGACGAAGACGGGGCCGGGGACGCTTGCGACCTTTGCCCGGCGGATCCTCTCAACGACGAGGACTCGGATGGAGTGTGCCAGGGAGTGGACAACTGCCCAACCGAGCCCAACCCAGATCAGGCAGATTCGGATGGCGATGAAATAGGGGACGCCTGCGATGTTTGCCCCTTCGACCCGCTAAATGACCAAGACGGGGACGAATGGTGCGACAGCGAGGACAATTGCGTCTCGGTGCCGAATCTCAACCAGGAGAACGTGGATGCCGACGCGTTTGGCGACGTGTGCGATCCGTGCCCGCTAGACGCGCAGAACGACGCGGACGGCGACACGGTCTGCGAGAGCGCAGACAATTGCCCCATCCGAGCGAATCCGCTGCAGGAGGACGCCGACGGCGATGGGGCAGGCGATGTTTGCGATCCGTGCCCGCAGGATCCGAACGACGATAGCGACGGCGATGGCCGGTGCGATAGCGAAGACAACTGCGTCACCGTGGCCAACGGCGGTCAGGAGGACGCCGACGGAGACGCGGTCGGCGACGCGTGCGACGTCTGTTCGCTCGACGCGGAGAATGACGCCGATGGGGACGGCCGCTGTGAAAGTGACGACAACTGCCCCTTAGAAGCCAACGCGAACCAGTTTGACGGAGACAGTGACGGGCAGGGCGACGCCTGCGACCGTTGCCCGCGAGACCCGCGAAACGATGAGGACGGCGATGGTCGTTGCGCGGGGGAGGACAACTGTCCTCAGGTCGCCAATGGTGATCAGTTCGACGAAGACGGGGACGACCTTGGGGACGCCTGTGATACCTGCCCGAGAGATCCCCGCAACGATGAGGACAGTGATGGTCGTTGTGGCGACGTAGACAATTGCCCACGAACAGCAAACGCGCTTCAGGAGGACGTTGACGGAGACGGGGCGGGGGACGCCTGCGACCCGTGCCCGGAGGACGAAAGCGACGACAGTGATGGCGACGGCCACTGCGACAGTGTTGATAACTGCGTTACCGTGGCGAACGGCGGTCAGGAAGACACCGATGGGGACGCGACTGGCGACGCGTGCGACATTTGCCCCGTGGACCCGGAGAACGACGCAGATGGGGACGGTCGTTGTGAGAGTGCCGACAACTGCCCTCAGGTCGCCAATGGCGATCAGCTCGACGAAGACGGCGACGGGCTCGGTGACGCGTGTGATGCTTGCCCGGCGGACCCGGGCAACGACCCCGAGGGCGACGGAGTGTGCCAGCTCGAGGACAATTGCCCGACGACCGCCAACCGAGAGCAGGCAAATGTCGACGGGGACGCACTGGGCGACGCCTGTGATCCGTGTCCGGAAGATGCGGCGAATGACGAAGATGGGGACGGCGTCTGCGCGAACTTGGACAATTGCCCGCAGGCGGCTAACGGCGATCAGGCGGATACCGACGGAGACGGCCGGGGAGATGCCTGTGACCAGTGCCCGCTGCACCCGAGCGACGATGTAGACGGCGACGGGCTCTGTGGTGACATCGACAACTGCCCGGAGGTTTCGAACGTAGCGCAGGCGGACGAGGACCAGGATGGCGTCGGCGACGCCTGTGACCCGTGCCCCGGCGACCCAGTAAACGACGAGGACGCCGACGGGGTCTGCGGGTTGGTCGACAATTGCGTTGCGGTCGCGAACCCGGATCAACGAGATGGCGATACCATTGGACTAGCTTCACAGTGCGCAGGGTGTGGCCGTGAGGAACGAGGGGCTTCGGGCTTGCGTGGGACCGACTTTTGGTTCGCTCTGGGTCTAATGCCCGGCGGGCTCACGGAGCCGATCGTTAATGTCCGAGGAAGGCCGGGGACCCGTGGCGTCTTGGAAATCAGCGAACGGGACTTTCGGGCGTCTTTCGTCGTGCGGGCCGATGGTGCCGCGTCCGTAACGATCGACTCGACGGTGATCCCGGCCCGTGTAGCCATCCACCTGACTGCGGAGTCTCCGGTGAGCGTTAGCGTGCTTCATCAGGGAAGCACGGCCGAGTCGCTGGGACTCCTTCCGACTCGGTCTCTCGGCACGCGGTACTGGGCCTCCGCGTATGAGGCTACGCGCAGTGGTGCCCCGCAGTTGAGTGTAATTGCCACGAGGGACTGGACAGTTCTCGAAGTCCTTCCCCCGGAAGGAAGCAATACGGAGCCGTTCGAAGTTCTCCTTCAGGCTGGAGAGCTGTACCAGCCGCCCTTTCTGGCGGCGGATCTGACGGGAACGGAGCTCCGCGCCACGCAGCCCGTGGCGGTGTTTGCGGAGCATGCCTGCGCTCACTTTCCGTTGGGCTCTCGATTCTGCGGTAACTTGTTGGAGCAAATGCCGCCGGTCGACACCTGGGGCGAGCGATTCTTGGCCATGCCCCTGAGTGGTCGCGAGGGAGGAGATATCATTCGGATTGTCGCTTCCGAAGCGGATACCGAGGTGGTGATCGATGGGGCGCTGGTCGCCCGTCTGCGCAGCGGTGAGGGCTTTGACGTGCGTCTGTCGGCTCCGGCGCAGGTCACGACGAGCCATCCGGCGCTCGTTTCCCAGTTCATGATCGGCGCGGATGCGGGCGGGAGTGATGAGCACGAGCCCTTCATGGTTCTCGTGCCGCCTCTTGCCGGCTACCTGAACCAGTTCGATTTCGTCGTCCCCGGCGGCGAGTTTTCTCAGAACTTCGTTGGTGTTGTGGCGCCACAGTCGGCGGTGGAAAGCTTGCGAATCGACGACCAGTTCGTTTCTTCGGGCGCTTTTTCGCCACTGGGAGATTCCGGCTTCTTCTTTGGGCGGTTGGCGGTTTCGAGTGGACCGCACGACATTGCCGCCGAGAGCCCCTTTGCCGCGTGGAGTTTCGGCTTTGGGGGAGTGAGGCGCTCCTACGGAATGCCTCTCGGGCCGAGCGCGCTCCGGCGAACTGCGGTCGAGCTCATTGAGCTGCAGGCGCCGGCACTCTCCCGGGATCGACTGCAGCAAAGCTGCGTAACAGCCTTTGCTCGCGACCAGGCAGGGTTGCCCCTGGTCGACGTACGGGTGGACTTCTTTGTCAGCGGCGCGAATCCGGGGAGCGGATTCGACCACACGGACTCCGAAGGGCTTGCTATCCACTGCTACACGGGGAGCAGGGTCGGGCTCGACAGCATCGAGGCCCGGGTCGGCGGTGCTCGGAACTCCGTTCCGCTGATGTGGCTCGGGGAGCCAGCCAGCACATGTCCGCCAGTTGATGTCGTTCTTGCCTTTGATACCTCGACGTCGATGGCCGACGAGCAGAGCGCGCTTTGCCGGCGCCTGTCAGAGGTCCAATCCCGGCTCGAAGAAGCGGGAGTGAGCGCCTCCGTTCACTTCCGTGGGCTGAGCCGATCGGGAATTGGATGCGTCGAGCAAGACGTTGCCACCGAGCTCGGCCCGGAGGTGCCAGGCTTCGAGGGCGAGTGCGTGGGTCTCCTTGACCAGCCGGAATCTTGGGGGCAGGCCACCGCGATCCTTGCGGAGCGTTTCCCGTGGCAGCCGGACGCCCTGCGGGTCGTCGTTCCCATCAGTGACGATGCGCCGTGCCGCGGGGGGGGCGCTTGTGACCAAGGCGATACTGATACCGCGTTGAACGCCGCCAACGTGGCGAATCAGAGAGGAGTCATCGTCAGTCCGATGATCGGAGCCGGGGCGTTTCCATGCATCGTGCCGTTGATGCTCGACGTGGCCCGGCGCACGGGTGGGAGCGTTTCCAGTACCATCGACAGCGACGACGCGATCGTGGATGCGGTCGTCGGTGCCGTGTTCAACGCTTGTCAGGCCTCGGCACCCACCGAGGTCATAGTCGGGGATGGGCTGGGAGATGCGTGTGACCTGTGTCCAGGGGACGCAAACAATGATTTGGACGGGGACGGCCGTTGCGGAGACGAGGACAATTGCCCAAGCGTGTTCAACCTCGACCAGGGCGATCTGGATGCGGACGGCACTGGCGATGGTTGTGATGTCTGCCCGGCAGATCCGGCAAACGATGTGGACCACGACGGCGTCTGCGGAGACGCGGACAACTGTCCCGAGGTATACAACGCCGACCAACGCGATACGAATGGTGACGGGGTCGGCGACGCCTGCCCGGTTTGCCCCCTTTCCGGGGGCGACGTCGACGAAGACGGTGTGTGCGACCTAGCCGACAATTGCCCGTTTGCGCCCAATGCCCTGCAAACCAACTCTGACGCCGACGCCGCCGGCGACGCTTGTGACCCGTGTCCGAGGGATGCCCTCGACGATCAAGATGGCGACGGCGTTTGCGGGGACATCGACAACTGCCGCACCGACCCCAATTCTGACCAGGCCAATGCCGACGGGGACCTCCTCGGAGACGCATGCGATGCGTGTCCGGCGGATCCGGACAACGACCGCGACGGAGACGGCGTTTGCGGGGACGTGGACAATTGTGCGGAGGTGCCGAATGGCGATCAGGCGGATTCGGACTTCGTTGCGGTAGCTCCTTCCGCGGTTTCTGACCCCGGCCTGCCGTGCTTGGGTGCCTTGTGTGAGTCGTTGGAGGGCCCCCCTACCAATCTGGGCCGCGAGTTCTGGTTTTCCCTGATCCCCCAGGACGCTCTTCCGTCCGCAGAGATCTTCATCGGTGGCGAGCCCGGGACTTCGGGAAGGGTGGAGGTTCCGGCACTGGGCTACTCCTCGGACTTCGTTCTCGGTTCGTCTCGCTGGGCGATTCTGGCGCTACCTCATGCTGCGGAGCTCTACGCTACGGGAATTCACCTCGTCGCCTCCTCTCCCGTCGCGGTGAGCGTGCTAGCTCGAGCGAACTCCTCGGACGCTTTGTTGGTGTTTCCGAAGAAGGCACTGGGCACGCACTATCTTGCCCTGGGCTACCGCAACGGTCCCTTTGGTTCGCAGTTTCAGGTTTTGGCTACGCAGAACTTCACGAAGGTGCGAGTCGTGCATTCAGGGTCAAACCTCCCGCCTTCTGAAATCGTTCTCAATGCCGGTGAAGTCTACATTCCACCAGGCTCTCCCAACGACGTTACGGGCACGGAGATCACGTCGGACAAGAAGGTTGCCGTATTCGCGGGGCACAAGTGTTCCACCGTGCCAAATCTCAACGGCCCGTGCGGTCATTTGGTAGAGCAAATGCCGCCGGTGGATACTTGGGGGCAACACTTCGTGTCGGTCCCCCTGCGCGGTCGGAGTGCAGGCGACACCGTGCGAATTCTCGCCTCCGAAAGTGGGACCGAGGTTCGTTACAACGGGGTGGTGGTCGCCGAGCTGGAGGCTACGCAGTTCTATGAGGCGATTGTCGCAGAGCCAGCGGAGTTTCGCACGAGCAGGCCCGCCCTCATGGCTCAATACTTGAACGCCCGGGAGTTTGAGCCCGGGTCGGCCGGGGAGCCCTTCATGGTGTTGGTGCCCCCGCAGCGGCAGCTGCGGGAGGAGTACGAGCTCTTCGTTCCACGCGAGCCTTTGGCGGAAAACTACCTGAACCTGGTCGTTCCAAGCGAGGGCATCGACAGCGTCTTTCTGGACGGAGTGGCAATCCCGCCCACGGAGTTTTTCTCCGTTGGTGCGGGCTCCGTCGTGGCTGCCCAGATCGCCGTTGCGCCGGGCCCGCATGTGGCGGCGTCTCGTGCAGGAGCCATGGGGGCGATCGCGTATGGCGTTGACTTTCGGGGCAAGACATACGGTGTTGCTGCGGGAACTTCGCTGGCGCGCGATACTGGCGTAGCTCAGCTGCGCGTAACCCCGGCGCGCTCGAGTCAACGTGTGTCAGAGCCCGTCTGCGTCTACGCCACGGCAATTCAAGCGGACGGCGCGCCTGCCGCGGGGGTGCAGGTGGACTTCAGCATCGTCGGGGTTCATCGGCGCGACGGAGTCGCGCATACCAACAGTGAGGGACTGAGTGAGTTCTGCTACTTCGGCGCTGCGCCCGGGATCGATCGAGTCGAGGCGCGTGCGGGGGGCGTTGCACAGCAAGTGGAAGTCGGCTGGACAGGAAAGGCGTTGAGCTGTCCCCCAATTGAGGTCGTCTTCGCGGTGGATACGTCCAACTCGATGCTGCTTGACGAGGCGCCCATCCTCTGCGGGCGCTTGGCTGGTTTTCTGAAGGCCGTCGATTCTCTCGGAATTGTAAGCAAGGCGCACCTGCGGGGACTAACGGCCTTTGGTTCCTTTTCGTGTATTCGGTCCACGGTTAGCGATCTGGGACGGGATGTGCCGGGGGACGCGGGGGCTTGTGGGAATCAGTTGGTTGGAGACGAGAGCTGGGGGCAAGCAGCCGCGATTGTCGCGGAGCGCTTTCCGTGGGAGGCCGGGGCGTTGCGGCTCGTGGTGCCGGTGAGCGACGAGGGCCCATGCAATGGTGGCGAAACGTGTGACGCGGCAGACGCAGATGCAATCACGAACGCCGCCGCCGTCGCTTCTGCCAATGGGGTCATGATAAGCCCGCTGTTGGGGGACGGGGCGTTCGAATGCATCGAACCCCTGGCGAGGCAGTTGGCTGACGCAACCGGCGGACTGGTCGCTGAGACGGCGGACTCGGAGGAAGAAATGGAGGCGCTCGTTCAACGACTCCTCATCGAAGTATGCCAGGCCAACCAACAGCCAGCAGTCTCGGGGGACGGCTTAGGGGATATTTGCGACCCCTGTCCGGCCGACGCGGTCAATGACGCGGACGGCGATGGGGTATGCGGCGAGGTCGATAATTGCTTGCTCGTCGTCAATCCCGAGCAGCTCGACACCGACGGTGATGGCCTTGGTGACGCGTGTGACCAGTGCCCGAACTACGCTGCCAACGATGCCGACGGAGACGGCGTGTGTGGCGACGTGGACAATTGCATCGGTGTGCCCAACACCTTTCAGAATGACAGTGACGGCGATGGCATCGGCGACGCCTGCGACTGCGACATAGAGAATGTCGACGATGGCAACCCGTGCACCGTCGACACGTGCGACTCTGTCGGTGGGATTCTGCACGAGCCTATTGCCGCGGAAACCCCGTGCGGGGACGCCAACGTCTGCAACGGCGCGGAATTGTGCGACGCCTTCGGCGTCTGCCAGCCTGGGGTGCCGCTGGATGTGGACGACGGAAACGAGTGCACGGTCGACTCCTGCGACGCGGTCCTGGGGGTGCGCCACGAGTTGCTGACGGCGGGCACCTCCTGCACCGGCCCTCAAGACTCCGCGGGTGGTGTCTGCACGGGGGCAGGGAAGTGCGTGGCCGATCCCGGCCCTTGCGTGGCCAATTCTCAGCAAGACGTGGACGGGGATGGACTCTGCGGGGAGCTTGATAACTGTCCTGAAGTCCACAACTCGGGGTACCGAGGAACCGAGTTCTGGTTGGCATTCACGCAGAACGTGCGAACGGAGGATGACACACTCAGTCTCCGGATTGTCGGTGAGGGGGCGGCATCCGGGGTGGTAGAGATCCCCGGGCTTGGCTTTGCCCAACCGTTCGAGCTCTCCGCGGGAGGGCATGTGCTTGTCTCATTGCCTGCGGACGCTGGCTCCGGGCTGTCAGATCAGATTGAGGCGCTGGGCATCCACGTTTCGGCAAGTGCACCCGTATCGGTCATCGGACTCAATCGAGTGCAAGCCTCGTCTGATGCCTTCTTGGGGCTGCCCGTCGCATCGTTGGGCACGGAGTACTTCACAGTTGGCTACGGCAACGAGAAGACCTATCGAGAAACGGAGTTTGTTCTCGCCGCTACGGAGAACCAGACGCTGGTTCGTATCGTGCCTTCCACGCGTACAGACACACGCTCCGCCAACGAGGTCTTCGAGGTCGAGCTTCAAGCGGGGGAAACGTATCGCTTGCGCGCTCCGTTTAGCGGGGGCGGCGTCGACCTGACCGGAACAAGCATCACATCGGACAAGCCCATTGCCGTCTTTTCCGGTCATCGTTGCGCGCACGTTAGTTTCGATGCTTGTGATCATCTCATGGAGCAAATGCCCCCCGTTTCGTCCTGGGGCCGCGACTTTGTCACCATGCCCTTGGCGACCCGCTTGGAGGGTGACCAGGTTCGTATTCTCGCTTCCGAAAGTCAGACAATCGTTCGAGTCAACGGTACGGCTTTGGAAGCGTTGGATCGAGGAGGCTTTCACCAGCTGACGGGAGTGGATACTCCACTCGAGATCGAAAGCGACAAGCCGGTGCTCGTGGCGCAGTATTCGGACGGCACGAGCGCGGATGGAGTGGATCTGGCGGATCCCTTCATGATGCTCGTACCGTCACGGCAGCAATACTCGCGGAATCCCGCCTTCGTTACGCCAGACGCGGGCTTTCAGTTGAACTTTGTGAATGTGCTCGTCCCCGGCGCAGCTGCGGACTCCGTTACTCTGGATGGTGTCGCAGTGGATCCCGCGGAGTTCACGCCTGCAGGCGATAGCGGGCTTCTCGCGGCTACGTTCGAGGTTCTACCGGGAGCTCACTTCCTCTCCTCACCGGAGCCGCTGTACGCAGCCGTTTATGGCTTCGACCTGTTTGATTCCTATGGCTATCCCGGGGCTCTCACCTTGCCGGTCGAAGCCAGCCAAGGCGCGCCTGATCAGGACGGCGACGGACGTGGTGATATTTGTGACCCGTGCCCGCATGACCAACTCGACGACGACGACGACGACGGCTACTGCGGTGAGCGAGACAACTGCCCAACGGTATTCAACCCCGTTCAGAGCGATTCGGACGGCGACGGCATCGGAGACGCCTGCGACGCTTGCCCCTTTGATCCGGACAATGACGCGGATTCTGACGGACATTGCGGAGACGTGGACAATTGCCCCCAAGTCGCGAACGCGGATCAGAGCGATGAGGACATTGTCGCTTTTCCCGAGCGCCAGCCGCCAGCCGTCTTCGTGTCGTGCCCGGGAGAGGAGGAAGAATGTGAGCTGCCGGTCGGGTCGATCGACCATAGAGGGACCGACTTTTGGTTGAGCACGATGCGGGTAAATGGGGGCGCGAGCAGCGAAGCCACGGTCTATGTCTCCGGTCGTGAGGGTACTCGCGGGAAGCTCGAAGTGCCCGCCGCGGCGCTGATAGAAGACTTCGTCATCGGCCCCGATGGCTGGGCTGAGGTCGGTGTGGAATTGACGCCGGAAGTCACCGAGAAGGCGATGCACGTTTCAGCTGCAGCCCCAGTGGGCGTCACGGTCGTTGCTCATGGGAGTGTCGCCGGGGGCTACCTTGGTCTGCCGGTGGGGGCTCTCGGTACTCGGTACCTGCTCATGGGGTACCAGGGCACGAGCGGAGGGCCGCGCGCGCTCGTCGTCGCTACCAGGAACTTCACCGAGGTCACCGTGACGCCGCCCATCGGCGCCGGCCGTGCTCCAGCCGAGGTCATCCTAAACGCCGGTGAGGTGTACGTTCCTCCCAACGACTTCGACCCCACGGGGGCCGAGGTTAGAACGTCGAAGCCCGTTGCCGTCTTTTCCGGCCATCCGTGTCGCTTGGTGCCGCAGACGGGCTCGTCTCCCTGTGGGCAATTGATCGAGCAGCTGCCTCCCGAAGATGCATGGGGCAAGAACTTTGTGGTGACGCCACTAGAGGGAAGGGAGTTGGGAGATACCGTTCGCATTCTCGCGGCGCAGGGCGGAACGGACGTGTTCGTCAATGGTGTGAGAATAGCAACGCTCGACCGACAGGCATTTCACGAGCTGAGACTGACAGCGCCTTCCTACATTCAGGCGACGCATCCGATCTTGATTGGACAGTATCTCCACGGTTCGGGCTTTGAGTCAGAGACTGAAGCCGTCGGCGAGCCATTCTTGACACTCGTGCCCGCGCAGGGGCGCTATTTGCGAACCCATGACGTCTTCGCGCCAAGAGACTTTTTTGTCGAGAATTTCGTCAGTCTATCGGTTCCGTCCTCGTCGGTTGCGGACGTGCGCCTCGATGGGGTGGCCATTTCGGGTGACCTCTTCGAACCTGTGGTAGAAAGTGGATTCAGCTCCGCAACGCTTCGTCTCTCCGCAGGAGTCCACCGTATCGAGGCACTGGAGCCTTTTGGCGTAGTTCAGTACGGATTCAGCGAAGGGCGGCCAACCTATGGAATGCCGGCGGGCATGCGGCTGGACCGTGAGACGGGGGTAGAGACGCTGCAGTTCGAGACGCGAACGGGGATTCTGCCCGTTCGCGCGGAGCGCTGCAGTGTCGTGGCTTTGACGAGTTCGCGCGATGGGGACCAAGCAGACGTTCGAGTCGACTTCACCGTGAGCGGGGCGCACAACCTCTTCGGGGTGGCTCACACGGATTCGGATGGCCGAGCAACGTTCTGCTACGTCGGAGCCTTGCCGGGAGCGGACGTGGTTGAGGCTCGCGTGGGGGGACTGTCTGCCAACTACGAGGCCGGTTGGAGTGGAAACCGGGGGGGCTGCACCGCGGTCGATGTGGTGCTGGCTGTGGATGGAGCTGGGGCAGACATCGGAGGGGGCTCGAGCTCTTGCGCGCAGTTGTCGACAGCGGAGGAAACTCTACGTAGCTTTGGAATTGCGGCCCGGGTCAGCGCGAGACCCATAGTGGCAGGTTCGCTTCCTTGCGGCGCTAGCACAGTACTGGAGGAGTCTGGAGCGGCGGTCCCCGGAGACGGGGGTGAGTGTGGTGGCGAGCTCGATAGCGACGACTCCTGGGGTCAGGCCGTTGCGATTCTAGCCGACCGGCACGCCTGGACTCCCGGAGCACGTCGCGTAATCGTTCCGGTGACGTCCGGCGGACCTTGCCGAGGCGGAGAGGTGTGTGACGCAGCGGACAGCGATGCGGCGGCGAATGCCATGCAGGTCGCGGTAGAGCGAGGAGTCGTCGTCAGTCCCCTGGTCGTCCCTCAGGCTCCCGAGTGCGCTCTCGCCGTGGCTCAACAGATGGCATCAACTACTGGCGGAGCCGTTGGGGGGCTCGAATCGCGGGCAGGTTGGGTCGAAGATGCCGTTGTGCGGATGGCGTTGGCCGCTTGCGCTCTGAATCAAGACGCGCCCGTGCGTGGCGATGGGATTGGAGATGCCTGCGACGTTTGTCCAGGAGATGCCTCCAATGACACTGACGGGGATGGGCTTTGCGGTGACCTGGACAATTGCCCAATCGACCCGAACGAGGATCAACTGGATTTCGACGCCGACGCCTTCGGGGACGCCTGCGATCCGTGCCCCGGTGATCCAGACAACGACTCCGACCTCGATGGCGCTTGTGGTGACATAGACAACTGCCTCGGCATTGCTAACCCGCTCCAGGGGGATGCGGACGGCGATGGCATTGGGGACGCGTGTGACTGCGACGCAGAGAATGTCGACGATGGCAACCCATGCACCGTGGACACCTGTGACCCGGTGGGTGGCATTCGGCACGAGCCCATCGCTGCGGAGACTCCCTGCGGCGACGCTAACGTTTGCAATGGTGCGGAGCTGTGCGACGCCTTCGGTGTCTGTCAGTCTGGAACCCCGCTGGATGTGGACGATGGAAACGAATGCACCGTCGACTCGTGCGACGCTGTCCTGGGTGTTCGCCACGAGTTGCTGACGGCGGGCACCTCCTGCACGGGGCCACCGGGTTCGGCGGGCGGCACTTGTTCGGCCTCGGGAGAGTGTGTGGACGCGGCTCCGGCTGGTGGCCTCGTCGTGACCAGCGAACCGTTGAAGAGAATCACCGTTGGTCACCCCTACCGTTATCAGGTGACGGCGATCACGACGGCCGGCGGAGAGCTGCTAGCCTATGCGCTGCCGAGCTCTCCAGAGGGGATGACGATTGGGGAAGGCGGCGGATTGGTGGAATGGTTGCCGGACGAGGTTGGCGTGTTCCCCGTCGAAGTGGCGGTGCTCGATGAGGCTGGCGCATCGGCAACGCAAGCCTTCTCGGTCGAGGTGGTTCCCGAGCGGGTGGCGGCCAGTCATGTTGGACGCAGATTCTGGTTGATGTTCAACCATCAGATTCTGCAAACAGCGCTCGACGAGGAGTCGGCTGGACCCTCAGCTGAACTGGGGGGCAACCAGCTTCACGTGTTCGCTGCTTCTGCGGCAGAAGACGTGGCGACCGTCACCGTCGAGGTTCCTGGGCTAGGGTTCGCGGAGCAACAGAGGGTTGCGCCCAATCAGGTGGGCGACTTCGACCTAACGACACTCCTCGATGACCTGGAGCTGTCCCGGCTGGGGGTGGCCGACATGGGGATTCACGTCACGTCCGACCAGGACGTTGCCGTCAGCTTTGTCAACCGCGCCCCGGCGTCGACGGACTCGGCGTTGGTGCTCCCCGAAGCTGCGCTCGGAAACGACTACGTGGTCACGGCGTACCAAAATGTGGAGTTTGCCAAACTGCGCGGTGCTGCCAGTTCGGAAAACCGGCCGTTCCTGGGCATAGTGGCCCCTGCCGATGACACCGTGGTCCGCGTTGTCCCCTCCGTGCAGTTCAGCGACGGGCGAGAGCAGAGGGCGGCGGGTGAACCCTATGACGTGCTTCTTTCGGCAGGGCAAACCTACCAGATTCATAGCGAGCTCGACCTGACGGGTACCGCTATCAGCTCTGACCAGCCTGTAGCCGTGTTTGCGGGCAACGTCTGTACGATGATTCGCGACCCCTACTGCGATCACCTGGTCGAAAACGTGGTCCCGACGAGCAGTTGGGCGGCGACGTATTCGTCCACTCCCCTTGCTCTGAGGGTGAACGGTGATACCTATCAGCTCTACGCGGCCCACGACGATACCGTCATTCGCAAGGGTGACGTCGTGTTTGCTCACCTCAATCGTGGCGAGTACTTTGAATTTTTGGAGACGGATCCGTTCAAGCTGACGGGCAGCAAACCGTTCGCCGTCGCTCAGCTGTCAAACGGTGCGCTTTTCGACCATGTGTACCCGCCCGTGCCGTCCGACCCCATCGGCGATCCGGCAATGCTGTTGCTAGAGCCTCAGGAACACTATCTCAGCCGCTACGTGATCCAGACGCTGCCTGATTCGATCCTCGTCGAGTCAAACGTTTACACGGGCCCGTTCCGCCACCATTTGGTCAACTTGATCGCAGACGAGCTCGTTCGAGAGACCATCACACTCGATGGAGCCCCAGTTTCGCCCGAGTGGCGGCCCATTGAATTCAGCGAGCTCTACGGCGCATCGCTTCGGATCGAAAGCGGAAGTCACGTCCTGGAAGGGGCCGGTCCCTTCGGTCTTTCCGTGTACGGGTTCGATCGCTACGAGTCGTACGCACACTACGGTGGCTCTGCGCTTTCTGCTCGCGTCGAGCCGGGCAATGTCGCCCTGCGCAGGGATGGAGGGAGGCCGCTCAGCGCGGGCGACGAAGTTTGCGTCATAGCCACGCTTGAGGATACCCGCGGCGAACCAGCGGCGCGCGCCGGAGTTCAGTTCGAGCTCGTCGAGGAAACGAACGATTGGAGCGAAGCCAGCGTGGGCGTTACGGATGAGGGAGGCCAGGCGCGGGCTTGCTTCACGAACCCGTTCGCGTCCAACGCGACTGTAGCGGCGCGCTGGGCAGACCTCACCGACCAGCTAGAGGTCACTTGGGGGCCCTACGAGCTGAGCGCCAATCGGCCGCCCAAGATCGTATCCGTGCCGAACATGCTCACGGTGCCTGGTGAGCCGTACTCCTACGCCGTTGTAGCCGCCGACCCCGACGGCGACGAGCTTCAGTTTAGCCTTGTGGAGTCGCCAGCGGGAATGTCGATCGATGAAGCGAGCGGGCAGATCGACTTTGCTACTCCCAGCACTTTCAGCGAAGCATTGGTCATCGTGCGCGTGGGTGACGGCACGCATGAGGACGAGCAGAAGTACCGGCTGGCGGTGCCGTTCGGTGTCAACCGCACCCCGGTATTCACTTCGGAGCCTCCCTCGGAGATTTTCGTCAATCACCGCCTGGACTACCCCCTTGAGGCATTCGATCCGGATTTCGACGTTCCGCTGAGCTTTGCGCTGGTAAGCGCTCCTGCCGGAATGACGATTCGGCAGGATGGGCTGCTTTTCTGGACTCCGGGCCTGGATCAGGTGGGGAGCCACGAAGTGGTGATATCTGTCACCGACCCGCTCGGCGCGACCAGTGAACAAGCTTTCGATATTGAAGTGTTGCAGGACGCGGCGCCGCAGGTAATCCCGCCGTCGCTTCCGCAGCTGGCCACTACCGGCCACACCTATCTGACCCGGATACTGGCAAGCGATGAAGACGGGGATTTGCTCCGATACTCCCTGACGAACCCGCCCGCGGGCATGACGATCAGCAACACCGGCGGCTCCGAAGGAACGGTACGCTGGACTCCCGCCGCGGACCAGCTGGGGGAATTTCTCATCACGGTGAACGTTACGGACGGCTTCTACACCGTCACGTTGACGTATCCGCTCTTCGTCACGGAGAACCAGCCCCCCGTCTTCATCGAGGGTCCGCAGGAAATTGTCACTCAGTACAATCAGCGACTGTCCGTGCGCTACGTAGCAACCGACTCGGACAATTCGAGCCTCCTGTACACGCACGCCAGCGGTCCCCCAGGGCTAACGGTGCGAACGACGAGCGGCATGGGGGAGCTGCGCTGGCAGCCAACGGCCGAGCAGGTGGGCGTCCACGAAGCCGTCGTGCTGGTGCAAGATCAGAGCGGCGGTGAAGCGCGCCAGCCGGTGACGATCCGAGTCATCGACGACCTAGAGGTCGTCCAGGCGCCCGCCGATCTTCTGCTGGAGCTGCCCGTTACGTACAGCGCCCGAGTTCAGGTGCGCCACCCGGAGGGCTTGGACGTCGACTACTCTCTTTCGGGGGCTCCCGGCAGCATGTCGCTGCTTGGCGGAGGCTCCCTGCTTTGGCAGCCCACGGAGGCCGATCTCGGTACTCATCCCATTGTGATCACGGCCTCGACGAGCGACGGAAAGTCCGTCGACATCCCGTTCACGCTGACGGTGTCGCTGCCAAACGTCGCCCCAGTATTCGTGAGCACTCCCGTGACGGATGCCGTGTTGGGCGAGCCGTATCGGTACGCCTCGCAGGCGCTGGACGAAAATGGCGACGTGCTGCGCTACGGCCTGGTGCGCGGACCTCCTGGTATGGGCATTGACGCGGGTAGTGGGCTGCTCGCTTGGACGCCTGGTCCGGGTCAGCAGGGAGCGCACGAGGTCCTCATTCAGGTGGAGGACGGGCGCGGGGGCGTTGCGGAGCAGCCCTTCGTCGTCACTGCTCGCGAGGGCGAGAATCTGCCGCCGGTGGTGAGCGGCAACCCGCCCACTCGTGGCGTTGTCGGCTTCGAGTATTCCTTTGCCTTTGATGCCGAGGACCCTGAAGGCACCGCTCTTACGTTCGAGCTACGACAGGCGCCGAGTGGAATGCAGGTTGACTCGGCGGGGGCGATTACTTGGACTCCCACGGCCGAGCAAACGGGAGAAAATGCGGTCGGCTTGCGCATCAGCGATGGGCGCTTCCTCATCGATCTGAGCTGGACGGTCGACGTAGCCTCGGACGTGGACCCGCTGCAGATCCTCGCGGCCGTCACTCCCGAATTTGCGCAGCCGGGCGAAGAGGCTCAGCTGCAGATCGTCCTCCAGGGCGGCCTAGACCCCCGCGTCGACTCGATCACGGTGGACGGAGCCGCGCTGGCGCTGCAAGCCGTGCACACCTACGCTCTATCGACGGGATCAATTGGGCGCCACGACATCGTGGTGCAGGCTTCCGACACGCGTACTGGGCAAACGGCGACTCGCTCCCTCTTCTACACGGTGGCCGACCCCGAGGACGACACTCCGCCCATTGTCTCGCTCGTCGCCCCGACGGGGGACGAGCCGATTGCGGCGCCGACCGAGGTGGTTGGCTCGGTGATCGATGAAAACCTCGCCAGCTGGATGCTTTTCTACCGCCGCTCGTCGGACGCCCCCGAGGAGTTCGTGGTGATTGCGGAGGATCGGTCGAGTTTCGACGAGCAGGTCATTGGAACCTTCGACCCCACGATGCTGCTCAACGGTGCCTACGACCTCGTCCTGCAGGCGACCGACCTGGGAGGCCGTACCTCTGTGGACGGCGTGCGGGTTGTCGTGGATGGCGACATGAAGGTTGGTAACTTCAGCTTCTCCGTGGAAGATCTGAATGTGCCGCTGGCCGGCATTCCACTGCGAATCGTCCGCAGCTACGACAGCCGCCGCCGGGCGGAGTCGCTGGACTTCGGCCACGGTTGGAGCGTTGACTACCAAAATGTAGAGATCGAGGAAACCGGGGAGCCGACGGAGGGGTGGGAGCGAGTCCAGGAGTCTCACCTGTTCAATCCGACGGGAGTTCCCACGAGGTTTTCGGGCAGTTGCATGCGGCCGCAAGGCAAGCGACTGGTCACCGTAACCCTGCCGAACGGTGACGTGGAGGTGTTTCGGGTCCACCCGCATAGCGTCTCCGGTGGGATCCAAGCCATGGATGACCCGGACTGCTATCTCCAAGCGGGCCAGTTCTTCGAGGTCCAATTCGAGGCGGAGCCGGGTACGGAGTCGACCCTCACGAGCGTGGACGGTCTCAATGTAGCCTTCAATAACGCATCGGGGAACTTCGCGTTCGATATCGTCGAGTCCGCTCCCCACCCGCTGAACCGCTACACGCTCACCACGCGCGAAGGCTACGTCTACGAGCTCGATCAAGACTTTGGCGTCCGCAGCATCGAGATCCCCGCAGAAGAGCCCCAACGGCTGACCTACACGGACGACGGCATCTTCCACTCGAGCGGCGCAAGCGTGGAGTTCGTGCGGGATGATGAGGGGCGTATCACGACGGTCATCGACCCCGCCGGAAACGTGCTCGCCTACTCCTACGATCGAGCGGGCAACCTCACCGCGTACCTCGATAGCGTTGCCGCTCAGACCCAGTACACCTACGACGACGACCACGGCCTGCTGGACATCATCGATCCGCTGGGCCGCCGCGTAGTGCGCAACCTCTACGACGACGATGGGCGTCTCGTCGCGCAGGAGGATAGCGATGGTAATCGCACGGAGTTCAGCCATGACCTCGCAGGGCGGCGCTCCGAGGTGCTGGACCGCCTCGGTCGCCTCACGGTGCTCGAGTACGATGAGCGGGGCAACGTCACCACGCGCATTGACGCGCTGGGCCGCCGCACTACGTATGCCTTCGACGAGCGGGACAACCAGCTCAGCGAAACGGACGCGCTGGGGCACTCGACCTTTGCCACCTACAACGACCAGGACGACCAGCTGAGCCAGACGGACGCGCTTGGCAATACCACCCTGTTCGAGTACAACGAGCGCGGTCAGGAAACCCGCGTCGCCGACCCTCTCGGCCACGAGCACGTCCTCACCTACGATCCGTTCGGTCAACTGCTGAGCGTGCAGGACGCTGCGGGCGGCACGGCCACCAACGAGTTCGATTTTCGCGGCAACGTGGTGGCAACGGCAGATGCAGCCGGCAACGTCACTTCCTTTGCCTACGATGCAGCTGGCAACAAGACCGAGGAGGTGGACGCTACGGGCGCGCGGCGCACGTTTACGTACGATGACAACGGCAACGTGCGCACGGAGACTTTGCACCGCCTGGTCAATGGCGCGGCCGTCGAGGAAACCACGACCTGGACCTATGACGAGGCGAATCATCTGCTCTCGGAAACCGACGCCCTCGGCCACACGACTCGCTACGAGTACGACCTGCTGGGCAGCGAGGTGGCTACCGTGGATGCCCGCGGACTGCGAACCGAGGTCGAATACGATGCGTACCGTCGCGAGGTGCGTCGGGTCTACCCGGACGGTTCCGCGAGCACCAAGGCGTACGACGCTGAGGGCAATGTGCTCGCGGAAACGGACCGCTTGGGGCGCACCACGACCTTTGAATACGACGCGCTCAACCGAGTCGTCCGTACCACGTCGGCGGACGGATCCTTCACTGCGACCGTCTACGACGAGGTGGGTCGCGTGGTGGCAGAGGTCGATGAGAGGGGCGAGCAATCGTCGCACGAGTACGATGCCGCCGGCCGCAGAACCGCGACGGTGGACGCCCTCGGCAACCGCCGCGAGTTTGGCTACGACGCCAACGGCAACCTCACCTCCGAAACCGACGGGCGGGGCAACACGACGGTGTACGAATACGATGCGCTCGACCGACGTACAGCGACCCTCTACGCCGACGGCTCCTCCTCGCTCGACGTCTACGACGAACTAGGGCGCGTCATCGAACGCATCGACCAGGCGGGTGTCTCGACGTTCTACGGCTACGACAAGCTGGGCCGCCTCATCCGTGTAACGGACGCCGAAGAGAGCGAAACGACCTTCACCTACGACGAGCGCGGCAACCAGCTCACGCAAACGGACGCCGAAGGCCGCACCACGCGCTGGGAGTACGACGCGCTGGGTCGACAAACCGCGCGCATTCTCCCGCTCGGGCAGCGCGAGGAGATGGTCTACGACGCCGTCGGCAACCTTGCCCAGAAGCGAGACTTCAACGGCCGAGTCACCACCTACGAGTACGATACGGACAACCGCCGAATTGCCGCGCGCTACTCCGATGGCACCAGCGAGTTGAACGAGTACGACGCGGAGGGCAACCGCACGCGAGTCATCGACCGGCAGGAGGGGGAAACGACCTACACGTACGACGTGCGCAACCGGCTGCTGACGGAAACGCGGCCAGACGGCACCGTGCTCAGCTACGGCTACGACGACGCGGGCAGCCGCACGAGCATGACGGCCGACCCCGCCGGCCCCGATGCAGGCGCCCCGGCCACCACCACGCTCTACACCTTCGATGCGCTCAACCGCTTGTCCACGGTGCAGAGCCCATCGGGCGAAGTCACGGCGTACACCTACGACGCAAACGGCAATCGCCTGACCGTCGAGTACCCCAACGGCGTGACCATGGACCACGTTTACGACGTGCTCAACCGTCTGCAGAGCCTCACTTCCCTGAGCAGCGACGGGACGGCGCTCACCGAACACGTCTACACCCTGCTGCCCACCGGCCAGCGCGAGCGCATCGACGAGCTGGGCGGCCGCAGCGTCCAGTACGTCTACGACGACAACTACCGCCTCATCGAAGAGCACGTCATCGACCCCGAGGGCGAAGACTTCGACGCCACCTACGGCTACGACGCGGTCGGCAACCGCATCTCCTCCACCGTCAACGGCATCAGCACCGCGTACACCTACGACGACAACGACCGGCTCCAACAACAAGGTGGCCACCGCTACACCTACGACGACGCAGGCAACCAACTCACCGACACCATCGACGACGAGGTCACGACCTCCACCTACGACGTAGAGAACCAGCTAGTCCGCGTCGAAGCCCCCGAGGGAGCCGTCTCCACCTTCGAATACGACCACGAAGGCCTGCGCACCGAAAGAACGGACGCCTCCGGAACCGCCCTCTACGTCCTCGACAAGAACCGCGACTACGCCCAAGTCGTCGTCGAAACCGACGCCGACGCCATCGAGCGCGTCCTGTACACCTACGGCGACGACCTAGTCAGCCAGCGCCGCGACGCGACAGTCAGCTTCTACCAGTACGATGGCCTCGGTAGTGCCCGCGCGCTGACGGATGCGAGCGGCGCGGTGACGGACACGTATGCGTACGAGGCGTTTGGCGACGTGCTGCGGCGCACGGGAACGACGGAGAACGACTACCTTTTTACGGGGGAGCAGTACGACGCCGGGCTCGACAACTACTACCTGCGGGCTCGGTACTACGACCCGAGTGTGGGGCGGTTTACTCAGATGGATACGTGGATGGGTCGCAATAGCGACTCGTTGACACTGCACAAGTATTTGTATGCAAACGCGGATCCGGCGAATGTTGCTGACCCAAGTGGGCGCTTTGGTCTGTTGAGTTTTTCAGTTTCGATTGATGCGGTGCTTGCTGCGACAGCCGTGGCGACGGTTGGGTACCTTGCTGGAAAGAGTTTCGTCGGAGGCCTGCGGGATGACGGTGAAGCTCTGTCCGATAGGGAGGTGGGCCTTCTGACAATCGTGGGAACCGACCCGCATGTTGGAGGAAGACTCCTCAAGCTGCTGGGCGTGAGAGTGAACGAACAATCAGAGAGTTCTTCCGAGTCGGTCGTTCCATTGTATCGGGTCGTTGAAAGTGGTGAGTATGTGAGTATCGTCGGTTGCAGTTGCTTCAGTTTTCTAGACCGCGGTTTCGGTGTCGAGCCAACGGAGGTGAAGCGGTTCTTTCTCGAACCCGGCAGTGGCATTGACATGGTGACCAACGCTAGGGCCCGGCGGGCGACAGGGTTTGATGGAGCATTTCACCTAATAGAAATTCGCGTTTCGGCGGCATTCTTTCGATCCTTGCCCCCCGAACCGCCGGGTGATGCACACTTGGGCCCGGGCGTAGCAGTTCCCCTGGGTTTGGTTCCCGCTCTCAACGCGGAGATGAACAGACATGGAGGGGTACGCTATGTCCGGTCACTGTAAGTTCGAATCAGTGGAGCGTTGGCACGTGACTCCGTCACTGCAACCTCGGGGGCTTTCAGGGGAGTCCTTCTGCGTAAGGCGGCCTGTGCCGAATTGAAAACGCGCATGACCGCGGTCATGTTGCGAGTTCCGTTGCCATGCGGACTCCCACCCCAACCCGCACCGCAATTGGCGTATACACATCCGACGTCTCCGGCTCCAAGCTCACCACCAAGCTATACCGCGCCACCGCCTCATAGCATCCCAGGTGCTTCCGCGCACGCCACCAGCCCGTCACCGCGTACACCGCGAGGTGCCCGCAGTTGGCAATTTCTGCGGACGTGCCACCCAAAAGGTTGAGTCAACCAAACCCTGGGTGCGGCGGTTTGTTCGCCGATGTCCCAAGGTAGGGGTCGCTTGTGGGCTCGTCGACTACGCGCTCGTCCTCTTCCGTCGCGTTGCTGTCCCGCGCGAGGAAGGCTTTGCAGGATTCCCTGCACCGCTCCAACTTGAAGCGAAATGGCGCGGCTGGCGTCGCGGCGATGAATCGACCAAGCACGCCGACCAGAGCTCGGCTGACTTCAGAGCGGGGTTCGCGACCGGAGGCGGGTCGTCTACGGGGAGGTCAAGCGGCTCGTCCAACGCCGCGGATTCGAAAGGGGAACTCATGCGTGCACGGGCGAGGCTCTGGGGCTGTCGTCGTACTGTAAGCATCCCTTGGAGGGCACCTGGTTTGACCAGGCGGGTTCGGGTAGCACTCGAGTGCGATGGAGGACGCGTGCGAGCTGAGCTGTGGAGGGCTACTGGGCGGTCTGCTCGTCGGACTCGCCGCCGATTGCCCACAG
>JBNKVS010000021.1:0-681448 GCA_050299315.1 Polyangiaceae bacterium
GAAGCGGGCGGACGATGCCACGGCTCGTGTGTCCGAGCAAAGCCGGTGCCAATTGGTAGGACCACTGGCGAGCTAAGTCGTCGAGCGGGCGGTTCGTGGGCCGTTTCGGATGGGCGGAGTGTGCCGTTTCGGGCGCGCGGACGCCGACCAACGGGCGGGCACGCGGCGGCGGCTCGCCGCCGGGCCCGGGGCTCGGGGGGGGCGAGTCGACTCCCCCGCATGGGTCGAGCTCCGGGGCGGCAGCCTCGGCCGCCGTACGAGGTGGTGCGGCGGCGGAGCTGGCAACCGGTTCGCCGGCGCCCTCGCGCGCTGCGGCGGGCGGGGGTGCACGGCGCGGCGAGGCTCGGGGCCCGCGCCCCTCGTCGACCGGATCCCGAAAGCCCCCTGCCGGACGGCGCCCGGCAGCGCTGTCGCCACTGGCTCTTCCGCGGGGCGAAATCCACGTGCTGACCTACAACGTCGCGGGCCTCCCGGACGTGTTGTCGCCCTCCCGCCCGAGCGAGAACATTCCGCAGGCGAGCCGCTTGATGAACGACTACGACGTGGTCTTCGCCCAGGAAGATTTCGCCTACCACGATCTGCTGGTGGCCGCCTCCGCGCACGCCTTCGCCCTGCCCCCCACCCAAGGGCCCTGGTTCGGCGTCGGAGACGGGCTGAGCCTCCTTTCCCAATTGCCGGCCTCGAGGGTTCGGCACGTCCCCTGGGAGGCCTGCAACGGCTATCTCGCCGACCTCAGCGATTGCCTGGCAGACAAGGGCTTCTTCGTGGCGACCCTCGAGCTCGCCCCCTCTCTGACGGTGGATGCCTACAACCTGCACGCCGACGCCGGCTCGGGCCCCGAGGACATCCTCGCCCGGGAGCTCGAGTTCGAGCAGCTCGCCCGCTACATCGCACGGCATTCGCCCGGTCGCGCGCTGATCGTGGCCGGCGACACCAACCTGCACCCCGACCGGGATCGAGACCGAGCCACCTATCGCAAGTTCCTCGCCGCCACCGGCCTGAGCGACGCCTGTGCGCCCGCCAGCTGCCGCGCGGTGGGTATCGATCGGATCGCCACGCGCAGCTCCGTGCGCTTGCAGCTCGAGCCACACGCCGCCTTCGAGGACGCCCGCTTCGTCGACGCGTTGGGGCAACCTCTCTCCGACCACCCCGCCCTGGCGCTCACTGTCCGCTGGGCCCAGAATTCTCCCCGCGAACGGCGCAAGGCGCGCCCCCTCGCAGCGCTCGAATAGCCATCCCGGCGCCATCTCCCGCGTAGCCGTTCCTTCTCTCGAAGCAAACGCCGGGCGGCGGCCGAGGCCGAGCCGGGGCGCGGCTTCGCGCGCAGCGGCACGGGGTGAGCCGCGCGGAAAGGGTGCCTCGCCCCCTTCGGTCGCCTTGCGATCGGAGCGGCCCCGCCCCGGGCGAATGCCAGCCGAGCCTCCCACCTGGAAGCGCCGAGCGTGCGGACCCGGCGGGAGTCAGCGACGCCGCGCGGGCTCGGTACCCCGAGCTCGAAGCACCGAAAGCGCTCGCTCCTGGTCTCCAAGTGCTTCGACCCCGCAGTCTCGGTCGCGCAGCGAGGCGCACACCAGCGCGGCTTCTTTCAGGTGCGCGCCCGCAGAGGCGCGCTGCCCGGATTCGGAAGCGACGGCGGCCAGCCGCAGCCGTCGCCACAGGGCGTCCTCCGCGCTGTAGTGGGGCTGCACGGGCCTCGGAACGGAGAGCAGCGCGGCGGCATGCTCGGCGCGGCCGAAACGAAACGCCAGCAGGGCGACCCAACGCGGAACGATGCGAGCCACCGTGGCGTGGGTGGGCGAGCGCGTCACGCCCCCGGCGGCACCGAGTCGAGTGATGCCCACGCCGATGCCGACGGCCGCCGCGTGCGAGAGCACGAGCCAGAAAATCGGGACCCGCCAGAAGCTCACTGCAGCACCGCACGGCGCATGACCCGAAGCGCGTCTTCATCACAGCGCGGCCAGCCGAGCTCCCGGCAGGTGCGCTCGGCGGCGGCCGTGTCGAGCTGCCCCCCCGCGTCCAGGCCCCGCAGCTCGGCGATCAGCCTCACGACCAAGCCCGCGGGGGGCCCCAGGACGCGCTGCACCGCCTCGAGCTCCTGCTCCAACGGGGGCAACCCTCGAGCCGGGGCTCGCCCGAGCTCGGTGAAATGCAGCCCCATTCGGTACAGAGGGTCTGCCCAAGCCTCCTGCTGCAGACGCGAGCGCTTTGCCGCAGCCATCAGCAACGCGACCCCGACGATCGCCCCGAGGTGGCTGGTCGTCAGCAGCGTGAGCTTCCAAGCGGCAGCCATAGGCACTACAACGGCCCCACCCGCCGAGTCATTTCGCCCTTTCTTCGCCTGCGCACGCCCCTGGCAACGTCCCGGTCGGCCCCGTCCCCCTTGCCGAGCGATTCGCCCCGTGTCCTTCCCGACTGCGCCGCCCCGAGCCACTCTTCCGGATCCGCAGCGCTACGACTGCCGTCGCTGCGCGGCGTGCTGTGGCGACCAGGAGGGCACGGTGCTCGTCACCGAGGACGACCAACAGCGCTGGCGGGGCGCGGGCCGGCACGAGCTGTCGGCTCAGCTGACCCCCGGCCATTTCTCGCTCCCGGCCCTGGCCATGGGCCCCCGGGGCCACTGCGTCCACCTCGGCACGCGCGACAGCGATTGCGATTGCTCCATTTACAGCCTGCGCCCCGAGAGTTGTCGGACGCTGGCGGTCGGAGATCCGCAGTGCCTCGAGGCCCGCGGGCGCCGCGGGCTCCCCGTGGCTGGGTAGGGTCGACGCCGTCCGCGCGGGCGGATGGCCCTGCGAGAGGCCCAGGCCTTCGCGCGTCTTTCCCCCGGGGGCCCGCGGCTCTCGGGTGCCGGCACCCGATCGGAAGGCCAGCTCCGAGTCCTCGGCAGCGGCGGCCACCGCCGCGACTCCCGCCCGGCGCCCGGGTACGTTGGCCCGCGATGCAAGGCCCGACGCGCACGGCGGGGCAGGACGCTTCCCCGCGCCGCCGTGCGCGTGTCGTTGGTTGCGCAGATTGAGGAGGAATCTGTGCTCTGAAGCAATGCAGCATTCAGGCCAGCACCCGCACGCTTGGCCCCCGAGCAAGATTTCCCGTCCTTTTCAACACCCCGACGAGCTCGGCCAGCGCCGGGGGCGACGTCGCCGTCGCACCCGAATCCGGCAAATTTTTCACTTGGCACACTTTGGACCAGCAACGAATGCCGAGCGGCCTTCTGTCCGGTTCTCGTCTGCTCCGGGGTTTCGCAGGCGGGTGGCCGCCGAGTCGAGCGCCGCGCCGCGCAACCGGAAACGCGCGCAGTGAGGGCGGTAGCCGGCGTCGTCGGGCAGCGGGTCGCCCGCGGGGCCGCCAGGGCTGCACGGCGGAGGCTGCGCCGCGGCGGCTTTCTTGCTCTACTGCTGGGAAGTCTCTCGCCGCGCCTCCGCCCCAGCCATGCTCCGCCACCTTCTTTCCCCGCCCCCCACGTCCCTCCCTTTGCACCGCGTGACCGCCCGCGCAATCAGCGGCGGGGTCGGTCTGCTTCTCGCACTGCCCGTCCTGCCCAGCTGCGGCGATGGCTCGGCAGACGGCCCGCGAGCGGGCAGCCAGGCAGGCGCCGCAAACGACGAAGACTCGGCGCCGCGAGAGTCGGAAGCTAGCCCGCCCCTGGCGGTCGCCGTCGACGGGTACGAAAACGAAAACGGCGCCGGCGCCCACGTCGTCGTGCGAGAAGACATTCCACCCTGGCTCGAGATCGGCGCGGGCCTGTCCGGCGGCGGCTACGTGCAGCTCAAGGTGGCGCTGGGTGCGGTGAAGGGCATCGTCGGCGAGCACACCGAGCCCTTCGGACTTCCCGACGAGAGTGAAACGAACGCCACCGCGAGTCTGGACGGGCTCGCCTATTACTCGCAGGGCGGCGAGATCACCTTGGATCTGACCGCGGAGGGGCACGCCGAAGGGCACTTCGAGCTGGAGCTCGCCACGCTCTCGGAGTCCGCCCCGGGGCAGACCCCCATCTACGCTGCCAGCGAGGCGCCGCGCACCCTCTCGGGGTCGTTCACCGGCTCGTGGAGCCTCAGCTGCTATTCGCGCATCATCGCGCACCAGACCTGGATTCCCGGCGGCGAGTACTGCGGCACGCTCGAGCTGGAGTGAGGGTCCCACGGCCGCGGCTCGCTTCGCGAGGTCCGCCGCCCATCGGGGCGCGGTCAGGCGGGCGGGCCACGGCGCCCTTCGGCTCTCGCGATCCCCCCAGCGGGCAAACCTCGTCGATGCCCGGCGGGAGGCCCGCTCCGACCACCCCACCGCGCGCCGACGGCTCTCCCACGGCGGAAGCGTGGGTCGACGCGAGGGTCGGCGGACGCGGAGGGTCCGCGCCTGGTCGACACGAGTTGCGGTTGGGTGGTAGCCGACAGCCCATGCTCTCGAAGGATTCTCGCAGGATTCCGAAGCGCTCCCCGCGGACGAGCGCCACCGTGGCCCTGACTCTGGCGCTGGGATGCCAGGCCGGGGCGAGCCCCACGTCGCGCGGCTCGGCCGCCCCCGAACCCCCCCCCGAAGGGCGGGCCGCGGCGCCGGCCCCGCTACGGCTGGGCGAGCGCTCGTACTTCGAAGCGCCCGGACTGAACGTGCTGGTATTCAACAACACCTACAACGGGCTGTTCGACGACTCGAAGATCAGTGGCATCGAGCTCATCCACCACGGCGTACGCACCGCGACGAACGGCGATGTCCGCCTCGACGCCACCCCCGAGCAGTGGGATGCCACGCCGCAGCTGAAAGAGCGCAAGGTGGACGCGAAAACGCAGACGATCGAGGTGACCGCGAGCTACCCCGACCACGGCTTCGACTTCTCGATTCGGACTCGTGCCGAAGGCTCGTCCGTCATCGTCTCCGTCCATTTGCCCCGCGCCCTTCCCGCGGGGTTGGTGGGCCGAGCCGGGATGAACCTCGAGTTTCTCCCCGCGGCGTACGCCCAAAAGGCGTACCTGATGGACGGGCACCCCGGCACGTTTGCCAACCATCCCACCGGGGCAAAGGAAAGAGGCCCGAATGGCCCCGCCCTGCTGGCCCGCGGCCATTCGCTGGTGCTGGCCCCCGAAGACGCCGAGCGCCGAGTCGCGATCGCTTCCCGGGGTCTCGAGCTCGAGCTGTACGACGGCCGCGGCAAGGCCCAGAACGGTTGGTACGTGGTGCGCAGCCGGCTCCCGCAGGACCAGACGGGGGAAGTCCTGAGCTGGAGCCTCACGGCCAGCACGCTCGGCGACTGGGTGCGCGAACCGGTGATCGCCCACTCGCAGGTGGGCTACCACCCCGAGCAGCGCAAGGTGGCCGTCATCGAGCTCGACCCCCGCTGGAGCGAACGGGGCGACGCCACCGTGTGGCGGATCGCGCCGGATGGGACGCGCAGCGTCGCCCTCGAGCGGACACCGGACCCGTGGGGAAGCTACGCCCGCTACCGCTACGCCCGGCTGGACTTCAGCCCGGTTGCGGAAGAGGGCCTCTACCAGATCGCGTACGGCGATGTGATGACGGCCCCCTTTCCGATTGCACGCAGCGTGCACGACCGAGCCTGGCAGTCCACGCTCGACGTGTACATTCCCGTGCAGATGGACCACGTATTGGTCAATGAGGCATATCGCGTGTGGCACGGCGCCTCACACCTGGACGACGCTCGGCAGGCGCCGCCCGACCACGTGCACTTCGACCTCTATGCCCAGGGCCCGACCACCGACACGCCATTTGCGGCCGGCGAGCACATCCCGGGCCTGGATGTGGGCGGCTGGTACGACGCGGGCGACTACGATATCCGCACGCAGACTCAGTACCGCACGGTGCTGCACCTGGTGCACGCCTGGGAGGCCTTCCGAATCGACCGCGACGTGACGCTCGTGGACCAGGCGGCGCGATACGTCGACCTGCACGTTCCCGATGGCAAGCCAGACCTTCTGCAACAGGTCGAGCACGGCGCGCTGGCTTTGCTCGCGCAACACCGCGCGGTCGGCCACGCGATTGCCGGCATCATCGTTCCCGACCTCGCGCAGTACACGCACCTGGGCGACGGCATCACCATGACGGACAACCTCCGGTACGACCCGCGCCGGGGCGAAAACGAGTCGGACGGCACCACGAGCGGCAAAGCCGACGACCGTTGGGCATTCACCAGCCGTTCGAGCGCCCTGAACTACGGCTCCATGGCGGCGCTGGCTGCCGCGAGCCGGGCTCTCGCCGACTACGCTCCAGAGCTCGCCAAACGGTGCCTGGCGGTGGCCGAGAACGCCTGGGAGGAGGAGAGCTCTCACCCTCCTCACACGTTTCGCCATGGCAACACCACCGGCGGCCCCCTCGCCTGGGAACACTTCGAAGCAGCGGCCGAGCTGAGCCTGGCGACGCAGAAGCGTGTCTACCTGAACCACGTTCGAGCTTCCGAGGCAGAGCTCTCCGAGCGTTTCGCGCCGCACGCCGCCTCCGCGGTACGCCTCCTCCCGCTGATGGATGGCGGCTTCCGGGCTCGGGTCGAGGAGCTGACGATCGCCTACGCGGCCCAGCTCGAGGACGCGGATCGAAAGAATCCCTTCGGGGTCGAGATTACCGAGGGCGGCTGGGCCGGCAATGGACGCCTAGTGGGCAATGCCATCACCGCCTACTGGCTTCACGAAGCATTCCCGAAGCACATCGATCGCGAGCGGGTCTTCTCCGGCCTCAACTACTTGTACGGCACCCACCCGGGCTCCGACATTTCGTTCGTCTCGAACGTCGGCACCGAATCCAAGAAGGTGGCGTATGGAATGAACCGCGCGGACTACTCCTTCATCGCCGGCGGGGTCGTGCCCGGGGTGCTGATGATCAAGCCGGATTTCCCCGAGAACAAGGAGGACTGGCCTTTTCTGTGGGGGGAGAACGAATACGTGGTGGCGCTGGCTGCGAGCTATCTCTTCCTTGCCAACGCGGCGAGCGAGCTATTGGGCGGCGGCCAGCGGCGGCCCGAAGAGGTCGGAGCCCCCGAGCGAAAGGCCTCGGAGCGCCGCGAACCGCACTCAGCGGGGCCGAGCGTCTCGCAGAAGCATCAGTAACTCTGCCACCTGCCGCCGGGTGGCGAGCAGCTCGCCGCGCAAGCGCAGGATCACCTCGGCACCGGCCCAGTTGACCTCCAGCTCGTGCACGAGCGTGCCGACGATGCGGGCCGTCTCGACATGCTCGACGGTCAGGTGGTTGGGCTCGCCCGGCAGGAGACCTTCCTCCCGCATTCGCTCGTAGAGTTGGCGATCCCGATGGAGCAGGTCGAGAATCGTCTCGAACTCGATCCGCCTCGTCACAGCCGCACCCCTCTCCGCACGGGCTCAGAGTACAGTTCGGAAGCGGCCCGCATCGCTTCTGCAAGGGCCGGACTGTCACGATCCGGCATTTTCAGCTCGAGCTCCACGTACAGATCTCCGCGCGCCTGCTTGCGCGCAACCCCCTTGCCGCGAAGCCGCAGGCGTGCCCCCGGCTGAGACCGCGCCGGAATCTTGAGCTGCACGGGCCCATCGACGGTCGGCACCTCCACGCTCGCCCCATCGTAGAGCTCGGAGAGCGTGACCGGGAGCGACAGGTGCAGGTCGAGGCCGGTGCGTCGAAAAAACGGATGGGGACGGACCTGGGTCTCGATGATCAGATCGCCGGCGGACCCGCCGCCGCGCCCCGGAGCGCCGCGCCCCTTCACGGTCAGCCGGGAGCCATCTTCCGCGCCGGGCGGAATGCGAACGTTGACGACCTGCTCGGTGTGCTCGACGCCCGAGCCGCCGCAGTGTCGGCAGGGAGTGCGGCTTCGGCCCTCGCCCCCGCACGTTGCGCAGGTCGACATGATTTGCATCGGCCCACGCACGACCTGGCGGCGCCCCGAGCCCCCACAATCCGGGCAGGTCGCCCGCGACGCTCCCGGCTCATCGCCGCCGCCCTGGCAATGGGAGCACGCGACCTCCCCCGGGACCCGCAGCTCGAGCTCGCTGCCCCGCAGGGCATCGACGAAATCGAGCTCGACCCGAGCGCCCAGGTCGTGACCGCGCCGCGGCGCAGGCGACCGGGTCCGGCGCGGCGCGCCGCCGAACAAGTCGCCGAGATCGCCGAGGTCGAACTCGAAGTCCTCCCCCGCGGGCTCGGGGCCCGCCGCGCTCCGGCGTTCGCGCCATCGCTGGTACTCCCGCGCGCGCTCCGGATCGAATCCGCCACGGAGGCCCTCGTGGCCGAATTCGTCGTACAGCTTGCGCTTCTCCGCGTCCGACAAGACCTCGAAGGCCGCCGTGATTTGCTTGAAGCGCTCCTCTGCCTCGCGGTTGCCCGGGTTTACGTCGGGGTGCCACTGGCGCACGAGCTTGCGGTAGGCTTTCTTGACCTCCTCGTCAGAGGCCTGTCGCGAGACTCCCAGCGCGGCGTAGTGGTCGATCGGGGTTGACATGGCAGGCTTGGCGCCGGAGGCGCTGCTCGAAAGCCGAGCGCGCTGGCGACTGCGAGCATCCTAACCACACTCGGCGGGCGCGCCACCCCGGTAGCGCGACGAGCCATCCCGTTCCGGTCCATCCACCGGCGCGGGGCGCGACTCGGCGCTGCGCGGCGCACGCGCTGCGCGGCCCTCGGTGCGCCCCCCCCCCGAGGCGCGAGCGGGCGGCTCGAGGCTGACCAGCCCACCCGACGCGGCTGGCCCTCGCTATTGGGGGGCGTGGCACACCGCCTCGATGTTGTAACCGTCGGGGTCGAGGACGAACGCGCCGTAGTAGCTCGCGTGATACTCGGGGCGCAGACCGGGCCCCCCGTTGTCCCGCCCGCCGGCGGCGATTGCGGCTTCGTAGAACGCGCGTACCGCCGCGCGATCGGGGGCGGCGAATGCCACGTGCGTGGGCTGCACCGAGGCTCCAGGCCGAAGCCAAACGCTGGGCTTGCCACCGGCTCCCATGCCGCACGCCTGCTCGAACGGCAGCCCGGGGTACTGCTCGCGAGTCAGCTCCATCACCAGGCTCGCGCCGAGCGGCTGGAGAGCCCGGAGGTAGAAGGCCTTGCTTCGTTCGAAATTGGTCACGATGAGGGTGAGATGGTCGAGCATGGCCTGGGTTTTATCGCACGGGGTGGGCAAGCGCCACCGCCTGCCCGGACGACGGTCTGGCGATGTGGGAACCGACCCAATTTTCGACCCGCCGCTCGCTAGCCCGGATTTCTCACGACCGCAGGACCGAGGGTGCGAGGAGGAAGTGGAGCTTCCGTCCAGATGCCCGCCCGCGCTACCCGGAGCGCTTCGACGCGAGCGGCCTGAAAGAGGCGCTGGGATTCGCGGGCGTCAAGGGCAAGGATTTCGTCGACGGGTCGGGCGCGCCCATCGTGTTTCAGGTGGTCGGCGTTGCCGACCCGGACTTGCTCGAGCGCAATGGCCACTGGAATCGAAACCCGTTCGCAGCCATGGTGAGCTGGGGCGCCAACGTCGTGCGCCTGCCCGCACACCCCGCGGCCTATCGAGGGCGGGGCAAGGAGGCTTGCCTCGCGCTACACGATCAGGCCGTCGTGTGGGCCAACGAGCACCGGCTCTACATCATCATCGACTGGCACTCGATAGGGAATCTCGCGACCGAGATGTTCCAACACCCCATGTACGAGACGACTCGAAAAGAGACCTACGACTTTTGGCGAAGCGTCGCCTTTCGCTACGAGGGGGTCTCCACGATCGCCTTCTACGAACTCCTCAAGGAGCCGACGCGGCGCAACGGCACGCGGGGAGACGTCAGCTGGCAGCGGTGGAAGGAGATGATGGAGGAGTTGACATCGATCCTCTACGCCCACGATCAGCGGGTGGTGCCTCTGGGGGCCGGGTTCAATTGGGCGTACGAGCCAAAGCACGTGGCCACCGATCCCATCGAGCGGGAGGGCGTCGGCTACGTATCCCACCCCGACCCCCAGAAGACCACTCGCCCCTACGACGCACGGTGGGATGAGACATTCGGGTGCTTAGCGGCGAAGGATCTCTCACCACGACGCAGATTGGGTACATGAAGCCGGACGGGCGAGGCGCCCACAACCCGTTCGCGACGACGGCAGCTACGGCCCTCTAATCACCGATTCCCTACAAAAAGGGGGGCGTCGGGGGTGACCCGGTGCTTCGACCCGGACTGGTCCCGGATGCTGATCGACGATTGGAGTTTCACTCCGACAATGTCGGGAAAGCACTTTCGCAGTGTCATGCTGAAGCGCGTGGAGAAGAAGTAGACGCGGATGGCCTGCGAACAGGACGACGCGATCGAGCCGCCCGGGCCATGGGGGCGTCCAATGCTCCAGGCATATCACACCGGCCCTCCGCACCTCTTGCTCGCCGCAGCGCCAAACGGCAATGTAGTGGCTCTCTGCGCTCGTCCAGGGCCTGGCTCGGTTGAGCCACCTACCGCTCGTCGCCGCTCCTCGCTGCCATGCTCACCCCCCAACGCCGCATCGCCTTGCTCCTGGACACCCTCGATTCCGACTACCAAACGGAAGTGATCGAGGGGGTGCTCCGCGCCACACGTGCCAGCAACGTCAATACGCTGATCATCCCCGGGGGGCTTGTGCCCAAGCCCGGGACGCGTACTTCGCGCGGCTTTCTCTTCGACTTCGTGGCGCGATCCAAGGTGGACGGTCTACTCCTGCTTTCCGGCTCGCTCAGCAACCAGTGTGGCTCCGCCTCCTTTCGCAGGTGGTTCGAGCAATTTGCTCCGATCCCGTCCGTCAACATCGGCCTCGTCTTCGACGACGTTCCAAGCGTGGGGTGCGACAACGAGACCGGCATGTACCAGGTGGTCAGCCATCTGATTCAGGTGCACGGCAAACGGCGAATCGCGTGCGTTCGAGGTCCGCGGGAGAGCAGCGAGGCGCAGGACCGCTTTTCCGCTTACGTGCGCGCGCTGAAGGACAACGACCTGCCGCTCGACCCGGCGCTGGTGGTCCCGGGAGAGACGTTCTCTCGCGAAGACGGCTACGAGGCGGTGCACGAGCTGTTCGACGAACGAGGGCTGGACATTCGGCGGCTGGACGCGCTCGTCTGCGTAAACGATGACACTGCCCTGGGTGCCATCGAAGCGCTGACCCTGCGCGGAATTCACCTCCCCGAGGAGCTGGCCGTGACGGGCTTCGACGACACGCCGAACTCGAGCACCAGCAATCCGGCACTGACGACCGTCAATCAGCGAGTGGAGGAGCAGGGCTACACCGCGGCACGGGAGCTGGTGGAAGCCCTACAGCAAGGCGTCACACCTCGTTCGGTGACGCTGCGCTCGAACCCGGTGTTCCGTGGCTCGTGCGGCTGCAGACCGGCCATGCGCAACGATTCGGCCGGCAGTGGCGCCGCGCCCAAGAAAGTCCGCTCGATGCAGCTCGAGCTGCTCGGTCGGCGCGAGCGCTGGCTCGCGGAGCTGGCGCGCGCCGGCGCAGGGCGGCTGGGCAAGCAGACGGGCTGGGAAGAGAAGGTGCTCCTCGCCATTCAGGAGGAGCTGTGTGACCAGCCGGGCGCCTTGCTGTTCGCGCTCGAGGCTCTGGCTCGAAGGGCCGTGGCTGTCGGTGGAAACGTGGACGCGGTGCAGGACGTGCTGACGACCGTTCGGCTGCTCGCGCTACCCCTCGTCGCCGACCTGCACGAGCAGCGAGCGCGGCTCGAGGACGTACTGCAGGAAACTCGCCACCGACTGACGAGCGTCGCCCTCGCCGCGATGAAGGAGAGCGAAAGGGCGATCAACCGCCACCTGCGGCAATTGTTGCGAGCCAGCCTCGGCTGCTTGGTGGGGGGCAGCCCGGAGACGATCGCCTCCGCCCTGCGCAGCCACCTGCCGCCCCTCGGGATCGCCGCCTGTACGCTGAGCCTGGCCCGGCTGCTGCCGGACCGGAACGAGCCGCAGTTCCAGGTCCTGGCTCGGCTGAACCTCGACATGAAAGACAAGGAGGGGTCGCTTCTGTCCGCGATGAGCCTGGGGCTGGATCAGACGCTCGAGCACCGCGCGGCGGTGGTGATGATGCCTCTGGACTTCGACGAGAGCCCGGTCGGGCTGGCGGGATTCGAGTGGGGCGCCCGAAACCCCGCCCTTTACGAGCAGCTTCGCGAATTCTTCTGCGTCTGCGCCAGAGCCTGGGGCGGGGGCGGGGCCGCCCTTGCACCCCTGCGACTGGGCCCGTAAAACGAAGGCGCTCGCGACACCGACAGATTTTCCCCGGACGCGCTTCGAACCCATGAACAATTCTTCCTATCAGGGCCTCCTCCCCCTTCAGAAATCGCAAACTCCCTACCGCCTGGTCTCGAAGGACCACGTCGGCGTACAGGAAGCATTCGGTCGGCGCTTCGTCTCCGTACAGCCCGCCGGCTTGGCGCTCTTGGCCCAGGAGGCGATGCGCGACATCGCCCATTTTCTGCGACCGGGGCACCTGACCCAGCTCTCGAAGATCCTCGAGGATCCCGAGGCCTCGGACAACGATCGCTTCGTTGCCCTCGACCTCCTCAAGAACGCCAACATCGCGGCCGGTGGTGTGCTGCCCATGTGCCAAGACACGGGAACGGCCATCGTGATGGGCAAGCGCGGCCAATACGTGCTGACGGACGGGGAAGACGAAGCTGCCCTCGCGGCGGGCATTCGAAACACCTACCTGACGAGCAACCTGCGCTACTCGCAGCTCGCGCCGCTGAGCATGTTTCAGGAGGTAAACACGAAGACGAACCTGCCCGCCCAGATCGAGCTCTACGCCACGGATGGGGACGAATACCACTTCCTCTTCATGGCCAAGGGAGGCGGCTCGGCAAACAAGAGCTATCTCTACCAGGAAACGAAAGCGCTGCTCAACGAAGCGCGCCTGACGAGCTTTCTGGACGAAAAGATGCGCAGCCTCGGCACGGCGGCCTGCCCTCCCTACCACCTGGCCGTGGTGATCGGGGGCACCTCCGCGGAGTATGCACTCAAGACGGCGAAGCTCGCGTCGGCGCGCTACTTGGATACCCTGCCCACGTCCGGCACCGAGGCCGGGCACGGCTTCCGGGATCTCGAGTGGGAGTCGCGAGTTTTCGAGCTCTCTCAAAAGACTGGGATCGGAGCGCAATTCGGGGGCAAGTACTTCTGCCACGACGTGCGGGTGATTCGCCTGCCTCGCCACGGCGCCTCGTGCCCCGTGGCGATCGCCGTCTCGTGTTCTGCCGATCGGCAGGCGCTCGGCAAGATCACGTCCGAGGGCTTGTTCCTGGAGCAGTTGGAAACCGATCCCGCCAAGTACCTGCCCGAGGCGGGCGCCAGTCAGCTCTCCGACGAGGTCGTCGAAGTGAATCTCGACCAGCCGATGTCCGAGATTCGGGCGCAGCTCGCCCGCTACCCCGTCAAGACGCGGCTCTCCCTGAGCGGCTCGCTCGTCGTCGCGCGCGACATCGCCCACGCCAAGATCCAGGAAAGGCTCGACTCCGGCGAGGGCCTCCCGGACTACCTCAAGAATCAGGCCGTCTACTACGCGGGCCCCGCCAAGACGCCCGCGGGGCTGCCCTCGGGCTCCTTCGGGCCGACGACGGCCGGCCGCATGGACGCATACGTGGCCGCCTTCCAGGCGGCGGGCGGGAGCTTCGTGATGTTGGCGAAAGGCAACCGCTCGCGCGAGGTCACGGAAGCCTGCAAGAAGTATGGCGGCTTCTACCTGGGCTCGATTGGCGGTCCCGCGGCCCGCCTCGCGCAAGACTGCATCAAGAAGGTGGAGGTTCTCGAGTACCCCGAGCTCGGAATGGAAGCCGTCTGGCAAATCCAGGTGGAAAATTTTCCAGCCTTCATCGTCGTGGACGACAAGGGCAACGACTTTTTTGCCAACGTGATGCAGCCCGGAAAGCATCTCCCCACCCTCTGAGCGCTCTGGCAGCGCGGGATGTGCCACGAGCCCACGTTTGGGGGGGAAGCTACCCGCGCACCGCCCGACCGAGCCGCAAAGCCGGCGCCCCGCGCCGGTCGGCATGCCATACTGCCGAGAGGTCATGACGCGCACCCCCCCCGAACGATCCCAAGTCAGGCGCCGAAGCGCTCGCCGAGCCGGCGGCGCCAAACCCAAGGAAGCCGCCCCGGGGCAGGCCGCGCCGGGCGGCCTCGGCCGCCGGTCGATGCTGCTGGCGACCGGGAGCGCGGGGCTGGGGGCCGCGCTCGGCTGCCGGCGAGCGGCGGAGGCCACCCCCTCCCAGGGAGCTCCGAGCGCCGCGAGAGACCGCCAACCCCCAGCGCCAGCACCCCGTACCGAGGCGGTACGGCAAGCGTTCGTGTTGGGCAGCCCACCGTGGCGCACCTTCGACCCGTTTCTCTTTTGTGTGCATCACGAGGATGCCTATCCTGCGGGCAACCAGCGGCTGGGCCCGGCGCCCGAGCTGCTTTCGGGCCGCAACATCGGCAGCGACTTCGCCGGGCGGGACGGCTGGAGCATGTATCACGGCGACGTGGTGCCAGGGTTCCCGCGGCACCCGCACCGCGGCTTCGAAACGGTGACCATCACCCGCAGGGGGTTCGTCGACCACTCCGATTCGTTGGGTGCCACGGCGCGCTACGGCGAGGGGGACGTGCAATGGATGACGGCGGGCCGCGGGATCGTGCACGCGGAGATGTTTCCGCTGCTTTCGAGCCGAGAGCACAACCCCGCGGAGCTGTTTCAGCTCTGGCTCAACCTGCCCCGCGCCGACAAGTTCGCCGCTCCCCACTTCAAGATGATGTGGCGGCCGGCCATTCCCAAGCGCGTGGTCGGCGCCGGCGCGGCCCGAGTCGAGGTGACCGTGGTCGCCGGCGAGCTCGAGGGCGCGCGCCCCCCCAAACCTCCCCCGAGTTCGTGGGCCTCGAGGCCCGAGAGTGACCTGGCCATCTGGTCAATCCGCATGGATCCCCACGCGCAGTGGGAGCTGCCGTCGGCCGCCGCCGGCACCGATCGCACCCTGTATTTCTTCCAGGGCCACACCGTCGACGTCGGTGGCCGGACGTTTCGAGCCGGCACGGGCTTGCGCCTCGCGGACCGCCTGGCCGTGCCGTTGCACAACGGGAGCCGGCCCGCCGAGCTCCTGTTGCTGCAGGGGCGGCCGATCGGTGAGCCCGTCGTCAAGCACGGCCCCTTCGTGATGAACGAGCGCCAAGAGATCTCCCAGGCGATCGTGGACTACCGCCGAACGCAGTTCGGCGGCTGGCCGTGGTCGAAGGACGACCCCGTCCACGAGCGAAACAGCGGGCGGTTCGCCCTGCACGCGGACGGGCGGAAAGAACGCGGGGCCTGAAGCCGCGCTGGGGCGGGGCCTCACTCGGCGGCCTCGGAGGAGGCCCCGGTCGCCTGCTGACTCGATTTCGACGTGCTCGGGGGCACCTCCCGACGCGGAGCGTCAATCGGGCGCCCCGTGCCCGGTTCGCGCGAGACCGCCGAGTACGCCGCGAGCTGCGCCGCTAGCCCCTGAAGCACCACCACACCCGGCGGGACCGCCGCGGGGGGGCCGGGGCGCGTCGCGACGACGATGGCCGCCTGGGCAGCCTCCCCCGGCGTCGAGCGCCGTACGCGCTCGGCACACTCCCCGAGAGATTCCTCCGGCCTTTGCACGCGCACCGGAATCGGCCGGTCGCCAGCCTCGTGCCAGAGCGCATCGATCCGCGCGTTTCGCTGCACGAGCACGCAGGGCAGCGACGACAGTTCGCGCACTACGTCGATGTCGGCCTGGAAGTAGCTCGCCCTGCCCTGCCTCATCAGGCGCGACTCGCTGCGCAGCGGAGAGCGCAGGCGCTGGCGCGCGATCGCCACGGCCTGGGCGCTCTCGTCGATACCGATCGCGTGGCGCCCCGAGAGCGCCGCAGCGACCAGTGTGGTGCCGCTGCCGCAGCACGGATCGACGACCGTGTCCCCTTTCTCGCTGGCCAGATGAATGATCCTCTCCAGGAGCGCCACCGGCTTCTGAGTCGGATAGCCCACCCGCTCCTTGGCCTTCGGGTTGAGGTACGGAATGTCCCACACGTCCCCGAGCAACACCCCCTTCTTCGCCGGCCCCGGCGTGATGCGGCCGCTTTCGTCCCTCTGGTAGGCGCTCTTGCCCGATGCATCTCGGCAGCGACGCTGCAAGATCTGCTCGACGTTCGTCGCCGGCGAGTACTCGGTGTACATCGAATGAAACACGTAGCGCTCGCTCTTCGTGTAGTAGTAGATCGTCTGGTGCGAGGGCAACAATGCCCGGCGTGCGTTCGACCATCGCCGGTACTGCCAGATGATCTCCGCACGCAGGTTTTCCGGGCCGAAGACCGCGTCCAAGCAACCCCGCACGATGTGATTGGCGCGGCGATCGCAGTGCATGAAGACAGCCCCGTCCGGGGTGAGCAGGTCGCGAACGGCGACGAGCAGCTCGAACAGAAATCGCGCGTAGTGGCCACTATCGCGCCACCGGTCGGGGAAGCTGCAAGCCCTCTCGGCGCCTCGCGGGGCCAGGCGGTGGACCTTCTGACTGAAGAAGGGGGGGTCGCAGTAGGCGAGCCGGGCGCTCTCTCGGCGCAGCAGCGCGAGCTCTTGCCGGCAATCGCCCAGAATGACGCGGCTGGAAACGGCCATGGACTCACCGTACGGTGTGGACCGCGGGGCTGGCAATCGCCCACCGGGGAGTTCGGCTCGACCTCGAGCGGCGGGAGCGATACCCTCCGAGCGTGACGAGCACAATCCTTGGTAGCCGCCCGCTGGGAACTCCCCCGTGGGCCACGGTCGACCCTTTCCTGTTCTGTGTCCATCACGTCGACCATTATCCGGCCGGCAACGAATCCATGGGGCCCGACGCCTCGCTCGACGGCCGCCGAATCGGGATGGACTTCGAAGGGAAGGACGGCTGGCGAATGTATCACGGCGACACCGTGCCGGGCTTTCCCCAGCACCCGCACCGCGGCTTCGAGACGGTCACGATCGTTCGGCGCGGACGCATCGACCACAGCGACTCACTCGGCGCAACCGCACGCTTCGGCGGCGGAGACGTGCAGTGGCTCACCGCTGGCCGCGGCATCGTCCACTCGGAGATGTTCCCGCTGCGCAACCGCTCCCAGGACAACCCCGTCGAGCTCTTTCAAATTTGGCTGAACCTGCCGCGATCCGCCAAGATGGCCCAGCCGCACTTCTCGATGTTGTGGCGGGAAGCCATCCCCACCTGCCGGTTCACAGACGAAGCGGGGCGGGAAACGGCCGTGACCGTGGTGGCCGGATCGCTCGAGGGTCGAAACGCTCCTGCCCCGCCGCCCGAGTCCTGGGCATCACGGCCCGAGAGTGACGTTGCGATCTGGACGCTGCGGATGCAGCCGGGGGCGCGTTGGACCCTACCCGCCGCCGCGGGGCCACAAACGTTGCGAACGCTGTACGTCTTCTCGGAAACCGGGCTGCGCGTCGAAGGCCAGTCATTCCAGCATCAAGCCGTGGTGCTCGCCGGCGGCGAAGCGGCCCGGCTCGAAGCTCACGCCGGCCCGGCAGAGGCGCTCGTGCTTCAAGGGCGACCCCTGGAAGAGCCCGTTGCACACTACGGCCCGTTCGTGATGAACACCCAGGAGGAAATCCGGCAGGCAATGCTCGACTACCAGCGCACCCAATTCGGCGGTTGGCCGTGGCCGAGCGACGGTCCCGTTCACGATCGAGACAAAGACCGCTTCGCTCGGCACGCGGACGGCCGCATCGAAGTGGCCGGGTAGGCGGCGACCCCCGAGGCAGGTGCTGCACCGAACAGCCACCGCGCCTCGGCTCATTCGCCGCGAAGAAACGCCGGCTCGCGGTCGGCCCCCTCGGGTCAGGGCCGCCAGCGAGCGGCCTTGCGGCACGTTTCGCGCGCGGCTTCGCTCTTCCTGGCTTCCCATCCCCTTGGGTGGGTGGAAACCAGGCTCAGCCCCCCGCATCCGGGGCGGCCGCTTCGACATGGCCATCGCAGAATCTGCAGAGGCCGAGCGGCTCGCAGTCGACCGGCACGAACGCGTCGCAGGTATCGTTGCACAAGAGCAGCTCGCCGGCGCCCGCACAATCGAACGAATCGGCCAGGCACACCTCCGCCGTACAACCCACGCCCTGCTGGCACCGTGCCCCCCCGCAGGGCGGCCCACAATCCCGGAGCAGGTCGAAGCCCGTACGCCCCTCGTTGCACAGCTCCGCGACGTGCCCCGAGCAGCGAATGTCGAATTGGTCGCACGAGGGCGGAAGGCAGCGGACCTCCGGCTCGCACGCGGCCGGGAGAATCTCGCACTGAGTCACCGAGTCCGCGCACAGCCGCGGCGTGGCGCAAACCTCCACGGGTTGCCACAGCCCTTCGTCGCACCGCTGCAGGGCAACGCCCTGGCAGCGGAGCGCGCCGGTCCGAGTGCAGCGCGTCGCGGAACTGGAGGGCTCGACCGACGCGTCGCGCTCGGCCCCCGCCGCGGGCGCCCGTGCATCTCCGGGCGCCGACCCCGTCCCCGCGGTGACCCCGAAGAGGCGCGTTTCGTCGGAGTTTTCGTCACACGCCGGCGCGCCGACGAGAGACAGCAGTGCCAGTGCGGATCGGCGAGCGGGCCCCATGGCGGGCAGGATACCACCAGTCGGCCGCGCGTGCCCGCTTTCCGGCCGATTCTGCTACGTTACAGCACCTCCTCGTCGCCAAGCGCTGGCTTGGGAGCAGCGCATGAAGAAAGAAGCCAGGCTCGACAACTCGGCGCAACATCGCGCCGCAAACGAACGCCGCGGGCACGCCGGCTCGACCGCGGTCCGCGCGCAAAGGCAACGCCTCGCGGCGACACGGCGAGGCACCCGCCGTGTGGAATCCGAGGGCCCGGCGGCTCACGCCGCACTGCAGCGCATTGCCCTCGGCGCTCTGGCGGCCCTCCTCGCCTGTAGCGAAGGGCGGGGCGGGCCCCAGGCCCCTCGGGCTGCGACAGCCCTCGTGGACCTCGCGGACCTGTCCGGGAAAGACTACCGCCGCGTCTACGGTTCGGTGGGCAGCGGCGTCTTGGGGGTCCCGGTGGCGGGCGGGTTCGACGTGGACGGCGACTCGCTCACCGATTATGCGCTCGCTTCCTTTCTCGCCTCTCCGGGCGGAAAGGCCAATGCGGGGAGCGTGTTTCTGGTCTTCGGGGACGGTTTGATTAGCGGAAGCATCGACACCGCCACGGCCCAACCGAGTGTGCTGAGAGTAGACGGCGCCGCGGCGTACGAGCACGCCGGCTCCGAGGTGTGGATGGACGACGTGACGGGCGACGGCATCGGGGACTTGCTGGTCGCGCGCCAGGACTTCGCGCACGGGGGAGAGCGCGTTGGCGCAGGAGCCCTGACCATCGTGGTGGGCGGCGCAGCGCTGCGCGAACGCGCCCGGGCACTGTCCCCCCTCGACCTCGCTTCCCCCGAGGCGGAGCCACCGCGCCTGACGATCGTCGGGAGTCACGCCGGCGATCGACTCGGAATTTGGGTCCGCACCGGGGACGTGACCGGGGATGGCGTCGCCGACATCCTCGTGGGCGCCGATCAACACGACGCGGCCGCCGAACAGGCGGGAGCCGCCTACTTGATCGCCGGGGGTACGCCGCTTTCACGAGGAGGGATCGTCGATCTGGCCTCGAACGAGCTGGGTCCCGCACAGGGGCGTGTGCTGCAGCTGCTGCCTCCAGCCGAGCCCGACCCGCGCGGCTACCACTTCGGTGCGACCTGCCAGATTGGAGACCTCGACGGCAACGGGCGGGGCGAGTTGCTGCTCTCGGCCGCTCTCAACCGCAGTGGGGCATCGCTCGATCCATTCGGAGGGCTCACGGGGGAGAGCCGTGGCGGCGCGGCGCGCGGCGAGCTCTTCATCCTTTTCGATGACGCAATCCCAGACCCACCGTGGGCTCCCGGGGCTCGAGTCCTGCTCGGCGACGACCCCGCGGCGCTGACGCGCCTGCGCGGTCAGCGCGGCCACGAGACCTTCGGAGAAGAGCTGGTGGCCGGGGCGGACTGGGATGCCGACGGGCGAGCGGATCTGTTCGTGGGGGACCTGGTCGCCGACTTTCGAGGCCGTCCGGATTCGGGAATCAGCCACGTGGTGTACGAAGCCGAGCGCCTGCGAGGCCTGAACCTGCAGATCGACGAGCTCGCCGAATTGGACCCGCCGATCCGGGTCAGCAGCGTGCTCGGGGCCAGCGCCGGGGACCTGGCCGGCGACACCGCGGGCTACGGGGACGTGAACGGTGACGGAATCGACGACTTGATCACCTGCTCCCCCCACGCCAGCCCCGGGGGGCGCCACCACGCCGGCGCCATCTTCGTTCTGCTCGGCAATGAGCAGCGGCTGCCCGGCGTGTTGGACTTGGCGACGCTCGAGGGGTTGCCGGAGGGGATCGAGCTGGTCCAAGTCCACGGCGCCACCGGTACGGATTTCGACCGGCGCGACGAGGGGGACACTCTCTGCTACAGCGCCGCGGTGGGCGACGCCGACGGCGACGGTCGAACGGATTTGATCGTCAACGAGATGGTGGGCAACGGGCTCTTGCCGGCGGCCCGCGACGTGGGCAATCTCGTGGTGCTGAGCGTCGGCCAGCTGCTGGGCGCCGCCTCGACGAGCGCCCCCTGAGCGCCATCTCCGGGCCGCCACGCGGCCCCCCGAGGCGTCGTTGGCACACCGGCTGTTTCCGCGAAGAAAAGCGGTCGACCGCTCCGCGGAGCGTCCGGCCTTCCAGCGGAACGGTGAGGCTCGCACGGCGCCGACAATTCGCTATGGTACGTCGCTGTCGGGCGGGTCCGCGTCGAAAAGCGCGCCCCGACGCGAGGAGGAATTTCGAAATGAGCAGTAGGCCACCAATCTCCTACTTCAAGACGCGACTCGTCGGGCTCGCCCTGATGACTTCCCTGGCCCACGGCGGCTTGGGGTGTGGCGGCGGAAACAAGCCGCCTGCAAAGGCCCCCGCCCCGGAGGTCGTCATGGGGCCTCGGTCGGAGAAGCTCGGGGCGCCGCGCAACACCCACTACGCGGCGGACATCGAAGCCAATCGCGGGCACATCCGCATCATCGTGCGCGAGGAATCGGTGTGTGACGTAATTCCCATTCAGGTCGTCATCGAAGGCCAAAAGCGGCGCCAGGTGGCGGAAGATCCCGTCACGGCCAAGCCTTGCGACAAGCGCCCGACCCGCAACGGGGTCATCTCGTTGGAGGTGCGCGGCAACACGTACCGGCTCGGAGAGCCCGACAATCGCGGCGAGGTCGAGGCTCAGCTCGGCGACATGGTGCTCTCGAACCTCTACGGGGAAGACATGGGGGACGCTCCCGTGGGGACCATCACCCTGCGCGATCGCACGGGGGAGGCGTATTCCCTCGGCTCGGTGACGCTGACGCAGCTGAAGGCAACCGAAGATCGCCTCGATGAGCTCCTGAGCGAGTTTCGCGGGGTCCTCGATCGGCCGCAACAAGACCTCGCTGGCGCAGAGCTCGCCCACGCCTACGAGCTGTACGAGCAGCTGGGCCGGTTCGACAGCAGCGACCCGCGCATCGTCGCCCTCGAGGCCCTCTTCATGGAGCGACTGTATGCCCGCAAGGCGGAGGAGGCCAACGAGCGATTCAAGAAGAACCTGGAAGCCCTCGCCTCCGCGAAGGATATCCTGCAAGCCAACCGCACGACCGTGGTGGTTCCGTCCTACGTGAGCCAGGTCATCTACGGCGGGCAGCTCGGCGCGCGGACGGTCGACTGGGCTCGAGGACAGATCGTGCTGTCGATTCGCAATGATCCGTCCCTGTGCGGCACGGCCGACAATCGTGATTTCACGTGGTCGCGGCTGAACCTGAGCAAACCTTCGCCCCAGGCCCGCCTGGCGTTCGAGATGCTTCGCTTCGCTTACGACAACCCCTACGAGCGGCAAATCAGCAGCCTGTGCCGGCGGATCCTCGGCTGAGGGGCCCTGCAGTCGGCCCGCGTCCACGAGAAAACGCTCGCGGGCATCCCTGCCGCGAGAGGGCCGGCGGCGAGCGAGGGCTCTTCTGCGCACCCAGCGAGCCCGGGCTAGCCCTGGGCTAGGGCTGGAGCCCCGCGCGCAGCGGCCACACGCCGCCCGGGGAGTCCACGCGCGCCGCGCGGGAACAGCGCCCGCCCACCTCGTGTGGGGGGGACTTTCGAGGCGGCCGAGGCCCCACCCGCCCAGCGCGCCGGCGGTGTCGACAGGCGGGCGCCGCGCGTTGCCGCCCCGAGCGCGGAGCGGCCCGCACGGGCGAGGCCCCCTTGCCCTCATCCAGTGGGCGAGAGCGTCTTGATGCTCCCGTCCGGCTCGTGATCGAAGGGCAACACCTTGACGCAGCGGCGGGCGGTGTCGCCTCCCGACAGGGTGCTGTCGTGATAGAACAGGTACCATTGCCCGCCGACGCACACCGTGCTGTGGTGAGTCGTCCAGCCCACCACGGGCGGCAGCAGGCAACCCTGATAGGTGAAGGGGCCCGCGGGGCTGTTGCTCGTGGCGTAAACCAGCCGGTGAGTATCTCCCGTGGAGTACGAGAAGTAGTAGGTGCCCGCGTGCTTGTGCATCCACGGGCCCTCGAAGTAGCGCCTGTCCTTGTCGCGTGCGGAGAGCGGCTTTCCGTCGGACCCGACGATACCGAGCGGCCGGGGTTCCTCCCGAAACTCCAGCATGTTCTCCTGCAGAGGCGCGAACCGCGGCTGTAGCGCGTCCCCCCCGCTCGGCTCGGCCTGAGCAGACGCGTCGAACCGACCGCTCTGCCAACACTGCAGCTGCCCACCCCAGAGGCCTCCGAAGTACATATACGCCTGACCGTCGTCGTCGACGAAGACGGCCGGGTCGATGCTGTAGCTCCCGTCGATTGGCCTCGGCTGCGCCTCGAAGGGGCCGACCGGCGAGCTCGAGGTTGCGACCCCGATGCGAAAAATCCCGTCGGGATCCTTAGCGGGGAAGTACAGGTAGTACGTGTCCCCTTTCCGAGCCGCATCCGGTGCCCACATCTGCCGCTGCGCCCAGGGCACGTCTTTGACGTGGAGCGCCTCCCCGTGCTCGAGCACTTCCGACTGCAAGTCGTCCATGGAGAGCACGTGGTAGTCCGTCATGTCGAAGTGCGACCCGTCGTCGAACGGCTCACGCTCCCCGTCCCGGTCGTGCGACGGGTATACGTAGACGCGCCCGTCGAAGACGTGGGCCGAAGGGTCCGCGGTGAAGATGTGGCGGACGAGGGGCTCTCTGAACCGAACTACCCCGCACCTGCGCGGCTGAGACGTTGAAACGGACATGCGCCTTGGAGTCGGCCGACACAGGCCCGATTGCAACCCCAAAAAGCCAAGACCGCGCCGGTGACCGCCCCGGGGCGCCCGCTTGCATCGGCGCGGCTCCGGGGAGGAGACCAATCAGCCGACCCAGCAAGCTTGTCGCGCCGGCAACTGCGCTGTAAAGCCCACCACAGCCCCCGCACCGACCGCTTCGCATGACTGCCAGCCCCGAGAGCTCCGACCCATGGACCATTGCCAAGGTGTTGCGCTGGGCGGCCGACGATCTGGCGCGGCGCGGCGTGGGCGACAGCCCCCGTGTGGATGCGGAAGTGCTGCTCTGCCACGCCCTGCGCATCACCCGAGTACAACTGATCGTCGACGGCCGGCGCCCGCTGTCGACCGAGGAGCTCGCCGCCTATCGGGCGCTGATCGTGCGTCGACGCAGAGCCGAGCCGGTCGCCTACATCCTGGGCTCTCGAGAGTTTCACGGCCTCCGGTTCCAGGTCGGTCCCAACGTGCTCATTCCGCGACCCGACACGGAGACTCTGGTCGAGGTCGCCCTGGAGCGCACTCGAGGCCGTAGTGAATTCGGCCGCGCCCTCGACCTGTGCACGGGCAGCGGCTGCGTCGCCATCGCCTTCGCCAAGCAGCGCCCCACCTGGCAGGTGACGGGCAGCGATATCTCGGGCGGAGCGCTCAGGGTCGCTCGCCGCAATGCCCTCGCCCTGGGGGCGATCTGGGGCGTTTCTTTCGTGCAGTCCGATCTCTTCGAGGGGCTCGCCGCCCAACCGCCGCTCGACTTGATCGTCTCGAATCCCCCCTACGTCTCCGACGCCGACATGGGCGAGCTGAGCCGGGACATCCTGGACCACGAACCGCACCTAGCGCTGCGTGGCGGGCCGGACGGGCTCGCCCTGATGCGGCCGCTAGTGAAGGAAGCGGTACGAAAGCTCGCCCAAGGGGGCGTGCTGGCGGTCGAGGTGGGCGCCGGCCAGGCGGAGCGAGTCGCCAAAGGGCTGCGAGCGTACGACCTGCAGGACGTGCGGATCGACCAGGATTACGGCGGGATTGGCCGCGTCGTCAGCGGCCGGCGACCCGAGACGGCTCACGATCGGGCCCGCGGCGCGCGCGCCGCCCCGCCGGTCCGGTAAGGCCGGGAATCGGACAGGCCGCTTGGACGTTGAAGAACCATTGACCTCGGCCCAAGATATCGGTCTCTTGCAGACCGCTCCCGCACGCGACCGTCCTCGCATGAACCGCCCCACGCCGCCCCACAAGAACGCTCCCGCGCGCGAGGAAGCCGCTCTCCCCGGGCGCCGCCGGGGTGCGCTCGGCCGCCGGTTTGGCGCGGCGCTTCGGCCGGCGTGGCTCCTGACCGGCGCCGTGTTGGTGGCCGCGGCCGCCGTGGCGAGCGCGGCGCGCGCGGACATCTACCGCTACGTGGACGAGGACGGCACCATCCACTTCTCCAACCGGAGCAAGAAGGGCTCCCTCGTGGCGCGCACGCCGTCGAGCAATCGACGCGCGCGGGTGTCGAGCTCGGGGAGAAACCGTCATCGCTACGACGGGTACATTCGCGAAGCCGCCAGCCTCTACCAAATTCCAGAGGAACTCGTTCGGGCCGTCATTCAGGTCGAGAGCAATTTCGATCCGCAGGCCCTCTCGCACGCCAACGCGCGGGGCCTGATGCAGCTGATCCCGGAAACCGCCGAGCGAATGCTGGTCAGCGACACCTTCGACCCCCGGCAGAACATCCTCGGCGGCACTCGCTACCTGCGCGTGCTGGCAAACCTGTTCAACGGCAACCTTCAGCTGACCTTGGCTGCCTACAACGCAGGGGAGAACGCCGTCATCCGCCACCGCGGCATTCCTCCGTACGAAGAGACGCAGAACTACGTCGTCAAGGTGCTCGAGTACTACAACCTCTTTCGCACACAGAAACGAGACGGGCAGCAGCCCTGACCCTCCGGGGCCCGCATTGCCGGAGCGCGGCTCGACACACGACAGGCAGCGGACGAGCCCTCGCGGCGGCGCAGGACGCCAGGGCGGCCTCTCACTCCGCCTGGTACGCGGCGACGGCTGCCCTCAGCCGCTCGAGCACGGTCTCGCGTAGCGAGTCGGGCTCGACGACCCGCGCCTCGGACCCCCAACCGAGGAGCCTGGGCACGAGCGACTCCGGGTGCCGCAGGTGGAACGTCACTCGGGCCACGCCCCCGCCGGCGGATGTCCATTGCTGGGTCGGGTGGAGCCTGTCGCCCGAGAGGTCCTTGGCCAACACGGCGCTGAGCTCGACGACCACTCGCTGGCCTTCCTCCGGATGCGCGGGCCCGAGCTCTCCGCTGAAGTGATCCTGAACGCGAAAACCGACGGGGAGCTCGAAGCGCTCCTCGAGCAACGCGCTCACGTCTCGCATGCGCTCGAGCGCGTAGGTGCCGAGCTGTTTGCGCGCGGTATCGCGCGCCACGCAGTAGATTCGATCCCGGTGCAACACGAGGCCGTACGGGTGGAGCCGCAGCCGCTCCTCGCGTCCGGCCGCCTGCGGCCGGTAGCGCACGGACAGAGCGCGCAACTCGGCGACTGCCTGAAACAGCTCATCGATATCCTCGGCTTTTTCCGCGTAATCACGCTCCGTTGCCGGAAGGTACACGAACCGATCGGCCAAGGCCGTGTTGGCTCGGCCCGCATTCGGCCCCCTCCCCGGGCGCTCGGCAAACGCCAAAAGCTTTGCCACGCCCAGATCGATCTCATCGTACAGCGCCGAGCCCCGCAGGGGATCGAAGACCCGGCGAGCCGCCAGGAGCGCATAGGCTTGCGCGCGGCGCATCTCCACCTTGCGCGGAAGCTCGCTGGGGCGAATCCTCCAAAGGGCCGGGCCGCCCCCCTTGGGCCTGACGGGGGACAGCTCGAACTCGCGCTCGACCTCCTTGAGATAGCGGCGCATGGTGCGCGGCGCGACGTGAAGCATTTCGGCCAGGTCGTAGAGCGAGACGCCGCGCGGGTGTCGGGCGAGCACGTCCCGTAGGGTATCCAGGCGGCGGTGCTGGGCGAACTTCGGCCCAGCTCCTCGCGAGCCGTCGTGAGCGCGCGCGCCCGCCGCTCGACGGGCAGAGGGCGGGCGGGCGGTGGGCGGCACCCGATCTTCAATATCGTCGGCGCCGCGCGAGCACAACCGGGGCGCCGTCGGCTCGTCGGGGCGAGGGCGAAGGCCGCCAACGAAGGTGCGAGTGGGCTCCCGGGCGTCGTTGTCGGCGGAGATTTTCCCCGCGGCCGTCCGGGTGCTATCGATCCGATGTCGATCTCCCCCAAACCGCCTGATCGACAATAGTTAACTAAGTACTCCAGTACCCGTAAGCCGACAGCAAATCTCCTCGTTAACCCTCCCGGCGCCTACGGCAGTCCCACTCCACTGCCGTTCTGTCCTGCGAGCAATGTCAATGGATTGCAACTCCAGCGCCACCTCGCTAGGGTGCCCGGCGGCCTGCACGGGCCGTTGGTCTAGCGAAATGGCCATTTTGACTGCACTATCGAGCCCCGAATGAGACTCGCCCTACGCTTCATCTCTGGCAAATATCAGGGAGGGGAGTTTCCCCTGGACGACGGCCGAGAGGTCATCGTGGGGCGATCCAGCGACCTGGACATGGTACTCGTGGAGGAGATGGTTTCACGCCGTCACGCGCGGATCCAGCTGCACGACGGGACCATCAACATCGACGATCTCGGCTCGACGAACGGCACGTTCGTCAACGGGGAGCGCATCACGCACGCGGAGTTGCAGGAAGGCGATCGCGTGCTGATCGGGAGCAACATTCTCAAGGTCGTCAGCACGGATGAAGCGGCGGATGCGGCGCCCGCGATCGAGCGTCAGGCCCAGCTGAATCGAGCCCACTCGCGCCCGGCGTCCGACGCCCGCATGAGCGGCAGCCTCGACGAGATCCCGCTTCCTGACTTGCTGCAGCTGTTCGGCTCTTCGCGCAAGACGGGCACGCTCACCGTCACCAGCGAAGGCAAGGTCGGGCGAATTCACCTGCGCGAGGGGCTCTTGCACTACATCGAGGCGGAGACGGCCAACGGAGAGTCGATGCCGATGTCAGGCCGGAAGGTCGTCTACCGAATGCTGTCGTGGCAAGGGGGCGTTTTCGAGCTCACGCCCGAAGATCCTCGCACCTTCGACAATCCGGTGGACGCCAGCGTGCAGGAGGTGTTGATGGAGGGCTTCCGCCAAAAAGACGAGCTCGAGCAACTCGCTACCAAGCTTCCCCAGCCCGAGGCGATGCTTCGCCCCAGCGTGCCGCTCGAGGCCCCCCTGCGAGAGCTGGAGCCCGAGCAGCTCGACCTGTTCCAAGTGGTGCTGAGCGGGCAAACGCTCCGGGCGGTGATGGATCAGTCTCCCTTCGAAGATCTGAAGTCGGCGCAGGTCCTGATCCATCTGCTCGAGAAGAACTACATCCACGCCTGAAGCGCGCGCGCCGCCGCGCGGCTTGCGGTCGGCTCGGTGAGCGAGAGGTGCCGGCCGCGCCCGTGCTTCTCGGCGTGGGCGCCGGCGGCTGGTCTCGAGGCCCCGGCCGCGGCGGGAGCCTGTGGCGGAGGCCAGCGACCTGCGCGCGACGCGCGGACGCTCGCCGCCCCCCGTATCCCCGCGGGCCGCGCACCCGCCCGGACCCGAGGACGAAGCCCGGGAGGCACCGCGAGGCGGCCGGCCCGAAGCGCAACCCTCTGTGTTCGGGGAACCTGCACGCCGGCGCAGGCGACGTGCGCTCGAACCCCCCTCTCGTCGCCTGGCGGTTCGGCCCCCCGAACGCCCGCTCACCGAAGGGCGCGGGCACTCTCCGGGCGCCGACTCGGCGCCTGCCCCCCGTCGACGCTCGCGCGCGGCGACCGGTCGCGGCAGTCAGCCGAGTTGCTGCCCTAGGTCCAGTGCCCCGCCTTGACGGCAGCCGGATCGTACTCGCGAATCTTTGGGCGGACGGCCTCGCGATACACCCGCTCGTTGTCCGCGTCGTAGTCATCGATGTCGAAGCCCTGCGAGACCTCGACGTGGATGGCCAAAACCCGCAGGAACATGGCAAAGCTGGAGGCGCACAGCTTGGGCTGCCATTGCTCCGTGCCGCTCATCGCGGTGAACACCGGGCAGTCACCCTCTGCATCGGCGCGTGATACGTCGAGAAAGTAGGGGTCCCCGAGCAGGCCGCTCAGCCCGATGACGACCCACTCCGGTCGCCAGCCAGAATCCGTCGGGCCGTCGATGGCCTTTCCAGACTCGTCCAGACACAGCCCGAGCTGCTCCTCCTCCACCTGCTGGGAACCCAACAGGCACACCCGCTCGATGGGGGTCGCGACTTCGAGGTCCGCCGGGTCCCACTGCTCGAGGAACGCGCAGTAGCGACGCGGGAGCCGGAACTTCTCTTTGAGCGCGGCAACGAGCGCGGCCGAAGCCTTTCCAATGACCGGCTGCTGTCCAGTCTTTTCGAATGATTCTTTTAACGCAGCAATAGATTCGGCGAGGTCGCTATCCACGTTCGCAGCCCTTCAAGCGGGGCGCTTTCCGACCCGCATCGGGAGTATTGGGTAAGCTTTGGCACTCAAAGCTCCGGCCGGCCTATCCAGCCCACCAGGGCTAGAATCGTAGTGCCAGGCCGCTGAAGTGGCAATCCAGAAGGGTCTCGGCCAGCGGCGGTGCGTGGCCCGCCGAGCCGGTGCTTCCCGAACGTGCCAACGCGCGGACCGCAACGACCTCACGGCCGGCCCCGGTCAGGGGCTTGCCGGGGCGGGGGCTCCCCGGCGCCTGCCGGCACGGAGAGGGTCAGCCGCTCCGCCTCCCCCCGGGGTCGCGGCTCGGCGTCGTCGTCACGGCTCGACGCGACGACCTGCAGCCGGCCGAACTAGCCCCACTCGACTCGGGTCGCTTCCAGCTGCGCGACGAGATCCGTCGCCCCGGACGCGCGCGCCACCTCGAGCGCCTCGTCGAGATACTGACGCGCTTCGGTCACACGGTCCCTGAGCCGAGCGACGCGCGCCAGGGAACGCAGCAGCTGGGCCCGGTTCGTGCCGGCTGGACCCGTCATGTCCAGCGCTTCGAGCAGCACGCCCTCGGCGTCGGCGTAGTCTCCCGCCTCGGTCAGGGCATCGCCCAACTTGCGGCCGAAGATGACCATGGCGCGCATCGGATCGTCGAGCTCTCCGCGTGATAGCTCCGTGCGCGACAGCTCCAGGCAGCGTCGCAGCGCAGCCACCGCGGCCCGCTGATCCCCCCGCGCGAGCGCGCGCTCGGAAACCTGCTCGAGCAGCAGCAGCGCCTCCATCGACTCCCCGGCGTAGAAACAGTGCAGCGCCCGCGCCTCCATGGGGGCCGAAAGTCGATCGAAGAGCCTGAGCGTACGGCGATGCAGCTCCCGACGAACCTCTGCCGGCGTGGCCAGCAGCACGATCTCGCGGACGAGCGGATGATCGATCGAGAGCTGGGAATCGTGGCGACGAACCATCTGATTGCCGAGCAGTAACTCCAGCGACTCGGTCACTTCGACCTCGAGCCCGAGCAGCGCTTGGACCGACGAAATCTCCACGCACTCTCCGAGTACCGCAACGGCTTGCAGCAACTGGCGGGCGGCAGGGGGCAGCGTGCCCAGGCGGTGCGCCACCAAATCACCGAGACCAGTGGGTGGCTCCGTTCCTCCTTCGACGAGGAAGCGAACCACCTGTTCGGCGTACAGGGGGGGCAACCCGCGTTCCTGCTGGGCCGGGGTCAGCCTGATGCCGGAGAACGGCCCGAGCAGCTCCTCCACCGTGGCCACCGAAAGCCCCTTCAGCTTTCGGCTCGGCGCGAGCTCGCCCCACGAGGGGTGATAGGTGCTGCCGTGCGTCGTGACGATGCTGACCACGCCTTGATGGAGAGGCTCTTGCAGCGCGCCCTCGATGGCCTGAAGACTCGCTGAGTCGACCCGTTCGAGATCCTCGATCGCCAAGACGACGCGACGGCCGCGCGCGCGTGTCGTGGCCCGCTCGAGCGCCCAGTGCAACGCCGCTGCGATTTCCTCGCGCTGCTGCCAGGCGGAGGCTCGATTTCTCCCTCCGCCCGACGGGGCGAAGATCAGGGACAACCCGCGCTGCTCTTCGTCGCTGGCGTCCCGCCACTGGCGCCGCGACCCAGACCGCCCACGCACTCCGACCAAACCGTAGATCGCCTCGCGCAAGGTGTGGAAGGCGATCTCGGCCCAGTAGGGGTCGGGCCGCGTCGAGACGACGAGCTCACCAGCGTGCTCGAGCTCGCTCAAGAACTCGCGCAAGAGCCTCGTCTTGCCAACGCCTGCGTCGCCGACGATCCGCAGCGCGTGGATGCCCTGCGGGACGCTCGCACAGCGCTCGTGCAACCAGACGAGATCGTCGTCACGTCCGGTAAACCGAAGGGGAAGCTCGGGCAGGCCGGGATCCACTCGCGACGTCTGCCGCTCGGCCTTGATCGGCAGTCGCTCCCCACAATCGCAACAGAACCGCGCCATGGGTACGTTGGCCTGGCACACAGGGCAGCGGATCACGCCCCCGGGCCTCAAGCTCGCTGGTCGAGCGGAGCCGCCCGCTTCCATCTCCGCGACGGCCTCCGAGAGAGCGTCCGCGAATTCGAGCGCGTCTTGGTAGCGGTCTGCCGCGTTCTTCTGGAGCGCCCGGCAAACGACGCGCACCATCGCCTCGGGAATGCCCCGGTCGGGTGCGACCTTGCGCGGGTCGGGCAGCGGCGAGGATAGATGCATCATCACCACCTGCGTGGGATTCTCGGACTCGAACGGCAGTCGCCCGGTCAACAGCTGATAGAGAACCACGCCCAAGCCATAGAGGTCGCTGCGGCCATCGATTGGGTCGCCTCGCCCTTGCTCGGGGGCCATGTAATCAGGCGTCCCGCAGACGATGCCGGGCATCGTCACGTTGGGCGTGGTGGCATCGGCCTTGAGCTTGGCCAGACCGAAATCGACCACCTTGACGAAGTCCCCACCGCGCCTGAGCGGCTCGAGGATGATGTTCTCGGGCTTCAAGTCGCGATGTACGATCTCGAGCTCGTGGGCCTCGCTCAAGGCCTGAAGCACCTGCTGCAATACGTTGGCGATACGCGCGAAGGGCAACGGCCCCTGCTCGTAGGCAACCCGCGCGAGGTCCTTGCCTCGCAAGAACTCCATCACCAGGTAGGGCTGCCCATCCTCCGTCTTTCCGAAGTCGATGACGCTGACGGAGTTGGGGTGGTTCAGCTGGCTTGCCGCGCGCGCCTCCGTCATGAACCGGACAATCGAGTTCTCGTCCGCCAGCAGGTGTGGGTGGATGACCTTCACTGCGACCGTTCGCCCGAGCGCGCGTTGCTCGGCGCGGTACACACGGCCCATGCCGCCAACGCTCAGCAGGTCGAGAACCTGGTATCCTCCCGGAAGGGTCTTGCCGACGAGCTTGTCGCCATTGTCCAGCGACATCGAGCCGATCGGGAACCCGCACCCGGGGCAGTACTGGTGGTCCGTGTCGCAGGCGGTACCGCACTGCGGGCATGGCCGAAGCGAGAGTGGTGGTTGCATCAACGCGCAGCCGCACCCATCCGGGGGAGAAGCCCGAGGGCCTCACAGCCTGTCCCGACGCCCACCGCCTGCGCTGAAGTGGCGGCAGGCGCTCGCGCCGCGCGAGACCCGAAACGCCCCTCGGCAGCCGACCGCCTCCCGCAGCTCGGCCGCGACCCCCCGATCGCCGCCGTGGCAGCCCTCGATCCGTTCTCTACTCGACGGCCCGCAGCCCTCCTCCCTGCCCAGAGCTGCGGCTCAGTCGAGCCGGGCTCTGCCTTTGGGCCCCACAGCCCGCCGTTGATGCTTGCCCTGTTCATTCTTCCGCAACCGCCCCGATCTTCGGAGCTCGGCCCCTGGAACTTCCGCCGCCGGGGGGCTAAGCGTAAGAACGCTCCAGACGAGCGAAAGATTTACCCTGCGGCGCGCCAGCCCGACCGGAGAGAAGACTCGAACGAAGCGGCGCGCCGGTCCGCCACCTAACCCTTGTCGACGATGTAGTCGAACCAATCGAAATCTGCAGGGTTGGTCGCAGGCTGCCCCGCACCGCTCGCGTACATGCACAAGTACGCTCCGGTAAAGTAGTTTTGCCCAGTGGCCATGACCGTCTCCGCCGCCAGGGCGCGGGCCGGGCGCTCATCGAGCTCCAGCAGGTCAGACCCCTCCCCACCGGCGCGGAAGATGTAGCGATTGGGCGTTCCCTGCATCTCGAGTAGGACGGGGCCCTCTTCCAGAGGCACGCGCGCCACACACCGCGCCTTGCCCCGAAAGCCGGCCACCAGCACCGCTTCCCGCCCGCCCCCGCGGCCCGCCACCCGCCGCACGAGCAGCGCGTAGTAGAATCGCTCGTTCGCACGCACGACCAGGCCCGCCTCTTCCGCCTGAGCGGGCTCGAACAACAGACGCGCTCGCGCCGTGACCTCGAAGTGTTGCTGACGACGACCGAGCAGCGCGATCGGCGCCGCGTCCCCGATCGTCTCCGCCGCGCCCCACAGGCGCAAGAAGCCGGGTCGCTCCGTGACGGACCAGTGCTCCTGCCTCGGGTTTCTGACGAAGTTCCAGACGTGCGAGAGCTGGTCGGAGCAAAAGTCCTCGCGGACCTGGGGCTGCGGCACGTCGAAATGGGGCAGCGGCGGGGCGCTCATCAGCTCCTCGATGTGACCCTCCTGCCCAATCACCGGCCACCCCTCCTCGTCCCAGCGCGCCGGCGCGAGAAACGTCTCCCGCCCGAGGTGGTGGTATCGGCCGCCCTGCGGCCGCACGCCGAGCATGACGGCCCAAAGACTGCCGTCCGGCAGGGTCACCAAGTCCGCGTGGCCCGTGGCCTGAATGGCATGCCCTCGCCGACGCTCATGGCCCAGAATCGGGTTGCGCAGGGCGGGCTGAAACGGCCCCCACGCAGAGCGGCTGCGGGCCACGACTTCGCGATGGCCGTAGCTCGTGCCGCCTTCGGCGTGCATCAGGTAATAGAAGCCACCTCGCTTGTACAGGTGTGACCCCTCGGGCCAGATGCCTCCCGTGCCGGCCCAAATCGGCCTCGGCTCTTCTGTGAGCCGCCCCGTCTGGAGGTCGAGACGAGCCTGGTACAGGAGCGGATGATCGCGATCGGGCCCGGGCCCGTTTCGTGTGTAGTACACGTCGTCGCCATCGAACAGGAGGGATGGATCGATGCCGCAGTCACCAAGCCACATCGGGTCGGACCAGGGGCCCGCGGGGTCGGTGGCGGTGACGATGAAATTGCCTCCGCCGCCGATGTGGCTGGTGATCAGGTAGAACGTTCCTTGGTGGTAGCGCAGGGTCGGAGCGTAGATCCCGCCAGAGCTCGCGACCGAATCGAGCTGGAGCTGGCTCCTGCGAGTCAGCACGTGCCCGAGCTGCCGCCAGTGCACTAGATCCCGACTGTGAAACAGGGGAACACCAGGGAAGTACTCGAAACTGCTGGTTGCCAAATAGAAATCCTGCCCGGCTCGGCAGATCGTCGGATCTGGATAGAAGCCAGGAAGAATTGGGTTTTTGAATACGCGATTGAGCCGATTTTCCATCTTCTCCCCGCCGCGCGGAGTGGTGCCTAGTAAGTAAGATGCGTTTGGACACCCGTCAGAGTCAGATCGACACTGATCGGGCCGTGACCCATGAGGGCCACGCTGCGAGCATCGGGTTGACTACCACCGACGAAGAGCCGGCGCGCGCCTGGTAGCCAAACTCGATGCCCGGCTTCGTCGATGACCGACAGATCCCGGGCCCCCAAGCGAAACGAGACCCGCCGTGATTCGCCGGGCTCGAGATGAATACGCTGGAAACCACGCAACTCGTGGTGTGGGAGGCGAAACGGGCGCTCCAGTGCTTCGATGTAGAGCTGTACGACCTCGTGGCCAGCACGCGCCCCGACGTTCTTGACTTCGGCGCTGACGACCGCCTCCTGCCCCAGCTCCACCTCGCCCTGCTCCAACCGCAGCTCCGAGTACGCGAAGCGGGTGTAGGAGAGCCCGAAGCCGAACGGGTACAAAGGCTCGGCGGACTGGTAGCGATACGTGCGCCCCTGCATCGAGTAATCGGTGAACTCCGGCACGTCCGCCAGGCTGCGAGGAAAAGAGATCGGCAGGCGCCCGACGGGGCTGAAGTCTCCGAACAGAATGTCCGCGAGCGCTGACCCCGCCGCTTGACCCGGGTACCACGCCTGCACGATCGCCCCCGCGTGCTCATCGGCCCAACACAGGTTCAGCGCGCTACCGCTGAGCACCACCACCACGGTGGGCTTGCCGACCGCGACGACCCGCTCGAGCAGCTCCTTCTGCAGGCCCGGTAGCTCGATATCGACCTTGTCCCCCGCCGCCTGAGAGTTGCCCACGTCTCCCTGCTCGCCTTCGATTTCGGCGGAGAGGCCCAGGCACAGAACCACCGCCTCGGCTCGCTGCGCCATGCTGACCGCTTCGGACACCACCCCCACCTGGCTGAGCCCTTCCTGCTTGGCGGTCAGCTTGCAGCCCTCGGTGAACCAAATCTTCGTGCCCGGGCTCGCCGCGGCCCGGATCCCCTCGAGCGGGGTCACGGGGGCGGACGGAATCCCGAAGTAGTTCGCGACCAAAATGCTGGCGTCGTTGGCGTTCGGGCCAATCACGGCGAGGCTCGACAGGTCCCTGCGCAGCGGCAGAACGCCTTCGTTCCTGAGCAGGACCATCGATTCGCGCGCGACCTCTCGAGCCAGCTTCGCGTGCTCTTCGCTGTCGTTGACCTCGTAGGCAGTGGCCGCGTAGGGCACCTGGGAAGGCGGATCGAACAGACCGAGCCGGAGCCGCGCCACGAAGAGCCGCTGCACGCACACGTCCAGATCGGCCTCCGTGAGCAGCCCCTGCTCGACGGCCTCGGGAATGTGCTCGTAGGTGCAGCCGCAGTTCAGATCGCAACCAGCCTTCACGGCGTCGCTCGCCGATTCGATCCAGGTGCTGCGCACCTTGTGATTGAGGTGGATGTCTCGAATTGCCCAGCAATCGCTGACGACGTAGCCCTCGAACTGCCACTCCTCGCGCAGAATGTCGATCAGCAGCGCCTTGCTCGACGAGCACGGCTCTCCATTCGTCCGGTTGTAGGCCGACATGATGCTGTACGCCTTCGCGTCCACGATACAATCCCGAAATGCGGGGAGGTAGGTTTCCCGCATGTCCTTCGCCGAGGCCACGGCGTCGAACTCGTGCCTCAGCCCTTCGGGCCCGCTGTGCACGGCGAAGTGCTTCGGAGTGGCGACCAGCTTGAAGTAGCGCTCGTGCTCTCCCTGCAGCCCGCGACAGAAAGCCATGCCGAGCCGCCCCGTGAGATAGGGGCACTCGCCGTACGTCTCGTGGCCACGGCCCCAGCGAGGGTCGCGAAAGATGTTGATGTTGGGTGACCAGAAGGTCAGGCCCTTGTAGTATCCGCGGTCTCCCTGGCGTGCAAACTCGTGGTGCTTGGCCCTCGCCTCGTCGGCAATCACGTCCGCCACTTGACGCAAGCGACGGTCGTCGAAGAGCGCACCGAGGCCGATGGCCTGCGGAAATACCGTCGCGATCCCGGCTCGGGCTACCCCGTGCAGGCATTCATTCCACCAGTTGTACTCCGGGATCCCGAATCGCTCGATGGCCGGCGCCTCGTGCAGCATCTGCCCGGCCTTCTCCTGCACAGTCAGCCTCGAAACGATGTCCCGCGCCCTTTCCTCGCAGGAAAGGGCGGTGTCGTAGAACGGAATCGAAAGGTCTGCTTCTCGCGTCATCACAGCGTCCATCATCTCAGCGTCACTCGTAGAATCGAAAGTATCCCCGCGCGTTCTCGTAGCACACGGCGCGCACGAGCCCCTGCAGCAGAAGAGGATCCCCCGGCAGATGCCCGCGCTTCACGTCATTGCCCAGCATGTTGCACAGCAGCCTCCTGAAGTACTCGTGGCGCGAGTAGGAGAGAAAACTTCTGGAATCCGTCAACATCCCGACGAACTGCGACAGCAGCCCCATGTTGGACAGAGTGTTGATCTGCTTCTCCATGCCGTCGAGTTGGTCGAGAAACCACCAGGCGCTGCCGTACTGCATCTTGCCGGCGACACCCCCGGCTTGGAAGTTGCCAGCCATCGTCGCGACGAGCTCGTTGTCGGCCGGGTTGAGATTGTAGAGGATGGTGCGCGGCAGACGGTCGTCTCGATCCAGGGCATCGAGCAAGCGCGCGAGCGGTTCGGCCACGGGAGCGTCCCCGATCGAGTCGAAACCGGTGTTCGGCCCCAACTTCCGCGTGAGCCGAGTGTTGACGTTCCGAAGAGCACCGATGTGCATCTGCTGCACCCAGCCGCGGCCGTGATCCATGCGCCCCAGGTCTATCAACATCCGCCCTCGAAACGCCACCCGCTCGCTCGGCGTCAGCGCTGCACCGTTGCGGGCCTTCCCGAAAATCTCCTCTGCTTCGGTCTCGCTGCACGAGAAGGCCGGCACTTCGTCGATCCCGCGATCGGAGAGCCGGCAGCCCGCCTCGTGAAAATATGCGTGGCGAACGTCGAGGGCCTCGAGAAGCTTTTGGTAGCTGCCCACCGCAACCCCACTGGCTCCCTCCAGCTGCTCGAGCCACTGCGTGTACTCGGAGAGATTCGCCAGAGCCATTGCGCGGTCCGGGCGCCAGGTGGGCAACAGCCGGGTGGCTCGAGCGGGCTCGGCTTCGTGGCGCCGGTGCGGCTCCAGACTGTCCACGGGGTCGTCCGTCGTGCACACGACCTCCACTCGAAACTGCCGCAGCAGCCCCTGGGCGAAGAACTCCGGCGTCGCCAGCCGCTCGTTGCATTCGGAGTAGACGCTCCGCGCGGTTTCCGGCCCTAGCAACCGATCGCGGATCCCGAAGGGAAAAGCCAGCTCCAGGTGAGTCCAATGGTAGAGGGGGTTGCGCAGGGTGGCAGGCACGGTTTGGGCCCAGGCCTGGAACTTCTCCCAGTCGTTGGCCGCCCCCGTGCAGCACTCTTCGCCCACGCCGGCCGCGCGCATCGCACGCCACTTGTAGTGGTCTCCATCGAGCCAAATCTCCGTGAGGGAGCGAAACTGGTGATCGTCGGCGACCTGCTCGGGCGGCAGGTGGCAATGGTAGTCGATGATCGGCAGGCCCTTCGCCACCTCGTGGTACAGCGAGCGGGCCAGATCCGTCTCGAGGAGAAAATCCTCGTCGAGGAAAGTCGCTGCGCTCACTGCGTGGCTCCCGCGCCGGTCACTGGTTCACCCCACTGGCGAGAAAGCCGCCGTCGACCGCCAGGATTTCGCCGTTGACGAACCCCGCAGCCTCCGAGGCCAGGAAGATGGCCGCTCCCACGAGCTCTTCGACTTGCCCGAAGCGCGCCATCGGAGTTCGCATCTTCAGCTCCTTCCCGCGTTCCGTCCCGTCGAGAAGCGCCGAGTTCAGGTCGGTGCGAAACACGCCCGGCGCGATGGCGTTCACACACACGCCTCGGCTCCCCCACTCCACGGCGAGAGACTTCGTGAGCGACCCGACTGCCGCCTTGCTGGCCGCGTACGCCGCCACCTCGTTGAACCCGACGAAGGTCGAGAGCGAGGCGATGTTGATGATCCGCCCGTAGCCTCGCTCGAGCATGTGCGCGCCGAACACCTGGCACCCTCGCAGACTGCCGGTGACGTTGCACTCCATGATGGCGTTCCAATCCTCCTCGGGAAAGTCGAGCGTAGGGCCACGCTTTGTGCGGCCCGCGCAATTGACGAGGATGTCCACCTTGTCGAAACGTGACAGCACCGCGTCCCGCAGCCGCTCCAGCGACGTCCGCTCGGTCACGTTGCAGGTGAGGGTCAACGTCTCACTTCCGGCCGCCTGCAGCTCCGCCGCCACGGCCTCCACCTCGGCGGCTCGACGCGAAGAGGCGATCACCGTCGCATCGGCCTGTGCCAGCCCCAGGGAAAGCGCGCGACCGATGCCCGTCGTGCCCCCAACTACGACCGCCACGCGGCCCTTCAAGCTCAACTTCTCGTAACCCATGAAATCACCCACCACACGCTTTCAAAGCTTCACCTGAACGGTCGAGCCCTCGCCGGCCAGCGCAGCGTGGACGGATTGGCTTCGACCACCGGATTTCACCTCGATGTCGTAGAGTCCTTTGAACCCACGCGTGGAGAACCTGCCCTTGGCGTCCGTCGCCCCCTCGTCATCGGTGTGCCACTTACCGAAAACGAGATCTCGATAGACCTGCCCGCCCGGCTTGAGCGACCAGTCGTCGCGATACATGACCGCGTTGCGCTTCCAATGCTTCTGATCCCAGAAGCCCCACATCACGATCGAGCTCACCTTGGGGTGCGAAAAGAGCACGGTGTAGAAGTCTCGCGTGTACTGGGCGGCCAGCTCTTCGTCGCCGATGTCGATGTCGTATTCCGTAACGGCGAGCTCCCCGACGTAGCGTCCGTACCGATCGAGCAGGGCCATCAGGTCGACGGGCGAGGTCAGGCCACTGCCGAAATGCCCCTGGAGTCCGACGCCGTCCACCGGCGCGCCCCCATCGACCAGCAGCTTGATCATCTTCTCGTAGTGATCGCGATGGTCGGTGGTCCCCCCGCCCCCGTTGAGGATGGCAAAGTCATTGATGAACAGCTTGGGCTTCGGATCGATTTCGCGAGCCAGCTTGAACCACTCTATCATCTCCTCGTGGCCGAGGACGTCGAGCAGATCGTGATTGGTGTACGGCTCATTGACCACGTCCCAGTGATCGAGGCGGCCTTTCATCGCGCCGACGAGCTCGCGCACGTGCTTCAACGTTTCCGCTCGCAGCTTCTCCGGCTCGGCCTCGAGCGCCTGAAGGCGAGCGGGGAGGTTTCGCCAGCCCGGCCACACCAGGACGTGACCTCGCACGCGCAGGCCTTCGCCGAGCGCCCAATCGACTGCGCTACGGGCGCGACCCAACGTGTACTCCGGCTCCCAATCCCCGGCGAGGGGCTGCCACTTGAGATCGTTCTCGAGCGTGACCAGGTTGAAGAGCTCGGTGACGTAGCCGTTGTACTTCTCCTGTTGGCGATCGAGCAGCTGGCTTGCTGGCGCACAGGTACCGAAGCCGAACTCGTGGCGGCTGAGCACGGCGTGTACCTCGGCGCCGGCGACCGGCTTGCCCGCTTGGTCGACCACCTCGACGGTCAAATCTGCCTTGCGCAGCTTTTCGATGCGCGCCTCCGCCGGCCCCCGCCAGGCGGCATCCGCCTCCTGACCTGGATAGGTCATCTTGGTTTCGGGCAGATCGGCCAGCGCCAACCTTTGCTGGAAGTTCTCGACCCGGACGTCCGCCAGCTCGATGGTTTGCTCGAAGAAGCCCAGTCGAAACGCGATCTGGGCTTCGCCAGCGGCGAAATCCCGCTTGGCCCGAAAAGGAACGAACAGGCGACGCCACTCGCTGCCCCCCCGCACCTGGTAGGTCACGGACTTCTGCCACGGCCTCTGACTGCGCTCGAAGGTCAGCTCTGCTCGCCCCTCGCCCGTCTCTGCAACGCCGACGGCGGAGCTCGTCGCCGCCGTGCGGAAGTACAGGCTGATCAGCACGACATCGCCTTCGGCGACCGCCACCATCGGCGTCGCGCCGAGCTGGATGTCCCACGGGTTGGCGGACCTTTGCTTGACCTCGGCGCGCAGCACCTCGCCGAACGGCTGCCCTTCGACCGGGACGACCCTGAGCTCGGCGCTTTCCGCGGCCGCTCCTCGCAACTCGAACGCCCGAAGGCCCTTGCCCCCCAGCACGTCGGTCGACGCCACGCTTTGGTACTGGGACACTCGCCCCTCCTCCGGTTGGCCCTTCTCCACGGCGCCGGACTCGCCAGGAGGCTCGGCCTCCGTCTTCGGCGGGCGCGAGAGACACGCCCCCACGGCCAAGGACGCCGCGACCGCCGCGGCCCCCGCGCCGCGCCCAGACCAAACGTTTGCATAGTTCATGCTGAGTTCACTCCAAATTCTGCTGTGGTTGCTCGTGACGTTCGGCTCCGGTCGCTCGAAACGGGCTCTCGTGGGCGACCGGCTCCTCGCGCCATTGGGGCGAAACGTTACTCGATTCGCGCGCTGACCGGTTCGCGACGAGGGCGCCGCGGCGAGCCATCATTTGCAGCGGAATTTTCCGCATAACGGCCCGCTGTTGGGGGATTGGACATGCCGTCTACCACAGCCTCCTGGAAACGTTACCCGAAATTGGGTCCCGACGCCGAAAACGATGTCAACCGCGCGATCTGGCGTTGCCTCCAATCGCCGCGCGCCACACTCTGGAGCAACTCGCTGGAGCCGTCGCCCGACAGGGCGAAGGAATTCCGGCACACCCGGCTGCGAACCGGAGGCTGCCGTTGGCTCCCGAGCGCCGATTACCGGAGAGGCCGGCTCTGGTACACGCACCCCAATCCGGACCCCAAGCGCGGAAGACGAATCATGACAAAGAGCTATTTCGAGGGCATCGCGCCCGTTCAATACGAAGGCCCCGCCACGGACAACCCACTGGCCTTCCGCTACTACGACAAGTCCAAGCAGGTGCTGGGCAAGCCGATGGAAGAGCACTTGAGGCCTGCCGTTTGCTACTGGCACAGCTTCGACTGGCAGGGCACGGACGTGTTCGGCGACGCCACGTTCCGGCGGCCGTGGCACGCAGTTTCCGACCCGATGGAGTCCGCGCAGCTGAAGCTGAAATCGGCCTTCGAGTTCTTCGAAAAGCTCGGCACCCCGTACTTCTCGTTTCACGACCGCGACGCAGCTCCGGAAGGCGCAACGCTAGCCGAGAGCCACAGAAACCTCGACCGGATCCTCGAAGGAATGCAGGCCGAGATGGAGCGCACCGGAGTCAAGTTGTTGTGGGGGACGGCTCGGCTCTTCGGGCACCGCCGGTACATGAGTGGCGCAGCCACCAACCCCGACCCGGAGGTTTTCGCCTACGCGGCCGCACAAGTGAAAAAGATCCTCGAAGGGACCCACCGCCTCGGCGGCGAGAACTACGTGCTGTGGGGCGGTCGCGAGGGCTACGAGACGCTGCTCAACACCGACATGGGTCGGGAGCTCGATCAGCTGGCCCGGTTCCTGCATCTCGTCGTCGAGCACAAGCACAAGATCGGATTCAAGGGCACGCTGCTCATCGAGCCGAAACCCAAGGAGCCGACCAAGCACCAGTACGACTTCGACACGGCGGCCGTTTTCGCATTCCTGCAAAAATACGGCCTCGAGAAGGAGCTGAAGGTCAACATCGAGGCGAACCACGCCATTCTTTCCGGACACAGCTTCCAGCACGAGGTGGCCTACGCCGTCAGCGCGGGCATCATGGGGAGCCTCGACATGAACCGGGGGGACTACCTGCTTGGCTGGGACACCGATCAATTCCCCAACGACGTAGCGGAGACGGCCATCGTCCTGTACACGCTGCTCAAGGGAGGTGGGTTCACGACGGGTGGAATGAACTTCGACGCCAAGCTGCGCCGGCAGAGCATCGACCCCGAGGATCTCTTCCATGCGCACATCGGCGGCCTGGACACCTTGGCGCGCGGCTTGCTGGTCGCGGAGAAGATGCTGACCGACGACCAGCTGCAGAGAGCGGTGACGAGCCGCTACTCGGGCTGGGAACAGGAGTTCGGGCAGCAGATCCTCAAAGGCGAGGTCAGCTTGGACGACCTTTCCACCCTGGTGCTCGACAAGGGCCTCGACCCGCAGCCCCGCAGCGGCCGCCAGGAAATGCTCGAGAACCTCGTCAACCGCTACCTCTGAGGCGGCGCGCCCTCCGGTCTTCGGCCCCCACGGGGGCCGCGACCGCGGAGGCCCCCGCGCTCGGCTCCGTCGAGCAGTTCTGTCTCGAGCCGGGGTCGCCGAGCCGGGAAGGGGCAGGCAGCGGGCGAACCTCGCGACGTCCCGTCGACGCCGACTTCGGCTGCCGTGACTCCGATCCCGGGTCCAGGCCTGGAAGGCGCCTCCGCGACTTCGAGGCCGCGCCGCGCCTCCGCTGGTGGCGGACTCGTCGCCGTCGCGGAGAGAGCGATGATGATCGCTCCGCAGGCCAACTCCGCCTCTCCACCACCTCGAGCGGAGTCACCAACGCCTGCAGGAGCTCATACGGGGAGGCGCGAGCAGGCAGAACGCCGAGAGGCGAGCCGCCCACGCGACTCGCCTCCAACGAACCTCGATCGCAACGAGGCTCTTACGGGTGGTGCGTCACCGTGCCCATCGCGGTGCTGCCGCCGCCGTTGTAGACGAGATCCTCGGCACTCGTGGTGAACGTCTTGTCCGGCACCCCATCCACACCGGTGAAGGTCACCGAGTCGACCAGGACCTCGACCGTGCCGGGAGCCGTTGCGCTTGCCGCCGCTCCGAGCTGGATGCCAACGGTGGCCGCCACCGTCTTGTCGAAGTTGCCCGGGTTGTCCAGAGGCTCGAGCGCTTCGCCGGCTCCAGCGTCGCCAACGCTCGCGTCAGCGCCCCCCGCGTCGGCCACCGGCGCAGCGGCGTCGGGCGCGCCCGCGTCACCCGGCAGCAGCGGGATGCGATTGAAGTCCAGAGAAACGTCTACCCACTGCCCCGCGGGAAACGCGGCCGCCGTGAGGTTGGCGTAGGACGTGTAGACCCCGCTGTAGTTCAGCTCCATGCCGTTCTGGCTGATGAGCTGAAGAAATTGGTCGCCGTTGGCCGTGGGCACCTGAACACGCCACGTCATCGTTGCCGTCGAAAGGTCGACCGGCGCGGCAAACACGAAGTGGAATATGGATCCTTCGTTCGCTGCGTCGTAGGGCACCGACAGCTCGACACAGCCGGTGCACGGTGCGACGCCCATGCCGCCCATGCCGCCGCTGCCGCCGGTCATCATGGTGCCACCGGTGGCGCCACCGCTGCCGGCCGTCATGCTGCCGCCCGTCCCACCCATGCCGCCCGCGCCGCCCGCGGGCGGAGTGGGGTCGTCGTCATCGCCGCAGCCGACCGCGGCCAGTCCGATCAAAGTGAAGAGTCCGAGGGCTGATAGTCTATTCATGTTGTCCTTTCCTCTCGGCCTCCGCATGTCGGAGTCGAGCCAGAAGATTGAAGAATGCACGAGGCGCAGCAGAGCGACGCAGCAGCAGCCGAGCCTTGGTCGATTGGGAACGGTTTAGCACTTTCGACAGTTTTCGGAGCAAGGATATGTCTGGCGCATTCGTCTCGGTGCGCGCCGCCTGCGTCCTCGCCGGAAGCCTGCCAGTCGAAGGAAGCATGTGCAGGAGTCGTGCCGACCTTCGTGACGCGCACATTCGACCCGGAGCATCGCGATGTGGATTCGCAAGCCGTGTGCGCACGAGCGTAGCAGGCGACGACTTCGGACCGATGGGGCTCGTGCCCGTGCGGGCCTCGTGGGCGGCGCGACGGGCGATGGGCGGCGAGCTTGCCTCTTGCGCCGACGGCTCGGTACGGGAAAGCCCCTCCGGCGAACGCAATTGCGTCGATGCGGTGGCATGCCTGCGTCGCCGAGAGCTTCTACCGAACGCGCATCTGCGCCACGGTGCGACAAGCGGCCTCTCCTCGGTCCACTGTGGCCTTTCGTGCGAGCCAAAGGATCGCACCGCGCTTTCTTTCATCCGTCGGCCAGTGCGGCCGACTCAGAGGAAGTGAGCTTTCCGCGTCACCCCGCGACACGAATGTCATAGCCACGGCGGCGCGACGCGAGTGCGTGCCTGCCTCCCGTCGAAGGCTTGCACGGGGCTCCGTCGCGGCCCGCGGACGCGGCGGGTACGACCTTGTGTGACGCGTGCGCGCATCCGCGCACGCAGGCGCAGGCGGCGAGTGCGAGCGACCGGGCCCCGAGGACTCCGAGCTCTACGAGCCCTGCGGGCGCACGCGCACGGCACGTGACCGGACGCATACTCAGATGGCCGGCGCAGCGACCTTGCCGGCGCACCCCTGGGCACACCGCAGCGGTGCCTCACCCCGCCGCTGGTCCCTGGCCATCGCCGGGTCGCAGGCGCCTGCCTCGAGCGGCAGTAGGGAGGGCGGCGAACGCAACGATCGCTTCAATCACCAATGGAACAGAGTGCCGTCGCTCTTGCGGTTCACTGGAAGGCTGGCCATGGCGTACGGGTACCGGGCCGCCGCCTCCTCGTCGATGTCGACACCGAGCCCTGGCGCGTCACTGACGGAGCAAAACCCGCCTTCAAAACGGTACCCGACATGGAACACGTCGAGCGCGGGCGGCTGGTGTGGCATGTATTCTTGAACGCCGAAGTTGTTGACGGCCAAATCGAAATGCAGCGCGGCAGCAAAACTGACGGGGGACAAATCCGTGGCTCCGTGAAAGCCCGTATGAACGTGGTAGATACCCGCGAACGCTGCCACCTTTTGCAGGTGCGTGATCCCACCGCCATGCGACACGGGCATCCTCACGTAGTCGATGAGCTGCTCGGTGATCAGCGTAGTGTAGTCGTACACGCTGTTGAACACTTCACCGATCGCGATCGGGGTGCTCGATTGACTGCGGATCATGCGCAGCCCTTCCTGCAACTCCCCGGCGATTGGGTCCTCCATCCAGAAGAGCCGATACGGCTCGAAATCCCGAGCCAGGCGAGTGGCCTGGCTCGGGGTGAGCCGATGATGCACGTCATGCAATAGGTGGAAGTCCTCGCCGTGGGCGTGGCGCACCGCCTCCATCAGCTTCGGTGCGAAACGGAGGTAGGGCGCCGTGTCCCACATCTGCTCCTCCGGCAACCCCGCTTGGGCGGGCTCGTAGGGCTTTTCTCCGTGGGGAACACCATACGTGTCACGGATCCCGGGGACCGCGGCCTGCACACGAATCGCCACGAACCCCTGCTCACGGGCACGCCCCACCGCCTCCACCGCCTGTGCTTGACCATGGCCGTTGGCATGCGCGTAGACCATGACTCGCTCGCGGCTCTTGCCCCCGAGAAGATTGTAGAGCGGCGTGCCCAGCGCTTTGCCCTTGATATCCCACAGCGCCACGTCGATCGCGGAAACGGCGGCCATGGTGACGGGGCCGCGCCGCCAGTAAGGCCCACGATAGAAGAAGTGCCAGATGTCCTCCGTATTGCGAGCGTCCCGGCCGATGAGCGCGGGAATGCAGTGCTCCTCCAGGTAGGCGACGACAGCCTTCTCGCGCCCGTTGAGGGTTGCATCTCCGAGGCCGTAGAGGCCTCCCTCCGTTTCCACCTTCAACGTGACGAAGTTGCGCCCCGGGCTGCAGACGATGACTTTGGCGGCTGTGACTTTCATGGCTTCTTTCTTCTCTCACCTGAGCCCGCGCCCGGCTCGAGCGGCACGAAGGGGTTTTCGATCCCCGGCACGTAGTAGTGCTTCAAGCCGCGATAATACTCGAGGGGTTTCTTGGGCCTCTCGACCTCGCGAGGGAGGCCCCGACGGGAGAACTTCTGGTAGTACAGAAGACAGGCGTCCCGCCACCAGCGGGCCTCCTTTCTCTGGATTTCGAGCAGCGCGCGCACATGCTCGAAGCGCCGCTCGTCGAGCCGGGGCCGCAGCGTTTCCCACGTTTCCGCCATGCCGTCGACGTTGCGCACGCCCTCCTGAAAGCGGTGGCAAAGCTCGTTCCAGAGCGTGCGCCCCGTGCTCAGCGCGTGATCCCAGCGAACGTGGTGAAACCACAACAGCAGCTCCTCCGGGCAACGCTCGAGGCTCTCGTACTTGTCGGAGAGCGGTGAGCAGTACTGCTGCGCTGCCCCGCTACCCCGGCTCGTGCGGTCGAAGCCAATGCCGCCCTCGGCGGCGCGGTGATAGTACACCGAGGTCCAATCGGGCCGCACGCCGTCCACCCACGGGCCGGGGCCGTAGTGATGGTTGAGCGCCATCTGATGGTGCAGCCCGAGCGGCGTCATGTAGCTCACGGCCGCTTGCCACGAGCCCATCATCATTGCGACGATCGGCTCGACCAGGTCGGGGTCGCCGCCAAACGTCATCTTCGTCCACTCGCGGGCAATGCTCTCTGGAGGGAGATCGTGGTCCCAGCTCAGACGGCCGAACGCGTACCAATTCGCAGCTGCGAACGGGTGGCCACACCAGTTGCGATCGGTGCCCGTGTTCGCGACGGCCGCCATTGCACTGATGGAGTGGCCGTGCAGGGTGCCATCCACCACCCGAGCCACCGTCGAGCCTTCCCCTTTGGCGTAGGTGTCGGACCGCAGACACTCGCTGATCTGAGTGCCGACGTAGACCAGGTGGGTGGCACCGCCGAGGTACTCCTGCGTGAGCTGAAACTCGATCAACAGGGGCGTGCTCGGCATGGCCCCGAACAGCGGGTGATGCGGCTCGCGCGGCTGGAAGTCGATCGGGCCGTTCTTCACCTGAAGCAGGACGTTGCTGCGAAACTGCCCATCGAGCCCCGAAAATTCGTTGTACGCTTGCTTGGCGCGGTCCTCCACGGCCCGGTGGTCGTACACGAACGCGCGCCACATGACCGATCCCCCATGCTCGCCCACCGCATCTGCCAGCAGATTGGCCCCTTCGGCGTGGCTGCGGTGATACGTCTGCGGTCCGGGCTGCCCTTCCGAGTTCGCCTTGACGACAAAGCCACCGAAATCCGGGATGCGTCGGTAGATGGTGTCCACCGTGCGCCGCCACCACGCCTTGACATCCGGGTCGAGCGGATCGGCGCTGGGCAAGCCGTCGAGCTCGATGGGTGCGCTGAAGCGGGCCGTGAGATAGACGCGAACCCCGTAGGGTCGAAAGACCCGGGCAAGGGCCGCCACCTTCTCGACATAGGGTTCCGTCAGGACCAGAGCGTTGGCGTTGACGTTCGTCAGCACACAGCCGTTGATACCCACCGAAGCGCAGGCGCGTGCGTAGTCACGATAGCGCGGGTCGATGTAGTCGGGCAGCTTGTGCCAATCCCAGAGCGAAAAGCCCGCGTAGCCGCGCTCGATGGTTCGATCCAGGTTGTCCCAATGGTCGAGCACGCGCAACTCGACCCGTGGTCGGCTGTGGACGGATATCTCGGTGATGTCCTGCCCGCGCTGCAGCCGCGACAAGAAGGAAAACGCCCCATACAAGACCCCCACGTCCGTGTTCGCCGCGATGGCGCGACGCGTGGTGCCTCCCCCCGTGGCCGTCGCCAAGGCAAACCCCTGGCGCCCGACCGTTTCCAGCGATTGGGCAACGTGAAACGCCTGCGCCTGTTGATGCGTGATGCCCACGAGCAGCGCGCCCTCCGCGGAGGCATCCTGGCTCATGGGCACGTCCACTCCGAGCAACCCGCGCAACCCACGTCGAAGCTCGTGTACTGCCGCCTCCAGGCTGGGGGAAGAGCCGCTCGCCACCAGACTGCGGATCTGGCTCTGATACGTGCCGCGCAGTGCTTCGTCCGCAATGAGTCGGTAGCGGAGCCACAGCTCGTAGCCGTCCTCCGGGTCGAACCAGCTCCCGTCGAACGTCAACTTGCCCTCCGATCGTGAACCTGCGAAGAAGGAGGCTGCCCGGGCGGCCGCGGACCGGCCGGCGAGCGCTCCCAGCGACAATCTCCGCCCGGACTCACGCGAAGAATGGTCGCACCGAGGTCGCGCCGAAGCAATACGCGCTTGTCGTGGAACCGCCGCGCTCGGTGGCGAGAGGGAGCGGTGTTCGGCGTTTCGAACGACGATCGCAGGGCGCAGCCGCTCCGGCTGTCCATGCGCCCAGCGGCCACGCCGCGCGGAACCCGACGGCACCTGATTTGAAACGGAGGGAACGGGATCGAGCGGAAAAAGGAGCCCGACTTGCAAGCCGCAATGGCTGCATCCGCCCTCGAATCGCGTCGCCCGAGCCTACGATCCACGCTAAACCGAAAGGGGGCGGGGGCCACCGGCGTGGAGGTCGTGGCCTCTGTCTCCTTCAACTTCGATGCCACCGGCGCACCCGAGCCGTCGGAGGAGGAGGCGGTTTCCGGGCCGTGCATCGCCGAGAGGGCCTCGGCGCGGGACACGGGCTCACTCGGACGACGCGGCGCCGGAGATGGGCAGGAGCGCCTCGAAAATGGGGGGGGAGCTCTCGCAGGCGGTCTCGCCACACGTGACGACGACCGAGAGGCGCTGATCCTCCAGACCGTCGCCATCGAAGTCGGCCCGGGCGACGGCCTTTCCGATGCTGGCAGCATCCGCTAGCCAGCGGAACTGAAAGGAAACCGCCTCGCGCGGCGCGAAGTCCGCACAATCGAAAGCCGGCTGCGATCGCCACTCGAGCTCGGAGACCTCGAATCTTCGCCCGGCCACGAGAGCGAGGCGGGCCGGCACCCACGCCGACCCGGCCGGCAGCTGGTGCCGCGCCTGCGAGGCGCAGCGCGCGAGCCCGCGCCCGAGCTCCGCCAGCTGCGCCCGAGCTCTGTGGATCTGCTGCCTCTGGAGGTACTCCTGCCCTAAGAACAGCCCCGCGGCCCCCGCCGCCATCGTCGCGGGCAACAGCACAGGAGCGGCGAAGACCCAGGAAAGGCCCCACCGGTATTGAGCGAGGAAAAAGCGGTTGATGTCGCGGTGGCGGCAACGCTCCCAGGCCCAGCGCCTCCCCCGCAGGCCGAGCACGAGGCAAACGGGCAACCCCAGGATCGGAATCAGTGCGAACAGACCCAGCCAAACTCGGTGGTAGACAGCCCAGAGCCCCCCCCAGAGAAACCCGCCCCAGCAGAAGCGGTCCAGCTGGCGCTCGACCAACCCGTCGCCGCGGGGCGTCGAAGCGACACTGGACAGGGCATACCCGTCGAGGAGAGGTCCACTCTCGGCCCCGGCCTCAGGCTTGAACGATGGTCCGGAAACGCGAACGCTACGCCGGCTGGCGCCCGGAAAATCCTTCCCGGGGCGCGGCACCCCCGCCGTCACTTCCCACTGTCGGCGCGACTCGCTCATCCTGAACACGGACGGTGAGCGGCTTCGAGCTCGAAACCTTGAACCACCCCTCCGCGGCGGTCGGCTGGGGGCTCAGCGCCGGTGCCAGCCCCCCCCGGCACCGCGGCGGGCTCCTTGCGCACGAACGGGTCCGTGCCCTCCCCAGGGGGGGAGCGAGGCTCGCGCGCCCAGCGACCGAGCTGGCGACGCAGGCCTCAGCTACCGAGCACGGAAAACCGGTGTACCATCTTGTGCTGGTAGGGCTGCCCCGGTCGCAGGATCACCTGGCTCTGCCACGGGGGCACGTTGATGGCGTTGGGAAACGCCTGCGTCTCGAGGCAGAGCGCACAGTGCTGCCCGAGCAGCCGATCTCGATCGCGAATCGTCGAATCGAGGAAGTTGCCCGAGTAGAACTGCACGCCTGGGGCGTTGGCTTCCAGCGCCAAGCATCGACCGCTGCTCGGATCGACGAGCCGAGCCACACGGCGCAGAGCCGCGGGCTCGCCGCGCACGATCCAGTTGTGATCGTAGCCCACCGGCGCTCCCGGGGGGCTTTCGGCCGCGGTCGCGGCAAGGTCGGCCCCGATGCGCTTCGGCTGACGAAAGTCGAACGGGGTGCCCTCGACGCGGCGAACCTCGCCGGTCGGCACCGGGTCCCCGACCGTGTATTCGTCGCTCTCGAGTTGCAGCTCGTGGCGCAGAATGTCCTCCGCCCCCGGCCCGCCCAGGTTCCAGTAGCTGTGGTGGGCGAGGTTGACGAGGGTGACGCCGTCCAGCGCAGCGGCCAGCATCTCGATCGTCAGCGTGCCCGGCGCCTCGAGCGTGTAGCGCACCCTCGCCTCCACCGTCCCCGGGTACCCCCCCTCCCCGGCTGGCGACCGATGCACCAGCTCCACGCCCACCCCCTCCGGGGGAGCGAAGGGCCGCGCCTTCCAGAGCACCCGATCCCAGCCCTCCTCGCCGCCGTGGAGATGATGGGGAGGATCGTTCTTGTCCAACTGGTAGCTCTTGCCCTCGAGCGTGAACTTGCCCCCGCGAATCCGGTTGGCCACGCGCCCCGCCGTCGCCCCGAGAAACAGGCGATGATGCAGGTACTCCTCGAAGGCATCGAAGCCGAGCGCGATGTCTTCCCAGCGCCCCGACCGATCGGGCATTCTCACCCGGGTGAGCGTCGCCCCGTAGTTGGAGACCTCCATCTCGAGGCCAGGGGCTTCGCCGCGCCACAGCTCGACCGGTTGCCCCTCCCAAGTCGCCCACTCGATCCGATCCACGTTAGCAGCTCTAACCTCGCCCAGCCTCGCAGGCAAGCCCGGGCCGACATCGAGCTAGACACCACGCAGACCCCGCGGCGCGCTCCCGCGACGCCCACCACCACCCCGCGACGCGAGCTTCGCCGCCGGCCCGGCCATCGACGCGGCCTCCTGCCGGGTGGGCCGAAGCGAGCAAACCGACGGAACCGTGGGCTCGGCCCCCCTACGAGCCGACACTGCGCCGCCGCTGCGTGAGCTGCCAGGGGGAGGCTCCACGGGCGCCCGAGGCGGCCGCCGGAGCCGGGGCGACGAGCTGGCGAGCAGCCACCAACACCGCCCGAGCGGCGTCGCGATCCTCGCACACCGGTGGGTCGACCTCACCAAGCAGTGCCAGCGCATTTTCTTCGATGAATCCCGTGTGGTAGTCGCCCGAAACGAAGGCCGGCGCCACCACGGCCCGACGCAGAAACTCGAGGTTCGTCTGCACGCCTTCGAGCGAGTATTCGCCGAGCGCCCGACGCATGCGGTCGAGCGCGTGCGGACGGCTGCTGGCCCAGACGCACAGCTTGGCCGCCATCGCGTCGTAGGCAAAGCTCATCTCCTGGCCCGCGACGACCCCGCAGTCATGGCGGATTCCGGGCCCTTCCGGCACCGCGAGGCTCTCGATCGTGCCAGGGCTGGGCAGAAACCCGCGCGCGGGATCCTCGGCGTAAATGCGACACTCGATGGCCGCGCCCCGTGCGACGATCTGGGCTTGCTCGTAGCCGAGCGCCTCGCCGGCGGCGACTCGAAGCATCTCGCGCACCAGATCCACCCCCGTCAGCAGCTCGGTGACCGGGTGCTCCACCTGCAGCCGGGTGTTCATCTCGAGGAAGTAGAAGTTCTCCTCGCGATCCACCAGGAACTCGAACGTCCCCGCCGAGTGGTAGCTCACGCTTCGCGCGCCGCGCAGGGCCGTTTCGCACAGCCGCTGCGCGGCCTGCCGAGAAAGACGCGGGCTGGGGCTCTCCTCGATCACCTTCTGGTGGCGGCGCTGCACCGAACAATCCCGTTCGAACAGATGCACGAGGTTGCCGCGGGTGTCCCCGAGAACCTGCACCTCGACGTGGCGGGCGGAAACGACCAGTTTCTCCACGTAGATGGTGCCATCCCCAAAGGAGTTCTGGGCCTCGCTCCGCGCGCGCTCGAAGCTCTCGGGGAGCTGCGCCGGCGTGTCCACTCGCCGCATGCCCCGGCCGCCGCCGCCGGCGGCAGCTTTCAGCATGACCGGAAAGCCCACGCGGCGGGCCGTCTGCTCCGCCTCCTCCCGGCTGGCGGCGGGCCCCCCGGGCACGACGGGAACCCCCGCCTTCTCCATGTGCTCGCGAGCGCGCGGCTTGAGGCCCATGACCTCGATCGCCTCGGGGCTCGGCCCCACGAAGGTCAGCCCTCGCTCGCCGCAAGCTCGCGCGAAGCCGGCGTTTTCCGAGAGAAAACCGTACCCGGGGATGACCGCCTCGGCGCCGCAACGCTCGGCCACGCGCAGGATCCGGTCGGCGTCGAGGTAGCTCTCGGCAACCGGGGCCGGCCCGAGCCGGTAGGCCTCGTCCGCAAACGCCACGTGTGGGCTCTTGCGATCCGCGTCGCTGTAGACGCCGACCGCAGTCACGCCCATTTCGCGCAGCGTGCGCATGATGCGCAGCGCGATCTCCCCCCGGTTGGCGACCAGAACCTTTCGAAACACCTGGGCTAGCCTCCGCTCAGTGGACGACACCAACGTCGAGCAGCGAAGGCCGCTCGCCATCGAAGCGCGCAACCACGACCCACGCCAAGGCCGCTGCTGGTGGAGCGAGCTCGCGCTGCGACGAGCCCAGAGAGGCTGTGCAGCGCGCCGCTATCGGCGAGGAGGCTGGGCAGGCTTTGCGCATCGACCGCCAACAGTAGCGGGTCAACCCCCAGGTCACAACCAGCCGCGCTGCCCACGCGCGGCGTCGGGTGACTCTGGCTGCGGGGGTTGGCGGCGGTTGCGGCCGCGACCGGCTCCCTCCGACGGCGCAACGGCCCGCCCGGGGGAGGGCATCCGCTCGGGCTCCCGGAGCCGCTGCGCGCCCCCGGCCTCGACCCCGTCGGCTCGACCCGATTCCTCCGCGACGCAGCGCTACGGCTCGGACTTGTAGATCTCGGCGCGCGTGTGGAACCCGTCCGCGATGACCGTCTCGTCGATGTTGCTCTTGGTCACGGTGACGACATCGTGAAAAATGGAAGGGACGTCGATCTCTCCGTTGTTCGTGGCGTCACGGGCGATGATGGGCTTGCCCGTGGCGAGCTTGACCGCAACCTCGGTGGCGCGGCGCGCCAGCGCCTCGACCGGCTTGTAGATGGTCATGGCTTGCTCGCCGCCGACGATGCGCTGGCAAGCGACCAGCTCGGCATCTTGCCCGGTGACCACGACCCTGCCTGCGACACCTTCCTCGCGAAGCGCCTGAATCGCCCCCGTGGCGGTGCCGTCGTTCGAGGCCAGCACGGCGTCGATCTCCGTGCCCGACTTCGTGAGCGCGGCATTCATGATGCGCTTGGCATTCTCGGGTTTCCAGTCGTCTGCCCAGTCTTCGTGCAACACCACGACCGTGCCGTCGGCAATCGCCCGCTCGAGAACCGCGTCTTGACCGGCCTTGAACATGAACGCGTTGTTGTCCGTCTTGGAGCCGTAGATTCTCACCAGGCGCAGAGGTCGCTCTTTGGATCGGTTCGGAGCCTGCTGAAGGATGTACTCCGCCTGAAGCGCCCCCACGCGGCGATTGTCGAAGGTGACGTACAGATCGACATCCGAGTCCGTGATCAATCGGTCGTACGCGACGACGGGAATGCCGGCCGCGTGGGCCAACTGCACGCCCTTGGCCATAGCCTTGCCGTCGTGCGGCACGATCACGATCACGTCGACCTGGGACGTGATCAGGGAGGCCACGTCCTGCACTTGACGATTGTCGTCACTGTTGGCCGAGAGAACCACGACCTCGGCCCCCAACTCGGCGGCACGCGCCTTGAATGCATCGCGATCGCTCGCCCAGCGGGCCTCCTTGAGCGTGTCGAGGGAGAGCCCAATCTTCACGCGGCCAGCGCCGCTGCCGCTCTGCGTGCTGGCCTGTGCCGACTCGGAGCCCCGGCCGACGACCAGACCGATAATCAGGCTCAGAACCAAAGAGGCCACTACGGTTACGGACTTGACGCTCATCGTTTCTCCCAGCTCGTGCTCCGACGTGGCAGCTCTTGCAACGCCGGGCGGCTGCCATCAAACCCGAATGCCGCCGCAGCTCCTACCGCGTGAGGGGCTCGCACCGCGGCAGAAAGAGCGCCGTCGACGGCCGGCGCCGCTTTCATGGCCCAAAAAAGGCTCGGCGGAACCCGAACCCTGGGTTTAGAGCACATTTGGCAATGGGTAGCCCGAAAAACGCCCAGCGCGCGAGCCGCCGCGGCGCCGGACGGCGAGCTGGCGTTTTTCCACTCGAATCGAACCCCCCAACGCTCGGCCCGGACCTCTTCGCCCAGGGCAAGACGAGCCGGCGCGCCTCGAACGGCAAAAGCCCACCCCCGAGATGGGAGCGGGCCTCGCCGGATGGGAAGGAGGCCGATGCAAACGCTCCCCGGCTACTCCCCCGTGACGCGCGTGGTGAAGTGCGGCTCCGCCGCCAAAGACGCCAGGTAGTCCACGAAGCCAATCTCGCCGTCGACGAACTGCTGCCGCTTCGATTCGGCACCGCACTCGACCGCCTCGCCGAACGCATACGCCGCCAGGTGACCGCTGAGGCACTGGTGCACGATCGGCAAGTCGGCCAGCTGCGTGACCAGCTCCTCCTGGCCATCGAACTCGAAGACCGTCTGGCCGCGGTACGGCAGCCGGCTCTCGGTGTCGATCGGCAAGAAGCCCTCCGCCTGGTTGCCCTCCATCTCCCGGTAGCGACCGGCTTCGTCGAAATGCTCGAACGCGAAGCCGATCGGGTCCCAGCGCTGGTGGCAGTTCGCGCAGCCTCCGACCGCGTGATCTTCCTCGTAGCGCTGCCGGGTCGTGCGCGCCCCCGGCTGAGGTGGCTGCAACTCCGGAATGTTGGCGGGGACGGGCGGCACGGTATCGCAAAGCAGTCGCTCGAACACCCACAACCCTCGCTTGGTGGGCGACGAGCCGTCCGGCTGCGCGAGGGTCGAGAGCACGGCCCCCTGGGCGAGAAGCCCCAGGCCGCGCTCGGCGCCGCGGGGGACGACCTCCCCGTCGGCGCTCGGCGCCGAGAGACCGTAGAACTGAGCCAGCGCTGCGCTGGGCGTGGTGAAATCGGCCGTGAGCAACTCGCGCACCCCGCCGCCCCGATTGATCACGACCTCGTCGATGAAATCGTGCGTCTCCTGGAGCATCTGCGCGCGCAGGTCGGCGAATTCGGGCACCTCGGCCTTCGCCAACGAGGTGACGCGGGAGTGGCCCACGTAGGCATCGAAGAAGTTCTGGATCACGCCTTCGCCCTCGTTCATCAGCAGATCCCGAGCCGTTTGCTCGAGCACCTGGGGCGAGGAAAGCTCGCCGCGCTCGGCCCGACCGAGCAGCTCCTCGCTCGGGCCCCGACCGGTGAAGGTGAAGGCGAGCTCGGTCGCGATCTCGAACTGATCCAAACGAACCACGCCGCCTTCCTCGGCGCCGAGCTCGCGCCGGTACACGAAATTCGGCGACTCGATCAGCGCCCGCGTGAGCCACGAAACCGCGGTGGGGAAATCCCCCGTCAGCTCCTGCGCCGTTTCGAAGAAGCCCAGCATGGCCGTCGATTCCTCGCCCGTCAGCGGACGCCGGAACAATCTGCGACCGACACCGGCCAGGTACTCGGCCGCGCAGTCGGTACCGGGAGCCGTCGCGGCGCAGGGGAGCACCGCATCGATGCCTTCGGCCACGAGCTGCCCCACGCTCTCGGCCGTGGCGGCCAGCTCACGGGCGGCCTGCCCACTGACCACCAGCTGGCTGCTGTCGTTGTCGAATCCTAGCTCGGAGACGGTGTCGGGGCTGAGCGAAGAGCGCCAGCTGCCATCCACCATGGGGAACACGTCCCGAATCGTGGCTTCCAGCTCGCGTCGATTGAGGCGCCGCAGCGTCGGGGCCCCCGGCTCGCTCTGCTGGCAGCGGACGCCGAGCCCCATCGGCTGCAGGTCCTCGGCGGGCGGGCTCGCGTTCGGGCCAACCCCTTCGCTGCCCACCACACCGCCGCCCGGCGCCATCTCAGGGCCCATCGTGCCGGCGGACCCACTGCCCGCCGCGCCCCGGGGACCTCCGCCAGGGGGGGGCAAAGGCCCGGTCGGCAACGCGGCGCCATCTCCCCCCGCGCCGCAAGCAGACAGCATCAGCGCGCCACCCGCCGTGAGCGCGAACACGCCGCGGGCCGCGACGCGCGCGCGAGATGGGTTCTGCGGGCTCATACCAACAGCTCCTGCAGCGGATTGGTCGCCCCTCCGAAGCTCGGTACGGCCACCCCCATCGCCCGGGCAATCGCCAAGTAGATGTCGCCCGCATCTCGGTCCCCGGCGTCGCGATTGTTGGCGTCTGGCGAGACGGCGTTGTTGACGCGGATGACGCGACCGCCCACGATCGAGCCGCCGCCGCCCCCGATCGTCACGATCGGCATGTAGGCCAGGGGCCCCGGGTCCGTGCCGCCGAAGAAGAGCCGCCCGGAGGAGGACGTGTGCCACGCGCCCTCGCCGATCTCGGAGAACATGTAGATGAGCGTGTTGTCCAGCACGGTGCGCCCCGGGTCCGACGGATCCGGGGTCTGCGAGAGTGGCATCACCACGTTGTTCACGAGCTGCTCGACGAACCAGCGCTGGGCGTTGGCGAACGGCACGCGGACGTTCATGTTCGGCCCGCTCCCGTCCGCCTGAGGACCGGTGTGCGAAAGCACGCTGTGGTGCGAGCCGGCCGAGCCCATGAAAGCGAAGTTGATGTCGCCGTTCGTGTACATCGGCTGGACACCGACGATAGGCGTCGCGTTGCAGATCAACGCCTGCGTGGCCACCTGCAGCTGCGCCTGCAGCAGCGTGGGGAAGTTCGCGTCGTCGAGGAAGTACCCCCCGCAGGAGCTGTTGGGATCCGGCGGCTGGCCCGCAGCAGCGCCGCGCACCGTGTTGACGGCAGGCAAGTTGGGCGCCGCTTCACAGGCCTGCGCGACGACGGCGGGGCCGACCCCCAGCGCTGCGAGCGCGTCGAGGTGGATCCTCAGTCGGCTCTCCACGGTCGTCAGGCTGCGCAGCTCGGAGCGCAATGAATCGAGCTGATTTTGATTGAGCTGGGTGAGCGCCGCGCGAAGCTGCGTGTCCGCGTTGTCGTCCGCTGGCCCCCCCTGGCCCACGCCAGAGAAGATGCTGTCGTAGGCGGCCGCCGGATTCTGCTCCGGCACCACGGGTTGCCCGTCCCAGAACAACATCCCGTCCGTATCGAGGCCGCAGGGACGATGCGGGACGGCCCCGAGGATGAGCGGGCGAACGCCGAGTTCGCGCGCGATGACGTGCTCGAAGGTCGTTCGCGGCGTGGTGGAGTCCACCGTGTTGCCACTGCCGAAGTTGGAGAGCACCGTCAGGATTCCCTCGTGCGTGTTCGCACCGGGGTACGCGAAGCCCTGCAGCACGTTGACGTACTGCTTGAAGGGCTCGAGCGGCCCGAGAATGCCCACGCCCTGTTGCGTGAGGGAGAAATTCGTCGGATCCGCCGTGTTGAACACCGGATTGTAGTGCTCCGGCGGCACCCCGTGCGGCATGAAGTAGACCAACAGGCGCTTGGGGCGGGCGTCTTGTGCGTGGGCAACGCCACTGCTGCCGAGCCGCATGGCAAGCGGCGCCGCCATGCCCATGCCGAGCGCCTTCAGGAAAAGCCGGCGCTCGAGCACGGCGCGTGCACGAGCGAGTCGAGTGTGTTCTCTCATGGGGATCGTTTCCTCAAACGGACGATGGCAGAAAGTCCGCCGCAGGGGACGTGGGCCGCCCGCGGTGTAGCTGGCGGTAATCTTCCACGGATCGGGCGGCGGCACTAGCATTGTCGCTGGCCTTTTGACACAACGGGACCGAGCATCGCCGGTGCGATCCGGCAGGCCCCGCCGGTGATTTTTTCATGCCCACAGAAGTTTTCCACGCGGTAAGCGGGGGCGACGGCTCGGGGAGCGCGAGCAGCCCGGGGCCCGTACAGCGGCTGATGAGCGCCACGGGGCTCCGCGTGCTGGAAATGGATCCGCGGCAGGCGCCCGATGGCGAGGGGCTGATGCCCGAGGAGCGCGGGCCCGTAGCGCGAGCCGTCGAGAAGCGGCGGCGCCAGTACACGGCGGGGCGCTTGCTGTCTCGCCAGCTGCTCCAGGAGTGGGATCACGGCGATCACCCGTTGGTCCCCGACGCAGACCGCGTACCCACTTGGCCGACCGGGCTGGTCGGGTGCATCACGCACACCGATATCTGGTGTGCCGCCGTCGTGGGCCGCTCCGCGGCCTGGCGCGGCCTGGGCATCGACGTCGAGCCCGCGACCCCGCTCTCGGAGCCGCTTCACGCGAGCGTCTGCCGAGCCGAGGAGCTGCAGTGGCTCTCCGAGCGCTCGCCGACCGAACGGGGGCTGTTGGCGAAGGCGATCTTCAGCGCCAAGGAGAGCATCTACAAGGCTCTCTTCCCCGAGGTGCGCGAATTCTTGGGCTTCGAGGGAATGCGAATCGAACTGACGCGGCTGAAAGGCACGGACTGGCAGTTCACCGCCGAACTGCAGCGGCCCTGGGGCACGCTGCAGCCGGGCGCGCGATTCGAAGGGGGTCTCGCCAGCCTCGCTGCGCCGCTGGTGACCACGGCCATCGCGCTGCAGCACCCGGGCAGGAGCGCGGGATCCACCGGCGGCGCCGCGAGGGCGACGGCCCCGAGCGCCCCATCAGCGATCGAATAGCCCGAGCTGCCCGCCCCCCCGGGGAGCGATGCACTCGGGGCCCTCCCGCCGGCTGTCATTGCCGATCGGGTCGGCTTCGTACACACGCGGCGGGCCCAGCCCCCCTCCCACGGCCATGGCGAGCGCTCGCTCGCCGTCGACCTCGGGGGAGAGCCAAGCCTCGTACTCGCCTTCGGCGAGACAGACGGGCATGCGGTCGTGAATCGGACGCACGGCTTCATTCGCGGCGGCGGTGACGATCGCGAACGAGCAGACGCTCTCGCCCTCCGGAGATTGCCAGCGATCCCACACGCCTGCGAACGCGAACAGCGTCGTGTCGAAGTGAAACTGAAAAGCCCGTCGCCGACCGCGCTCGCCGTTGAACTCTCTCCATCCCGTGGCGGGCACCAGGCAACGCCGCCGCTGCACGCTCTCCGCCCAAAACGGGCGCTTGGTCATTTCCTCCGAACGGGCGTTGAACGCCGTGGGCAACGCGCGCAGGGGCTGGCTCCAATAGTGCGGGATCATCCAAAACCGCGCGAGCTGCAGCTTTCGCTGGGGCCCTCCGAGCACGATCGGCACCTCGTAGCCGGGGGCCCAGGTCGGGGAGATGTTGTAGCGCGGAGCGAGCGGCAGCGCGATCTCCACGTCGAAGCGCAGCCGCAGCTGGCTGAACTCCTCCGGCGCCAGAGAGTAACGCCCACACATGTTCCGCCATGCTCCTTGCCGGGCCGCGTCAGCGCACGATCGCGGCGATCATCTCCAAATCCAGAAGCGCCTCCGACCCCGGATACGCCACCTCCACGCCCTTTCTCACGACGTCTGCGAAGTGCGAAAACTGAAGCGCGAAGCTGTCCACCGCCGACTCGAAGTAGATCTCCTTGCCTCGCGCGCTGACGAACCGCGCCGTATTGTACCCGAGCTCGGCCGTGCCTCGGCTGCCGTACACCTTGACCATCGGGCCGCCGTGGTGGGCGCTGAAACAGCTCAGCCACGTGCCGAGGGCCCCGCTCGGAAACGACAGAAGCGCAACCGCGGTGTCGATGGGAGGCACGGTGGGGCGAAACTGGGCGGTGACGTGCTTGATGACCGTCGGCGTCCCGCCCAGGCGCCTCAGCGCATGGGCCAGGTGCACGCCTGCGTCGGTGATGAAACCACCGATGTGGCGAGGCTCCTGCCGCCAGGAAGTCTTGAAGTAGGGATTGGCCTTGTCCAGCCAAGCCACCTGCCGCGCCTCCAACAGGTGGATCTGGCCGAGCTTGCCGCCTTCGATCCATTTCTGTGCGCGCGCGATGGCCGGCATGAACGCGTAGTTTTCCCCCACGAGCCACGGGGTGGAGCTGCGGGCCGCCGCCCTGACCAGCTTGCGCCCCTCGACGAGGTTGGGCGCGACGGGCTTCTCGCTCATGACGGGCTTGCCGGCCGCGAGCGCCCGGCGGACCATCTCAGGTTGGAGGTCGATGGGGAGGCTCACCATCACCGCATCCACCTCGGGCAGAGCCAAGAGCTCCTCGGCGCTGCTCACGACGCGCGGAATGCCCGCCAGCTTCGCGTAAGCCACCGCCTTGCGCCGAGTGCGGTTGGTGCAAGCCACGACCTCGACCTTCGATTGCACCGCCCGAAGCGCCGGCAAATACAGCTCGCGCGCAGCGACCCCCGTCCCGATCATGCCCAAACGCAGCTTCGCCGCCATGCACCCCCTATACCGAACGACCTCTGCGTTCGGCTACACCGCAGTTCGGCGGAGTGCCGCCGAGCGCCGCCTGGACGGCCCCACCGGTGGGAAAGTGGCCAGCGGGGCGAAAAGATCGCCGGCGGCCCGCGGCCATCGCGCAGCGCCCGAAGCCACCGCTCGGCGGCGCAAGCGACCTCGGGCCAGCCCGGCCGCCGACGAGTGGCTGCCAACGCAGGGAGAAAAGCTCCGACGAGCACAGCCGTGGTTGCGGGGGGCGCGCGCGGCGGCAGGCCCTCGCGGCGTCGGGCCCAAGCCGGGGCATGTCCCCAGGCGGCGCGCGCCGGCTCCCGTGCCAAGCCCATGCGGCTGCGATCGGGAGGACGCTCGCTCAGCCCGCGCCGGGCTCGCGAAGAACCGGGCGCGCTCTGGCTCGCGACGGGCCCCCGCAGGGCCGGCCTCAGGCGAGCAGTGCTTCGTAGATCCCGCGCTGCATGGTGGTGCCCCCCTCCCCCTCGGCGACCCCGAACCAATCCGACTCGATCCCCATCGCGTTGACCAGGGTGTTGAGCAGGCGATTGTGAGGCGCAGCCTCCCAATCCCGGGGCTGGCTCGGGTTGCCGATCGCGACGTACTCGCCCTGCTTGAAGTACCCCCCAGCGCTGCCCGCGAGAATGTAGGGCTGATCGAGGTAGTTGTGCTCGCGACCGTCCGTGAGCTCGTTCGTGTAGAGGATCACGGAATTGTCCAGCACGCTCCGCTCCTCGGCCTCCTTGTAGCTGTCGAGGCGGGAGAGCAGGCGGACGAACCGATTCTGGTGCCACACGTCGATGTCGAACAGCATTTGCTGATAGCCCTCCACGTCTCGGCACTGGGCGCCGGAGTTGTTGTCGAAACAGCCGCCGTCATTCTTGCCATGCGAAAGCGCGTGGTGGTTGTACTGATGCTGCATGCCATCCCAGGTAAAAATCGGCCCGCCCGCGCCCCGGTCGAACTGCATCGTGGCAACGCGCGTGAAGTCACACGCCAGCGCCAACGCCATGATGTCCACCTGAAGATCGGCCACGCTCGGGTACGCGCTGTCCTGCTGGACGCGATCCGACCCCTCGAACTGCGAGACGGCCTGAAGGAGCACCGGATCGTTGCAAGAGAAGCTGCCCTGGCTCGCCTGCACCTCGATGGATCGCACGGTGGTGAAGTGCGCATCGAGCTTGCGCTGATCATCGAGGCTGAGGCCCGCGCGCTTGAGATCCTCGAACTGGTCGCGCACCAAGTCGAGCACGCTCTGGCGCCGCAGCGAGATGCGCGCGGCCGCCTCGGCCGAGTCCGGCGCCCCCTCCCCCGCCCCGTTGAGGCGGATCAGCTCCGAGTAGGCATTCCACGGATTGTTGATGGCCTGCACGGGCTGACGAGCACCGCGATAGGAAATGTAGTCCAGCCCCCGGTAGCCCGAGGTGCGCCCGGCCATGAGGTTGAGCGGAGGCCGGCGGGCGCCCGGCTCTCCGGGGTTGATCTGCGCGGCCAGCACGTGGTCGATGCTCGGCCCGAGCGCGAGCCAATCGTCCTCGTCCGCGAACTGCGCGGTGAGCTTGTGCGCCATGCCTTTGCCATGGTCGTCCCCGCCGGTGCCGGGAGGCGGCGTGTCGTGCTGGAACCCGCGCGGGCTCATGTGGATGCCCCGGGGAAACAGGAGCTTGCTGCTCAGCGGCGAAAGGGCCTCGTTGGCGGTCCCTTCGAGCATCTGCGCGCTGAGGGGGCCGTAGTCTCCCGCGGGAAACCAGCGCTCCATGTTCACCCCGTTGCAGCAGAAGAAGACGCCGAAGCGCTTGGTCGTGGGCGCGGATTGACCACGCGCCACCCGCGGCGCAAGCGCCTCGAGGAATGGCAGGCCGACCACCACGCCGCCGAACCCGGTGAGCATGCGCCTGCGAGTGAAGGCCATTCGTTTCGTTCGACTCATGGATTGACCTCGCTGTCGCTCGTGGGGCTTTTGGCGTCGCGCGAGCGGAAGGCGCGCGCCTTGACCACCTCCGCCACGATTTCGGAGATGCGAATCGAGTCCCTCGAGAGCCGATCACGCACGATTTCGTCCTCCTCGCCCAGCTCGCGCCCCTGGGCGAACTCGAGCCAGCGCTGCGCGTAGCACGCCCGCGCCTCCTCGCTCTGCGCCAGCGCTTCGACCAGCTCGTGGGGTCCGGCGAAGGAAAGCGCCTCACCGTCCAGCCGCATCTCTCCGGTCGTGTCCACCGGCGCGCCGTTGTCCTCGGTGCGAATTCGCCCGATGGCGTCGAAGCCCTCGAAGGCGAAACCCGGGGGGTTGATCTGCGAGTGACAGTTCTGGCAGAGGTCCCGGCTGGTGAGCAGCGCCACCTCGTCTCGATTGGTGATGATCGGCTGATCCGTTTCGGGCGGCGGGGTGCCCTGCGCTCCGGGCGGCGGATCCGGGATGGTGCGGCACAGCACGTCGCGGATCACGAACAACCCGCGATGGATGGAGTCGGGCTTGACGGCATAGGCGTTGGCCGCCAGAAAGCCGGGCTGCATCAGAAAACCCTTGCGCTCGGCGGGATCGAACTCGATCCGCACGAGCTCTTCGCCTTCCACCTCCACGCCGAAGATGGGCGCGAGAGCCGAGTCCACGTAGGCGTAGGCGGCGTTGAAGAACTCGTACAGCCCCCCGTCGCTCTCCACCACGTCTCGGTAGAAGGCGCTCGTGGAGCGCTGCACGCGCTCGACCATGTCCGGCGGCGCCTCGGGGTAGACGTCGCGATTCGGCGCGATGCTCGAGATGCGGCCGTACTGCCAGCTCTGCTCGTGCAGCGAGACCAGCTTCTCCACGGCGCGGGGATCGGCCAGCATGCGCGCCGCCTCTTCGACCACCCCGTCCTCACTGGCCAGCTGCCCCTGCCGCGCCCGCTCGAACAAGGCCTCGTCCGGCATGGAGTCCCACAGGAAGTAGGAGAGCCGCGAAGCCACTTCCCAGCCGCTCAGCCACTGCCGCCCTTCCACGACCGCGGCCTGGCTCGTCTCCGTGCGGTACAGGAACTGGGGAGACTGCAACACGGCTTCGAGGGTGACCCGGACGCCGTCCGAAAAATCGTCCCCACTCGCCACGAGCTCGGGACCGGCAGCGAACAGGCTCGCGAGGCGCATGCGCTCCTCCTCACGGAGCGGCCGCCGGAAGGCTCGCTCCCCGAACTGGGCGATGAACTCCGTGGAGCAGCCGACCTCCGCCGCATCGCAGGGCAGCAGGGCCGACAGCAGCTCTTCATCCCCCACGACCAGCTCCGCGAGCTGCTCGGCCGCGCGCCGGTACTGCGGGCCCAGCCGCTGGTCGACTTCGAGGGCGCCGCTGGTGTCGAACGGAAACCCGGCGAGGGAATCGGGCGCAAACTCGCTGGCAGGGGTCTCTTCGACGCCGAGCAGATCCAGCACGGTGTTTTCGTATTGGCGGTGGGTGAGCCGCACGACACGCGTCTCGTCGCCGGCCGTGAAGGTGCTCGTCGCGCCCGGCCCTTCGCCGCTCCCTTCGCCGCCCGCTCCGACTCCGGGCTCACCGCCCCCCGACCCCCCACTGCCGCACGCCCAAGCCAGCAGCGCGAAGCCCGCGAGCCAGCGGCGCCCGACCGCCGGACGGGAAGCGACCCGACCGCAAATGCGCAGCGCGCGGAGACGCGAGCTTCGGGATCGCACTGCCGCCGCCGCTTGCCGCACGCGGCCTGCCGCGGCGTTCGTATCCAGAGCCATTCGATCAGCCATGAGTCCCCCAATTATTGCACAACGGATCGCGGTGTGGGCCGCCGGACGTGGTTTCGCCAGAATCACCCGCGCAACAACCCGGACGGCGGGGCGAAAGGATCGGCACCGCATCTGCACCAGATCCACGAACGCCACCCGGACAGCCCCAAAAGTGGTGAAGCCGCCGAGGAGATCGCGGTGAAGTGGAGGAGCCACGGTGGTGAGGCCGCCGACCAGAAGAGCCCACGGGGAGGGCCGCCGCTCGGGCGGGGCGGCACCGCCGGCGGCAGCGAATGCCCGCACGGCCTCGCCGCGAGGCTCGAGCGTTTCGGCGCCCGCTGCCGCTGCCCGCCAACGCCGGCAGAGCGGCGAACGAGACGCGCCTCGAAACCCGCGACTACTGCGCTCGAGCCCGTTGCTCCAGTGTTCCAAAAGCAGCCAGGCCTACCAGGCCGGCATTGTAGTCGAGCGCGACCTCGTTGCTGACATAGTCGTTCACGTCGTCGGCGTAGCCCGGCGACGTGACACCCACCCCCGTGCGCGAGGGGCCGCCGACCAGGGCGCCACTGAGCACGTGCTGAAATGGCAACTGATCGATGTTCCCGGTGCCTTGCGCGTTGCGATGGTGAGGCTGTTGGGGCGGGTTCTGACCGAAGCCGACCACGAAAGAACGTCCGTAGGAGTTGCTGCCCATGATGTAGTTCAACTGGGAGATGGCCAGATCCCGAGCGGCCTCGTCTCGTGTCACCTCGTAGTAGAGCGCCGCCGAGAGCGAAGCGCCGGAGGCGTAGCGCAGGCTGCCCCAGTCATCGAAGAAGACCATCCCGGAAGTGAACTCGTCGTCGCCCACCTGCGCGGCGTAGTTGGCCACGTCGAGGCTCCAATACTCCGCCACCGCTTCGGCTTGGCCCGCCTCGTACAGACTGTGGCGCGCAAAATCCGAAGCCTGGCTGAAATTCGGGGCCCAGCCGTGGTTCTCGAGCTGGTCGTTGAGCGTGAGGGCCTCGCGCAGGTAGGAATCCTCTCCGGTGGCGACGAACATCTCCGCCGCTCCGACGAACATTTCGTCTTGCCAGGCCGTCCCGCGCTGGCCGTACAGGCCCGGGTTGGAGCCGCTCTGGTTGGCCCGCGCAATCTCGAAGATTTGGCGCGCGTGGCTCAGGTAGCTTTCCGACAGTCGTGCGTCGAACGGCTGATACAGGCGGGCCATTGCGGCGAGGGCGCCGGCAGTGAGGCCGGCCACGTCGGCGTTCGAGTCCAGATTCACGCGGCGCGGGCGCCCTCCATTCTGTTCCGGTAGCCCCTCCTGCTCGAGGCACGTCGACCACGTGCTGTGGTCCGGCCCCGTGGTTCCCACCATGGCGACGAGCTCGTTTTCACTGATGTGCGCCTTGACGAAGTAATCCGTCGCGTAGCGCACCTCGTCGAGCACGTCGGGCACGCCGTTGGGGCCCGGCTCGTAGCGTGGGCCGTAGCTGTCTGGAAAAGCCTCGGCGTAGGCATCGTAGCCCTTGAGCATGAGGTACGCGGCGTACGCCATGCTGAGCGTCACCTTCACGTGGTCCCCGGCATCGTACCAGCCGCCGCTCAGATCGGCCCCGATCGCCTCCCCGTCGTTCATGTGGCAGCTCTGCCCACCCAGCAGCCAGTTGTTGCCCTCCCCGCTGCGCTGCGCGCCGTAAAAGCGCGCGGAGAGCGCGAGCAGCTCCTCCACGTTCCCTGCGATCTCCGGGCCGAGGCCTCGCACCGGCCCGGTGACGGGGGGCTGGGCCTCGGGCGGCTGCTCCGGGCTCGAGGGGCCTTCCGCGGCGGACCCCTCGCCCACGGGCGACGTGGAATCGGCAAGCGGTGCGCTCTGCCGCGGGCCCTCTGCGGCAGCCCCAGAAGCCGCGTCTGGCGCGGGGGCGGCCGGCGCCGCACTCGAGCCGCCCGAAGGGGGAGCCGATCCGCCGCCGGCAGCGACGCCCGAGCCGGGGGGCACTCCGGGTGCTGCTGGCTCATCCGAGCCGCTGCCGCAGGAAAACAGGAACGCTGCGCAGCATACACGGGCGAAGGCGGGGCGTGTCCGGAGCCGAGAAGCGAGCGCGGAGATGGGATGAGTAGACAAAGGGGAGTCCTCCAGGGGAAAGCGTTCGCTTGCCGGATGGCCCGAGGGCGCGCGGCAGAGAGAAAACGATGGCGGGCAGCCCAGTGTCCTCAGACGACGCGGCCCGGGTCAAACGACTCGACCGCGACCTTCGGGCGATTCCTGGGGTCTTGAAAAGATCCGGAGGCAAGGCGGACGGCTCGGCGCGAGCGGAGTGCTGGTGCGATCCCAGCCGTCGCGCCTACCGGTGCGGACCGGCGCGGACGCGCGCGGCTCGCCGACTCCGCGCTCCCCGGCCGCCTCCCGCGTTCGCGGGCGCTCAGGGCTTACGGTGTGCGACCCCAGATCTTCGCCAACCGGCGGCGCTGCTTCGAACGCCACCAGTGCACGTTGCTATCGAGCGGATCGATGGGAAACAGCTCGGAGGGGCAGCCGCGACGGGTGATCGCGTCCACGACGGGGCCGAAATCCGCTCGCTGCTCCTGGCCGAAGGTCTCCTCGGGGATCGTCGAAACGGCCGTGAGAAAGCGCCGCCAGCTGTAGCCGCAGGCTTCGTACAGAGCGGAGAAATCGTCCTTGGCGACCTGGTAGAGACGAAACCCGATCAGGGTCGCGTTGTTCACCGTTCCCTTCAGATGCAGACGCTCTCGAAGCCGCACGATGATGGCTGCCTTGCGCTCGAGCTTTTCTTCGACTGGGAGCGAGCTCTTGTACACCTCGTCCAGCGCCTGGTACGCTTGATTGTATATTTTGGCGTAGGCGCGGCCGCGTGCCCGACCCTTGAGCGAAGCCAAGAGCGCGGCCGGCATTTCTTCCCCCGTGCGCCGCTGAAGGTACTGCCCCGTCATGGTGTTGGCGACGAAGCTGGCGAGGCTCTCGTTGAAGTATTGCTGGTTCTTGATCAGCACGGTGGCGTGAACCGACTCGTGCAACACCACGTTGACCAGCCGCACGACGGCCGTCGATCGATTCGTCAGCATGCTCCACACGATGGGATCATCGAACCACCCACCCGTGGAAAATGCGCTGACGCCGCGCACGTTGACGTCCCAGCCCTGCCGCTCCAGCTCGCTGGCAAAATCCTTGGCGTCCTTCTCCGAGAACCATGAAAGCCCGGGAAAGCTGCCGATGATGGGAAAGCGAAAGGTCCGGGGCTGAAAGCGCAGCGGGTGGCTCGCATTGACGAACCAGATGGGGTACTTGCGGTCCAGCTCGACGTAGTACTCGTAGTTGCCGCTGACGCGCAGCCCGTTGGCCCGGGCGAAGCGCCGCACGTCCTCCACGCTGCCGAGCAGCTTGCGCGTCCGGGGTGGAGTGCTGGGATCGGCGATCACCTCGGGGATGGGGCGGGCGGCCGCCGCCATTTCCATGTGGCCCGAAACGGCCTGCCCCACGAAGTGGAGCATGGTGCAGCCCGGGAGAGCGAAGAGCAGCGCGACGAAGCAAGCGCAACCGGCGAGCCCTCTCTGGTTTCTCGGCGGGGTGACGCGGGGACCGAGGCGAGAAGCGAGCAGATGATCGAGCACTGCCGGGGAGATTTGCGCCGGCGCGCGCCGATTGCAACCTCGAGCCCGCGCGTCGCCGCAGCGCACGCGTCGCCGCAGCGCCCCCCGCCGCAGCCTGGCTCTACCCACCTTTCACGACCCCGTGCGGAAAGCGAACGGCTCGGCCGCGCGATGCGGGCTCAGAACCAGACCTGCCAGTAGCCGGGGTCCACCTCGGCCGCCATGCACGTGACCGAGACCCGATCCACTTGCCCGCCGAACGGCTGAATTTGATGCAAGCGATAGCTGTCCTGCACGATCAGAGTACCGGCTTCGTAGCCCAGAAGGCGCTGCCGGCACCCCGGCTCGGCAACCTCCTGCCCGTCTTCCAGCGTGAAGCGCTGGTCCCACACCCGCAGGCCCCCGCCGCTCTCTGGCGGCTGCAGCATCAGCACCAAGCTCAGGGCTGGCTTGCCCCGGCGCAGGTGCTCGTGGGGTAGCCCCTCCACGTCGTAGTGCACCACCCCGCCCTCGCGAGCCACCTTCTCGCCTGCCGGAAAGACGTGCACGCCGGGTCCGCACCAGCCCGGCCTCTGCTCGACATGCCCCTGGACGAGCCCGCTCAACCAGCCGAAGAGCCACGGCTTCATGTCCGGCAGCTGGCGGTCGAGCAGCGCATTCGACGGGGCGGCGCGGTGAAAATAGGCGTCGGACTGGCCCGTTTCGCAGTGCGTGTACCACGCGCGCCCGAGGGAAAACTGCTCTCCGCCGAAATCGGCATTCCAATCGGGCCGCGCGTCGTAGACGCGCCGCAGCCACTGCCGGCAGGTGCCACCGGGAAGAGCCTCCGGAAAACGCAGCGCCAGGTGGCGAGCCAAGGCCTTGGTCCACGGCGCCCGCTGCCCGGGGCCGCGCTGCTGCCTCGACGACCCCGGAGCACGCTCCGCGGGAGCAGGCCGGTGTCGCGACGCGCGCGACCCGGGCGGAGCGCCGCGCGGCCAAAGAAACGGGGGGCGCCCATGCGGGACCATACGAGAGTTTGTCGCAATGCCGAAACGCACGTCAAATGTCTTGCTCACCGACGCGCTCTCTCCCACCCTCGGGGCATGATCGTCACGGCCACTCCTCCCTCCGAAGTCGGCAGTGACGAGGGCGGCGACGCCGGCGGGGCTGCGGGCGGGGCCGTCGACCTCGCCATCCTGGGGGCGGGCATGGCGGGGCTGAGCGCAGCCAAAGCCGCCCTGTCGTTCGGGCTTCGGGTGCTGGTGCTCGAAGCTCGGGAGCGCGTCGGGGGGCGAGCCCACACGGACGATGGCTTCGGCTTCCCCCTCGATCTCGGTGGGCACTGGCTGCACTCCGCCGACGAAAACCCCCTCGTTCCACTGGCCCGGGAGCTCTCCGTACCCTACCGAGAGGCGGGCCCGTTGCGCAGCACGGACCACCTCGGCTGCGGCTTCGAGAGCCCGGAAACCCAGCGCGAACGCGTCGCCTTCTTCAAGCGGGCCCTGGAGCGCGTGGACGAGCCCGGCACCGGCGATTTCTCCGTCGCGTCCTTGCTCGCCGCCGAGCGCGAGTCCCCCTGGTGGCCGCGGCTGGTCCACTACATCGCCGGCGTCAGCGGCGTCGAGCCCGAGCTCGCCTCCTCGCTCGATTTCGCCCGCTACCAAGAAACGGAGCGCGATTTTCCCGTGACCGGCGGCCTGGGCACCCTCGTCTCGCGCTTCGCCCGAGGGCTGCCCGTCTTGCTCTCCGCGCCGGTGCGCGCCGTCACTTGGGGCCCTCGCGGCGTGCGCCTCGCCACCCCGAAGGGCACGGTCGCGGCCCCCGCCGCCATCATCACCCTCCCCACGCCCGCCCTCGCTCGCCAGGCGCCGCTCTTCTTCCCTCCCCTGCCGGAAGCCAAGCTGCGCGCCGCGGCGGACCTTCCGCTCGGCGCCAACGAGAAGATCGTGCTGCAGTTCGAAGGAGCGCCCTTCGACTTCGAGGAGGACTTTCTGACGGCCTACGCGCCCGCGGCGCCTTCGACCATGACCTTCCGCTTCCTGCGCAGAAGCCCCCCCACGGTGATCGCCAACCTGTCCGGCTCGCACTGCCTGGCGCTCTGCAAGTTACCGCCCGAACGCGCCGTGGGCGCGGCGATGAAGCTGCTTTCCAAGGTGGTTGGCGAACGCGCTCTGCAAAGCCGCAAGCTGGTCCGCACGCGCGTGACGCAATGGACCAAAAGCCCGTGGACGGGCGGCTCCTACTCGGCCGCCCTGCCCGGGCGAGCCTTCGCCCGAGAGCAGCTGGCGATTGCGGTGGGGCCGCTGTTCTTCGCCGGCGAGGCCACCTCCGTGGCGCACTTCTCCACGGTTCACGGGGCATACCTCTCGGGCTTGCGTGCGGCCGAGGAGGCGTCGCGCTACCTGGGGCGACGCGACAGCCCTGCGAGCAGTGGAGCGCCGGCCCGCTCGGAGGGCTGATTCCTCGTTTTTTCGAGCTACCGAAGCAAGCAGCTCGTCAACCGCCACCGGGGCACCGGAGGACCCGCGCAGGCGGGGCGCGCAAGCCGCCACGGCGGCGCCGACCGTTCAGAACGTCGCCCGGGACGGCCCGATGGTGATGATGCAATCGCCCCGAGCCAGCGGCGTGCTCGCGGCGGGGTTGAGCGAGACCTCGCGGTTGCGACGCAGCCCGATGCTCAGATGCCCCTTCTCCTGGCAGGCGCGCTGCGCCTCTCCGTAGCTGGCCGGCACGGCGGCCAGCTCGGTGATGTAGACCTGTTGCCCGCTGAGGTTGCTCGTCAGCTGCGCGATCACGTCCCCCGCGCCAGGGTCGAGCAGCTCCTGCGTGAGAAAATGCGCGTCGAGCCGCGAAGTGCAGGAGATCCCGTCGCAGCCCGCCTTCTCGAGCAGCTCCTCGACGGAGGCGTCCACACACTCGACCACCGTCGTGACGTGGGGCGCACGAGCCTCGATGGCCAGGGCGATGGTGACGTTCAGAGCGTCGGAGAAAGACTCGTTCATTCGCATGGAGAGCACCAGCGCATAGGCGGCCTCGTCCACGTTGCAGCGGGTGAGTGTATCGTCCCGCGCGGGCGCGCCGCGCACGTAGCGCAGCCCGAGGGCATCCAGCTCGGCGGGGAGCAAATCGAGCGACTCGTCGACCACGATGATTTCCCGCGCCTTGGCGGCGAACTTCGAATCGGCCTTGAGCTCCTCCACGACACGCAGAACCTTGTCCGCCGAAGGAAAGTTGAAGATCACGAGGTGATCCTTGCACGAGAACTTGCCCAACCCTTGCTTCTCCTGTTGTTTCGCCTGTACGAGGGCCCCCGCCGCGAGGGATAACACGTAGCCGAGTAGCCCGATGCCGAAGAACATCAGCGGCAACGCCACCACGTAGCGGCCGCCCAACGTGACCGGCGACAGATCGCCGTAGCCCACCGTGGTGATCGTCACGATGGAGTACCAGATCGCATCCGTCCAGGTCAGCTGGGGGCTCTGCCGCAGCTCGAAGTAGAGAAAGCCCGTCGCGCCGAAGCTGAGCACGGCAACGCACAAGAGGCTCAGCCGAAGCACCTCCGGCGGGTGCAGCACGGCCCTCCTGAGCACCCGTGCGAAGAACCAGGAGATCACTTCGATTGCTCCTGCCACTGCCCCAACAGGCGGTTCGCCCGCTCGGCGTGCTCCGGGTCCCGCCACAGCCCACGCCCCTGCGCACGCGCGAGCTCCTGCCCGGCGAAGTACTCGCCCATGTTCTCGAAAGGGTAGACTGCGTAGACGAGGACGAGCCCTTCCCGCAGCAGCGCCAGCGCTACATCCTCGTCCGCCACGAAAAGTTGCGCCAGGAAGCGCCCGTGCCGGTCCTTGGGCGGGGTGCTCAACTGCACCCGAGCGACGTGACCCTCGAACAGCCTCTGGAGCCGCGCCCGAGCGGCTCGATCGATCCGCTCACCTCCCGTCGCCTTTTCGACTCCGTCGTCGAACGCCTTGATTCCGAGCAGCCGAATCGCCGCGCGCTTGCCTCCCGCCGTATCGACGAGCAGCGTGTCCCCATCGACCACCTGGGCGAGGCGCACTTCGTCGCCGCTCGACAGCTCCGTGCCGCTCTCGCCGCGCTGCACGGCGCGGCGCCGCTGCTCGGCGCTCGTGCCGAAGAACGCCGAGGCGCAAAGCAGGCCGAGCACGACCGCCCAGAATGCCTTCGTACCCGCTTCCACGGCTCGGACAGTAGCAGCCGCGGGGGGCGCGGCGGCCAAAAAACCCCGCGCCCGCGCTGCGGCACGCCGCGCCGACGCGGCCCTGCGAGCCAAAGGTTGGTTGACGAATCAGCGCAAGGCGATGACTCTTGTCGGCCCACCGTGCTCGACTCTCCGTGTTTCCGCGCCGGCTTGTGTGACACGCTCGCACCTTTGGAGCGAGCGCGCGGCCTGCCTCCGGCCGCTTACTTTCACCCCGCCGTGTTCGACTTCGAGCAGGAGCGCGTGCTGCAGCCAGCCTGGCTTCTCGCCTGCCGAAGCGACGACGTGCCCAACACCGGCAGCTGGCTGCTCGCCCCGGTGGGGGCGGCCGGCGCGATCGTGCTGCGCGGAAGCGACAGTGAGGTACGAGCGTTTCACAACGCCTGTCCACATCGCGGCACCCCGCTCTTCGAGCACGGCTCCGGGCGCTGCCGCGAGGTGGTGTGTCCGTATCACGGTTGGGCGTTCTCCCTCGAAGGCGAGCTGCGCGCCACGCCGACCGACGCGGGCTGGCGAGCGCCGCCCTGCTCCGTGGACCTCCGGCCCATGGCCATCGAGGAGCTGCGCGGCCTCTTGTTCGCGAGCCGCGCACGGCGGCCGGCGAGCTTCCAACCCTTGCTGCGGGACCTTCCCGAGCCCCTGCGGCGGCTCAGCTTGTCGCGCCTCGTACGCGCCTTTCGAAGCGAATACGAGGTGGCCGCGAACTGGAAGCTGATCGCGGAGAACTTTCTGGAGTCCCACCACTTTCCGAGCATTCACCCCGAGCTCGAGGCCCTGACGCCCTGGCGAAAGTCCTCGAGCTCTCAACGCGGCGGCTGGCTCTCGGGCGTGATGGATATCGCGGGAGGCGCCGAGACGGTTTCTCCGGGCGGCGGGCGCGGCGGAAGGCCTTTGCTCGAAGGCGCCCCGGGAGCCGCGGGCCCTCTCGACGCGCGGCGCGTGTACGACGCATATTGTTGGCCGCTGCTGTTGACGAGCCAGCACCCGGACTACCTTCTGACCTACCAACTGCAACCCACCGAGCCGGCCCGGACGGCCATCACGTTCGACATCTACGTTCACCCGGGTGCTCTCTCTGCCGGCGTGGAGCACGAGCCCATGGTCACCCTGTGGGCGACCCTCAACGAGCAGGACGCGACGATCTGCGAGCGGCAGCAGCGCGCGATGCCCGGCGCGCGCCGCCACGTTTTCATGCCCAGCGAGGACGGCGTGCACGCCTTCGAGCGGCTCGTGGCCGCGGCCTACCTCCGCGCTCTCGGCCACGACGACCTGCTGCGCAGCCACGGCGTCTCCCAGGCCTTGCTCGACTGGCTGCCCACGCGTCGTGGCTCGACCGCGGACGCCGACGACGAGGGGGCGAGCTCGTGGCACGGCTGAGCGGCATCTGGGGGCTTCCGTACATCGATCTGTCCCCGTTCGTCGACACCTCCGACTTCACCGAGATCGACGAAGAGATCGGCTACGGGCTTTCGAGCGTGGAGACCACTTACACCGGCGGCAGCCTCAAATCGATGGGCGTGGCCGCACCCTGGGTGGTCGGCGACGAGTACCGCGACCTGGGCCACGTCATCGCAGCGCTGGACGACGCTTCGCTCTCGCGGCTGCTCGGCCTCGCGGAGCCCCCGCTCTCGATGAGCCCCTCCCGGGCCCGCCGCTGCGCCTTCGGCGACGAGACCGATCGCCCGCTCAGCCGCCGCCAGATGCTCTATCTGGAGCAGCGCCACGGCGTGTACTTCCCCTGGAAGGTGATGGTGGATCTGTTGCCGAACCGACGCTGGGAAGACAAACACTCGGGGGAAGACAAGGATTTCACCGAGTCGGCCAAGCGGGCGTTCCCGCTTCTGCTGCGCTTCATTCGCCGTCTGCCGATGGCCGAGGTGGGGCGCTGCACGCTCTTCGGGCTTCAGCCGAACGATCACGCGACCCTGCATCGAGACACCGAGCCGGATCCGCGTCGCGAAGCCTGCCACTGCATCAACTTCAGCCCTCGCGGCGACAAGCACTTCTATCTCACGGACGACGAAGGTGGCTCCTATACCCAAGTGGCGGCGAAGGTCTTCTGGTTCAACGACATGGACTACCACGGGGTCGAAGCAGCGCCCTTTTTTCGCTACTCGATTCGCGTCGACGGGGTGTTCGAACCGAGCTTCCTCGAGCGGCTGCGCCGCCACGTCGCGAGCCCGCGGCATGGGCGCAGCTTCAGCCGCACCTGAATCACACGGAGAGGCGGGGGCAGGCCGAGGCCCTCGCGGCCGTGCGCGGGGGCGCCGACCGCCTGCTCTGGCCGCGCTGGCGAGCTGCGAACAAGAGCGCTAGCCGGCTCGAACCAGCACCGGAGCGCTGATCGCGTGGTCGTCGGTGGCGTGGAGCTGCGAGCGGGCGAAGACGCCGCACGCCTGGCCCGCAGCGAGAAAAACCCCGTAGTTGACCGTTTCCCCGAACTCGTTGCGCTCGGCATCGAAGTAGCGCTGCGCGACCCAGTGGCCCGGTCGCGCGAGGCGCACGCTCTGCTTCCAGACGGCGTCGGGAACATAGCGGCCCAGGATGACCTCATCGCCCTCCGCACCGTAATCCGACTTCAGCACCCAGTCCGCCTTCTCGGCGAAGAGCTGCTCTTCGTGCATTACCTCCAGGCGATAGGTGACCGGAATGAAGCTCCGAATGGTTGCCTGCGAGGCGGCCGAGAAACTGCCGATCCGCTCCCACATCAGCGCCATCGAGCGCTTGTTCTGAGGCACGATGGCGCCGAACGGATTGACCACGGCCGTCTGCCCCCGAAGGCTGCTCTCGAAGGCGGCCGTCAGGGCATGCACCAAGGGCTCGCGGTCGGGCAGCGCGTCATCCAACCACGCGCTCGCGCGCTCCCCCCACCAGTCCGTCTTGTAGTGGCGCACCAAGATGTCGACCGGCACGTCGAACAAACAAGCCTGCCCCTGAGGCGTGAGCGCAAGGTTGAAGGGTGAGCCGTACGTCGTTCGGTAGCCCCGCTGGTGGAACCACCCGGCGTACAGGCGGACGAGGGAGTGATCCTCGGTGTACTCGGTTGGAAACACGATGCCGACGCACGGGGGACCCGGCGCGCGGGGCGCGGGGCGGCCTCGGTGAACGGCCTGGGCGAAGCGCTCCACGGCTTCGCAATAGCGCTCCCCGAGACGCGCGTTCGGGTCCATCGTCGTGGGGTGCTCGGGCGCGACGAGCTGCCCGAGCACACTCGCCTCGGGGGCCCCGGTGGGCGTATCGCTGTTGAGCTCGGTGAAGGCCAGGCCCTCGCGGGTGAAGAACACGTCTGCCCGGGCGAACACGTGCCAGAGCGGCGCCGCCGTAGCCCACATCGCCCGCTGCCACGGCATGAGGTTGAAGAATGAATCCAGCCAATCTTCTCGGTCGAGGCACAGCCGTACGAGTTCATGGTACACACTACCCACGCGCTCGACGGCGGCGTACAGCGCTTCGAGGCGCGTTGCCTTCAGCACGTACGGGTGCGCCCCCAGGCGAGGCGCCCCCTCGAACCAGGGATCTTCGATCACGCCCTGCTCGATGACGCGACGGGCGAAGTGCTCGTAGCCGATGAAGCGCGTGTCGTCCGTCGTGTTCAGCATCGCTCGCTCCACTCGCTCGGGATCTTCGACCGCCGAAGGCATCTTGTCGAGGGATTTGTCTCGCGGGGGGCAGCGAAGCGTTCACCGGGCTCGCAGCGCCGAGGAGAAGCAACCGAGTCGTCGTCGCCGCGTGGCGACCGCGGAGAGCTAGCTGATGTGTGACAACGGAGCACGACGGAGCACGTGCCTCGCCGCGCAGCGCGCGCGATTCATTCTCGCTCCGTGCCCTCGTCGTACGATCGCCACGCGGGGGGATCTGGCAAGCGAGCGCCACATGGCTTATGCTCGCGCCGGCTGGTAGGCGCCTTCTTTGCAAGTCACACCTTCAGACGAGCTTCTTCGAGCGATGGTGGCTGCCGAGAGAGAGCCTGGTGGGCTCAGAGGCGTATGGGGAAGGCCATTCGTCGATCTCGAGCGCCTCCTGGAGCTCTCGGGGCTGCAGGAGGTTCACCGCGAGATCACGGAGAGCCTGGCCTGCGTTCCCGTGTCCTACACGGGGGGCTCACACCGCTCGATGGGCATCACTCCACCGTCCCAGCCGGATGGCGCCTTCGGAGACTACGGGGAAGCGCTCGCCGCGATGACGGAGGCCGAGCGGGAGCGCTTCGTCGCGCTGGCGGACGACGACCTGGGGGGTGGTCCGCAGGCGGCTTTTCTCTACGGGGAGGAAGGCGAACGCGAGCTTTCTCCGCGGCAGATGTCCTTCTTGAAGTACCGCTTCGGGGTCTACTTCCCCTGGCAGGTCTTCTTCGAGATGATGCCCAATCGCTACTGGAACGAGAAGAGCTCCGGGCAGGGCAAGGCCTTCAGCCGCCTGGCGCTGCACTTCTTTCCGAAGACCATCGAGCTGGTCCGCAGCCTGCCCTTCTCCGAGATGGGCCGCTGCAACGTCATGGGCCTCGACCCCTACCACCACGGCACCATTCACCGCGACGCGGAGCCCGGGGCCCAACCCGAGCCGGACCACTTCATCCTTCTGTGCCCGGCGGGCAACAAGCGCTTGTTTCTGTGGGACGAGGCTCGTCGCACTCGCACCTACGTCTGCTCGCGAGCGTATTGGTTCAACGATGCGGATTACCACGGGGTTGCCGCAGCGCCGTACTTCCGTTACTCGATACGTGTCGACGGGATCTTCGAGCCGGACTTCTTGCGTCGCCTGAGAGACGAGCCGAGATGAGGACAGGGAGCAGCGGGGCACGGCGCACGGCGCACGGCGCGTGAGTCGAGGGTCAACCGGGAGGGAGCAGGCAATGAGTTCCGATGAGCGTTTCAAGCGGCGGTCGAGCGTCGCAGAGCCCGGTATCGTGGGCGCGCAATGGTGGAGAGAGTCGATGGCGGACGCGGCGGACGCCGCGCCCCGGCGGCAGGCGCTGAAGAAGCTGATCTCCCTCGGAGTGGGCGGAGCGGCACCACTGTTTGCTTGCAAGACGGGGGACGAGGCGATCGAGCAAGTGCAGTGGAGGCAGGAGGAGCGTGCCTCGCTCGACCTGCAGCGCCTGCATGGATGGAGTTTCGGAGCCCCGGAAGAGAACCTCGCGTTCGCGGGCGGCCAGGCCAGCGCGATCGACGGCAGCCCCCCGAAGCTGGCGGGCCTGGCCGAGGCGCTGGAGCCGCACAGCGAGCCCTTTCGGCCGCTCTACGCTCGTACGCTGTTTCTAGCGCCGAGCGCGCTGCCCTCGCAGCCAATCGCCGGGGACTCGCCCTCGGCTCAGCTGGCGGACAAGCTCGTGCCCGTGCTCACCCCGGAGATGAAGGAGGCCTTCCTCCAGGGCGCGGGCCTCGGCAACGCCTTCCGCAGCGAGCTCGAGGGGCTGATGGTCGTGGTGGATCTCCCGGGCCCGCAGAGCGTTGCCTACGCGGCAGGGCTGGCCGAGTGGTTCGACCCGGTCTTCTACTTCAACAACTGGCCCCACCCCCGGGGCGTCGTCCCGGCGCACATGACGCTGGGGGCAGCACTCTACTATCGGCCGTGGTTCGAGAAGCAAGAGAGCCAGCGCAAAGCCGGCAACGCTGCCATGGCGCTGATCCTGGATCGCAATCGTTTGCTGCCCTACGCCGACGCACGCACGCAGTTCGACAACCGCTACCTGGCCGCCGTGCCCACGGCGGGCAACCTGAACGCGCTGGGCGTCAGGCGCATCATCTACGTGGTGCCTTCGGTCGCCGACCACCTCGAGCTCGACGACCTCAACGCGGATTTCGTGGACTACGAGCACCACGGCCTGGAGATGGCCATCATTGCCGCCACCGACTTCCGGCCGGTGCCCAAGGAGGAGCAGCCCGAGAGCGCCGAGAACGAGCCCGTGATGGACGCCGAGATCGTCGAGGCCTACGGCGTCGACGGCGGCGGTTTCTACTACCACTATGGTGGCTACTACCACCGGTACTCCAGCTTCTGGCTGCACTACCGCGGCGGCGGCGGGCCCCCGGAGGATGCGAAGGGCAAGCCCGCGGCCCGTCATCAGGCCCGCGGCATGGGCCAGGGGGGCAAGTACGTGCCACAGAGCCGCGCGACTTCCTACGCGAGCGCGTCCAGCACGGGCTCGAAGAGCGCCGCCGGCGCCAACGCGGCTCGCCCAGGCCTCGGGCGCACCTCCGTGGCCGTCGCCGCCACGGCGGCCGCCGGCGTGGCAGCGGGCTCCGTGCTCGGCGCCCGCTACGGTGCCAAGAGCCAGGCGGGAGGGCCGCTGAGCGGCTCGAGCCGAAGTGGCTCCTTCGGGCGCGCCTCGTCGAGCGGCGGGGGCTGAGCCCGCCGCTTGCAACATTGCCTGCTCGCGCTGGAGGTCGCCGTGCGTACGGCGGCGAGCCGCGTGGCCCAGCTACGGGTCGCCGAGCTGTGCCAGGCGCGTCGAAGCGTGCTGCGGGCCTCGGCGCGCCAACGGCGGGCCCAGCAGCTCGCATGCTGGCTCCGAGAAAACGTCGATCGCTTGGATTATGGGTGTTGGGACTACGCGGACGACCCCGAGGAGGCGCGACGCGACTTCGACGCGTGGTGCCGGGGGCTGAGGCAAGCCGAGGGGGCCCGCCGAACGCCTTCGATGGACTCCAGCACGCCGCTCGACTCGATGCGCTACGTGACCGTCACCATGGCCTTCCTGCTGCGAGCCGGAAGCCGCACGGAACGCGCCCTTGCCGAGTGCTGCCGGGTTCCGAGAGACGAGCTCTGGACGCGCCCGGTGTTCTCCCGGCTGCTCGGCGAGCTGCAGTGCATCGACTTTGGGGACGTGGACGCGGACGTCACGTACGCGATGCCGAACGAGCCTGCCTACGCGCTGACGGCGAGCGACCTGGCGGACGCGGTATTCGACTACCTGAGGCCGCTGAAGTAGCCGGCGGCAGCCGCGTGCGGTGCCCGAGGTCGGGCGGCCCTAGGTGCGGCCCGCGCCGGGCCGGGCCCACACCGGCCCCGCGGGCCCGGCCGAAGGCTCGCCCCGGTCATTGCTGCTGGGGCGCGCTCTTCTCGGGCAAGAGCAGTGCGTCCACGTACTGGTCGAGGCGCAGGTACCGCCGGGCGGCCTGCTTGATGCGCGAGCTGGTGACGAGGTTCTCCGCACTGGCGAGCTCGATGATCTGCATTGGGTCGTCCCCGTGCTTGTACGCCTGTGCGAGCGACTCCAGCCAGAACTGGTTGCTGAGAAATGCCCGGTCGTATTGCTGGATGCGCTGCGCGCGCAGCTTGACGATTTCGGCTTCGCTGGCTCCATTGCGCTTGAGGTCCGCCACGACGCGCAGGGCGAGCTTGCGCAGAGTTTCCACCTCTTTCGGCTTGCACTTGAATTGATACCCAATCGCGTAGCCATCGGTGGGGCGGCGCTGGGTCACGGACCACGCCTGGACGGCGATGCCTTCCGAGAGCTTGCCCTGCAGCGCCGCCGAGAGCCGCAGCTCGAGCAGCGCTCGCAGGGTCTGCAGGTCGACCTCCGACTGAAGTGACCACGGCTGCTCGCCGTGAAACGTGACGGCGACCTGGCTATCCTCCTGGGTCCCCTTCACGACGCGGACGTGGAGGGTCCCGGGCTTGCGGAGGACTTCCCGGTCGACGAACGCATCCTTGCGACCCGTGCCCGGCATGCTCGCGATGTACCGCTCGACCAGCGCGCGCAGCTCGTCCGGCGCTACATCGCCGACGAACACGAACGTGAAATCGGAGACGTCACCCAGCCGTTGCTTGTAGAACTCCATGGCCACGGAGAGATTGAGCGCGTCGGCATCCTCCGGTCGAGCAGCCAGGCGCCGAAGCGGAGGCGTAAAGGTCTCGGCCGCAATTCGGTCCGAGAACACCAGCGCAGGGTCGAGCTCGCGCTGGCGCAGACTCTCGCGCAGCTGCTTGCGAAAGCCCTCGAAGGCGGTGTCGTCGCGCCGGGGTGCGGTGACGAACAAGTACATGAGCTGCATCATCGTCTCGAGGTCGCGCGTGGCGGCAGACGCACGAATCCCCTCTTCGTGCTCGGCGATCCACGGCGAGACGACCAGCACCTTGTTCGCAAGCAGCCGCGTGAGAGCGGCCACGTCGTGCTGACCGACGCCCCCCACGTTGACCGCCTGCTGAGCGTAGCGGGCCGTGGCGAAGTCGCGGTCCTCGGCGGTGGAGGTGCCGCCGACGCTGACGGACTGCTCGAAGACCTGCCCCGGATCGAAATCCGTGCGCTTGAAGACCACCACCGCGCCGTTCTCGAGCTTCCAAACGTGCGTGCCGATGGGCTCGAGAAACTGTTGCTCCACGATACGGCCCGGCTTGGGGAGCTGCTCGATCAGCTCGCCGGCGGACTCCACATCCACGTAGGGGGTGACGGGCAAGCGCTCCGTCTCGTTGATGGCGCCGATCAGCGACATCCGCTGCGGCAGTGTTTCTTCGTCCGGGCCACTGGCAATCACGTGGCGCGCGCTTTGCGCCACCCAGGCCGCTGCGTCCCGGTTCACCTCGGCGAGCGTCAGCTCGGCGAGTAGCCGCTCGCCGATGGCGCGCTCGAACTCCGACCCGATCGGGACCTCGCCGGTGAGGTAGCTCTGGGCCAGGTCCATCGCGAGCTGTGCGGCGTCGATGCTCGCCGCGGTGGTCGCATTGTAGTCGAGCCGGCGTTGCACGGCCGCCCGGGTTCGCTCGAACTCGCTCGCGAGAAATCCGTCGCGCTCCACGCGCTCGAACTCGGTGAGCAGGGCGTGAACGGTGTTGTACTGTTGGCCCTCGCGTGTCTCCGCCACAATCTGCACGAGGTCGAAGGCGCCCAGCAGCCCGGGCTGCAGCGCGGCCCCCGCCTGCGAGAAGGGGGAGGCGGGGTCCTGAGCCTGGGTACGTAGCCGCATGCCGAGCATCGCGGTCACGAGCTGCGAACGCAGGCGCTGCCGGTAGTCCCCCTCGGTGACGAACGACGTGGGCGGCCGCTGCATGGATACTTCCACGGCGTAGCCCGTTTCTTTTTCATCGCTCAGCAGCGCGACCGCGGTACCCGGCTTGACCGGCACGGCGAACCGGGGTGGCTTCTGGACGGCTGGCCCCGACACTGCGCCGAAACGAGCGGCGATCGCGGCCCGCGCCGCTTCCGGATCCAGATCTCCCACGACCACGAGAGCGAGGTTGTCCGGGCGGTACCAACGCTCGTAGTAGGCCTGCAATTGCTCGGGCGTCGCTGCGAGCAGGACCTCGCGGGAGCCAAACGTGTCGCGCTCGGCAAATCTCGAGCCCCTCAGGAGGAGATCCATGCGCTGCCGACTCAGCCTTCCGCTCTCCCGGCGATGTTCGGACAGCTCCCGCAACAGCACGCGGCGCTCGGTTTCGACGCGCTCGGCAGGGAACCGTACGGCGCTGGCCCAATCCGAAAGAACGTCGAGAGCTCGACCGAGAAGCTCCGTATCATCTTTCGGCACGCTCAAGCGATAGATCGTGGAATCGTAGAACGTGGTGGCGATCTCGTCCGGCGTGCGCTTGAGGCCGGCGCGCTCGAGCAGCGCCGAGAGGCTGGCGCCCGAAAAGTGCTCCGTGCCGGCAAATGCCATGTGCTGCACGAAGTGCGACAGGCCGCGCTCCTCCTCCCCCTCGCCCACGGAGCCGACGCCCGCCGCCAGCACGAAATGCACGCGCCCATCCGCCGCCGGATGACGCCGCAAGAGATACGTCAGCCCGTTGTCGAGCCGGCCTTGCACCAGACCGGGGTCGGCGGGTAGCGGCGGACCCTCGGAGACGGCCGCCGACACCACGGGGTGGCTGGCCACCACCTGGCTCGTCGATTGGCACGCCAACGCGAGCGCGAGGCTGACCGCGACCATCGCCGCGACGCGGCCCGCCCGAGCCGAGCTCTGGGCGCCGAGAAGCGACGGGCGGCGGCATGGAAGGGGCATTGCGCGGCGATGCTCACCCGCGCGGGGCGGTCTGGGCCCCGATCGGGTCGGGACCGCCGAGCGGCGCCGCGCGGGGCGCCCCGGGGAGCGCAGGAAAAGGCAGAAGGCCCGAGCGAAACTCGAGAGCGGAGACATGGCCGGGAGCCTCTTCGCGAGCGGGGCGCTTGGCAACCCGAACCGGCAGCAGATCGGCTAGCCCCGGGTTGAAACACGCCGCTGCGCGCCCCAGGCCCGGCGGCCCGATCTACGGGATTTGCGCCATTTTCTGCCGGCGCACGCCAGCCGCTCGCGGCCAGCCGCTAGGCCTACTGGCCAATCGAGTCCGGGGCAGGCGCCCCCGCGTCGGGCTCCGGGAGCGGCTCCCGGAAGCCGTACAACGTGCTCTTCTCTTCGGCCTTCGTCATCTTGATGGTGAGCTCGCTATCGGTGAACGTGTAGGCGCGGGTGTGCACCGGAAGATAGCCCTTGGAGCGGAGCACGATGTCGATCGGGCCGCTGTCTCGCGGGCGCTCCAGCACGAGGGGCACCCCGGGCTTGATCGAGCCCAAGCTCCTGCCCCCCTCCCGGACGCTCACCCAGAGGCGCGGCAAGGTTGCCAGCACGACTTTGACCGTGGGCGAAAGCTCGGGGGGCGGGGCGCCGGCGTCGCGTGCCGCCGCGGCGCTGGCGCCCCGCTCGACCCGAAGCGCCTGCGCGGGGGCCGCCACAGACGCCACGGTCGCCGAGGCGACCAACTCACCGGGCGCCGCGGCAGCGGGCAGCTTCCCCGAAGGCCGCTCGGCGGACGCGGCAGGGCGCACCACCGGGGAGGGGTCCGGTGCCGAGCCTCCCGGGCTTTGGGGCGTCGGCTGGGCCGCCGCCCGCTGCGTCTGAACCGCGGGAGCGTCCGCCGGCGCGGCCTGGGGCGCTGAATCCTCCGCGCCACGACACGCGCACAACGCGAAAAAGCACGAAGCCAGGGCCAACCGAAGCGATACGCGACGACTCCCCATCAACGGATTCCTATCTCCTGCTCGCGCTTGAGACGCTCTCGTTTGGCTCGGCGCATCGCCGCTCGCTGGCTGGCCCCGGTGACTGCATCGATATCCCCCTCGGAGGCACTGTCGAGCAGATCCTCCTCGGGATCTTCCGAGGGCGGCGGGTAGCGCACCCCCGGCTTCTGCACGTAGCCCTCGACTGGCTCCTGCAGCGTGCCGCGAATGCGCCCCTCCAAGACCTCCAGCGGCATCGGTGGATCGAGCTCGAACTCGTAACCACGCGAGGGAATGCGCATCTCGTAGACGTGATCTTTCCAGAGAAACTGGCGATGAAAATCCATCGCGTCATCTCCGTGGACCTTCATGGTTCGATGCTGCAACACGAAATCGTAGAGGCGCACCGCCAGGTGATTCGGCAAGCGGTGGCAGCCGTGCGAATACCCCGAATTGCTGTAGATGGACAGATAATTCGACGAGCCGTGAGCGCGAATCCCGCGGTCTACGTCCGGCTTTTCCTCCCCATCACCCGGGATCACGAAATAGCCGGCGACCACTCCGTACGCAGAGGTGTAGCCGGGCCCCAGCTCGTCGTAATTGACCATGCCCTGCCAGCGGCCGTGCACCTTCTTCGACTGCACCATGGCTCGCAACGGGGTCGACTCCGGGGCGATCCACACGGGCCCGGCGATGATCTTGCGCATCACTCGCTCCCCGACGTCGGAGCCTTTGTATTTGTAGTACTCGTACCCGTTCTTCGCCATCTCGGAGCGCCATCCCCCGATGGTGGTTCTCCACCGAACGAGCGGAAGACGCTGCCCACGGTAGTTGACCAGCAGGGTCAGGTGCGGAAAGCGTGACCGCGCCTGGTGACGCCACCGGTCATTTTCGTCGAATGGGGGGTCGTAGTAGACGTCTCCGCGATCCACCTCGACGGAGAGATCCATGTGGGAGCCGTAGTACTCGGGCGGCTCGGGCAGCTTCGCGGCCACCAGCAGCTTCGAGAGCACCTCGGGCGGGTGGTGCTTGAAGAAGGCCAGCATGGCCTCGGGTGAGGTGAGCGCGAGCTGCTTCAGGCCCAGCTCGGTGAGCTCCTCGGCGAGATTCGGCATCTCGTGCGTCTTGCCGTCCGCGCCGACATAGGTCGGCGCCTTGCCCTTGCCGTGCGTCGAGCCATCTTCGATGACATCGGCGGCAGCCATGATTCGCTCGCGAAACACGCGGCGAAAGCTCTCGTAGTCGTTCTCCAGCGTGGATCTCGCAAGCGCGGCCAGGGTGCGGGGCCTGAGGGAGTGACCCTCGTAGATCATGTGCTTCTGTTGAAAGCTGCGCAGCGCTATCCGCAGCGCCTCGTCGTAGACGCCCTTCTCGTGACGCCGCTTCCCCTTGGCTTTCAGATCGAGAAAGCCTTCGCAAGCGAGGCGGCGTTCGGCGGCTGAGAACGCCTCCCGACGCGCCTTCCACTTCTGGTAGCTCGCGATGTCGCCCGCGAGCTTGGGCACCTTCTCGGCGAGCTCTGCGAGGCTGGCCACCTTCGCCTTGCGGCGCTTTGCCTCGAGGGATTCGAAGGCCTTCTGCTGTCGAACGCGATCTCGTCGCATCTTCCAAGCAGTACCGAAGGGCACGCTTTCGACGGCACGCATGGCCTGTTGATCCTCCGCGACCACGCAGGTGCGCGTCTCGTCCAACAGGGCGCGCGCGCGGAGAACCGAAAAGGTCGGGAAGATGCCGTAGAGCTCCAGGTAGTTCTTCTCGCCCTCTTGCAAGGGGCGGCCGTCACTGTCGAGCTCGTCGTTCGCCAGCCCGAGAAACACCCGGCGATAGCGATTGGGCAGCAGGCGGCCATCTTCCCCGTGTTGATTGGTGAAGATGAACGGCGTCCAGTCGTCACCGAAATCCAACACGGTGTAGCCCGCGTCTTCGATGTCTCGCCGCTCGATCCAGCGCTCTTGCTTCTCCCCGCCTCGGCCTTCGACGAGGCGCAGCACGGGGGTTTGCAAGGGCTCTGGATCTTCCGTGCTCTTCTGCTCGACTTCCTCGGGGGTAGGGCGGTGCTTCGCGGCGCTCGGCGCGGGCTGCTCGGCGGGCTCGCTCGAGCCCGCGCCTCCTTCGCCTCGGCTGCTGCAGCCGAAGGCGACCGCCACGGCCAGCACCGCCAGAAGCGCGGGGGGGCTCGCTCGCCCGCGCTTCGACGAGCGCCGTTGGGCGCTGCTCGTCTCGCAGTGAACCTCGGATTTCCTCGAGCCCTGCCTCCAAGCGGGGCGAACCGTTCTCAGCACACCAGATCCCAAAACGCTTCCCAATGATTTCGATGCCGGCCCAGGGCTGGCTCCCGTGAGGCCGCCGAAGAGTCCGCAGCCCCACGGGCGGCGACCACGCCCGCTCGGCCGTATGAGCAACGCGCAGGCCCTCGCCCGACGGCGGGGCGCAGCCTCTGCCCCGCCGCCGCCCGAAGCCGGCGGATCGCCTCCGTCGATTGCACCCGAAGCCATCATACTTATCGACTGGTTTTAGCACTCTCCGGCCAAAGGGAAGAAGTATCCGGCGAAAGGCCTTGTCGACGCCGCCACTGTTCTGGCAACCGTGTGCAGCTCCGCCGACGAACGGGCAGCCCGCCCGCGGCACCGCTCGGCCGGAGCGCCGAGGTATCCTGTGACCGACCGACTGCCTTACCGAGACCCCGAGCTCAGCCCCCAGCGCCGAACCGATGACTTGATGAGCCGAATGAGCCTCCAGGAAAAGGTCGGGCAGCTGGTACAGGCGGATGGCCGCAAAGATGCCGAGCAACAGGTGCTCGAGCGGCGCGTCGGGTCTTTTCTCCACATTCTCGGGGAAAAGACGGTGGCGCTGCAGAAGCTCGCGGAGAAGACCGGACTGGGGATTCCAATCCTGTTCGGCATCGACGCCATCCACGGGCACGGCTTCTGGCCCGGCGCCTCCGTTTTCCCGACGCAGCTGGCGCTCAGCTGCTCGTTCAACCCGGAGCTGCTGCGCGAGATGGGCAGAATCACGGCCAAGGAGATGCTCTGCACCGGGCTTTCCTGGACGTTCTCGCCGGTGCTGTGCCTGACGCGCGATCTGCGGTGGGGCCGGGTCGGCGAGACCTTCGGCGAGGACCCTTTCCTGATCGGCAAGCTCGGTGCGGCCCTCGTGCAGGGGTATCAGGGAGACGACATCTCCTCGCCCGACAGCGTGCTGGCCTGCGCCAAGCACTTCGCCGGGTATTCCGAAACGGTGGGCGGGCGAGACGCGTCGGAGGCGGAGATTTCCGAGCGCAAACTGCGCACCTACTTCCTCCCACCCTTCGAGGAAATGGTGCGCGCGGGCTGCCGCACCTTCATGACCGGCTACCAGTGCATCGACGGCGTCGCCTGCGTCGCCAATCACTGGCTGCTGACCGAGGTGCTGCGCGAGGAGTGGGGGTTTTCGGGTTTCGTCGTCACGGACTGGAACAATGTCGGGCGAACGCACACCGAGCAGCACCTCTACCCCTCGATAGCCGCTGCCGTGCCCGATTCCGTCCGCGCCGGCAACGACATGATCATGGTCACGCCCGAGTTCTACCAGGCCGCGCTCGACCACGTGAGCGCCGGCACACTGGACGGAGAAGACATCGACCGGTCGTGCCGCCGCGTACTGCTACAGAAGTTCGAGCTGGGCCTGTTCGACCACAAGCGCTACCCCGACCTCGACAAGGCGCACGAAATCGTGGGGTGCGCGGCGCACCGGAGCCCTCTGCTCGAGGCGGCGGAGCAGAGCCTGGTGCTTCTGAAAAACGATACGCCTCGAGGAGGTCGCGGGCCACTGCTGCCCTTGACGTCGCATCAAATTCGCCACATCGCCGTGCTCGGCCCCAATGCCGACGACCCGCTGGCGCAGCTGGGCGACTGGTCCTCGGGCAGCGGACAGGCCACCTTCGAGACGGGCGGCCACCCGCGCGACTCGGTGGTCACGGTGCTGGACGGGATCCAGCGCCGGGCCCAATCGCGTGCGATCGGCGTCGAGTACGAGCGGGGCGCCGAGGTGATGGATGAGTCGACGAGCCGGATTCGGACCGCCGCGCAGATTGCAAGCGACGCCGACGTGGCCGTGGTGGTGGTCGGCGACGTGCTCGATCAAACCGGAGAAATGTGTGACCGCTACGAGCTGGCGTTGACGGGCGGCCAGAGGCCCTTGCTCGAGGCGGTGAAGGCGACCGGCACGCCCCTGGTCGTGGTTCTGATCAACAGCAAGCCGCTTTGTATCCAGTGGGTGGCCGAAAATGCCGACGCCATCATCGAAGCCTTCAACCCCGGCATGCGCGGCGGCGAGGCGATCGCCAAGATCCTGTTCGGGGAGACGAACCCTTCCGGAAAGCTCACCGTCTCTTTTCCGCGCGATCTCGGGCAGCAGCCCGTCTACTACCAACAGATTCCCGGCTGGCACGGCAACAACCACACTGGCTACAGCAGCGAGCCGCTGTACGCCTTCGGCCACGGCCTGAGCTATACTCGCTACGACTACGAGGACCTTCAGCTTTCCGCGAGCGAGCTGAAGCGGGGGGAGAGCCTGCAAGCGCAGGTGACGGTGAAAAACGTCGGCAAGCGCGCCGGCACCGAGATCGTCCAGCTCTACATCAACGACGTGTACAGCTCCCTGAGCACGCCGGTGAAATCGCTGCGCGGTTTCGAGCGTGTGGCGCTCGAGGCGGGGGAGAGCAAGACGGTGCGCTTCCAAATCGGCCCCGACGATCTCAGCTTCATCGGCCGCGACAGCAAGCCGCGGCTCGAAGCGGGCGAATTCGCCGTGCTGGTGGGTCGATCCAGCCGCGACGAAGACCTGCTGCAGGCTCGTTTCCACGTCGTGGATTGAGGCATCGCGTGGGCCCCTAGCGCCGGGCCTGATGGGGAAGCGCCGCGAACGTGCGGCGAGGGCGGGAAGCGCGGCGGGCAACGGCCGAGGCGGGCACGACAAGCCATGGGCCCGCTGCGCCTCCCCCTTAACAAAGTCCGTTCTTTTTCCCGGGCTCGGACTTTCTGCTACTTCCGTTTGCACCGCGCCCGGCAGTCGCGAGGGCGGCGCTCGCCCTCACCGCGGCGCTCACGACCAGAAAGGGAGAGCCATGAAAGCACGCATCTTCGTCACCGCGGCGGCCTGTGCCGCGCTGTGGAGCCCTAGCGCATTCGCCCAGGCGCCCGTTGCCGGCACCGACCACTCGCAGTTCGTCGGCAACTTCGCGATCGGCGTGCTGGGCGTCGGGAGGATTCGGTTCAACGTCGCTCAGCCAAACGAAACGGTCGACGCCGCGATCCTCGGTGGGCGCTACTGGCTGAGCGAGACCATGGGCATCGACGCGGGCGTCGGCCTCTCTTTTGGGGGCGCCAGCACGACGATGGGAGACACGACCACGGACAATCCGCAGCCAGCCCTGATGATCCTGCACGGAGGGCTGCCCCTGGTGATGGCGGACAGCCAGCACTTCACCATTCAGGTCGTACCCGAGACCAACATCGGCTTTGCCGGCAACACACGCGAGGGCGACCCCGACGACACGGTGATCCGGGGATTCCACTTCTCGATCGGCGCGCGCGCGGGCGCGGAAGTTCATTTCGGCTTCATCGGCATTCCCCAGCTCTCGCTGCAGGCGGGTATCGCGGTCGGGCTGAGCTACGACCGCACGAGCACGACGATCGGGGACGCGGACACGAGCAGCTCACAGTGGTTCTTCGGTGGCCGCGGGGCGGGCAACCCTTGGGATATCTTCACGTCGAGCATCGCCGCGCTGTACTACTTCGACGACTAGCGCCCGCCCGGGTTGGTCGCCGGCGTCGCGCGCGGTCGAGTGACGGGTGGGCCGCCGGGGCGGCCCGGCGGGGGCGAGGACGGCTCGCGAGCCGTGGCGGGCCAGCCGCGGCCCGACCTGGCACGCCCCCGGGCTGCGAGCGAAGAGCGCCGAGGGGGGCGACGAGCCGGCAGGGGCCGGGCCTCGGGGCTTTCGAAACCACCCAAACTCCGCGAAACTGCTCCTCGTGACGCCGTCCTCCGCAGCCGACTGCGAGCCGACGGGCCCCACCGCGGGGGAGGAAATCGAGTACCAAGGCGCCAGCCTGAGCTATCGGGTGAACCTGCCTGCGCTCGGATCGATCGCAGAGAAGTTCGTCCCGCTGACGCTCGATGCCGAAGGGCAAGCGTTCGTCGCCCACGCGCTGGGGCGCCGCTACTCGCGGACGGCGCTCTGGCTGAAGAGGCTGCTCACGCTCTTTCTCTCCGACTTCGACACCAACGCCCTGCTCGAAATTCACCCGGTGTTTCTGCTGAGCACCGCGCAGGCGCACCGGCTTTTGGGGCGCTTCGAGGGCGGGCGCCTGTTGGACGTCGGCTCGGGCTCCGGCGACGTCGTGACGCGCCTCGCCGCGCTCGTCGATCACGTGCAGTGCACGGAAGTCTCCCGCATGGCGGCCCGGCGCCTGCGAAAGCGCGGCCTTGCCTGCTGGCGGGGCGCGCTCGGCAGCGGAGCGCCCGGCGACCCGCTGCGCTCCCCGCACGAGGTCGTCTCGCTCTGCAACGTGATCGACCGTTGCGAGAGGCCGAAGACGCTCTTGCGTCTGGTGGCAGAGCACCTCGGCCCCGGAGGCAAGCTCCTGCTCTCCGTGCCCCTCCCGCTCGACCCATTCTTCTACCACGGCGGCCGCTGTCTCGCGCCACTGGAAAAGCTCGACGTGCCCGGGCAGCGCTGGGAAGACGCAGCTAGCCAGCTGTGGCAACGAGAGCTCGCGCCGCTGGGGCTCGAGCTCCGCGCCCTGTCGAGGCTGCCCTACCTCTCCGGAGGGGACGCGAGCCACCCCTTGTACGCCCTGGACACCGCCCTGCTGGTGTGCGTCAAGCGAGCCTGAGCCGCCTGGCGAAGAATCGCCCCCGCGGTCAGCTCGCCACGAGGGTTCTCGACCAGACGCGGAGCTACGCGGAAATCACGGCGGCCCCGAGCGGCTGCCGCCTTTGCAGCAGCTGGACCAGCGCCTCCGGGGCAATCGGCTTCGCGAGAACCCGATCCTCGTTTTCCTCCATGAAGCGACGACAGCGGTTGGAGGCACCGCCTCCGCTGATGAAGACGAAACGCTGCGAGAGATGCGGGCGCCGAGCGACCACGGCCTCGTATACGTCGACGCCGGTCATGTCGGGCATCATCAAGTCGCACAAGACCCAGTCGTAGTCGGCTTCCTCGTCATCCAACCGCTGCACGGCTGCTGCACCGCTGCTGACGATTTCCACTTCGTGGCCCCGCAGCTGGCGAGCTATCGAGCGGCTGACGAGCACGTCATCGTCGACGATTAGCAGCCGCTGCAACTGGCGCAGGTCCCGGAGCGAGCTCGACGGGGGCCGCCGATTGCTCTCGGGGGCAGCGCGCTCCAGGCAGGACGGCAGCTCGATGACCACACGAGTCCCGCACTCCCGTCGCGGCCGCAGATCGATGGTGCCCCCGAACGAGGAGATGATGCCGAGCGAGATGAACAACCCCAGACCGGTCCCCTCGTCCCGCTTCTTCGTCGAATAAAATGGCTCGAACAGCCGAGTCCGATCCGTCGGCGAGAAACCGCTTCCGGTGTCGAGGATTTCGATCCGCACTCGGTCTTCGCCCGCGGCGCGCGTGCGCAGCGTGACGGTGCCTCGCGGAGCGCCACCGCCGCTCATCGCCTGGGCTGCATTGAGCAGCACGTTGACGAAGACCTGGCTCAACTTGGTCGCGTCCGCCCGCACGCAGGGAACACGCTCGTAGCTTCGCTCGACCGTCGCACACGACTCGAGCTGCGACTTGACCAGCTTCAGCGAGGCGTCGAGCACCCTCCGCACGTCGAGCACTTCCGCCTCGTCGCCGCGAGAGCCACGCGAGAACACGCGCAACTCCCCCACGATACGGCGTATGCGCTCCGCGCCCGAAATGGCTTCGCCAATCGCCTCCATCAGCTCGGGCTTTTGCGCCTGCTCGGCTTCGAGCTCACCGCGGACGTAATCGAGGTTGCCCATCACGTAGGAGAGCGGATTGTTGATCTCGTGACCCACGCTGGCGCTCAGGCGACCCAGCGCCGTCAAACGCTCGGTGCGCTGCAGTCGACTGCGCGCCTCCACCAACTCGGCCGTTCGCTGCTCCACCTCGCCCGACAGCGAGCGGGAAAGCTGCTGCAAACGACTCGCGTCACCGGCAACGCGACACATCATTTCCCCACAGATGGGCAGCACCACCGCGAGCAGGCCCAAGTCGACGAGGTACAGGTTATTCCAGAGCCCGGCGACGACCAACACCTCGTTGGTCACCGTCGCGTAGAAGACCACGAACCCGGCCACGTGAACTCGCGAGCCCGGAACGCCCTGGCGCGCCTTCTCGAAGAACAGCGCGGCTGGCACGAGCAGCACGAGCGGCACCAGCGCCGCCGCCAGAGCTCCAAACCAAGTTTCCTCGGGCACGCGGTAGGTCACCCCGGCCCAGTCGACGCTCTGCGGGGCGACCGCTCCCGTCACGACCGAGCCGGGGATGAGACAAATGACAGCCCCCGCGAACAGCCCTCGCATCAGAAACCGATGAGCTCGCGACGGCTCCTCGCCGGATTGCATCAGCGCGTAGCGCAGCCAGAGCGACGTCTGCGCCAGCCCGAGCGCAGGCTTGACGTGCGCAGCCGCGGAGAGCCACCCATCCCCAAGGGCACCGCTCGCAAGGGCCGCGTCCCCCGCGCTGTACGCCGCGGACGAGAACGCAATCCACGAGAAGACTCGGAAGTGCTTCCAACCTGGAGCGGCAGCAAACGCCACGGCAAGCCCCCCCAGGACGAGTTCGATCGCTACCGCCACCAGCGCAATGAGCGTGGCGACATTCATTTCTCCGTGACCATGACGGCCTGTTCAGGCGTTGCGAGAGGGGTAATGGGCGACGGTGCGCGAAAAAACCCAGCCGGCGTCCAGCGGCGTGGAATCGCGAGAGCGCTGGCGCGAAGGAACTGGCGCGGCGCGCTCGCCGTCTGCTCCGCCCCGCCGCGCTCCTCGGGTTGATGGGCGAAGGAGGCGCGGCAATTCTCGACGCTCGGGGGCACGCCAGCATGCAGGCCGTTTTGCCGAAGCTCGCGAGCCGCGGAGTATTTCTGCGGCGTATCGGCCACGGCCGGCTCGGGCACGTGGAGCTGCGGAGTGCGCGGGATGCTCACCAACCACCTGGCGGAAGGGGACATCGAGGGATTGCTGCGCAGCGCAACCCTCTTCGACCGTAGCCCCCCCAGCCGACGGCTCCCGGAGCCACCGGGACGTCGCGTTCTGCCCAGGGTGGATCGAGCTCCCGACCCGCCAACGGCCCAGCAACCAGACTGGCCTCGCAGACCCGGGAGGCGGGCCGCTGGCCACTTTGGGGAACCCGTTTCGCGAGGGGGCGGGTCCACTGCGTCTAGCAAATTCCTTGGGGGTCGGTACTCTTCGACAAGTACTCATGGATGACATTCCCGTTCACAAGCTGGCCGGCATGCTCGACCACTCCCTGCTGCAGCCGACGTCGACGGACGCCGAGCTCGAGGCGGGGTGCCTGCTCGCTCGCCGGCTCGCCGTGGCCAGTGTCTGCATCTTGCCACACGCCTTGCCCCGCTGCGTTCAGCTACTCGAGGGCAGCGGCGTCGAGCCAAGCACCACCATCGGCTTTCCACACGGAGCCACGAGCACACGCGCCAAGGAAAGGGAAGCGGCGCTCGCGCTGGGGGATGGCGCGACGGAGCTCGACATGGTGGTGAACATCGGCAAGGTGCTGAGCCGGGACTTCGTCTACGTGCGTGCCGACATCCAGGCCGTCTTGGACGTGACCCACGACCGAGGACAGAAGCTCAAGGTCATTTTCGAGAACTGCTACCTCGAAGACACGCACAAGATCGCCTTGTGCGAAATCTGCTCCGACCTGCAGGTGGATTGGGTGAAGACATCGACGGGCTTCGGCCCGTCGGGGGCGACCTCTCACGACGTGCGACTCATGGCGATGCACACGCCCGAGTCCGTCCAGGTGAAGGCCGCCGGCGGCATCCGTACGCTGCCTCTCGCGTTGCAAATGATCGCGCTCGGCGCCACCCGCATCGGGACCAGCCGCAGCGAGTCGCTGCTACGAGAGGCCGCCGACTCGCGCCAGTCCTGATCCGAGCAACCGCCGCCGGGCGTGGCGGCCGGCTTCGCGCCCAGCCGCCCTCGCCGCGCGTCAAGGCCCCGCGCCTGCTGCGCGACCGAGAATGCGAACGCCCGCGGGGGTGATTTCCAACGCCTCGAGTGGGCCCGGGCCGTAGTGGGCGGCAAGGCCTACGTCGATCCGGTAGACGCTCCCCTCGCAGCCCGAAGTGATGCCGCCCTTCTGGACGGTGTGGCCCACCACCATGCGCCGCACGGAAAGCTGGCGCAGCACCTGCCGAAGTCGCTCGCAGGTTGGCCCGTCGACGGGCTCCAGGGAATAGTCCCGCACCCACACCGGCGCGCGCTCACTGGCGATCACCGCCGGCATCGGTCCCTTGCCCGCCATCCATCCCCGGACCTCGCGGTTGATGCGGTCGATGCCATACGCCACGTGCTCGGGCAGCACTCCACCGTGTGCGAACACGCTATCGCCCACCACCGCCACCACGTCGCGAAGGGAAAGCTCGCGAGCGTACTGCCCGCCGGGCAGCAGGGCCTCCGCACGCACCCGCATCCGCGGTGGGGCGTTCGCGGCGAGCGGCGATCGGACCTGCACCCCTCGAAAGGCCGACAGACCTCCCGGCGTCACGTAGCGAAAGTCTCCTTGGACGTTCATCGTCTCGTGATTGCCGTTGAGGGCGACGACGCGCCCCCCGACGGCCTCCGCTTGGCTTCGCAGAGCCGCGAACAGGTCGAGGATGGCGCGCTCGCCGTCGCCTCGGTCCAGCTGGTCGCCGGTCTGCACGAGCACCGCGCGCCCCCCACTCCACCGATCCTTCTCGTCGAGCAACGACGCCATGCGCAGCACGCGCCGAGTCGCCTGGATGTCTCCGTGGAGGTCCCCGACGGCCACGAGCCGCTCAGGCAGCGGTGCGGGAGGTGATGGGCTCGGCTCGGGGCCGCTCGCCGCGGGAGCGGCTCGAGGACTCGCGTGGGAAGGCCCCTGGGAGGCCGGTTGGCCGTCGCCGATCGCCCCCGGGCTCGGCTCGGAGCGCGCGCGGCTCGCCTGGCACGCGGCCAAAAGGCCGAGCAGCAGACCCCCCACCCAGAAGCGCCGCGCGCGCCCGCTCGGAGCGGGGCCACGGCTCGATGACCGATCGGCCGACGGAGCGCCTCGAGGCGCCGATGGGTTCGTGGATTTGCGGGCCATCGTCCTGCAGCTACGGCCGCGCCTCGGGCGGACCCGAGCGCAGCGCCTTCAACCAGAAACGCTGCAGCGAGTATCGCCCTTCGACCCGCTCGAAGTCCAACCGCGCCCGGTACGCGCGCGAATGCAGATCCACCGCCCCCGCGGGCGACCAGACCGCGTCCACGACCACACGAGCCCCGTTGCCGCGACGCGTCATATCCAGCCCGCCCAGCTGAAGATCGCAGTCGGGATAGGTCGCCCGCAGCGCGAGCAACTCATCGATCGCTTCCTCACGGGAAAGGGTGCGGCGCAGCTCGGCTCCCCACACCACCTCCAGCGGGTCATTCAGCGAGCGAGCCACCGGGTCCGCTCGTGGCAGGTCGCCGCCGCACAAGCCGCGAGCCAGCAGGCGCACGGTGGCTACGGGCTCGGACTCGGGCCACAGCCAAAGCGCCACGGCCACGGCCCCGGTCAGCGCCAGCCACCCATACCTCCTCATGCGGTCGTTCCTTACACCCGACGCTCGCCTCTCAGCAAATGCGCACGGGGGCCGCGCTGCCGCCGGCCCCCAACGAGGCGAGGCTCGACCTCGCCAGGGCCTGAAAAAGGCTGGCTGGGCAGCGGGCAGCGGGGCTATCTTCCACCGGGTTGTCCGCGCCACCGCACACCGCGCCTTCACGCTTCCCGGGGCCGTGACCCGCAGGCCCCCCGCGGCGCTCCCGCGGGTATCGATCCTGATGCCCGTCTACCAGGCCGGCGCGACCCTCGAAGTGGCGCTCCGCAGCCTGCAGCGCCAGCGCGAGACGCGCTGGGAATGCGTCGCCGTCGATGACGGCAGCAGCGACGCTGGACCGGCGATCCTGGCCGAGCTCGCGCGCTCGGACGCGCGTTTGCGCGTGCTGAGGAGCGCCCACGGTGGCATTGCCGCAGCGCTGCAGCGCGGGCTCGAGCACTGTCGGGCGCCCCTGGTCGCACGAATGGACGCCGACGACATCGCGCTGCGCGACCGCCTCTGGCAGCAGCAAGCCGCCCTCGCCGAGCAGCCCCAGTTGGCCGGCGTCGGCTGCCACGTGCGCTCGTTTCCCCGGAGCTCGCTCGGGCCTGGCCGGCTGAGGTACGAGGCTTGGCTCAACAGTCTGCGGAGCGCGCGGGACGTGGCGCGCGATGCCTTCGTCGAGTGCCCCCTCGCCCACCCCACCTGGATGATTCGACGCGAGGTGCTCGTCCAAGCGGGCTACCGGCGCTGCCCGTGGCCAGAGGACTACGACATTTTTCTGCGACTGCACCTCGCCGGGCACCAGCTCGCCGTCGTGCCGCGTCGGCTACTCGCGTGGCGAGATTCTCCGGGACGGCTCTCGCGCAGGGACACCACCTACGCCATCGAGCGCTTCACGCGCTGCCGCGCCCACTATCTGGCCCGCTCCCTGCTCCGCCGCGGCGACCGCTACGTGCTTTGGGGCTACGGCGCGACGGGCCGCACGCTTTGCCGCGCCCTGCTGGAGGAGGGCAAACGTCCTTCGGCGATCGTAGAGCTCCACCCCGGACGGATCGGCCAGAAAATTCTCGGAGCGCCCGTTCTGCGCCCGAGCCAGCTCCCGAGCTGGCTTTCGGCGCAGGCTCAGCCCGTGGTGGCCTGCGTGGCGCGTCAGGGGCCCCGGTCGGAGGTTCGCGAAGCTCTCGCGAGGTTGGGGTTGCTCGACGGTCGGGACTTCGTGTGCGCCGCGTGACTTTCCGATAGAGTCCCGGCATGTCGGACTCCGAAATCCCAGCCCCGCTTCAAGTTCCCAGCCGCGTCCTGATGGGCCCTGGGCCGAGCGATGTGCCCCCGAACGTCCTGTCGGCGATCGCCGCGCCGACCATCGGTCACCTCGACCCACGGTTTTTGAAGATCCTCGACGAGGTGCGGACGATGCTCCAGCGGGTCTTCGAGACCAACAACCCCTGCACGCTGCCGATGAGCGGTACCGGCTCGGCCGGTATGGAAACCTGCCTCTTCAATGCGCTGGAGCCCGGGGATCGAGTCCTGGTCGGGCTCAACGGGGTCTTCGGGAGCCGCCTGGCGGAGGTGGCTCGGCGGGCGGGGGCCGAGGTGACGGCCGTGGTCAGCGAGTGGGGCCGTCCTCTGGACATCGCCGCGCTGGAGCGAGCCGCCCAGGGGCAACGCTTCGATGTCGTCTGTGTGGTGCACGCAGAAACGTCCACGGGAGTTTTGCAGCCGCTCGAGCCCATGCGACAGCTCGCAGACCGCCTCGGAGCGCTTCTGTTGGCCGACACCGTCACCTCCCTCGGAGGGCTGCGCGTCGGCCTGGACGACAGTGGCGTCGACTTGACCTACTCGGGCACGCAGAAATGCCTCTCCTGTCCGCCGGGGCTGTCTCCCGTGAGCCTCTCGGAGCGGGCGATGGCGCGGCTGTCGAAACGCAAGCAACCCATGCGAAGCTGGTACCTCGACCTGAGCTTGGTCGGGCAGTACTGGGGCGCGGAGCGCGTGTATCACCACACCGCGCCCATCAACGCACTGTACGGGCTGCACGAGGGGCTGCGCAGCGCGCTTTCCGAGGGCTTGCCGGCCCGCTTCCAGCGCCACCGCCTCCACAGCCGGGCGCTGGCGGCCGGCCTCGAAGCGCTCGGTCTTTCGCTCCTCGTCCCCGAAGAATCGCGGCTTCCTCCGCTCACGCTCGTCGGCGTACCGGAGGGCATCGACGAGGCGCGCGTGCGCCGCTACCTGCTCGAGGAGCTCAACCTGGAGATCGGCGCTGGGCTCGGTAAGTTCAAGGGCAACGCCTGGCGTATCGGCCTGATGGGCGCGAGCGCCACGCGGCGGCACGTCACGCTTTGCCTCGCGGGTCTGGCCAACGCGCTGCACGCCCAGGGCCAACGCAGCGCGGGCGGGGCCGAGGCGCTGGCAGCGGCCGCATCCGTCTACGGAGACGACGCGGCCGACTGACGGCACCGGGGGGGCCCCGGGGGCGCGAGCTCGGCGGCCACGAGGCCCTGCGTTCGGGCCCCGGCGAGCCGCGGGGCTCTCCCCCCACGGCGCCTGGCAGCTCGACGCTCACGCCCTGCCGGAAGGCCTTCAGTACGGGAAACCCGGGATTTCGGCGCGGAGCGAATAGATGCCGCTGCCAGCGGTGATCAGGAGCGTCCTGTGATCGGGCCCGCCGAATGCCACGTTGGTCGTACGCGGCGCCACCTGCACCTGGGCGATCTGCTTCCCCTCGGGCGACAGAACGATGACCTGACCTGCTGCGTGGCTCGCCACGTAGAGATTGCCGGCGCAATCCACCCCCATTCCATCAGGCTGATCGACCTTGGCGAACTCCGCCCGCGGCCCGACGCTTCCGTCTGCCTGAACGGGGAAAACGCTGATCACCCCGTCCACCGAACCCACGTAGAGCCGCGTTTCGTCGGGCGAAAGGCTGATCCCGTTGGGCTTGGGAAGCCCCCCCTCGATCAGCGTCACCTCGCCGTTCGGGCTGCGCGCATAGACGCCCGTGATGCCGGTTTCACTCTGGCGCCCGGCGAGCTGCCAGTCGGGATCCGTGAAGTAGACGTAGCCTGCCGAGTGGACCGTGGCGTCGTTCGGCGAGTTGAAGTGCTTGCCGGAGAAGTCGCTGACGAACGAGCTACGCGATCCATCCTTCAAGCTGTAGCGCGAGAGCGACTGCGTGTCGTGCGTGCAGGCCACCAACTCGTCTCCGTCGAGCGCGAGCCCATTGCTTCCGCTCTCCTCCACGAAAACGGAGAGCGAATCCGGCAGCTGGAGGCGGTGAATCTTTGCCGGCGGCCCGCTTTGGCCCTCGTGCTCGAAATCCATCTCGGAGAAGTAAAACGCCTGCTGGGCGTCACTCCAAACGGGCCCCTCCACGAACACGAATCCGTCCTTGACGAGCTGGGCGGTGGCCCCGTCGGCAACCGGCGCCGAGCCGGGCGGTGCCTCACAGAAACTGGGTAGGGAACGCGGCGACGCCGGTGCCGGCTCCTCTACCGCGAAAGAGGGGTCGGGGCTCCTGGCCGCCGATGCTTCCGGGGAGCTCCCCCCGGTGGTGGTGCACGAGCAGCCGAGCATGAAAGCCGCCAAAGCGTGCGGCAGGCGGGCCCAACGGCACGAGTAGGATGTGGTCAATTGCATGACCGCCCCATAACACAGCGCCTGCGAGCAGACGAGAGCACGCACCGCGGGAGCCAGCCGACGAAGAAACCCGAGAATCGATTGCAGCTTGCACCGCTCCGATTCGTGATCGACGCTTAAGGGAGCACCGTGTCAGTCAAGGGAAGAATACTGGTCGTCGAGGACAGCCGTAGCCAGGGCGAGCACATCACTCAGATGCTCGAGCGGCGCGGCTACGACGTCGTCTGGGCCCAGTCGGGAATCGAGGGGCTGAAGCTGGCGAGGAGCGACAAGCCGGATCTCGTCGTGCTCGACGTCGTGATGCAGGACATGGACGGGCTCTCGGTGTGCCGGTGGTTGAAGATGTCACCCGAGACACGCGACACGCCCGTAATCATGCTGACCGTGCGCGGAGAGATCGAAGAACGCGTGGAGGGGCTGAACGTCGGGGCAGACGACTACTTGCCGAAGCCTTTCGCCGACGAAGAGCTCGACGCGCGCATCTTCGCCTCCCTGCGGGTGAAGGCCTCGGAAGTCGAGCTGAAGAAGCGCAACACCGAGCTACAATCCATGCTCCACCACGTGGAAGCGCTGGCTATCACCGATCCGCTCACGGGGCTGTTCAACCGGCGTCGTTTCGAAGACGTGCTGCGCCGGGAGTTCGCGGTCACCAAGCGCTACGGGACGCCGCTCTGCTGCCTGATGCTGGACATCGACCACTTCAAGAAGATCAACGATCTGTACGGGCACGACGCCGGAGACAAGGTCCTGTCCGGCGTCGCCCAGCGCTTCACCCAGCGCCTGCGCGAGGTGGACCTCGCGGCGCGCTACGGCGGAGAGGAGTTCGCCATTCTGTTGCCGCAAACCCCGGGGGAGGGCGCGAGGGTGGTCGCGGAGCGCATGGCGGATTTCATTCGCCACCACGACTTCGAGTTCGAGGATGGATCGACCAGCGTGACGGCGAGCATCGGCATCGCCGACAGCCGCGACGTTTCCAGGTCGAGCCCGGAGAACTTGGTCAAAGCGGCCGACGCGGCGCTCTACCTGGCCAAGGCGCGCGGGCGGGACCGGGTGGTCGTCTACAGCAAGGATGCGATTCCTCCGCCGGGCGACGAGGAGTGATTCAACGCGCTCTGCGAGCCACACCAGCCCGGTGTGGGCGCCCGCCCCCGCTCCGGGGCCGGCCTCGTCGTCAGACGGTGGGCATGACGTTGCCACCGCAGACGGGGACGAAGGCTCCGTGAACGAAGCTCGCGAGCTCCGAAGCCAAGAAGGCCACGACATGGGCGACCTCTTGGTCCGTCCCCCTGCGCTGCAGAGGCACAGCCGCGCAGTACGCCGCATCGTCGGGCGGGGCGTCGCGATCTCGATAGGAAACGGTCCAGCCAGGAGCAACCTGATTGACCGTGATTCCGTAGCGGCCCACCTCCTTGGCCAGGACGCGCAGCACCCCATCCATCCCACGCTTGCCCGCGACGTAGGCCGAATGGGTCTCGAACATTTGCATCGTACACTCGGTGTTGATCCCGATGACACGCCCCCAGCCCTTCCGTTTCAGCGCGGGAACGAAGGCCTTGGCGAGGTAGACGGCCTGCAGCACGCAGGTGCGAAACTGGCTCTCGTAATCCTCGATGCTCTCGTCCAGAACGGTGCTCCATGGGTGGATTTGGGCCACGGCGTTGAGCACGACGATGTCGGGGGCCCCGACGCTCGCCTGCGCGGCCTGCGCAACCCGCTCGACGCCCTCGGCCGTGCCGACATCGGCTTGCACGACCGCCACCCGACGGCCCAGCTCCCCGATCTCGCGCGAAAGCAGCTGCGCCTGCTCCTCGTCCCGATGATAGTGCAAAACGAGGTCCGCCCCACATCGAGCCAACGTGCGCGCCATCACACGCCCCAGCTGCCCCGTCGCCCCGGTGAGAACGGCCGACTTTCCGGTAAGATCGATTCCCAGCATGGGAGGCGACGCTAACATAAAGGGTGGTCGCTGCCCGCCGTTTGATCGACTGGGAGCCGCTCGGGCGGCGCCGAGCCGTCCGATGGTGGGCTCGGCTCGACCTCTCAACGGCTGCAAGGTCGAAGACCGGGGGAATACAGTGGCAACGGGGCATCGCACGGAAAACTACGGCAAGGGGCAATACGTCCTGAGCACGGACGACAATCCCTACACGCCGCAGGCCGTCGTCGAGAAGCTGCGCACGACACTCGAGTCTCCCGACTACGAGCCGCCCATCCTCCCCGCGATAGCCATGGAGCTGATTGCGCTGACTCGCAACCCCAACGTGTCGCTGACCGAGGTCCGGGACTTGATGGAGCGCGACCCGGTGCTCACCGCGAAAGTCCTCAAAGTGGCCCAATCGGCGCTGTACGGAAACGGGCGGGCCTTTTCCTCCATCAGCGACGCGCTGTGCCTACTCGGGCTGCGCACGGTGGAAGAGATCTTCTTGCAGACGGCGCTGTCGTCCAAGATTTTTCGCGCCAAGGGCTTCGAGGCGCCAATGGAAACGGTACGCCTGCACTCCACCGCAACCGGTCACATCGCACGCTTCGTTTGCCGATACACCTCTCTGCCGGACGAATACGCCTTCCTCTGCGGACTGCTCCACGACGTTGGAGTGGCCGCCGGGCTGCTCATCCTCGCTCCGAGCGGAACGCCGGCGAAGAGTCGGCGCGTCGTGCGCCCGCGCCCCCCGCCCGACTTCGCCGAGCTCGCGCCGGCCTTGCTGGCCGTCCACGAGGAGGCTTCCGAAGTTCTGGCGCGAGCCTGGAAGCTTCCGCCGGACGTGCAACTCGTCCTGCGGAACCATCACAACTTCCGCGTGGGCACTCGTGTACACCCGCTGGCCGCAGCGGTGTGCGTGGCAGATTGGCTGGCGAGCGAAGCGGGCGCCCCGCTGGGCGGCGAGGCTCGCGACGGCCTCGCCGGGCAGGCCGCGCGCGAGCTCGGCCTGACGCGCACCGCTATCGTGCAGCTCGGCCAGCAAAGCAGAGAGCTGCTCGACAAAATCTGAGTCGCGATCGCCTTGCGCACCGCGTGCCCGCGGGCGGCGGTAGCCCTAGCCGGTGACCTGCGAGAGCTGGCCTGCTATGGCCCTCGGGAGATGAACGAGCTCCCCCCCCACCGCCAGTCCAGCCCGCGCTCTGGCCGCGCCACGCCGTGGGCCTGCCTCTGCTGCGCGTCCCTGTGCGCTTGCCCCCCTCCCGCCGCGGTGCCTGCCGAGGCGCCGGGCACCGTCGAGGGGGAGGGCGCCGCGGCCCCCCAGAACCCGGCCTCGAAGGCGATGGCCTGCGCGGGAGCCCTGCTGTGTGAGGACTTCGAGGACCACGTGGCGGGAGAGCCGCCGAGCGCCCCCTGGGTGGATGCAACGGGCGATTCCGGCGCGACGGTCACCGTGTCGTCGGAGCGCTCACACAGCGGAAAGCAGAGCGTGCACGTGCACGCGGGCACCGGAAAAGCCTACCGCCGAGGCTACTTCGCCATCCACGGAGAGCCGGTCTTTCCCGCCGCCGGCCGGGAGATGTACGGACGCGCCATGATTTGGCTCGCGCAAGCGCCGCACACGCCCGCGGGAATGCCCGACGTGCACTGGACCATCGTGCAAGGTGAGGGCCGCTCCGCCGACGATCGCTTCAACTCCCTCTACCGCTACGGGGGGCAGCACCAGGGGGGGCGCGGGTTGATGGCGAATTTCGAAACCACGCCCCCGGTCCGCACCGACTGCTGGCAGCACTCCAAGGCCCTCGTTCCCCTCCAGCGATGGGCTTGCGTGCAATGGCACTTCTCTGCGGAGGGGCACGAGATGCAGCTCTGGCTCGACGGGGAGCCCCTGGAGGACATTCACATCCAAAAGCGGGGCGGCCCCGAGTCGGGCTGCCTGGGACACGATCTGGAAGACGAGTGGTTGGCGCCGCCCGCATTCCAGAGCCTGTACCTGGGCTGGGAACGATACCAACAGCCCGACGACGACCGGGACATCTGGTTCGACGACATCGCCGTCTCCACCGAACCGGTAGCGTGCCCCGAGCCGGGTCCGCAGCAATGAATCGGCGGCGTTCGACGTCTTCGTCGCCGGAGCGCCCGTGCGCGGATGGGCTCGAGCCTCTTCGCACCGCCGCTCCCCGAGCCCCCGGGAGAAAGCGTGCTCGAGGGGCGAGCGGCGAGCGAGTGGAGCTGCCAGTCGGCGGGTTCGGGACCGCGCCGGGCGGCCGGCGCCGCGCCGGTCCACCCAACGCGCCGCCGCGGCCCGGCCCCAAAGCACTGGCGACCGGCGACTCCAACCTCCCACATCGTCTCCCCCCCGGCGCGCCTGCCGGGCGCGCCGGGAATGCGTCCCGCGCCGGACTGCCGAGCGCCGCGGCGGGGCGGCCGAGGCCGCTCTTCGGCGCAGACCTCCGGCGACTGGCCCCGGCTGACTCGAATTTCGATTTCGCACTCATGAAATGGCTGGTGGGTTCGTTCCATTTCGTGCAGGGCCCGCGCTACCGGGCGGCGCCCGGGGCGTGGCTCCTCCGCTCCCCGACTGAGTGGCTTGCCTCCGTGTGGCCTCGCCCCCCCGAAGGCGAAGGCGAACCCGCACCCTCTCCGACGCCCAGGGAATCATGTTCCGTGCCATCACCGTGATCGTCGCCGCCATCCAGCTCGACCATCCGAAGGTCTCGGACGACGAGGCATTGGTGATTGCCAGGGCGCTGCAGGAGCAGGCCGAATCGCACGAGTTCGATCCACTCACCGGGGTGTCGATCATCCACCACGAAAGCCGTTTCACGCCCGGTGCGATCTCCAAGGATCGGGAGGATTACGGGCTCGCACAGATCCGGGCCCGCTTCATCGGCAAGTGTCGGCACACGAGGAGCCCGAAGAAGAACCCCACGAGCGGCTGCCTGGCGGAGAAGCGCCGCCTGCTCGAGCCCGAGGAGAACATCGCCACCATGGCGGAGCTGATCACGCACCACCGGCAGTTCTGCAAAAAGAAAGTCGGCAACGCCGGGTTCGCGCGCTGGCTCGCCAGCTACCAGGGGCGCAACAACTTCAAGAAGAAACTGTACTGCGTGCCGGGAAAGGGCACCCACAAAGTCATCGAGTACCGACGCGCATTGATTCGAAGGCTCTACCGGCAAGGCATACTAAACCGCCCTCGTTGAAGTGAATCGCCCTCCGCCTGAGCGCGTGCCCGGCTCGGTCGTGGCGGAGCCGAGCGACCGCGCGCGGCGCTGGGGTAAGACCGCACGGTGCCCCCCCGTGTCGAGGCAGCGCGGCCCCGGACGCAAGAGAGTGCTGGGCAAGGACCGCGCGCGGCACCGCACGCTCCCGATGGGCGACCGCCGAGAGCCGCGATCGACCGGATCCGGTCGCTCGCAGCCTTGGCAGCCCTGGGCCCCACTGTTAAATTCGAGGCCCGAGTGGGCCCCGCGGCTGCTGTGCCGAGGTTGCCTGCACTTGCCACTGCCGTCAGTGTTCTTGCGTTCGAGGAAACCGCCGCTGCGGGGGACCGTTCGCGGCTCGAACGCCGCCCGGCAGCGGCGCCGACGGCCCGCCCATTGGCTGTGTCCTCCGAAAAAGACCGGTATGAAACAGAATCGCCCCCCGAACTGCGCAACCCCCGCCCTCTCCCTCGATCGCCCCAGGACGCCCCGCCCCGCCAGCAGAGTCAGGGGCGTCGCAACGCGCTCGGGGTGGCGGCTCCCCCTCACGCTCGCCCCGCTGGTCGCATGCCTCGCCCTGCTCCTGCTCTCGGCCGCTGCGTGGGCAGGGGACCGAGTCATCGTGGGGGGCATCGAGGGTCCGAAGGGAACTCGGCTGCGCTGGCGGGTCATCTCGATGGTCAAGCAAGCCGGGCACAAGGTCCCTCGGTACAAGGCCCCGCGCTCCAACGCTTCCAACGCGGCCCTGACGCGCTACGCCGAGCGACGGAACATCAGCGCCTTCGTCTTCGGCGTCAGTGAGCGGCGCAGGCGCGAGGGCTGGAAGCTGCGTCTAACCGTCCGGGGGCCGGACGGCGAGCTCCTCGCGGATGGGCTCGAGTACGAGGCGGACTCATACGGCGGGCTCGTGCGGGCCATCAAGGGAAATGGAACGCAGGATCTGAACGAGCTGCTCTCCGGCGGAAGCGCCCCGTCACGCCGCGAGCTGGAGCTCGACCCGGAGCCGCCGGCGCGGCGTCCGGGCGCGGACGCCCTCGAGGCCGGCGATGCCGCGTACGAGGTAAACATAGACGAGCTGGGAGGCGCCAAGCCCGATCCGGCGCCGGCCAGCAAGCGAAAGAAGGGAAGGAAGAAGAAAGCTTCCCTGTTCGGCCAGCTGTCGGACCCGGCCTCCGACTCGCTCGAGCCCCAGCCCCCCGCGGCGGAGCCCGCGCCGGAGCCCGCGCCGGCGATCAGCGACGAAGACTTCCTGCTCGCCGCCGACGAGGGGGACGACGCAACCGACGATGGCGGAGATGCCGAGGGCAAGAGCGATGACCATCCTTTGCTTCACGTCACGGGTTCGGTGGGCATGGTGAGCCGAGAGCTGAGCTACGCGCAGAACATCTACCAGCGGCTTCGAGATCAGAACTCCAACGCGTGGACGTACCGGGTGCAAATGGAGTTCTTCCCGTTCGCCGGCCCCCTGCGCGAGCGTCTCTCCCTGGTCGGGGGCGTGGCCTCCGCCCTCGCGGGCTCCGTGCGGGACTCGGAGTCGCAGCAGGACTTCGACATCAATTACACCGAGTATTTCGTGGGCCTTCGCATTGCACAGCCGGTCGCCAAGCATCGTCTGATCGGCGAAGTGACCTTCGGTGGAATGTCGGCAGGGCTGGACGACGACGAAGGGGTGGCTCGCGTCCCGGAGTATGGCTACACGCTCGTCACCGCTTCGCTGGGAGGCGAGTTGCGCTTCGAGCCACTCGCGGTGACGGGGTCGGTCGGCTACCAGTCCCCCCTTGCGTACGGCGCGGTCAGCGACGACGGCTGGTTCCCGCGCGTCGAGGGGCAAGGGGTCGAGGCGCGGGGTGGCGTGGAGTACCACTTCACCCCCTCCATCGGGCTACTGCTCTCCGGAGCGCTTCGCCGCATCACGCTGGACATGAACTCCGAGCCCGAGGACGCCATCGACGGAACGGCGGAAGTGGCGGGCGGGGCGACCGACACCTATCTTTCGGTGTACGGGGGCTTGGCGTTCACGCTTTGACGTGATTTCGCGCCGGCGAGCCGCGGCCGCCCCCATCGGCTGCCGCGCCCGCCGCCAGCGGGCGCGGCGGCGACCCGAGCCCGTCGACGGGAAGGGCGCGACCTCGGCCCGACCGGGCGCCAGAGGGCGGCGCGGCCCCGCGGCGCGGCGTGCGCTCGCGTCCCGACCGAGGGTGGCCCGGTCGCCCAATTCGAACCACCCCAGCCGCGCGGCGTGTTACGACGAAGCAGAAATGCTGGATACCCAGGGGCACGCGGACTCATGAACGCCATCGTCGAAAGTCTGACGCTCGTCGATCTCAGCGGGCAGGTACTCATCGTCGCCATCCTGGTGATACTGCTGGCGTCGATCGTCGCCACGGCCGCCGTGATGCTGCGCTACCGGTCCCTTTCTGCCGACCTGAGAGATGCCGTTCCGCACCAATCCTTCGGCTCTGCCGTACTGGACCGAATCTACAACGAAGCGCAAGCCCTCGCCCGCGCCAGCGCCGGCGAGCTCAACGCCCAAGGCGTCGTGGAGCACGGCTTTCAATCCGACCTCCGGGGACTGCTGACGGCTGAGCGGTTCGTGAAAGCTTCTCCCGGGCTGGCCATCGTGCTCGGCCTGGTGGGGACTTTCTACGGGCTGACCCTCTCCATCGGGCGGCTCGCGGGGCTCGTGTCGGGCGAGAGCGCCGCCGTAGCCGAGGTCACGACGGCCCTGACGGCCGGATTGACGGAGGCCCTCTCCGGGATGTCCGTGGCTTTCACCACGTCGCTCGTGGGAATCGGCGCAGCGATCGTGCTGACCTTCCTCGGCGTGTTCTTCAATCTGGGCGATCGTCGCACGGAGGTGATGCTTCAGGTGGAAAGCCACCTGGAGAAGGTGCTGGCCCCCGAATTCTCGGCGGGAGGCCAGGGCGGCTACGCCGAAGCCGGTGGGGGAGGAGGCGGCGAAAGCCAGCTCACCGCCGCGGTGGCTCACTTTTCGCAGTCCGTCGCTCGCCTCGAGAACTCGGTCGCGCAGTTCGACCAGGCGCTGCAGCGCTTCTCCAGCAACACGCGGGATTTCGGCGAATTCAACATGCACCTGAAGGACAACGTGCAACGCATGAGCCTGGCGTTCGCCGACTTCAGTGACAACCTCCGTCAGCAAGCAGGGCTGGCCGGTGGCGCGCCGAACCAACGCGCGATGGGCAACCCGCCGGGGCCGTTCGGCTCGGGCACTAGGCGCTGAGTGGCAGGGCGCTCGAAACGCCAGCGCCGCCTCTTGGTGGACGAGGAAGGGCTCAACGTTTGGCCTTCCTTTGCCGACGTCACGTCGACGATCGCGCTGGTGCTGTTCGTGCTCGTGCTGCTGGCGTACATCCGAAACCTCGTGGCCGGAAAACAGCTGATGGCTTACGAGAACCAAATCGCCATCTCCGCGGGGCGGCTCAGCGCCCTACGGAACCGGCTCGATCGCACCCGAGAGGAAATCGCTCTCGGCCAGGCGCGGCTGAGGTTGTCGGAAGAACGGCTCGAGCAGCAAAAACGGATCGTCGCGGAGAGCGGCCGGGAGCTCGGCACGCTGCGCGCACGCCTGCAAGGCATCGCGCTGCTGCGAGTGGACGTGCTGAACAAGGTGAAGGATTCCATCGAGGAGCAGCTTCACGACATCGGCACGGGGGCCCCGGTGGTGTTGATCGGGGACAACGGCAACATCGTGCTGAACGAGGCGCTCGTGTTCGAGTACAACTCGTACGAAATCAAGGAGGCGGGAACGAAGCTGCTGGACACGCTGGCGACGGCGATGCTCCGAGTTTTGCGCGATCCCAGCGTGCGAGAGAACATCGACACGATCGTGGTGCAAGGGCACACGGATGACCGCGGCTCGCCGAAGTTCAACCGCGAGCTGTCGGCGAAGCGCGCCAGCGCGGTGCTCGGGCACCTGTTCGAGGCCGAACCGGAGCTGGAGAAGCGGTACGGCAGCTATTTCGCGGCGAGCGCGTTTTCGGAGTTTCGGCCGATCGACCCTGCCCAGAGCGAAGAGGCTCGATCGCGCAACCGCCGCATCGAAGTGGCGGTCGTTCTGAAAGACTCGAACGTTCGGCGAGTCATCGAAGAGTATACGAGCACCATCCAATCGAGCCTGGACGACCTTTCCGGTGCGGCCGGCACGGACCCCGGGACGGCGCCCGCGGCCGACCCAGCGTCCTCGCCCCGCCCCGAGGCAATCAATCCAGGTCGCCTCCCGAGCGGCGAGCAGGAAGCCGCGGAGACCCCTCCGCGCTGACGCCCGAACGCGGCGCCGCCAAGGCTTCGATCGGCTGTTGCCGTGCGCCCGATGCGACCGGGTCGAGCTCCACGAGGCCAGGCGCCGCCCTCCCCCGGGGCGACGGCGCGCCGCTCGACGGGGATTCGGTCGCGCCGGTCGAGACCGCCGGCCGACGTGACGTGAATCGATGCAAACGCCGCCCCGAGCGGGCACGCGGGCCGCGCGTTCGACCCACGCGAGCTCCCCGCAGGCTTCTCCCCGCCGTCCCTCCCCCCGACATAGTCAAAAACGCCGAACCCTCTCTATACGTATTTCGTCCAGACGTTGGCGGCGGATGCGAGGGACGCGGCTCGTGCCCGGGCCTGGTGGCCCACTTTGGGACGACGCAGCGAGCTCAACCCGTGGCCGTGGGGCTCGACTCGGCGGGCCTTCGCTCCAGCATCGCTGCGGAGACCTCGATCCCGGAAGGCGAATCTCGCCGAGAATCGCGGGAAACGAACGCCGCCACCTTGGAGGCGAGCTCCGCGCGCGAGCTCACTCCCAACTTTCGAAACACGGCCGTAACCTGACGAGCCACGGTACGCCGCGAACTGCCACGGCGCCGAGAGATGTCTTTGTCGGAGAGGCCGGCGAGCACGCTGCGGGCCACGGCGCGCTCCGCCGGAGTGAGCGGGCTGAGCGCAGTTGGCGCGTCACGGCTCTCGAGCGCGACGAGACGTGCATCCGTCGCGTCGACGCACCAAGCGCGGCCGGCGGCCAGATCGCGACGAAATAGCGGCAGCAGCGTGCGGGACTCGAGCCCCAGCTTTTTCATGGCCGAAGCGAGCAAGCTCGCTACCGTCGAATCGCTGATCAAGAGCTCGGCCCCGACCTCCTTGTTGCTGCGACCCAGGGAGGCCAGCGTGACGACGCACTCCTCACGGGGAGTGAGGCGCCGAGGGTCGACGATGCCTTCGGGGTTGCGATAGGCCACGACGAAGCGCCTGCCATCGGTATCGAACCGGTCCACGAGAGACCAGCGCCCAGCAACCAGCGCGCTCCACGCTTCGTCCGAATCGAGCTCGGCGGTCCGCCGCCCCCCGGAGCGCCGCGCGACCTCGCTCCGAAGCCGCTCGAGCGAGGCTCGGTCACGCGCCATCCCCTGGGCGTGGTGCACCGTGCCGCGGCTGTCGAAGACTGCCTCGACCGAGGGCTCCTGCAGACCCACGCTGGAAACCGCTCTCTGGAGGCGAAGGCCCGTGGCGACGTGCTGAGCAATGAGGCGCACCGCACGGCTGGGCTGAGCCGGAAGGGCCAAGCGCTCGGGCAGAGGGCTCACGACCATGAAGCCGTAGTCCGCCGAATCGCTCACGCAGAACCCTGCCGCATCCTTGGTGCGCCCCCCGCGGGCACGCGCCTCGAGCCGAGCGAAATCCCCCTCGGAGTAGGTACGGCTACTGGTGCCGAGGAACCGCCCGTTGAAGAAAGACTCTCGCAGCTTGGCCGGAGCGAGCCAGGCGCTCAAACGCACGACCGCGTGGTGCAACCGGCTCGCCCCCACCGAGGACAGGTGTTCGATGGCCAGCCCCCCGGGAGGCAGAGCCACCAGGGAAAGCAGAGTCCCCTGCCCGACGTCGAGCGCCGGCTGCAGTGCACCCTGCACGCCCCGCGCCCACTGCTCCGTCGAGTCGCGAAAGTCGTACGTGGCCCGTGTGACCTGCCGCACGACCTCGGGGCTGAATTCGAAGGCGCCCATGATCAGCCCGGGCAGCATACGCGCCGCGGCGGCGGGCGCCAGCCCCCGCGAACGCGGATCACGAGGCCGCGGCCCACGAGCCATCAGCCGGCGCCCGCCGGCCCGCCGCGCGCGCCGGGTCGCGCAGAGCAAGACGCCGGGGCTGGGACCTCGGGCCCTGACCCCGCCGGACGCCCCAACCCTCGCTCCGCGGCTATGCGGCCCGGCCCCCCCTCTCCACGACCAAGCGCCCGGCGAGACGCTGCAAGTCCCGGTCGAGCATGGCGGGGTCCTCACCCGTCGAGCCGTCCTTCCGACCGTATCGATAGCGGACGTACCGGTGCAGCACATCCGAAACCGCCCCGGCATCTTCGCCGAGCTCCGCTTGCTCTGCCAGCCTGCCCGCGAATTGCGAGAGCGTCTCGCCGGGGCGGCGCACCAACCCGAGGCGCTGGAGCCGTGCCACCAGCTCTCGGTAACCCGGCAGACCACTCGGCTCATCGCTCCCGGCGCGCCCTTGCCGACGCTGCCGCAGAGTGCGAACCGCGACCAGCCCGGCCAGCAGAGCAACCAGAGTCAGAAGATATTCGTACGTGGAACGCTGGGCGAGCCAATCGTCGGCAGCTTCCCATCGGGTCAGGAGCGCGTCGACGAGCGCGGGCATCCAGGGGGTCTCGGTGACCACCGCCTCTGCTAGTGGCTCGGCGGGGGTGGGGTCGAGGCCGTGCCATCGCCCTCCCCACCACGCCTCCACCCAGCTGTGGGCATGCTTTCTTCGAATCAGCCAGTATCCGAACGGCGAGCGTTCCACGACCCGGTACCCCGCGACGAGCCGAGTCGGCACTCCCACCACGCGACCGAGCAGGGCCAACGAGCTCGCGAAGTACTCGCAGTGACCCCGGCGACGCTCCGGTGCCCCCGCGAGAAAGTCGAGGATCGGCCAGTCTTCGTCGTGGCGAGAGGCTGTCGCGTACGCGTAGTCGCGCAGCAAGCGCCGTTCGATGGCGCGCAGTCGCTCCTGCGGCCCTCCGCGATCCGCCCCCCAGGCCCGAGCCATCTCGACGAGCGGGGCACGGATCGCGGCGGGCACGTGTAGCTCCCCACGCATCGGCGACAGCGGGCGATCCGTCGGCGCCCGCCGGAACCACACTCGCTTCGCAAACCCCTCCTGCGGCGGGTGGTACACGCCCCAGAGGTCGCGGAGCAAAGGGGGCTCGGAAACCAGAACGTCCGCGGCGTCCGCGGGCAGAAAATAGCGCGGGGGCCGCTGGCTGTGCTCCAGCTCCAGCCAATCTGTCGAGGGCGGCGGGCCCGCCGCAGAAGCCACCAGGGCAGGAGCCGAGGCGGCGCCGAGGCCGAGGGTTCTCCAGCGCCCCGCGTAGTATTCGCCGAGCACGGCCCCCCGGAGCAGCGTCGGCACCGCGGCATCGGGGGCTCGCAAGCGTGCGACCACGCGCGCGTCGTCGAACAAGGAGGTGAGCCCACCGACTTCCAGACGGTCGGAGAACCCCACGCTCTGTGCCTTGCCCCTTCGGCTCAGCCCCTCGAGCATTCGCTCGTGCCAGAGAGGCACGAAATGTTGTGCCGCGACGACGCAGCTCATGGCCACGGCGGCCGTCGGCACCGCCCAGAGCAAGTCCGCGCGCCGTTTGCGCCACGGCACCGAGGAAGCCCAATCGGAGGTCGTGATGGCCACGAGCCCGAGGGTCACCGAGAGGGCCGCAAGCGCGAGGTAGCCCCAGCCCGTGCGCGCCCCGCCGGCGGCGGTGAGCGCGAGCACCGAAAGCAGGAGAGTCCCTCGCGCGCCTCCCCTCGGCTGCCGGAGCGCCCCGCGCGCGGCGCCCACCGAAAGCAGAGGCGTCATGAACAATACCTCCCGATGAGAGAGCAGCTCCACCTGGTGTCGATCGACCTCCGGCAAGAGGCTCCTGGCGACCACGATCCCCACCGCGGCACACGCGATGGTGAGCCACATCTCCTCGGCGGCCGAAGGGGAGAAGCGCGGTCCGATCGAAAGACATAGCAGGCTCGCCCCGACGACGATCCAGGCCAGCGCGGGGGGGCTGCCCAAGGCCCCCGCCAGGCAAGCCGCGAGCACGCAAGCGGAGGGCAGCCGGGCCGCTACAGCCACAGCGCCTCCCCCCCGGCGATGTGGGCAACGGGGACGACGGTGGCCTCCGGCAGCGGAGCGCCGAAATCGGCCTGGCGCGAAACGATCAACCATCGACACGCCACACCGCGCTCGCTCAGCTCGCGCACCCAGCGCACCAGGGGCGCCGAAACGGCTCCGGAGACGACCACCACGCGGCGAGCCTCTTCGGCTACCCGCCGCAGTGCATCCGACGGCTCGCACGGGCCCACCTCGAGCACGGGCTCGGCCAACTTGTCGATGATGTCCTCGGCTGCGGCCTCGCCCTGGGCCGGATCGAGCTCGATCACCTCGGCGTCGCAGACGAAACGGGAAAGCCCCCCCGCTCGACGGCTCAGCAGCACGCCAACCCCCGCCGTGAGGCTGCACATCGCTTCGAAACCCACCTCCCCGAGCCCAGAGGCCGGCGTCAGCAACGCCAGGAGCGCCGCCTCGCGACGCGGCGCCGCCAACTGGCGAACATGCGGCTCGCCCGTGCGAGCCCACGCTCGCACGTCGAGGTACCGGAGGGCATCCCCGGGGCGATACGGCCGGAGCCCGGCGAGCTCGGCCTCACCGCGCGCGCGCGCGGGCGAGCCCGAACGGGGGGGGGCGGCAGCAGGCCCCTCCCCCGAAAGGGCCAGGCTTTCGACCTGGACGAGCTGCGGAACCACCACGAACCGGGTCCCGTCGTCGCCGACGCACGGTCCCACGGCCAGCCCCCCGGGCAGCAAGCGTCCCACCTGAAACGCGTCCAGGTGATGCTCGCCGCGGGCCCGGAACACGGCAGACACCACCAGCGAGCGGCTCTCCGACGGTCCCAGCCGCGGGATCGACGCGGCGGCCCTCTGCCAATGGCCATCCCAGGGCAAAAACGGCCGCGTTACCCGCAAGTCGAACAGCTCCTGGCGACCGTGGTTGCAGACGCTCACGACGAGGCACATTTCCTGGCCGACGCTGACACGGCTGGATCCAGCAACGTGTACGCTCACGGCCCGAAGAGGAAACAACGGGCGCAACAGCAACCCTGCGCCCAGCAGCCCGAGCCCGAGCGCCAGCAGCAGGTAGACCTGGCCATATTTCACGTCGAGCGCCGACAGCCCAACCGGAATCGTCAGCAGCGCCGCGACTCTCCCCTCGCGACTCAAGCCCCCCAAGACGGAGACGCCGAACGTGAGCAATCGAAAAGCCCACGAGCGGCGGACTCGGTCGCGCGCGGCCTTCTTCTCCGGAATCAGGAGGTGATTGAGCCGCGACAGGCGCCGCCGCAGATCGCTCGATAGGGGGCGATTCATGCGGGCACGGGCACGGCGTCGAGCGCGTCCCGACACAGCGACTGAGGCGTCGAGCCGCCGTGCCGTGCCTTCTGCGAGAGCCGCAGGCGGTGCGCCAGCGCGGCCGTCGCCACGCGCTGGACGTCGTCGGGCGTCGCGAAATCGCGCCCCGCGAGAAGAGCACACGCCTGGGTAGCCCGATACAAGGTCAGCGTACCGCGGGGGCTGACCCCGAGAGCAATCTGCGACTGCCGCCGCGTCCAACCGACCAACGCCTGGATGTAGCGCGCGACCAGATCGGAGACGTGCACCAAGCGCGCACGATCGATCAGCGCCTGCAGCGGCTCTCCGAAGGGCACGGGCCGGACCTCACTCAATGGATCGGTACGCTTTCGATCGCGCAGCATGGCGAGCTCCTCCTCCGGCAGGGGGTAGCCCAGCGAAATCTGCAGCACGAAACGGTCGAGCTGGGCCTCCGGCAGCGGAAAAGTACCGTGAAAATCCACGGGATTCTGGGTCGCAATGACCATGAACGGCGACGGCAAGGCCAGAGACTTCCCGTCCACGCTCACTTGCCCCTCACTCATCGCCTCCAGCAGTGCCGACTGCGTCCGAGGAGAAGCCCGGTTGATCTCGTCGGCCAGCAGGACCTGGGTGAACACGGGACCGCGCTGAAACTCGATCCGTCCCTCACTCGGGCGAAGTATTTGCGACCCCACGATGTCGGAGGGAAGCAGGTCCGGAGTGAACTGCACCCGCGCGAAATCCAGGCCGAGCGCAATGGAGAGCGCTTTCGCCAGAGTCGTCTTGCCCACACCCGGAACGTCCTCCATCAGCACGTGTCCACCGGCGAGCACTCCCACCAGGAGCAGCTCGATGGCCTCCTCCTTGCCGCGGATCACGCGCCCCAGCGTGGCCCTCAGCTCACCCAGAGGGGAAACCTCACCCGGGGAAACTCGTGCGGCTCGAGACATCGAGGCTCACGCGGCGAGGGGCAAGGTGGAACGGCGAAGCGCGCGAGCCTTCGAATACGGCTCGGGTTGCTCCTTCGCGAGCTCGATGGCGACCTGCTCGAATGCGCCGCGAACCTCTGCGAGCCTTCGCTCCGAATACGACATCTCTCCGGCCATCGACTCCTCCTCGAGCCCCTCGCACAGTGCGGCGAACGCCGGCGCACCGAGCCCCAAGCAGCTGCCCTTCAGCTTGTGCGCGGCCTGGCTGAGCTCACCCGCCGCGCCCGCCACGATGGCCGAGCGCATCGCGTCGAGCGGCCCCGCGATACGCGTCGAGAACAGCTCCACGAGGCGGGGCGAGCGCCCGGCTTCCGCATCGAGGACGGGCCCGACGGCTTCGACCGGACTCGCTTCGAGGGGGTTGCCCAGCCCTGGCGGTGGGTTTGCCTCGAGCCGGGCGAACCGGCTCGAAGTCTTCTCGAGGCTGGAGAGGGCGAGTGCGTGGCTCTCGACCAGCACCCGAGCATTGCTCTCGATCGTCCGACTGACCTCGCGTTCGAGGGTCGCGAGGCGCGTCGCCTCGGCCCGGCTCTGAAGTAGAACAGTCACGGAGAGAATGACCGCAGCGGTGAGCGCAAAAACGCCTACCATGATTCGGATGAGCTTTGCCTGAACCCTCCTCTCGGCGCCTTGCATCATCGCATCCTCGGGTACGTCACTGGACGCTCCGAGAATTACTGGCACCCTGCGCACCGCCCGGCAGTGACCCGCGCCGGACCGAGCGCGGAGGTGGTCGACCCCGACGCACATGAGCCCTGCGCGGCACCAACTCACATCGCTGCACCGACTCAGATGACACCGCATCGGGCTTCGTCCTACCCAGCGCGGTAGTGCACGACAACTCCGCCAGCACCTCGCTGAGCGGTCACACGGGGCCGCTACGAGCTTTCGTCGTCGATGACGATGACATCGCCCGCGAGCTCATTTGCAGTACGTTGCGCCGCGCGGGATACGACACCTTCGAGCTTTCTTCTCCGACCGGCGCGACACAATGCGTCTTCGAGCAGCAAATCGACATTGCCGTCTTGGATGTGCTGCTGCCCGCGGTGAATGGTAACCGCATCGCCGAGCTGCTGAGCGCGACTCCGGCCGGCGAGCGCCTGGTCATCGCGCTCGTCTCGAGCAGACCCCTCACCGAGCTCGAAGCGCTGGCCCAAGAGGCTGGCGCCGATACGATCGTCTCCAAGCGAGACATCCGCCAGGAGCTCGTTCGTCGCGTGGGGCAGAGCGTGAAAGAGCGCCGAGGGGCCGCGAGCCGAGTCACCACGGCTGGGGAATTCGCGCCGGCGGCGCGCAAGTAGGGCCCCGCCCGGTCGCTCGGGATTCCGGCGAAGGTGCGGGCGCCCGAACGCTCGGAGCCGCCGGGGCGCGAATCGCGGACACTCGCCTTTTCACCCCTCCAGCCCCCAAACAAGCGCCAACCTCACGCCAGCGCTCGTTTTGCGGGCTAGGGGAGCCGAAGGCGACCGTTTTGGGGTGAAAGCCCCGGAATTCGCTTCCGGGGCTGAGTGGGCTCTGCGAAAGCCCCCTGCCAGAAGAGCTAGCCCGAGGCCCAGCGCTTGCCCTGGATCGAGGTCTGGAGTCGAGGCGCGACCGGTCGCCCACATCGCCCAACGCTCCCCTCCCGGCGAAGGAGAGGCTCGGCGCGCCGTGGCCGAGCGTCAAGACATGGGCTCGGAGCGATATCTCTGCTACGAGGGCTCTCACTGCGAATGGAGGTCCACGAAGCATGACGAAAACAACGAGCCTTTTCTCGCTCGAGGGGAAGACTGCCCTCGTCACGGGGGGCTACCGCGGCCTCGGGCGGAGCATCGCCGAAGGGCTGGCCGAGAGCGGGGCCACCGTCTTCATCAACGGTCGCTCCAAGCAGGGGGTAGAGGCCGCCGTGGCGCAGCTGCGCGGCGCTGGGCACCACGCACAAAGCGCCGTGTTCGATATCAACGACGAGGTCGCCGTAGACGAGGCCGCAAAGCAGATGCTGCGTGGCCGAGCCTGCGTGGACATTCTGGTCAACAACGCGGGCATTCATCGCCGCAACCCGCTCCTGCAGATGCCGCTCGAGGACTTTCGAGCCGTGCTCGACACGAACCTCACGGCGGCCTTCACCGTTGCGAAGCGCCTGGTCGTGCCGATGATCGAAAACGGCGGAGGCAAGATCATCAACATGTGCTCGCTGATGAGCGACCTCGCTCGCCCCACGACAGGAAATTACGCGGCCGCCAAGGGGGGGCTTCGCATGCTGACGCGCGCGATGGCGGCGGAGTGGGCTCCCTCGAACGTACAAGTCAACGCAATCGCCCCGGGCTATTTCGTCACGGAGCTGACACAGGGGTTGGTCGACGACCCACAGTTCAATCGTTGGATCTGTGGGCGAACGCCAACCGGGCGCTGGGGCCAGCCCGACGAGCTGAAGGGCGTGGGAGTCTTCCTCGCATCGGAGGCATCTCACTACGTAAATGGCCAGATGATCGCGGTGGATGGCGGCCTGACGGCCGTGATTTGAGCGCGAGCGCTCGGCCCGCGTCGAGCCGGTCGGAGCACGACCGACAATCGGGCAGCAGAGCCCGAAGGTAGCCGCGCGCCTCCAGCCGCGCGCGAGCGCGACTCTCCTCGCCCCAGGGCGGCGTCCGATCGCCTCCTTCGCACCCCGACCCCTCCCGGGTCCGCGGTGCCACACGACCTCACGCGACGTGAGCCCGAGGGCCGAGAAGGCTCCCCCCGGCGAGCCGCCGCTCGGCTCGGAAATGGCGGCTAAGGACTCGGCGCGGCGAGGCGTTCCGTACTGTGGAAGGGGGGGCTTGGAACCATGCGCGAGGCAGGAGGAGAATTGGGCCGAAACGTCACCAAGAAGATGACTGCACCACTCAGTTTTTCGATGGTGCTGGCGGAGCTGCAGAGCTCCGGTCAATTGTCCAACGAGGTGTCCGATCGGCTGTTCGAGGCCATTCTCAACCGCGAATGGTCCAAAGGCCAGGTCACCGGGCTCCTCGTGGCCCTGCGGCTACTGGGGGAAACGAGCGGAATCTTGCAGGCTGGCGTCCGCGCGCTGCAGAAACGGTCCATCGCGGTGGAGCACACCCAGCCGGTCGTGTTCGACGCGGTGAGCGTAGCCGGCAGCGACGAGCAGAGTCTCGACGTGAGCGTTGGCGTCGCCATCATCGCGGCCGCCGCGGGGGTCACGACGATCACGCAGAGCGCCACCGGCGCCGTGGGACAAGTCGGTAGCGCCGATATCCTCGCTGCGCTCGGCTTGGCCCGCGAAGTTCCCAGCGCAAACCTGCTCGACGTTCTGGAAGGGGCGAGCATCGCCAGCGCCAACGCGGCAGCCCACCACCCGCGCCTGAGTGCGCTGACCGGCCCCGCCCGCGAGCTCGGGCTGCTCACGGTCGTCGACACGCTCACGGCGCTGATCAATCCGGCCCGGCCAACTCACCTCTTGATGGGAGCGCGTTCGGACGACACCCGGCGGGTGGCCGCCGCGGCGCTGCAGCCGGGCAGCGTCAAGCGCGCCTGGGTGGTACATTCCTCAGAAGGGCGCAGCCTGGTCAGCCCCTGCGCCTCCACGCGAATCAGCGTTCTGTCGGGCAGCCGCGTCATGGAGAGTGAAGTCTCTCCCCAGGATTTCGGCTTGCGCCCCGCTGGCCCGGAGGCCCTGATCGGAGGAACGGCGAAGGCTCACGCCAAGATCCTCGAGGCCATCCTTGCGGGCGAGGAGCACCCGGCGCGCGCCACGTTGCTCGTCAACGCGGCTGCCAGCCTGGCAATCATCAAGGACACGCGCCTACCGGAGGCCTGTCGCCTCGCGCAGCGGCTGATCGACAAGGGGAAGGCCCTGGAAACACTCCGCAGCTGGCAGCGTCTCACGCTGCAATATGCCCGCGCCCGCCAAGCGGGCTGAGGCGTCTACCGGTCGAGAGCCCCTCTCCCCTTTGCCGGCCAGGCCTCGCGCAGCCCACATCGTCGGGCGCCGACACGAGAAGACACGATGGCCCGCGGCCACCCCTCTTCTTCGGAGGGGCGAGCCCGCGAACCTTCGCTGCCGTGCCTGCCGAACTTCTCAGCCCGCCGAACCCGTCGCGCTCGCCTGGACGCTCGCGCTCGCCTCGAACGAGACGCTCACGGAAGCCGCCGCTGTCACAGAGGCCTGGACCGTCGACTGGAACTGGCCGACGACATCCGCGCCAATCGAGAGCGCGCAACCCGTCGCGGCCGCACCCGTACCGGCAATGTCGGCGCCAATCTCCCCGACGACGCTGGCCCCGAGAACCCCCTTCTCCGCGGCCACCAGGATGGTCGGAAGCGCCGCTTCCACGTCCGCTCGGAACTGCGCGGCGCCGGCTCCACCACCGACGATTTCGATCATCGGCTCGGTGCAGGTCGCGTCGAGCGACGCGGAGCCCTGGCAGTCCGCCGAACAGTCCACGTTGGCGCTCGCCTCGCACGAGGGCGGCCTCAGGGTCCCCTCACAGCTGGGAGCCGTTGCGGTGCCCTCGCACCCGCCACGGCAACGCGCATTGGCACCGCATTCGATTCCTCCCTCGGATTCGATCTTGCAGCTACCGTTGCAGGTCCCCATGCAGGTCGTGGTGCACTCACCCGTACACGTTCCGCTGCACTCGCCCGCACACTCGCCATTGTCGCCCATGGCCGAGCAGGTCCCGTCACACGTCCCGTTACACGTACCCGCGCAGGTGCCCGTACAGCTCCCTTCGCACGCACCTTCACAGGCCACGGCCACCGTGGCGCTTCCCTCGCAGTAGGCCTCGGCGCTGCAGGTGCCGGAGCAGGAGACACTCAGCTCACCCGGATCGCAACGCACGTCGACCTCACCCGGATCGCACTCGACATCGGCTTCCGCGTAACAGCTGGCCTCGCAATCGAGCTGGGCCTGCGCGTTGACGCTGCAACTGGGCGGCGCGATTCGAATCGTCAGGCCGGCGTTCAGTCGAGCATCGAGCTCCGCACTCGCACTTCCGCACAAGGCTTCGACATCCTCGTCGGTGGGTTGCCCGGGAGCCGTCTCCCCTGCGATTCTGGCGCACGCTCCGGCCAGGTCGCCTCTCAGGGAGGCCGCCAGAGCCTCCAACTTCGCCGCCGAAGCGCTCAGCGCAGTGACCCGCGCCTTCACCTGGGTGCAATCGTCGTCTCCCCCCAAACCGCCGTCTTCGCCACAGGCGCACAAGAACATCGCCAGAAAGGGGACTGCAGCAGTAATACTTCTTTTACTTCGGCTCATCCGAGCTTCTCCTAGGTTTGTTTCGACACAGGTCGTGAGAATCGAACAACCGGCGCACGGCTGCCGGCTCCGGGGGTAACGGCCGAAGAACACAAATGTTAGCGTGCGAGAGGCGGCGCTCCGCGAGCAGAAGCGCCCTCGTTGAAAGAGACGGTGGGAAGCTTGACGGCAGCTCACCCGAAGGTAGGAAAGAGGCACCCGGTGATGACGTTTCCCATGAAACAGATGTTTTCCATGAAACAACTGCTGAGCTACTTCGCGCGTGGCGCCATCGTAGCCGTGCCGATCGCCACGACGCTCTATCTCGTCTACATGACCGTTCGAGAGATAGACGGAATCCTCAACTTCAACGTGCCCGGCCTGGGCCTGCTCATCACGCTGATATCCATCACGCTCCTGGGCGCCACCGCCTCGAGCGTGGTGAGCACACGGGTCGTCGGCGTGACGGACGCGCTGTTGGGCCGCCTCCCTCTCGTGAAGATTCTCTACACCGCCATGAAAGACCTGGTGGGCGCGTTCGCCGGCGATCGAAAGAGCTTCGACAGGCCGGTCATGGTGGAGCTCCCCGGAGGAAGTGGCGTCGTGCTCGGCTTCGCGACGCGGCAAGATCTGCACGTCGACGCACTGCGCGACCACGTTGCCGTCTATTTGCCCCAGTCCTACAATTTCGCAGGGAACCTGATCTTGTTTCCCCGCGCCGCGGTGCGGCCGCTGCACGTCAAGAGCAGCGACCTGATGGGCTTCATCGTCTCCGGCGGAGTCAGCGGCCTGGTGGGAAGCGCAGACGAGCCGTCCCTTGGCCCGACGGGCCTCGCAGTCGTGAGCCCCGGCGCCCAGCCGGGTCCGCCTCCGGAGTAGTCGGCGAGGCGAGTCGCCGGAGCGAGCGTGGCAGTCGAAAACCGGATCTTTGGCCGACGCAGCCGCGTTTCGCGGACTCGCTAGCCAACGATGGCCCACAATTGGCTATGCTTCGCCCCCTCCCCCGACAGCCCCGCCCGCGGAGCCCGATGGCGCCGCGGGGCAGAAAACCAAGCCAACCCAAGGCCGACGCGCGGCGCAAGATGCCGCGGTGAACGAGATGCCGCAGTGAACGAGATGCCGCAGTGAAGACGCCGAGCGGAAGGCAACTGCACCGGTGGCCCGCAGCGAGGGAGCTCCATTCCCACCGACATTTACCAAGGCAACGACGATGAAGTATCTTCACACGATGGTCCGGGTTTCCAACCTGGAAGAATCTCTCGACTTCTACTGCAACAAGCTCGGTTTGAAGGAAGTGCGCCGGTACGAGAACTCTGCCGGTCGTTTCACGCTCGTATTCCTCAGCGCCACCGGCACGGAAGAAGCCGCCGTCGAGCTGACGTACAACTGGGACCCGGAGAAGTTCGGCTCCTCGCGCAACTTCGGCCACCTGGCATACGAGGTGGAAGACATCTACGCGACTTGTCAGAAGCTGATGGACGCTGGCGTGACGATCAATCGCCCTCCACGCGATGGGCGCATGGCCTTCGTTCGTTCTCCGGACCGGATCAGCATCGAGCTGTTGCAAGGTGGCGAAGCACTCCCACCAGCGGAGCCCTGGGCTTCGATGGGCAACACCGGAGAGTGGTAGAGCCATGACGGTCGCCGCCGCCCAGACCTCCGGCGACCGTGCCTCGGCGGCGACCGAACCGGTGCTCCCGCTCGGCACCGCTCACACGGCGGAGACCATCGAGATGCGGCCCGTGCCGTAGCCGTCGACGGAAACGCTCACGTCGACCCGAGCCTTGGGTTTTCTGATGAGCTTGACGAACTCGGGGTCGACTTTCGGCTTCGCGTAGACCACGTCGGTGAGTCGCACGTGCTTGCCACCTCCAGCGGGGTAGAGGTTCGCGGCGACGTTGAGGATTTCCCGGTAGTTCAGGAACAGCTCCTCACTGATGGTGTTCGCCTTCGCGCCCTCCTCGGCCTGCCCGCTCGGGACGATCGAAAGCGCAGCCCCTGCGTAGTTGCCGAGGGAAATGTCCGACACACTCAAGCCAGCAAGCTTGTCGTCATCGTCGAGATAGACGCCCACGATCCACTGGTCCTTGCCAAACATGACGATGGGCTTGCCCGACGCGATCTTCACTGGGCGACCGAGCAGGCCTCCGAATAGCTCGCTGATTGCTGCAGGTTCGATTTTTGTTCGTGCCATCCGTTCGAAAGCTCCGGCAGCCTCGGAGAAGTCCCGCCCAATGCCAAGAGCCGCCCCATTCCGGTGCGCCCCGAAAAGGAGACCAAAGGCCGAGCCCTCTCCGAAGAGCTCTCGATTGGTCTTGGTCTCACCCACGACCGAAAACGGCAGCTGGCGTCGGGAGGTTGAGGGGTAGAAGGCGGCACTCGTGTCCGCTGCGCCCCGAAACGAGACGCTGCGCTTGACACGGAGCTGGCTTCCGTGAGTCCGTGACAGCCGATGATTCGCTTCGACGGCGTATGCAAACAATACCCGCCAGGCGCGAGCGGAAGCGGCGCCAAGGTGCTGCAAGACCTGAGCCTGGAAATCGAGGCGGGTAGCTTGGTCGCGATGCTCGGCCCCTCGGGGTCAGGCAAAACGACGGCTCTCAAGCTCGTGAACCGGCTCCTGGAGCCCACCTCGGGCGACATTTTCGTAGCGAACGAGAACGTCCGGGAGGTGGGCCCCGTACTCCTGCGCAGGAGAATTGGCTACGTGTTCCAACGCTTCGGCCTGTTTCCACACCTTTCGGTCTCCGAGAACGTCAGCATCGTTCCGAAGTTACTCGGCTGGCGCGAGCAGGAAATCCGCGCGCGGACGAAAGAGCTGCTCGACATGGTCGAGCTGCCCGTCGGCCGCTTCGGCAGCCGCTACCCGGCGGAGCTCTCCGGGGGGCAGCAGCAGCGGGTCGGCGTGGCCCGAGCGCTCGCCGCTCGCCCTCGGATCCTGCTGATGGACGAACCGTTCGGCGCGCTCGACCCCGCCACCCGCGACCGCCTTCAGCCGCAGTTGCTCGCGTTGCATCGAGAGCTCGGCCTCACCACCCTCCTCGTGACGCACGACGTCCCCGAGGCGCTCTTGCTCGCCGACCGAGTCGTCGTACTCGGGGGCGGTCGCGTCGTGGCGGATGGAACGCCCCGCGAGCTCGTGTCGCAGCCCGGGCATCCGGATGTCGCCGACCTTTTCCAGATGCCGCTGCGCCATGCGCAGCAGCTCTCCGCGCTCAGGACCCAAAAGCCTTGAGCGACAACCTCGAGCAACAACTGGCGCAGCTCCCGCAGCTCCTCGGAGCGCACGTGGTTCTTTCCAGTTTGGCGCTGGGGGTGGCGATTCTCATCAGCGTGCCGCTCGGCCTGTGGGTGGCCCACCGCCCGCGCGCCCGCTGGCTGTCGCTCGCGATCGCCGGCGTGATTCAAACGATCCCCGGCCTCGCGCTGCTCGCCGTGATGGTGGCCGCGATGAAGGCCTTCGGTTTCGCCCCGGCCCTGGCCGCGCTGATCCTGTATGGGCTCCTGCCAATTCTCCGCAACACGGCCGTCGGCATCTCCTCCGTCGACCCCGCCGTGCGGGAGGCCGCCGTGGGGGTCGGCATGACGCGGCGGCAAGTGATGACGGCCGTCGAGCTACCGCTGGCGCTCCCCACGGTGGTGGCCGGAGTTCGCACGGCCGCCGTGTGGATCGTGGGCGTCGCGACGTTGAGCACGCCCGTAGGCCAGCCAAGCCTCGGCAACTACATTTTCGCAGGGCTGCAGACACGCAATTTCACCGCGGTGCTGGTGGGCTGCTGCTCAGCGGCTGGGCTCGCTCTCTGCATCGACGCCCTGCTCTCCGCGCTGCGCTCGGGACTGGCCCGGCGATCGCGCGGGCGAAGCGCGGCGGCGACCGCCGGTCTCGTGGCGCTGGTGGCGCTGGGGGCTTCGGCCGGCAGCCAATCGGCCTCGAGGCAACCTTCCGCGGCGCACCGAGCGAAGAGCCAGCCCACGTTCGACGCCCACCCGAAGGGCACGGCGTCTGCCCACGAGGCGCTCGGAGACGTGATTGTCGGGTCCAAAACGTTCACGGAGCAGTACATTCTGGCAGAGCTCGTGGTCCGCCGGCTCGCAGAGGCCGGGCTCTCGGTGTCTCGCCGAGAGAGCCTGGGCTCGACCGTGGCCTTCGATGCGCTACGAAACGGCGACATCGACGTGTACGTGGACTACACGGGCACGATTTGGACCAACTACATGGGGCGCACCACGTCCGGCCCGAGTTGGCAGGTCGCCGCGGCGACCGGGCAGTGGCTCGCCCAGCAGCACGGCATTCGACAGCTCGGGTCGTTGGGTTTCGAAAATGCCTACGCGCTGGCGATGCGGAGAGACCGCGCGACCGCGCTACATGTCCGAACGATTTCCGATCTGAAGGCGCGGGCCGCCACGCTCGACATCGGCAGTGACTACGAGTTCTTCGATCGCCCGGAGTGGGAGCGGCTTCGCTCCACGTATTCCTTGCGCTTCGCGGCGAGGCGATCGTTCGACTCCACGTTCATGTACGGCGCCGTCGTAGGAGGCGAGGTCGACGTGATCACGGCCTTCTCGAGCGACGGGCGAATCGCCGCCCTCGACCTGACCGTGCTCGAGGACCCGAAACACGCATTTCCACCCTACGACGCGGTACTGCTTCTGGGACCCCGAGTCGCCAACAGCCCTCCCGTGAGCGAAGCGCTGCAGCCGCTGGTTGGCAGCATCGACGTCCAGATGATGCGCGAGGCGAACTTGCGCGTGGACCGACCCGCGGAGGCCGAGACGGTACAGCAGTCGGCGGCATGGCTCGACGAGGCACTGCGCGAACCAGGGCGCTGAGCGCGCGCGCCGCCGCCGCCGCCGGGCGGAACGAGACATGACCCGCTCCGACCGCTGAATTCACCGACCCTCTGCAAACCGGGCGCGAGCCCTGGGTGCCGTTGGCGCTGCGGGGAGGCATCCCGCGACGCTCGAAAAGAGCGCGCTGCAGGCCGTTTCAGCGCTCCAGGCTCGCGCTGGCAAACCGACCGCCCCTTGCGTTGGGCAGAAGTCGCGTACCGGGGCGAAAGCATCTTCTCCTTCACCTGGCGACTCGTCTTCTCGCAAGCGGATGTGGCACCTGCGACCTCGGGCTGGCTCCGCAAGCCTCGAGGGACGACGAGCCCCTCGCGGAGCCGACCCTCGGGATAGCCCGGATTTCTCACGACCTGGTCCCGAGGGTGCGATGAGTCGTGTCTTTGGCGCCGCAGGGAACGCGGCTGACCCGCCGGCAGTGGAAGCGCGGCGAGGCCCCCGGGCCCCCGAGTCGACGACCCTGCTCGACGCGGGCATGGCCCTGGGAATGAACGACCTCGGAAACGGTCCGGCGCGCTCCCCCGACAACTGCCCGGTGGTCATCGACGGAAGCGCCGGCGGCCGGCTCGAGCCGGGAGAGCACCTGCGCGTCGGCGAAGGCGACCCGAGCGCGAGAAATCGCGCCCGACCGCTCAACACCATCCCACACGTCGCGGGAACACGCAGCGAGGGGGGGGACCGCTCGAGGATTTCGGCGCCCCCGAGCTGAACCGAACACTGCTGACCGAGCGACTCGCGTTGCCTTCCTCGACGGCAGCGCGCGCTCGGCCGGCGCGCGCCCCCCGCGAGAGCGAGTCGCAGGGGCTCGCTTCGACCCAGTTGCCCCGAGCACTTCGGCGTGTCGCGACCTGGCCCTCAATCCAGGGGCAGGCGCACCGTAGCCATGGTTCCGCCCTCGGGCAGCCACGCGATGTCCACCGGCGCCGAAGCGGGCGCCTCGTCGCCCGCGAGAAAGTAGATGAGCGCCGCGCCGCCCAGGGAGAGCACGCTGACACCCGTCGAGATGTCGGCGATGAGGCCCCGCTTCTTGACGACGTCGATGCTGTCGTCCGCGCAATTGGGCGCACACCCCGTCTCGAGCTGTTCGTAGCCGGAGCGGAAGTACACCCCCCAGCCCACCGCGTTGATCGCAGCGGCGAGGCCCACGCCGCCGAGCACGTACACCGACAGCGGCGTCGAAGCAGCCGTGTCGGCAGTGGGCGGCGAGCTCAGCGGCGCGACGCCCGGGCCAGCAGTCGGCGGAGCGGCCTCCGACACGAACGAGGCAGACACGACGCGAAAGCGCTCCGCCTCGTTGAGAAACACGCTCTCTTGATAGGGCGGAAAACCTTCTACCTCGATCTGCACTTCGTGTGGACCGGGGTTGAGCGGCAGGGCTCGACCCGTTAGCGTGGTGAGCACCTGTTGACCGTCGAGCAATACCTTCACACTGGTTTCGTTGCGGCCGTCGACGGTGACCCGAAGGCTCAGGGAGGGGGTCTGCTGCTTCAGCTGCTCCACCCAACCCAAGCAGTCCTTGCGCACATCGCCCGGACAGCGCTGCGCAGCGCACTGCAGCGCGAGCTCACGACTCTCCACGAGCTGCCCCTGATTTCTCAGCTGCTGGGTCGCCGAGTGATGCTCGAGGCACTGGTTGATGGATTCTGCCGAGCCCTCGCCCTGCTGCGCGCGCAGCGGAAGGGTGCCAAAGAGCGCACAGGCTGCCAGCGCGAAAGAGCGCACTCGCCGAAAGGGACGCGAGGACCGCGTCGTCGGAGTTGTCACGAAGATCTTTCTCATTCGCCAATCGCCAGTACCTCGACGTCGTCGAGGTAAAAAACGGCACCCGCGGCAGGGCCCTCGAAGTAGAGGAGGAATTCGTTCGAATCGCAACTCGGAGCCAGGAATTGTCCGCGAATCTCGGTCCAATCGGTGCCCACCCCGAGGCTGACGATGCGTGTGTACTCCTCCGTCGCAGCCCCCTCCGCGGGCAGGCACACCGTCTTGGTGGAAGCGCCCACGGTCTCCGTTCCCGAGTCGACTCGCGCCCAGGCGGAAATCGAATAGCGCACCCCGCCTCGCACGAGGCTCAGCAGGCGGTACGAGGGCCCCGTCCAGGTGTCTGCACGACTCTGGGAGCAAATGGCGCGCTCGCCCGTGTGGGGGTTTTCGGTCACGTCGACGATCTCGGATTCTCCGAAGCCGATCCAACCGCTGTGCCCGTCTTCGAAGCTCGAGTTTTCGATCAGGTTCCCGACCGGCAAGGGGGGCGCCCCCCCTTCCCCGCCCGCTCCGCTCGATGGGGAGCCGGTGCCCGCGGCGCCCCCAGCGGAGCTGCTCCCCGCGGCTCCGCCGGAGCCGCCGACCGCGCCGCCACCGAGCGCGCCCGCACTGCCGGCGGCGGGCGAGAGAAACCCACCCTCGCTCAACCGGTCGAAATCGGACAAGGAGCACGCCGCGCCGAGCACGAAGCAAACGGCCCACCAGTGCCCCATCGAGATGATACCGCGAGCCGATCCGGGCATTACACGTCCAGAACGGTGCGAAACGAGCAACCTTGAGCATTCCCCGACCCCGTCGCGCCGGATGCGAGAATGCGTTTCGTTGGCAGCGAGCCGGGGGCGCGAGTGCACCCGCTGCTCCGCGCTGGCACGGCGCCGCTCGAGCTCGCTCCCCCGCCGAGCTCACTCGCCCTGCCCCTCGCCCGCGTCCCGACACGCTCTGGGCCGCCGCCGACGCGCGCCCCACGGGTTGCCCACGAGCTTCCCCCCGGCCGAGCCCGCCCCCCGCGGTCCCTTCCGCCTCGCGGTCCCCGCGGGCGCCCCGGAGCGGTACGCCCGGATCCCGGCTAGGGCCAGAGCACTCGCCCCGCGCGGTCGACGGGGCCAGAGCCCGCGGGAGGCGCCTGCCCTCGAAACGATTCGGGGTGAAGCCGGCTGCCCGCGGGCGAGTCGCCCCTGCGTGAAATCTTCGACCCCGCCGCAGCCGAGCTCGCTGCCCGGCGCCCGCGCTCGCTCGGCTTCGCCTCGTTCGGTCGCGCTGGTGACCCGCGCCGAACGCTGCGACGAGACCAGTCCCTTCGGTCACCCCGGCGCGGGTCGCCAGCGCTTCCATTCCGCCGCCGCTCGGTACTATGGTCGGTCCAAGCTGGTCTGTTCTTTCCGGATACCCATCGATGCCAAGATCCCCACTTCGTCGAGTCGCCATCGGCGCTGGCCTGAACCTCGCGGCCGCGCTGGTCGCCGGCTGCAGCCGCCCTCCCCCTGCCTCCGCGATCACCGAAGGCAAGACGGGGCCCCAGTCGTCCTTGTCGGGCGCCGTCGAGGGACCGCAAGCGACCTATCCCGTCTCACCCGACGCACCCCCCCCCGTGCCGCCCCCGCCCGGGGAGGGCAACAAAGTCCCCCTCCAGCGCTACATCGTGGTGGATCAGTTCGGGTATCTACCCGACATGCAGAAGTTCGGCATCCTGGTGGACCCGCAGGTGGGGTGGAACGCCGCCGACGGCTACACGCCCCCCGAGCAGCTCGAGGTGCGCCGCTGGGAGACGGGTGAGGTCGTCTTCCAGGGCCGAATCACCCCCTGGAAGGGTGGCGAAGTCGACGCGACCAGTGGAGATCGGGGAGCCTGGTTCAGCTTCACCTCAGTCCGTGAGCCCGGCCTCTATTACGTGTACGACCCGGCGCACGAAATGCGCTCCCACCCGTTCGAAATCGGGCCGGGCGTGTACGCCCCGGTCCTGAAGACGGCGGCCCGCATGTTCTATTTCAATCGCGCCAACTTCGCGAAGGCATCTCCCTTCGCCTGCCTCGGCGACCGGTGCTGGGAACACTCGGCGGACAACCTCGGCCCCCGCCAAGACGCCATGGCGCGCAGCATCGCCGAGCCGGATCGCGCCGACACGGCTCGTGATCTCAGCGGGGGTTGGTGGGACGCAGGCGATACGACGAAGTACGTCACGTACTCGGCGGAAGCCGTGCACCAGCTGCTCACGGCCTACGCCGAGCGCCCCGAGGTCTTCACGGACGACTTCGGCATTCCCGAATCCGGCAATGGCCTCCCCGACCTGATCGACGAGCTGCTGGTCGAGTTCCACTGGCTCGCCAAAATGCAACCGGACGACTTGCAGGGCGGAGGCCTGCTCAAGGTCGGAAATGCTCGGCCTCCCGAGGTGGATCCGGCCCAATCCAACCTCCCCCGCTACTACTACCCGGAGCCCTGCTCTTCGGCCACCATCACGTTGGCGGGGCAGTTCGCGCATGGGGCCCTCGTCTTCAGCCACTTCGCCCCGCTGCGCCAGTACTCCAGCGAGCTGAAGGACCGGGCAGAGCGGGCCTGGCATCACTACCACGACAGCCCCAAGAGCGACGCTTGCGACGATGGACGCATCGCCTTCGGCGATGCCGACAAATCCCTGGAGTGGCAAGCACAGATGGCGGTGGTGGCGGCCACGTATCTATTCTCGCTGACCCAAAAGCAAGAGTACGACGACTACGTGCGCGACAACCACGCAGTCACACGGCCCTTCAAGGACGATCGGTGGTCCGTCTACGACCCCAGCCAGGGGGACGCGTTGATCTACTACGCGCGCCTCAAGCACGCGGACGACGACACGAAGGAAGCGATTCGGAAGCGCAAACTCCAGCAGAGTGAGAGCATCGAAATGTACCGGATGCGATCCAACTTCGATCTGTATCGCGCGTACATGCGCCAGGACGCCTACGAGTTGGGGAGCAACCAGGTGCGGGCGGGCTACGCCAATACCAACTACGATCTGGTGCAATACCGCTGGGTGAAGGATCCCGCAGATCTCGTGAGCTTCACGGAACGCGCGGCGGGCCTCCTCCACTCGTTCCACGGCGTGAACCCGATGCAGCTCACCTACCTGACCAACATGTACGCAGTGGGCGGAGACGCCTGTGCGGACGAGATGTACCACGCCTGGTTTCGAGACGGCGATCCGCTCTGGGACAACGCCCGCACCTCGAAATACGGTCCTGCGCCCGGGTTCGTGACGGCGGGGCCGAACAAGGACTATTGCCAGTCCGCGCCGGCGGACCACGCCTGCAGCCAGTCGCCGCTGCGGGCGCAGCCGCCGGCGAAGGCCTACGTGGACAGCAATCAGGGGTGGGCACCCGACAGCCCGTACGACAAAACCTGGCAGCTCACGGAACCCGCCATCTACTACCAGGCGGCCTACCTGCGGTTGCTCTCCAAGTTCGTCGCCGGCCGCTGAGCCTCGAGCCGTCGGCGCGCATCGCGGCCGACAGCACATCGGTCCCGTGCTGGCCGTCTCGAGCGCGGCTCGTTTGGCCCGCCGTACCAGGATTCGGGGTCGGCGCGGGACGCAGTGGCTGCTGCGCTTCGCCCACTGGCCGGGCTGAACTTCCACCTCGCGCGCGGCCCGTTGGGGCGGCCCGGCACGACACCCGCCTGGACCTGAACATGCGTTTCCCTCACACTCCCTCGGGTGCGCCGATTACCCCTCGCGAACCCCGAGAGCCGCTTCCACCAGCAGCGAATCGACTACGAAGAGGGCCAAGCCCCGATGCTGGGCCTCGAGGTCTACCAAGAGGAGAGCCAAAGCATCCTTTCGGAGAACCAGAGCCCGGATCTCTCGTTTCGATTCAGCCTCAACGCCTACCGCGGCTGCGCCCACGGCTGCGCCTACTGCTACGCGCGGCCGAGCCATGAATTCTGGGGCTTCGGCAGCGGAGCAGACTTCGAGCGCCGACTGATCGTGAAGCCGAACGCGGCGGCTCTGCTGCGCGAAGCGCTCTCGCGCAAGAGCTGGTCGGGGGATTTGATCGTAATCAGCGGCAACACCGATGCGTACCAGCCCCTGGAGGCGAGCTACGAGCTGACGCGGCAATGCCTGCTCGTCTGCCTCGAGTTCAACAATCCCGTACACATCATCACCAAGAGCGCGCTCATCGAGCGGGACATCGAGCTGCTCGAGGAGTTGCACGAGGCCGCGTCCGTCGGGGTCTCCGTTTCGGTGACGTTCTGGGACCGAGAAGTGTCGCGGGCCCTGGAGCCCTATGCGCCAACCGCACAACGCAGGGTTGAAACCATCGCGCGGCTCAGCGCGGCGGGGCTGCCGGTCATGGTGCACGCCGCGCCGGTCATTCCGGGGCTCTCGGACCGAGATCTGATCCCAATCCTGGAGGCCGCGCGAGAGGCCGGCGCCATCTCGGCGATGACCATGCCAGTGCGCCTACCGGGCAGTGTGAAGCAGGTCTTCGAAGAGCGCCTACGCGAAGCGCTGCCGCTGCGCGCCGACCGCGTGCTCGCGAGGATCCGAGAAATGCGCGGGGGCAAGCTCGACGAGAGCCGCTTTGGCGATCGCCAGCGCGGCCTGGGCAACTACGCGGCGGCGATCGACGCCGTCTTCCGAGCCACGACCGCGCGCCTCGGGTACCGAGATTTTCCCGCCCCCCGCACCGATCGTTTCCGTCGGCCAAGCCCAAGAAGGGGTCAGCTGAGCCTCTTTTGACTCGGTGGAGACTTGCGCTTTTTTCCCCCGCCGAGCCATGCGCTCAGAGCATCACATCCCGGAAAAGCCAACGCAGTGAGTCTGGCAAAATCGCGCCGCCGTGCTCGCCATCGTGTCCGCCTTTGCCACCGACGAACTCGTAATCGTAGTTGCGCCACTTGAGGGCCGAAGCCATCTGCAGGTTTCCCAGCCACCAATTGCCGAACTGCGTCTCCAAGTCATTTTCACCGCTCTGGAGAAAAACCTTGAGCGGACGCTTTGCCCACTGACGGAGGTAGAACGGATAATTGTGGCCCCCCCGAATGTCGGTGAAGCTCCCGCAATGAGACATCACCTTGTGAAACTGATCGGGCCGCTGCCACGCCGCGGTGAAAGCACAGATACCTCCCGAAGAAAAACCGGCAATCGCGCGCCGGCTCGGATCGGAGCTCACCTTCCAGTGCCTGCCCAGCTCTGGAATCATCTCCTCGATCAGAAAACGCGAGTACTTCTCGGTGAGCGAATCGTACTCGTAGCTGCGATTGTCGCTATCGAAAGCAGACTCGGGAGGGCTCTTGCCGGAGTGGCCCGGGTTTATGAACAGCCCGATCGTCGCGGGCATGGCCCCCTCGTGAATCAAATTGTCGAAAACGATGGGAACTCGAAACGGACCGCCCTCGTCCACGTAGAGATGGCCATCTTGAAACACCATCAACGCCGCCGGCGTGGTCGGATCGTATTGTTTCGGCACGTAAATCCAATAATCGCGCCGCGTGCCCCCGAAAATGCTGCTCCGAAACACGTGCCCGGTGACCACTCCTCGGGGCACCTGGCCTTTGCGTCGAGAATCACCGCCAAGCGAATACTGCATGAACCCAAGCCTCCCTTTCGCGACAGGGCGATTAAAGCTTTTGTCTTGACCCTCCACAAGACGGGGCCTTAACTACCGTGGGCAACCGAGGAAAATTTCGAAAGAGGGAAGTAAGCGTGTCGAGCTCGAAGAGTTCACCCTCTCGGAGCGCGCGGCCCTGGGATCGCCTCGGCAGTCTGCTCACGAGTAAGTCGCAGGGTCTCGTCCCCGGTCGTCCCCTGTCGAGCTCGCTCGTGCTCGATCGGCCCCTGGAGCCGCACGACGCGGGAACCTGGGTGGGTCTCTACAGCGGACCTCCGGCCAGCGCGGCTGCCCCTCAGCAGGTGGCCGTCAGGTTCGGAGCGGCGGACTGGCCGATGCAGGAAGCCGAATTCCAGGCATTCGAGCTGCAGGCACGGGCGAGCGCGCACCTGGCTGCTCCAGAGCTGCTGCAAGTCTACGAATATGGCCGCCTGGAGGATGGCACGCCCTACCTCGCGCAGCAGTTCGCCGGGGGGCAGAGCTTGGCGACCAAGCTGCACGACTCGGGGCCACTTTCCCTGGTCCATGCCCGGCAGCTGCTCGGGCAGGCCGTGGATGGCCTCAGCCGTGTGCACGCAGCCGGCCTGGTTCACGGTCACATCAATCCGAGCACGGTGTTCCTCGAGTTTGCGACGGACCAGGCGGTGCGGGCCAGCCTCAGCCCGGTAGCCCCGCCGCTCGAGGGCTCCTCGGTCAGCGCCGCTGCGCCGCAGCCGCAGGCCTACCACAGCCCGGAGCAGCTGCTTCAGGCGCGCGCGCCCGAGCCGGGCGACGACCTCTGGGCCCTCGGTGTCACGCTCTACGAGGCCCTGACCACGATTCAGCCATTCGAAGCGCCCACCGAAGCTGGTGTGGCGGTCGCAATCTGCAATGGCCAGTTCGATCCGCCGAGTCGCTACCGCGCCGATCTGCCCCTGGGGGTCGACCTCTGGTTCGCTCGCGCACTCGCCAAGGATCCTCTCGAGCGTTTTCGCACGGCGCGCGAGCTGGTGCACGGCCTGGCCCATGCGCTCGACGGGTCGGCGGAGCACGCAGGCCTCGCCCCGCTCGACGAGGGGGTGGACGACGAACAGACGGCGCAGTGGGAGCTCCCGGAAGAGTGGCTGCACTCGCCGAGCGGCGGCCTCGAGAGCCTGGCGCCACAGCCCCCGGCGAAGCGCGGCGAGCCGTCACCCGAGCCCACGAGCTCCGAGCCTCGGCTAGCCGAACAGGTGCTCGGAGATTCGCTGGACGCGGCCGTCGTGTCGCCGATCGGCACCGGCTTGCCGAGCGAGGCGGGGTCCCCGGCCGGCGCCGTGGCCTCGGGCAGCGCCGTGCCGCCTCGCCCGGCGGGGCCAGCCAAGTCGGTGTGGCTTGGCGCGCTGGGCTTGGGCTTGTTGCTGGCACTGGCCGCGAGGCAGCTGGATGAGCCGACCGCGGTGCAGCAAACCTCGCCGCTGACCGCGCCCAGCCCGCCCCTGCCCCGGGACGCGCACGGCCCGGGCCCGAGAGCCGCGGAGTACGAGGATCTGCCCATCATCGATACGTCCGAGCTGTTCGCCCCCGCACCGGAGCCGTCGCCGAGCGAAGCCGCCGAGCGGCGCGCGCCCTCGCCTCCTCCGCAGGCGACGAACTCGGCCGTGCCGCAGGCGACGAACTCGGCCGTGCCGCAGGCGACGAACTCGGCCGTGCCGCAGGCGACGCGCGCGGCCGTGCCGCAGGCGACGAACTCGGCCGTGCCGCAGGCAACGAACTCGGCCGTGCCGCAGGCAACGAACTCGGCCGTGCCGCAGGCGACGCGCGCGGCCGCCGGGGGCGGGCCACCACCGCGGGCGGCGATACCGAATGCGCCCCGCGCCGCCGCCGCCCTCAGTTCGGTCGAGAAGGCGGCACCGAACGCGCCACCCCGAAGCCACGAGGCCGAAGCAGATTGCTCACCGCCCTTTCGCGTGGACGAGAGCGGGATCAAGCGAATCAAGCCGCACTGTCTGTAGCCAGGCACCCCGCGCGGGCTGCCAATCGCGAAGGCTTCGTTTGGCGGCGAAAGGCGCCGGCTACCCGCGAACTGGATGGATGCCGGCGAGGCTGCGGGCGCACAGCCTCTGCCACGCACCGCTCGCCTCGAGCACCCGACGGCCCCCCGCGGGCAGGGTGACGAAGTTGTCCCGCAGCGTCGCACCGTCCTCGGGATCCCACAGCATGAGGTCCACGACCGGGCGGCTGCAGTGAACTTCGACGCCGCGGGGGTGGGTGCCTAGCTCGATCTCGGGCAGGCTGAGCTCGGCCTGCTTGGGCTCGGCGAGAAGCCGAAAGGTTTCGCTGCCGGGAAAACGCCCGCATGCCAGGCGGGCGGTCACGAGTGTATGCGCCGGGGCCCACGCCGATACGTCCAGCCGAAGGCAATTCTCGCGCTGATCGGGCTGCAAGGAGACGGGCGCCGCCTTCCGCTCGAGGCGCTCCCCATCCGCGAGCCGAAACACCTCCACGACCAGCTCGCTGGCGAGCGCCTCGCGGGCGTTGTCCCACATCACCCAAATGTCTGCCTGATGCCGCCCTGGCTCGTGATCGATGCTCACCAGAGCGTTCGCGTACAGCCTCCGCAGCTCGAACGCGGCGGCCTTGTAGTTGCCATCGCAATCGACCACTGCCCAGCTCTGCACGGGCCAACAGTCGTTCAGCTGCCAGATCAGTGCCCCCCGGCAGCCAGAGCTGCGCCGATAGTGCTCGATGCCAAACCGCAGCGCGTCTCGCTGATTGAGCTGCGAAGTGTAGAGAAACTCCTCGATGTCACGCGCCCTCGGATAGTGCAACTCCACGTACCCGACGTACGTGTCGTAGCCCTTGCCCGTTTTGTCGTGATAGCGGGCGAGGGCGTCGCGGACGTCCCGCTGCTGCCACTGTGACTGGCCGGCGTATATCTTCTGCCAAACGGACCGCCCCGGAGCACTGGCAAAACCGAACTCCGACGCGAACCGCGCCGTGGAGTCACGGTAGTGCTTCCAATCGCCCCGGCCATGCCACACGTCCCAGAAGTGCTGATCGCCCACGTCGCCGTCGTTTGCGTTCGCGCCGCCGATCGGCGAGGAGGCCACGTACCCACGCGAAGGGTCCAGCTCCCGCACTACGCGCGGCAGCACTTCGTCGTACAGGTGCTCGCCGTAGTAGCGCCCCGGTTGAGGCTTCGGCGCCTCCCACTTGGAATCCCACATGGTGAGGTTCTCGTTGTTGCCGCACCACAGCGCCAGGCTCGCGTGGTTGCGCAGGCGTTTGATGTTGACGGCCGCCTCCTCGGCAAGGCTGGCTTGCTCCGACTCGAGATCGGGGACGTAGCTGCAGGCGAACGGGAAATCTTGCCACACGAGGAGGCCCAGCTCGTCGCACACGTCGTAGAATTCGTCGCTCTCGTAGAGGCCGCCCCCCCAAACGCGCAACATGTTCATCCGCATGTCCCGCGCGCGAAGCACCTGCCGAGCAATCCGCTCGCGGTCGACCACCGAGGGAAACGAATGATCGGGAATCCAGTTTGCGCCCATGGCCCACAGCTTGCGCCCGTTGATCTCGAACTCGAACGACTCGCCCTGGCGGTCCCGCTCGCGAAGTAGGCGAATCGTCCGCAAGCCGATGCGTTGCTGGCGGCGGTCGAGTACCTCCGGCCTCGAGGGCTGACTCCCCTCGGGCACCAACACGCTCTCCACGCGGTACAATCGCTGGTTGCCCAGACCGTGCGGCCACCACAGCTCGGGGTTCGCTACGGACACCGCCTGCCCGTCTCGGAACCACTCCGCTCGCCCCTCGAGGCGGTGCCACACGCACCCGCCGCCCTGCACTTCCGACGCACACTCGAGCTCCACCTCCCCGCCGGGCAGGTGGCGCTGCGCGACGACGACGTCGAGCAGCCGCGCGTCGAACTCGAGCAGGTCGACCGGCTTCCACAGACCGACCGAAACGAGCCGGGGCCCCCAGTCCCATGCGAACATGTACTGCGCCTTGCGCACGAAAGCTCGCTCGGGAAACCGCGGCACGTCCTGCGGGAGGCCCTCCTGCGCGAGAAACTCGCGACGCCTCTGCCAGCCGATTCGCGAAGCCGACTCGAAGTCGACTCGCAGCTCGTTGTCCCCCGCCAAGAGCTTCCCGGTGATATCGACTTCGAGTGGGCAGTGCATGTTCTCGTGCTTCGCCACGACCTCGCCCCGCAGTGAGACGGTGCACAGGGTGTCGAGCCCCTCGAACCGCAGCACCTGGTGCCGGGCGGACGTGCCCAGGGCGTCGCCGCGAATCACCCTGCGATAGCTCCAGCGCGCTTCGTCCACCCACTGTACGCCGAGCTCACCGCGCTGTCGGAACGGATCACCAATCACCCCGTTTCGAACCAAGTCCAGGTGGACGTGCCCGGGGACCCGCGCCGGGAGCCACTCCAACCGGCTGTACCCGAGCTTCACCGGACCGCCGTCCGCCTCGAGCCAGTCCGCCGCGGCGACTTCCCAACCGCTCGTCAACGATGTCTTTCGCATGGCGAGCGCACGCTACTGGGATCCCTATGCGAAGTCCCAACAGCCGCCCTTCAGCGGACACTAAACGCACGCGCAGACACAAGTTTGGCGACCCGCGGACCGGCCCAGGCCGGATCGAGCAACTTTCCGGTCAGAACGTGCCCTTTTGACTGGCGAACCGCAGGTCGCGAGCAGTGAATTGGACTACCCTGGGGTCCGCGCCAGTCCCCGCCTTCGGTCGCGAGCCCTCCGCAGTGTCCCCCAACCCACGCAGCCCAGTCGAGCCCGGAGGGCAACTCGGAGGCAAGTACCGCGTCGAGCACGAGATCGGGGCCGGGTCGATGGGCATCGTGTGCAAGGCCTGGCACATCGGCCTCGATCAACCGGTCGCCATCAAGTTCCTGTACCCGGAGTTCGCCCGCCACGATGACGGGGCCGAACGCTTTCGGCGCGAGGCCCGTGCTGCCGCCAAGATCCGCAGCGAGCACGTCGCGCAGGTTCTCGACGTGGGGACCACGAGCGATGACACGCCGTACATCGTGATGGAGTACCTCGATGGTCGCGATCTCTCCGCCGAGCTCGCGCATCGAGGGCCGCTGCCGGTGCTGGACGCCGTGCGCTACGTCGTCGATGCGTGTGAGGCGGTCGCCGAGGCCCACTCCCAGGGCATCGTCCACCGCGACCTGAAGCCGGCCAACCTCTTCCTTCACGAGCGCTCGAGCGGAGAGACGATCGTAAAGGTGCTCGACTTCGGCATCTCCAAGGTGTCATCGGCGGGCAGCAAGCAGTTCTCCCTCACGGACACATCCACGCTGATGGGTTCGCCAGCCTACATGTCGCCGGAGCAACTCGAGTCCTCGCGGAACGTGGATGCACGGGCGGACATCTGGTCGCTCGGGGTGATCTTGCACGAGCTCATCCTGGGAGTGATTCCATTCGGCGGGGGCTCCGTGCCCCAGCTCGTTCGCTCGATCCTGGCGGGCCATCGCCGCCCGTTGACGGAGCGAGATCCGAAGCTCGAAGGGCTCGAGCAGGTCGTGGCGCGCTGCCTTCGCCAAGAAAGAAACGAGCGCTTTCAGTCCGTGCAAGAGCTCTGCGTGCAGCTGCGCGCCTACGCCGGCCTGCCCGAGCCCCACAGAAAGTCCCTTCGGCTGCCGGTCGATAGCGAGGCGACCCTGGAAGGGCCGATTCCGTCGCTCACGCTCCCCCACCCGGTGGGCGGGTCCGCAGCTTCGACGGATCCGGGCGCCGCGCGCGGTGCCGGCTCGCCCGGCCCGGACCCGGACCAGCCTTCCGACGCAGCGCAGGCCATCGGGGAAGAAGGCGGCCCGGCGGTGGGCTCCTCCAGTCAAGTCACCAGCGGCGCCTGGGGGCACACGCATCGCCCGGGCTCCTCGCCCTGGCAGAAGCGAGCCCTCCTGGGTGCTGCGGCGCTGGTCGTCGCATTCCTGGTCGCCTACCAGTACCAGGGCAGTCCGGGTCGAACCGAGACGCTCGCGGAATCCCTGCGAGGCCGGGAGCGCGCACACCAAAGCCCGACCCCCGCGGCCCCGGGCAGCGCCGCGGGCCTGGGCGAAGCGGAGCGGTCGCCACGAAGGGCTCTGGGCACAGCCGATGGGCTCCCCAGCGATCCGGCGGGCGCGCGAGCGGCTGCCGGCAGCCCATCGGCCCGTGCCGCCGCAATGCGTGCTTCCGAGGGCAGCGGTCCCGAGGCCAGCGATTCCGAGGCCAGCGATTCCGAGGGCAGCGGTCCCGAGGGCAGCGGTTCGGGGGCCCGTGCTTCGGAGGCCACTCCGTCGAGGGCCAGTGGCTCGGGGGTGGGTGCTCCGGGAGCCGATGCGTCCGGAGCCAGCGCTTCGTCGGGAGCCCGCGCCCCGGCCGCCAGCGGCCCAGGCGTCGGCGCGAGCTCGGGGAGCGGACCTTCGGTCACGGTGTTTCCCGGCAACGTGTTTCCCGGCAACGCAGCCCCCGGCAACGCAGCCCCCGGCGGCACCACGCCCGTTACGGCGAGCGGGCGGGTGCGTGTCGCCACGCCTGCTGCCCCCCCGGCCAGCAAGCCCTCCGGGGCCGCGCCCGCGCCTGTAGCGGCGCCCAAGCCGACGCAGCCCCGCGCTTCGAGCCCCGTGGACGCGGACCGTCCCGCACCTCCACCGCCGCGGCAGGCGTCTCCCAAGCCGCCGCCGAAGGCAGCCGCAAGCCGCCCGAGCGAGCCGCCCGCCAAACGGGCACCTGCGAGTCGACCAACGCGCGCCGGGGCCGAGCCCAAGCGCGTGGCGATCCCGGACTTCGGCGGTCGGGAATAGCGGCCCCTCAGGCTGCGCTGCGTCACCTCCAGAGCAGTGCAAATGGCGGAGAAGTGCAAGCAAGTAGACGCGTCATGACGATCTGGCAGCAGCAGCGGCGACGGGGTGCTCGCGGCGCGCGCGTGGCCCGCGAGGGCGGGCGCGTCCGTGCGAGGAGATCGAGGCAGCTCGGCAGCGGAGCGTTGGCCCTGGCCCTCTTCGTGGGGGGAGCTTCGATCAGCGCGCCCGCTCGGGCCCAGGCGACGGCCCAACAGAAGCCAGCGGCCGAGGCGCTGTTCGACGAGGGGCGGCGGCTCCTCGAAGAGGGCCGGTTTGCGCGCTCCTGCCGGCAGCTCGAGCAAAGCCAAGCCATCGATCCCGGAGTCGGCCCGCTGCTGTACCTCGGCAAGTGCTACGAACGCACGAAGCGGCTGGCAAGCGCGTGGGCCACGTTCCGCGAGGCCTCCTCCGCGGCCTGCGCTGCGGGGCAGAGCGCTCGAAGCCGCACCGCGGCCTCGCGCGCCGAATCGCTCCGCGACAAGCTCGCCTACCTCACCCTGCAGCCCCCCGCGACCCGCCCGGTGGGCATGGAGGTGCTGCTCGAGGGCAACCTCGTCTCCGCGGCCCTGTACGGCGTACCCTTTCCGGTGGATTTAGGGGCCCACCAGTTGCTCGTTCGAGCCCCGGGGCACGTGTCGCACCGAGCAATGCCAGCGGGTCTGTGAGGCACTGCCGCTCGGGGTCTCCACGGACACGGGGGGCTCCCACGCGGAAGACACCGTGGGATGCCGAAAGTACCACGCGTACAACTCCATCGCGGATCCGCGCTCGCACTGCACGCATGCAGGCCCGACCGGCGACGGCCACTGCAGCGCGACCAACCGCCTCTCCCATTGCCGGATCCTCAAGCAGGCCTGCCCGACCCGGTTCGCCCCCTATCTGGAGGGCGTCGACAGCCCGGCGGAGCTGGAGGTGGGAAGCTGTGTCGAAGCGTGCTCGGAAGTCCCCGACTCGGGCTACGACGGCTTCGCCACCGCGATCGATACGTCGCCACCGAGCCGGCGACGGGGAACACTCTCAAATGCCGCACCTTCCACGCGGTTCGCGCGCTGGCGAGCCCGGACGACGCCGGCGAGTGTGCAGCGGCCTTCGGCGAAGGAGTCTGCCAGTGAGGCATCGGCTCGCAGGGTTCTACCCGGGTCGTCCGCACGGGATTTTCCAGTCCGGTGGCCCGTCGAGGTCGCGAGGCCGCCGGAAAGGACGCGGCCACCGCCCGCAACGCCACCTCCCCGCGCAGCACCCCTCCACCCGCCGCCGCGTGGCTCACGAGCTCGGCGCGGCCTTCCCCCCACGGGGCGCGGCTTCCCCGCGGAGTGAGCACTACCTCCCCCTCGGCGGCCTGCCGCATTGCCGACGAGCGCCGTAGGGGGCGCCCAGCAATCGAGAGACCACGAGACGGTCAGCCGGCCGCAGAAAGGCCCGCAGCCGCGGTGGCCGCTTGCCAGACGGAGAGTGTACACTGCGTCGCATGAGCGCCGCGAGTGCCAACCCGCCCAGAAAGGCACGAAAGTGAACGACCTAGCCTCGGCCGCGCTGTTCATAGGTCTCGTGGCCTATTCAGTCGCCGCCACTCTGTACTTCGTCGACCTGGCGCGCCGCGAGAGCGCCCCGCAGGCGGCGCGCTGGGCGTCGCGCCTGCTGGCGGTCGGTGCGCTGGCGCACGCGGTGCAGATCTGCGTGGCCAGCCTGGTCACGCACACCTGCCCGGTCGAATCTCTTCCGTTCGCGCTCAGCCTTTCGGCGCTGATCACCGTGCTCGCCTACACCGCCCTGCGGAGGCGCTGGCGGGTGGACGCGTTGGGGGTTGCCGTCGTGCCAATGGCGCTGACGTTTTTCGTCGGTGCACAGTTCGTCAACCAGGGCCAGGCCGTCGCACGCGTATCGCCGACCCTGCTGATCGTCCACGTGACCTCCAACCTCTTCGGCGTTGGGCTATTTCTGTTGGCTGGCGCGGCGGGCGGCTTCTACCTGCTGCAGGAGCGCCGCCTCAAATCCAAGCTCATGCCTTCACGATTGCCCGCACTCGACGCTCTGGATCGGGCGGAGCACCGATTCCTGCTGGCCGGCTTTCCCCTGCAGACCCTGGGGGCCATCAGCGGGGGTGTGTTCATCGCCGACGTCGGCACGGCTCAGCTTCTTCAGATCGTACTCGCGTACGCAACGTGGGCTTTGATTGCCGCCGTATTGCTGCTACGCGCCCTTGCCGGCTGGCACGGCCGCAAAACCGCGTATGGCACCGTAGCGGGAGCGGCGTGCGTCGTGGTCGTACTGCTCATCTACATCGTGCGCGCCAGCACTGGAGCCTGAAATTGTTCACCGTCGTCGGATTGTCGCACCATACTGCGCCCATCGAAGTGCGCGAGCGCATTGCGCTCGACCGGGCGAAGGTCGAGCAGCTCCTCGCACAGCTAGCGGCGCAACCCGAGGTCACCGAAGCGCTGATCCTCTCCACCTGCAACCGAGTCGAGGTGGTGGCCTGTGGCGGGATGGGCACCCAGGCGGATCTACTGAGCCGCTGCGTGGAGCGGCAGCTCGGCGTACACTGCGAGGGGCTCGGTCCCCACCTCTACCACCACCACGGCGCCAAAGGCCTCGAGCATCTGTTCCGAGTCGCGGCCTCTCTGGACTCCCTGGTGGTGGGAGAGCCGCAGATTCTCGGCCAGCTGAAGAAGGCTCTGGAGCTGGCAACCGAAACGGGGACGGTCGGGCCGCTGCTGAGGCGAATCACGACGCACGCGGTGCGCGCCGCCAAGCGCGTGCGCAGCGAGACGGCGCTCGGGATCGGGCAGGTTTCCGTTCCGAGCGTGGCCGTGGACTTGACCCGGCGTATTTTCGGAGAGCTCCAGGGGCGCAAGGCGGCGCTGCTGGGGCTGGGAGAGATGGGCCAGCTCGTCGCCAAGCAGCTCGGTGCGGAAGGCGCGAGCCTGGTCGCGTTGGGCAGAAATCCGGAGAAAGTGCGCGCCATTGCCGCCGACCTCCAGGCAGAGCCTCGGTCGCTGGACGAGCTCGAGCAGACTCTGCGAGAGGTCGACGTTCTCATCGCCATGACGGGCTCCCACGACTACGTGGTGACCCGCGCGATGGTGCGTGTCCTGCTGCGGGCTCGGCGCGGGCGAAGCCTGTTCTTCGTCGACCTCTCGGTACCGCGCAACATCGAGCCCTCGGTGAACGAGCTGGAGGACGTTTTCCTCTACAACGTCGACGACTTGTCGCAGATCGTCAAGCAGACGAAATCGAGCCGGCAGGGCGAGGCCCAGCGGGCCGAAGCCATCGTCCGCGAGGAGACCCTCAACTTCGAGCGAGCCGCCTCCGCCGAGCAGGTGACGCCGACCATCGTCGCCATGCGCAAAACACTGCGGGAGGTCCTCCGGTCCGAGCAGGAGCGCAGCCGCCGCACCAAGCTTCGCCACCTCAGCGAGGAAGACCACCAGGCAGTGGAGCGAATGTTGGATGCGGCGGTCAACAAAATCCTACATGCACCTACCATGCGTCTGCGCGAGGCGGCTTCCAATCCGGACGACAGCGCTCAGCTCGACGCGATGGTCGAGGCGCTCGCCGACCTGTTCGAGCTCGACACCAACTCCCACAATGGGCACCACCGCAGCCTGGCGCCCCTGGGGACCCTCCTGCGGCAAAGGCGCACGGCCACGCCCGATAGTGCACCCACGGGTACTTCGGAGTAGCTCTCCGAGGCGGCGTCGGGCGCGGCCCCACGCTCACCAGTTGCTCGGGGTCGACGCGAACCGCCAGGGCGTTGCCCAATCTTTCGATAATTAATCAATTTAGTAAGTACTCCGCGTCGGCGCAGGTGTCATAAACGCGCAGACGCCAACGAGTTTTCGGATCCACGATCCGCGACACTGGGGTAACAGGGTAGGCAGTCGCCCCACCGTGGGCGGCGTGGAGCGGCGAGCTTGCCCGGGCATAAGCCCTCGCCCGCTGGGCGCCGTATTGAAGGCACCATGCTAGGCTGATCCCCCGGCTGACGTTCGATCCAAAGACCATTTCCGTAGCACCCGCCGAGAGGAGCTCATGCAACAACAGAAGAAGGAAGCAAGCAAATCCTACAGCTCCAGCCTGAGTAAAGGGCGTGAACGTTTCTTGGCGCACGTCATCGAGCACGCATTCGAGGTAGGGCGCCGGACGCCGGAAGACTTCGTGCGACACTTTCCGCCCACGATCATCATGCAGGGCCTGAAAGATCAGCCGGCGCTACGAGCAAAGATTCTCGTCGACACCATCGGTGTCAAAGAGAAAGTCGCGCTCAAGAAGCGCTGGGAATCTTGTGCGGACGACCTGCAAATCGCGCTGGACGAAGCGGAAACGACCGCCAGTGCGGTCGTCGACCTGTTCGATGCGGACGACCGCATTCGCTACTTGGATCACAGGGCCGTGTGGGCGTACATCACCGAAGGCGAGTTTTGGAAAATCTCGCCGAGCCGGCAGAAGGAATACGCCGCCGCCAAGGCCCACATGGCTTTCATGCTGGGCCGAGCACTGGAAGACAAGCTGGTAACCCACGCGGACATCGTGGAGGGCATCACCGTCGAAGAGTTGGCCTCACGCCTGCCAAAGAGCGAGCTCGGAAAGATCATCAAGGGCGCTCTTGCCTGCGGCAAGCGCAACGCACCGTTCACGGAAACGGACCTGCTCGGATCCATGCCTCCGGACGTGCTCGTCAACTACATGCCCCTGTTCCAGGTCTGGGATTCGATCATCGCGACGAAGATCGCCGAGGAGCACGACTACGTAGCCAAAGGCACCGCGAGCAAGGCGCAAGAACCCGAGAAGGAGGCCGGCAAGGAGAAGGCCGACAAAGACGTCGCCGCCGTCGCCGCCGTCGCCGCCGTCGCCGCGGGGGCTCCAGATGTCGCCCCCCCCGGAGACAAGACTCTCGACGATGAGCCTCCGACAGCCACCGATATTCACACCGCCGGGGCAGAGGCTGCAGCCCAGCCCAAAATGGTGAAGGCCAAAGGCAAGGGCGGCAGGCCCGGTAGGACCGAAGACCCCTCCACGTGGTCGCAGGAGTTCGACGAGGACACGGAATTCGTGGATGCGGCCGACCTGTTGGATGAAGAGCCGACGATCAACAGTAAAGCAGGGGGGGGCGGCAAGGAGAGCTCCACCGGCTTGTAGCCGTCGCGCCGCGCACGCGCGCACGCACGCACAGTGAGGCGAACGTGACCAACCGGTCCGTTCGCCTCTTTCCTTTCGTGTCCGTCGGTCTACCCATGTTGCTTGATGCAACATTCGAAGCGGCGCCAAGAGGCTCGAATCGCCTTCAGAGCGTTCGGGCGTGGACGTTCACGTGCGGTGAATATGGAAGGCTCACGTTCGGCGCACCGCATTCGACTCCGCCCGCTCCGCTTTTGGACCAAAGCGCCGCTAGCCGTCGCCGTGATTGCCTGTAGCGCTGCCCCGCCTCGGGACGCATCTCGGGTCGAAACGGCAGGCGAGCCCGCTCCCGTGCAACGAGAGCCCGTGTTGCTCGAGGATCCGATGCCGGAGAGCGTGGTGTACGCGAAGTTTCAGAGCGATGCCGAAGCGATTCGCCCGGGAGGTCGCTTTCTCCTCGCCTTGCACCTCGACATCGTAGGGGATTACCGCATTTCGTGGACGAACCCGGGCGACATCGGTCGCGGCACCAACGTGCGATTTTCGGCACCGGAAGGTTTCGTCGTGGGTCCCGTGCGCTTTCCGGCTCCGACCCGCTTCGAGGGCAGCGACGGCACCGTCAGCTACGGCTACGAGGACGAAACCGCCGTTTTTGCCGAAGTGACCGCTCCCGAGCAGCTCTCCCCGAGCGAAGCTTACCGCTTCGACGTGGCTGCCGATTGGGTGGCTTGCAAGCGGGAATGTGCCACGGAGGAGCTCAACGCTTGGTTCGAAATGGTCGCCAGCTCGAGCGCCCCCGCGCCGCGGCTCTCCGCGGCGCTGCAGAGGCACTACGAGGCGATCCCGCAGCCGCTCTCCGAGCTGCCCACCTCGAGGCTGGACTGGGAGGGCCGGCGCTCGCTGACGCTCCAGGCCCCCCAGGTACGCTGGCTGGACTATTTTCCCGGGAGCTTGGAGCAACCAAAACTCGAGAGCATGCGGAAGGCCGGCGATCGCCTGACGCTGCGTTTCGAGCAGGGCCCCAAGCAGCCCATCGTGGGGCTGGCCGTTGGCGAGATCGACGGAAAAACGTCCTTCTTCGACGTCCGCGTCCCGACACCGACCGCCCCCTGAGCCGCCGCCCGGGCCTCTTTTGGTAGAGGAGGGACGACTCGACACCCCCCGGAGGGCGTGTAGGGTTCGGGGCGATGGATTTCCTCCGACGTGAGATACGGCGAAGCGCCCTCGCCTGGCTGCTATCCCCGGCCCTGCTCGGCGCGTGCTCCACGCCGGCGAGCCAATCGAGCGCGGCGTTCCCCTCGAGCGCCGCCCAGGCTCCAGCGGCGAAGCCGGCAGCGGCCGCGGTCGGCGCGAGCCCCGGCCCGGGAGCAACCGCCTCGAGCCGTGCCAGCGCCGCCCCCGCCACGCTCGAGGGCGCGCGCTCGCTCGCCCAGAGAACGATCATCGTCGACGGGCACGTGGATCTGCCCTTCCGGCTTCACATGGGCGGTCCCGAGCAAAAGCCCTGGGCGGAAGACGTCTCGGTGCGAACCGCCGGCGGAGATTTCGACTACGTCCGTGCGCGGGCCGGCGGCCTCGACGCGCCCTTCATGTCGATTTACGTGCCGTCGAAGTACCAGCAATCGGGGGGGGCGAGGGCCCTCGCGGATAGCCTGATCGACGGTGTCGAGCGGCTCACGGCGCGCTACCCGGAAAAGTTTTCGATCGCCGAGAGCCCGACCGCCGTGCGTGAAATCGTGGGCGCCGGGCGCATTGCGCTCCCCCTCGGCATCGAAAATGGGGCCGCGCTCGAGAAAGACCTCGCGGCCGTGGAGCACTTTCGCAAGCGCGGCGTGAGCTACATCACCCTCACGCACGCCACGGACAACGCCATCTGCGATTCTTCCTACTCCCAGACCTACACGCACGGTGGCCTGAGCGCCTGGGGCGAGGAGGTGGTCGCGGAAATGAATCGAGTAGGAGTTCTCGTCGACGTGGCACACGTGTCAGACGCCGCGTTCGAGCAGGCTGTCGAAGCCAGCCGCGTTCCCGTCATCGCGTCACACTCCTCCCTCAGGCACTTCGTACCGGGCTTCGAGCGCAACGCCAGCGACGAGCTCGTCCGCAAGCTCGCCGGTCGGGGCGGCGTGATCATGATCAACTTCGGGTCGGCTTTCCTCATAGCCAGTGCGAACGCTCGCAGCAAAGAGCGACAGGATCTCGGCGCGAGCTACGCCACCGAGAAGGGTCTGGATCGCGACGAGCCCCAGCACCGCAAGAGCATCGAGGAGCACGTGGACGCCCAGCTGCCCATGATTCATGCCACGGTGCAGGACGTTGCGGACCACATCGATCGGGTCAAACGGCTCGTCGGCATCGACCACGTCGGCCTGGGCTCGGACTTCGACGGGGTGGGCGACAGCCTGCCGAGCGGATTGAAGGATGCCTCCGAGTATCCCAACCTGCTGCTGGAGCTGAGGCGCCGCGGGTACTCCGACGAGGAGCTCGAGAAGCTCTGCTCCGGCAACCTGCTGCGGGTTTGGCAGGCCGCGCTGGACTACGCTGAAGATCGGGCCAAACGCTGAGGTGCGCGCCTCGATGCGGGCGGCCGAGGGACGCGGCAGGGCACGCTTCAGATATCCGGTCCGGACGGACCTCCCCCGCGGGCGCTCGCGGTGGCGGCTTTCCGCAAGCTGGAGCAACCCGGAGCACGCAGGCCTAGGCCGGAGAGCGAGCAGCACGGGCGCAGGGATCCGGCCGGGGCCGCAGGGAGCCGGCTCATCCGAATGCGCCTTGACGGAGCGCTGGCGCGGGTCGACGCTCGCTCGCATGCCGGCAGTCTCGCATCGCCCCTCGACTCCACCGCTGCGACAAACCGAAACGCCGCCGGCGCGCTCGCTGACCACCGGGCCTCGCAGGCTCAGCCCGCGGAGCGCAGTGGCGTGTGCGGCCCTGCTGTGGGCGTGCGGAGCGGAAGACGAGTCAGCGAGCAGCCCCGGCGTGCCCGGTTTCGTGCCACCGGCTTCCCCGCAGGCCGATTTGCCGGCAACCGGGCAGCCGAGGTCCCCCGGGGCCCCCGAAGGCCCGGCAGCTCCGCCCCCACGCCCCGCGGCGGGCGCCGTCGGCGAGGAGCCCGCCGCTTCGCCGGCGCCACTCGACGAGCAGGCCGCCGACTCGTCGCCGTCGGAAAGCCCGACGGCGGCCAGCACCGTGCCGGCGCCCCTGCCTCGACGCAGCCCGGAGAGCCAGGGAGTGAGCTCGGCAGGCGTGGCATCCCTGGTGGCCGCGCTGGACGAGCAGATCGACGAGATTCACAGCGTGATGCTCGTGCGCCACGGCAACGTCGTCGCCGAGGGATGGTGGGCCCCGTATACCCCGGAGTCGATCCACGTTCTGTATTCGGTGAGCAAGAGCTTCAATGCCACGGCCGTAGGGCTCGCCGCACAGGAGGGCTTGCTCGCCCTGCAGGATCCCGTCGCGACCTACTTCCCCGACCTGCTTCCCGCGGCGGCTGACCCGGAGATGCTCCAGGTCACCGTGGAGGATCTGCTCATGATGGCGTCGGGCCACCAGGCAGATACGATGGACAGGCTCAGGGCTCGCGCCGACGGGCAGTGGACGAGGGCCTTTCTCGAGACGGACATCGAAAATCCGCCGGGCTCGAGCTTCGTCTACAACTCGGGTGCCAGCTACATGTTGGCCGCGCTCGTCCAGCGCACCACGGGCACGAGGGTGCTCGAGTATCTCGAGCCGCGCCTGCTCTCGCCGCTGGGCATCGAAGGCGCTTTCTGGGGGCAGAGCCCGGAAGGGGTCGACCTGGCCGGTGGGGGCCTTTCGGTGAAAACGGAAGACCTGGCGAAATTCGGCCAACTGTACTTGCAGCGAGGCAATTGGGAGGGGCAACAGCTGCTCAGAGAAGAGTGGGTGGACGCGGCCACCTCGGCGCAAATATCCACGGGCAACGGGGACGGGAACTGGAACCACGGCTACGGCTATCAGTTCTGGCGCAGCGCGTACGGCTACCGCGCCGACGGTTCCCTGGGCCAGTTCGTGTTCGTCTTGCCACAGAGCGACGCAGTCCTCGTCATCACGGCCGCCACCAACGACACGGACCGCGTGATGAACCTCGTGTGGGAGAATCTGATCCCCGCGTTGCGGCCCGAAACGCTTGCGGAAAGCCCGGCGGATCTCGCTCAGCTGCAGGCGCGGCTTTCGGCGCTGTCGCTCGCGGTACCTGCCGGAGCCGCAACCTCGAGCCTCGCTGGGCAGATCTCGGGTGTGCGGTACACCGCGCAAAGCAACAGCCAGGGCATCTCGGCCTTGTCCCTCGAAACGGATGGATCGACCGCCGTTCTCACGATCGAGGATGGCGACGGCACCCACGGCGTGGGGGTCGGAATCGGCCGATGGCAATACGGCAGGACGGGGCTGAGAAAGCGCATCAGCGAGCTGTACGACACGCCGGAGCAAGGCATCGCCGCGCGGGGTGCGTGGGAGAGCGAGTCGACCTTCGTGGCTCGGCTGACGTTCGACGAGACCCCGTACACCATGCAAGTGCGGCTGCGCTTCGATGGCGATCAGCTATTCGCGGACATGAGCTACAACGTGCGCTGGGGGGCCACGAGCGAGCCGCAAATCGTGGCAACCCGCTGACGCGTCCGCTCGCCGCCCCCGCTGCTGGCACCCACCGCCGGCCCACACGAAGGCCGCGGGGGCGAAGCGGCTCCCGCGTGCAGGGCTCCGCAGCGCAGGGCCTCCGAAGCTCGGCTGACGACCTCGGCTGCGGAGGGGGCCCAGCCTTCGTGCCGGCGGGGGCCGCAGCGCTCGGCGGAGGGCCCGCAGCCGCCGACCGAGCCAGCGCCACCTCCGGACGGCGAGCGCTCGGGTCGCTACACCGCCGGGGCAGCGGCTGGCGCGCCTGGCAACGAGCCGCGCCCCTCAGGCGAGGCACTCGAACACGTAGTGAGGCAACCCCGCCTGCTCGATGGTGCCCACCCTCCGCATGCCAAGCCGCTCGACGACGCGCAAGGAGCGGGCGTTGCTCTGGGCCACGGCGGCGACGACCCGGTCGAGACCGAGGCGAGCAAAACCGTGTTGAAGCGTTGCCCGGGCCGCTTCCGTTGCGTAGCCGTGGCCCCAGGCATCGAAGGAAAAGTGGTACCCGAGCTCGATGCCTTCCTCGAAGGACGCTGGCTTCAGCAGGACGTTCCCGACGACTCGCCCGCCGGTGCGCTCGACGACGGCGAACTGGCCCAGACCCGGCAGGGGCGTATCCTGCTCCTCGATCACCGTCACCAGGCGCCGGGCAGACGCCTCCGAGTGGGGCTCCGGACCCCACCAAATGACCCGACCGTCGCCAAAGATGCGATGGAACGCCGCCAGATCTTCCACGTGCCAGGGACGCATCAAGAGCCGCTCAGTGAGATGGCTCACGCTGCCGGACGAATCCCCGATGGCTGCCCCCGCCGGAAGCATGTCAAGACCCTACAGCACCTCGGCTGGGCCGTCGACCTTGAAACGTCGTGGCATCATGCCGCCCTCGGTCGGGTCCCCCGAGGGCGCCGGCGCGTCCGCCGGCCCCGAATTTCAGGACTGCAACGCAGGACACGGTTGAAAAATCAACTTAAAACGGCCGATCGGACCGGCGCAGCAGCCCTGCTGCGAGTCGAGCCGGGGGCGCTCCAGCCGGTCGACGTCCGCCCCGAGCCGACGCTCGGGCCGGAGAGTCTGAAGGGGCTGAGACGCCGCCTTCGCTCGCTCGAGCGGCCGTCAGCAGGAGCGGCTCACCGCCCCGAGGCGAATGGGGCCTGACGGTGGGCTAGCCCGGGTTGGGCTGGAGGGCCGCCATCTCTCCGGCGCACGACCCATCGGCAGCACGCGCAGCCGCGGAAAGCCCTGCGGGGGCCCATTCGCTCAGGGCAGCACGGAGCGCAGGCTCTTGAACAGCTCGACCGACGCCTCGATCTCCGCTTTTCGAACGGACACGCTCTCGACGTTGATGCCCACGGGAACTCCGTAGCGCTGAGCGAAATCCAACACGTCCTCGAAGACGGACTGGCACAGCCGAATCGACGCTCGAAGGGGGTCGGAGGAGCGCCGCAACTCGTTCTCCAGCCATCGGGGGAAAGAAATCCCCAGCCATTTCATGAAGTGAAGCGTGCGCTCGGAGGCACACGGCGAGAACGTGAGAATCAGCGGTGCCGGCCGCAGCCCGAGCTCCTGACAAGCATACGCGTAGTCCGAAATCAGAGACTTGCTCGCGCTCGAATCGTAGACGGCCTGCGTGATGAAGAAGCGGCAGCCCTTTTCGACCTTTCGGAGCAGGCGACGGTGCTCGTCGAGCTTGCGAGCGTGCCGCTCCGCGATGGCGATCCCCCCCAGGAGCAGCTCCGGCGCCCGCTCGCGCGCCAGGTCGTAGGCTTGGTCGAGCGAGAGCGAGCTCACGGTCGAGCTCGTCGGCGATCCCACCAAGACCGTGGCCCTGCCTCGGGGCTCCTCGGAGAGCTCGCGAAGCCAGCGCTCGAGCGCCTCCGGCGTATCTTGCCCGACGCTGCGATACACGATCTTCGGGACCGAAAGCGCCGCCAAGGAATCGTCGGCATAGCGACGCGGATCCACCGTCGGAAGAAATGGAAACGGGCGCGGCTCGGCGCTGCGCCCGGGCTCGTCTTGAATGTCGTACACGACGACGCCGTCCACCTCGAGGTCCGCGATGCGCTGGACCTGGCTCTCGGCGATTTGCGCGATGCGCTCCTCGGACAGGCTCTGCTTGGGGGGGGCCAGACCGTACAAGCACGCCCCGAACTCGCCACCCGTGACCTTGTCGAAGAAACCCTCTGCCATCGCTCGCGTCGTACTCCCAGCCGCGACGATCTTCAAGCGCCCGCCAGGGCATTCCACGATTCGGAACGGCGTTCGGCTCCGCCGTCTGGTGTTCTACATAGCAGAATCAGCGTAGATTCTTTGCGCCGAATGCTTGGTTTTCCTTTCCTCGAGGCGGCCACAGGAGCACGACATTCACTACGTTTTCGAATCTTGGAACCATGGGAACGATTGAGAAGGCAACCGACCTACTCTTCGCGCTCGGCGCCGTGGCAGAGCCGCGCAGCCTCTCCGGCCTCGCCGCGGAGCTGGGCCTGCCCAAGCCGACCGTGCACCGGCTCTTGCGTTCCCTGACGCATCGCCGCCTGGTCGAGCAGGACGAGCGAGGCTTGTACGGCCTCGGTGCGGGCTTGGTCACGCTGGGGTTGTGCGCTTCGAGCGCCGAGCCCCTCTTGCGCAGCTGTCAGGGAGTGCTGCGCGCCCACGCTCGGCAGCTCGGGGAAACGTTCTTTTTCGTCTCCTCTCGGGCGGGTGAGCTGGTCATTTCGAGCAAGGCCGAGGGAACGGGCTTCCTCCGGGCCTCTCCGAGGGTCGGCAGCGTGCTGCCCGCCCACGCAACCGCCGTCGGGAGGCTCTTTCTCGCGTTTGCTCCGGAGCTCGTCACCCTCCCGGAGACTCTGCGCCGCTACACACCCTGCACGCCCGTGGGTCGAGCCCTCGAGCGGGCCGTCGAAAAGGCACGCGTCGAAGGCCATGCCGTCAGCCGGGACGAATGGCAGGAAGGCCTTTCCGCCGTCGCGGCCCCGGTGCGGGTGTTTGGGCACATGCAGGGGGCAATCGCACTGGCCTGCGGCACCACCCAGCTCGACAAGCTGGGAGAGGACGCCGCGGCGCACGCCGTCCGCACGGCGGCCACCGAGGCGGCACGCAGCCGCTGAGCACACGAAGCAAGAACGAGGAGACGAGTCCCAATGATGGTCATGATCGATGGCGCAATCTCGAGCGCAAGCGAAGCGAAGATTTCCGTGCTCGACCACGGGTTGTTGTACGGCGACGGGGTTTTCGAGGGAATCGGCGCCCGGGGAGGCCACGTGGTGGATCTGCCCCGCCACCTCGAGCGACTGCAGCGTTCCGCCAGGGCCCTGCACCTGGACATCCCTGCGTCCACCACACTCGCCGACATGGTCATCCAGACCCTCGAGCGCTACGGAAAAGCGGATGGCTACGCACGCCTCGTGGTCACGCGGGGGGCCGGAGGGCTGGGAATCGACACGGCGCATTGCCAGCCAAAAACCTTCTGCATCGCGGGCGACATTGCTCTGTACGACACCGCGGCAGCGGCACGAGGGCTCTCTCTCGTCACCGTGAGCCTGCGCAGGCCCGACCCCGACGTGTTGGATCCGTGCGTGAAGAGTCTGAACTATCTGAACAACGTCTTGGCCAAGCACGAGGCCCGCACTCGAGGGGGAGACGAGGCGCTGGTGCTCAATCGGCGGGGAACCGTTGCGGAAGCCAGCGGCGCCAACCTCTGGGCTCGCATGGGGGACGAGCTCGTGACGCCGCCGGTCAGCGACGGAGCACTGCCGGGCATTACCCGATGGCGCGTGCTGCAGCTCGCCCCCGAGCTAGGCTTGCGAGCCACCCCCCGCACGGTCACCCGCTGCGAGTTGCTCGCGGCCGACGAGGTCTTCCTGACGGGGACGGGCGCTGGCTTGGTGGCAGCCTCCCAGCTGGACGGCTGCCCCTTGGGCGGTGGCGAAGGCGCTTCGGTGTTGCCTCGCCTGCGATCGGCGTTCGAGCGGTACGCCCGCGCTTCGGGCACCCCGCTGGCTTTGCCGCAGCATGGCGGTCTCTCGTAGGCGCGCGCCGCGCCACTCTGCCGCGGAGGCAATGGGCCCCCGCGGCAGAGCCCCACTCGACCCGAGGCTTCAGCCGAACTTGGAGCCGCCCGGCCCCTTGGCGCGCTGCCGATTGCGCCGAGCGATTTCCCGCCCCCACTGCTTCGTTCGCTGACGGGCAGCGGCTGTGCGGTGTTCGCGTTGATGCGTCAGCTCTCGCTGAATCTTGAGGTAGCTCCGCCACCGCTCGGCGCTCAGCTCGCCTCGCTCGAGAGCCGATTGCACCGCGCAGCCCGGCTGATCCTCGTGCTGGCAATCCCGGAAGCGGCACGCCGCCATCAACGCGTGGATCTCGTCGTCGGATTCCGAGCCCTCCTCGTCTTCCTCGGCCCAAAGGGCCAGCTCGCGCATTCCCGGCGTGTCGATCAGCGCCCCCCCACCGACCATGGGGAGTAGCTGCCGAGTGGTCGTCGTGTGGCGCCCGTGATCGTCCCCGGCTCGGACCTCGCCGACCTCCATGTCGCTGCGCTCCAGAAGCCAGTTGACGAGGGTCGACTTGCCGACGCCAGAGGAGCCGACCAGGGCGATGGTGTGACGCCCCGCCACATAGCGAAGCAGGCGCTCGCGTCCCACCCCGGCGACGAAGCTCACCGGCTCCTGCGGCACGGAGCCGCAGGTGGCGCGAACCCGATCGAGGAGTGGCCCGACGTCGGGGCACAGATCGACCTTGTTCAGTACGACGATCGCCTGCGTGTCACTTTGCCTCGCCAGAGCGAGATAGCGCTGCAGGCGCCGGGGGTTGAAGTCCTGGTTGGCCGAGGTCACGACGAAGAGGAAGTCGACGTTCGCGGCGATCGTCTGCACCTGCACGCGCGCGCCAGCGCTCTTGCGCCGAATGAGAGAGCTGCGAGGCAAAATCGCCACGATTCTTCGGCTCTCGTCCAGAGCAACCCAATCCCCGACGCACGGCAGCTCGCTCGCGGACTCCGCCCGGTGCCGCAGCTTCCCCGGCAGGCTCGCCTGAACCAAGCCCTCTTCCCCCTCGACGGCGTATCCGCGCCGGTGGTGTGCAACGACTCGACCCGCGCCGAGGCGAGCGCCCATTTCGCTCTCGAAGGCTTCGAGAGCCTGCTGGTGTTGGCTCCGCCAACCCATCATTTCTAGTGACATGTAGCTCCTGTCGGGCTCGCTCGAACACGAGCCCAGCCGCGGCGAGGCCTCGCCTCCCGCGAAGGATTGAAAAAAACATCGAGCACGGGCGCGCCAACCCGGGGCGCGCCGGCACGCCCCGGGCTCGGGCCGAGCGCGTGCGAAATCAGACGAGCCGCCCTCCTCGAGGGGCGGCACGACGGCCTCGGACGAGCGCCGCAATCGCCGCGCAGGTCGAGACCGGGAGCTCGTCGCGTTGCCGCGGACACCGGTGGCGGCTTCACGCGGACGACCGGCAGCCCATGGGGCGACCGAGGCGCACTGCGCGGAGCACGCGAGGACGGCTCTTCCCGCGGTCCGGAAACGGCACGCGGATAGCCACCCGATCGGGCTCGATCGAATGCCGCGGAAGGCCGAACGAGCAGCCCGCGAGCGGGGCGAAAACGCTCTCGCCCCGGAGAAGCTACCCGCGCAGAGCCGCGCCCGATGCCGCTACGACGAAGACAATGGCCATTGTGCGAACCGACTCCATAATCCAACTCCTCGCGTGCGGGGGAACCAGAAGCCTGCAGCGCGGCGCCGGCGCCGTCAAGGCGACATCTTCTTCAAAAAGCGCCGAGCCCGGCTCGAAACGGGCGACGGGGCCCGCGGGCGCCCGGCCAGCGAACGCCGCACGGCGCGAGCTCGCGTTTTGCTCGGCCCCGCGGAGCGATTGACCCCTGCCCGGGCTAGCCCCAGCGCCGGGGCGATTGGACTTCCACCGACGACGACGACGACGACGCCGCCGCGGCGCCGCGGCGCTCCCCCCCCACCCAGCGCGGCTCGACGGCCCTCGACTCGGCGGGCGGCGGCAGCTGCCGAGCGTGGCGCGCACGGGCGCCCGCGATCCACTCTCGGGTACGCGCGGCGAAGGCGGAGGCGGTCTCCTCGGCGGCGGCCCACATCTTCGGCCCCACGTCGACGGATACCTCGTGAGTGCGCCCCACCACACTGCGACCGTAGTGGCTGAGAAGCTTGTCGTCTCCGACCCAACAGAGCTCGGTGCTCTCGAAAGACATCGCCAGCGGCACGACGGGCACGCCCTCACGCATCGCGATGCCGAAAATCCCGCGACGGAAGTCGATCATCTCACCCGAGGTGGTCGTCCCCTCGGGAAAGTTCAACACGCTGATCCCTTCCCGCAGGCGACGGCGGGCGGCGAGCAGCGCGCGCGCACCGCTGTACGGGTCCGAGCGACGAACGAAGATCACTCCCAATCGCTGCGCAATCGGCCCTATCACGGGCCACTTCTGCAGCTCGGCCTTGGCGATCGGGGCGCAAGGGAGGAGCGAGCAGATGACCAGCGGATCGATGTATCCGAGGTGATTGCAGACGTAGATGACCGGCTCCGCGGGCAACGCGCCCAACCAATGGGTGCGCAGCCGATGCCATCCCGCCACCGTACGGCAGGCGCGTGAAAGCTCTCTGGATCGGACGCGCGGGTGGCTCCCGGCGGCTGGCTCGAAGCAGGAGGCGCGACCCGCGGGAGGCCGGCTCAGCATGCTTTCCTAGGGCGCATGCTGTGACCTGCGCGCACGAAGCGCTCGTAGTTCTCTGCCCCCATGTGCAGCGCCAGAAGGCGCGAGCTGGTGCGCTCGAGGTCGACGGCGACGAACCCGTCCATTGCATCCCCGAAGTCGGGATCGACGCTGAACGCGAGAAACTGACCTCCGAGCTTGACGTACTCGCGAAGCAGGATTGGGAGCTGCTGCCCCTGAGGCTCGAGCTCCGCCACACGGCGGGAGAGCCCGCGGATATCCTCTTCGAGCTCCGCGAATGGGCCTTGCATGGGCTCCACCGGCCGCAGTGGCCGCACGTAGTGCCGCAGCGGATGCAGAAACGGCCCGCTACAGAGGCGCGTCGCGATCAGCCGGCGGGACTCCTCGCTGTACGCCGCCGACACGCTCACCGGGCCGAACAGAGTTCGATACTGGGGGCGCGCGGCAATCAAGTGGCCGATGCCCCGCCAGAGTAGGGCGAGCACGCGGCCAGCACCCCGCGCCTCGGCTCGCACGAACGAGCGCCCCAGCTCGACTGCCGGCCCGAGGTTCCTCAGAAACTCCTCACCGAAGCGAAACAGACTCGAGGAGTACAGGCCGCGGACACCATGCGTGCGGAGCACCACGTCGGTCATCGCCAGCCGATATGCGCCGAGCACTTCCTGGCTCTTGCGATTCCAGACGAACAACTGCATGTACCAGTCGTCGTACTCGTCGACATCCCGCTCTTTGCCGGTGCCCTCCCCCACCCTGCGAAAGCTCTGCTCGCGCAAGCGACCAATCTCGTTCATGAGGTGGGGGATCTGCGGGCGCCGAGCGATCGTCACGCTGTAGTCACCGCTGGCATACAGCGTCTGGCAGGCCGGCAACGCCTGGATCTCGCGCGCCAAACGGGGACTGGGCTCTGCTTCGGCCAGCGGCGATTGGTCACCCGAAGGCTCGAGCGCCGCGACCACCAGCGGGCCCGCCCCGAGCGCCGCCCGTCGACGGTGGTTGGCGGCATGTGCTTCGCCAGACTCGCGGGCGGTGGATTGGATGCCTTGCATTGGAATGCCTCCGTTGATGAGTTGAACGGAGTGTGCAGTTGAGCAGTGGCGTTCTGACGACGCGTTCTTTTCAATTCAGTGACCACACGGTGGCACCAAAGCGACAGTCGTTGCTCAGGTCGGTGACACCGCGAAAGGCGACGCTCGGTTTCGGGGCAGGGCCGACCAAATTCGCTCGAGAAATTCGGGACCCGAGCGTTGGGCCACGGCAAGCGATGAGCGCGTTCAAGCCGGGCGCGCGAGGGTCGTTCTGCCACGGGAAAGCCACGATCGCGAGGCAGCCCTCTTTCCTGAAAGCGACAATGTATACCCGCCGCCCCATTTTGGCACCTGGATTCATCTCGAACGCCGCCACTGCCTTTTTTGCCTGCCTGGCGCTGTGCACGCTCTCGACGAGTGCCGACGCGGGCGTACCGGAGTGCCGAAACATCCGCCTCGAGGATCTCAGCGCGAACAGCTGCGAGGTGCGAGGTAGCGTGCGTTGCTCCGCGGGCTGTGACCAGCTGGGCGTCTACGAGAAGGCGTGCGCGACGCGCTTGCACACCGTGTGCCGTGAGGAGTGCACGCTCTCCCCAGAGCAAGATTGTACGGACGAGTGCACGGTGGAGTGCACGGACCAGTGCGACGCCGGTGTGAACATCACCTGCACGCACAATTGCTTCTTGGAGTGCCAGGGCAGCTGCGAGGAACAGTGCCAGGGCGCCGAGGACGAAGGCCGGTGCCGCGCTTCCTGTGAGGCCACGTGTGACGGAGAATGCGACATCCAGTGCGCACCCCTGATCAACGCGAGCTGCTACGAGCACTGCATCGAGTGCTGCGACGGCTCGTGCCAGGCGCGGGCGAACATGGACTGCCAGACCACCTGCCAAGACCAAGAGTTCCGCGATTGCGAATACGAATTTCGAGCGGAATGCGACGCCAGCTGCGAGGCGGAGGGCGCTCTCTTCTGTGATGGAGAGTACATTCTCGCGGGCGGCGAGCTGCTCTCCTGTGCGCAGGCTCTCATCAAGCGAGGCTCGCTCCAGGTGGAGGCCCAGGCCGATGGCGAAGCGAGCTTCGACTTGACCAACCTGACCAATTCCAATGCGTCGAGCGGCGGCTGCTCGATGCAGCCACAGGGCGGCGCCCAATCGGCGGGGTGGTCCTTGTTCGGTTTGGGCTTGCTCTTGGGCGGGCTTCGCCGACGTCGGCCGAGCCCGTAGCGACCGGCGCCTCCCGCGGCGAGGCCGAGGCAAGGCGCTGCAACCAGCTTTGCTCGACGGTCGGCCCCTGCGCACACGCTCGCAATGGCCCCCTCCGCTCGAGGCAGCGCAGCCGCCCCCTTGCCCACGAGCAAGCGGCGACGAGCTGCGGCTCGGGCGCGGCTCCCGGGCCAGCCCGGCCCGGGAGCTTCAGCCCGCCGTCGCGGGCTCGAGGGGGCTATCGTCCGCCGCCGAGCGGGCCTCTCCGCCCCGCTCGGACTCGACCCGCCGCCGGGCGAGTTCCGCCTCGATCTCCTTCACCTGCTCTCCTCGCAGAGGGTAAATCCACAGGGAAAGCCCCTTGAGCCCCGCCAGGACGCCGGGAATGACCGAGAAGGCGAGCGTGATCCCCACCAGGGAGGTCGGACTCTGCACGGCGTCACGCACGAAGCCGAATCTGCCGAGCACGACCGGCAGCAGCCAACCGGCAACCATCGAGCCCGTCTTCAGCGCAAACAAGGAGGCGGAATACACCAGGCCCGTCGAACGCCTGCCGAACTTCCATTCCCCGTAGTCCGCCACGTCCGCGTACATCGCCCAGACCAGCGCGGAGGTCGGCCCCATGCAAAAGGTCGCGAAGATGTTGAACACCAGCATCAACACGTAGTTCTCGGGCGGCAGCCAATACGACACCGCGAAGCAGACGCCGGTGATGGCGCACAGCGCAACCGACCAGCGGCGCTTGTCGGCCTTTCCGGCGATGAACCCGAAGCACAGCGTGCCCAGCATCATGCTCGCCATGCTGGAGGAGAGGAACACCGTGGCTCGGTCGAAGATGCCGAACAAGATCGGCGTGTCGTCCGCCCGCACCACGTACTTGAAATAGAACAGCGTGCTGCCCGAGCGCATGGCCTGGAAAGCCGTCGAGAAGATCGCGGCGAAGAGCAGAACGACCCAGGGGCGGTTCTTCACGAGCTCGAGGAGCTCTTCGCGCACGTTGGTGCGCTGCTGCGCGGACGGCTCCACGCGCTCTCGGGTGGAGAAAAACGTCACCCAGAACAGCAGGATCGACACGACGGCGAAGATCGCCATCGTCTGCTGGAAGCCCACCACCTCGTCATCGCCCCCCAGGGCTTTGACCAGCGGTCGCACGAACATCGAAATGGCGAGCCCGCCCCCGAACGCACCCACGAAGCGGAAACTGGAAGCCTGCGTACGCACCGCCGAGATGGGGCTCAGCACACCGAGCAGCGCCGAATAGGGAACGTTGATCGCCGTGTAGGCGACCAGCATCAGGGCATACGTGACATAGGCGTACGCCAGCTTGCTGGTGCCCTCCAGGTTGGGGCTGGCGAAGAGCAGGTAGCCGCAGATGCCGTAAAATGGAGCCATCACGAACAGATAGGGGCGAAACTTCCCCCACCGGGTGTTCGTACGGTCCGAAATCAGCCCCATGATGGGGTCGTTGGCAGCGTCGAAGAAACGCACCACCAGCATCATCGTGGCCAGCGCGGCAGGAGCCAGCCCCCAAACATCCACGTAGTAGTAGGTCAGGAAGATGTTGAAGGTCTGAAAGAAGAGGTTGGAAGCGGTGTCACCGAGGGCGTACCCGGTGTACTCGCGCCACGAGAGTCGCCCTGAGGCTCCGGCCGAAGAAGTCATCGCGCAGAAGCCTAGCCGCTTGCCGCGAAGGAAGGGAGGCGATTGACCGGACAGCCCTCGCACGGCCGCGTTCAGCGGAAGATTGCACTGCGAACATCGGAGGCCCTGGGTTGGCGCGGCGCAGCGGCGCCGGGGAGCAGCGCCCCGACCTCGGCTCTGGCCGGGCCCCCACCCCGCCGAGCCCCGATTGCGCGGGGGCGCGCGATCCGCAGAACGCTCATCGTTTCCGTTGCATCGTCGACGCGCAAACGAGCGGGTAGGGCGCGCCGGCGCAGACCGAGCCGCTCCGCGCGCGCGACGAGGCCCTGAGCGCGAACTACCACGGGTTGCAGGAGCGTGGAAGCACGCACGCGGGATCGTGGCGGAACATCCCCGTTCTCACTCTGCCTTGGCCGCAGCGCCACGATGGCGTCACACGGCCCAACTATCAGCGAAAAACCATGCCTGCGGTGATTCTGGTGGTGGAGGATGACGAAGACCTCATGGCCGCCCTCGAGTACAATCTCCAGAAGGAGGGGTACCAGGTACGCAGCGCCCTCACCGGCCGGAGCGCCCTGGACCTAGCCGCCCGCGATCCACTGCCGGATGCGATCCTGCTGGACCTCATGCTGCCGGATATTTCGGGCATCGAGGTGTGCCGACAGCTGCGGGCGACCAAGCGCACCCAACAGGTTCCGGTCGTCATGGTCACGGCCAAGACGGACGAGATCGATCGCGTGGTGGGATTCGAAGTGGGCGCAGACGACTACGTGATGAAGCCGTTCAGCGTACGTGAGCTGATGCTGCGTCTGCGCGCCATTCTGCGTCGCTCGGTCAAGCCCGATCTGGAAGCCGAGGGGGGCGAGCTGAAATTGGGTCGGCTGCGGCTCGACATTCCCGCTCACCGGGTCTGGGCAAACGACGAAGAGCTGGCGCTCACGGCGCTCGAGTTCCGCCTGCTCAGGACCCTGCTCGCACGGCGTGGCCGAGTGCAGACGAGGGAACGCCTCCTCCAGGACGTGTGGGGGATCGAGGCCAACGTGACCACCCGCACGGTCGACACGCACGTCAAGCGGCTGCGCCACAAGCTGGGAACGGCGGGCGAATCCATCGAGACCCTGCGCGGAGTGGGATACCGCTTCCATTCCGTACCGGGCGAAGAGCCTTCGACCTGACCGGCGCCGCGAGAGGGCGCGGCCCCCCGACGCGTACGGGGAACGCATTCGCCTCGGCAAGCGCCGAGGCGCCATGGCGCCTCAGGCGGTGGCGTGATGGAGGGGCAACTGCTCGGGCTCGGCTTCGCTGCGAACCACCTGGGCGATCATGGCGGTGCCGTGCTTGGGCAGCCGCGTGAAGCCCGACCACGCGGCTGCCGCCAGCGTTCCGTCCTCCAACCATTCGTCGATCCAACCGAGCGCCAGATCGGGGCGGCGCTGCTTGAGCCCGACGCCCTGCTCTCGCAGCCAGCGCCGGTTGTAGCGCTCGTGCGCGCCCACCGGCGGGGCGATGATGCAGGGGATGCCGAGTGCGGGGTAGAAGCTCATCTCGCTCGGCTTCGTCCACAGGATGTCCGTCTCGAGCAGCGCTCGATTCAAGAAGCTGTAATATTCTTCGAAATTTTCGCCGTAGATGATCCGGACCTCGCGCCCCACGCTGTGGCTCAAGCCGCACTTGTGCACCATCTCCAGGAACGACCGCCGAACGTCGGGGCGCGTGCCCGCGACCAGCTGGACGCACAGCTTCCCCTCGAGGATCCGCGGGCCGAGCGACGGCAAGAACTCGGCGGCAATCTCGGCCTGCGCCCCCGCACCACCCACGGCGAACATCAGCACGATCGGTCCGAGCGCTTCGTTTTCCGGGACATCGGGCAGCATCATTGCCAGCTCGCCCCGGAGCAGCGATCGGAACGTTCCACCCGGGTCCAGCCGAGCCACGCGACGGGCCAGGCGCGCCTTGGGCGAGTCGAGGGGGGTCGCCGCGGTGAGTGAGGGAGGCAGGGGAAAGCCCGTGAGAGTGATGTTGCGCTCGGGGACGCCAAACGAACGGAGCCGGCGCACGACCCGACGGGTCGGAGCCAGGTAGTTGATGCTCGACGAAGCCGCGTCGAGCGGCGCCCACACGCGATTGCAGTCCGCGTCCGTGACGACGCAGTGGATATCGGAAATTCCGGCCTTGTCAGCGATGATGGCGGGCGCGTAGAAGGTCGTCACCAGCGGGCCCCCGACGCGCTGCAGGTGTTCCACCATGCCTCGGCCGAGCCCCTGGCGGATCATTGTATCCAGCAGCCGGACCGACCAGCTGGGCTCGCGGTGGTCCCGCGGCTCGTGCAGGGGCGGAATCATCGTCAGCGCGTCCATCAGGCCTCGCGTCGGACGGTCGAGCGCTCCGAGCAGCCGCACCGGCTTGGAGAGCGCCTCGTGCATGCGGCGCACCCAGGCCCACAGAGAAACCTCGCCCGCATCGGCGATCGGCGACTCATCGACTGGAACCACCTCCGTGCCCAGCGCCTCCGCGAGGGGGTACGCGGCGCGCAAATGGCCGTAGCCCATCGTCACCGTGGCGACGAGGGGGCACGGGGTAGTCATCCGTTCAAGCTTCATCGGGCACTCCGTCGACCGCTTCGCAAGCGGCCTCCTCCAACCGGCTGCCCTTGCTCACGCGGTACGGCTTCCCGCGCCACTCGATTCGCTGCACGAACCAGCCCAAAATCCAAATTCCGACCGCCAACACCTCACGCAGCGGGTTGAGCAGCAGGGCGCCCCAAACGCCGCGCCGACCGCTCATCACACCGTGCGTCGCGGCCGCAAGGCCCTGCGCTCCCCAATATGCCACGACCACCCATTGCACACTCACCGGGAGAGGATGCCACGTGAGGGCCAGCGCGAGCAACGCAAGCAGAAATGGGCCCGGATTGAGCAACAGCTCGGTGGCGTATGCGAGCCACGAAACCCGCCGACGCATCACCGCCCAGCGCAGATGGCGGTTGAAGAAGCGCGAGAAGGACCAGCCATCGTGCCAAGCCACCACCGGCTCATCCACCATCACCACCCGAAATCCCGCAGCTTCCACGGCCTGGCCCATCGCGTAGTCCTCGGCGAGAAAGCCGCCCACCGCGCGGAAGCCCCCGACCGCCTCGAGCGCCTCGCGGCGCAAGAACATCGATTTGCCGATCACACAGCTGCGGCCCGCGATGTGTCGGGCTCCGCACATGCCCGGAGCGATCAGGCTGCTGAGCTGCAAATTCTCGATTCGAGCCGCCAAGTTGCTGCCCCCACCGCCCGCCACGAGGTGCGTGATGAGGCCCACGTCCGCGCTGGCGTGACGGAGCGCTCGAGCCACGTAATCCGGGGCGACGCGGACGTTCGAGTCCGACACGACCAGCCAATCACCCCGCGCTCGCCGGCTCATCCACTCGAGCAACGCCACCTTCGGGTTGATGGGCTCGGGCGCCTCCCCCAGGCTCACCTGTGTCTCGAGCGAGCGGTGGTCGCGGCAGAAGCGCGCCGCGACCGGCAGCGCCTCGTCTCGCCCGTCGGCCACCCCGAGCACGACCTGTAGCGCCTCGTGTGTCTGACGCGCAAAACCGTCGAGATTCTCCCGCAGGCTGCAGTCGACCCCGCACAGCGGCTTCAGCACCGAGACGACCACCGCGCTCCGCCCGGGGCTCACGACCCGCGTGGGCCGCGCCACGATCCAGACGATCAGGTGGCAGACGAAGGTCAGCGCGAGGCTCAAAGAGCAGAACGCCGCGAGCGCGACGATGACGTGCCAGGGGACCATGAGCTCGAGACAACAGTGTTGCTCCTGCGCGTAACAATTCCTTGTCAGCCAGGAAAACTCCCGTCGACATTCGGGGGGTACGCCGACCGCCGCGGGGCTTCGACCGGCGGGGCGCGGCCGAGGGTCACGGCTTGATGCGAGCGCCAAATCGCACCCGATGCCGCTTGGGCTCGACGCGAAAGGTTGCCGCGGTCCACGTCGACTCCGTTCGCCATCGGCCCGCGTCGTGAGCCGGGGCGAGGGCGCCCGATGGTCCACCGAGATCGCCTCGAAGGAGCGAACCAACACCGAGGGGACTCGCGGTCCAGGAGCTCCCGGCGAGCGCCACGCTCCCGACGAGAAGACGGGAGCCAGCGGCGGGCGAGGCGCGCGAGAGATGGAACCGTGTCATGTCGCGGGATCGACGCGGGGCACGGACCGAACCTCGCCGGGGGTCGGGCAGAGAGCAGCGGCCACCATCCGCTCGGCGCGGAACCACCGGTTTCTCGCTTGCTCCCCGACGCCGGCAGTGGCAATGAGCGCCATGGCGCCACCCAGAAGCAGACGGAACGAAGCTCGCCGCCCGAACGGGCCGCCGCACGCCAGCCGACGACCCCAGCGCGGGAGCCAAAGCCGCCGCCCCTCGGCGCACTCGCTCGCCGACGATTCGCTCCCCCCCGCCCGCCCGCTCGGGACGGCGTGGCCCGGGGGGTTGGGCCTGGCCGTCTGCGTCTGCGTGGGGGCGTGCGGCTCGAGCGATGACCGGACCATCCTGCGCCGCGATGTCGCGCTGTCCCCTGCCCCGTCGGAGCTCGATTGTGATCCGGAAGCGGTCATCCGCGGAGGTGCCGAAGTGAGCGAACGCCGCGACCTCGACGCATTGCGGGGCGTCGTGGAAATCGAGGGCACCCTCGCCATCACGGGGGACGTGGAGTCCTTGGGCCCACTGGCTTGCTTGCGGCGCGTCGGTGGAGGGTTGATTCTCCGAGACCTGGATCGAGCCACCAACCTCCTGCTCCCGCGGCTCGAGCAGATCGGGGAAGGCCTCGATGTGGTCGCCATTCCTCGAGCGGAGCGCCTGGTGCTCGGTGCCCTTCGCCACGTGGGAGAGGGGGCATCACTGAACGTCGAGCAGGCCCCGCGGCTTCACCGCTTGCAGCTTCCCCGGCTGCCCGCCGTCGAACGCGACTTGCTCCTTCGCGCCATCGGCTCGGAGGCTCGCGAGGCCCTCGATCTCGATCTGCGAAGGCTCACTCGCGTGGGAGACCGCGCGGTCATTCAGGCCGTCGACAACTTGGAGGACCTGAGCGGACTCTCTTCGCTCCGCTCCGCGGCGCGGCTGGCCGTGGTGAGCAACGCGAACCTCTCCTCTCTCGTCGACCTGCGAGGCCTCTCCGATGCGAACGTGTGTGACGTGGCCGAGAACCCGCGACTGCCCAGCTGCGAGACCGAAGTGCTCCACTGCCGGGAGCGCACAATCGTTGCCAACCTGTCCGACGACTGCTCGCCGTAGGGCTGGCCGCCGGCTCGCTCACGGCGCCCCGGCGGCACGCCCTTGGGCGCTCGGGGGCAGCGTGAGCGTACAATGCGGCTCCGGCGTCGGGTTCACGACGTTGCCCATTCGAAGGAAGGAACTTTCCCCTTCCTTCCATACGAAGTCGTCGACACCGAGCGCCAGAAAACGCTCGTGGATCGCGCGGTCATAGCGCTGACTGAACGCGCGCGTGAGCCGTTGAATCTCAGCGTTTCGCTCCTGGTGCGTGTTACCGCCCTGAATGCTCCCTCCGCGGTTTCTCCACTGCACGTAGCCGAGCTGCGGAACTCGCACCATGCGCGTGCCGAGGAACGTACGCACTAGGATCTCGTAGTCGTCCGCGACGTAGATGTGTCGTCCGTGCCCGCCAATTTCTTCGTAGCAGTCGCGAGCCCAGCAGCGGATGTGATTGGGAGCCGCCACGATGTGCCGTATCGTCTTCGGGTTGATGTTCGGGGCGTTGGCCACCGCCACGCTGCGCCCCGCGTACGTCTCCCAGCGGTAGCTGCCGTAGCCGAACCCCCAATCGTCCGCGTAGGTACACGGCTTTCCGTCGTGAAGTACCTCCGCGAAATCGCTGTATACGAAGCCGGCTGCGGGGCGCTCGGGCCCCGAGCCGTCGAAATGGCGAAAGGCGCGCACGACCTCCTGCAGGATCCAGGGCGTGAGTTCGTCATCGTGATCCAGCTCTGCGAGGATCCGACCGTTGGCGAGCCGGCAAGCCCAGCGCTTCACCTGGCCGATGGACCCGGTATGCCGGTGGTGCCGAAACACGCCGACCCGGTGGTCCTTGCGAGCCAGCGCCGACAGCGTCCGAAACGTCTCCCCATCGTCATCCGAATCGTCGACGATGATCCACTCCCAGTTGCGATAGCTTTGGGCGCAGAGGGAGGCGTAGGGGCGGTGAATCTTGTCCCCCGTGCGAAACGCCGGCGTGAACACCGACACGAGGGGCGGCAAATCCGTACGCTCCCGCACGCAGTTGTCGATGTAGCAGTAGAACGCATCTCTACCCATCTTCGCGAGATCGTCCGCGCTCTGGAAATGGATCCAGCGGCGGGAGACGTCCGCCGAGGATGCCATCAGGTTCTGGTAGCTCTCCGCCCGGCCGATGGTGACCACCACGTCGGGGTCGTCTTCGACGAGGATGCGATCGAGATTGTCGTCCGATCGATAGCACCGGCAGTCGAGATCCTTGGTCTCGAACGAAGGACACTCGGGGGAGGAAAAGAGCCGAATGCCGGTGGCTCCGAAAATGCAGACGATCGGAAGACGATTGGCCATGCGCGGGGACCTCGCGTTCTGGTTTCCCCTGCAAAGCTGACACACGCGCGTCGCTTCCGCTGCCGTTTTCGTAAATGAGGCGCCCCACCAATGGGAGGGATCCGACCGCGACGCGCAAGAGACCGAGCGCGGGTGACGGGAAGCGCCACGCCGACCACTCGGAGCGACAATCGAGCCCCAAGAACGGGCGCGAAGGTAGGTAGAAGACCCCTCCGCCTCGTGGCGGCCACGGCAGCGCGAAGCCGCTCCGAAAGCCCACCTGCGAGTCTTCGGCGCGGCGGCTCGAAGGATGGCCATCGCTGCTCGGGGGGATCAGGCGTCGGCTCTCGCAGGCACCCCGCCCGTTCCGACGCCTCGCGCAAGCCATTGCGCAGGGCTCGTCGGCTGCCGCTCGATCGCGCGGCGGGCGACTCGGTGCCGGTGGTAACGATCGAGGCTGGCACGGCATGCGACACGAAGCAGCACCACCCAGCAAAGAGCTTTCCATCACCGAGCGGGCGCAGCAAGCGCCTTCGGCTCGCCTGGCCGCGCGCCAGCGCGAACCCGCGCCACGGCGCTGTCCCCCCGCGGGGCCCGGCGCTCCGGCACCGGGCCCGATGCGGGTTTGCTTCGGGCCGCGACCGCGGGCGGGCTCGCCGCGTCAGCGCTTGATGGAGTCCACGTCGCGGACGGCGCCACGTGCGGCGCTGGTCGTCATCAGGGCATAGGCGCGCAGGGCCTGAGACACCACCCGCTGCCGGTTGGGCTTGAAGGCCCCCTCGCCCTTGGCCTGCATCGCGGCGCGCCGCCGCCCGAGCTCGGCCTCGTCCACCGCCAGATGGATCGTGCGCTTGGGGATGTCGATCTCGATTCGATCGCCCTCTTCCACCAAGCCGATCGCTCCCCCTTCCGCCGCTTCGGGCGAAACGTGGCCGATGCTCAAGCCGCTGGTTCCGCCGCTGAAGCGGCCGTCGGTGATGAGCGCACACGCCTTGCCGAGGCCTTTGCCCTTCAAATAGCTCGTGGGGTAGAGCATCTCCTGCATGCCCGGCCCTCCTCGGGGTCCCTCGTAGGCGATCACCACGATGTCGCCGGCTCGGACGCTCCCACCCAGGATCGCGTCACACGCGGCGTCCTGCGAGTGAAACACACGCGCTGGCCCTGCGAACTTCAAGATCGACTCGTCCACTCCCGCTGTCTTCACGATGCAGCCTTCGAGCGCGATGTTGCCGAAGAGCACGCCCAGCCCTCCGTCTTGACTGTAGGCGAACTCGCGAGACCGAATGCACCCGCTCTTGTCGTCCGCGTCGACGGAAGCGAAGTACTTGTCTTGCGAGAACGCCAGAGTGGTGCGCACTCCACCGGGCGCGGCCAGGGCGCGCTGCTTGGCCTCGGCCGTCACGTTGGGATCTCGCAGATCGTTTTCTTCGAGAGCCTGCCGCATGGTGGGTGCGTGCACGGTGCCGACCCGATCGTCGAAGAGCCCGCAGCGCCTCAGCTCTCCGAGGATCGTGAAGATGCCGCCCGCGCGGTGCACGTCCTCGACGTGGTAGTGCGAGGAGGGGGCGACCTTGCACAGGTTCGGCACGCGGCGGCTGAGCGCATCGATGTCCGCCATCGTGAAATCGACCTTCGCCTCCTGGGCGATGGCCAACAGGTGGAGCACGGTGTTCGTCGAGCCGCCCATGGCGATGTCCAGCGCCATGGCGTTCTTGAAGGCATCGAAGGTGGCGATGCTGCGGGGCAGAACGGAATCCTTGCCCTCGAGGTAGTACTCCTTCGCCATTTGCACGATGCGCTGGCCCGCCCGCTCGAACAGACCCCAGCGCATCGCGTGCGTGGCCAAGAGCGTCCCGTTGCCGGGCAGAGCCAGCCCCAGCGCTTCGTTGAGGCAGTTCATGCTGTTGGCCGTGAACATGCCGGAGCAGGAACCGCACGTGGGGCACGCCGAACGCTCCAGCACAGCCAGACTCTCATCGCTCACCGAGTCGTCACTCGCCGCGATCATCGGGTCGATCAGATCGAGCTTGCGCACGGTGGGCTTGCCGTCGCGATCCCGAGTGCCTTCGGTGACTCCCGCCTCCATCGGCCCTCCCGAAACGAAGAGCGTCGGAACGTTCAGCCGCATCGCGGCGAGGAGCATGCCGGGTGTGATCTTGTCGCAGTTCGAGATGCAGATTAGCGCGTCCGCGCAGTGCGCGTTGACCATGTACTCCACACTGTCCGCGATGAGCTCCCGGCTGGGGAGCGAGTAGAGCATCCCGTCGTGCCCCATCGCGATGCCGTCATCCACGGCGATGGTGTTGAACTCGACGCCCACCCCTCCGCTCTGATCGATCACCTTCTTGACTCGCTGACCCACGTCGTGCAGGTGCACGTGGCCCGGCACGAACTGCGTGAAACTGTTCGCGATCGCGACGATGGGCTTTTCGAAGTCGGCGTCGGTCATGCCCGTGGCGCGCCAAAGGGCGCGTGCCCCGGCCATGTTGCGCCCGTGCGTGGAGGTGCGGCTGCGGTATCCGGTCATCGGTGCCTAGTACCGCAAATCGAGCCCCTTGGTGATCGAGAAGGCCCCCGAATCACCCGAAGGGTGGGGACTTGCTGCGCTTTTCGGTGCCCGCGCAGGCCGACCCCACGGGCCAGCCCCCGGGGGGCGGACTCAGGGGCGCGGCCTGCGCCGGCGCCGAGTCGCGAGCAGACCCAGGGAGAGCAACCAAGCCGCGCTCGCGCGTCGGCTCTCGTCGCCGCCGCGCGGGCCCGCGACCGAGCAGCCCCCGCCCTCGCTCGCCGACGCCGACACGGCGCCGCCCGCCGGCAGGGGCCCGGGGGGCGCCAAGCCATCCATGGGCGTCGGCTCCTCACCGACCTCCGGCGCCGAATCGACGGGAGGCGCCCCGGAGACCGCGTCGCTGGGGGGGGCCGGCGGGGTCTCGACATCGCCCGCGGGCTGCTCCCCCGCCGACTGACCGCCCGTCGGCGGCTCCCCGGGATCTTCGTCGGCCTCCCCCGCGACGGGATCGGCAGCCTCGGGCTCGGCCATCGAGGTGTCGTCCACGGGCTCCGGCTCGCCCGGATCCTCGCTCGGCGTCCCCTCGAGCTCTTCCTCCGAGGCCACCAGCACCAGGTCCACGCAAGCGTAATAGGAGGAAATCGGCGCGGGATCGAGCACGGGATTGGCCGTGTCCCCGTGCATCGCCTGCACCACCTGAAGCGTACACCGATCGCAGGTCACGTCGGGCAGGGTGACCGTCAGCTCCCGAACGCCCGTGCCGTCGTTCGGATCGGGCACGTCCAGCAGCACGTCGTCGTTGAAATCGGCCATGTCGGCCCCCTCGAGGTCGAACGCAACGCGGAAGCGGCCGCTGTGGCCGACGTACTCGTTGACCCGAAGCGTGATCGTCGAGCCCGCGACGAAGCGGCTCGCGCGCGACTCGTCCCGGAAATCGTCCGACGCATCTTGCGGCAGGTTGCAGACCCGGTTGCTGCCGCCCAGACCACAAGGGCAGCTCTTGATGCCGACCTCGAAGTTCTGGATCTCGTAGCGGGCCAGGGGCTCCTCGAGCTCGATGTGTGCGGCCGCCACTCGGGGCCACAGCGCGGCCCCCAGCGCCAGCGCTCGGAGAGTGCGCGCGCGGGCCTTGCCGCCGCGCGAGTTGTCGGTCGAAGAACTGGGGGGCGACGATCCAAACGGCATTGTGACGACTCTCCGGGGGTTCGGGGGAGGGCTGGGTCTACCCCCGATTCCTGCGCGTTTCCAGAAGTCTCCTCGCGCCGGTCGGGTCGATCGGGCGGAGTTCGCCACGACCACAAGACTACAAGGTTGCCGGAAGCCGCCGAGCGCCCCGTCGGACCCGGAGCAAAAATCGCATGCCGAGGTGTGCCAACGAAGCCCCCAGCACGCCCGCGAGCTGCTAAACAGCCGCGACATGAAGCTTTCAACGTCGTCTCTCTGTACCCTCCTGTCCGCCGCGGCGCTGGCGTGTGGCGGCAGCACCCCTCCGGCCCAAAGCGCCGGCCAGGCCGGTCCCGAAGCGCAGGCGGGGCAAGCCGCCGAGCCATCGCCGGAGCAGGCCGAAGCGCTCGCCAAGCTCGAGGAGGAGCGGGCTCGGCTCGCGGAGTCTGCGAAGGCGGAGGCGGGTCGCTGGACCCCAGAGCTGCGCAGCGAGGCAAAAGCCGTCGCCGAAGCCACCTACGACAGCGGGAGCGCCGCGCTGCAGGCCGCGCTGGCGGGTAGCTACCGCAAGCCCGGCAACGCCGATCGCGACAGGTACCGACACCCCGTCGAGACGTTCGAGCTGTTCGGGTTCGAGCCCACCATGACGGTCCTCGAATACGGTCCCGGCGGCGGCTGGTACACCGAAATCCTGGCCCCCGCGCTGGCCTCGAGCGGCAAGCTGCTCATCACCAGCTCGGATCCGAACGGCCCCAAGTGGGAGCGAAGCACCTTCTACGGCGAGCGTACGCAGGCCATGCTCGGCGCCGCGCCCGAGCTGTACGGCAAGGTCGAGCTGGCCACTTTCAACCCGGAGGCTCCCGCGCTCGAGGCCGAAGGCACCGTGGACCTGGCGATCATCATCCGCGGCATGCACGGGATGCACAACCGCGGCCAGGTCGACGTTTGGCTGAAGGAGATTCACGAGGCGCTGCGCCCCGGGGGCACGCTGGGCATCGTGCAGCACCGAGCCAAGGAAGGCGCCAACCCGGACGACAGCTCCAAGAAAGGCTACTTGCCCGAGGCTTGGGTCATCGAGAAGGTCGAAGCGGCGGGCTTCGAGCTCGCCGGCAAGTCGGAAGTCAACGCCAACCCCAACGACACGACCGACCATCCCAACGGCGTCTGGACGTTGCCGCCGTCCCTCGCGCTGGGTGAGCAGGACCGCGACAAATACCTCGCCATCGGCGAAAGCGATCGCATGACCCTGAAGTTTACGAAGAAGTAACCGCGGGGCGCACGGCACTAGCCACGCGAAGGGCCGCGGCCGCCCGGCGGCCCCGCGTCGGTTTCCGAGCTTCCTCCCCGGGGCTCCGGCGCGCCTCCGATCAGTCCTCGCACGCGGGCAGCGGCTGCTGCCCCGAGGCGCCCGACACGGCGATGCGTGCCGCCTCCGGGTCGCGCGAAAACTGCAGCTCCAAGCGAACTTGCACCGGCGCCTCCGGCTGTTGGTCGCCTTCCCAGGTGATTTCGCCGGAAGCGTCGCGCGCACCGCTCGCCGCCGGGTCGAATACGCCCGGCTCACAGGTCGCGTCCGGCCCGGCCGCGAAACGGGCCGAAGCGAGCCGCCAACCGAAGGCCAGCTCGGCCGGCAGCCCCCGGCGCTCGTAGGTTGGACAGTCGTCGACCCGGAGAACGGCGCAGCCGGGCGGCTCGCTCACCTCCACGGCCAGATGCAGCTGCCGACAACCGCTCGCGTCCCGCTCCGTGCACGCGCGCAGCAAGGGGGCGCTGGCCGCGGCGGCTTCCGCCTCGCCCCCAGGCGCCGCCGCGCCAGAAGGCGGCTCGCCAGCTCCGGAGCCCAACGCCCCGACCGGGAGGGGGTCCGATTCGCTCGGAAGCTCGGCGCCCGCCGGAGCCTGCGGCCTCACGACTTCGGCCGGCGCCGCCGCCGCGCCCTCGACCGGAGAGGACCCGAGGGGCTCACCTTGCATCGGCTCGGAGCCGGGGAGCTCGCTCGCGCCACCGCAGGCGACGAGGGCCCCGCACGCGGCAACGGCCCCACTCGACGGCCATCGCCTCGCAAGGCGCCCCCGCGCGCCCGCCGACGCAACGCGGCTCACCACTCGGTGGGCCACGCCGCGACGCGCGCCGCTACGCCCGACTGCCGCGGCAACCCCACCCCGGGCAGGGCTGCCTGCCCCGGGGGCTGCCCCTCGTGCGCAGCCGACGGCTGCCTTTTGTCTTTCGAACGAGGCCGCGCCGACCGAACGACGCCCTGGGAACCACCGCTGCAGCATCGCGCGATGGTGCTTTGGCGGAAGCCCGAGGTCAAGCCGACCCACCGAGGGAGCCAGCGGCCTGTCCTCGTGCTATTCGGGCCGCCACGCATCTCGACGTACTGCATTGGAAGCCCCAGGTAACCCGCCCCCATGTCCGCTCCCCCCCCTGCCCACCGTGATCGACGGAAAAGTCCGAAGAAAGCGGAAGAGGCCAAGGCCGATCGACCCCGGGGAAGCAATCCGCAGGCGCCGAAACCCGGCGCGCCCGGTGACTCGAAGCCCGCTCGAAGGCGGGTGCGGAGCACCGACCGACGGGCAGCCGATTCGGCACCGACGGGAGCGCGCCACTCGGGCGCCGAGGACGCGCGGGCGCTGGCGCATGGCAGGCTGCGACTCGAGCTGCCCGAAGAGCTGCCCATTTCGCGGCGAGCGCGAGACATCGAGCAAGCCATCGACCGCCACCAGGTGGTGATCGTGGTGGGTGCCACGGGCTCCGGCAAGACGACCCAACTGCCGAAAATGGCCTTGGCCGCGGGCCGTGGCATTCGCCGCCGCATCGCGGTGACCCAGCCGCGGCGCATCGCCGCGACGAGCGTGGCCGCCCGGGTCGCCACGGAGGTCGATTGCCCGCTGGGGGACGCGGTCGGCTACCAAATCCGTTTCGAGGACAAGACGAGCGCGGCCACATGCGTGAAGTTCATGACGGACGGCATTCTGCTGGCCGAGATTCAGCGCGACCCGCGGCTCGAAGCCTACGACACGCTGATCGTGGACGAAGCCCACGAGCGCAGCCTCAACATCGATTTTCTGCTCGGTTGGATCAAACGCATCTTGCCGCAGCGCCCCGACCTCGAGCTCGTCATCAGCTCGGCGACGATCGAAAGTCAGCGGCTATCGGAATTCTTCGACGGCGCGCCAGTCATCGACGTGGAGGGGCGAACCCATCCGGTCGACGTCTGGTACGAGCCCCCCGCCGAAGGCCTCGACCTGCCCCGAGCCGTAGCGGATTCGGTGGTCGCGATCGGCGAGCTCGACCCGCACGGGGACATTCTCGTCTTCTTGCCCGGGGAGCGCGAAATTCGAGAAGCGGAAGCGGAGCTGCGGCGACGAGAGCTGCGCCACACCACGGTGCAGCCTCTGTATTCCCGCCTCTCGGCCGCCGATCAGCGCAAGGTCTTCGCGACCGTCACGGGGCGCCGCGTGATCTTGGCAACGAACGTGGCGGAGACGTCGCTGACCCTCGTGGGAATCGTGTACGTGGTCGACACGGGCGTCGCCCGCCTCTCTCGCTACGACCCGCGCACCGGGACGACGCGCCTGCAGATCGAGGGCATCTCCCAGGCGAGCGCCGAGCAGCGCAAGGGTCGCTGCGGCCGCGTGCGGGAGGGCGTCTGCCTGCGGCTCTACGACGAACAGAGCTTCGCGGCGCGGCCGGAGTTCACCGACCCCGAAATGAAGCGGGTCGGACTATCGGGGGTGATCCTGCGAATGAAGGCGCTCGGACTGGGCAAGGTCGAGGATTTCCCGTTCCTGGACGCGCCCCACGCGCGCGCCATCAGCGAAGGCTATCGAGTGCTCGAGGAGCTGGGTGCGCTCGACGACCAGCGGGAGCTGACCCCACTCGGGCGGAGGCTGGCGCGCTTTCCGGTCGATCCGCGCATCGCTCGCATGATCTTGGCCGCGCAGCAATACGGTTGCCTGGAGGAGGTCATCGTGATCGCCGCCGGGCTCAGCATTCAGGATCCCCGAGAGCGGCCGCGAGGTCTCGAGGGGAAAGCCGACCTGGCGCACAAACGCTTCGAGGATACCGCCTCGGACTTCCTCGGCCTGTTGCGCCTGTGGGAGTTCGTTCGAGCCGCGCGCGCCGAGGGGACCTCGCGGCTGCGCCGCGCCTGCAAGGAGAGCTTCCTCTCCTTCTCGCGCGTGCGCGAGTGGATGGATCTACACCGCCAGCTGAACGAAACGTACCGCGAAAGTCAGCGCGGGCGGCGTGGGAGAGGACGGCGTGCGGAGGGGGAAGGGCCCGAGGGCCCCGGCGCAGCCGGCGTGGGCGAGGGCCGCGGGGCCCGCCAGGCGGGCGTCGCCATCCACAAGGCCCTGCTCAGCGGGTTGCTCTCGCGCATCGGCCAATACAATCCGAAAGCTCGCGGCTACACGGGCGCGCGGCAGACGCAGTTCGTCTTGCACCCGTCCTCGGCGCTCGCCAAGAAGCCTCCGGCGTGGGTCATGGCCTTCGAGCTGGTGCAGACCTCGCGGCTCTTCGCGCGCACCGTCGCGCGGGTGGACCCGCAGTGGCTCGACGAAGTCGGCGGCCACCTGCTGAAGCGCAAGCGCTCCGAGCCGCACTACAGCGAGCGCAGCGCCCGCGCCACGGTCCGCGAGCAGGCGACGCTCTTCGGGCTCGTGGTGTTTCGCGATCGCACCGTGGACTACTCGACGATTTCCCCCCTGCGCGCGCGCCTGATCTTTCTCGAGCACGCCCTGGTACGCGGGGAGTTCGAGAGCCGCGGCGCGTTTCAAGCCAAGAACCGCAAGCTGCTCGAGGAGGTGAGCCGCCTGCGAGACAAGGCGCGAAAGAGCGAGGTCATGGCCGACGAGGAGAGCTTGCTCGAATTCTTCGATCGGCGCGTGCCGGAGCACGTGGTCGATGGCACGCGCTTCGAGAAATGGATATCGCAGGCGGAGCGGGAGGACCCGGAGGCGCTGGTGCTTTCGCCCGAGCACGTCCTGGGCGAGGAAGAAAACCTGCGCAAAGAAGACTACCCGGACGCGATCATCCTTCGAGGGGTGGAAGTGCCGCTCTCGTATTGCTTCGACCCCCACTCCGAACGGGATGGAATCACGCTGTCGTTGCCGCTGGCCCTGATGGCGCAGCTGCATCCGCTCGACCTGGACTGGACGATCCCCGGCTGGCACGCGGAGAAGGTCGACGCACTCTTCGACCGGCTCTCGAAGGCGCACCGGCGCGCCCTCGGAGACCTCGAGCCGCTCGCACGCGCCGCTCGCACGCGGCTACAGCCGTTCGAGGGACAGCTGCTGCCGCAGCTCGCGGAGCTGCTCCTGGAGGAAACCGGCGTGGAGATCCCGCTTTCGACCTTTCCCATCGACCAGCTCCCCGCGCACCTGCGTCTGAATTTCCGAGTCCTGGGCCCGGGCGGCGCGGCGGTGGGCGAGGGCCGAGACCTCGATGAGCTGCTCCGAGCCCACGCGCCCGACGCCGCACGGGCCCTGCGAGCCGCCTCGGAGAAGAGCCCGTGGGAGCGAGAGGGCCTGGTCAGCTGGAGCTTCGGGGATTTGCCGCCGTTCGTGGAACGCACGGTGCTGGGAACGAAGGTCCGAGCGTTCGTGGCGATCGAACCGGCAGAGGAATCGGTCAACCTGGTTCTGTGCCAAACACCATCCGCCGCAGAACAGTGCAGCCGCCGGGGCCTGCAGCGACTGCTGACGCTGCGGTGCCGCGGCGCGCTCGCCGCTCTGAGAAACTCGTGCCCTCCGCCGCCCCGCCCGGGCCCTGCGCCCCCGCCCTCGAAGCTCGAGCGGCATCGCTTCGCAACGAAAGTGTTCGAACGAGCCGTGTGGGAGGCGAGCGAGCTGGCCCCGAGCTCGGAGCCGGTCCGAACCCAACGGCAGTTCGAGCTGCTGGCCGAGCAAACCGCCTCCCGTCTGAGCGGCCGCTGCGAGGCGTGGCTCGAGCACCTGTCGCGGCTGGACGCTGAGCTACAGCCCACCCTGCGGGCGCTGCACACCGCATTGAAGCAGCCCAGCGGGCGCGGCGCGCTGCTCGACGTGCAAGCGCAGATTGCGGCGCTGTTCGGCGATGACTTTCCCGACGCGTGCAGCGCGGCGCGCCTCTCGCACTACCCGCGCTACCTGCGGGCCGCCCGCAGCCGCGTCCAGCGCGCCCTGAACGACCCCGCCCGGGACGCCGAGCGCGCGGCCCAGCTGAACCCGCTGCTGCGGCGCTTCGAAGCACTCGGCGTGCGCGGCGTGCGCGGCCCCGAGCTCGACGAGATTCGCTGGGATCTCGAAGAGCTGCGGGTGGTGATGTTCGCTCCGGACGTGGGTCGAGCCTACGCCATCGCCCCCGCCGAGGTTCGCGCGGCGCTGGCAGAGCTGGAGCGTCGCGCGTAGGCCGCCCCTTCGGGTCCATTGCCCCCCCTCAGGTAGGCGTGGGCTCCCCTGCCTCGTCGGTCGGCGCGAACGGGTCGACCGGAATCGCCAGGTAGCGCCGCCCGCTCGGGTGGGGCGGCGGAAGCCGGCCGGCGTTCGCGTTGACTTGCACGCTGGCCCACGGCAAGCGGGGCGCGGCCAGGCCCCGGTCCCGCTCGTGGCAAAACCGAACGAAGTCTTCCTCCGTCGTCGCCTCGCTCCGCTGCGGGTCGTCTCGCTCGAACAGCCCGATGGTCGTGCCGTACCGAAGGCTTCTCCCTCCGGGTCGATGGTGGCGCCCCACCAGCACGCGCGCGGAGTCTGGCAGCGAGTACAGCCGATCGTGCACCGACCGGTAGAGGTCGGCCGCGCTGTCCCTCGGGAAGTCGGTCCGACCGGTGCCGTTCGTCGAGAACCGGATCGATCACGACGGCATCGCGCGTTCCCTCGTCGTAGACGACGTAGTCGAGCGTGTAGGTGGGCTCGTCGCAGAATGCTTCAATCTTCCCGGGCTACGCCTCTCCTGGCTGACCCCGTCGGGCGCCCCCGCTGCCGCCGAGGCGTCTGAAGCCTTCCACGCATGTGTCGTACCAACGGAAGATGACCGGACCGGTTCAGAGCCGCCGGGCCCCGATCGCCGCGAGGATGAAGCCAGCACGAATGCGGACACGAGCCCACAGCGCGCGACCCCGGTGCGGTGAAACGCTTGAAGCACTTTGCGTTTCAAATTTCATGGAAGCCGGGGAGTGGAAACCCACCGCGAAGCATGTTTTTGCCACGGCCATCCGTAGTTGCCGACTGGCACGGGGGGTGCATGAAGCGGATCGAGCGGCGCGAAGAAGGCTGCAGCGCCGAGCCTCGCGCGGTGAGCTCCGCGCGTCGTACCGAGGAGCTCGAGCGCGCCCGACTGCGAAAGCCGATGCGACCCGGTTCAGTCCGGAAGGCGAGAGAAGAGAGGAGCAACAGCGTGGAAGAACTTTGGAATGCAGCGGAGCCGGTGGCGGGAGGCTACCGGGAGGGGGTCCCACTGCGGCTCGCCCCGCATCTGGCCGAAGCTCGGGTGGTGGACGTGCGCGAGCCCCACGAGTTTTCGGGCGAACTGGGCCACGTGCCAGGGGCCGAGCTCGTACCGCTCGCGACGCTCGAATCCGCTTGCATGGGCTGGGATCGGGATGCGCTCGTGGTCCTCGTCTGCCGCTCGGGGCGGCGCTCGGCCGACGCCGCCTCACGACTCGTCGCGCGCGGGTTTCAGCGCGTGATCAATCTGCGCGGGGGCATGGTCGCGTACGGGCAGGGCGGGCTCGTGACGGCGGGGTCGCCGGCTGGGGCGAAAGGGGCGCGCGAGCCATGACGAGCGCTGCGCCGCTGCCCGCGGGCGGGAACGCGCTCTGATCGGAGCGACGCCGAGGCGATTGGACGCTCGAGGCCATCGGCGACATCTCGAGACGGCGAGGGGCAAGTCCGTCGGCACCTCGCGATCGGCCGCGGGTGCGGCGTGGGCGCGGGAGTGGGGCGCTCGAGCACGTCGAACCCCCTTGGAGTCGCGCGCGGTACGACCGCGCACGTCGCATCGACGAGCCCACCGACTCACGATCGGCCAGTCAGTTGTTCTCCCCGAAATACTTTCAACTCAAAGGATCTGGACCATAATTACCGGCGTTGCTTTTTCGGATCTCCAAGTCAGCCCCACCGTCCTCGACAATTCGCCGCAAAACGCGGGCCGAGCCGCCGCGCGCCGCCTGGGGGCTCGCGTTCGGGTTGCTCGTGGGAGCAATGGCTTGTACAGGGCCCAGCCGCAGCAGCGAGGCGAGCGAAGCCGAGGGAAAAGCGACCGAGGGGCTCGCTTCCGAAGGCCGGGCGGCGGCCAATCCGCGCAAGCCGGCGATGCGCGCCGCATGGCCGCTGTCGAAGACGACCCTGGCCGGCGCGGTGAAGATGGCGGCTGTCGTCCACGAGAAGGCGGAGATCGAGGAAGCCGCCGCAGACGACGGCGAGCCGGTGTCGTCGAGCGACGCCGGAGCGGCCGACGCGGGGGCACCTGCCGCGGACGCCGGCGCGGCGGACGCGGACGCCGGGGCAGATGCAGGCGCCACGGCGCTCGAAGAAGAGGATCCCCCGGAGGAGCCCGGGGAGCCGCTGTACGTCTATGCGGGCGAGTGCGAGGGCGTGCACGTCTACATCGTCACGGTGTCGGTCGATGATCCATCGCAGTCGACGGCGTCTATCAGCACGGCGGCGTCCGGCGACGGAAGCTACCGGCGGGTCGGGGACTTCATCGGCGACTACGAGGTCAAGGCCATCCGAGACGACTGGACGGGGCTCGCTCCCAAGGTCTGGCTCGCGCACGACGGGGAGCTCTGCTACGCGCCGCTGACGGGCAGCGAGCAGCGGGAGAAAGCAGCGGCGCAGCGCGCTCTGCAACGGAAGAGAAAGCGCAGCAAGAAGAAGCGCCGGCGGAAACGGCGACGCCGAAGGCGAAGGCGGTGACGCTAGCACCGAGGCGCTGGCCGAGCGCCGGGCGGCCGAAGGAGTCCCGGCGGGCCGAGCGCCGACTTTACGACCGTCCAGACGGCCTGGGCCCTGAAACCGCTGGCCGCGAGTTCACCGCGCGATAGCGGCTGCCCGAGCGCGGGCCCGGCTAGCCCAGCCCGGTGGGCCCGACGCATCGAGACGGTGTTGGGCGCGAAACCAATCCACCAGGGCCGACGCCCGTCGAGCGGCCCTCGCGCGCCGGGGCGGTGTACCCCGGAGGGTGGGCATGTCAGACCAAGCGCAGGGCGGCGCGACCCCGTCCGGGGCCCGGCTCCTCGGGATCCGCGGGAGGCCAGCGCAAGATCAGCTTCTCCAAACGCGGCAGCGCGCGGACCAGCGCTCCCTCGACATGCAGCGGAGAGACCTCCCGACCGAAGGTCAGCCACGCTCGGTACACCCCCGCAAAGGCGCGCCAGGCCACGCCACTTTGCTCGTCCACCCAGAACACCGATTCGGGCGCCTGACGGGCCTGAAAGGAGCGCAGCGCCGCGTCGAGGCTACGGGCCGCACGAGAGACCTCCTCTTCCCCGCGATTGGACCACCCGCGCAGCGATTCGTGCGTGCGCTGCGACTCCCAATCCGTGGGGGGCAGCGACCAGCCCCAGACCATCGGCGAGCGCTCGTCCGTGACCATCGCGGCCATGGCATCGGCGCGCTGGACGAGGGATGCGAGCGCCGCGTCGAGCTCGTGACGAGTGCCTCCCACCGAGGCGCCCCGCACCGGCGGAGGAGGACGCCCCGAAAGAAACGCCTCGGCCAGCTCGCGCAGGCGTCTGGCGGCCGCCCGGGGGTCCTCGGGCGGCCGGGCGAACTCGACGACCAACCTCAGGCCGTCGCGCCGCTCGAACCAAACGAGGCACGGATTCTCCGGGCTCCGCCCCCCGATCTCCGCTCTCGCATCGACGCCCCCGAGACGGTGACACGCCATCGCCAAGAAACGCAGGAGCTCCTCATACATCTCTCTGATCCTGAATCGTCATCCCCAGAAAGTCACCGTGCAAACGCGCCTCGACGCAGAAGCCCCGGGCGGACCGGTCAGGGCTCGCCGCGGAGCGGGCGGCTCGGCGCCCCGAACTCGATCGCGTCATTCAGCGATCGCCGCAGAAAATCGCTGTCGATCGGCTTGGCGACGTAGCCGCTCGCGCCCATCTCGAAGCACTTCGCCCGGTCCGCCACCATCGCCTTCGCGGTCACCGCGATTACGGGAAGATTTCTGCAAGATTCCATGTCTCGGATCCGCCGCAGCGTCTTGTAGCCGTCCATGCCCGGCATCATGATATCCAACAGCACGGCGTGAATTCCCGGGTGCCGCTCCAGAATTTCCAGCGCGGCTCGCCCACCCTCGGCATTGACCACTTCCATCCCCTCGTCCTCGAGCAGCGCCGTGAGGGCAAAAATGTTGCGGATATCGTCGTCCACGACGAGGGCCACCTTGCCCTTCAGCGCGCCTCCTTCCGAGTCGGGGCACCGAAGCTCCGATTCGCCGCTCGCCTCCCCGGCGGCGGAGCCCGCTTCGATATCTTCTGAGACGGGCCCGGCTTCGTGCGCCTCGCCGCTGTGGGGCTCTGTGTGCAACGGTGCCCCGAGACGCGGCGACAGGGTCGGCCCGAGCCGAGCCGACGCGGCAGGGTCACCCGGGGCCGGCTCGACGCGACCCGCGACGCGATGGAGAAAGAATGCGACCTCGTCATACAAGCGCTGCTGAGAGCGAGCATCTTTGGTGATGATGCGCCGCGCGACGGTTCGGAGCGTGGCGTGCTCTTCCGCGGTCAGCTCCTTGCCGGTGTAGACGACGATCGGGGCCACCGCGAGGTCCGAGCGCGATATCAGCTTTTCCACCAGGCCCAGCCCGGGCTCGTCGGGCAGGCGTAAGTCCATCACCACACAATCGAGCTCTTCCTCGGAAAGCAGCTCGATGGCCTTCGCCGCGGTGGAAGCTTCGAGGCAGCGCACGTCCTGGCCACGCAGCAAGTCGGTGATCGCCCGCCTCAAGTCGTCGTCATCCTCCACGATCAGCAGGGTCCTCACCTGCCGGTCCAACCAGCGCTGGATGCGCTGGAACGAAGTCTCGAGCGCGCTTCGCTCCACGGGCTTGCTGAGCACGGATATGGCTCCCAGCTCGAGGCCCCGACGCGTCGGATCGGCCGCGGAAATGATGTGGACGGGGATGTGGCGCGTTTCGGGATTCGCCTTGAGCAGCTCGAGAATCTCCCAGCCGTCCAGGTCGGGGAGCCCGAGGTCGAGTGTGATGGCCACCACGGGCATGTTGGCCACGATCTGCAGTGCGGCCTGCCCCGTTTGCGCCACCACCACTTTGAACCCGTGAGAGCGGACGATCTCCATCAGGATGCCGGCGAACGGCTCGTCATCCTCGACGACCAAGAGCAACCGATCGCCGGGCCTCAGATCATCGCGGTCGTCCTCCATCGTAGACTCGGGGATCGCCTTCGGAATCTTCGACCACCGAAACCGCGCCTCTCGCATCCCGGCCACAGTGGGGGACTTGGCGGCCTCGAGGCTCGGGGGTGGGTGGGACTTCGGGCGATCCGCGAGGTGAAAGCTGAAGGTGCTCCCGACACCGACCTCGCTTTGGAGCTCGATGCTGCCACCGAGCAGCTCAGCCAGCTCGCGCGTGATGGCCAGGCCGAGGCCCGTGCCCGAATACTCTCGGTTACTGCCCGCGTCGAGTTGACGGAATGCCTCGAAGACGGACGCCTGCGCGTCTGGCTCGATACCGATGCCGGTGTCCCGAACCATGAAAGCAACCTCGCCAGGCCTCCGTCGACCGTACTGGACATCCAGGCGAACTCCGCCGCTATCCGTGAACTTGAACGCGTTCGAGAGCAAGTTCCGCAACACTTGCATCACCCTCCTCTCATCCGTTCGCAGCATCGCCGGCGCGTCCTGGTCCACTCGAACCTCGAAGGCCAGGCCGCGCTCTTGCGCGATCGGTCGGAACGAGCGCTCGCATGCGCTCACGAGAGCGTCGAGCGCGACAGGCACCTCGACCACCTCCATCGTCCCCGATTCGATTTTCGCCAAGTCGAGAATCTCGTTGATCAACTCCAGCAGGTCCGTTCCGGACTGATGAATCGTCTTTGCGTAGTCCACCTCGCGCGGGCTGAGCCGACCCCCCTTATTCTCAGAAAGCTGACGAGCCAGGATCAGGAGGCTGTTCAGCGGCGTCCTCAGCTCGTGAGACATGTTGGCAAGAAACTGAGACTTGTAGCGAGAGGTCGTCTGCAGTTGGTCGGCTTTCTCCACGAGCGCCTGGCGCGAGAGCTCGATCTGCTGGTTCTTGCTCTCCACCTCTTCGTTGCGCGAGAGCAGCAGGCGGGCCTTCTCCTGCAGTTGCTCGTTGGCTTGCCGCAGCTCTTCCTTCTGCTCCCGCAGCTCTTCTGCCAGCTGCTGGGATTGCTCGAGGAGCGCGGTGGTGCGCATGCGCGAACGAAGGCTGGAAAGCACGATCCCGAGCGTTTCCACGAGCTGTACCAGGAACGAGTGCTGCACGGAGGAAAGTGGCGAGAGTGTCCCGAGCTCCACGACACCCTGCAGAGAGCTCTGGAAAACGACCGGGACGATGACGATCTGCGCAGGTTTCGCCTCACCCAGGCCCGTGCGAATGCTGACGTAGTCCCCGGGGGGTGAATCGATCACCAGGATCCGGCGCCCGCCCGCGGCCTCTCCCAGGAGCCCCTCCCCCACGCCGACCTCTCCTCGCGGGGCAAGCTCGCCGGCCCGGGCGAAGCTGGCCACGCACACGAGCCGCGGGGGATCTGCGTGCGGATCCGGCGCGTAGAACGCCCCATAGCCGACCCCCAAGCTGTCTGCCATGTCGACCAGTAGCTGGCGCGTGAGCACGGCGACTTCTTCTTGACCCTGGAAGCTCCGCGTGAACCGCGCCAGCTCCGTCTTGAGCCAATTCTGCTCCTGGTTTCGAGTCTTGCTCACCTCGAGCTCGCGAATCATGCGGTTCACGTCCTCGGTCAACTGAGCCACCTCGCCGCGCGCTTCCACGTCGATCGTGCGCGAGAGATCTCCCTCGGTCACGGCCGTCGCCACCTCCGTCATCGAACGCACTTGGCGAGTCAGGTTGGCCGCGAGCTGGTTGACGTTCTCCGTCAGCACGCGCCACACGCCTGCGGCGCCCGGGACCTCCGCCTGCCCCCCGAGGCGCCCCTCGACGCCCACGTCCCGGGCCACACCGCCAACCTGCGCAGTAAAGGTCGACAGGGTCCCGATCATGTCGTTGATCGTTTCGACCAGAGTGGCGATCTCGCCTCGCGCGTCGAGCTGAAGCCGCATGCTGAGATCCCCGCGCGCGACTCCGGTGACGACCCGCGCGATGCCCCGGACCTGCGCGCTCAGGTTGCGCGCCATTTCGTTGACGCTCGTCGTCAGATCCGCCCAGAGCCCCTGGGCCCCCGAGAGCGCCGCCTGACCCCCCAGCTTGCCATCCGTCCCGACCTCGCGAGCAACCCGCGTCACCTCCAGAGCAAAGCGGTTGACCTGGTCGACCATTTGATTGATCGACTCCTTCAGCGCCAACGGTTCGCCTTGAACCTCGGCGGTCACGCGCCGCGACAGATCTCCCCGCGCCACGGCCGTCGTGACGGCGGAAATGCTGCGCACCTGCAGAGTGAAGCTGGAGACCATGAGATTCACGCTGTCGGCCAGCTCTTTCCAGACGCCGTGCGCGCCTGGCAGGCGTGCTTGTCCGCCCAGCTTTCCCTCGATGCTCACGTCCCGCGTCAGGCGCGTGACCTGCTCGGCGAGCGTCCCGAGTTGGTCGATCATGGCGTTGACCGTCTGCTTGAGCTCGAGTAGCTCACCGCGAGCATTCACCGAGACCTTTCGGTTCAGGTCGCCGCGCGCGACGGCCAGCGTGGCAGCTGCAATGTCTCGAACCTGCCCGGTGAGGTTCGACGCCATGACGTTCACCGCTTCCGTCAAGTCTCTCCAGGTGCCGCGCGCTCCTTCGGCAGAAGCTTCCACGCCGAGCTTGCCTTCTGTGCCCACTTCCCAGGCGACGCGCGTCACCTCCGTGGCAACGACGCTCAGCTGGTCGAGCATCGCGTTCATGGTCTCCTTGAGCTCGAACACCTCGCCCCGCGCCTCGGCCCGCACTCGCTGGGTGAGGTCTCCCCGAGCGCTGGCGCTCGCCACGACGGCGAAGCTCCGCAGCTGCTGGGTCAGGGTGCTGCTCATCGAATTGACGGCGTCGACCAGGTCGCGATACTCCCCACTAGCGCCGACGACCTCCACCTTCCGGCCGAGTCGGCCCTCTCTCAGATTGACCGCGAGCTGCGCGACCTCTCGAAATAGGTTGCCCAACCAATCGACGAGCGAGTTGAGCGCCGCCTGCAGCTGCAACATCTCACCGTGGGCCTCCACCTGCGACTTGGCGCTCGTGCTTCCGGCCATCAAGGCCTGCACGACTCGCCCGACCTCTCGCATCTGGTTCGCGGCGACGGAAGCCATGCGGTTGACCCCGGTGGCGATCTTCGAGTACTCGCCCGACAGCCGTTCGCCCTCCGCGCGAGCCTCGAGGTTGCCTTCCCCCGCGAACTCCGCGCAGACGCGATCGAGCTCGGCGGAGAGCAGCGCGAGGCTCGCCACGGCCGCTGCGTAGGCAGCGCGCAGCTCGGCGAACTGACCGCCGGCCTCGCCGGGAATCTGCGCGGAGAAGTCTCCCTGGGCAAGTGCCCGCAAAGCGTCGACCGCTCCCGTGAAGTGGCTCTCGATGTCGCGGGAGACCGACACGACGGACATCTCGAGCTCGCGCCAGAGCCCCGAGGAGCGGTCGAGCCCAAAGGACTCCTCGACCCCCCGCCCCTCTCGCAGTCGATCGTGTGCGGAAAGCAACCCCGATCCGATTCGCGCGACAGCCTCCACGAGGTCGTTCGCGTCCTTCTGCAGGTCGGCGAGGTCGCCCACCATGGGGCTTCGACTGCGCTGGCTCGCGTCCCCGCTGGCGGCCGCGCGCAGCACGGAGCGCAACTCACGATGATGCTCGGCGAGGGAAGCGCTCATCGAGCTCAGCGCGTTGCGCAGCTCGTTCCACTTGCCCCCACTCGTGGAAAGACGCAGCGGCCTGCCCAACCTGCCCTCACTCGTCAGGGCCTGGGAAAAGCCGACGAGTTCGTCGACGCTGCGGCCCATGTCGTCGAAAAAGCGGTTGATGGAAACTGTCAGCTTGCGCAGCCCACCGCGCGGAGCCGCATCCAGCCGCCCCCCGAAATCCCCCTGGCCGAGGGCTACCAGGTTGGCTCCAACGGCTTCGAGCGTGTCCCCGAGCAGCGCCAAAGGCGCGTTGTAGGCTTCGGCGAGCTCGACCCACCGTCCAGAAGAGGCGTCCCCGAGGTCGAGGCGCGCGGACAGAGTCCCCTGCCCCGTCACCTCTCTAGCCACACGCCTTGCTTCGACCCCCAGGCGATCCAGCGCCGCGCGCAACTCGAATAGCGCAGCCGGAGCCTCCGCCAGCTGACCAGGCCACTCGCGACTGCTCCTCGGCCGCTTGCGACGTTCGAAGTCGCCGTCACTCAACGCTTGCGCCTCGGTCGCAACAGCCCGGCTGTACAGGGCCAGCGCTTCGAGGAGGGCGTTGTGAGCATCGGCGACACGGCGAAAGCCTCCCCGGTACCCCCCGCGCGAGATTCGAGCTCCGAGTTGCCCCTGCTGCGCCGCGGCGACAGCCGTGCGGGCCGTGTCCCCTTCGAGCTGAGCGAGGTGCGCCGAAAGCTCGTTGAAGGCCTCCGCCACTTGCCCCGTGCCGCCCTCGGGCGGCACCGGGAGCCGAACGGAGAAATCTCCCTTGCGCAGGGCCCGCAGGGCCGCCACCAACTCCTTGTTGCCCACCGCTTCGCGCGGGGCAGCCCGTGCATGCTCCGGGGCAGCGCTCGCGCCCTCGAGGCTCTTTTGGCGTCGGCCACGCGACGCCTTCTTCGGGGCCGCCTGAGCGGTCCGCCGCGCTGCCTTCTTCATTTCGCGCCTCGTTCCTCCCGCGCGCTGGGCGACTCGGAAGCCCGCGCCCCCTGGGCGACGCTCGGTCTGATCTTTTCCAGAAGCGCCTGCAGCGATTCGATACTCGCCGGCTTGACCAGGTGATGGTCGAAGCCGGCTTCCTGAGAACACTGACGATCTCGGTCTTGGCCAAAGCCGCTGAGCGCGATCAACCGAGGATGCCGGGTCGACGACTGCGCTCGGACTCGACGCGCCACCTCGTAGCCTTCCATGTCGGGGAGCCCGATGTCGACGAACACGAGGTCCGCGGCGCGTGCGTCGAGCAGGGCGAGGCCCTCCCCACCCGCCCCCGCCTCCCGGACCTCGTGACCCCACATGCCCAGCATCTCCGCCATCAGAAATCGAGCGTCCTCGTTGTCTTCGATGAGCACGATCTGCAGCGGGCGCCAGATGGGGGGACTGCCGCCGTCACTGGAGGGCCGGCGTGCCAGGGCGAGGTTGGACGACCCAGCGTCACCGTCCTGGCAAGCCTGGCGCCGTGGCGCGGGGAGCTCGCGCGGCAAGCGCACGGTAAACTCGCTGCCGGAGCCGTCGCCTCCGCTGGAGACCGAGACATTCCCCCCGTGCAGCCGAACGAGCTGCTGTACGAGCGTGAGCCCGATGCCCAGGCCTCCCTGCGTGGAGCTTCCTTGAACGAACAGGTCGAATATGCGCGGCAGAAGCTCTGCAGGGATGCCCTTGCCGCGGTCTCGCACACGGAATGTCAGCTCGTCGGGCGCGGCCTCGGCGTGAAGCTCGATCGAGCCACCCGGCTCCGAATAGCGCACGGCGTTGCTCAAGAGGTTGGAGAGCACTTGCACCAAGCGGACTTCGTCCCCTTCGAGTCGGCCCAACACGTCGGTGCCACGCACGACGAGCTCCTGGTTTCGTTCGTGGGCGAGAGCCTGCACCTGGGAAACGGCCTGCCGCACCAAAGCCGCCACCTCGACCTCCGAACACTGCAGCTCGATCTTTCCCCGCGTGACCCTCGACACATCCAGCAGGTCGTCGACGAGCCGCGATAGGTGGTGAACTTGCCGCTTCATCACGACCTGCGCCTCCTGCTGGACCTCCACATCTCGGCTCTGCAACAGCTCGAGCCCACTCACGAGGGGAGCCAGCGGGTTGCGCAGCTCGTGCCCGAGGATGGCGATGAACTCGTTCTTCCGCTTGTCGTTCTCCTCGAGCCGGCGATTGAGCCGTTCGAGCTCCGCCGCATGCACGCGCTGTTCCTCCAGGCGCTCCCGCATCGCGTCGGCCTCGAGGACCGCTCGCTGTTCCGCCAGGGCCCGGTCGCGCTCCAGGCGCTCGTGCCGGCGCAGCTCCCGCGCCTGGCGAGCTACTTCGTCGGTTCTGCGCTTCAGCTCGACCAGCACCTGGGCTTTGGCGCGCAGGATGTCGGGCTCGATCGGCTTGGAGAGAAAGTCGACCGCCCCCAGCCGGTACGCTTCTCTCACCGATTCGTGGTCGCGGCCGTGTCCGGTGATGAAAATGATGGGCGTATGTTGGCTGCGCCGGCGCGCGCGGATCAAGCGGGCGCTCTCCAGCCCGCTCATGGTCGGCATCTGTACGTCGAGCAGGATCAGCGCGAAGTCGCGCGCCAGCACCTTGCGCAGCGCCTCCTCGCCGGACCGGGCCGTGACGAGCCGGTACGGAAGCCCATCGAGCGCGGCCTGCAGGGCAAGGAGGTTGGCCGGGGTGTCGTCGACGACCAACACATCCGCGTTCGCTCCGTCACCAACCGAGGGATCGGTGAGCCCCGCCTCGCTCACCCGAGCGCTCCCCGAGGTCGCCACCCGCTCGCGCGCCGCAGGCGCCCCGACGCCGGGGACACCCGCCCGCCTGGCCGAGCCCGCAAGAACGCGAGAGGAAGCGGCCGGCCCCGTGTTCCGCACACACGAACGGCGGGCACGAGTGTGGCGCTCTTGCAGGCCTGTGTCATTCTTGCGGGCAACTCTGGTACGTACGCGGAGCGTTTGGCCACACCACCGTGGCTGGCCATCGAACTTCCGAGCATACCCGCGCCCCCTGCAAAATGCTCTCCAGCCGGCGGGGCGAGCATGTTGGCCCGAACCGTGCTGAGGAACCCTCGACATGGCCGAAACCAATCACTTGACCAGCCACGCAAGAGTCCTGTGCGTGGACGACGATGAAGACTCCTGCGCAATGCTCGCCGAGTGGCTGAGCGCCGAAGGCTATCGCGCCGACTACACGGTGTCCCCGACAGAGGCACTCGAGCTGGTCTCGAGGAACGACTTCGACGCAGTGATCAGCGATCTCAGCATGAAAGAGCTGGACGGGCTCGCGCTGTGCCGCCGCCTCCTGGAGCGCCGGCCGGCCCTCCCCGTCGTGGTCGTGACTGGCAAGGCGAGCATGGAAGCGGCGATCGGAGCGATTCGCGTCGGGGCGTACGATTTTCTCACGAAACCCATCGAGCCCAAGCTGCTGACCATCAGTGTGGCTCGTGCCATTCGAACGCAGCGCCTTCAAGCGGAGGTGACCCGGCTGCGTTCGGCGCTCTCGGATGCGCCCTCCTCGACGCGAGTCTTGGGGGACAGTGGAGCGATTCGCCAGCTCAACGACTTGATTCGACGCGTTGCACCCAGCGACGCCTCGGTCCTCATCGTGGGCGAGACGGGGACCGGAAAGGAGCTCGTCGCGCGCTCGATTCACGAATCCAGCGGGCGCGGTGCATTCGTGCCGGTCAACTGCGCGGCGGTCCCCCCTGCGCTGCTGGAAAGCGAGCTGTTCGGCCACACGCGCGGCGCCTTCACCGATGCCCGGGGGAATCGCAAGGGCCTGTTCGTGGAAGCCGAGGGCGGAACGCTGTTCCTCGACGAAATCGGCGAGATGCCCCAGGAGATGCAGGCCAAGCTGCTGCGAGCCCTGCAGGAGAAGCGCGTTCGCCCGGTTGGCTCCAATGCGGAGGTGCCTTTCGACGCCCGCATCATCAGCGCCACACATCGCGACCTGGATGAAGCCGTCGGCGAGGGCGCCTTCCGACAGGATCTGTACTACCGGATCAACGTCGTGACCATTCCGGTCCCCCCTCTGAGGGAGCGCGGGAGCGACGCGCTCAAGCTGGCCGCCCACTTCCTGCAAGCTGCCGCGGAGCGCACCGATCGACCTGCCTTGCGGCTTTCGCCGGAGGTCGCCGAGCGGCTGTTGGCGTACGATTGGCCAGGCAACGTGCGAGAGCTCGAAAACTGTATGGAGCGCGCGGTGGCCCTCGCTCGGTTCGACCAGTTGGCGGTCGACGACTTGCCGGCCCGGATACGAAACCATCGCCCCGACGGGTTCACGATGACGGCGGACGAGGTGGCCGACATCATTCCGCTCGAGGAGCTCGAGCGGCGCTACATCGCGCGAGCTCTGAAGGTGCTCAATGGCAACAAGGCTCGGGTCGCGCAGAAGTTGGGCATGGACCGGCGCACCCTGTACCGGCGCCTGGAAAAGTACGATCGCTCGGAGTCCAATGATGCCTCGTGAAAATTGGCCCGTCGAGCCAGGCGCGCCCGCCGCTCGGGCCGCGCGCCGGGACACCACCCCCTGGGAGAGCGCCGACGCGGCGCTGGCTGCCAAGACGCCACAGCAGTTCGTCGACGCCGTCGCGAGCCTCTGCACTTCGTGGTTCGGCGAAAGAGAAGCCACCGTGACGCTTCGCGACGATGCCGCGGTGGTGTCGCCTTCCGGGTCAGCGCCCGCTGCCGATGAGGCCGACGTCTCCAGGCCCGACCCGGGGTCGCCCGTCGTAGCGAAGGAAGCCAACGGGCTCGCGGCCGCCGCTTCGCTCGACACGCGCTGGCACTTGCACGTGCGCCTGCACGAAGCGGACTCCAGCTCGGACGCACCGGAGCAACTCCTGCAGATGATGCTCTTTCTCCGGCGCTGCTGGGGGCAGAGAGTGACCGCGCACGAGCCGGCGATGGAGGGCAAAGGGGAAGGCCCACGCTCCGTGTCGCGGATCGGCCACGACTTGCGCACCTCGCTGCACAATTTCGCCCTCGCGAGTCAGCTGCTCGGCGCGCACGTGCAGCCATCTGGTCAGGCGATCCTTCAGCGCGTGACTCGCAACGTCGCGACGATGAAAACCCTACTCGACGAGTTGACGGCGACCCAGAAGTAGCCTGCTGGATCGCTCGCCTGGCCACAAAGCCCGGCGAGCGCCGAGTATCGGCTGACGGGCGGCTCGGTGGCAGGGGGTTGAGACGCGGGGGAGGGAAAAGACGTTCCTCTCCCGTGCCGAGGGGAGCCTCACACGCAGGCCTCGCCTCAGCGAACGCTCGACGGAGCCGCGTCGAACACCCAGCGACCACGGCCGCCGCCGACACGCCGAGGGTCCCCACCATGGCGGAGAAACCCGCGGGCCTGCATGGTGTCGATGACTCGTTCCCCGATGAGCGCCGAGGTCTCGAAAAGCCGAACCACGGCGTCCCGAACGCGAGTGCGCCCGAGCACGTCAGAACACGACAGGAGAGCAGCCCAGCTCGATGTGCAAATCGCCGGCGCCGAGCGTTTGGCACGTGTTGGGGCAAAAGACGATCTTTTGCGGGTTCATCGGCTGATCGTAGAACCAGGCGTTGGTCCGCCCGCAGGCGCCAATTCCGCCCGAAGCGAATGGAATCTCGCTCGTCGTGTTACTCGCGGCGCTGGTGAAACGAACCCGAACCTTGTCCACGTCGATCATGTCGGTGGAGTCTTCGGGCGGCTCCGGGATGGGGATCTCGCAGGTCAGAGGCTTGACGACGATGCTCAGCAGCGCGTCGAGGAACTGGGCCTCGAAGGCCGCCCCCGTCTCGGCACCGAGCAGGAAGGCCTGGCCACCCCCCGCGTTGGCGAGCGAGCTGGCGCTCACGCGCAGCTCCTGAGTGCCGACCACGTAGGTGCGCACGGCAGGCTGCGTCGCCGAGCCCGCCGCATCGAGGGGCGGGCTCGCGAACTCTTTCAGCGTTCGCTCCAGCTCCACGTTGGAGAGAATGGGCTCACCGCGCTCGTCCGTGGGAAAGCACTCCGAGGGCACCCCATCGGAGGCGAGCACCACGATCGACGGGCGCCCCGCGTTTTCCGCCTCACGCGCCACACGCGCCGCATACTGCAAGGCCCCTCGAAGCGCCGGCGCGGTGGGCGTCAACGAGCCGGGCTGGGTCGTATCGAGAGCCTCCAGCACATCCGCGCGAACCTCGGCCAGCGGCCCCAGGGCCACCCGAGGGGTGGCGTATTTCTCGACGGAACAGTCGTCGGCAATGTCTGCGAGGCCGAAGAATTGCAGGCTCACCTTGGCTCCGAGCAACTCGTCGCGCTGCAGAAACGCCTTGAGCGCAGAGGTCACGGCCTCCCATCGAGTGGGGCCTCCCACGTCGCTGGCGCTCACCGGCTCGTACATGGAAACGGAGCGATCGAGCAGAATGTGGATGTTGATCGGTTGGGCCTCGGCGCCGTAGGCCACCTCGCGACACGCGGCCACGTCTTCCGACGACGCGGGCGCGCCCTCCGGAATGAAGAAACCCGGCTCGGAGCTGAGCATCGGGCGGCCCGCTCCGGAGGACTCCTCGGCGTCCTGCGGCCCCGCCGCGGCCGGAGGGGGTGGGGGGGGCTCGCAATCGAGCGTGGAGCACGGCGTCGCGGAATCTCCGCAGCCGAGGGATAGAGCCAAAAGAAGGCCGCCAAAGCCCGACCGAGCGGGGATTGGGGAAATCGCGGGCCGCGTCTGCATGCTGCGCCTAGTGGCGCCCGCCGAGCCCGAAGTTGCAGCGCCCCGCGCGATTCGGCGGCAGTGTCTCTTCGGGAGTCACCTCGAGGCGCGAGCTGGCCACTGTACGGGAGAGATGCCGAATCGAAACCTGGAGCACGCCCCTGGCCGCGAACCCGCCCCGCAGCTCGAACCGCGCCCGCAGCGTCGACCTCGCTTGCTCGCCATTGCCACGGCCAGCCTCACGCTTTGGGCCTGCAGCGGCAGCCCCGAGCAGTCGGCACCGGCGCCCGGGGGCGACGACCCCGCGCTGGAGTCGAGCTCGAGCCCGCCCCTCGCGGGTGCCGAGCCCGAAGCCTCATCGAACGTCACGCCCGGGGGCGGCGGCCCGAGCGAACGGGGCACGCCCGCCTCGCCAACACCGCCCGCGGTAGCTCCGGCGAGCCCGTCGGAGGGTGACCCGGGCCAGGACTCGGCCGATGCGTCTCAGGAGAGCCAGGCCCCGGAGGCTTCGCCCCCCGGGGAACCCTCCGACTGCACGTCGCTCCCCCCCACGTCGGACTATGGCGCCGTTGGCCCGTTTCCGGATGCGGAAATGGTGAGCAACGTGGGGCCTGGCGGAAACTACACACTCTTTCGCCCTGGCGCCTCGCTGGGCCAGCAAGGGCTAGTTCACCCGATCGCCGCGTGGGGCAACGGAATCACCACCACCCCCCCCAATATCGCGAGACCCTGACACGCATCGCCACGCATGGGTTCGTGATCATGGCCTGCAACGACACTCAGGCCGAGCGCCCCTGCCTCGCGGCAGGGCTCGACTGGCTCATCGAGCAAAACGGCCCGGGCGGAGAGCTCGAAGGGCGCCTGGACACCACACGTGAGGTGACGATCGGCTACTCCTGGGGTGGGGGTGCAGCCATCGACACCGCCAATCGGCCCAACGTCAAGGCCACCGTCTCTCTGCACGGAATGCCCCCCCGCGAGACCACCGCGTTTCAGGACATGCACGCCCCTCTGCTGCTCTTCACCTCGACGGGCGACACGTTCGTCACGGCACAAGGCTACGTGACTCCAAACTTCGAGCGCTCTGCCGTCCAGACGTTCTACGCCACGCTCGCCGACGACACTGCAGGGCACCTGTACGTCGTCGACGAAGGGGCGCCCGTGTGCATCGGCGGCATCCTGGGCTTGGGGGCGTGCCGCTCGGCGGCCCTGGAGGTGGCACCCACCATCGCCTGGCTTCGCTATTGGGCCTGCGATGACTCGGGAGCTGCCCCGTTCTTCGAGGGAGAGAGCTGCACGCTCTGTGGACCTCCGTGGACGCCCCCTCGGCGAAGCAATTGGCCCTGAGGGAGGCTCCCCTCCCCGCGCCGGCTCAGTCACGGCTGCGCTCGGTCACGGCTGCGCTCGGTCACGGCTGGGACAGATCACTGCAAGCCATCTGACTCGAACTGCGTGCAGGCGGGATCGACGTAGCCGAGCGCTTGCCTGAAGAATGGCGAGTAGTCCTGCTCGCACGTGTGCTCGAACAGGCCGTGAGAGAAACTGCTGACGAACTTCTCGACGCGTGGAGCCGGGCCCTCATCTCGACTCTCGCACTCATCGTCATCTGCCTCGTCTCCGACCAGTCCGAGCAAAACGATGGAAGACTCTTCCCCCCCCTTGACCGCGAGGAGCGCGTCGGCCCACTGCTGCGGCCCATCATCGGAGCGCTCGTCGTCCCCGTCCGTGATGATGGTGACGACGAGCAGCGCGTCGTCGCGCAGAAAGCCTTCGTTGCAGCCACCCTGGTCGTTGAGCTCCGGGCTCAGAGCGCTGAGCATCGCCTCTACGGGCCGTTCCCTCACTTCACCCCGGGTGCCCACTTCGGCCACGCAAGAAAACGTCCCCTCCAGGTCCGGTTGGTCGTCGAGCAGGTAGCGCCTCCCGCCCAGGATCCCGCAATCTACCCCGTCCTTGTCGACGCGACGCCCGGCCCCGAGCTGCACGTCGCACCGGCCGCCAGACAGCAGATCGAGGCGCTCGCGCAAGCTCGAATCGTCCGTATCAACGGCCATGATGTGGAAATCCCGGATGTCGAGGTCCTTTCGGACGCCGCCGATGAATCCCTCGAAGCTCCGGATCAGAGCCAGCTGCAGCGACCGCATCGAGCGGGAGTTGTCGATGACGAACAAGAAGTCGATCTTGTCACAACGCGGGGCGCGGGATCGCAAGCTATCCGGGACCAACACACCCGGAAAATACTCAACGCCCGCACGGGGAATGGAGTCTCGCAGTCCGGGCCGTGGCTCGCCGCTCTCGGCAGCCCGGGGTGGCGACTCGGCGTCCTCGACACCGCCCACCGGAGACGACAGGCCCCCCAAGCTACTGGGCGTGCTCTCGACGCCCAGCACATCGACCTCCTCATCGGGCTGGAGGGCCACGATCTCGTGCCCACAACCGACGGGGAGTAGCCCGGCTCCCGCGATGAGCTTGGTCCACTTCGTCACGCAACCTCCTCCTAACGAAGGCCTCCAGACGAGGTCGAGCTGCGAGGCCCAACGCGCGTCTGCAGGACCCAGAGTTTCAAAGAAAAGCGCTTGCTGCGCAACCGGAAAGGGTTCCCGCGCCACGAACCCCGACCAGTGGACGAGCCACAGGAGGACGGCCGCGCAGCGCGCGGTGGCCCCGTTCCCACAGTTGTTTCGTGGAGCGCCTGCGACACCAATCACTCCAGGGCCACGCGCATCACTACCGCCCCCTGGCCGGAGAACGATCGAGTCGCGATCGGGGCGTCTGCCCGCTCGACGTCTCTATACTTAACGGTGTAATCCTGCGATTTGAACCAGTAGCTCGCCGCGAGCTGGATCCCCAGGCGAGTTCGGCCGAGCGAGACCTCCAAGTCCGCCGCGGTGAGGAGCCGCGAGTCGAACGCCTTCTTCCTGTCGAATCCATCTCCGGACACCTGCACGAAGTGCGCCGCGTAGGCCTCGCGCAGCGCGACCACCCAACCCCGACCGAGCGAAAGGCTGCACCCCAAGGAGAGCCGCGCGCCGGGGTCGACGAGCTCCGCCTCGAACCCGGAGCCCTTCACCTGGACTGGACTCCCCGCTTCGAAGCCCAAGGCGAGCCAAGGCGAGAAATAGGGGGCCGTCCACTCCCCGGTCGGAACGTACTTGAGCTCGGCGCCGTAGCGCACGTCGGAGCTCTCGAGGGGCCGCCGGCGCCCCGCGGGGCTGAACGGCCCGAGCCGGGTCGCCACGTAGACGGCGAGCTGCCAGTGGCTCGGATGGAGCTCCACGAATGGCGGCGTCTCCGGCTCGCTCGGCCCGGAGTCGGGACGCACGGGCTCGGGGGCTGATGTCGAGCGCGCGGGCTTGGGCTCGGGCTCGGACACAGGCTTCGGCACAGGCTCGGGCTCGGGCTCGGGCTCGGGCTCGGACACCAGCCCAACCATTCGCACCGTCGTCTTCACGGTAAGGGCCAATGCGGCGGCCACACTCGCCCCGAAAGGCGGAGTCGGAGCGGACCTCGCAACGGTGCGTTCCTCGGCTCGATCGTACACCCACAGGGCGTACCCTCCCTGGTCGCGGGCCAGCCAAACGACGGCTCGGGCCCCGTTCAGCGAGGCCACGCGTTCTGCCGAGAAGGAAACGCTGGGCATGCTGGAACCGAGTGAGTCCGCGTCCGCCACCAGCAAGTCCAGCCCGTACGGCTCGAGAGAGGTCACGAGCGCGCACGCGAGCTCTCGCCCGAGGCCGACGAGAACCACCCGCTCGCCGAGGCCCACCCGCTGCGAGCTGGCCCGCTCGGGGCAGGCCGGAGCGCTCGACGCTGGTTGCTCGACCACCAAGGGCCGCTCGTTGGGCCCCTGATTCGAGCTGCCGGCTGTCGATTGATTGGCAAGTGCCACCCCGCTCGTGAGCCAGCCCACCGCGGCGACCAGCACGGCGCAGGACCCGCCGCGAAAACGGCCTCGGCAATTGAACGAAGCGCCCGGTGACGGCACCTCGGCCCGCCGTAATGCCTGCGCACTCATACTCACTCCCACAGTCTGGCACAACGGCCAAACCTGCCAAACAAACCGACCTTTTTGCTGGACGCCGGACGCCGCGGCCCGATGACGCGGGACAGGGCAATTTCGCATGGCGTTGCGACCTTTCTCCCGCGGCATTCCACTGACCGTACGTGAGAGCAGCGACATTCGCCACCCTTCGGGCCTCAACCGACCAACGCACGCGCGGCGGCAGTGCCCCGCTCCAAAACGGCTGCCGGAGTGACCGATATCGCGCGGTCACCGTGCTCGCCGCCATCGTGGCGGCGCATGGGCTATCCAGTTGCTCGGCCTCGGCGCCGCCCGCATTCGAGTCCGTTGGGGAGGTTTCGAATTCGAACGATCCGAGCCAGCAGGGCTCCGAAGCGCTCGGCCAACCCGGCTCCGGGCGCCCGAGCGCAGTGCCCACTCTTACCCAATCCCCATCCGGTTTCACGAACCTGTACCAGGAGCCCGCCGAGCCCGGCACGCTGGACCCGGCGGACGCCTGCGCAGGCTTCGTTTTCGCCGCGGAGGAGCGGCCGCTGGACATGTTCTTTCTGATCGACACCTCCGCCTCGATGGCGGAGCGTACGGCGGCAGGGTCGAAATGGGAGCTGATCAGCAGCGCGCTCGTCAACTTCATCCGGGAGCCGCGCAACGCCGCCGTCGGCGTGGGGTTGGGGTATTTTCCACTGGAGGTCGACCCCGTGTGCGTGGTGGGGGACCCGGGTTGTCTCTGCATCCCTTTCATCGATCTTTGCCTTCCCAACTTCGGCGGCTCCTGCAACGTCGTGGACTACTCCGCGCCTGCCGTCCCGCTCCATTTTCCTCTGGATGGCCCAACGCTCATCGGAGACATCAATTCTCGCACGCTTGCCGGTGGCACACCTACCGGCCCAGCCATGGAGGGGGCGCTCGAGTACGCTGCCGATTGGGCTGCACAGCACCCGGGGCGGCGCACGGTGGTCGTCCTGGCCACGGACGGGGATCCCACCGGTTGCTTCGACAATACGCCGAACGCCGTCGCCACACTCGCTCGAGCCGCTTTCGACGGACCCAGCAACATTCGCACCTTCGTGATCGGCGTGGGTCGCTCGCTGACGAGCTTGAACCTGGTGGCCAACGCCGGAGGCACTACCCAAGCCTTCTTGACGGAGACCGACAGCACTCTCGTCCAGGATTTCGCCGATGCGCTCGACAAAATCCGTACGGAGGCGCTCCCTTGCGAATACGTCATTCCGGAAGAAGGCACCAAAGGCAGTGTCGATCCGGACCAGATCAATGTTCTGGTCACGCCGCGCGACGGCTCGGGTCAGCGAACGGTCCCGCGGACGTTCGACGGCAGCCTCGCCGCTTGTGGGGACGCCGACGGCTGGTACTACGACGACCCCAGCGCCCCGCGGAGCGTTCGGCTGTGCGATCGCACCTGCTCCGACGCCTTCGGGGCGAACGTCGAGCTCCAGTTCGGCTGCGAGCCCGTGATCGCCGTTCCGCGCTGAACGATTCCCCGGGCGAGCGGCGATTCGCCGCCCAGCAGCGCAAGAACGTGCGGGTCGTGGCGCCAGCCCCTGGGGCAGCGCTCGCGGCCCGGCCTCACACGGCCGCGCCACGCAGCGATCGCCCCTCGCGCGCGTAGACGACGAAAGCGGCTGCGCAGCCGAGGCGAACGGGAAACGCAGCCGCGCACTGGCGCGCGCACCGAGCGACTCGACGCGGCTTCGCGCGCTCGGCGTGCGATGGAAGCCGGCACACGGATCGCACCGCGGGCCAGCGTTTGGAGCGCCACGCCGGCCTCTCCCCGCGCGAGCCCGGGCGTTGTCGGATGCCCCGGCGGATCCATGGATCCACGGCACCTCGGCGAGGCCCCGCTGCCTCATCTGCCGACATTCCCCACATTTGACTTCACTTCAAAACAAGCATCGCCACCAACCCGCAACTTCCTTGCTATCCGAGTCACTACATAAGGGAGCCCTCGGCGACCCTGTGGCCGCCTCCTCATCGAAGCGCGCCCCGAGCCCGTGGCAACGCCCACCATAAACGCTCGGTCGCCGCATCCCCTCATCTCTGAGAAGCAGAACAGGTGAACTCCATGTACAGTCTAGATTCCCCCTTCGATACCGCAAGCGCGAGTGATTTCCGCAACCCCGGCGTGCTCGATCGCGCAACCGAAGCCAGCAAGTACGCGGCTTCGTGGGTGCGCAGTGCCTGGGCGCAGTGGAGCCGGCGACCTCCGCCCGAGCCGCTCCCGCTCGGCGAGCTGAACACCAACTCCTGGCCCGCGGCTTCCGGACCCGCGCCGGCGGTGGAAGACGAGTCGTCCCCCCACCTCACACTGCCTCGAGCCAGGCCTCCCGTTCCTCCGCCACTCCATTCCGCGTTGCTGGCGACGTCCGTGGAGGCAGAGCTTCATGCACCCACGGCGCTGGGCTTCGCGTTCAACGACAGCTGCCACAATCTCCACGTCGAACGCGATTTCCTCGACCGCTATCCCCAGCTTCAGCTGGCTCTGCAGGCGCTCAACCAAAGCGGAGGCTGTCGTGCGCACGTCGTGAAGCGCCCAATCGCCCATGCTCAGATCCTGTTGTGCGGGCTCTCCGACGCCGAATCCGTCTACCGCAGAGTCGAAGAGGTCGCAGCCGAGATTCTCCAACGCGGCGTCGACTCGGTCGGTGAGGAGCGCATGCCGCTCGGGTGTTTTCCCGGCATCAGCATCAGGCGCCTCGGGCAAGATGCGTTGCTGGTCACTTTCCACGCAGAGGGGGAACGAAACCTTCCCGCCATCGAGGGCATCGCCCGCGGGGCCTCTTCGACGCTCTTCCGTCTGGTGGACCCCCCCGAGCGGCCGCGCATCGTGCTGGGGGTTGCCCAGCGAGAGGTGCTTCAGGTCAGCTGCGACCTCAACCCCGAGTCGCTCGTGTGGCTTCTCGCGCAGAGCGGAGTAAACCTGAGCAGCGCCGCCCTGGGAGGGCGCGAGATCTGCCACGGAGCGGTCGACCATCACGCCCCCGACCAAGCGCAAGACATGAACGAGGTGGTGTTGGATTGCTTCCGATCGGTGGCCCCGGGTCTGGCGCTCGACGGCAACCTGCTCGAGCGTGACGCCCGCGAGCACGCCGGTCGCTGGGGAAGCTGCGAGCCATTGGTTCGGTGGTCGCACGTCGAAGGTTGCCTTCGCGGACAACTCAGGGTCCCGACTTCCGTGTTGACGTGGCCTTCGAGTGTCTCGACGGATCGACGCTTCAAGGAAGACAACCTGACGGCACTGGGCGTGCTGGCCGTGTCCGCCAGCTTGGCAACGCTGTTCGTGCCTGCGGAAGACAGTGACGAGGTCACCCCGCCGCCAATGCCTGCCGCCCATCTAGCATCGGCGGCTGCAGGGCGAAGCCTCCCGCCCCCTCGGGTCGCTCACCATTGAGACTGGCCGGCAGGGGTCTGATGCGCGGACCCCTCGAAGCGAGCCGCAATCAGCGGTCGAAACGCCTGGGAAAGGCGCCGAGGAAAACGGGGAAGAGAGGGCCAGCGGGGGCGGCAAGCGGCTGCGGCTCGAGCTCGACGTACGACTCGATCCGCACGCTCGCCGCATCGCCGCATCGCCGCATCGCCGCACCAGGCACGCGCCGGAGCGACGCGAGCCGAGCTCCGACGGTTCGTGCCGGCGGCACCCACCCCGGGGGCTGCTTCGAACCGCGCTGCGGGGGCGCCGAATCGCCCATGGGTCGCCGCAGGGAGACCCCGCGTTTCGTCGGGCGCGGGCCAACGCGGTAGCTCCTGCTCGGCGACGACCCGGGCTCAGGGCAGATCAGGGGGCTCGAATCGGCTGCAGGTCCACGATATCGTGGTCACCACCGTATCGATGAAGAACTGCGAGTAGTCCGACTCGCAGATGTCTCCGACGACGCCCGTTTCGAAGTTCTTTGCGAGCTCGTGGAGGCGGGGTGCCGCATCGGGGTTTATGTCCGCCTCGTCACAAGCGGCAGAGGGCTCGGAGCGCCGGTCTGGCCTCCCCGTGAGGACGACCGGAACGATCGCTTCGGCTTGCCCGTACTTGGCCGCGAGCAGCTCCTGCGTCCAATCTTCCGGGTCTCCCGAGCTGTATTCGTCGTCCTCGTCCGTGACGAAGAACACGACGAGCACGGCATCGTCGCGAACGAACCCGTCGTTGCAGCCCCCTGCCGCGTTGAAAGGCTTGGAAACGGCATTCAATGCCGCCTCGATCGGGCGCTCGAAGTTGCGCCCGGAGTCGCCCGCCGTCGCGACGCACGAAAACGTCCCAGCCAGATCCTCCTGGGGATCGCTGATGAAGCGACTCTCGCCCGCGAGCCCGCACGACTCGCCTTCCAAATCCGTGCGGCGCCCTGCACCGAGCGCATCGTCACAGTCCTGCTCGGAGAGGGGGAAATCGTCCGCGTCGATTCGATCTCCGTCGGTATCCACGGCCATCACGTGGAGGTCGGGGAACTCGAGCTGGCTCTCCAGGGCCTGCATGAACTTGGGGAAGCTGCTCACCAAGACACCTTGAGCGTGATTCATGGACCTGCTGGAGTTGTCGACTACGAAGAGAAAATCCGCCTTCTCGCAGCCCTGTGGCTTGCGGGTCACGGTGGGGCCGGGAAGCGGAGTGTCGGCGACGAAAGCGCCCGGCAGCACACCGCGCGGGTGCTCATTCAAACCCGCGCTGCTGCCTTGGGGCGGCACAAGCCGATTCTCGGGCTCCGGTTCGAGCACGACGGGGCTCGGGCTGGGCTCTGCTGGCTCGGCAGGGGGAGTGGCTTCGTCGGTGGGAGTTTCATTCGTCGACAGCAGCCGGGAGCTCGGGGCGAGCTCCACGAGCTCCCGTCCACAGGACATGAGGGCAATGCCGATGGTCAGGACTCGGGGCGAAAAGCGCATTGGTCAGGCAACTCCGAAGCCGCGCCGCCCATTCGACGCGCGCGAGACAAGAGCGTAGCACGAGAGCTGCGATCTTCTCGTGCGCACGTGAAGTTTCGTGCACCAGCGCGAGGCACGCCGCCGTCGCCAGCAAGCACAGAGAAGAGTGTAATTCAAGCGCAATGAGCCGCCCCGTTTCGCCCCTCCATGGTGCAACACCTGGTGCCCTCGCACAAGGCTCGCCACGCTCTTGCGACGCCGGGGCCATAACAAGCCAGTCGGACATTCATGGTCGAAGCACAGAATCGGCCATCGCGGTCGCGGCGCGCTCCTAGAGCGCGGCGGGCGCCCCGCGTGCCCCCGGCGAGGCCAGAAGCGGCCGGCGCAGGTCGCTGCCCAGGCACGCCAAAGCTCCGGGCCCCCCGGGTGGGAGATCGCCTCCCCGGGTGGGAGATCGCCACCCCGGGTGGGAGGTCGCCTCCCTTGGTACGACATCAGCTGCTCGATTTCCCACTGACCGTGAGCCTCGGCGCGGAGGCCTCGACGCCAAGGCCTCGACGTGTTGCGCTGCAGGAGCGCAGGCGCTCGGGAGCTCGACACGTTGCCCCGCTTCGCGCGGCGGCGCTCCCCCCCGCCGAGCCATCGGCTCTCCTGCGAGTGCGGGCGCGCGCCCCCCCGGCGCCTGGCCCGCGGGCGATTCAACGCCGCGGGCGCGTTGGTCTGCCCCGGCCACGGCGGCGCCGACGCACCAGCAGCACGCCGCTCATCAGCGCAAAAGCCCAGCCGCGGCGCTCCGAGGACCGACCAGCCCCCACGGCGCATGAGCCTCCTTCGGCGCTCGACGCAGCCTCGGGGCTCGCGACTGCCCCGGGGGCCGCGACGTCGCCCTCGACACCCGCCGGCGGCTCCGGTCCACTGCGGGGGTCGACGAGATCCGGCTCGGCCTCACCACGGGGCGCCGGCTCGCCACGGGGCGCCGGCTCGGCCTCCTCCAAGAGCATTTCGCGCGACCAGTCGAGCCAGGGGTCCGCGCAGCGAATGGCCGTGTCGGTGCCGGGCTCACAAGCAACTCGCTGGCTCACGTCGCGAAAACGTAGCTGCGCCTCGAACTCGGCGGCGGGGTCCGCCGCGGCGCCCACTCCGGAGACCCCAGCCTCGACGCCCCGGTAGTGGCCGCACACCCAAACGCCGTCCTCACGCTGAATCACACAGCCCAGATTGCTGGCCTCGGACACCGGCTCGAACTCGGTGGCATCCGCCCCGCGGTGCAGCAGGCCCTGGCGCGTCGCAACCCACAGGCCCCCCTGCTCATCGAAGCTGGCCCCCGTGATGTCTCGCGCGCTGTACACCTCCTGCAGCGTGTCACCCGCGTCATAGCTGATGAGCAAACGACTGTCGTCGACCGTCGGGTTGAGGGCAACCGAGCCGATCAGCAGGCTCTGCGGGTCTGCCGGGGACACGGCCAGAAGATTGAGCTCGTAGTCGGCCTCGGTCGCCTCGAGCGGTAGGCGTTCCCAGCTCGCTCCAGCATCCGCGGAGCGCACCAGCGAAAACGAGGTCTCTCCGTCGCTGCCGAAGCTCGTTGCCGTGCCGTAGACGAATGAGGAGCCGGCAACGCGAAGGGACGAGAAGAAGTCACTCGGCTCCGCCTGGTAAGCCGGGCTCCAGCTCTTCCCACCGTCGGCGGTCGCCGAGATCGCCGTGGTCGAGCCGTCGTAGGTGGCCACGAACACGCGGCGTGGGTCTGCGCCATCGGAAGCCAGGGCGGATGCGATGACGCCTTCGAAGCCCGGCACCTCGCTGAGGGTACACCCGTCGTCGGACGTTGCGACGAGGCCCGCCGAAGAGGCAATCAAGAGACTGCGCTCGCCCACGAGCGCCACCTTTGCCGATTCGGACGTGTTGATCCCGATGGCCGCGTTGCACAGAAGGCGCGGCCCGCTCTCCGACTCGACGTGCACGATCAATCCGCGGTTCGTGGCAAACACGAGAGCCGCGCCCGACTCGTCGAAGGCGATCGACGACACGATCGGCGGCGCGTGCGCCGCCGCGGGGCTCGCCGCGAGCAGGCCCAGGGCGGCACAGGCCCACCTCACGTGGAGGCGCCTCGGCGGAGAGCTCCGATCCTCCCCCCTCCGCGGAGCCCCCCCGCGGCCGGGTCGGGTGCGCTCGAAGCGCAAGCTACCATTACATGCCAAGGCAGGAAGTGTCTCCGTGAAGAAGTGTCCCGAGGAAACCCCCGTCCGCAAGCTCTCCGGCGGGGTACGCCATGGCGAACCAATAGCACATCTCCTGATTGGTCCCAGGGCCGAAGCTAGCCGGGCTGGAGAACGTACAGTTGGTCGTGATGGAGTCCCCCGGAAGCAGCTCGATTTGTTGCGCGTAGATGCGCTGGTTCTCGAAGCTGAACGCTTCGTCGTGCACGACTTCCTGACCGCCGTCTCCCCGGTTGACGGTCACTTTCATGTGCTGGCCTTTGAGGTGCATGTGCGGGGTGCCCGCGATGATGTGGATGGATTCACTCGAACGCGGCCGGCAGGTTCCGGTCGCCGAGGTCCCGTTGATGCGATCCGTCCCCAACCAGGACAGAAGCGCCTCGTTGTCCGGCGGCGTCGACGTCACGCAGACCTCCGCGCCCGAAGCGTCCACCGCACTGGGGTCGCTGCTGTTGTAGTGCAGCTCCAACAAGTAGCCCTTCGAAGGGTCGCTCCGCACCGCCACCTTTTGCGTGAAGTAGAGATCTCCTCCGCCTGGCGCCCACCCGTGTACCAACTGGCCGTCGGGGTGCACCCCGCTCTGACGCGAAACGCTGCCGTCGTCGACATCGTCGTCGAGCTGAAACAGCAGCCAGTGGTGCAGGACTTCCGCGTTGTCGATCACCGTTCGAATGGATCGAATGTAACGCACGCCATCCCACGGCGGCATGAACCCGAAGCCCACGTAGGTGTCGTTGGCCGTGCCCACGGCATAGGGAGTGACCTTGTCTCCACTGTTTGCGACCAATCGGTAGCACTCTACGCCGCCTTCGTCCCATCCGACGTACGGCTGAAGGGACGCGCCGGCCTCGGGCGGCTCGGGCAAGACGTCGAGCGGAACGTTCGCCGCGTCCAGAATGTCACACCCTTCCGCAGCACTCGGGGCCCCCGCCTCCAGCCACGCCGTCAACGCCGCCAACTCCTGGGCGTCCAGCGCTCCCACCGTCCCCGGCGGGGGCATCTGACGAGCCCCTTCGGTCGTCACTCGTTCGAGCGCGACCTCGCGAACGCTTCGGCCCGTGCTAATCGGTGCCGCCGCCGAAAAGTCGCCGCCGGAGACGAGGGGCATGGGCGCATTGAACTGAGGAGTCAGCCCGTGGCAGGTCGTACAGTGGTCGCTCACGATTTCGGCCACGTCGCACGGAACCGCGAGGCTTCCGGCGACCGATCCATCGACGGCAGCGGCCTGCTCATTCTCGGGCGCAGGGGCGACGCTCGGCCCGACAGGCTGGCTGGGAGCAGACGCGCCGGGCGCGCGAGGCTCTTGGGCTCCGAGTTGCTCGGCCCCCGCTGGTTCGCCGGACCTCACGGGCTCGTCCCCCACAGGTGGCGCGGAGCCCGAGCAGGCGACGCCGAGGAGCCCCCAGGTCGACGCGAGCACGAATCCCAAAGCTGTTTCGTTCATCACGATCCTTTTCAAGAGAGCTCGAAGCCGAGCAGGCCCGACAATCCACCTACGAGACGGAAGACATTCACCCGAATGGGGAGTCGTCGCCTCGGTCGCGCGAACGCTCGGCCGCGAGCACTATTGCAAGTTGACTCGAAAATCCGACTGGCGAGAGGGAATCTCGCTCAAAAAGGGCAGGTAGCGGTCGTCCCCTTCGAGAAACACCTTGAGCCAGGAGAGCCCGTAGAGCCCCACTTCACCCCCCGCACCGCTGGGCGAGTTCGCCACGCTGTGGCTTCCTCCCTCGACCTCGAAGAGCATCTTCGGTGTGCCCTGCGGGATGCTCTCGAAGAACCCTTGCGATTGTCCCCCCGCCAGGATGTCGGCGGTGCCTGCGAACAGCAACGTGGGGACCTCATTGTCCGAGAACTGCGCGCCCGGGCTCCAGCCAGCCAGAGAGATCGCAGCTCTCAGCTGTGGGTTCTCGTTGGCCGCGATGAGCGTGCCGCCACCGCCCATCGACCATCCCATCACGGCCCTGCGATCCAGGTCGAGGTCGCCGAACAGAGGGCTCTCTTCGCGTTCGTTCTCGAAGGCGATCGTCTCGAGGGCGTCGAGCAGCGCGCGCGCCCGCACATCCGGAGGATCCCCCCCGGAGTTCGTTCCGATGGTCAGCGTGACCATCCCGTGCGAGGCGAGGAATGGGCCCCAGTCCTGAATCGAGGATTCCGGGGATACGAACCCCGGCACGACGGCGACCATGGCGAACGGCGGCTCGGCATCGGTCGGGAAGAAAAGAGTCTGTGAGCCGTACTCGGGCCCGTCCCTCAGCCCCTGCGTGAGCGTGTCCACGTCGAACGGCCCTGCGGCGCGAGCGGACTCTTGGGTGGGCTGCGGGCCGTGCAGCAACGCTCCGGGCGAGGCTTGCCCCGACGATCCGCCTTCCGACGAGTCGGGCTCCTCTCCCTCGGGGGCGGTCCCCGACGGGGGGCCCTCGCCCGCAGTGCCCTGGGGGTCGGCGGGGTCGAGGCTGGTCGGGACGTCCATCATGTCCTCGACGGGGAGGCCTTCACCCGGCGGCGGCGTGGCCTCGAACGTGCCGGGCGCGCCGTCCTCGCTGGCAGACTCCGAGCTCGACGGGGAGTCCCCTTCGGTCGCGTCCCCGGTCGCCCGGGTGTTCACCTCGTCGAGGTCGGCCCCGGCCCCGCATGCCATGAGCGTCGAGAGAAGGCAGAAAATTGGGGTTCGGTTCATCGGTTCAGTTGCCTCCGCGCCATGAAAAAGCTCCGAGCGGCCAGCACTGGGGCGACCACTATTGCCTGTAGTGCCCCCTTCCTCGCCCCGAGTTGCACGGGCGGGTCGTCAATCCACGAAAGACGCCGCGTCCGGCGAGGGACTGGCATCGGGTCCGTCGGATTGGGCAGGCTCGACCTCACCGTCGACCAGGGGATCGACCACATCGAGACACTGCCCCACGGCAGACGCCGCTCTAGCCGCCGGGCCCCGGTCGCTCCCCGGCGCCTCGGAGGCGCCCGGCGCCGAGAGAATCACGTCGCGGCAGGGGCCGGCTTGGTCGCAGTCCCCCTCCAGACAGTAGCAGGCGTTCCCCGAGCATCCCGTGGACGCAGCACAGGCCAGAATCGCAGGGCAGCCCGGCGTCGCACCGCAGGCATCGAGGGCCGGTCCGCAGGCGCCCACGAGGTCGCCGATCGCACGGGCGGCCGCCGCTGCTGCTTCGACCGAGACGTCGGGCACCCCTTCGGCGGAGGGAGCAGCCTGCGGCGCCATGCCCGCCAGCTCCGGCGACCCGCCCTCGTCGGGCGACTCTCGTCGATCCGCCGGCGGCTCGTAGTCGTCGTCCCCAGGCAGGGTGCCTGCTCTTCGCCCGCAAGAAGTGGCAAGCCCGGCCAAGCCGAGGAGCGCCAAGCGAAGCCACAGCCGGCGCCGCCCTCGGCACGGCTCGCGATGTGCCCTCGCCTCCCCGCGGCGCTGCACCGGCGACGTGGCGCACCAAGAGCGAAGGGGGTCAGTGCGCGACGTCGGTCGACTCATGACCGCGTAGTGGCCCGCGGCGGGTGCAATGTCACAAAGGCGCCTTGCTCTCGGGCGGACCCGGCGTGCGCCCCCAGGTGCCGGCAACCTCGCGGCCTCCCGTGGTCACGATGGTGCAAACGCCACGGCCAAACCGCGACCAACGACAACCCCGAAGGCGCCTTTCGTGATGTCCACTCTCAGACAACCGTCCAACGTCCATCTCGAGCACCCCACAGACGTGCTGCTCGCGAAAAGCGCCAGTCGGGGAGAGGTTTGGGCCCAGCGCGAAATCTTCGATCGTCTGAAGCCGTCGGTGCGCGCCACACTCTACCGCGTGCTCGGCTCGAGCCAATACATGGACGACCTGATGCAAGAGGCCTTCATCGAGATATTCGGATCCGTCGCCCGATACCGCGGTCAATCCCGTCTTCAGACCTGGGCGGACCGCGTCACGGCACGAGTGGCGCTAAACCACTTGCGCCGCCAGATTCGCAGCAGGACGCAACACGCGGAGCTCGCCTTGCGTGCAGAATCGGCAGAGCTGGTCGGCCCCGAGGACACGGCCGTGCACCGGGAAGGGGTGCGCCACCTGCGCTCGGTGCTGGCGCGACTGGGACGTGTCGATCGGCTGGCGTTCGCGCTATTCGAGCTGCACGGGCGCACCATCGCCGAAGTGGCGCGAGAGCTCGGCACGACGAGGCTCGCGGCGAAGACGAGAGTCTCTCGGGCCCGCAGAAAGGTTCGCGAGGCTGCACACTGCGACCGGCTCCTGGTCACATACTTCAGTAGCGACGCCGAGCTCGCGAGCGACGCAAGCGCCGCCGCCCCCGTGGGGCGGACGGCGCTGCCCCCCCGGCGGTCGACGACCCAGGGCAAGGGCCCGGCGAAGGGCGGGCGCTCGCGACCCGACGACGCTGCCGAAGAACCGGTCGCTGTTGCGCGAAAAGCGTTGCAGAGCGCCGGTTCGAAGTGAAACCGCCACGTTCGCGGCCCGACCCCGCCCCGGCAGCGGGGCACGACGGCAAGGCCCCGCAACTCCAGGGCAATTCATGAAACCACCTCCCCCTACCCACAGACCCCTAGTCGCACCCTGACTGCACATTTTCGGACCTTCTTTGGAAATGCACATTCCCGACGCACACTCCCGCAACATTCTGCCCTCCTCTAGCCACTACCTGAGGGATGGGTTCTACACCGCGAAGCAGCAGCCGTTCCAAGTCGGCACTCTATGCACTCAATCGCAGCCAGGCATCGGGCTCTGGCAACGCGTACGAGGCCGATCTGGCGCTCGCCCGCCGCTGTGCGGCAGGCGAACCCGCAGCGCAGCGAGAGCTCTTTCACATGCTCAAGCGCAAGGTGCACGCAACCCTGTATCGAGTTCTGGGCTCCAACAACCACATCGAGGATCTACTGCAAGAAGCGTTCATCGACATCTTCGGGTCGCTCCCTTCGTACCGAGGCGACTCGCTCTTGTCGACGTGGGCCGACCGTATCGCCATCCGGGTGGTGCATCGGCATTTTCGGGCCAAGCGCGCTCTCAAGCGCAGCGGCAGCCCACCACCGCAAGAACTTCGGTTGGTTTCCTCCAGCGAGGAGCGGCTCGAGCACCGCGAGGGAGTTCGCCGCCTCTATGCCGTGCTGGGCGACATGCCGCCCCACTACCGAATCGCTTTTACTCTGTTTGCTTTCGGGGGGCGGTCACTCGAAGAAGTAGCAGATTGCACGGGCGTGAGCCTGGTGGCTGCGAAGACTCGAGTTTGGAGGGCCCGCCGGTCCTTGGAGAAGGCCGCCCAATCCGACGGCGTCTTGGCGAATTACATCACGAGTGCGAAGATCTGAGAAAATGACGAGAAGTCAACTAATCCCCGAAGTCGAGCCGCTGAGCGAGCGCACCTGGCAGTCCGTCGAAGACCGTGTCTTCGAGCGGCTAGAGCAACAGAGGCCCGAGCCCGCGACCCGGCGGCATCTCCCCGGTCGATTGAGCTTGGGGTTGGCCTCGCTCTCGCTGGCAGCCAGCTTGTTCGCCCTCGTTCAGGTGATGGGTCACGGTGAAGAAGAGGCGCCCGTGCCTCCAGCAAGCGAGCTCGCTCGAGCGGTCGAGGTCGACCAGCAAAGCGCGCCGGCCCCCTCCGACCTGCTGCAGAATCCTTCCCCCGCCCCGCCCGCTCCGGACAAAGTGGACGCCCGCATCGTCACGACGAAGGGGCCCATCGAGCGAAGGCTCGGGAAGTCTCGTCTCCTGATCTCCAATCACTCGGAGCTACGCGTCAAAGGCAACGACACCAGCGGTTGGGAGGTCTCCCTGGCCCGAGGGTCCGTCAACTTCAGAGTCGCGCCGCGATTGGGGCGGCCAGACTTTCTGGTGAAGGCCGATGATGTGCTGGTCCGCGTCATCGGCACCCAGTTCGATGTCAAGCGCTCGGAGAGAGGCACGAGCGTCGCGGTAGAAGAGGGTCACGTGCTGGTCGAAAAGAACGGCAGTGTCACCTCACTCGAGGCGGGTGACACGTGGTCGGATCACGAGCAGCCCATCGTGGCAGAGCCGCACAAGGTCGATCCACCGCCGCGGCGGCGTTCGAAGGCCAAGCGCTCGAAGAAGAGCTCGCGTCACGCCGAAAGCAGTGAGCTTGCGGAAGACTTCAGCCGGGCTACGGCGCTGGAGGTGCGCCGCCCGGAGGTCGCTTTGAAGATGTACCAGCGGCTGTCGAGGTCGAACAGCGATTGGTCGGCTCCGGCACTGTTCGCTCAGGCCCGGCTACTGTACGACCGAGGTCGTGTCGAGGAAGCTCGTCGCGCGCTGAAGAAGTACCAGGCGAACTACCCGAACGGAATGAACGCAGCGGACGTGAAGGAACTCCTGTCTCGGATCGAGCCCCCCCGGAGCCAGTAGGGGGCTCTGGCCCGCTCCCCAGCAGGCTCGGCGACACCCGCCAATCAGCTCGAGACGGGCGCGCCGCAAGCCACTGCGCGGCGGCCATCGCGCCCCCCCGGGATTCGGCCCGAGGGGGCGCATGCGTCACACCGCGAGCGGCGCCCGCCGCCGATCCGGTCGTAACGACCGGGCTCGAACTGACCATTGGACCGTCGACTTGTCGCCTTGCGAGGTGCAGGTCGACGGTCGAACGGCTTTCTCGGCGCGCCGACAGCCATGGGCCCTCACGGCGGTCCCACTCCCTCATCGCGAGAGGTCGTGGGTTTCCTGCCACCTTTCGGTGTCCGCTGCCCCACTGAACCATATGAGGAGCCGCCGCATCCGCGTCGTGGGGGAGGGCAGGTACTCGGGACTTGGGAACATGAAACTCCTGCGCAGCTACCAGTGGAGCAAACTGCCGAAGCCTAGCGGGTCGACGTGGGGCCGCCTGACTTCATACGTTCGAAAGGCTCGAGCCATGAAGCCGCGGGGGGCGCTTTCCTACCGATACGACCCGCTCGTCCCAGTCGGCAATAGCGGAAGGCACGCCCTGGCCGTGGCCCTCGCGCGCAGCTCGAAAGGTGTTTCGCAGCTCGTGGTGCTCAAAGGGCTCGGCGTGAGAATGCGCCGCGAACCGGAAGCCGGCTCACGAATCGTGAGCGAAGCGCGCTTGATGGCCCGCATGCGCCACCCGAACGTCGTCGCCGTGCACGGCATGTGCCACGACGGTCCGCTGCCCGTCATCGCGCTGGAGTACCTGGAGGGGCAATCCCTCGCGAGCCTGATGGATCGGGCCAATACCATGCCTCAGCTCTCGCTCGAGCTCAGGCTGGGCATCATTTGTAGGGTCCTTGCCGGCCTGGATCACGTTCACGAGCTGAAAGATCTGGACGGCCACCAGCTGCCGATCATCCACGGGGCAATCTGCCCGAGCAACATCATGCTGACGTACGACGGCCAGGTGAAGCTCATCGACTTCAGCCAAGCCGTCGTCTGCCCAAACCCTTTCGAGCGGGGAGCCCACGCGTACGCGAGCTTTCCGTACATGGCTCCGGAGCAGGTGCGCCGAGCGACGGACCAACGGGTCGACATTTTCTCGGTCGGCGTCGTGCTCTGGGAAATGCTCGCCCAGGTGCCTCTGTGGGGTCAGGTTCCCGAGTCGCTCGTATATCGACGCCTCGTCACGGGGGCGGTACCCCGGCTGCGCGAAATCAAGCGGGACTGTGACCCCGAACTCGACGCGATCTGCGCCAAGGCAATGGCAACCCACCCTGGCGACCGTTTCGAAACGGCCAAGGAGATGCTTGCGACCCTCGAGCGCTACCTCGCGAGTCACTCGCAAACCGCGACCAACGCCGAGCTCGGCACGTTGCTGCTGCGAGTGTTCGCCGATGAGCGGCGGGAGATGCAGGGGGCGATCCAGGCCCGAATCGGACAGCTCGGGCTGACTCGGCAGGACGAGACCTCTCCCATGGGCACGGGTCAGACGAAGATAGCTGCCTGGCTTCGGCGCCGTTCCGCCCCCAACTACGCGCTGCTCTGCGCGATGGGCTTCGTTGCGCTGAGTGGGACCCTGCTGGCTTTGTCCCCCGGCTCCGGGCGGGTCGCGCCCCCGCTCGACTTCGAAGCCCGACGAGCCCCCCCCTGGCCGAACTACCACGGTGAGTTGGTTGCGTTCGACATCAGCATCGATCCCCCGCATGCGGCGCTCTACCTCGACGGTCAGCGGCTCTCCTCCAACCCGTTGACCGCCTACATGGTAAAGGATGGCCGGGTACACACGCTGCGCGGTGAGGCGGCGGGATTCGACCCGTTCGTGAAGTCGTTTCGCCTCGATCTCGACGTGGTGGTGGACGCTTCACTGCGGCCGGCGCGATACGTCCTGCAAGAGCCCGCTGCGCCCCCCGTGAGCCGACCCGCGACACGCACGGCGTCGACACGGAGAGTATCGCGATGACAGCCACGCTTCGCGCAGTGCCCTGGGGCCACGCCGTCGAGTTGCCGAAGGTGGAAGCATCCTCCGAAGCGGAGGCGCAGCGCTACCAGATCGAGATCAAGATCCCATTCGACGTCGAAGGGAAGTCACCCGACGAGCTCCGCGACCAGGTCCTGACCTGCCGGCGAAAGGTTCGGGATGCGCTCGACCCCATGCTGGCGCGAATCCTTCGACTCGCCGATCACGACCCGGCGTCGTACTGCAAGCGAGAGCTGGCCGGCGCGATCGACGATGTTCCATTGCTCGACCTGATGCAGATCATCAAGATGGGGCGCAGGAGCGCCGTCATCGATGTTCGCCGCGAGGAGTGCGTTGGCCGCCTCTGGTGCTCGGATGGAGAGCTCGTGGACGCCGCCATCGGGAACCTCGAAGGAGAGGCCGCGGCCTACCGGATTCTGGGAATGGACGAGGGAGACCTCTTCGCAGACTATCGCACCGTGGCCCGCCCTCGGCTGATCCGAGAAACGATGCACACGCTCGTCCTGGAGGCCGCGCGCCGCAAAGACGAGTGCGACGAGCTGCTTCGACGCCTCGGAGGCCGCGAGGCGATTTGGTGGTCGGCTCCCTCCACCGCGGGCGTCTTGATGGACGACGTAGAGGCGAGCGTCTTCGAGGCGGTGGCCCAGGGCAGCAGGGTTCGTACGGTGCTTGCTCGCAACCGCGTCGGCGACTACGAAACCCTGCGCGCCATGGCGGATCTGGCGGAACGAAACTGCATACGCTCCTATTTGCCGCAGCGCGCCTTTCAGTCTACCAATCCCCCGCCGCCCGCGGAGCCAACCCCGCCGCCTCCCCTCCCCCAGAAGGAGGCAACGCAGGCGCGCAAGTACCCCTGGGCGCCTGCGGTCGCCGCAGCCGTCGCCCTGACCGCGGTGTTGGGGGCGGTGGCCACGACCGCCGGGGGCGACTCCGTCGAGGTCGACGGCGATGCCCGCGACGCATCCGTTTCCGAGTCGGGCGAAAGCCAGGCCCAGCCGAGCGAGCGATACTCGTACCCCGTGCGCGTGAGCGTAGCCCCGCCGGAGGCCGACCTTTGGCTGGACGGGCGCCTCGCCGCGACGGGTCAGCTCGCCGTGGCTCTCGCCCGCGATGGCCAGACGCACGAGCTGCTCATTTTGGCGAACGGCTATCAGTCCAAGACGTTCTTGTTCCAAGACATCTCGCCGCCCGAGCTCGTGGCGCTGGAGCCCATGACGAAAGCCGCGGGCTCACGGGGACACCAGGATGGAACCTCCGTGACGCTCTTCGCCGCGCGCCAATGAACGGGCGCCCGGCGCCCGTGCCGCGGCACCTCCCTGGCGCTCGTCCAGCCGGTCCCAGCGTCGCTCCGCGAGGCCGACTCGCAGCCGAGCCCCGAGTCCACAACGTTCGAGAACGGATGGCGACGGCTGTCGACGACCGCTTTGGTCCGAGGATTAGCCCGAGTCCTCGAGCAGCCGAGCGTATTGGGACCGGCAGTCGATGGGTGGCGACTGGACCTCCGGGTTACTTCGGCACTGACTGGCCTCGGCCGGCTCGAAGCGAATGTCGGTGCCCCGAAGCGTCAGCGTTTCGATGGGGCGGTGCTCTTGTGGGCTCAGGTACCCGCTCTCGTAGAGATCTCGTAGGAAGTCTTTCCCGATTGCCCGAATCTTGACCACCGCGTCGATTCGATCGGGTCGCGCGGCGGGCAACTGGTAGGTGGCCGTCACCGAGTGCACGTTCCCCGCGGGAATGAGCCTCGATTCGTACCCCTTCGGGTAGGTTGTAGAAGGCTCGAGCTTCCAGAACATGTGGGCCTCCCGCCCTTCGGCGTCGTATCCGAAGTCGCGCATCACGAAGAGCTGGCGCTGAGGAGCGCGCTGCACTTCGTGGACGGCTTCCTCGGGGCCGACCGCCGATTCGAACAGCAGCTCTCCCTGTCGATAGGCCTGGAGCTCCACCCAGGCTCGACGGTCCATGGCCGACCCACTGGGCCAGGCGTGCCCGACGCCAACCGCCTCGAGGGTGAGGTCCAGACGATTGCCGCCCGGCGTCGGGGTCAGGCAAATCTCCGTAACCTGCAGTGCGTTCGCGAGCTCGCAATCGACGACGGCCCGCTGCAATTGGGTAAGTGCGGGGTCGTCCGATGCCCAGTCGATGAGCGCCTGATCGACGCCGCCGAAGAGATGCTCGTGGACTCCTTCCCCTGCTCGCACACTTCGCAGTGGCACGCCCGGCGGGGCTTCCTCGCCGGACACCGCCGTATCCGAACGCCCCAGCATGTGGCAGCCCCGGGCACAACCCTGCGAGTTCAAGTTGCTGCTCTGCCACTCCTCGTAGGTGCGCTCCATGTGCACGCCCCGCGGGGTCACGATGTCGTGACACGAGCCACACATGCGAGAGGATTCCGTGGTCCTTCCGTCGAGGAAGGCTGAATGCTCAGCGCGGTGGGGGGCCGCTTCGTGGGGATTTTCGTACGGCCCGTACAGCACCTCGCCATCGCCCGGGACGATCAGAGAATTGTTGTGCGGCTCTCCCACCCCCCGCACACTGTGGCAGAAGTAGCACGTCACACCCTTGAGGTGGCGGGGCAGCTCCCCGACCGCCCGGAAGTCGGAGTACCCCTCGACGAGGGCCATGGGAGCGTGGCACTGCACACAGAAATCGCCCAGCGCCGCCTCGTCTTGCCCGCGCGCGTTCATCGCGAGGAAGATGGGGTCGTCGGTGGCGTACGCGTGCATGCTGCTTCTCCACTCGCGGTAGTGTCGCTGATGGCACGCCTTGCACGTCTCCGGATCCTTCAGCTCCTCGAGCGAGAGGGTTCGCTTGCCGAGGGCGTCACGGTCCCCAGCGCATCCGGCCACGGCCACGGCCACGGCCGCAAAGCACCCAGCCGCCAACAACAAGGCCCCCGACGGGTTGGGTCTCATGGGTTCGACGTTCACGGCTGGAGCGGCAATCTCGGGGGCACGGGCGCGCTGCCTCACGGAGGCGCTGCGCCGCTGGCAATCCACTGTACGATGGCGCAGCGTTCCTCCTCCGTGAGCGGCGCGCCGCCTCGGGGCATTCGGAAGTCCGCGCTGGAAGACTCCAGGCGATCCACGAGGGGGCTGCACTCGGGGTCCCCCGGGACGACGGCGCCGGCTTGGAGTAGGGCTTGATGGGCGCTCGACTGGCCACCCGCGAGCGTCAAGGACTCGACCGGCGAGGCAGCCCCATGGCATCCCGAGCCGACGGCGCAACTCGCGGAGATGGTATTTTCGTAGACGCGCGCGAAGACGGGCTCGTAAAGTGGGGCGCACTCCCCCAGGCTCGCCCGCGGCAGCGGCTCATGGCACGACGCGGACGGCTCGCCGTTGCCGCACGCCGAGAGGCACGCGACCACGAAGCCAGCGGCCCAGAGATTCCAAGCCGCGGACGAGAGCGAGAGCCGCGAAAGCCTCAGTCGACAATCCATTTTTCGAAGTATAGCGCGTCCATCAGGCTGGGGCTCGTCTCGTCGCAGGCTGGCACGCTGGCGTCGCAGCAGACCGCCTCCTCCTCGCTGCAGGAGAACAGGTAGATCCGCCAGTACCCCCCCATGAAGAGGTCGATGCCCTCGATTTGCCACTCTCCGGTCTGCGTGTCGCGAGTCACCGTGGGTGGAACCGGAGTGCCGTGACCGTGGTCGGGCATCCATGCCCTGGCCGTGACCGTCCCGACATCCATCGCCGCACCCGACATATCCATGAGGCGAACCCGCATGGAATTGAACCCCTTGGCGAGCCCGGCCGGGGCCGCCTCTTCGAGCATGAGCTGAACCAATTGGGGCGCGTCGGCGTCTTCCGCCATGGCTCCCACCGTTAGCTCGGCGACGGCGTCTTCGCACGTTTCACCCTGGCTGGCGTCGCACTCGCCCTGCACGTGGTGGGCAATGCCTTCCGCGCCCTCCTCGGCACTCATGTCGTGGTGGCCTTCGTGGGAGACCTCCCCGTCGTGGGAGGCCTCCCCCTCGTGGGAGGCCGCTTCGCCGCATCCGACGCTCATGAAGGCGAGTCCGATCGAGAGGGCCACCTTCCTGGCAACGCTCGCTTTGTGCATTGGTTTCATCTGTTTCATTCATCACCTCGTCAGAGAGCCAGGCCGCAGCGCAGCGCATCCATAGGGTAGTAGGTCACGAAGTTGAAGCACATCTCGTCGTCGGAGTTCTGGCCGAACCGAACCGTGCGCCCCGTCGTGTTGGCATAGGAGCAGGTCGTCGTGAGCACGTCGCCGCTCTGAATCTCGACGCCGTCGAGGGGGTAGATCCGCTGGTCCTCGAAAGCAAAGGGGGCGTCGTGCAGGGAAACGGTCTGCCCCGCCCGAGTCAGCTCGAGCTTGGCGTGAACCCCCAGCTGGTGCATGTGCGGACTGACGCTCAAGAATCGAACGGTTTCCCCCGCAGTGACGTTGGCCGTGCACGAGGTCGCGTTGTCGCTTCGCCCCGGCGGAGCGGTGGCATTTCCGAACAGCCCGATGACGGTTGCCGTGCTCGGCCTCGGCGAGCGCGTAATGCAGACTTCCACGCCGCTGTCGTCCGGCTGGCTATCGGAGCCTCCGAGGTTGTAGTAGTGCATGTCCAACCGCAAGGACCCAGCGCCACCGGGAGCGTACATCCCCACGCCCTCGGGCATTCCACGGCTCCCCTCCCCACCGGGGGCCCACCCCACCAGGAACTTGCCGCCGAATCCGAACAGCCCGCCCGAGTTCTCGTACAGGATCCAGTGATGCAAGACCCGCTCGTTGTCGACGACGGGCCGGTGCGCGAGAATTTGCACGTCGTCGTCTCCCCATGGAGCATCGAAGATGAACTGCGGGTGCTCCTCCGAGTTTGCTCCCACCACGTGCGGGCCCGATTCCCCCAGGGCACTGCCGACCGTGAGCGTGAAGAACTCCTCGCAATCCTCTGGCCAGGTGAACTCTGTGGGGTCCTCGTAGGTTTCGCTTCCGCCCGGCCCACCGCAGGCCTCGCCGCTGCCCGGCGCGCCCGCCTCGAGCCACGCGTCGAGAGTGGCGACCGCAGAGGCCGGCATGCCCCCCGGAGGCATGGGAGACTGCGGGTCGTGGATGCGCTCCGCAACCCGCTCGAGCACGCTCTCGTCTCCGTCGAGCAACGAGGCGGCCATCAGGTCGTCGTACGTAACGAGGGGCATGGGGGCCCCAAACCTCGGGGTCGCAGCATGGCACTCTTGACAGTTGGCTTGCAGCACCTCGAGCGCTCCGCACCACGGGCTGGCGTCGGCACCCGCCGGAGGAGCCATCTCCCCCTGTCCCTGGAAAGTCGTGGGCGGCGGGCTTTCGGAAAACTGTCCGGCAGGCGCCTGCGAGCCCTCGGCAGGCGCAGCAGGCTGCTGTCCGGCCTCGCCCCCCTGTGGGGACTCATCCCCCAAAGGGGGCGGGTCGGCTGGGGGCGACGCGGAACACGAGAGCGAGAGGGGGATGACGAGCCACGGTCCGAGTGCCCTGGCGACACCGGGGGGCGGCTTCGAAGAAGAGCGAGAGCGATGAGACGAACCAGGAGCGGCGGTGCTGAGACGTAACACGTAGCCTCAGTGCGCCGGTCGGGGGTGGAAGGTTACGCCGGGCCCGACTCGAGGTTGGCCCCGGGCAATTTCGACGAGATACCCGAAATGCCGCCACCTTTCTCGCTTCAATGGGCACTGAGAACTCCGGTATGGCTCATACGTTCCACGGCAGCGGTTCCTCCAGCGCACGATATCGGTCAGGCCCAGGGGCAAAGTCGGAGTGTCCCCGCCCGGCGGCCCCTCGAGGGCGGCCCCGCCTCGCCCCGGCTCAGCAGTCCGGTCACGGGCCGTTGCCCCCCGCCAAAAAGGCCTCCGGCTCGATGACGGCAGGACGTTGCCGGGCCGCGATTGTCGCGGCGGGTTTGGGCGGGCTCGCGGCCTGCAGCGCGGAGGGTGGCGAACCCGAGTCGTTGCAGGTGGTCGAACGCCCCGGGAGCAGCGACGTCCCCGACCCGCCCGAGGGCCCTGCTCCCGCAACCGGAGCGGAAGGCGAGAGCCCCAGCCGACCGGCACCGACCCCGACCCCCGAGCTGCCTCCCGAGGCCTCCTCACCCGTATGCACACCGCAGCAGCTGGATCTCGAGGCACCAAAGGCTCCGGTCGACATCGTCGTCGTCGTCGACAACTCCAACGGGATGGAGGAGGAGGTGGAAGCCTTCGAGGCGAACGTGAACGGCAACTTCGCCGCTGTTCTCCAGGAGGCCGGAGTCGATTTTCGGCTCATCCTCCTTTCCGAGCACGCCGAGCGCGACTCCGACGATACGGCGTTGTGCATCGAAGCGCCCCTGAGCGGGCAAGCGGTCTGCACCGCGGACGAGCCCGTGTTCTCCGAGCGCTTTTTTCAGTACAGCACGTCGGTCGGAAGCGAGAATTCATTGGAGCTGTTGCTCGAGACGTTCGCCCCGCCCCTGCGCAGAGACGACGACTTCGACATGGCACCCGATGGATGGTCGGCGTGGCTGCGCCCCGGTGCGTCCACCGTGTTTCTCGAGGTCACCGACGACGACTCCGACCTTTCTGCCTCCGAGTTCCTCGAGGAGCTCACCGCGCTTTCGCCCGATCGGTTCGGCACGACGGAGACGCCGAGATTCGTCTTCCACAGCGTCGTCGGCGTCGCCGAGAGAGGGCCGGGCGAGCTGGCCTATCCCCCGCAGGATCCCCTGCAGGAGGACGAGTGCGAGAGCAATGGGGGCGACGTGGACAATGCCGGCGAAGAGTACCAGGAGCTGTCGCGCATCACCGGCGGACTGCGCTTCGCCGTGTGCCAATTCGATGCCTTCGATGCGGTGCTGCAGGGGGTCGCGGACGAGGTCGCGCAGCTCAGCCAGGCCGGGTGCCAATTCGAGCTGCCACCGCTGGACTCATCGATCGCTTTCGACCCGCTCCTCGCCAGCGTCCGCCGCGTCGGGCCGGGCGGTGAGCCCACGGCGCTGTCCCCAATCGACGACCCCGCGCGGTGCACGGCGGAGAGTTACTCCCTTTCGGGGACCACCCTGACCCTGTGCCCCGAGGCGTGCGCCGCCGCGAGCGATGCCTCCTCGCGCATCGAGCTCTCGCTCGGGTGCGGCGGGCCCTGAAGCTCCGAAGAGCTCGCGACGCGAGCTACGGCTCGGCCGCGGCCATGCCGCTCCCCGACGCAGAAGCAACGAACCCGGCTCTTCCGAGCCGGGGACGAGGCGCGGCGCTCAGAAGAGCTCGCAGGCGTTGTCGAAGCCCGCTGGCAGACCTTGCGCCCAGGGCGACGGCTCGACGCCGTAGGGATGGGCCAAGAAGAAATCCCAGACCTCGGGAGCGAGCGCGGCTGCCCCGCAGTGCCCACCTCCGTGATTGCAGTTCACCACGAACCCGCCTCGACCCTTGAACTGCTGATCGGCAATGCGGCTGGTGTCGCTGAAGTCGATGATCACCACGTCCTGGCCCGGCGCGCCGTGCATCGTCATCAGCGCCGGAGTGAACGCCCCCTGGAACTGCTGCCCGAAGATCAGGCCCCCCGAGTTCGGCGCGGCCGCCGCGATGTAGTTGGATCGAAGCACCGCGAGGGCTGTCGAGAAGAGACCCCCGGCGCTGCAGCCCGTCGTGAAGATGCGGCGTGGATCGACGTTGTGATCTCGAACCGCGCAGGCCGCCAGCTGATCGACCAGATCCATGTCCCCACGACCGAAGACGGAAGTGCCGGACAACAGATCGCCACCCGTCGTGCCCTGAAACGAGACGAGAACGCCCCCCTCGGCAACGACGCCGTTGCTCACCGCCGTCGCCCTGCGGCGAAACTCCCCCGCGACGCCGCCCGTGCCATGCCAATAGAAGACCATCGGCGCCGTGGGCCCCGCGGCCTTGGAGCCAGCGACCACTTCGATGCCGGAAAGACCCATGAACGTGATGGTGCCGTTGCGGAAAGTGGGACAGTCCTCGGTGACGCTGGGAATGATTGGCTCCGCGAACCCCGACCCGGAGCCAACTGCGGGATCGGGCGGCTCCCGGTCATCCTCCGTTTCCGGATCGGAGCCGCCGGGCGCCTGGATGGGAAACTCGCTGGCTGGCGGCGCGATGTCGACCGACTGTCCTTCGGCGGCGGTCGAGGGTCGCTCCTGAGCCGCTTCGGAGCCTTGCGGCGTGGCGCCGGGAGCACTCGACTCGCCGATTGGCTCCTGGGCGCTCGGCGCCCCCCCAGACTCGCCGGGCGCCTCGGAGCCCGGTGGTCCCATCCGCCCCTCCCCCCCGACGATCTCGCCCGAAGGCCCGGAGCAACCGATCAGAACCGCCCACATCCCCAACGCCGTTTTTCTCGCTACCATGGTCAAGCTTCCTGGTTTGTCGCTTCGTCGCATCCTCGGCTCTCGGCACGTCCGCCACCGCTCGAAAGCGATGCTGCGGGAGCGAGAGCCGGGGCGGCACACGACGGATCTGTGGGCTGGCTACGCGCCGAGGTTGCGGGGCAAGGCGTACCAGGCAGGCTCAGCGGTCGCCCGCTGCAGCGGCCCGCGGCTCCATTTCGCTCGGCCCTTCCTGGAGGACGCGACTAGAGCGGCTGACCGCCGAAGGAGGGGGCGAGAGCGTGACCGGTGCTCGAAGCTCGCGGAGCAGACGCCGAGCCGTCTCCGTGTTGTAGGAACGCTGCTCGAACAGCCCCTGGGCGAGCGCGGCGATTTCGTCGTCACGCGCCCCGGCGAGCCTGGCGACCGAGCGTGCATGCAGCGACATGTGCCCACGCTGGATCCCGTGCGTCACCAGCGCGCGCAGAGCGGCCAAGTTCGAAGCCAACCCGGCGCTGGCGGCGACGTGCGCCAACTCGGCCGCCGTTTCCACCCCGGCCAGCCGCAGCGAGAGTCGAGCGGTCGGGTGGAGCTGCGAGGTTCCGCCGACCACTCCGAGGGCCAGCGGCAGCTCCAGCTCACCAACCAGGTAGCTGCCGATGCGGCGCCAGACGGCGAGCGGCTGATAGGAGCCGCTCCTGCTGGCGTAGGCGTGTGCCCCGGCCTCGGCGGCTCGGTAGTCGTTGCCCGTGGCAATCACCACCGAGTCGACCCCGTTCATGATGCCCTTGTTGTGCGTCGCCGCCCGGTACGGGTCCTTTCCGGCGAAGCGGGACGCGCACTCGATCTTCTCGACGACCTCTTCGCCAGTGTGCTCGGCGGTGCCCAGCTCGCGTGCGTGCACGCAAGCCCCGACTCTCACCCGACGCGCGTCACACAAGTTGGATAGAATGCAAAGACCCAGCTTTCCATCCGCGAGCTCCGCGACGCGCGGCCCGATGCGCTCCGCGATCGTGTTGACGAGATTGGCGCCCATCGCATCGAGGCAATCCACCTGGACGTGCACGACGAGATAGCCGTCCCCGAGGTCTCGCACCTCGAGCGCCCGGGGACCGCCCCCGCGTGCCACCAAGCTCGGGACCGCCCCCGCCGCCAGCTCGAGGAGCTCTCCCGAGCGGTCGAGCAAGTGCTGCCGTGCCTTCACCGGGCTCGCGACGGCATACAGTTGCACCTGGGCGGTCATCTGCACCCCGAGCGTCTCCGCGAAGAATCCACCGCTGCTGCGCGCCATCCGCGCCGCGTTCGACGCTGCGGCGATCACGCTCGGCTCTTCTACCACCATGGGCACCAGGCGATCTTGCCCGTTGATGGTGAAGTTGAGGGCCACGCCAAAAGGAAGGGAATAGATGCCGAGCGAGTTTTCGACCATCGCGTCCGCCGTCGAGGCATCCAGCCCTCCGTCGCACAGGCACTCTTCGAGCTGCTCCTCGCTCAACCCGGACTGAGGCTGCAGGGACTTCCTGCGCTGCTGGATGGTCAGCTTGTGAAAACCGGGGTATCTCGAATGTCTCTTCATAAAGGCGGTACTCTCGGGACATGGGGCGCAAGGCCGCGCCCGTTTGAGGCGATGGGCCGTCAGTCGAAATCGCACACGCCCTCGCAGGCGCGTGCCCTCGTCGCACAATCGGCGACGTCGCTCGCCGCGTCCGCGGCGGGGCCGCCGCTCGGGTTGGTGAGCGTGGGCTCTCGGCCTCCCGGCGCGTCCAGGAACGCCCCCATACAGGGGCCGTTGCCCTGCCCTGCCAGGCACCGGCCCGGCGAGGCGTCTCCGCAATAGCAGTCGGCGCCGGTACAGCCTGATTCGGCGGCGCAGGCGAGAATGTCGGCGCACCCCGGCGTGTCGAGGCACTCGGCGAGAGCGTCCGAGCACTCCCGGCAAACGCACGCCTGGCACTCGGAGGCCTCCCCGGCCGCATCGCACGAATCCTGAACGAGCGGCGGGCGAGACTCGAGCGTCGACGGGTCGCTCTCCTCCTCTTCGGCGTCCGGTTCCAGAAGGGCTTCGCTCGATTCGTCCAGCTCCGCAATGGGCGCTCGACTGACCGGCGGCTCCTCGGTCGAGTCCGCGGCCGGCGGCTGCCGAGCAGCGCCTTCGCCCTCCGCCATGGCCCCCCGCTCGGGTCCCGGATTGGGCGGAAGGCTGGAGTCCCCTCCTCCGCACGCGATTGCGAGGGGCAGCAGCACGAATGAAGAAAGATGGAGGCCGTTCATGGGCTCGTAGCTCGAGATGAAAGGTTCATACGGGGAGAGAGAATGCTCGGCCGCAGGACGCCGGGTCACGCTGTCAGTGACCAGGTCTCGCTCTGAGGTTGCACTCTCGTAGGAAGCGCCGCGCCCTCGCCTCGAGGCGCGAGGCGAGCGAGGCGAGGGGACGCCCGGCGCCGCCGTCGCTCCGAGGCTCGCCTCCACGCGCGCCGAGCCTGCCGCCGAGCGCTCACCGCGGAACGCCCCTTCGATTGGCAAGTGCGGGGCGGCGCGGAGCCCGAAGGCTCAAGTTCCGAGCAACAGCGCACCGAGGTCGACCGCAGCAAAGCGCGTGCAGCTTCCGGCGGCGGGAGGCGAGAAACGCGTATACCCCCGGCCGTCCCACCGCATCCAAACGTATTGATGATCCGCTACGGGGCGCTCGAACCTCACGTTGACCGAGGCGGGTCGGTCGTCACTGGTGAGCTCCGCGACCGTGAACTGAACCGAATCCAGCTCTACGCGATCTCCGAGGGCCAGGGGCGACTTGCGGCTGCGCAACATCAACTCACTGGCGGTGGCCAGGTAGCCACGGGAAGGGCGCACCGCAACCCGGTGCTCGTCGAGACCGCAGAGCGTCACTTCGGAATGACCGTCCGCGAGCCAGAGCTGCAGCGCCGGACGCACCTCTCCCAGCGTCTGCCGAACGAGGGGTAGGTAGGCCGCGAACGGGTCGATCGGAGGATTCACCAAGACGACCGTGCGGTCCCGGAGCTGAGCGGCGCTGGGCAGGGTGCTGTCCGAGGCCCGCACGATCTGGTCGAAATCCCCAACCTTCGAGGCGCGCCAGGAAAGCAGCAGCGGCGCCGCCACCAGATGGACGATCGCCAAGCCCGAGGCGCCGGCTCTCGCCGACCGACGCGCGCCTCGCCGAAAGCCCGTGACGATGAGCGACGCGACCAGCACCATTCCGCCGAGGTTTGGGACCAACAGCATTCGATCGTGGGGAAACGTGGCGCAGGACAAGAGCAGGGAGAGCAGCGACCCCAGCGCCCAAAATCGGAGCCTGCGGTCGCCCCGCAGAGGCGCGCGCAGCACCCACGCCAGAAGGGCCACGGCGATCCAACCGGCGACCGAGACCAGGGGGCGAAGCGCCGGGGCGACTAGAGGATACACCTCCCACAGGTCCGCGAAAGGCTCGGCGAACAGGGCGAGGAAGAGCACGGGGAATCGCTCGAATGCCGCTGCAGCAAAGGTCAGCGGCGAGGTGACGGGATCGACGTACACGCCGGAGCCCGACACGCCGTAGCCGAGCGTGACGCAGGCGATCTTCCACCAGAGCAGGGCAGACGCGTACGGCAAGAGCGACTGGAAGCGCTGCATCGGGCGCCCGCCCCCCAGAAAGACCGCGTGGGCCACGAGATACGACCCCACCGTCACGGCGGACTCCCCCGCCAGCAAACCGAGCGAGAAACCGACGGGGCCCAACCAGGCCCCCCAGCGGCACCCTTCGATGCGGTGGCGATGATAAGCCAGCAATGCCAGCCCGCCAAATGCTGTCGAGATGAGCGCGTTGCGGTTGGCGATCCACCCCACCACCGGGGCATGCGCATCGTTGAAGGCGAACAGGGCGAACGCCAGGAGGAACCCAGCCCGGCCGCGGACCAACGTGCGGTAAATGCAGCCCACCACCAGAAGCACACCGGCATACCAGGCGAGGCTGTGAGCGTGCATGAGGGCCGCGCGCTGCGGCCAGAGTTGATGGTCGATCCAGTGTGTCCACGAAGCGAGCGGCCGGAAGAAGGCCACGCGAGCGTGCGGATCCGCCCACCAGGGGAACACGCCCTGCTCAATCAGCGTGCGCGAGCGCTCCGGATCGCCCTGGGCGAATCGGAAGAGATCGAAGGGCCGGTGCTCCAGCCCCGGAATGCCGGGCTCGTCCCGTTGCAGCAGTTGGTGCAGATAGTCGTCCGCGACCCACCCCGCGTTCAGCGCCGGTACGAGTAACACCAGCGCCGCGGCCGCGATCCACAGGGCGACGAGCGCTGGCGCGGTCCTTCGAAGTAGCGAAACCACGATCCCTCGAGAAGTCGAAGAGCCAGAAGGTTCTGATTAGTAGTGCCGCTCCAGAACGTACCAGCTGAAGGCTCGAAACATCAACTTGTACTGAGAGTCCTCCACCACGCGGTCGAGGTCTCGCCAGGCGCGCTCCACGACATGGTGCGCATGACGGCGACACTCCACGAGGGCGCCACATTCCTCGAGCAGATCGCAGACGGCCCGCACCGTGAACGGGTCCCGCTCGCTTCGCGTCAGCGTGTCGTACAGCCAGCTCCTCTGCTCGGGCTCGAGCAGCTCGAAGGCCTTGACGACCGGCAGGGTAATCTTGCCGCACTTCACGTCTTCCCCGCGCTCCTTGAGGTCTCTCTCGAAACCGCTCACGTTGAGCACGTCGTCGATGATCTGGAACGCCAGGCCCACCGCCTCGAAGAACCGCCCCACGGCCTCCACCTGGGCGTCGGTTCCGCCCCCCAGAAGCGCGCCCGCCCGGGCAAACATCGCGGCCGGCACGGCCGTCTTCAGTCGGTAGACAGAAAGAACGTGGCGCTCGATCTCTTCGGTGGCGCCCGTTTCCGCGGCCGCAACCGCCAGATGTGAGGCGTCGCTCAGGTCGAGCCCCTGGCCCGCGTGCCCCGCACGCATCGCGTCGAAGTACAGGCGATAGATTCGCAGCTTCGTCTCAGCCGGCAAAGCGTCATCATCGAGCGGCGGCTCCGCGAGGAAGTACGCCGCCGTACCGGCGTTGATTGCCCGAGCCGTTCCGTACAGCTCGTGGCAGGCGGGCCCGCCGCGACGAACGGTCGACTCGTCTTCCACGTCGTCGACGATCAGAGATCCAACGTGGACGATCTCAGGCATGATGAGCCAGTGCAAGAACTTCCTCGAATCGCCGCCCACGAGGTCGATGCACGCCAGCGCAGCATACGAACGCCAGCCCTTTCCGCCGCGATCGACGATGCTCCGAATCGGAGCCACGACGGAGTCCGCCAGGAGATCGGCTTGCACTCTTTCGGGGGCGGAGGGCGGAGCCCCCGGGGCTCCCCGGACCATCACGCGACGAAGCGCGGCATCGCCCATCGTCGAAGGAAAGGCTGCGGCAAGCCGCGCTCTCACCTCTCGGCCGACACTCGAGTAGAAGTCGTCCAGTGAGGCGTGGCCGAAGCCTTTGCACTCCAACCAACCGCGGCCACGAACCGGATCGGATCCCACGGTGCCGACGACGCTGACCGTTCCTTCCCAGAAGCTCGGGTCCGAAATGACACTGACGACTTCTTGATCCTCGAACGTGGCGCGCGCAACGACGTCGATCCCAGCCGACGGGACACGCACTCGAAGGGCCGTGGGGTACTCGATGAACGTCCTCGTGCTCCGCCAAACCTCCAGGGTCGAGATACTGGTATCGTCGAAGCTCTGAGTGACCCCACTCGCGTCGGTCCTCATCGTCCACCGATCCAGCGGCTCCCCGGTACCCCGGCGCGTGATGAAGAAGACACTCAACTCGGTCCCGTCCTCGAGCTGAATGGAGAGCCAGCGCCAGCACGTCTCCTTTTCGACCTTCGCTTCGACGTTGGCCGCCGCCGGTTCTCCCGCAGGGACGAGGCCGAACTCGTGATCGTACCAGCCCGCGCCTTGCTCGACCTCGAGGCACTCCCCAGCGACGCGAACACGCCCCTGAACCTTCACGCGGGGCACGTAGTAGTAGAACATTCGCTCGCCGCTCACACCGTGCACGACGCCGTCTCTCCCATAGCGAGCCGGGGGCTTGTCGAGCTGGAACGTCAAGTCGCAACCGTACCCGCTCGAGGCGTCCACGAGCTCGAGCCGGTAGCCACGATCAGAGAGCTTTTGCCAGCGATTGCCGCCAAAATCCAAAAAGAACCGCTCGGTCTCCACGCGAGGGGCCGAGGTCATCATCCGCGTCGGCCCGGGCACACGCCCCCGCGCGAGGATCTCCCGAAGTGCCCTTTCGATGCGGGGGTCGTCCGCCTTCACCCCGGCGTCGAGGTTGGCCAGGCCCACTTTGGGGGCGAGCTCGTCGACGGCTACGTAGTTGTGCGACAGCCGCCGGCCCGGCAGCCTCAACCCCCAGGCGATGGAATGGGTGTACTCGAGGGGCCCGTCTTGGGACGGGTCACTCGCCAGCTGGCGAAAAAACGCAACGTACAGGCACGCTTCGAGGCGCCCGGGCAGCCGCAGGTGACAATTGAAGTACCACCACTCGAGGGTCGACGAAGCATGAGGCAGATCGTGCCGGGTGAGGTCAATCGAACCCGCCTTGGGCCAGTCCCCCGGGCGCCGAAAAGGAGAACGTCCGAACTCCGACTCGTGCAGTACCGGCTGTGGCAGGGCTTGAAGGCTAAGGGGCTGGCTGACCATGTGGGGGAGGCTCCGGGTACGTGATGGGGCGGTAGTTGGTAGGCGCCACCGAGTAGTGACCAGCACATCACCAAAAGTTGCAGAGCTGGCCGTTCCCGATTTTCCTGGCTTTTCTCGCTTGCGGACGGAGGCTTCTCGAGCACCATGAGCCTCGATGACCAGGTTGCTTCGCCGCACGCTCACGCGCGCGAGCCGCCTCTCGCGTCACCCCTCCTTTCCCCTGCTCGTGGCAATGTTGGGCACGGCGCTGTGTGTGGCCGCCGTGGGTTCGGAGCTTTCGCTCGACGACTACGTGCTCGCGCTCGCGGCGCGCAAAGCCCCTTTGGTGGAAAGCCTCGGATCCGGGCCGAGCCTCTTCACTTTCGCGTCGGGCGACCCGACGGGCAATGCCCAGCTCATGCGAGACGGGCTCATGCTCCCGTGGTGGACCGATCCCGAATTGAAAATTTCGTTTCTCCGCCCGCTGAGCTCCGCCCTGCACCGCCTGGACTTCGCGCTCTGGCCCGGCAGCGCCGAGGCGATGTACGTTCACTCCCTCGTCTGGCTCGCTGCGATGATTGCCGCAGCGGGCGTTCTGTATCGGCGCATCGAGGGAGTCTCGGCGCCCGCTGCCCTGGGAACCCTCCTGTTCGCCCTGGGGGATGGCAACGGCGCCGCCGTTGGCTGGCTGAGCAACCGCAACCTGCTGCTCGGGGTGCTCTTCTGCGCGCTTTCGCTCTCGGCCCACCATCGAAGCCGGCAGCGGGGGCGAGTCTTCTCCGGCTGGGCCCTCGCGTGGTTCCTGGCCGGACTCGCCGCGGGAGAAGTGGGCGTGAGCAGCCTGTGCTACCTCTTCGCCTATTCCCTGGTGTTCGACACGGGCAGCATCCGCCAACGGACCCTCGGCCTGCTCCCTGTCTTGGGCGCGGGGGCGGCGTGGCAAACGCTGCGATGGGTCAGCGGCGCGGGCGTGAGCGGCTCCGGCGGGTACCTGCACCCCCTGGGCGACTTCAGCGATTTCGTCGCCGCGTTCCCGTTGCGCGCCCTCGCGCTGCTGGGCGCCTCGCTCGGACCTGGCTCCGCCGACGCTTACTTCGCAGGGAGCGCGGCCGAGCGCGGGCTTGCGGTCGCTCTGGGGCTGAGCTTCGCGACGTGCACGGCTTTCGTCGCGTGGCCAGCGGTGCGGCAGCGGCGCTCCGTGCGCTTCTGGTCGCTGGGCGCGCTGCTCTCCACCGTGCCTTTGACGGCGGCGTTCCCCAGCGACCGCATGCTCCCGGTGATCCGGCTCGGGCTGATGCCCGTGGTCGCTCATGCGATCACGCTCGGCGTCTCGGCCCTCGAAGGGCCCTTCGCCAGGGCACGCCAGGGCCTGGCCGCGCTGCTCGTCCTGGTGCACGGCGTGCTCTCGCCCATCTGCCTTCCGCTTCAGGCGGGCCGAATCCAGCTCCTGGCCCGGGCCATGCACAGCTCCTTTGCGGCGCTCGACGGCGTGCCCGGCCTCGAGGAAAAGACGCTGGTGGTGCTGGGAGGTCCGACGGATTTCTGGATCAGCTACTTGCAGGCGGAGCGAGCCTACCGGAGGCAGCCACGCCCTCGGAACGTCGTCTGGCTGGCTCATCCGGAGCCATTCTTGGTGGATTTCGGCGAGCCCGACGTGATCGAGTTCAAAGCGCCAGTCGGCTTCTTCTCGCATCCCGCGGCGCGCTTGTATCGCGTTTGGGAGCGCAGCCCGGGGGCGCCGCATTCGTTTCGGGTACCCGGAGTGAGCATCACAACGCTCGACCCAGACGACCACGGCGCCCCTCGCCGGGTTCGGTTCAGCCTTTCGGAACCACCCGAACGATACACCATTCTGATTTGGCAACACTCTCGCTACGAGCTGCTCGCGGCCGAGGCTCGGCGTGGTAGCCAACGAATCGAAACCCAATCGATGTTCTCGATACTGCTCGCGGAGCTCTCATGAAAAACGCCCCCACCCCCATGGACCCTCCGCCGCCGAGCGCGCGGCAAGAAGGGCTCGAAGCACTTTCCTACGACTGCGTGATTTGTCGCCGTCCCGCGGAGGGCGGGCGCTCGGAATCCCTCGTACCGTGCAACGTCCGAGCCTTCGCCGCGGAGTCCTTTCGAGTTTGGCGTTGCCCGACGTGCCGGTGTGTTCACGCCCGAGACCCAGTCGACCTCGACAGCTACTACGCCGAGTACCCATTCCTCTCACTCTCGGTGGACTGGCGGGTGCGCGCGCTGTATGCCGAGCAGCTCCGGCGGCTGCGGCAGGTGGGCGTACGCGAAGGGCAGCGCATTCTCGACTACGGCTGCGGCTCCGGTGAGCTGGTCCGCTTCCTGCGCGACCGCGGCCATCCCGAAGCGGTCGGCTTCGACAAGTACTCGTCGGCCTTCTCCCGCCCCGACGTGCTGCGAGCACGGTACGATTGCGTGATCGCCCAAGACGTGATCGAGCACGTCGCGGACCCGCACCAGCTGCTCGACGAGTTGATTGCGCTCACGCGCCCCGGTGGCGTGCTGTTCATCGGAACGCCAAACGCCGAAGCCCTCGACCTCGAGCGCCCGAGCCACTACAAACACGCCCTCCACATGCCATACCACAGGCACATCCTGGGAAAGACCGCGCTGGTGCAGCTCGGCGAGCAGCGGGGGTTGCAGCTGAGGCGCTACTACCCCACCCAATACGCCAACACCCGCATTCCCTTCCTCAATTCTCGGTTCTACCGCTTCTTCATGCAGCAGCTCGACGACACACTCGATTGCCTGATGGATCCCCCGCGGCTCGGTCCGCTGCTGGCTCGCCTGCCCCGCGCGCTGTTCCTAGGCTTCTTCGGCTCCTGGCTCGCGGAGGAAACGGACATCGCGGTGGCCTTCGGCACCGGCCGATGAAGCGGCTCGCGTCGGGCCGAGCCAGCCTGCGCGAGGTCGCCCCGCGCGCAGACGCTGGCGTGCCGGATCGCTGCGCGCGAGCACCTTTGGCAATCGAGTCGGGGCCTGCAACCACAGCCCGCGCGGTGGTCACAGAAAGAGCAGGCTCCTCACACAGCAGGGCCCGGCGCCATCTGGTTACATCCCCTGCGCCGGGCCCTGCGCACTAAAGAGCGCGGCGCGCCGCCGTTTCGACGCCCTCGCCCCCGGCGCGCCCGACTCGAAGCGATCGCCACGCGCCTCGGCCCCAGGAGCGGCCGTGCTACGCCGCCTCGACGGCCCTCGACCCACATCGCGAGCCGGCCGGTCCGGGAACGCGAGGCGCCGGACGCCGGGCAAGCCGCCCAGCCGCCACGCCCGGTGCCGCGACGAGCGCCCGGGCCAGGCCTTCTGAGTAGCCTGACGACATGGCCTTACTCGGAGTCCTGCGTGCCGGCAACAAACCCTGAACTGCAGAGCGCGAAGGCCCCCTATCCCTGTGGACCGGCATATGACCGGTCCCAGGACACGCGACAACCAACCCGTTACCCATCCGCATCACCGAGCGAGAGCCATTCGTGTACGCCGCGGATCTCGAGTGCATTGCCAGCGGCGAGCTCGCACCCCGAGGCCAGGGATTGAAGCTCGCCCCTCGGGGCTTCCATCGCCGCTCCTCGCATCGCCCCGCCGTCGATCAGTTGCGCATGGCTTTCGCACGGGTGGGCGACTTCCGCATGGAATTTCTCCCTGGCTCCGCTTCTGGGGCGCCCGGTGGGACCGCCAGTAGCTGGACGCGTCGAGGAACGTCCGCGGCTCGAGGGCGGGTGCCCGGTGTCCTCTGCGGCGCTCCTCCGCCTCCAACTCGGCTTTGGGCTGAGCGAGCTCGGCGGTCCTCCGGTCGGTGAAGACCTGCCTGATTGACCGGCCTGCTTCGTCGACACAGCGAATGCGCCACTCGTTTCCGTGCCGGATTGGTTCTGCCATGGAGCGGCTCGTGCCAATCCGCCCCGCCCGGCAGCCGTGCAGCCGTTTTCGAACAGCTGCACGGAGCCGCGGGAATCCCCGAGCGCCCGCCCCTCGAATGAACGGGCCTGGGATTCGACCCATGTGGAACGCAAAAAGGGAACCGACATCCGCCGATTCCCTTTCAACTTCCTTTAGTTGCGCGGCCTGGATTTGAACCAGGGACCTTCGGGTTATGAGCCCGACGAGCTACCAGGCTGCTCCACCGCGCGCCAAGTGACCGGGAACATAGTTGCGCGGCTGGTGCCGTCAAGCAGGAAACGAAACGGGGTGTTCAGAATCGTGACGGGGCCGTCGCCGGGCCGAATTCCCGTTGGGATTCTCCCTCGTTTTTTCAAGCAACGCTCAGCCGCGTTGACATGCCGGCGCGCGCCAACTAGATAAACGTCATACTCAACCCTAACGCTAACGTAAGGGTTTGTTTCAACGAGACGTCCAGAGCGAGAGGGCCGTGTTCCGCCCGCAGCCGGGTCGGTGCCTTGGCGCAAGGGCCCCCGGCCCGGCGCACTGGGTGCTTCTCTGAAAACTCACGACTTGTCGAGACCCTTCGCAGCGGCCCAGCGCACGGAAAACCCGCCCACAAATTCCTCCAAGCAGCCGTTCAGCCCATGTCGAATTCGAACCCCCGCTACCACTTGACGGTCGCCGCCCCCGCAGCAGGCGCTCCCGGGCCGGCAAGCCCGGCTAGCCCGGTACCGAGCGCGCCCGCGCCGGGCCCGGGATCCGCCGCATCGCGCTCACTAGACCGGGGGTCACTGGACCTGGGATCACTGGACCGGGAATCACTGGATGCGGAACAGGCGAGGCGACAAGCCCCAGAAGACGGCCGCCCCCGGGAGGCAGCGGGCGCTCTCGGGGCCGCGGCCGACGCGGCGGCGGAGCAACCGGCGGGGGGGAGCCCAATGGCCGACCCGGCGCCCCGGCTGCGAGTGGGTGATTTGGCCAAGATCACGGACGTGACCGTTCGCACGCTGCACCACTACGAGCAGCTCGGGTTGCTGGAGCCCGTGGCTCGATCGAAGGGTCAGTACCGCTTGTACGACGCGGACTCGGTGGCTCGCATTCGGTGGATCCACAAGCTCAAGAGCCTGGGGCTCTCGCTGGGTGAGATTCAGCAGCTGGTCCACAATCGCAACGCCTCCGCGTCGGCTCATCGCGCGGCTCGCGCGCTGCGCACCACCTACGAGGAGCGGCTCTCGGAGGTTCGGCAACGGCTGGGCGAGCTGGCTGCCCTCGAGCGCGAGCTCGAGCAAAGCCTGCGCTATTTGGAATCCTGCAACACGGAGTGCGCGCCCGCTTTGGTGCCGACCGATTGTGCACACTGCGCGCGCCACACCGCTTGGCAAGACATCGATTTGATCAATGGCGCTCTGATTTGAGCGCGAGAGGCTCTGATGGCACTTCAATTCCCGATCTACATGGACAACCACGCCACCACGCCGGTCGATCCGCGCGTGCTGGAGGCGATGCTGCCCTATTTCAACACTTCTTTCGGTAACGCCGCCAGCCGGACGCACGCCTACGGGTGGAAAGCGGAAGCCGCGGTGGACGACGCGCGCGAGACGATCGCGAGCTTCCTGGGCGCGTCGAGCGGCAAGGAGATTGTCTTCACCTCGGGCGCCACCGAATCCGACAACCTGGCCATCAAGGGTGCCGCGGAGTACTACAAGTCGCGCGGCAACCACATCATCACGACCGCCATCGAGCACAAGGCCGTGCTGGATTCGTGCAAGCGGCTGGAGCGCAAGGGCTTCGAGGTGACCTACCTGCCCATCGAAGCAAACGGCATCGTAGACGTGCAAAAGCTCGAAGCGGCCATCACGGACAAGACGATTCTCGTCTCCGTGATGCTGGCAAACAACGAGGTGGGTACGATTCAGCCCATCGGGGAGATCGGCAAGGTCACCCGAGCGCGCAAGGTTTTGCTGCACTGCGATGCCGTACAAGGCGTGGGCAAAACGCCTTTCAACGTGGAAGACATGAACGTCGACCTGGCCTCGATCACCGCGCACAAAATTTACGGCCCGAAAGGCGTTGGGGCGCTCTACGTGAGGCGCTCGCGACCCCGAGTGAGGCTGATCGCGGAGATGGATGGCGGTGGCCACGAGCGCGGCAATCGCTCGGGAACGTTGAACGTTCCCGGTATCATCGGCTTCGCGAAGGCCTGTGAAATCCTGATGCAGGAGGGCGACGAGGAGAATCGCCGCATCGCGGGCCTTCGCGACAGGCTTCAACGAAAGCTCAACGAGGGCCTCGAGGAATTGATTCTCAACGGAGACGCCAAGCATCGCCTCCCCGGCAACTTGAATCTCTCGTTCTCGTTCGTGGAGGGCGAGGGTCTCATGATGGCCATCAAAGACGTTGCCGTCTCCAGCGGCTCGGCTTGCACCAGCGCCAGCCTGGAGCCCAGCTACGTGCTCAAGGCGATGGGTCTCGACGAAGAGCTGGCGCACTCTTCACTGCGCTTTGGCCTCGGCCGCTTCAACACCGAAGAAGAGGTGGACTACGTCGCCAACCTGCTGATCGAGAAAGTGCGAAAGCTTCGAGATCTATCCCCCCTGTACGAGATGCACCAACAGGGCATCGACCTCAAATCCATTCAATGGGCGGCTCACTGAGCCCTGCCCTCGTGAGAAAGCCGAGAATCTACCATGGCATATAGTGACAAAGTCATCGACCACTACGAAAACCCACGCAACGTCGGCTCTCTGGATGCCGCCAGCGAAGACGTGGGAACCGGGCTCGTGGGAGCGCCGGCCTGCGGGGACGTGATGCGCCTCCAAATCAAGGTCAACGAGCAGGGCGTCATCGAGGATGCGCGGTTCAAGACCTTTGGTTGCGGCTCGGCCATTGCTTCCTCGTCCCTCGCCACGGAGTGGATCAAGGGCAAAAAAGTGGATGAGGCAGGCGCGCTTTCGAACAGCCAGATTGCAGAGGAGCTCAATCTCCCGCCCGTCAAGATCCACTGCTCGGTGTTGGCAGAAGATGCCATCAAGAGCGCGATCGAGGACTACCGAAAGAAGCAGGAAGCCCGGCGTGCGCTCGAGGCCCCTGCCCCGCCCGCAGCTCGCGAAGGCTGAGGTGACGCCGATGTCGATTTCGTCGGAATCACGATCCGAGGTCGCGCCCGAGGCTTCTCATCAAAGCCCAAAGGCCGTCGCGCAGTCGGGCCTCCCCGGGGCGGGCCCCGCGCGCGGTGAGATCCGCATCACCGAGGCCGCCGTCGCCTACGCGAAGAAGCGCCTGGCCCAGCGTGGCACCCCGGAGGCGGCCGTACGGCTCGGCGTCAAGGGCGGCGGTTGCTCTGGCTTCAGCTACGTCATCGAGTTTTCCGACGACGAACCGAGAGCGCGGGACAAAGTCGTCGAGCTCGATGGCGTGAAATTCTACGTGGACAAGAAGAGCCTGCTGTATTTGGGGGGGTCAACCTTGGAGTACGAGAACACGCTCATGTTCCAGGGCTTCCGATTCATGAACCCCCAGGAGGCCACTCGCTGCGGCTGCGGCCACTCGTTCACCGTGCGCTGAGCCTCGGTGAGCGCGGCGCAGCGGGGCTCGCGATCCGTAGGGAGAGCCGCCGGCCGAGCCTGCCTGGAGCGCGGGACTATTTACGTGTCGAATCCCTTCGAAATTCTCGGACTCGAGCCGTGCTTTGCTCTCGAGCCGAGCGTGCTGGAGCGCCGGCAACGCGACCTGAACAAGGCGCTGCACCCGGATCAACACTCCTCCAAGAGCGCGGCGGACCGGCGCCGAGCGTTGAGCCGCGCGATGGACATCAACCAGGCCTATCGAACCCTGCGGGATCCCGCTTCCCGAGCCGAAGCCTTGCTGGCGCTGCTCGGAGTAGACGGCGGCAAAGAGCAACGCTCGAGCACGCCGCCCTCTCTGCTGATGGAGATGATGGATCAGCGAGAAGAGCTCGAAGGGGCGCGGCGCAGCGCCGACGTGGCGAAGGTCCGCGGCCTCGGCTCGAAGATGAAGCAGCGCCAGCAGCTCGTGGAGGAAAAGCTGCAACGGGCTTTCGCGTCGCTTTTGCGAGCGGCCCCGAGCAACAGCGCAGAGCGGCCCTCCCTGCCGGCCACCGATTTGCGCGCGACCGTCGAGCTGGTGTCGGAGCTGCGCTACGTGCGACGCTTCCGCGACGAGGTCGCCGCCATCGAAGACGAGCTGTAGGGCGGCCGCTCGGCACCCGAGCCTGAACGGGGGCGACGCTGCGACGCACCCCCATCAACCCGAGTGGCAGCCGCCACCCAAACCCGACGCGGTCACGCGCACTCTCGACATCCCATGCTCCTCGACATTTTCGACCCGAAAGCTCCTCCGCAGCCCGTGGGCATCGATCTGGGCACCACCCAGAGCGTGATCGCGTACGTACGGGGCGATCAGCCCACGGCTCTCACGACCTGCGACGGCGGCGCGCTTTTGCCCTCGGTGGTCTACTACGGGGCGCACGGAGAGGTCATCGTGGGAAGGGCCGCGAAGAGCTACGTGGAGCGCGAGCCCCAGCGCACCATCGCGAGCGTGAAGCGATTCATGGGGCGAGGCGCACGCGACGCACAGACGCGCGCCCTCGGGACCTATGTCTTTGCCGAACCGCGCGATGACGCCCAGGAAAAGGTCGTCCATTTCGCCATCGACGGCAGCCTGAGAAAAACACCGGTCGAGGTCAGCGCGGACATCCTGCGCAGTCTGCGGCAAAGCGCGGTCGATCAGCTGCGCGCGGTCGGTGGGGCGGTGATCACGGTTCCTGCCTACTTCGACGACGCACAGCGCCAGGCCACGAGAGACGCGGCGCAGCTCGCCGGGTGGAACGTGCTGCGGCTGCTCAACGAGCCGACGGCAGCCGCCGTGGCCTATGGCCTTCAGGAGAAGACGACCGGCACGTACGCCGTCTACGATCTGGGCGGCGGCACGTTCGACATCACCGTCTTGGTGCTCGACGACGGGGTCTTCCAGGTCCGGAGCACGGGAGGCGACAGCGCCCTGGGCGGCGACGACATGGACCGGGAGATTGCCAGCCGCCTGCTCGTCGCGATGGGGTTCGACGACCCGAAAACGGCTCCGCCTAGCGTCGTGGGCCTCGTGCTCGGTACGGCCCGAGACGCCAAGCACCGTCTGAGCGAGTCGGAGCGCGTCGACTTGCAACTGGCAAAGCGAGGCGGCGGGGAGCTGACCTTCTCGCTGACCCGAGCCGATTTCAGCGCATGGATCGAGCCCCTCCTGGCGCGCTCGGGCAAAGCCTGCCGGCGCGCCCTGCGGGACGCGGAGATCGAAGCGGCGGATTTGGACGGGGTGATTCTGGTCGGCGGCTCCACCCGCGCCCCGGCGGTGCGAGAGTACGTCGCCGAGCTCTTCCAGCACGAGCCGCTGTGCAGCATCAGCCCCGAGCTCGTGGTGGCTCACGGCGCGGCCCTGCAGGCAACGGAGCTCGGCAAGGAGGAGAGCGAGACACTCTTGCTCGACGTCCTCCCGCTCAGCCTGGGCGTGGAAACGATGGGAGGCGCGGTGGATCGCATCCTCCCACGCAACACGACCATTCCCGTGGCGGCCAAGGCGACATTCACCACCTATGCCGACAACCAAACCGGGTTCGAGCTGCACATCGTTCAGGGAGAGCGGGAGCTCGCCCAGGATTGCCGGTCCTTGGCGCGCTTCACGCTCAAGGGCATTCCCCCGCTGCCCGCCGGGCACGCCCGCCTCGAGGTGAGCCTCGACGTCGACGAAAACTCGCTGCTCACCGTGCGAGCCAGAGAGCTGACCACCGGGGTCGAGCAGCGCGTGGAAGTCAAGCCCACGTACGGTCTCAGTGACGAAGAGGTGGAGCGGATGCTCGAGGATGCCCTCGACCACGGCGAAGAGGACTTCGAGCGCCGCCGGCTCGCCGAGGCCCGGGTGGAGGCCGCGCGCATGATGGCGGCGACCCGGAAGGGCCTGGCGGCGGACGGTGACCTGCTCGCGCCGGCCGAGCGGCAAAAGATCGAGACGTGTATTCGGGAGCTCGAGAAGTATCTGGGCGCGGGCAGCTCGGCAACTCGGGTCCAGGCCCTCACCACGGCGCTGGACGACGCCACACACGCCTGGGCGGGGCGCCGCATGGACCGCGCCTTCTCGACCGCCCTTTCCGGTTCGAAGGTCTCTCAGATCGCCGGGGAGGTGGCCGGCGCTCGTGGAGTCGACGCGCACGTGGACGAACACCAGAAGGGTCACGCTCGATGACGCTCGTGAAATTTTCAGAACAAGGCCTGCAAGTCGAAGTCCCCGAAGGGACCTCGATCCTGCAGGCGGCGCGCGAGGTGGGTGCCCCCGAAGGGGACGCGTGCGGGGGCGTCTGCGCCTGCTCGACCTGCCACGTCTACGTCGAGTCGGGCGAGGACGAGCTGACGGAGGCAAGCGAAGACGAGGAGGATATTCTCGACAAGGCCTTCGACGTGCGGATGACGTCGCGCCTGGGCTGTCAGGCCAAAGTCAGCGGGCGGGGCACGGTGGTGGTCCGCATCAGCGAAGAGAGCCTAGAGGCGTTCTACAACGAGCACCCGGACGCGCCGCGTCCAGAAAAGTAGACGTCCCAGGGTCTGCGCGGCGCCGGCGCGGTGAGACGCCGGCCACGCGCGCTGCGTCGCTGTGCCGAGAGTTGCAGCGTCCGCCTCAGCCCTCCGGGCGCCCCATAGCCGAAATGGCTAGCTCATGCGACCCAGGTCCCGTCGGAGAAAAAGCGCCCTGGAGGCTTTCACGGAGGCGCCCGCGCAGCCGTTAGCTCGCTGTGTGGGCAAGCCGATCGACCGACTCTCGACCGAAGACCTCGGCGCCGGGTGGAACGCCGGGGCGACGCGGGAACGAACCACAGCGGCCGGGCATACCGACGCCAAGGGCCCGGCAAGCCGGGGGCTCGCAGGCTCGCCTGCGCCGCCCCCGGCCGCTCGCTCGGGGCACGATCCGGCAACGACTCGGTTCGTAGGCGGACGCGGCGGCGGGCAATCGCCCGGCAGCTCGGGGAGCACGGCGGTGGCCTCGTGAAACGCGCCCTGATCCTGGAGCCGGACTTTCAGCGGCGCTGCCGACTCGTGCAAGAGCTGTCCGGTCTCGGCCTGATTCCCGACGTGGTCGTCAGCGACGAAGAATGCGGGCTAGCCGTCAGCCTACGCGACGACTCGAGCGACAGCTACGCGCTGGCGGTGCTCCCGCTATCCTCTTTCGACGGCTCTCTCGCGCATCAGCTTCGAGCCTGCTGCGCGCTGGAGCGCCCCGGGAGCTCCGAAGCGACTCGAATCGTCGTCACCGCCAGCGACGTTTCGCGAGGGAGCGTGCTGCGCGCGTTTCGCTCGGGGTGCGACGGGTTCGTGCCATTTCCGTGGACGGACGCGGCATCGAACACGCTCTACCGCCTGGTGACGGAGAGGCGCTCGGAGTGAATCTTCCCCGGGGAGCCCGGACGCCCGGCGCTGGGCGAACGGCTCGGGGCTCAGGCCTCGCCGCGGGGCGCGATGGCTCGTTCGCAGTTGCAGGGGCCGACATCCAGCGCACAGCGAACCTCGCGCAGTAGGTCGACAGAGGAGAAGGGCTTTTCCAAGTAGCGCACGCCATCGAGAGCTTCGACTTCCATGTCCGAAGACAGCACGAGCACGCCGCCCGGTAGCTGCGGGCTGCACACCTCGGCTTGAAGCAGCCGCTCGTTGCCGCCCGTCCAGCACCTCAGATCGGTGACCACCAAGCGGGCGGCCCCCGCTCGCACGTGCTGGAGAGTTTCCTCCCGCGAAGCCGCCACGAGCGGGCAGTAGCCGGAGTCGTCGAGAACGCGAACCAGCCATCGGCTCACGCGCTCGTCTTCACACGCGACGGATACCGGTTCCTGCAAGCCACGGCGGGACGCCCTCCCTGCTGCCTTTCCGCCTTGAAGCTGAAGAGGCAGCCGCACCTCCACCGACGTCCCTTTGCCGACTGCCGAGTGGAGATGAACGGTCCCGCCGGCCGCCATCGCAATGTGCCGTACGCTCGGCAAGCCCAGGCCCGTCCCCAGCCCAGGCGGCTTGGTCGTGAAGAAATCGTCGAATGCGCGCTCGCTGACGCCACGAGGCATCCCTTCGCCATCGTCGCTCACGACGACGCCGCACCACCCTTCCTCGCGCAGCTCGACGGCGACGCGAATCGTTCCCCCGGAGGCGGGAATGGCGTCCCGAGCATTTATGATGAGATTCATCAGCACCTGAGTGAGCTCCCCCGTGCCCATGCGCACGTTGAGCTCGGCTTCGGGATAGCTTCGCTCGAGCCGAATCTCCTTCGGCAGGAGGCGCTTGGCGAAGCCAACGACTTCCTCGAGCTCCTTTCGAAGGCTGAAAGTGCTCACTTCACGCCGCCGAACGGCCGAGAACCCGAGCAGGCTGCGAGTCAGCGCGGCGCCCTGCTCGAGCACCGCCTCGCAATCTTCCAACGAGCTCTTGCCCTCCTCGTGCACGAAATCTCGCACCAGGTACAGGCTGGCCCGCAGCGCGAGCAGCAAGTTGTTGAAGTCGTGCATCACGTGGGACGAGAGCAGAGCCACCGCCTCCATCTTCTGCGCCCGTATGAACTGCTCCTGCAGCCTCTCCTGCTCGGAGACATCCCGTACGATGGCCGTGTAGGCCGGATCCTCACCCTCCGGATTTTTCGAAACGACCAGCTCGATGGGAAACTCCTTGCCGTCTCCCCGGAGCCCCTGGTAGCGCCACTTGGGCCTGGCCAGCAGCTTGGGGGGGAGACTGCCGGAATGACGTTCCGAGCTCCGCCGGGAGATGTCCCTTTCGATCAGAAACCCAGCCAGCGTCTTGCCCAGGGCGCTCTGCTCGCTGCGCCCGAACATGGCCTCCGCACGTGGGTTGAAGAGCAGGATGCGACCGAGCGGATCGAGCCCGATGACGCCGTCAACCGAATTCCGCAAAATGCTCGCGACTCGGGCGTTGGCTCGGTCCCGCTGGTGAAATGCCTGCTCCCGCCCGCGAATCAGCAAGAGCTGCTGGCAGGCCATCAGCAGCGTAACCTCGAGCGTCGCATGATACGGCTTGATGATGTAACCTAGCGGGCTCGCCTGCCGGCACCGCTCGATTGTCTGCCGGTCGCTGTGTCCCGTGAGAAACACACTCGGAATGTCGAAGTTGCTGCGGAGCTCGATGGCGGCGGTGGCCCCGTCCCCCGCTCCGGCAAGGCTTACGTCCATCAGGACCATGTCCGGGCGGGTTTCACGGGCTGCCTCCAGGGCTTCCGCCGCCGTAGCGGCGGTGCCGACGACCTCATACCCGAAGCCCGCGATGCGGCGCGCCAGATCAGCGGCGACCAGTCCCTCGTCTTCGACGATCAAGACTCGCATGTCACCGATGGTCCCTGTAGTAGTCTCGAGGCGCATGACCTTTCAGAGCCACATCTTTCCCAGCTCACAGTATGAATAACACGGACGAAGATCGTTCTGCGAAAACCGATACATTTCGGAATTACGCTGGCCGGATGGGGTTAGCTATTTTGCACTACCCTCTCGATCGATCACACGAACATCGCCAGAGGCGGGCAGGCAGCGCGCGGCTTCCAGCGGTGCGTCGCGCGCGTATGCCTCACGGAGCGCTTTCACGGCGCGGCCCCCACCGTGATGCGCGCCAGCGCGCCCGAAGGCGGCTGCATGGGTCACCCGTCCCGGCCATGAAGTGCGCACACGCACGCGCACGCTCTACCCGCCTGCGACGAGCCTCTGGTAGTCTCTGCTCTCGTTTCTCATCCACTTCGAATCTCCGGGAACTGTGAATCACGAGCCAGGCGTCGAAAGAACCGTTGGGCGCGGTCGCGTTCTGTTCGCGGACGATGAGCAGTCGGTGTTGCTGCCGACCAGCAAGGTTCTGAAGAACGAGGGGTTCTCCGTCGTCACGGCGGAGTGCGGGGAGGAGTTCGCTACCGCGCTGACCTCGAGCCCGTTCGACGTGGTGTTGCTCGACATCGAAATGCCGGGCAATCGCGACTTGGAGCTGCTGGGGCTGGTCTCGAGCGAACGCCCATTGACTCCCGTTGTCATTCTCACCGGCCGACCAAGTATTGCCACGGCAATTCGCTCGGTACGCCTGGGTGTCGTCGACTACCTCACCAAGCCCCCGCAGATCGAAGAGCTACTCCAGTGCCTGGATCGCGGCGTGTACCGCGCTCGCCTGCTTCGGTCTCTCGACGAGGCGGAGCAGTCCGCCAAGGCACTCAGCGCGCACCTTGCAAATTTGAAATCCGTGATCCGGGATGGCCCGGTCGGTCCATCCCTGCAGGGCTCCAGCAACGCGTTGGGAAATCTCGGCGCGGACGAGCTCGCAAGCCTTTCCCCACGCGAGCGGCAAGTCGTGCTGGAGCTTTCTCGCGGCGCGAACACGCAGGAGGTTGCGAAGGCATTGGGCTTGTCTCCGAACACCGTGCGCAACCACTTGAAGAGCGTTTTCGTCAAGCTCCGCGTCAAGTCTCAGGTCGCGTTGCTCGGCAAGCTTGCCGGGGCACGCTCGGCCTGAGCCAAACGGTCCCCCCGGCACGCCCGAGCGCTCCCCCCGGGGTGGCGCCCGGGAGCCCGAAAGAGCGGCGTCGGGCCGTGGAGGGGGGCTCGCCCCGTCGTCGACTCCCCGGGGAAATGGGCGCGCTGCCTCAACCGCGGGGCAGCCTGACCAGGAACGTGTGCGCACTCGCCGAAAGCGTGCCCCGGCACCAAGCGAGCTGAGCCTCGACGAATCGCCGAGCGGTAGGCGGTGGCACGCCCAGGCGCCGTTCCCCTTTGGCGCCCACGAACAATCGGTACTCGGAAGCGCTCGCCTCGAGGGTGGCAGTCCACGAACCATCCCCCGCCGAGGCCGCCAAGATTTCAGCCAGGGCGATGCCGAGCGCGAACGCGGACTGCGGACTCACCGTCAGAGTCCTGGGCAGCACGTCCACACCGGTCGCGTCGGGGTCGCAGCCAGGGCCTTCGAGCAATGCCGCCTGGACGACGGAGGACAGAAACGCTTCCATCGCCACGTTCCCTTCGAGGCAGTCCCAGGTGGCCTCCTCGAGCAGAAATGCAACCCGCACCGCTCGCGAGAGCTCGTCGACGCGGCCGGCCTCGACGTGACAGCCGCGCAGCTCGTCGACCAGCGCACACACGAGCTGCATCGTGTTGCGCGCGCGGTGCTGAAATCGACAGAGCCGCTGCTCCAGCGCGTCGAATCCTTGGCTCATCCCCCACCTCCCATCGACCCGTGCTCGTGCGCGGACAGCGCTCGCCCTCTCGGCCGACAAACTCCCCTTGGTGACCCAGCCTCGAAACCCTCACCGCGCCGCGCACGAAAGGCGTCGCCCCTCGCCGACTCCGCCCGCTGCGCTCCGAGAACTCGAACGCCGAAGCCTTTCCACAATCCCGCGGAAACGATCGCAGACGCGGGCGCGCGCGGCAACCATTCCACCGAGCTTCGAGCCGCAGCGGGCGCCCCGGCGCCGCGGCAGGGCAACGTCCGCGCGAACTGGGAGACCTCGATTCGACGTTCGCCGGAGACTCCCCCGCACCGGGCGCAGCGCCCAGTGTTTCACGTCCCGCGTACACCTGCCCACCCTACCGCCACCGCTGTCGATTCGGCCGAGGCAACGCCAGGGGCTCCCGGCGCCGCCGGGCGTTCCACGCCGCGATCCCGAGCAATCCGCACCGGCCCCCCCCCTCGGGCGGCGGCGCGGCAGCGACACGTCGACTCGGGAGCCCACCCGCGAGCCCTCTCGGCGGCGATTGAGAAGGTTTTCAGAGCGAGCTCGACCGGGCCGCGCCCTCGCATTTCCGCCCGGGGCCCCGTCAGGCGCGGCGAAGTCGAAGCCTGCGTCGCGCTCAGCCCGTGCCGACGTCGACCGTTACCAGCCGAGGGGCCGCCCGAGGATCGCACCCCGACGACTCCGATTGCCGTGGAGCCCTGGGCGGAGCCGCAGCACCCACCGACGCGCGCCCCGCCGCCGGCGAACCGCAGTGGCGGTACCGGCCACCGAGCGCCCCCCGACGACGCCTGGCATCCCCCCCCGCCGAAACGCGCGCAGCCGGCGCAGCTGGTGCCTCACCGATCGATTGCCGGGGTCGGCGTCGAGCGCCATTTCCAGCAGAGCCGTCGCCTTCTCGTAGTCCCGTTCGATGACCGCTCGGATGCCCTCTTCCACCTGACGTCGCACGCCGCTGGGCGGAGGCTCGTCGGGTCCGCCCAGAGCGTCCCGCATCTCGGTCACGAGCATCGCGGGCAGCTCGTCGTAGCGAAGCCCGACGACGGCGAGCCGCTCGGTAGCCCCCAGCCGATACCCGAGGTGCCCGCGCCGACTCGGCTCGTTTCCCACGACCCAGAGAGTCTGACGCAACCTGCCCGCGTCCCTGGCCGCGCCGCGGATTCCGGCGCCGCCCATCGCTTCGGAGTCCGACACGCCGGCTTCACGGGGCCGAGCCATGACTCACGAAGCTCGCTGCTCGAGCAGGGAGAGGGCCCGCCGAAGTTGCCGCCAGGCCTCCGCCAGGTCTTCCTGCGATCGGCGGAGCAAGAAGAGCCCCCTGTGCCCGCCCAGGTCGACGGCAAAGCACGAGTGCTCGCCGAGCGCGACGTGTACCTCGACGAGCGTCTCGCGCGGCGCCGAGCCCGCGCATTCGCGAGGAAACGCGATTTCGAGATTCAAGAGCCGATACAGCGTCGCCACGATACGCGCATCCTCTGGCTGGCGCGGAGCCGAGCTGGAGCGGTGAATGGCAAGCAGGCGACCGCTGGCCAGATCGACCACGCCGCATACCACGACTCCGCTGAGCGAGCGCACGACCGCTGCGCAAGACCTGTTCGATACGTTCACACTGCCTCCCTTTGCCCCGACGCCGGCTCGCCGAGCCTCCGCTCGAAGTGGGCTTTCTTTGCAAGTGCTCTTGGCTCCGCCACGACCCGGGTGTCGTCGCGGCCCTCTTGTTCCACCATCGTTGGGGCCGATCGCCAGCCCCGCTTCGCTGCCCCGAGGTCAATCGGTGGAGGTGAACACGACAGAAGCGGCCGCCGCAGCCCCGAAGGCTTCCTTCGCTCACCACGCCGTGAAAGGTCTTCGCCCCCCCCGAGCAGCAATGTCTCTTCTTCGCGGGCGCAACGCTCTGCCGTGCCCTCGCACGAACAACGGCTCGAGCACGTATAAGTTTCTGGCCCCGGTCAGCTAGCTCATTTCGACCACGGACGAAGCCCACGGTGCAACTCCACGCGAGGGAACTCGCATTTCACCGAGAAATACGCCGACCGCTGCCGAGGAAGCACACCAGACGGCTCGAAAACTCGTCCTTCGAGCCGTCCGGGGCAGCGTCCTCCCTCCGCGCCGGGATCGCGCGCCGACGCGACGCGTGGGCAGCAGGTCCAGTCCGCCCGACGGAAAGCGAACGCTCACCCCCGAAAGCGTCACCGCAAGATTGCTTGCTCGTCGCGGCGCCGACAGCAGCGACACCGCGCTCGGCGGGCGGGCGGACGCGTCACCCCCCAAAGCCAGTCGTCGAAGCTATTTGGGAGCCGGCTTTCGCAGAGCGGCGGGGGGCGGCTCGCGCAGCTGTTCGGCTTCACCGCGGAGCTTCTGAACCAGCTTGGTGGCGCCGCCCTGGAGCTCCGTCGCGGCCTGACGCGCCTGGGGAGAGGTCAACACCGCGCGCACGTGCTCGAGCGCCGTCCGCCTGCCCAGGGGCATGAACGCAAACGCGTACAGGGCGAAGAACAGCACGATGCCTTGGAAAATGCGCTTGGCCATCGGCGCGAGATTAGCCAAGCCGCCTCACCTGGGCCAAAAGTGCGGTAGGTCCAGGCGGCCGCCCCGGCGCGGTTTCGATTCCAATCGAATCGCGCGCTGCCGCCAGCGGCGCCGACCCCGAGAGGTGGCGCAGGAGCCGTCCCCGCCCCCCCCGGGCGCGTGGGGCCCCCCCGGGCAAGAAACTCTCACAGCGAGCGTGTCTCGGCCCCTTCCAGGCCTTGCCGCAAGGAACCCGGAGGAGCCGCTCAATCCGCGGTGGACGAGCCAGCGGCCCCGGGCTCAGAGCCCTCTTCGGCGGCCGGGCGTTCCCCGGATGCACCCTCGGCCTGCTCGCCGGCAGCCGGGTCCCCCGGAGACGGCCCGGCGATTCCCTCGCCACCAGCGGCCTCCTCACCAGAAGCGGTCGACCCCTCGGCCGCCGGCGGGGCCACCACGCGAGGCTCCGAGGGCTGCTCGGCTTCGGCCGCGACGTCCTCCAGGGAATCACCCGTCGAGGTTGCGATGTAGGCCAACACCGTGCTCGTCGAGAAGAACAGCGTGACTCCAATCCACGTCGTGCGCGTGAGAAAGTTGCCCGCCCCCCGGCCTCCGAAAAGCTGCTGCGCGCCCGAGCCCCCCAGCGCCGCACCCAGCCCGCCGCTCTTGCCGGGCTGGATGAGGATCACGAGCATCAGCAGCAAGCAGATGACGACGTGGATGACGGTAATCGGAGTCTCGACGAGTTCGGCCATGAGATTTCTTCGTTCACGCTTCTTTTGCGGCAGAAACGATGCCGAGGAAGCTCGCCGCCTTGAGCGAAGCCCCGCCCACCAGCGCCCCGTCGATGTCCCGGCAGCCCAGCAGGCCTGCCGCATTGTCCGGCTTGACGCTGCCTCCGTACAAGATCCGAGTGGTGTCCGCCAACTCGTCGCTGGCGTTGGAGAGCCGCCGCCGAATGGCTGCGTGCACCTCTTGAGCCTGCTCCGTGGTGGCTACCTTGCCTGTGCCGATGGCCCAGACCGGCTCGTACGCGATGGCCGCCACTCCAGGATTTTTCGCAATGATTTCGAGAAATGCGTCCACTTGACGGTTGACTACGTCGAGGGTCTTGCCCGCCTCGCGCTCCTCGAGGGTCTCGCCAACGCAGACGATCGGGATCAGCCCCGCCTCTTGAGACGCCCGCGTCTTGGCCGCCACGCTCTCGTCGGTCTCTCCGAAGTACTGGCGGCGCTCGCTGTGGCCGATGATGACCCACTTGCACCCTGCCGCGAGCAACATGCTGGTGCTGAGCTCACCCGTGTAGGCGCCGCTGGGCTCGGAGTGCACGTTCTGCGCCGACACGCCCACGGCGCTCCCGACGACCTGCGCCACCTGCGCCAGGATCGTGGCGGGCGGTGACACCACCACGTCCACGTTGTCAATCCCGCCGGCTTCGGCGGCAATCGCCTTGGCGAGGTCGAGCCCATCCTGGGCGCCGTTGTTCATCTTCCAGTTACCCGCGATCAGGGGTCGGCGGCTCTTGCTCATGGTGATCCTCCCGGCTGGTGCGGCCACGCGCCGCGCGCGCTTCGGGTTACGATGTTTTGCGCCGGCCAGGAAGGGCCGAAAGCTCTCCGTCCCCACCGTTCCGCCGAGAATCGACGGCTTCAGGCCGATTGACCCGCCAGCACGGCCTCCGACGACCCGAGGGAGCCACTACTGAATCGGCTGGCAGGCGTTGTTGCACCCCGGACTGCTGTCACAGGTCTCGGTGAACACGCCGGGCACCGCGTCGACGCGGCCATCGCCACAACGAGGTGCGACCGCGCACTGGGTCGTGCACAGACCGTCGCCATAGGCGCTCGCCGCGGCCAGGTTCGCCGCGCCGTCGTCGCACGCCTCCGGACCGTTCTGGGTCCCGTCGCCGCAGAACTCGGCCAACGTGCAATCGGGGTTGCAGGTGCCGTAGCTGCCGTCGTTGACCCCGTCGTCACACTGCTCTTCGCCGTCCACGACCCCGTTGCCGCAGGCGGCCTGGCAGCGCGCATCGCATCCCGAGCCGACCACGCCGTTGTTGCTGCCGAGGTCGCACTGCTCGCCGGCGTTGACGACCCCGTCGCCGCAGGTGTCGAGCGGGATGGCGCCGCGGCAGTCGGTCGCACACGAGCCGGGCGCACCATCGTTGACGCCGTCGTCGCACACCTCGCCCTTGGCGGTGTTGACCTGGCGGTCCCCGCACCGCGGAGCCGGGCGGCACTGGGTGCTACAAATCCCGGGGCCGTAGCCGTCCACCTGGTTGTCGGGGCCCGCATCACACAGCTCCCCGGACGCCTCCTGCAGCGTGCCGTCGCCGCAGAAGGGCCCGAGCACACAGTCCGGCGCGCAGGTGCCGTAGCTGCCATCGTTCAACCCGTCGTCACAGGCCTCGCCGAACGCGGCATCCGGGATGCCATCGCCGCAGCGCGGGGGCAGCGTGCAGTTGGCGTTGCAGCCGTCGTAGTCGCCGGTGTTGTTGGCCAGACCGAGGTCGCAGGCCTCTCCCTGGTCCACCACGCCGTTGCCGCAGCGCAGGGTACAGTCGGCGAGGCACGGGCTGCCAGCCGATCCGTTGTTGACCCCGTCATCGCACTGCTCGCCTTCACCCGCTTGCACGACCCCGTCGCCGCAGCGTTCGCCGAGCTGGCAGTTCGTGTCACAGGCGTCGTAGCTGCCGGGAGGCTGATTGTTGCCGCCCTCGTCGCACTGTTCGCCGGCGACGCCCTGGATCTGGCCATCGCCGCAGAACGCCGGCAAGAAACAGCCCGCGGCGCAATCGCCGGGGGCGTTCTGGTAGGTCGAGGTGTTTAGACCATTGTCGCACTCCTCGAAAGCGCCTTGCACGACGGCGTCCCCGCAAAGCGGTCCGAGCTGGCAGTTGGTATCGCAGGCGTCGTAGCTGCCGGGCGGCTGGTTGCCCTCGCCGCCGTTGCACGCCGGCGACGTGCCCGCCCCGCCCGCCGTGCCGCAGTCGCAAGCCTCGTCGGCCGTGACCACGCCGTCGCCACACACGCTCACGCAAGTGGTGATGGGCGCGTTGAAGCCCTCGAGCGTGAGCGTATAGTTCGACTGAGTGACGTGCCGCTCCGCCTGGAACACCGCGATCTCGTGGACCGCGTTCGGGTCGAGCGCGGCGACCGGAGCGCACTGCACGTCGGGATCGGTCCCGAATACGTCCACGTCCTCGCCGTTCGGGCCGATGCAGGCCTCGGAGCTCGCGCCGTCGAGGATCACGCGCCCGGTGCGCTCACCGTGGATGCCCCCGAGATCGAGCACCAGCTCGCCGTCGACGAACACCCAGACGTCGTCGTCTCCGCGGAAGGTGAGCGTGGGCGGGCTCGCCGGGTCGAACAGGAAGGCTTGCCGAACCTCGCTGGTGAAGTGGAAGTTGTTGTCGCGCCCCTGATTGCCGAAGCCCTGGGCGTCCAGGGGGAAGAACTGCTGATTTTCGCCCGTCTCCGAGAACTGGAACACCCCGTCGGCGATCTCGTCGAGCACCAACGCGCCGATGATTTCTCGATTGACCAGGCCGTCGGGGTCCGAGAGGTACCACTGCTCGAACGCCGCCGCCGCTTCTTCGGGTGTCAAGGTCGACGCGTTGCACGCCGAGGTCGTGCCGCCAGCGGGCGCCGTGGACCCGCTCGGCCCGTCCATGGTCAGCGCGCGTACGTCGCCGCCGCACACGTCCGGCAGTGAAATCGAGTAGCCCTGATTGTAGACGGGCTTTCCGTTCGGCCCGAGCCCGACCTCGACGATGCCCGTCATCACCCCGCCGGAGCCCGGGTCGATCTCGAACTGAGGATGCGTCTCCAGCATGTCGCGGAACACCACGGGCAGGACGATCTGGTCGCCCAGCGCGGCGACCTCGTTCGTGCACTCGAAGCCCGGCTCCAGCTGGCAGCTCGCGGAGCAGCCATCGCCGTCCTCCGTGTTGCCGTCGTCGCAGGCCTCGTCCGGAAACTTCATTCCGTCTCCGCACTGCTCGTCGCAGGTGTACCCGCGGCCGTCGCCCCGATCGCGGCAGGGCTCGATGCGGCACAGGTCGTCGCAGCCGTCGAACGGTACGTCGTTGCCGTCGTCGCACTGCTCGGTGCCTTCGGGCGTGCCGTCCTGGCACGTGGTGGGCTCACACGTATCCGGCGTGAGCCCTTCACACTTGAACCCCTCTTCCAGCCGGCAATCGGGCCCGCAGCCATCGCCTCCGACGGCGACACAGGTCCCGCCCGGGCAGTCGACGGCGTCCGTGCAGAGAGCGCCGTCGTTGCCGCCCCCATCGCACTGCCCGCCGTCGTCGCAGCGCTCCCGGCCGCTGCGAATGCCGTCGCCACAAACCGTCAAGCAAACGCCGCCGGTGCACACGAAGCCGGGCTGGACCTGGCAGTCGTTGCAGCCCGCGCTAGCCAGCACGTCACAGGTCTCGTCCCCACTGACGATTTCGTCTCCGCAGACGATGGTCGACTCGCACGGTGCGCCCGCCGTGGGGCAGGCGAAGTCGGCCTCGACCCGGCACCCGGCGCTGCAGCCGTCCCCACCGACCCCCGCGCAGCTCCCGCCGGGGCAGTCCTCCGAGGACAAGCACGGGTCTCCGTCGTCGTCCCCGCCTTGGCACAGCCCGCCGTCGTCACACTGCTCCCCCAGCACGGCCGTGACGATCCCATCGCCACAGAAGGACACTTCCCGGCACACACTTGGCTCGCCGGTGCAATCGAAGCCGGCCTCGACGCGGCAGCGCTCGTCGCAGCCATCGCCATTTTCCAGGTCCCCGTCGTCGCAGAATTCGGTCGAGGCCAGGGCGTTGTCCCCGCAGCGCTCCACGGGCTGGGGGGTACACGGCCCGGGCGCCGGCACGCCCCCGACGGTGCAGCTGAAGCCCGGCTCCGCCTGGCAACTGGCACTGCAGCCATCCCCTGCCACCGGAGGATCTTGAGAGTCGTCGCAGGTTTCGTTGCCCGTGATGGCGCCGTCCCCACAGACCACCGTGGAGACGCAGGGCTGCCCCGGCGTGGCGCAGACGAAGTTGGGCTCGAGGGTACAGTTGGCGCGACAGCCGTCGAACGGCACCGTGCCCCCGTCGTCGCACTCTTCGACGCCGTCTCTCAGAAACCCGTCGCCGCAGCGCTCGATGGGCTCGCAGGAAACACCCGCCGTCGGGCAAGTGAAGCCGGCCTCGACGACGCACTGCTCGGAGCAGCCGTCTCCGGGCGCGGTTCCGTTGTCGTCACACCCCTCCCCCTCGCTGATGATCCCGTCCCCGCAGACAATCTCTTCGAGCCGGTCACAGCTGCTGCTGCCGTCGGTTGCCGTGGAACAGCCGAAGCCGGCCTCGACGCGGCACTGCGCCGAGCAACCATCCGCCGGCTCGGTGTTGCCGTCGTCACAGCTCTCGGCCCCGCCCGCGACGACCCCGTCGCCGCACACGATGGTCGACTGGCACTCCGCGCCGGCCTCGCTGCACTCGAAATTGGGCTCGAGGTTGCAAAGGCCACTGCAGCCGTCGCCGGGCTGCGCGTTGCCATCATCGCACTGCTCGCCTTCGTCCAGGGCTCCATTGCCGCACAAGCTTCCCGCTCCGGCGCCAGCGTCCGGACCGCAGCCCTCACACCGGCCTTCGCCCGGATCCGGCTCGTTGAAGTTGACGCCGGTAAATGGATCCGAACCGCCGGAAGCGCCGCCCCCGCTGGCGCCGCCGCCCCCTTCTCCGCCGAAGAGCAGCGTCCGCCCCGGCTCACTGCCGCCGCCGCCGCAGCCGAGGCCGCTCGCGACGATGCACACCAGCGCGGCCCAGCGAGGCGCGCCTCGGAGCCCCCCGCGCGCGACAGGACCCATTTCACCACTCCCCGAAAACCTATCGCGCACCGGACCTCGAAACACAACACCACCTGCCGAGCGGATAACCCCGGGGCTTTTTACCCCGGCGGCGGCGCTCGCGCGAAAAACTTAACACCAAAAGTCGGCGCGCGCCGAACCGCAAGCAATTCTCCCGGGCCCGAGCGCCGTCCTCGATGGGCGCGATGGTTGCTCATCGGGGCAGTGCCCCAAAGCGGCAGCGCGCCTTCGGCGGCCCGGAGGTTGCGGCGCACGGCGCGGATCGCGCTGACTGACGCCGAGAAGTCGCGCCGAGGCGCGCCGACTCCCGCCGCTCGGCGGCTCTTCACCCCCCGGGCCGGCAACGAGCGAAACGCTTGGTTTTTCTGGCGACGCGCTAGCCGTGCCGAAGCTCGGTGCCCGGGTCGCGCGCCCAGCAGAGGATCTCGGCATCGATCCACTGCCGCAGGTAGCCGACGAGCGCGGGGGCATCGATTCGGGCCCCTCGCCGCCCCAGCTCGTCACACACGCTCCCGAACGCTTCTCCTCGGGCGATGGCGACCAGTGCCTCGGCTTCCGCGGCGCCCAAGCGCCTGGCGTAACCCCGATGCGCTCGGCGCCCCACCAGCCACAGCGGCTCCTGGGCCGCGCCGCCCTGGCCAACGGCCGGGGCCGGGCCGGGCGACGACAGCACTCGCTCGCCGCGCCCGGCCTCGCACGCCTGCGCGATCGCATCGAAATCCCATGCGAATACAACGAGACGGGTCGGGGGCGAGAGCTCGAACCGAAGCGCTGGCCAGGCCTCGGGAGCGAAGTCGAGTAGCCGCTCGACCCGAACCGGATCGCCGTCGGGAGCGTCCAGCGCGTCGCTGAGCGCCAGCTCGAGGGTCGCTAGCGGCGCGAGAATCGGATGCGCCACCCCGAGAGCGTGCTCGCCGACGAACCGCGGAAACCGATCCGCGTAGCGTCGCAGATCCGGGCTCGTCGAGGGGCACTGCAGCACGTAGTCCGTAACGAGATTGTGGAACGCGGTCTCGCCGCACACGGCCGCTAGCCGCGGCAGCATCTCTTTCAGCGCCCCGAGCAGGCGGTGGAAGTACGAGTTTGCGTAGACGGAGACGCGGTCGACGCTCGAAAGCTCCGCCGTCTGCCGGAAGGTCTGCGCGAAGGCCCTTCGCGTCCCTTCGTCGGCGTTCTCCAGAAAGTCACGAACGCCCGTGGGCCAGCGAATCGCCTCGAAGAAGAGCCGCTGTATCGAATCGAGATCCATTCACGCGCCCCCGGCCGCGGCGAGCACGTCGCGCGCACGACGCCCGGCCTCCCGCTGCTGCGCTCGCAACAGCTCCCAGCTCGGTACGTCCTCGTCCCACTCCACGAGCGAGGAGACCGGCCCGTAGCGGCGGAGAGCCCGCTCGTACAGCGACCAGACCTCGCCGGGCACCGGGCCGCGGTGATCGTCGAATCGGTACGTCCCGCGATCCGTGTGGTTCGCCAGGTGAAACTGCGCCACGCGCTCGCCGGGGACGCCCATCAGATACTCGTCGGGGTCGAAACCGTGGTTGTAGGCGCTGACGACGACGTTGTTCAGATCGAGCAGCAAGTAGCAGCCCGAGTGGCGCGCGACGAGCGACGAGAACTCCCACTCGGGCATCTCGCTTTGGCAATATCCGACGTAGCTGGAGACGTTCTCGAGCACCAGCGGGCGCCCCAGAAAATTCTGCACGCGGTCGACGTTCTCGACGACCCGCGCGAGCGCCTCCGCGGTGTAGGGCAGGGGCAACAGATCGTGCGAGTAGTGCCCACCCAGGCTGGTCCAGCACAGGTGATCGCTCACCCACGCCGGCTCGAGTGCCTCGCACAGGGCGCGGACCTGCTCGAGGTAGCCGAGGTTGGGGGCGTCGGGGGAGCCGATGCCCAGCGAAACGCCGTGCAGGACCAACGGCTTGTCCCGCCGCAAGCGCTCGAGCACCGCGCGCGGGCGACCGCCGCCTCCGAAGAAGTTCTCGGTGATGGCTTCGATCCAGTCCACGTCGAGCCCTTCGCGCAGCGCGAGGCCGTAGTGCGGGACGCGAAGCCCCACACCGTGACCGAGAAAAGGCAGCGACATCTTCCCCGGCCTCTCAGCTGGCTTGCTTGAGGCCCGAGCGCTCGAGCAATGCGTCCATCGAGGGCTGCCGGCCCATGAAGCTCTCGTAGAGCTCCATCGGATCAGCGCTGTTGCCTCGCTCGAGGATACAGCGCCGAAACGCCTCCCCCACGGCCCGACTGTACACCCCCTCCTTCTTGAAGCGGGTGAAGGCGTCGGCGTCCAGCACCTCTGCCCATTTGTAAGAGTAGTAGCCGGCGGCATACCCCACGGGGCTCGAGAACAGGTGGTTGAACGAGGCGACGCTGGCGTGCGAGGGCGGCAGGGGCGCCGGAACGAAGGGGGCGGAGACCTGGACGGCGAAGGCGAGGACATCGTCCGTGTCCGGATCGAACTGGGTATGCAGCGCGAGGTCGAGCGTGGCGAAGCCGAGCTGCCGAATGGTCGCCGTGCCTTCGCGGAAGGTGCGCGCCCGTTTCATCTTCTCGAGCAGCGCCGACGGCAGTGGCTCACCCGTCTCGTAGTGGGCCGCGAACAGCGAAAGCGCCTCCTCCTCCCAGCACCAATTCTCCATGATTTGGGAGGGCAGCTCGACGAAGTCCCAAGCCACGTTCGCCCCGACGAAGTGCCGAACCTCCACCTTGCTGAGGCAGTGGTGCAGGAGGTGACCGAACTCGTGGAAGAGTGTCTCCACCTCACGGTGGGTCAACAGCGCCGGCTTTTTCCCGACCGGCGGTGTGACGTTGGCGCAAATCAGCCCGAGCTGCCGGCCGCCGCCGAGGCCTTGACGAGGCGCGGTCGCCGGGGCCACGGCCGCCGCGATGAGCGAGTTCATCCACGCCCCGTCACGCTTGGCGGGGCGTGGATACCAATCGGCGTAGAAGGACGCCAGGTGGGTCCCATCCGCGTCTCGCAAGTCGTAGGCGACCACGTCTTCGTGCCACTTCGATAGCGTGGTGTTCGGCTCGACGCAGACTCCGTAGAGCCGCCGCGCCGTCTCGAAGAGCCCTTCGACCACGCGGGGCAAGGGGAAGTAAGGCCGCAGCTGCTCGGTGTCGAACGCGTACAGCGACTCGCGCTGCTTTTCGGCGTAGTAGGCGACATCCCAGCGCTCGAGTTCGGGCGCCTCCGGCCCCTCGAGGCTCCGCCGAAAGTCGAGCAGCTCGCGCGCCTCGCGCTCGAATGCGGGCCGGCTCCGTTTCGCCAGATCGTCGACGAATTTTCGCGCCTCCGCGCCCGTCTTTGCCATCCGATCCTCGAGGACGAGGTCGGCGAAATCAGCGAAGCCGAGCAGCTTGGCCTGCTCCGCCCGCAGCCGGAGAATCTCGGTGATCAGCGGGGGGTTCGCGTATTGGCCCGTCGCGGCCCGGGACTCGAAGGCCTCGTATATCTGCCGCCGCAGCTCGGCGTCTTTCGCGTAGGTGACGAGCGCGAGGAAGCTGGGCGCCTGGAGCGTGAAGCGGTAGCCCGGCTTGCCGTGGGCCTCGGCGCCGTGGCGCGCCGCCTCCCGGGCAGAGGGAGGCAGGCCCTCGAGGCGACTCTCGTCCTCGACGATCAGCTCGTAGGCCCCCGTCGCCGCGACCACATTTTGCCCGAAGCGCGACGTGAGCGTCGAAAGCTCGCGACTGATCGCCTGGAGGCGGGCCTTTTCGGCGTCGCCCAGGTCGGCTCCCGCGCGCCGGTAGTCTTCGACGGTGCGCTCGACGAAGCGCCTCTGGGTGGGGGAAAGGGACACGTCGCCGGCCGCGGCGGCCGCAGCCTCTCCGATGCGGCGCCACAGCGCCGGGCGCAAGGGAATACCCGAGTAGAAGGCGCTGACCTCGGGCTGCACCTGGTTGTACGCGTCGCGAAGCTCCTGGCTCGTGTCCACGCACTCCCAATGCCCGACCACCGTCATGGCGATTTCCAGAAGCTCGGTGGCTCGATCGAGCGGCTCGAAGGTATTTTGATAGGTTGCCGGGCCCGAGGCGCTCTCGATCGCTTCGAGATTGGCGCTCGACTGGGCGAGCAAGGCTGCCACGGCCGGCTCGATGTGCTCGGGGCGCAGCTTGCCGAAGGGCAGGTCGAAACCGAGCTGCAGCAGAGGGTTGTTCTCGGCCGTGCCGAGCTTCTGGATGGAGGACGGATCGGGACTAGCCATGCATGCTGGAGCTTACACCGCGACTCGGCCGTGTCGACCTGGTGCCGCCGCGGCGGCACCGATCCGGCGGCGAAGCGCGGCCCGGCGGAGCGCGGCAAACGGGAAAACGAGCCGGCCACGACCGGGGGGCGCCGCGAAAGCGCGAACACCCGCGCGGCGCCTGGCGACGAGATTTCGAGCTGCCAGAGAGCCCGCACGCCCGCGCGATCGACGGCGCCCGGCCCGCGCTTCAGGAACGCGCGAACGAGGCTGCAAAATAGCCGTCCGTGCCATGGGCCGACGGCAGCAGGCGGCAGTGCGTCGCGTCGGGGCCGGCAATCGCGCGGGCTATCGGGGCCTCGAAGGGCGCCGGGCGGAGCCGCGGGGTCGTACGCTCGACCACCCGCTCACACTCTTCGGCAAGGACGCTGCAAACGACGAAGACGAGCCTGCCGCCGGGGCGCAGCCGGCTGGCTGCGTGCTGCAACATCGCGAGCGACTGCGCGGCGAGCCGCCCGGGATCCTCCGGCGAGAGTCTGCGCGCGATTTCCGGGCGCCGGCGCAACGTCCCGCTGCCGGTGCACGGCACGTCGAGCAAGATTCGATCGAAGTCGTCGGGAAGCTGCGGAGCGCCCGCGGTCAAATCGAGACAGGTGCTTTTCGGGCGCGGCAAGCCGAGGCGCTCGAACTGGCGACGCAGCGCCTCGAGCTTGCGCTCGCTCACGTCGTTGACCCACAACTCGCCGCCCTCCCCGACGTGCTCGGCGAGCAGCGAGGCCTTCTGCCCGTGCCCCGCGCAGGCATCGAGCACCTTCTCCCCAGGCCGCGCGCCGAGGGCCCAGGCCGCCCACTGCGCACCTTCCTCCTGCACGACGAACCGCCCCTGCCGGTACCCGGGCAGGCTGCGCGGGTCGCCCAGGGGCGGCAACCAAAGAGCCGTGGGCACGAGGGCTCCGGGCCACGCCCGAGCAGCCCACGGGGGAGGGTCGCCCTCCGCTCCCTTCGCCAGCCGAACGCACAAGCCCCGGTGAGCCAGCGCGCCGCGCCCGGACCGGGGCGGCGAACCCGAGGCCACCTCGAGACCCGGCTCCGCCTCGAGACCCGGCTCCACCTCGAGACCCGGCTCCGCCTCGAGACCCGGCTCCGCCTCGAGACCCGGCTCCGCCTGGGGCTCGACAGGGGGGGCTCCGAGCAGCGCCAGAGCCTCCTCGGCGCCCACGGAGCCCTCGAGGGCCTCGAGCAGCCACGCCGGCACGCAGCGCCGCGCCGCCCACCGCCGATCGAGCGGAGGTTGCTGCGAGAGCCGCCGCAGGATGGCGTTGGCGAAGCTCGCCACGCGGGCGCCCCGCACCCGGCGCAACGCGGAGACGGCCTCGTCGATCGCCGCAAAGGCGGGGATTCGGTCCAGAGCGAGCAACTGGTAGGCCGCCACCGAAAGGTGCGCCTGCGAGAGGAGATCGCCCCGGGCCACGCCCCGCGGAGCCAGCGCTTCGAGCCGCTCGGCGAGCGGCTGCCAGAGGCGCACGACGCCGTAGCTCAGCTCGGTGGCCAGCGCCCGGTCGCGAGGGGCGAGCTGGCTGCGCGCCAGCTCCGCGTCGAGGGCGTCGCTGAGAAACGCTCCCTCGGAAATCGTGCGCAGCACGACCCGGGCCGCGACGGTGCGGCTTCCCCCGCGCGGCGCCCGATCCGCCCGAGGTCTGCGGCGACCCTCGGCGGGTGGGCTCGTGGGCTCGCCCACGCCTTGCGCGGCACGACCGCCGGCAACACGGCGCTTTCCCTTCGGCGCCGGCGCGGGCGGCCGCGGGCGGCCGCGCTTGCTCTCGGAGTGTTTCATCGAAATTCAGCCAGTCAGCTCGCGCACCTGGCCGACGACCACGTCCCAACGCTTTTCCACGTCGTTCTTGAAGGCCACGGCCATCAAGGAAACGACGATCGTCATCCCGACGATGTGCGCCACTTCACGGACGCGGATGGGCAGCGGGCGACGCATGAGTGCCTCCAAGGAGAAAAACATCAAGTGCCCCCCGTCCAGAACGGGGATCGGAAGTAGGTTGAAGAGGCCGAGGTTGATGCTGATGAGCGCCATCACCCAGATGAAGTAATCCGTTCCCTTGCGCCCCTCCTCACCGGCCACCTCGTAGATGGTGATTGGACCGGATAGCTCGTTGAGGCTGAGCCGCCCCTGCACCAGTCGCCGCATCCCGATCAACGTGAAGCGCGTCACGTCCACCGTTTCGGCGATCGCCTTGCTGAGCGCGTAGCGGATCGGGCTGGGGTGCTCGACCCAGCCGGCGGGCGCCAGCGGAACCCAATGGCGAACGCCGAAGACGTAGCGAGCGAACGTCTGGCCGTGCTCGTCGGTGAACTCTTCGCGGCGCATCTGAAACGTCCCCGAGCGCAGCCGACCGTCCCGCCCGGAAAGGTACTCGATGCGATGGGGGCGGTCGCGCTGAGCCCAGAGCCGCTCGCGGAAGGTGGACCAGGCCGGCATCTCCTCGTCGTCGAGCCGCAAGACCTTGTCCCCCGGCCGCAGCCCCGCGCGGTACAGGTAGGAATTGCGCGGCACCTCCGACACGTACAGATCCGCGAGCTCGATGCCCGTTCTGTTCAGCAGGCTCGGCCCGAGCGGCAGGGGCGTGAGCGCGACCACACCAGCCTCGAAGACGTACACGCTCGCGTAGCCGCCGAGCGCCTGGTCCACTGCCTGCGGGCGCTGGTACGTCACCGGAACGGTCTCGCCGTGGTTCTGGGCCAGCTCCGCCTCGAGGTCTACGTAGCGACTGACCGACTTGCCCGCCACGTGGGTGACCACGTCGAACGTGCGCAGGCCCGCGCGAAATGCCGGGGAGCCGGGCGCGACCCCGACGACCGCCGCCGGAGAGCTGGGCTGGATTCCCACGGTGCCGATGCGCTCCTCGGGGTTGTCCAACGGGCTGAGCTCGCCTTCTCCCCCGAAGGCGCTGACCAGCGTCTCGGCGGCCATCACCTCGACCTCGACGTGCTGGAAATCGCGAAAGACCTTGAAGACCACCGGCTTGGCGGGGCTCTTGGCCACGATCCGCTTGAGCTCGTCGAAGGTCCCGATCTCGACCCCGTTGACGGCCATGATGCGATCGCCCGGCCGCAGCTTCCCCTCGGCGGGGTGGCCCGGCAGGACCACGCCGACGGTCGGGGGAAGGAAGGGCCCGTCGCCCACGAACACGGAAAAATAGAGCAGGACCGGGAACACCAGGTTCATCAGGGGCCCGGCCAGCACGATCAGGATCCGTTTGTACGTCGAGAGCGACTCGAACGTGCGGTGCCGATCCTCCGGCATCACCACGCCCTTCGAGGCCTCCAGCATCCGAACGTAGCCGCCGAGCGGCAGCAGCCCGACGCAGTACTCCGTTTCCCGGCCGCGAAAGCGCAACACCCGCGGGCCGAAGCCGAGGCTGAAGGTCAACACCTTGACGCCGAAGGCCTTCGCGAAAAGGAAATGGCCCAGCTCGTGAACGAAAATCAGCGAGCTGACGAGAATGACGAAGTAGAGCAGGTCCATCGACGGCGGGCCGAGGGGCTTCGGGGGTGCGGGGCGGTGGTCTGTGGCACTCGCTCGCGCACCCTCTGCGCGGCAGTGGTGGGTACGACGCTCCGCGCCGGGGGAAAAAGGGAAAAAAACTGTGTGTGCCCACGCCCGGATTGGGCAAGACCGAATATTCGATCCTCTCGTTCGGTCGGTTGGCCAAGTCGATTCGCGCACCGGCCTCTTGACTGGGGTCCAATTGACGCCCACCCGAGGAGAACCTGCGGCGCCGCGCCACGACCGGTCGCCGCGCAAGGCAAGTTTGCCTCGCGTGGTGGGCGGGGTGCTATATGGTCCGCCCGCGAGGCCCACTCCCCTCCCCCCAACCGACGAACGACGATGCTGACCTGGGTAGCCAAGAAACTCTTCGGAACCGCCAACGACCGCACGATCCGCCGCCTACAGGGCCGGGTTCCGCTGATCAACTCCAAGGAGAAAGGGCTCGAGAAGCTCAGCGACGCCGAGCTGCAGGCTTTCACGCCGAAGTTCAAAGAGCTAATCGACAACGGGGCCCCGCTCGACGACCTGCTCGTGGATGCATTCGCCGTCTGCCGAGAGGCCAGCCGCCGGGTGCTGAAGATGCGCCACTACGACGTGCAGCTGATGGGGGGAATGGTGCTGCACAACGGCGACATCGCGGAGATGAAGACCGGGGAGGGCAAGACGCTGGTCGCCACGTCGCCGATGTACCTCAACGCGCTCGAGGGCAAGGGTGCGCACCTCGTCACCGTCAACGACTACCTGGCCCGCCGCGACGCCGAATGGATGGGGCAGGTGTACAAATTTCTGGGCCTGAGCGTCGGCGTCGTCGTCAACCAGCAAGCGGACGCGGAGAAGCGCCGAGCCTACAAAGCGGACATCTGCTACGGGCAGAACAACGAGTTCGGCTTCGACTACCTGCGCGACAACATGAAGTTTTCGGCGCTCGACTACGCGCAGCGCCCCCTTCATTTCGCGATCGTCGACGAAGTGGACTCCATCCTCATCGACGAGGCCCGCACGCCACTCATCATCAGCGGCCCGGCGGAAGCGGCCAGCGACAAGTACCGCGCCCTCAACGAGGTGATTCCCCGCCTGCGCCGGGACGAGCACTACAACGTCGACGAAAAGGGCTTCACCGTCAGCTTGACGGACGACGGTGTGGAGCTGGTTCAGGAGTTGACGGGCCTGCGCAACATCTACGACCCGGTCAACGTCCAGACCCTGCACATTCTCAATCAGCTGCTGCGGGCGCATGCCCTGTACCGAAGAGACGTGCACTACATGGTCACGGGCGACGGGAAGGTCCAGATCATCGACGAGTTCACGGGCCGCATCCTGGCGGGGCGCCGCTGGAGCGACGGTCTGCACCAAGCCGTGGAGGCCAAGGAAAACGTGGGGATCCAGGAAGAGAGTCGCACGATGGCGACCATCACCTTCCAGAACCTCTTCCGCGTGTACAAGAAGCTCGCGGGAATGACGGGCACCGCGGTCACCGAAGCCCAGGAGTTCCATTCCACCTACAAGCTCGACGTGGTGGAGATGCCGCCGAACCGCCCGATCGCGCGCATCGACGACGAGGATCTCGTCTACAAGACGGAGCGTGAGAAGTTCACCGCGTTGATCGCGGACATCCTCGAGCAACGAGAAGCGGGGCGCCCGGTGCTCGTCGGCACGACCAGCGTCGAAAAGAGCGCGGCGATCAGCCGCATCTTGCAGAAGAAGAAGGTGGAGCACGCCGTGCTCAACGCCAAGCACCACGAAAATGAGGCGTACATCGTCTCCCAGGCGGGTCGCACCGGCGCCATCACCGTCTCGACCAACATGGCCGGCCGCGGCACCGACATCGTGCTGGGGGGCAACCCCAACATGATCGCACAGCTGCGCTTCAAGCAGGAAAACCGCCTCCCCGAGGCTGAGCCGGAGGCCTTCGAGGCGCTCGTCGGCGAGCTGGAGAGGGACTGCGCAGCGGACCACGACCGCGTGAAGGAGGCGGGCGGGCTGCACATCGTCGGGACGGAGCGGCACGAATCGCGGCGCATCGACAACCAGCTCCGCGGCCGCGCGGGGCGCCAGGGCGACCCGGGGTCGAGCCGATTCTACCTCTCCCTCGAAGACGATCTGATGCGCATCTTCACCGGCGAGCGCGTGAAGAATCTGATGGATCGAATGGGCCTTCCCGACGACGAGCCCATCGAGCACCCGTGGGTGACGAAGAGCGTCGAGAACGCGCAGCACAAGGTGGAGCAGCGCAACTTCGACATCCGCAAGAACGTGCTCGAATACGACGATGTGATGAACGCGCAGCGCAAGACGGTCTACAGCCTGCGCCAGCAACTGCTCGAGGGGCGCTACGAGCCGGACGAGGTGGACGAGCTCGGCAAGCCGACGGGGCGCAAGCGAAAGATCCCCATCCGTGAGGAGATTCAGCGCGCCGTGGCACCACTGGTGTCCCAGCTGGTCGGCATGTACACCGAGGAGCCGCTCCAGCTGACGGACGACAGCGGCGCGCCCCGCCCTCCCACCCGCGAGGAGCTGGAGAAGGCTACACCCCTGGTGGAGCCCGAAGGGCTACAGCGCGAAGTCTACAATCTGTGGGGCGTCAAGTTCCAGATCACGCGCAAGAAGAAGGCCCCCCTGGCGGTCCGGGACGAGCTCGAGGAGCTGGTCGCACGCGGGCTCAGCGAGCAGCGAGAACGCCTGCTCGATCTCATCGATCGGGTGCTCAGCGCCATGGTGGAGGAGAGCTGCCCCGCGAACCGCCCCCCTGAGGATTGGGATTGGCCGGAGATCCACAACGGCTTTCGAGCGCACATGCAAGCGGGAGTCGACAGCGACATCGACGAGCTCGGGGACCCCGAGCAGCTCGTGCGGGTGGTGTACAAGCGGGCCGAGGAGCTCTACCTGGAGCGCGAGAAGCGCTTCGGCGTGGCCGACATGATGCGCATCTTCCGGCACTTCTTCTTGCAGGAAATCGACAAGAGCTGGGTAGACCACCTCACCAACATGGAGCACCTCCGAGACGGAATCGGCTTGCGCGGCTACGGTCAACGCGACCCCAAAAACGAGTACAAGAAAGAGGGATACGATCTGTTCCTCAACATGATGGCCAACGTGTCCTCGAACGTGCTCGTCCAGCTCATGGAATTCCGCCCGGATGGGGTGGATATCGAGGCGATGGAGGCCGAAGCCGAGGAGCGGCACCAAGCGGAGCTCGACGCAGCCGTGGCACGCCACGTGGGCGAGGAGCCGGCGCCGGGTGGCCCCTCGCTCGACGAGCTGAGGCAGCAGGCGGCCGGGCAGCGGCCCCCTCCGAAGGCCGCGCCCAAGATCGGTCGCAACGACGCCTGCCCGTGCGGCTCCGGTAAGAAGTTCAAGCAGTGCCACGGGGCCGTCCTCGACGACGAGCAGGCTGCCGTTTGAAGCGCACCCAGCGGCCCAGTCGAGGAGCGGCGGGTCGCCCCGGGGGTCCCCGCGAGCTACCGGCGACTACATCGGCGAGCAGGCCAGGCCGGAGCCACGGGCTTCTGGCGTGCGTCTCGGCTTGATTGCGTCCAGCCCACCGCCCACAATCCAGCCCACTGCGGGGGCAGCCCAACGCGCACTCGGCGCTCGATGATGAGCCGCGCCATGCGTCGGGGCACGTGCCCGCGCGCTCGCAAAAGGAACGATCCACATGCACCTTGTTCGAAAGCGTCGGCACACCTCCTTCCGCCGTTGTCCCGCGTCCGCCCGGGCCTTCTTCGTGCTCGTCGCCTGCGGGGCGGCGGTCGCGTGCACGGACGACGACGACACGCGGATCATCCCGGGCGGGGCTGGGGCTGCGGCGGGCAACGGCACCGGCGGCCGCGGCGGGGCCGGTTCCAGCGCCGGTGGCGCCGCCGGCGGGAGCGCCACGCCGGCCGGGCCGAGCGGCGTCGTCACGGTGTTGGCCGATGATCAAAGCAAGGTGGTCGGCGCGGCGACGGGAGCCTTCCGGGGCGCCGACGTTTGGTTCACCAATTTTCAGGTGGCCAACCTCTTTCTGGCAGAGCCGGCGCCTCAGCTGCCGTTCACCGTTCGATCCGTTCCCGTCGCCGGCGGGGCCGTCGGCGCCGCCGAAATCGAGCTCGAAGGCGACTTCTACCCCGAGGGCATCGCGGCAACTCCCGGCGGGGTCCTGTTCATCGGCAGCGTCACCACGGGAGTCATCGTGCGCGTGCCGGCGGACTCGGTCGAGGCCGAGCCCTTCGTCGACCCCGGCGTGGCCGAGCGGGGCGTGGTGGGTCTGACGGTCGACAGCGACCGCGGCCTGCTCTGGTTCTGCGACTCGGGGTTGGGGCAGTCCCAGGGATCCGCCCTGGTGGGCGTGTCGCTCGCCAACGGCGCGGAGGTCGTACGCCACGCGCTGCCGTCGATCTCGCCCGGCGCTCCAGCGCCGGCGGACGCCGGAGGGGGCGCGGACGCGGCGCCCGGCCCGGACGCCGCGCCGCCCGACGCGTCCGCGCCGGACGCGTCGGCAGACGCGGGCGGCCCAGATGCCTCGACGAGCGACGCCGGCGCCCTGCCCGCCGACATTCAGCCCTTCTGCAACGACGTGATCGTCGATCCATCGGGCCGAATCCTGCTGACGGACTCGGTCGGCGGGCGAGTCGTCCAGATCGCCTCGGCGGACGTGATGGTCCCGGACAGCGCCTCCGTTTGGCTGAATGACCCGGCGCTGGGAGCTCCGGGAGGCTTCGGAGCCAACGGGCTCGAGCTGATCGGGGGCACGCTGGTGGTCGCCAACGGCGGCCTGATCGCCATCGACACGACGAGCGCGAACCCCGCCAGCACCATCGCCGACATCTCGCTCGTCGATGCGCAGGGCGTAGCCGTCGCGCTTTGCGGACCGGACGGGCTCGCCGCGGTGCCGGGCAGCTCGGATGAGCTGATCGTCGTCGAGAACGGCTCGTGCAGACCCGGTGGGCTCTCCCGGGTCGTCAAGATATCCCTCACGCTGTGAAGAGCCGGTCGCCTCGGCCGGCACGCGAGCAGAGCCCGACCGCGACGCTCAGGCGCCCCCCTCGAAAAAGCCCCGACGGTCGACGGGGCCGTCGAACGGGGGGCGCTGCATTTCGCCGAAATCGGTGATACGAGCTCGAGGGAGGCGCTCGCTGAGCTCCTCCCTCAGGCTCCGCGAGCAAGAAGCAGCGATCACCCAGGGCGAAAGCTCCCCGAGGGGGCGGAGTGACCCGAGCGTTCGCAGTTCGAGGTTTCTGCCAGGGGGAGGCACGTCGCGGAGCTCGGCGAGGTGCGTCGCCGAAGGCGCGACGCACACGCTGCCCCAGTCACCGACCGCGAGGAGGCCGAACGCCGCGGCGCTGGCACGGTAGCTGCGGGCGTCTTCCCGGTCGACGCGAGAGAGCCGCCCTACGGGCCACTGCTCGCTCACCTCTCGGAGCGCCTCGCACAGCCCGCGCGCGAAACCGTCGGTGGCCTGCTGCGTGCCCAGGCAGAAGACCAGCCGGGGGCTCAAGCACCCCTGCTGCTCGAAGCGCGCCGCGTCTCGAGCGATGCCGCGCTGGGCTCGGCACAGCTCCGACGCAGAGCTCGCCAGATCGACGACCGCGATGCCGTAGCCGCTGCCGAAGGCCCGCAGATCGACGCCCGAGGGCCACTGCCTCGCGAGCTGCAACAGGGTCTGATCGGAGCCGTAGACCCACACCTGGTCGCCGGCCATCGGCTCGATCCGCTCGACGAGGTGAAACAGGCCCCCAGCGGCCTCCCACAGCGCTCGCGACAGCTCCGGCTCTCTGCGAGAGGGCCGCACGAAGACGGTGGGGGCCGCCGCCAGAGCCAGGGCGATGGCCCGATAGGCCGAGACGAAGACGCGCGCCGGCAGGATCACGTGGGCGCGGAGGGCGGTACCCGCCGCCTCCAGCAGGGAGAGTCGTTCGGGCTCGGTAGGCTGCAGCTCCAGGCACTCGTCGAGGGCGGCCGCCACGCTCACCGCCGGCAGACCCGTGCTCTGCGCGAGGCGCTCGATCAGGCCGGCTCTTTGCCGTGATTCCGGTCCGACCAGCGAGCTCGCGGCCGCCTGCAGGCGCGCGAGGCGCTCGCGCGCCTCGCCATGAGCGCCTGGGCTACCGCCCGGGGCGAACGAGGCGCGCTGCCCCCGCGTTCCTCTCCGCGGGCTCGACTCCGCGCCACGGCGCGCGAGCAGGGGCCCGCCCGCGGAGAGGAACGCCGGGCGCTCCTCGACGGCCAGCGAGCAGCCGCGCAGCGTGGCCGAGGGTCGACGCCCGAGCAGCTCGAGGCCGTGCTCGACGCGGCGGACGAGGTCTTGCGTCAAGATCACCAGGGCCGAGTCCACGTTGCACAGGTCGACGAAGCACGCGAGCCCCGGCGCCCCGTGCGCGACCGGCTCGAGGGATTCCGCATCGAGCACGTGCGTCCGCAGCCATGGCGGCTCGCGGTATACGTGGCCGCCGTGCGGCCCGAGGGGGCCGCCGCCCTCGTCGTACAGCTGACTGCCGAGCTCGGTCATTCCGTACTCGCTCACGATGCGGCGCTCTTCGATGCCGAGGCGTCTAGCGAGCTCCGTGCGCAGCCGAGCCGCCGGCACCTCCACGCTCTTGCCTTTGAACCCACCCGTCTGCATCACCCGGCTTCCAGGCGGGAGCCTCAGCGTGGCCTGGCCAGCGCTCGCGCCGGTCCCGGGCGCCTCTCGATTCAGCTGCTCGAGCAGCCAGACCAACGCGAAGGAAGTCGAGAGCAGCAAGACCGGCTCCCGCCGCGCCGCGGCGCGGCCGATCCCTGCCCGCAGAGCGACCAAGTCGATGCCCTGGTCCGTCAACGGAAAGCGCAAGCGCTCGCGCCGGGAGAGAATGCCACCCGGCGCGCGCGAAAGTGGTGCATCGCCCTCGAGCGCACGACCGTCCAGCTCGACCGCGAAGCGCTCCATCATGTAGGCGAGCGAGGAGCTCCGGTCGGGCTCGAACGGGCTCGCCAGGCAAATCACGGTCACGGGCCCGTGCGGCGCGAGGAAGCGGCGCCCCCAATCGACGCACAGGGCGGCGTACGTGTCGAGCGTTCTGAGGGGGTGCTGGCCGCGCACACCCGTCGTCCCGCTGGTTCGGAAGACGACGCAATCCTCGTCTGGCGGGTGCGCCGCAACGCGCACCCGCCGCAGCGAATCCGCGACGACGAGGGGCGCGCCATGCAGTCGAGGCACGGGCGGCTCGACGCGCCGCAGGCGCGCGTGAACATCGGAGAAGCGCCCCTGAAACTCGCCGATGGCCTCGGCAATGCGCTCGAAGGGCTCACCGCGGGCCCCCGAAAGGGAGGCGGCCGCGAAGGCCTGCACTCGCTCGTGCAAGGCGCTGGAGGCGCGGCGCCGCGCGGCGTCGGGGAATCTCGGCACGGTCATCGCTCGCCGGACTCGCGCGCGGTCGCCCGGGCCACCGCGCTCGCGAGCGCGTCGTCGAACGCCGAAAGGGTTTCTTCCTCCACGTTGAGCGGCGGCGTCAGCACCAGGCTCTCTCGAAGCCCTCCCCCGAGCGAAACGAGGTAGCCCGCCCCGAGTAGCTCCCTCTGGAGCCGACGCGCCGAGCCCGCGTCGAGCTCGAGCCCGAGCATCAGACCCGCGCCGCGCACCGCGACCCCGCTCGCCGACGGCAAACGCCGCTCCAGCCGGGCTCGCCAAGCCGCCCCCAGCGCAGCCGAGCGCTCCACCCAAGCCCCCGCGCGCAGCTCCTCGAGCATGCAAACGGCGGTGGCGGCTGCGAGCGGGGCCCCGGCGAAGGTACTGGTGTGCACGACTTCGGCCTCGCGAGACCACGCCCGCATGACCGAGGGATGGCCGACGCACGCGCTGATGGGCAGCCCGCCCCCGAGGCCCTTCCCGAGGCAGATCAGATCCGGCTGGACCCCGCCCCGAGCCCCGAATAGCCAGCTGCCCGAGCGCCCGAGCCCGGTCCAGATCTCGTCGGCCACCAGCAAAGCCCCATGGCGCCGACAGGCCGAAGCCAGCTCGGCCGCGAACTCCACCGGGGGAACGAGGCAGCCCGCACGCCCGGCGATGGGCTCGAACACGACGGCCCCGACCCGACCCGTCCCGAGCACCCGATCGAGCTCCGGCACCAGCGCGGCAAGCTGCTCACTCTCCTGCGGATAGGGCAGCCAGTGAACGCCACCGGGCAGGTGCGCCGCGAACGGCGCGCGGTAGCTTTCGCGGAGCCCGCACAATGAAAGCGCGGCGTACGACAGGCCGTGGTAGGCGCCGCGAAACGCGACGACCTCGGGCCGCCCGGAAAAAAGCAGAGCCGTCTTGAGGGCAGCGGTCAGCGCGTCGGCACCCGATTGCCCCAGAATGCTCTGGCCCTCGCCACACGGATGCAGAGCGGACAAGCTCTCCAGGAGCCGGATCTTGGCGTCACTGGGGTGGACGTCGCCGAGGGATTGCCAAAGGAGCTGGGACTGCCGCCGCAGCGCCGCGCCCGCGCACGGTGGGCGATGGCCGAGCAGCAGCGAGCCGAAGCCGGCAGCCAGGTCGACGTAGCGGTTGCCGTCGACGCAATCGACGTTCACCCCGAGACCGCTCTCGTAGACGACCACCGGGGCCGACCGCGGGTCGGCGGTCGGCCTCGGCCCCATCGGGGCCGATACTCGAGCGAAGCGCTGGAGCCACGCGCGACTCTTCGGCCCGGGTGGCTCGACGACGATCCGTGGCGGTCGATCCGCCCGGGCTGCCAGCGGGGAGTTCACGGGGCGAAACTAGCCCGAATTTCTCACGACCGCAGGACCGAGGGAGCGAAGAAGCAGTGGATTTTCAGCCGAGATACCCGCGCCGGGGCGGTCGACGTCAAACCTGCCGCCCGCCGGGCACAATCGGTGGGCAGCCGGGAAGGTTCGCCCGAACGCCGGGCTCGGCGCGACCGTCTGCTCGACGGACAGAAACGGCGGGCCGGGTCACGCGGGCGCGGTGTGTTGCGAGCCGCGGGGCGGCCGCGAGCCCGACCTGAGGGCTGGCCCACCGGGCGGGCTGGCCGAGCCGCGCCGCCCGCGCGCTACCAGCAGACGCGATTGCGCCCGGAGCGCTTGGCCTCGTACAGCTTCGAATCCGCGCGAGCGATCAGCGCCGTGGCGGTGTCCTCGGCGGAGATGGTCGCGCACCCGAGGCTGACGGTCACCTTGATTGGCTCGCCTTGGAACACGAACCGATGGCCTGCGACCTTCTCACGGACGGTCTGTGCCAGCGTCACGGCTCCTTCGAGCTCCGTCTCCGGCATCATGATCACGAACTCTTCGCCACCGTAGCGAGCGAACACCTCGTCCCGACGGATGCGCTCTTGCACCACGTCCGAGAGCTCTCTCAGCACGTAGTCCCCGGCGAGGTGGCCACACTCGTCGTTGATGCGCTTGAAGTAGTCGATGTCGAACATGATCAGGCTGAGCGCGCGCGAGTGCCGGCGCGCGCGAACGATCTCGCGCTCGAGCGACTCGAAGAGGTAACGCTTGTTGTGGATCTGCGTCAGCCCATCCACGATCGTCATGCGGTAGATTTCTTCGTAGTACTTCGCCTCGGCGTCGGCGCCCGTCAGGTACTTGAAGATGGTCGGCCCAACCTGGATCCGATCGTTGTTGCGCAGCTGCACGCCTTCTGGAATCTGCTGCTCGTTCACGTAGGTACCGTTGGTGGACCCGTCGTCCACCGCGTACCAGTACTCGTTGCGCCGCTCGAAGTGGGCGTGGCGTCGCGAGACGGAATCTCCGTCCAGGATGATGTGGTTGTCCGTACCGCGGCCGATACGCATGGTGTCCGACTCGAGTACGAAACGCTTGCCGAGCAGCGTCGGCTCTTTCGTGTAGATGACCACGACGCAGTCATTCGCCCCGGAGCGATCGGACGGGGTTTGCTGCGAGACGTTGGTTACCCGGGTCTTCTCGTCGAACTCGTTCACAAACCGGCCACTTTCCACCGAGCCTCACGGCTCTCTACATTCTAGTACGGCGCCTGAAGTGAAGCCCGTAGCTGGCTCTTTCCCTCGCCGGAAAACCCTCCAGAGGAACGGAGCCTGCCACGGAACGTGCAGCGAGGTAAATCGTCGCCCCACCGCACTTACCCGCACCTACAGCGGCGGTCCTCGCCTCCAACCCTCCTCGCTCGACCCAGCGGGATGGTCGAGAGAACTACGCCGCAGGACCACCGCATCCTCGCTGCGTCCACACCGGCTCCCGCAGTCGGAGCAACTCCTCCATGCGCGCGGAGTCGAGACAGCGGTTCGAGCCGTGGTGTTGCCCGATCGATTCCCCCGAGCCTCGCACCGGCCGAGCGAAAACCCTGCCCCGACTGCGGCCACCCCTCCCATTTTTCAGCGCGGCGGCTTCTGGCACCTCTCGATGGCGTCCGCTCAGGCATACCCAGCATGGAAAATATCGCTCGCCCGCCACGGGGGTCAAGGGGGCGGAATCGACCGCAACTCACGGCACCGAGCCACGGACGCGCCGAGTGAGCTGCGCGTCAGGCGGGCGAGGCCTCCGAGATGTCCCCGCGGGTGATTCCCTCTCGTTCTTCTTCTCCGGGAAGCGGCACCTGAAGACCGAGCGAGCGCATCAGGCGAAGCGCGTTGCCCCCTTGCACGGGGCCCTCGCGCAGCAGGTAGTCGAAGGTCATCTTGCCCCCCTGAACCGTCTCCCGAAGGTGCACGGTGCGCACACACGCCATCCAGCGCGGCGGCAGCTCGCACAGAGCCCAATCGTGCGTCGAAACCGCGCCCGTGGCGCCTGCGTCCAATAGCTGCGTGATGACCCAGCGGGCGCCGACTCGACGCTCTTCGGAATTCGTGCCGTGCAAGATCTCATCGAGGAGGAAGAAAACCGGTCGCGCCCCACGCGTAGCGTCCAGCGCAGCCCGCAACTTTTCGAGCTCGGCATAGAAGTGACTGACCCCGGCCGATAGCGAATCACTAATCCGCATACTGGTCTGCAAGCGAAACTCGGAGAGACGCGCGCGGCGAGCGCAAACGGGCCCTCCCGCTCCTCCGAGCACCAGCGCAAGGCCCATCGCCCGCAGCAGCGTGCTCTTGCCGGACATGTTCGAGCCGGTGACCAGCAGCGCCGAGCCCGGTCCGCTGAGGATCACGTCGTTTTCCACGCGGCGGTTGGGCGCGAGCAGTGGGTGGGCGAGCCCCTCGGCCTCGAACGTGCCTCGCTCCTCGGTGATTTCGGGGAAGCAAAAATCGGGGTTGTCGTGCGCCAGGCCCGCAAGCGAAGAGAGCGCCTCCCACTCGCCGAGCGTGGAAAGCCACTGCCGCACTCCGCTCCCGTATCGGCTGCGCCAACGCTCCAGAGCAAAGAGGCAGTGCAAGTCCCAGAGCAACAGCGCGTTGATCACGGGATAGACCATGCCGTTGCGCCGGAGCTCGAACCAACCGAGCACGCTGGAGAGATGCTGCATCTGCGCGCTGGCCGGCTCGCCCCGCTGCTCCACGCGGCGCTGTAGCTCGGCGAGCAACGGCGCCCGCAGGGTCGTCGATTCGATGAGCTGGAGCGTTGGACGCAACCTGGCGAACGCTCCCGGGGTCGAACCGACGGCCGCGAATGCCTCGCTGCCGAGCCGCAGCATCCGAGAACTGACGAAGATCTGCGCCGCCAGCGGGAGCTGCCACGCGAGCGAGGTGACGGAAGCGGCGTTGGACAGCACGAAACCAGCAAGCGTCAGCGCGGGCAGCAGCCACGCGGTCAGCCACAGGCCGCGGCGCCCGAGCAGCTCGGGCCGCTTTTCCGCCCCGTCGACGAAGGTCATCAAATCGAGCGGCTCGAGCCGCTCCGGAGGCTGCCCGGGGGCACGCGGCGTCGTGAGAGTGTGTGCCTCGAGCGACTGCCGAAACGAGAGCAAACCGGACAGCTCGCGGGAGGCCTCTTGCCGACGCAGGGCCTCCGCTCTCTCGGCGCTGCTCGAGAGGTAGCGGGCCAGCGTCTCCTGGCCCTGGTTCGTGTGGGCCACACAGCACATCTGAAACAGCGACCCGGGCCCGAAGACGTCGAGGTCGCCGCTGTAGGGATGGCTGGCATCCTGAAACGGGGCCCCGTCATGGGCGAGCTCGTGCCAACGACCGCTCGCCCGCTGGACGGCGTCGTAGCTCACTCGCCACATGCGCCACACGCCGTCCTCTTCTCTCAGCACCTGGGCGTGGCGCACCGCCAGCACGACGAAGAGCACCGCAGAGACGCCAGCAACGCCCCCGAAGGTCTGTCCCTGGTCGCCCGCCACGGCCGTGATGCCCGCAACGACGGCCACCCCGACGCACAGCGCGCGCAAGTGGGATATCGTAGTCGACCTGCCCGCGAGCTTCTCGGCCTGTTGCTTGTAGGTTTCCACCTGCCGCCGATAGGTGCCCAACACATCGTGTGCGCCCCCCGCCGGGGCGTCGCTCGCCTCACTCCGCATCGAAGCTGTTTTGGCCGCGGCAGCCTCGAATCGCTCCGAAAAACGGTGCGGGGGGGAAAAAAAAGGCTGCGCGCGCGGGCACGGGGCCCGGATTCGTCGCGACCGAGGGGCCGAAACCGGCTCGCCTGCCCTCAGCGCCCGCTCCGTTGGCCGGCGCGCGACCGCACGCGCCGGCCCCGGCAGAACGCACCGGCCCAGGGGATGGCGTTCGCGCCGGTCCGGGCTCTCCGCGCGCCCGACGGCGAGGGCCAGTCAGCGCCCCGCCGGCTCGGCGCGCAACCAAAACTGCATCGTGGCTCCCACGATGGGTGCCTCCGGGAAGCCCACGTATCGGCGATCCACCACGTCCGCGATACACTTGGCCGCCTCGAGCGACATGCCCTCGTGAGCCTTGACGGAGACGCCCTCGGCGCGGCCGCGCTCGCGCACGAGAAAGCGCACGGTTACGCTCGCGCGAGCTCTGCGGAGCCCTCCGTTTTCTCGAGCGCACTGGACGTAGCGCTGCTTCGGCTTGGAGAGCTGGGGCCGAGCCTCGGGCAGAGAACCGGTATCGGGCTCGGCCTCGCCAACCGAATCGAACTCGATGAGCTGGTTGGCTGCGAGCATCTCCGGCGACGGCTCATCCGATCGGCTGACCTCCTCGGGGGTGGGGTCGGAGACCTTGGCCAGCTCAACCGATTCGGCCCGCTCCAGACAACGAACCAACAGGCCCTGGCCGTCGGCCACGCGGCCCCAGGGACAAATCGGATCGAATGGGTAACGCGATGGGGTCTCGGCTTGCTGCGAAGCCGTCTCGGCAGGGACGTCCTGGGCGAAGGCCGCCCGATCTGCCCCGGTCAGGGAACCGGCGGCGATCGACGACAGACCGAATGCCCACGGCCCGAGCCATGCGCGAACGGGGGCGAATCGACGGGGTAGCTTCCTCATGACGGCGCTAGCCTACCTGGTCACGGGGCCCTTACCCAAACTTCGGGCATCTTCGCCGGGCGCCGCAAAAGCACACGCCCGGCCGCGGGCCGCGGTACCCCGCGCCCGTGCGGCCGGGACCTTCCCCTCCCCCGGCGCGCGGGTTTCGCCTCGAACGGCCGGTGGCCGTCGTGGGTCAGCCGGCCGCAAGCGGAGACCTCCGAAGCGATTGCGACCCCGGAAGGTGGTCGCTAGGAGAGGGCGCTACGCGGCAGCGCCGCGCCGGCCGCCTTCGGCCCTTCGTTGCCCGACAGGACCCGCATGCCCACGCCCTCCGTTTCTCCCCGCGACATCGTGCTCACCTTGGTAGAGAGCGTGGGCCGACGATCGGAGGCCGACTTCTACATTCGGCTCTTCCAACAGCTGCCCAAACACGCCTTCGCGGTCGTGGCACCGGACGCCTCGGCCTTGAAAGCGGCCCAGGGGCTCGTGGTCGAGCACCTCCGCTTTCTGCATCACCTGGGCCTGACCACCACGGTCGCTTTGGGCCTGTTCGAGCCGGCCGAGTCAGCGCCGTTCGAGCTCACCTTGGCCGCGAAGCTCCAGGAGGCGGGGCTCGCGGCGAGTCGGCACCACGGGGACGACGCCCATCTCCCCGCCACGCTGACCCGTGAGCTCGTGGCCGGCACGACGCCGATCGTCCGCCTCGGACCGAAGAGCTCCGACGGCCTCGAGCAACGCTTCGAGCACCTCGGCCGCTTGTGCGCCGGCCTGCGAACCCGCAAGCTCGTGCTGGTGCGAGGGCGGGGCGGGCTCGGGTCGCGTCTGTCCGTCGTCAGCCTGAGGCGGGACCTGCCATCACTGCTGCAACCCCAAGCGCTGCCCGCGGACGATCAGGCCCTGCTGCGCGGCGTTCGGCTCGCGATGCAGCGCGCCGCCATTCCCGGTGCCGAGCAATTGGTGACGAGCGTCACCTCGCCCACGAACCTCCTGCACGAGCTGTTCACCGTGAAGGGGGCCGGCACGCTGATCAAGCAGGGGTCGGTGATCGACCAATTCGACGGCTACGCCGAGCTCGACCGCGCCCGGCTGGTCGCGCTCTTGGAGGCCACCTTCGGGCGGGGCCTGCGCCCGGAATTCTTCGATCGCCCCGCCACGGCCGTCTATTTGGAGAGCGACTACCGGGGCGCCGCCATCGTCCGGGAGGCGCAGCGAGCCACGTTTCTGACGAAGTTCGCCGTCGGGCCGCTGGCGCGCGGGCTCGGGCTGGGCCGTGACTTGTGGGACGCCGTCACGGCCAATCACCCCGCCCTGTTTTGGCGAGCGCGCCCCGACAACCCCATCGCCGCCTGGTACGAGAGCCAGTGCGACGGCCGGGTGCGCACCGAGAAATGGATGGTCTACTGGCGAGGTGTTCCCCACGGCCACGTCGGCGAGCTCGTCGACGATGCGCTCGCGCAGCCGGTCGATCTCTTGCCTCCCCCCCAGGCAATACCCGAAGGTCGACCGGGATGATGTACGCAGTGTTGGCCGCCACGGCCGCTCTTTCGATCGCCGTCTATCTGCTGGTCTTGTTCCGGGCCATTCCCGGCGCGATCACGGAACGCTTCGGCGAGCGCGAAGCCCTGCCGCAAGACCTCGGCAAGTGGAAGGTCGACACCGAATCCGACGCGGCGCGGCGCGCGCAGAGCCGGGGGCTGACTCGCGAGGTGCGCACCTGGCTGCACCCGGGGGGCGGGTTGTTCCACCGCGAAAGGCTGGTCGAGCAGGCGCGACTGCGGGACCACAGCACTCTGGAGATCGTCGAGGTCGAGCCGGAGCGCGCACTTCGGCGCAAGCGCCACAAGGTCGAATCCTGAGCGCAGGGCCTTCGTTCGCGAGGTTCCAGGTGCCGCGCGACGGCGGGATCGCCGAGACGACCGCGCGCTTCGGCGCCAGCGCCGGCCCCGTCAGCGACCGAGCGACTGGGCCCGGTTGACGATGCGCGGCGTCAGGAAGATCACCAACTCTCCCCGCTGATCACTCGAGGTGCGGTTCTGAAAGAGCAGCCCGATCAACGGGATGTCCCCGAAGAAGGGGACCTGGTCGACGTTGCGCCCGGTGTTGCGCGTATAGATGCCACCGATGACCGCGGTGTGGCCGTCCATCACCAGCAGGTCGGTCTCGGCTTCGCGCTTGAGGATGGTCGGATCACCGCGCGCAGAGGTCTGGTTGAAGTCGGGCTCGTCTCGATTGATCTTGACGTGCATGGCAACGCTGCCGTCCGCCGTGACGTGCGGTTGCACCATGAGCTGCAGCTTCGCTTCCTGGAAGGTCGTCTGCACGCCCTGGGCGCTGACCTGCGAAAATGGGATCAACGTTCCCTGACTGATGCGCGCCTCGTGGTTGTCGAGCGTCAGGATTCGCGGGCTCGACAGGATGCGCACCATGCCGGTGGACTCCGCCGCCGAGAGGCGCAAGTTCAGGTTGAAGTTGTTGTCCACGGATCCGAGCGTGAGGCCGATCGCACCACCGGCCCCGGCTCCGACCGTCGCCGGGAGGTTGACGGCGAAGTTCGGGTTTTGCACCTGCGCCTGGAAGGGCGACAGGCCCGCCGTGGGCGTGTCGGGGTCGCTCGCGCCACCGGACAGCCCGATGGCGCTCGGAAACGCGAGCCCGGTGGGATTCCCCGTGGAGGAGGAAAAGCTGGCGTCACCGCCCCACTGAATGCCCATGTCCCGCAGGTAGCGACTCGTCGCTTCCACGATGCGCGCTTCCACGAGGACCTGAGGGGTCTGAGTGTCCAGCGAGCGAACGAGCTCCTCGACCTGATCGAGCGTGCCCGCGACGTCCCGCGCAATGAGCACGTTCGTGCGCCCATCCACCGCAATCGAGCCGCGGCCGGAAAGGATCTCGCGGGCCCGGGCCTGTACGTCCTCCGCCTCAGCATAGCTGACGGGGATCAGCCTCGTCTCGAGGGGGGCCAGCTGCAGCTCTTGGCGACGACGCGCGATGGCCATTTCCCGCTCGTGCTCGAGCTGCGGCAAGGGAGCCACTCGAATGATGTTGCCACCGCGCACCATCCCCAGACCCTTGGATTGCAGCACCACCTCGAGCGCTTGATCCCAGGGAACGTTGCGCATCCGAATGGTCACCGAGCCCTTGACGTCGTCTGCGGTGACGATGTTCACCTGCCCTACGTCCGCCAGCAGACGCAAGACGTTGTGCACGTCCGCGTCCTTGAGATCGAGGTCGATGCGGCGCCCCGAGAACTGCTTGCGCCCCACGACCTTGGGAGCCACCGCGGCGACCTCGACCCCCTCCGTGCGCACCGGGAGCGACTCGCCCGCCGCACCCGTGAGCGCCGCCGGCGCATGCACTCGAGGGATGCCGTTCGGCGCGTCCTCCACGTGCAAGGTCTTCGCGCGGCGCGCGATGCCTCCGTCCAGCGCGACGCCCGTCAGGGAGGAGTGAACCGTGCCCGGTCGAAAGAAGGTCCAGACGAGCCCCGATTCGCTGCGGGATACCGCGCTTCTGAGGCCGCCGTCGCGACGCACCTCGACCACCAGCGCTTGCTCCTCGTCGTCATAGCGCGCCGAAATGCCGTCGATGCCGAGGCCGAAAGCGCGCACGTCCAGGCTCTCGCCGTCGTAGCCCGAAAGGGAGGCCCCCCGCACGACGAGGCGCGATTCGCCCGGCCGCACACCTTGCTCTTCGAAGGCCGAGATGGACGGAAGGACGACGGAAATGCGCGCCGCTCCATCGCGCGCCTCGAAATCGAGCACCGACGGCTCCCGCTCGGCGGGCTCGCCCGGCTCGCTCACGGAGTCACGCGCCGGGGAGCTCGCAGCGGCCTCGGCGCTCGGCGCGGCAGGTAGCGCGCCGGGCTCTTCCTCGTCGGGGCTCGCCTCTTCGCCCGCCTGGCGCTCCGCCTCGGCGTCCCGGTCGGGAAGCTCGGAGAGGGTGAGGATCAGGCGGGTTCCCTCGACGCGAATGGACCCCGTCGAGGGGCGTGAGAAGTTCACCAACAGCCGCGTGATTTGCGACTGACCGCTGTCGAACGCTTGGGTGAGCACGCTGCTGACGACACCGACCGACTTGGACATCGTGCCGCCGATGCCCGAAATCTCCGTGTCCATCACGTCGACGACCATGCGGCGGTGACCCTTGTCGAAGCGGGCCAGATAGCGGGGCGCGCGCGTGAACGTCACGACGACACGGGTGAGCTCTCCCTGCTCCGAGACGCTCAGGTGGGTGGCAGCGCGGCCAGCGCGCCCGGGGGTTCGCGCCGACGCATCGGCTCCCAAGAGCACCGCGCTCGCCAGAAGCCCTGCCGTCAGGCAAGCGACGACGCCACGTCGCCTGCTCGCCCCATGCTCGCGCCCTCGGCCGCGATTCAGGATGATCGGGAGCAGATAGCTCAAACTCATAGTCGATGACTCCGGGAGTCTGATTGGTCAGGATGCCGCAACCACCCCGAGCGACTTCGATAGTAGTGATAGGGTGCCCAGAAGGTAACGGCCTACCCTCGGGGACGCTCTATCCCCCAAGGCGGGATGGACACTCAAAAGTGGCTCGCGTGCGTTTCGGCCGCGGGCGCGCCAGCGGCGGTGCTCGCAGCGAGGGTCGAGCCAAGCGGTTTCGCCACCTTTGGACCAGAGAGCGTCCCCTCGCGCCGCCTTCGAAGGCCGCTCTCGCGCGGCGCCGCGCACTGGCTCGTGGCTCCCAGTTCACGGTCTCCGCGCGGCGGCGTGACCCTGCCGAGGGCGCGCGCAGCGCCCGACCCGGTGTCGACGAAAGGCGAGCCCCACCCCCGGCAGCCCCGCCGATCGAAGCGCCCCGCTCGGCGGCGACGGCTCGGAACCGAGCGCGAGCGCGTGGCGCGGGCAACTGCCGGCCTCACCCGACACGCGCGGCGCCCCCGTCGCCGGGCCCTCAGCCTCAGCGCGAGGCGAGCACGTCGTCCGGCCTGAGCGGGATCACTCGGGTCGCGCTGGGCACATCGGGATTGGCGGGGTCCTCGCGGACCAGCACGATGTCCGTGTCGCGAATCCGGTCGATGCGCCAGTTGATTTCGTAGTCCGCGCCCGTTTCCCCCCCCTGAACGATCTCCGACTTGCCGACGAACTGGCCTTCGCGAACGACGTGGCCCTTCTTGGTCGGGTCCACCAGCATCGCCACGGAGGGCCGAATGCGCGTGACGAGCCCCGAGAGCTTCAGCTCGTCGAGCGTGTACTGGTCGAGGATGACCTCACGCTGCGACCGAACTCGCTTCTTCGCCTCCTCGGCAAAATCGTCCGCGAACGACTGAAACGGATCCCGGCTTCGAGCGCTCTCGTTGAAATCGATCGGGAGCTGCACGGGCGCAGACTCGTCGATCGCGTTGAGCTCGCTGTCCGTTTTCTGGGGCGCGGCGGCCGCCGGCGTCGTACCGGGCGCGGGACCGCTCACGATTTCTTCTTCACATGCCACGCAGACGACGCAGCACGACAGGCCGAGCGACAGCGTCTCGAAGAAAGCGCGCCGCCGCAGCGACCGGGGCGAAGGGAGTGTAGCGTAACCGGGCAAAGGCTAATTTCCTCTTCTGCGGCGCGAACGGCGCCGACCCTGGGCCTTGCCGCCGCTCTCGGACGGATCGAGCACGTGGAACGCGGTCGCGAGCGCCGACGTCGTCAGGATCACCTCATCCCCCTTCTCCACCGGCTGGGTCATGGCGATGTCTTCCATGTTGATGATGCGATCGAGCTGGCCGACGTTGTAGAAAAAGCGAGCGATCTGGTGAAAGCGCCCGCTCAGCTCCACCTTCATCGGCACGCGGGCATAGAACTCTTCGGGGACGGTCTTTCCCGGCGTCCACGCCGAAAGGCTCACTCCCGACACGTTGGCGGCCGACTGCACGGCGCTGAGGAACGCGGGGTACTCCGTCTTGTCTGGCAGGATGCGGCTCAGCTCCTTCTGGCGGGCTTCCCGTTCCGCCAGCTCCGCGAGATCCTTGCGGTACGCCTTCTCCAGAGCTCGAGCCTCATCCAGCTGAGTGTGAAGCGTCTGCCTCCGACTCAACCCCGCGTCGATCTGATCCTCGATGTCGAGCTGAAAGATCAGGTAGTACCCCGCGGCGATGACGAAACAGAGCCCGCCGGTGACCGCGCCCTTGAGCGGAGCCGGGAGCCTCTCGAGGGTTGCGCGAAGCTTTGCCATCAGTACCTCACCTTCGCTTCCAGCTTGAAGGATACCATCGGCACGCCGCTGCTGTCCTCCACCCCGCGACGTGCAGGCAGCAGCGCCACGTCGTAGAAGTAGCTCGACAGGCTCATGCGGCGCGCCAACTCACTCACGTCTTCACCATCCCGTGCGAGCCCCTCGAGCTGAACCTGCCTGTCCGACTCGACGAATCGCACGAGCCACAGCCGCCGCGTGTCCCAGTTCGGATTGAAGTCGGACAGGGGGTTCTCCCGCCTCAGCTTCGCGAGCCTGTCGGGATCGACGGTCGGACCGCGCCCGGGGGTCAGCATTCGAGCGACCTCGAGCAGCATCGCCGTGGGACCGGTTCGCGCGCTCTGCAGCTTGGAGATGGCTTCTTCACGCTTGCGCAGCACCGCCAGCTTGTTCTTCACGTCGGCATGGTTCTTCGACGCGGCCTTGACCTGCTGGATCTGGCTGGAGAGACCCTCGTTGTCCTGCTGGATTCGCTCGAGCTCGTCTTTCTTGAATCCGTACAAGACGAGGCACCCGACGATCTGCACCGCGATGACGGCGATGGTGGCCACCGCCCAAATTTCCCCGCCGGCGGCCGCTTGGCGGCGCTTCTGGGGAAGTAGATTGACGCGAATCACTGCCGCATCTCCTTTTCCTTGCGCAGGGCAAGGCCGAGGGCGACGGCCAGCTGGGGCGCCTTCTCGCCCAGGAGCCGGGCGTCGACCCGCCTGTCGTCGACGGTCAGCCGCTCCGTCGGCGCCCAGACCTCGACCGGGACGCGCGAGCGCCCCTCGATCGCGCGGGAGAGGGGCTGCAGCTTGGAAGTGCCGCCGGTCAGGTAGATTCGCGAGATCTCTCCGTCCCCGGAGGTGGCCATGAAGAAGTCGAGGCTACGCTGGATTTCACCGGCGATGGCGTCCGTGGCAGATTCGATGATTTGCGCCACTTCGGCGGGCGGGGGCCCGGACACCCCACACTTCATGGCCTCGGCCTGCTCGAAGGGAATGTTGAGCGCCTTCTGGATCTGATCGGTGATGGCGTTGCCGCCGCTGGCGATCTCTCGGGTGAAGGAGCTGATCCCCCCCGCGATGATGTTCAGCGAAGTGAGAGTGGCACCCACATTGATCAACGCCACGGTTTGCTCGGGGGGCAACCCCCGGGAAAGCTCGAACAGGTTCTGAACCGAAAAGGCGTCGATGTCGCACACGATGGGTTTGAGCCGCGCGTCACGCGCGAGCTGCGCATAGTCCTGAATCTGGTCGCGCTTCGCCGCCACCAAGAGCAAATCCATTTGGCCGGCGTCGGCGTGCCGACGCAGCACCTGGTAGTCGACCTGAACGTCCTTGATGTCGAACGGGATGTGCTGTTCCGCTTCCCACTGGATCTGCTCTTCGAGCTCTTCCGTGGTCATGATCGGGATGGTGATCTTCCGGATGATCGCCGATTGGCCCGAGACCCCGAGGCACACCTCACGCTGCTTGAGCGAGGCCGCTCGCCAGATTTGCTGCAACGTGTCAGCCACCGTGTTGCCATCCATCACCTGCCCGTCCACGATCGCTTGCGGCGGCAGCGGCGCGTACCCGAAGCCGACGAGATTGTACGACTTGCGGGTCTCCTTGACGTGGCAAACCTTGATCGAGCTGGACCCGATGTCGACGCCGACCAGATTTCTACCTTCGCGCATGCTTCCTCGGGTGCCTCTTCCTGGTTGGCCTGGCCCTGATCGGCGGCCTTCCCGTGGGCTCAACCTTGTTGACGGCAAAAACGAGTCATTCCCGAAGGGGGAAACGCGGCCCTGATGAAACACCCTGCCGCGGCCGTTCCGACCCAGAACAAGATCCCCTGCCCTTCCGCCTCCGTGGTGGTGGAGCCGCCGCAGAAGGTCTTTTTGTACCCATGGGTTTCGTCGACCCACCCCGGACTGGGTGTGCTCCGTGGAACGACATTTTCCTCGAACATTTCACCTGATTCGAGGGGTTTCGCGACGCCTTCGCTCGAATTCACTCCAATTCACACCAGACTTCACTGTTCCCGTCTCGCGGGTCATGGGGTCATCTTCGACCCACCCCGTTTAAGTCAGCGAAATCAGAAAGGCGCGAATTTGCTACCCCGTCAGAGTGGCACACTCCGTGCTTTGAGGGGCCGTGGAGGTATCGAATGGCCCAAGAGCGAATGCAGGTGGAGCGGCGAGGTGCTCAGAAGAAGTCCACGCCGACAACGGCAGGCACCGAGCAAGAAATACAGGCATCCGCGCGCCAACGGCGCCGCAGTAGCCGCAAGCCGAACAACGAGACAGCGTCAAAGAGTGTGACCCGGACGAGCTCTCGTCAAGCGAGCTTCGATGGCGGCGACACCGAGCTGGCCGAGCTGCTGAAGGGCGCCGCGGAGGCGGGGCAGACCGACGACTCGATTCGTGGCAAAGCGGTGAACGACGCCGAGATCGAGGCCCCGCCCGAGAGCGGGGTCGTGGCCAAGCCGGCCCCATCCCGTCAACAGGGTGCGGCGCTCTCGAACGCCTTGATCAACAAGTACACCTCTCTGGTCCGCCAGATTGCCGGCGGCTTTCAGCGAAAGCTCCCCCGCAACGTCCTGCGCGACGACTTGATCGCAGCGGGGATGAGCGGACTGTGGGATGCGGTCCGCAAGCACGGCCACGAACAGACGGAGAACTTCGACTGGTACGTCCGAGTCCGCATCCGCGGAGCCATTCTGGACGAGCTGCGTGCGCAGGACTGGTTGCCGCGACGCGCCCGTGCGGCGGCCGCCGAGGCAGCCCAGGCTTCCGGCAAGCGCCCCTGCACGCCCGTGGTGCTGCGTTTCGACGACGTGAGCGAAACGGAGCAAGCCCGCTGCCTCACCGCTGGCGAGTCCACCAACACGGAAAAGGCCGTCGAAGCGCGGCTCGTCAAAGCCACGTTGACGCGCGCCATGGACCAACTTCCGGAGCGCGAGCGCCGCATCGTATCGATGCACTACTTCCGCGGAGTCAAGTTCAAGGACCTCGGCGAAATGCTCGGTGTCAGCGAGCCGCGGATTTCCCAGCTGCACTCCCGCGCCATGACTCGCCTCAAGGGCATTCTGGAAAGCGCCGCCTGATCCACGCGCTCACAAGCGCGTGCGCAGGCAGCGAAAGAGCGCCGCTGGCCCCTGCCCTTCATTGCGCAGCGGCTGCTCGAGTTGGTGGTGCACTCCCTGCGGGAGCTCGACGGAAAGCACAGGGCCGTCGACGGGGCGCAGGAGCCCTTCGGTGCACCACTGGATGCCGACCACGGAATCGACACCGGGCACGGTAGCGCCGGCAGCAGCGGCCCAGCGCTCCAGGCGCGCTTCGCGCGTCTCCAACAGGGTGAAGGATACGACCCCAGGAGCAACGGCGCGGAGCGACGCCGGGTAATCCAGCCTACGGCGACGTAGGCTGACCCCGCCGGCCCGCGCCCGACCCGCCAGCGCCGCCGGCTTCTCGATACGCACGCGGACCGCGCGCAGCAGCGGGTGAAGACCGAGCAGCATGGCGGACGCTTCTTCGGCCGCAGCCTCGACCAATCGATAGGCGCGGAATGTGAGCAACTCGGACACCTGCTGCGCTACCAGGCTGTAATCCACGGTGTGTGCGATGCGCCCGCTGCGACCGGCGGGCGCTAGGTCGCTCTCGAGGGAGAGATTCACCACGACGACCTGCGGCTCACTGCGCTCGGCGACCAGCATGCCCAAAATACACGACACGCGCAGATCCACGATCTCGATGCGATCGGTCAATGGGTCACCCGCGGTCGCGGTTCCAGCTGGCGAAACGCAATCGGCCAGGCCACGGCTTGCCTCTGCCAGGGTGCCTCGCTCAGCTCCGCCGAGATGGATCGAAACTCGACGTGCAGCGTGTACTCCCCGAGCACCGGGGGGTACGGGAGCCCGATGGTGCGAACGCGGAAACGGCCGCCGGTCGCGCGCCCGCGCATTGGCTCCCCCACCGTCTCCAGCCCCGTCTCGGCCGCGAGCACGAGCCTCAACTGAAAGTCCGCGGCCTGCTCCACCTGGGAGAGTTGGAAGTAGGCGTGCACCTCCACGGGCAAAATGCCCCCGCGGGGCGGCGGCGCGTCGGGCCGCACGTTGACCTGCTCGATGAGCCCGAAGAGGGAGGCGTTGTTGGAGTGACGGTCAACGGAAGAGCCTCCGGCCACGCAAAGTAAGTAACAAAAGGCCACTGCGCGCAGCCATATCAAATGTGAAGCAGTCTCCCAACTCGCCGCTGGCCGCGGCCGCTCACCAGCGCGGCGACCCGGTGGCCAACGCGATGATGGCCAAGGCCCCCGTCGCGACCGAAAGCGCCAGCCCCGCGGCCCCCCACTGGGACACGGCGTCAGCCCCGGCCGGCGGCTCTCGGGGCGGTCGCTTCAGCGCCATGACGCTCTGTACCATATGAAAACAAACCGCTGCCGTTCCGAGGAGATACGCCGCGGCAACCAGGGGCACCCCGCCGCCGGAAGTCGACGAGAGCGCCGCCACCAGAGTCGGACGAACATCGGCGGCATCGAGCTGACCGAGCCAGCGAGGCAGCGCCAGATGCCATAAATGCGACGCGAGAAACGCCGCTCCGAGCAACGCCGTCGCGCGGATCCAGCCCCGACCCCTTCCGGGCAGGCGCCAGCCCACGAGACCGGCGTCGCGGCCGTGCCAGGCTTGGAGCGTGAAGAATGCCGCGTATGCGGCCAGGGGAAGCAGCGGCCAGTCCTGCATCGACAGCCCACCAACTGGTCGGTCGAGGCTGGGCCGAGGCGCTGCGCCGGGCCAGATCCCCGTCGCAACCAGGGCTTGATGCCCCAGATGTTGTGCCGTGTACCCCGCGACCAGAAGGATACACACGCGAGCCAGCCGACCGCCGAGGCTGGGCCGGCTCGAGGCCGGCTTTGCGCTCCCAAGGGCCGGCCCGCCCCTCGCGGTTAGCCAAGCGCAGCCGGGTCGGGTATTTTTCATGACTCGATGGTGATCCGCGGCGCAGCGCTCAGCTTCCTCTTGGCGATCTCGAGCTGCGCGTCGTCCAGCGGAGAAAGTCTACGCCCGTCGGCGGCGCTGGCCAACTCGGTCGAAGCGCAAGCGGCGTTTCGCGCTCTGCAAGAGCGGTGGCGCAGCACGGCGCCGGACACGCGGGGCAAGATGGCCGACGAGCTCGTGCAGTTCGTGCAGCGCTACCCCCAAGACGGGCAGAGTCGCATGGCGCGCCTGTACCTGGCCTGGATTCGGCTCTCCCAGGGAAGGCTCGAGAAAGCGGAGAGCTGGCTCAAGCCAGCTCGCACGGGAGAGCCGGGAGCCGCCGGCGATTTTCTCGAGCTGGTCGAAGGCGCCCGGCTCACGGCGCTCGACGAGCCACACCGCGCCTACGCCAAGCTCAAGCCTCTCGCCGGGCGCCTGATCGACGGCGACGATCGCTTGCTGTGCCTGCAGCAGCTGGTGCTCGCGGCGCTCGCCGCCGAGCAGTACACCGAGGCACTGCAGCACATCTTGGACGTAGCCGCCCTCTCGGCCCGCCGGCACCGGGAGCGCGTGTGGCTTGGCCTAGAGCGCTTGATCGGGAAAATCCCGAGCCCGATCCTGGAGTCCCAGCTGCTGACTTCCTCCCTGCAGGACACGCCGCTTCCCGGGGTCCGCCAGGGCGAGCGGACCGCGGCCCGGCGCTGGTTGAACAAGCAGATCCGCTTTCGTCTCTCTCGCTCGGCTCTGGCGGAGCGGGACGTGGGCCTGGCCCAACGCCTCGTGTCGACCCCGAGCTCCGCGGCGGCGGCCCCCGCGGATTCCCGGCTCGTTCGACTCGCGACGCAGGCGGCTGCGGAGGTGACCGTCGACGGGCGCAGCCTCGGCCTGGTGCTCGAGCTCGGAGGAGCGCATCGCAGCAGCCTCTCCGTGGAAATCTCGAGCGGGGTGGCGACGGAGCTGGGTGCGGCGACGGGCGGCGACATCCGACTGTTGACCGAGGACGTGCGCGACCCGCGCGAGATCGGCGACGCCCTACGGCAACTGGCGGGACGGGGTGCCGGCCTGCTCGCAGCCGGCGTCACGGCCGCCTCGGCGAGCGAAGCAGCCCTGTTCGCGCGCGAGCACGAGCTCGCCGTGTTGCTACTGCACCCGCCGCTTGCGGGTGTCGAACTCCCGCCGACCGCACGCGTGATCGGCGCCGACGCCGAACAATCTCTCGAGGTGCTGAGGGCGGCCCTGCGCGGCTCGGCGCGCCGCAGAGTCGTCGAGGTCGGATCGGGGGCCACCCCCTGCCCGAGCTCGGATCCGTACGGAGACTCCCAGGCATGGCTCGAGCCGCTCGCGACCCTCTCGCCCAATACGGCTCTGCTCTTGGGCGGCTCCTCTACGTGCAGCCTGCGCGTGCTGTCGGAGCTCGGCGGCCGCGTCAACCAGCTGATCGTCGGGATCGGAATCGAATCGTACGCGGCGCTGGAGAGCCCGCCCAGGGCCCGTCAGCTGCTGAGCGTCGGCGCCGGCCGTCTACCGAGCTTCACGGAGAAGGAAACGGCCTCCAGCCAAAGGTGGGCTTCCCTGCACGGCCGCCCCCCCAGCTGGCACGAGGGCCTCGGCCACGACCTGGCCGTGATGGCCAGGGTGGCGCTATCGTATCCGGCGGACTTGCACCTCCAGGACGCCGCCGCCATCCGGACGCTCCACGCCCAACTGCTGGCTGAGCTCGACGCCGCCACCTTCGAAGACCTGTGGACGACGCAAGCGACGCAGCTGGGCCCGGAAAGGACCCTCCCCCGAAGCTTCGAGGTGGTGCGCTTGCCGCGGAGCCGGCCGTGAGCGCGGCCGCCGTGAGCATCGCGCTGCCCACGCGGCGCTGCACCAAGCGGTTGGCGCGCTCGATCGCCCACACCCTGCGGGGCGGCGACCTCGTGATCTTCAGCGGGAGCCTCGGCGCGGGAAAGACCTTCCTGGTGCGAGCCCTGTGCCGTGCGCTGGGTCTGCCACAGCGCATCGCGGTGACCAGCCCCACGTTTCCCTTGATGCGGGAGCTGCCCACCGCGCCACCGGTCACCCACGCAGATCTGTATCGGCTGGAGTCGCAGGACGAGGTGTGGCAACTCGGCCTCGACGAGCAGCGCGATACGGGCCGAGCCCTCCTGGTGGAGTGGGGCAGCCCGTACGAGGCAGCCCTGGGCGGCGGCGCGCTGCACGTCGACATCGGGCTCTCCCCGCGGGTTGCTCGACTTTCTGCCCAAGGTCAAAGAGCCGCCGAAATGCTGCACAGCGTGGCCACGGCATGCCAAAAAGAGGGGCTGCTCGACCCATCGCCGAGCTCAGAACCGAAGGCGATGCCAACGGGTCGCGACCGATGAGTCCATTCCCCAACCCCCTCGCCACCCTGCGCCGCATGGCAAGCCCGCTCTCCGAGCCTCTCGCGCGCCTCGGCAGCCTCGTGATGCTGACGGGCAGCGCGCTGGCCTGGTTGGCGCGACCGCCAGTTCGGTTCTCTCAGTTCTTCGCCGCGATGGAGTTCATCGGCGTGCAGTCGCTGTTCATCATTTTGCTCACGGGCACGTTCAGCGGAATGGTGTTCTCGCTGCAGACCGTGGCGGGGCTGCGCGAATTCGGCGCGGAGGGAGTGGTGGGCTCGGTGGTCGCGCTGTCGTTGACCCGAGAGATCAGCCCGGTCTTCACCGCTCTGATGGTGACGGCCCGAGCCGGCAGCGCAATCGCGGCGGAGCTCGGCAACATGCGAATCACGGAGCAGGTCGACGCAATCACCACCATGGGCGTCAACCCCGTGCAGTACCTCGTCACGCCCCGCATCGTCGCGGGCGTCGTGATGGTGCCCCTGCTCTGCATCGTCTACACCTGCGTCGGGATGGTCGGTGCCTGGATGGTGGCCGTCTCCGGCCTGAACGTGGATCCGGGCGTATTCCTCGCAAACGTGGAGGAATACGTCATCCCGCGGGATTTCTGGATCGGGCAGCTCAAGTCGGCGTGTTTCGGCTTTCTGATCATCAGCATTGCGTGCGAAAACGGCTTCCGCGCCACGGGCGGGGCGCGGGGCGTCGGCCAGGCAACGACGCGCGCCGTCGTCCAGGGCGCCGTGAGCATCCTGATCGCCAACTACATCATCACGGATATCGTGACGCCGCAGTGAACGGAGCGCAGCTCGCAGCCGAAACGGATGTCGCTCGCGACGCCGCGGCGACCGGGCGCGCGGCTCAGAGCCGGAACGCCACCCCGATGTAGCCGGCGGCGTACAGGTCCACGGCCCCGCCAGCCACCTCGGCCACACCCGCTGCCGCATCTTCGGGCTCGGAGTTCATCTCGAGCACGAACCGGCGCAAAGAGCTGCTGGCCTCGACGATGATGCGTTGCGTGATCGGATAGTGCAAACCGAGGGTCGCCTCGACGCCATAACCACTGACGCGCGGGAACCAGTCGTCGTCGCTCATTTCTCCGTAGCCCAGGGGCAGGCGAAAGCCCGCGGAAAGCGCGCCACGCAGCCCCCCCAGATCGACCATTCCGTGCAGCGAGGTGCGGACGATCGAGTAGCGCACCTCCGGGATGTTGGCCATGCCCTCCACGTCGTCGAGCCCAGCTCGCATCTGACCGAACGTGAGATCGAAACCGACCTCGTGGGCATCTACCGGGTAGCGAGCCCTCAGGCCTCCGAAGAACTCCTGAAAGTGCGCGCCGAACACCAGACCCAGGTTCTGATCCTGAACGCTGCCGGAGAAGGCGCCCTCGAAGCTGCCGATGATGCCCAGCCGCTCCCCGACGGGCCGCGCAAACGGGTAGAGCACGGCTTCGAGATGGTACACGGCCATGTTGACACCCATCGTCCGCAGCCGATTGTAGATGTCGTCCTTGAAATCGATATCGCGCCGGACGATGCCACCGCGAGCCAGCAACCGAAAAATCGTCCCGTCTTGCGGCGTCGTACCGACGACCGCCTCGCTGTCCTCTTCGACGCGCGCTGCCGTAAGGCTTGCGGGCTCCGATGCGGCGGCGGGGAGCTCTGCGGCGACCGCCCCCGCGGGCTCCCGCGACGCCGCTTCTACCAGGGCGGGCTCGAGCCGCTGAGCAACCGTATCCACCAACTTGCGCGTCAGCCCGGGCAACCACGTGTCTTCGAGCTCGACGACTTTGCCCGCGGGTCGCCCCGTCGCGCCGTCGCGCACCGAAAACTGCGCGGACCACTGCCGCATGCCCTGACGCTGGACATCGCCCCCCACGACGGCCGACGCGCCCCACTGCTGGGCCAGGCTGCGGACTTCACTCGGGCCCACCGACTCCGAGGGCGTGTCGGCGAGCACGACCTCGTGCCCTTGCTTTTCCAGCGCCTTTCGCACCTTCTCCCGCAAGACTTCCGCCTTGCGCCCTTCGAACTGCAGCAGCACCAGCTTGGCGGCGGACGCCGGCGCGGAGACCAGCACGACCCCAGAGAGAGCCGCGCACCCGAGCGCGGCTCGAACGCCTGCCCGCCCCGGCCAGGTCAATTCCCCGCTCCCGCCACCGAGTCGACCCACTCGACGATGCACTGCCGATCCTCCTCCCGAAGAGCAGCCGGCATCAGGAAAGGCATGGGGAAACCACACCGACCCTCGTCCGCGTTCGCCTGAATCTTGGTCAGCAGGTAGCTGTCCTCTCCACCGGCACCGATCATGGCTCGCCCCGCACACCCGGTGGATACGGTCCGAAGAAGCCGATCCGCGAGACCCGGCGAGAGCAGATCGGGAGCTTGGGCTCCAGGCTCGTGGCAGCCACCGCCCCCGGTACAGCCGCCTTCGGCGCCCGTTCGAGCCACCAGAGCGGCCACGTTGCAACCGGGGGCGTCGTACGCGTCCGGCTCCGCCGGTGCGACGGACTCGTTCGGCATCGCCGACGAGCCACCAGCACCCACCGAGGAGCCTCCCATGGCGCCTGCGCCCGCCGCTGCCATCGTGGTGCCGCCGGCACCGGGCCCACCTCCCGGCGTGTCTTCCGGAGGTGGCCCGACCATCGACTCCAACAAGTCGGGATAAGAAGTATTCTGAAGGGCAGGAAAGCGGTCGGCGTCCAGCTCACCCGGGTCACCGCAAGCCACGGTCGAGACGATGAGCAACGAAGGAGGAAGCAAAGAACGCATCATGGGGATGATCGGCTGTAGGGGTCGCTGGAGTCTCATACTGTGGGGTGAAGTGTGGAGTGGCGCAACCCCGCGAAATGGTGAGCGGAGCGACGCACCCGGCGTCGAAAACGGATGCCCGCCGACATGAGCGTGATGGATCGAGGAGCCTCGCGCATGCGCGGCGTCCATGAGATCGAGCAGATCGCGCCTCAGCCGACAGCCACCGTTGGATCGCACCCCGAGCCCTTCGATTGCCACAGCTGTTTCACGATCGAATCATCCAGCCCCAAAAAGGCGCGGCGGCCCCGCGGGGCCCACTCGCCCCCGCGGGAGCATGACCGGCCCGAGCCCTGGCCTCTTTAGTGGCTAGAGAGGCAAACCGGCAGAGCAAACGGCCACGTACGGAGGCAAATCCGTCGGCATGGAAGCTTTCCCGCGCAGGCGCTCATCCGCGACTGCCCACGCCGCGCGGCCCGCCTCAACCGGCGGAGCGCCGTGCTCTGCGCCGATGCTGCCCGCGCCCCACAATGGTCGCCAGCGCGAGCAGAGCAGCCAGGCCAAAGCACCAAGCTCCACGCCGAGGGGCTCTCGAGCCGAGCGTCGCGCCATCGCACCCATACTCCGGAACACCGTACTCGGGACCGCTCGGATTGAGGCAGTTGGCCAGCTCGTCCAAGTCGGGCACCCCGTCCGCGTCGGAGTCGAAATCAGAAAGGCCGTCCATATCCTCGTCGGTCATCGAGTTGAACCCCGCGATCGCGTCGCGAAGCATCCCGGGCTCTTCGCCCTGAGCGAAGCCCGTGTACATCTGCAGCGCCAGGATGAAGCTCTGCGTCGCCGTGTTGGCTCCCCCCGCAGCGGTGGTGTGACAGTTGAGACATCTCGAAAGGGGACGGCTGCAAGAAATCTGCTCGCCGCGAACCGCCGAGAGCGCCTGATCGATCGACGAGGGGTAGCTCGGCGAAGCCAGGGTTTGACCGGCCCAGGCGAGCGAGCCGCTCATGAGCGCGACAGCCAACCGCCGTGGCGCGACGGCTCGGCTTCGACGAAACCGGCTCTCCGCAGTCGGCGAGCGGCCGCGGGCCACGGGCCATTCGCCATGGCGCTGGGCTCCCCCCCCGTCGAGCCCCCGCCAGACCGGCCCCGCCGAGGCCCGCCGCGCGGCAAACCGACGGTCTGCCCTGCGAAAATTCAACACTGGGATCGAGCGTTTCATGCTCCGTCTCTCACAGGTAGAGGTGCACCTGAGCTTGCACGGTCATCGCCTCCTGCTGCCGCTGGACGAGGTCGAGCCGCACGTCGAAGTGGGGCAACGGAAACACCAACAGCGAGGCCCAGGCCCCGAACCTCGTCTCGCCGCTGCCGGGGCTGGCCGCGCCTCCGTTCGGCGACCCTTGGTCGAGTAGCTCCCCCGTCAACATCAGATGTACGCCCCGGAGCGGCTCGTAGTCAGCTTGCGCGAAACCCGTGTGCCCGAGCCCCCGCTCGGCGTCGCGCAGGAGGTCCAACTCTGCCAGAACGGCCAGGTCGCCCACCCCCCAACGGGCGTGACCTCCGAACGCGTAGCGGACCGCGTCCTCAATCGAGGTCAGGCGATCTTCTTCAGCGCGCGTGATCAACGCGCTGCCCCCGACGGCCAGCGTGGGCGCGAGGAGATACTCGAGCGTCGCGCTCGCCCCTCGCTCGCGAAACCGATCGGGGTTGAGCTGAAAGTTGCCCAAAATGAACATGCCCTCGATGCGCAGCGGCCCGTGTTCGTACGTGAGGGAGACCCCGTGCTGCTGGTCGGACTCGCGGTCGGTGCGTGTCGATTCGCGTGCCCAGAGGGTGTGCTCGGGAATGCGGACACCGAATGGAAGGTTCATGCGGCCGACCCGCAGGATCGTCTGCTCATGCAGCCGGAGGCCCACGTAGTGGTTTCGGCTGAGCAGGATCAGGCCGTCTCCGCGCTCCTGATTGATCTGGGCCCCGCGGACGTGCGCCGTCCCTTCGATTCCGCGGGCCAGCCCGAAACTCGCGCCGAACACGATCCGTTTGAAGGCCCCCCCACCGTACAGGTCGAGCTGCATCGGGAATGTCTTCGTGCTGCTGGGCGTGTCGCCGTCTCGAGCCTGGTAGAGAAGGAAATGGCGGTAGCTGCCGCCGAAGCGCAGTTTCTCGGGCGCGCTCAGCGCACCGAATGCGAAGCCGCTGCGATCCCAAATCGCCGACATGCTTTGGCCGCCGAGCGACAACAGGTGCTCGCTCTCCATCCGCCCCATTCCGGTCAGGGTCTCGCCGCCGGAAGGGTCGAGGTGGCAGCTGCTGCACTTCGAGAAGCCGTGCTTGATCATCCACGAGTAAGCGCTGGCCTCGCCGGCTGTGGTCAAGGCACCCACCACCAACAGCAGCCACAGGGCGCGGCGCATGAGCGAGCTACTCATCGGCGGGCGTTTTTGCCCAACTGGGAGGAAACGTCAAACGCTCGCGGACCGCGCTACCGCAGATTGGCCTCGCCGCGAACGAAGCAGTACTCTTGGCTCCAATGAGAAACCGACCGCTGGCCCCTTGGACGGCGGCGTTCGCCGCGGCTTGCTACGCGAGCGCCGCTGCAGCTCAACTTCCTGCGGGCGGGCTTCGCTATCCGCAACGCCCCGCGTCGAATGACGGTCGAACCGTTCGACAGTTGCAAAGAGCAGAACGCCGAGACTCGGGCCGCGGTCTTTCCCTGTACTGGGTCGACGCGAGCGGCGGGGTCGAGCGGCTGTGGCTGCACGCCCTGGCGGGCCGTCGGCTCGTCGATGGAGGCGCCATCGGCGCCAATCAGACGGCGGTCCGCGCCGACCTGGGAGCCGGTGTGAAGCTGCTGGTGCTGACCGTGGGGCCCCGCTTCACGATCTCTCGCACTCCGAGCTTCTCCCTGTACAACGCCGCCCTCGAAGCCGGCTTGTCGTTTCCGCTCGGCCGCCTCGAGCCGTTGATGTTCCTTTCCGGCGGATACAGCTGGCTGCGTGCGGAGCAGTCGACGGCGCTGTCCGAGCGGGGTGCTCGAGCGCGGGACGTAGCGGCCAACGGGGCCTCTCTGGAGCTCGGCGGCGGGGTCGATTGGTACCCGGCATCACTTCTCTCCCTGGGCGTGCGGGCTCGAGCTCGACTGATGTGGATGAGACGCTCCGGGTCGGGTGAGGGAACGTACGGCACCGACGAATCGGCCCTGGGCGCGGGGGCGAGCGCCACGGCGGTCGTCGGGCTCCATTTCTGACTCGGCGAGCGGCCGGCGCTCGGCTGCGCCCCGCGCGAGGGCCGTCGTCGGGCTTCATTTCTGGCTCGGGGAGCGACCGGCGCTCGGTAGCGCCCGCGGGCCGCCCGCGCCGGCTGCGGCCGCGGTCCATCGAGCGACTCGGGACGCGCGGGCGACTCGACGTCTGCATTGGACGACCAGGAAATGGCTGCTAAGTGCGGAGCTGGCGAGTCGAGCCGCGATCGGCGTCGACGCCCTCGAGCGACGCCGGCTGTCGGCCGGCCTCATTCGTTCGGCAAGCCCTTCTCGGCGATTTCATGCAGATTCAGCAGGCCCTCTCGAGCGTTGCGTTGGCGGTAGTGCCCGTCGCCATCGCCGCGGTGCTCTGGCGACGCCGCGGTCCCCAGGCGAGCGTGCCTTCGTTCACGGCCGCGGCCACGATGGGTGTCGCGGCACTGCTGGCCATCGCGTGCTCGCTGCTCGAGGGGGTGTTGTGGGGCTGGACGGGGCTTTCGCTCGAGGCAGCCGGTGGGGACGCTTCCGAAGCGCTGCTCAGCATGTTTCTGTTTGCCGCTCCCCTGGAGGAAGGGGCAAAGGTTTTGGCGATTTGGCCACTGTACCGTGCGCATCGCATCGAAGACCCCCGCAGCGGGTTGATCCTGGGGGTTGCCGCGGGGCTCGGCTTCGCCGCCGCGGAAGGCAGCTGGTTGGTCGCGACCTCGCAAGACGGCTTTCTCATCGTTCGGTGCCTGGTTGGGCTCCCCGCACACGTGCTGTGCGCGGCCGTTTGGGGGCCAACGCTCGGCGCGCGCTTGCCGAGCGGCTGGTTCTCGAAGAGCTGGGTGCTGGCGATGTTGCTGCACGGGCTGTGTGACCACCTCACGTTCGGAAGAGGACCAGGCGTCATCGTTCTCACGGGGCCCCTCTTGCTGACGCTCGGCGCCATCGCCTACGGCGTATTTCGCAAGGCTGCCCAGCATCAAGCCGCGCTGGATGCCAGCCTCGGTGCCGGAGAGGAGATCGATTGGGACGAGCTGGCGGAGCCCCACTCGATTCGCGAGGTCTGGCTCGCACTGCAGCCGAAGCGGCACGGCCTGACGATGCGCTGGGTGGCCCTGTCAGCCGCCGTGACGGCCGGCGTCGCTCTCTCGGCGCTGGCGCTCGGGTTGTATCTCGGCAACGCGATGGGCCTCGACTTCGCCAGCGCAGACGAGACCGACATTCGTTCGAACGGGCCGCTGCTCTTTCTCGCAACGGCCGTTGGCCTGGCCTTCCCGACCTCGGGCTACCTCGTGGCGCGGGCCACGGGCGCTCAGAGCGCGATGGAAGCCGGCACGGGGGCGGCGCTCGCCGTGCTGGGTGCCGTCTTGATGCTTTCGGTCACGACCCCCATTGCCGCCATCTTCACGCTGGCCCTGGCGCCCGTCGCCTTCGCGTTGGCCTCGGCGGGCGCCTGGTTCGCGCTCGGCCGCTGAGGCCGAGCGGCACGGACTGCGCGCCCCCCCCCCCCGCGACGGGGGACACACCCTCCCCCCATCAGACGCGGCTGAGGAGCCGCTCACGCCCCCTCGAGCGCCGGGCCCCGCCCTCTCGACTCGCCCGAGGCCCCCGCGACTTCAGGGCAGCGAGCCGTTCAACGGATCGAAGGCAGACTCGGCACCCTTCTTGGCTGCCCGCTGCTTCGCCGACGACCTCGCCTTCGAAGCGGAGCTACGGCTCTTCTTCCTGTACGAGGCCTTGCGGGCGCGCGAGCGAGCTCGCTTGCGAGCGCGACGCTTCTTCTTCGCCTGACTGGCGTACTTGCTGCGAAGGCTCTTCTTCGATTTCGAGCCGTCGGCGCCCTCCTCGGCGTCGGCCGCCTTGGTGGTCGAGCCAATCGGAGCATCTCCGGGGGCTTCTGCCTTGGGTGCGTCGACGAGCTTGGCTGCCTCCACGGCGGCGACTTTCGGCTCGGCCACCGCCGTCTCCGCTTTCGCCTCCTCGACCTTCTTCGCAGCGGGCTCACTCGTCTCGGGCCCGGGGTCGTAGGGCTGGGCCAGAGCAGCCGCGGCGGACGCCTGCGAAGCCGCTGGCGCTTTGCTTTCGCCCGAGGAGCCCCCGACGTTGGCCGCGAGAGTGAGCCCCCCCACCGCGACGGCCGCCGCCGCCACGATCCACTTGAGCGGGCTGCGACGCTTCTGCGACGGCAAAATCCCCGGTATGTCGGCAGAGTCCGAATCGACATTGAGGGCGACGGGCACGGTGCTGTGCACGTAGGACTGCTGCGTGGACGCCGCCGCACGCGCCCCGGCCTGGCCGAGCGCGCCCTGGGAAACTCGGGCGGACGGAGCCCCATGGCCGCCGAGCGCCGCCTGGCCAGCGCCAGCCCCGAACCCGCCGGGCTGCGCAGCGGCGGCGTGACTGGCCGCAGGCGCTGCAGCCCGCTGGGCTGCCGCTTGCTGGGCTGCCGCTTGCGGAACGGCTACTTGCTGGGGTCCGGAAACGTCCTCTTCGTCTTCGTCCCCCAAATCGGCCACTTCGGACAGGGGAGCCCATTGCTCCATCCCGTCGGTCCACACGGCCGTGTCCGCCGAGATGGTGCCCTCCTGGAAGGCGTCCGCCAGCTGATCAATGGTCATTTGTTTGACGTCGTCACTCGCGACGGCGACAAACCAAATCTGCTCCGGTCCTGCGCCCACCTGATCAGCCGGGGCGGTGTAGTCGTTTCCTTGGCTCATTGATCTTGTTCCACGTTTTGAGGCCGCTGTATTTAGCAGCCTAGCATCCCGGTGCACCTCAGCATACACCACGCCGGGCAGGTTTTCTCGCGAGTACTTCCGCACAGAAGCCTCGGCTCGCAAAGAGCTCTTTTTTGTTTCGAGCAACCCAAACGACTCCCTTCAATACACGCCTGCGCCCACGTCGCAATCACGGTGTCCACTTGCGCAGAGACTGGAAACGGTTCCTTTCGAGGTCCCGAAGAGAGGCTTCGGGTGCCTCGCGGAGCGCTCGTGCGCCGCGCCTCTTCGCGGTGCCCACGTGATGTCACCCGTGAGCAAGCCCGCGGCAAAGGTCGCGACGGCTCCCGGTACGCAGGGAAAGTCGCCTCCCCAGGGGAAGTGGGTGTTCCGGGTCGTGCTCGTGCTGGCGGTCGCGTATTGGCTCGACCAACTCGGCGAACCTACGGTCGTGCAGGGAAAGGTCGTCCACGTACACACCGCCGCGCCTCGCCCGCAGGACGGCTTCCCTCGCCCACGAGTCGTGAACCACACGATCGAGACACCGCGTTGCACGTTCCACTGGACGCTCCGCCAGCGCCTGCCCGAACGGGTGAACGTCACTCTCCGCATCGGCCAATTCAGCGGCAGATGCTACATTCAAACTGTAAAATCACAGCAAGAATGAATACACTACCCCATGCCGACGCGCGGAGCGCCCCGAGCGCCCCCCCCGACTCGCCTGCAAGCGAGATGCGTGCAGCGGCTCACGGCCCTCGGCAGCTTCAGACCCCGACCTGCTCGAGCGCCGAGCGACCGGCGGCGCGCGGCTACCCGCCGCGCCGCTACCAGCGGCTCAGAACCAAAGACCGATCACGATCCGATCGACCACGACCCCGGTGAAAAAGGCAGCAATCATCTTGATGCCGGTGTCCAGACCACTGCTCTGCTCCGGGGAGCTGGCTTCACCCGAGCCCGCCTCGAGCGCTGCTTGGTTGGGGACCGGAAGCGGCACCGGGGAGGGCACCTGCGGCGAGGGCGCCGCCGCCATCGCAGGGGGCGCCGCCGCCGCGCCCGGACCCACCGCCGGGGCGGGCTCGGTGGCTTCCTCCTCTTCGATGCCCTCGACCTCGTCGGATACGTCGCCGGACGAGTCCGCCTCTGCCGGGAACTGCAACTCGGCGCCCGGCATCACGGCACCATTGGCAGGGCTCGGCGGGGGCCCGGGCGGCTGCGCGCCGGAAAGCTGGGCGGCAAACTCTGGCGGCGGCGGCCCGGGAGGCTGTGGAATCCCCCCCCCAGACGGCTCCACGGCGGGAGGGGCTGCACTCGCCATCGGCGGTGGTGCCTCCGACACGCGAGCGGACGGCCTGCCGCTGGTCAGCAGCTGCGCGACGATCTCGCCTTGCCGCTTGACCTCGACGATGGTCCCGCACACGCGGCATTTCAGCTTCACGTTGCTCTTGGTGGCGATTTTCTCTTCCGGCAGGTTGTAAGCCTTACCGCAGTTCTGACACGCGAATCTCATGGCACTGGACCCAGCCCGCAGTACGGGGTTTGTCGTTTACTGCACCTGGCGCAGAATGTGGGCGCCTTATTTGCATCATCGCGGCACCGCGCGACGCCGTGGGGCGGCTCGCCGCAATCGGCAATCGGCCGCAACCAGACCACGAATCGCCCGACCGACCACTAACGCATGATGCGCTGCCGCGGAACCATTTTCTTGTCCGGGCCGAACCGCACGCTCATCGTAGGCTCGCTTGTTGGCTAGCGAGACGAACACCATCGGCGTTCTGGTCGATACCCTCAACCAGGACTACCAGCGACGAATCGTCGCGGGGATCCTCGCCGAAGCCAACACCCTCGGCGTCAGCATTCGGCTCTTCGCGTCGAAGGGGGCCGAGCGCGGGCGAGAAACGTTCGACCTCTGCAGCAGCCGCGCCGTCAGCGGCTTGATCGTGCTTTCCGGTACGCTCGCGAGCGCTTGGGGCATGGCGGGGCTGAGCCAATACTGTGCGCGCTTCCGCTCGAGCCCCATCTGCAGCATCGGAGGCCAGCTGCAGGGAGCGGTCGAGGTCACGGTGAGCACCAACGCGGGAATTCGCGATGCGCTCGCGCATCTGCTGCTGTCCAGCGGGCGCCGACGCATCGCGTTCATTCGGGGGCCGCGCAGCAACGAGGAAGCGAACCGCCGCTTCGCGGCGTACCGGCAATCGCTGGCAGAGCTCGAGTTGGTCCACGACGATGGCCTGGTCGTGGACGGGGACTTCCTCGAGTCGTCCGGAGCAGCAGCCGTGGGCACGCTCCTCGACACGCGGCGCCAGGCATTCGATGCGATTGTCGCGGCGAGCGATCTGATGGCGCTCGGCGCGCTGGAGGAGCTCACGCGCCGTCAGGTGGACGTGCCGGGCAAGGTGGCCGTAGTCGGCTTCGACGACATCGAGAGCGCACGCTTCGCCGCCCCGCCGCTGGCGACCGTGCGGCAGCCTTCCTTCGAGCAAGGGCGAAGGGCACTGCGCGAAGTGGTCGCGCGGCTATCCGAGTCGACGTTGCCGAGCCGCGTGATGCTCGACACTCGGTTCATTCCCCGCGCCTCCTGCGGCGTTCGCTCGCTTTCTTCCTACGTGTCGGAGCTTTCGCCCCCGCAGCGCGCCGCGGGGCTCGGACCGGTGCGTTTCGACGACGCGTACCGCGAGGCCCTGCCGGACCTGCTCGTGGAGCTGCGTGCGGTGCTCGCCCAGGCGGGCTTCGACAGCGAGACCGGCTTGCCGGAAACCCTGGTCGCGCAGGTGGCGACCGACATTCGCGGTCAGCGCCGCGGCCTCTTGCAAGGCGCCAGCTTCGTCTCGTTCATCGAGCAGACGGCGCGGGAGCTAGCGGACGCGCCCACGTCGGACATGAGCGCGTGGCAAGAGGTGCTCACGCTGTTGCGGCGCCATCTGGCGCCTTGCCTGCGCGACGAGCCGCGCCTTCGCCAGCGCGCCGAGGACATCTGGCACCAGGCGCGGACGTCCATCTCCCACGTCGCGGAACGCAGCCAGGCGCAGCGGTGGCTCGCGCAGGCGGCCGTCTTCGCGGCCGTGAGAGAGGCGGGGGGTCGCATGCTGGCGGCACCCGATCTGCACACCTTCGCCTCCGCCCTGGCAGGATGTACCTCGTCGCTCGACATCGACTGCTGCTTCCTTGCCCTGCAAGAGCAGGGTGCCAGCCATCGGGGGCTCGTCTCCATCGTCGGCAAACAGGTCGAGCTCCACCCCCCGGGTGTGTTCGGCCCCGACCAGCTGACCCCACCATTCGGCGATGAGGGCGCGGCGCGCCCCTTCGCACACATCATCAAGCCGCTGCTCTGGCGAGACGCCTACTTCGGGTACGTCTGCTTCGAATGGAGGCCAGGGCACGGCCGCGTGTATTCCGCTTTGCGCGACTATGCGAGCGCAACGCTCCAGGCCATGCTGAGAGAGGGATGCCCGGCCGCGCCTGAAGGGCAACCTGGGTGATCTCGGCTCGGGTCGGCATCGATTCGGTGCGTTCCGATCGAACACGCCCGGAGCGTCCCTCCACGGCCACGGCGCAGCGCTCGGGTTATTAACCAATCGTAACTTCAGCCTTCCCTCGGCTCACCGTTCTGAGCGAACGTGGCAGCTTGGAGCATATTCGAGAAACGCAACGTCGAGACGCTCAGCCGGGTCGCCAGCGCCAGGACACTCGATGGCTTCAAGGTCCGCGCGCGTATCGCCCTGAACTTCCCTCGCGCCATGGTGACCGCCGAGGCCGAAGAAGTCATGATGCAATACGCCAAGGCGTACGCCACCGCGATCGAGCGAGAGCTCAGCGGGGGCGAGGTGCCCTTCGAGGAAAATGAGCTGCTCGACATCATCACGAAAGCGGTGACGGTGCTCCCGCGGCAGCGCGTGCGCGTCGTGGGGCTGCACGTGTGGCGGAGCGGAACGGCTAGCAGTCGGTCGATGCCCGCGGTTGGCGCCCGCGGCAACGACAAGCCCACCGTGCCCGCGATGCGAGCCGTGAAGGCCCCGGCCGACGCCGCCAGCTCCGCGTCCGAGCCGAGCATCCATACGGCGGTCACGCCACCCCCGGCCGCCCCAGACGCCAAGCCGAGCCCCGGCAAGTACACGCTGCGCCCCGACACCTCCGGGCTGCACCCCCAGGTCAGCCGGGCACAGCAGGCGTCGATCCGCCGGGCCATGGCCAGCTCGCGCCCCTCACGGGCGACGCCGACTGGGCCCAAAGCCAGCCGCCCATTGCCTCGCGCCGTCATCGAGCACCCATCACCGCGCCAGACCCCGAACACCAGCGGGGTCGTCCCCGCGGTCGCGGAGTCGACCCACAAGTCCGCGTTTTCGCGGGCGGTGCGGGAAGCCCCCTCGATGGACGCCGAAGTGCTCGGCAAGGCCCTCGGGCAAGCCGTGCGCGACGGGGCCGCGGCGCTCCTATTCGCCTCGCTCGAGGCGGCTCACAGCGCGCTGGTCGATCCGCTCGCCGTGCTCGAAGCCGGGGAGAAATCCGGCCTGCGACGCGAGCTGGTCGTCGAGGGGTGCGTGTGCGTCGCGTTCCTGATGTACGAGGCTCTGGGAAAGGCCACGGTCGCGCAGTCGCAGGCCATTCGAATGGTCGAGGTCTCGTGCACGGTCGCGCTGGGCGGGGGCGACGCGCCGGTCGCGCAAATCGGCCGCTACATGGCCAGCAGCGAAGCCACGCGGGAGTTTTCTCGTCGCTGCGAAGAGCTCCTCCACATCGCCGAGACGAGACAATTCATGCAGAAGCTCGACCGAACGCTGCGCGAGCTTCGAGCACAACTCAAAGAGTGCGTTCGCCTGATCTCCGAGAGGAGCGGAGACGCACGAACCCGCAGCGCGTGACGGCTTGGATGCTCGCGCGCTTCCGGGCGCGCGCCGACAGACGAAACCGCCCGGATTCGCTCAGCGCAGGCTGGTGACGTTGACGAACGCCCAGCCGCCCGCCTCGAGCTCGATGGGCACCCGCTCGCGATCCCGGCCCGCCACGACCTCCACCACGTGCTTGCCCGGCGGCAGCGAGAGCCGCGCGATCGAGATGCGCGCAGGCAGCGTTCCCCAGCTGCGCGTGTCGGGAACGTCGTTGGCGGTGAGCGTCGCCTGCGTGCCGAGGCTGAGGACCGCGCCCAGGAGCCCGCCGCCGCCGACCTTCTTGGCGGCTTGGCCCGCCACGACGCGAGTCACCATGCGGGTGATGGCCGAAGAAACGATGCTGCCGAGCGCGCTCGCCCAGGCCTTGACGGCCTCCTTGTCCACCGCGAGCGCCAGCTCCAACGGCTCCGGGACCCCGTCCACCGTGAGCCGGGCCGGCGGGACGGCGCGCAGCTCGCCCATGGCCGGAAAGTTGACCCAGGTGACGACCCCCTGCGCGGCGAGCTCCTGAGCGCGACGCCGACTCTCGGGGCTGATCGCCCCCGACGCGTACGTCAGGGCCAGCCCGATCGGAACGCGCTTGGCCACCTTCGAGGGAACGCGACCGTGATTGACCAGGACCAGCAGGTCGCCGTTTTCTTCGGGAGTCGCGGCGGACTCGTCGATGAGCTTCTCGAGGCGCGGCGTGCGGTACGCATCCCGAGCCGCCAGCCGCGACACGGCGGGCCGTAGGCTGTGGAAATCACGAGCCTGCAGAGCCTCGTCGTAGTAGCGAAGCGCCTCTCCAGGCTGGCCGCTCTTCTCGAAGATGAACCCCGCCAGATAGCTGCCCGGTCCGGTCAGCGAGAGGCCCTCGCGCTCGTGATCTTCGATGTAGTTCTGCATCACGGTCAAGCGACGGGCCTCGACGCGAGCGCCGTTGAGGTCGCCGGCCTCGAGGTAGTTGACCATGTTGACGGTGTTGATCAGCAGCTTCTCGTAGAACGGGGCCCGGTACGGCCCGGTGTCGTCCGAGAACATGTACTTGCCCAGCGTGTCTGCGGAGGTCTTGCTGAAATCCAGGATTTCGATCTGCTTGTCCGCGATCTGCAGGTCCCGGCTGGACAGCTCGTTCTTGCTGACCGACTGCAGAACCATGGCACGGTCGAGCAACAGCAAGGTCTTCTCGCCGTCGACCTTCGGCGGGACGTCCTCGATCGTATCCACGCCGAGCCGCTCGTTGAAGAGGCTCAGCGCTTTCTGGCTGTCGCCCGCATCCAGCGCCGAACGCGCGCCCTGGGTCTGCTCCGAATAGCTGGCGCAGCCGAGGAGGCCGGCAACGGCGAGCGCGACAAGCAGCTGGAGCGCTCGCCACAGGACGCGCAACCCGGCGTCCGGCTGGGCGCCGACACCAGAGGACTCGAGCAAGGGCCAGAAGGCCTCTGCCCCCCGGCTCGCCCCGAGCTCCGAAGGCACCGAAAGGGCCGACGAACGAACCCAGCGATCGCGCGTTCGCGCGCGGTGGCGGCCGGCCCTGCGCGAAACCGACGGCGCGGCCCGCCCCGAGACACGGGGGGGCCGCTCTTGCAACATACGCGGCACTGACTCGACCAAACGGGCGCCGGCCTGCAAAGCCTTACCCTCGCTCCGGCCGGGCACGGCGCCCGGGGCGCCACTCCGTTGGAACGAGCCGCCCTCGACGATCCCGCCCCTCGGCGATCCCGCCCCTCGCCGAACCGGCCCCACGTCGGCCCCCGCTCGAGACCCCATGGTTCGACCGCTGGCGAGGGCCGTGCTCACCCTCCGGGCCCCGAGGCGCCGCTGCCCGGAGGCTCGACTCGACGGGCAATCGAGGGGCCACCTGGGAGCCGGAGCACCGCGAGCGCCGCCCCAGCCATCCACTCGAAGCGATGCCTGTCATCTTTCGTGGCCCTCATTTCACGAACTGAGGGCTACCTGACGATGGCCTTGGTGACGGACGCACTGTTCTGCCACAGCACCTCGGCCGTCTCGACGTCGAGCACTCGCATGAACAGGAAGTATTGGACTCGGCGCTCGCCGGCCTGGCGCTCATCCACGCTGTGTACGCGTCCCGTCACGAAGTAGCGAGCGCCCACCTGGTGGCCGAGCCGGGCGACCGTCGACGCATCGAACGCGTCCGACTGTTGCGAGCGCACCTCCGCGACCATCTCCGGCTGCGAATCCCGGCTGATGACGCGCACGTGCCCGGAATTGACCAGCACGGTTTCCACCTCGGTGATCAAGGCCGCCAGGGCGCTGTCGATGTGCTCGCTGGTGTCGTTCCGCATCGAGAGGACGGCGACGGAAGGGCGCTCTTCCCCCTCCCAGCGCTTCACCACGGCCGACGACTGCAAGGCATCCATGTTCTCCTTCAGCATCTGCTGAAGATCGCGCCGGTCGAGACCCGTCCCGAAGGCTTGATCGTCGAGGCCCGCCACCTCCGAGCCGCGAACGGCGCGAGCTTTTTTGCCTCCGCAGGCGGAGCTGGCGACGGACAGACACGCGAGGGCAACTACGACCGACTGGCGCAGCAAAGAGTTGGCAAGCAGCATGTGCACTTTCCTTTCCCCTTTTCCGGGAAGCGAGACCGACCGTGGAGCGGAGTGGCTCGTGCCCCACGATGGGGCAGACTGCCCCAGGGCTCGGCGGCTGGCAAGCTGCGAGTGGCTTGTTCCACCGCGGGTGTCAGCGGTCGCGCGCCACGCTTTTCCGCCCGGCGTGGGCTGCAAGTCCGGCCCGCCACGGCGCCTCACGCAGGCCCCGGTCGGTGGCGAGCCCGCCGTCGAGCGGGGCATCGACTCGTCGGCCCTCTCTGCCGGCTCAGCGGCGTGCAGCCGCGCTGGTCCCAGCTCGTTTTCGGGCTCCTTCGAACGGCAATCGGCTGGATTGGCGCAACGAATCAACGTGCGAAAGCGGCGCAGAGTCACCGGGCGCCGAGCACCTCCGCCCCGGCTCGAGCCCGCGGCCCTCGCGTGGCAAACGCTCTCCGGGGCGCCCAGGCCACGAGCGCCGATGCATGCGCTCCAGGAGAGCTCGAGATTGTCGACCCCTCCTTTCGAGGGAGAGGAGAACGAGTCGCGCGAGAGACTAGCGAGCGGACGGTTTCTCGTAGCCCCACCCGACGGCGGGACGCAGAACCGCTCGAGAACCGCGCTCGCTCATCCTAGCCGCGGCGCACGGGAATGATCTGGACGCGGCGATCGTCCCCTTCGCCCTCGCTCTTCGTGACGACCCCGTCGAACTTGGCCAGCGCCAGGTGCACGACGCGCCGGTCGCGCGGGCTCATCGGCTCGAAGGTGATGATTTGGCCGTCGGTAACGGCCTGCTTGCCGAGACGGCGCGCCATCGTCGCCAACGAGTCCTCCCGGCGACTCCGGTAGCCGTCGGCGTCCACCGTGATGTAGCGGCGCTCCAGGCCCGGACGGTTCATGGCGCGGTTGACCAGAAACTGCAGGGCCGCCAGCACCTGGCCCTTCTTGCCGATGATTCTTCCCGCGTCGGGCCCCGTCAGGTGGATCTGGATGTCGTCCCCCTCGCCCGAATCCCCCAAGCTCACGTCGCAGTCCATCCCCATCTTGGCGATGATATCCGCGGTGAAGCTCAACGCCTCTTCTTCGCGGTCGATATCATCCGACGGGCCCGCGCTGCCATCTCGATTGGACTCGCTCATACTCACACCTTGCCCTTGCCGAGCGCCGGGCCCCTCTCCGAAACGCTGGGCTTGTTGGAACTGCGCCGCACCTGGCGCTCCACAACCTGCTGCTGGACGATCGCCAGCAAGCTGTTGGTAAACATGTAGACCCCCAGCCCCGAGGGGAGAAACAACATGAATACGGTGAACATCGCCGGCATGAAGTACATCATCATCTTCTGCTGCGCCGGGTCCCCCCCCTGCATGGGCATGAGCTTCTGCTGCAAGAAGAACGTGCCCCCGATGATCAGCGGGAGAATGAAGTACGGGTCCGACTCCGAAAGATCCGGGAACCACAGAAAGGGGATGTTGTACAGCTCGACGGCCGTCTGAAGCGTGGTGTAGAGCGCGAACCAGACCGGCATCGAGGCGAGCTGCGGCAGGCACCCCTTCAGAGGGTTGACCTTGTGCTCGCGCCAAAGCTGCATCTGCGCGAGACCCTTCGCCTGGGGGTCGTCCTTGAACTTCGCGTTGAGCGCGTCGATCTCGGGCTTGAGCTCGCGCATCCGAATCATGTTCTTGATGCTGGGCCACGACAGCGGGAACAGCAGCAGGCGCGCCGTCATCGTCAGGACGATGATGGCGATGCCCCAGCTCTGCACGACGCCGTGAACGGTGAGCAGAAAGGTGACCAATACCTTCGCGATGACCGAGAAGAACCCGAGATCGATGAGCTCGAGGAAGCGGTGGGAGCCGCCCCCGGCCCCGGCCAGAATGGATCGCTCCTTCGGCCCGACGTACGTCAGCGCCACGTACCGCGCGGACTGGCCTGGGCCGAGCGCAGCGGCCGGATAGGCGAGGCGAGCTCGATAGAACGAACCGGAGGCGGGATCGGACTGCTTGCCGCCCGCGTAGTGGTGCTCGATCTGCAACTGGCACGCGGGCTTCGCCGGCCCCTGCATGGGCGCGAGGGCGTTGGTGAAGTAGGCATTCGAAACGGCCGCCACCGCCGGCGGCTCGCGCGCCTCGTACCATCCCCACGGCTGGACGACCTTGTAGTCGTCCGTCGTTTCGAAATCGTCCGGATCGAACCGCTCCGGCTGCAGCCGGAGCGCGCTTCCCTCCTCGGGCAGACATTCTACGTGCGTCACGAAGGGGCTGACGCGAAACATCGCCCCCTTCACGTCCTCGCTACGCCACCAGGCCGTCGTGTCGATGGCCATGGCATGAGCCCGCGGCTCCGATGCGCGATTGGTGATGTCGTGCGTGACCTCGAGCTCGTAGGGGCGCTGCGTGGAGCGCACCGTCTTGCGCAGCTCGACACTCGCGTCCCGATAGACGAACACACAGGAGCTATCGCTCGACGACTCCAGCCGGTAGTCGACCGTGTCGAACAGGACGTTCCACTTCGTATCGGGGAGCCCAGCGACCGTCGGGTTGCGCCACTGCGTGAACAGCTGTTGGCGAAACTCGTGCATCCCGGGGGCGGTGGGATCCTCGGCGCGCGCGCTGCCCAGGGCGACCCCGGGATGCGGGGTCGTCGACAGATCGATCGCCTTGCCCCCCTTTTCGTATTTTGGCTTCAGCAGCTCGAAGTGACGCACCGCAGCGCCGCGCGAGGTCAGCTCCGCGTGAAAGTAATCCGTGCGGATGTTGCAGTACTGGTAGGGGGCGCGCCTTTCGGGCGCGAGCTGCGCCTCGGGCTGGATGGGCTGGACGGCAGCCGAGCCCCCACCTTCTGCGAAAAAGCTTCGATAGAGGAAATAGCCGGCAACTGCCAAGAGCAACAAGCGCAGCGTCGAACCCATCTGCATCTCAGAGCTCCTCCCCCGGGGGCGGATCGTAGCCTCCTTCGCTGAACGGATGGCAGCGGCCGATGCGGCGCGCACCGAGCCAAAGCCCCCGGGCGACTCCCAGGCGCTGAACACAAGTGGCCGTGTACCGAGAGCACGAGGGCTCGAAGCGGCAAGAGGGGCCGAGCAACGGAGAAAGCATCAGTTGGTAGAGTCGAATCAGGTCTAGTGTTAACCGGGTGGCGGCCCGCTTCGCCCAGACGAAGACGCGGCGCTGCAACCCGAGCACGGGCGCATCTCCCTCACACGTGGAGCTGCCAAGCAAGGGCCCGAATGGCACGACCGAGGTCGGGCGGGCTGGAAGGGCAATCCCCCCGGCCGATCGGGAGCAGGCGCGCACGGCGCGAGGCAACCGCCCCCGAGGCGAGCCGACCGAAAGCGAATCGGCGTGCGGCAACGGCCCGCAGGCGAGCGCCAGCAGGGCGCTGCCGGCCGGCGCGCGCCGGCCTCGGCAGCACGATGGCGGCGGCCCCACGGCCACGACGGAGCCCTGCGCGACGGGGGCCTCGAGCTCCTTCCAGCTGCGCTCGCGCGATGGCGATCCGTCTGCACGCTTTGAATTCATGTTCGCTATGGCCCGGCCCGCGCGATCCCCGCGAACGGCTCTCGGCCCTCATCGGCTTCGCTCTATCACGAATTGTCGGTGTCCGGGGGGCCGTCCACTGCACATAACTCTTGCCATCGCCGCAGCAGCTTGGCGCGCACGCCCAACCACTCCCCCAGCACGGAAGCGAGGGTCTGGGGCTCCGAGGTCTTGCGGACGATGACCACGACCTCGACCGAGCGGGGCCACATATCGCGAGTGGCTCGAAATGCCTCGCGCACGAGCCGCTTGGCCCGATTTCTCTGAGCGGCGCACCCGACCCGCCGGGAGGCAGTGATCCCCAGCCGCGGCGGGCGAGCTTCGGGAGCCCGAGCCAGCAGGAACACGAAGCCGCGCGAGACGACCCTCGCCCCGTGCGCTTGAATACGCTGGAATTCGGCTCGTTTGCGGACCCGGGAGGTCCGCTCGAAGCGACCCCGGGGCGCGGGCAGCTCGCGCGGGGCGTTACTTCTTCGTGCCAGCGGTGACTGCCAAGCGCCAGCGGCCGCGACGGCGGCGGTTCTGAAGGACTGCCCGGCCGCCGCGGGTCTTCAATCGCTTGCGAAACCCGTGAGTACGCAGGCGGCTCGTGTTGTGGGGCTGATAGGTACGCTTCATCGTTCCCTCGATTCGGGGGCTCGCGCCCGAACGGGCCGAGCCGAAGTTTGCGGCGATTGCCGGCGCCGCGGGCGGGTGGTGCCGCGGGACCGCAGCGGTAGCCGCAACGAAAAGCGCTGCGGCGGGATAGACCACGACCGGTTGGCCGCGGGTGATTGATGGATGCAGAAAAGAACTGAAAGGGAGTGGCCGCACCACACGCGATGACGACACGGCCGTGCTCCCGAACCGGCAGCCTGGCTGCGGAAGAGCCGCGGGCTCTTCGCTCAGTGATGGCTCCCGGGCGTTCCCTGCCGCGGGCGATGCCACAGCCGATGCCGCCGCAGCCGACCACCCCGAGAGGCGGGAGGGTTACTTGCTGTGAGGAGGCATCTTCGCCTCCTTGAACACCACGTGCTTGCGCACGACCGGGTCGTACTTCTTGAACTCGAGCTTGCCCTGCTGGGTGCGCTTGTTCTTGGTGGAGTAGTAGGTAAAGCCGGTACCGGCCGAAGAGACGAGGCGGATGTTGTCACGCATGGCGGGGGAGCGACTATCACGAGGAAGATAACGCCGCAAGCGGTAGCCACCGCGCCGCAACGGAGCGGTGGAAATGCCGAACGGCAGCCGCTGAAATTGAGGGACTACTATTCTCCCTCGGCAGAGGATTCCGCCTCGGGTTGAACTATCTTGAACTCGACCCGACGGTTGGCTGCTCGCCCTTCGGCCGTGTCGTTGGTGGCGATCGGCTCGCTGGGGCCGTAGCCCTCGGAGCCAAGGCGCTCGATCGCAATGCCGCGGTCGGCGAGGTACTTGACGACCGCCGCGGCGCGCCGCTGGCTCAGCGCCAGGTTGTATCGGTAGCTGCCTCGCGCGTCGGTGTGCCCGTGGACGGCGATGCTGACGTCGGGCCGCTCCATCATCACGTCCACGACCTCGTCGAGGATCGGATAGCTCACCTCTTTGATCTCGGCGGTACCGGACTCGAACTGGACGGGCTGAAGCAGCTTCAGCTCCCCCTCTTCCTCCACGATGAGCTTCTTTTCCTTGCGCAGCGGGCAGCCGTCCCGCTTGGGGTCGCCCTGCTCGACGCCCTCGACGAGTGGACAGGCGTCGCGAGTATCCGGCACCTGGTCGCCGTCCGCGTCCGTCTCCGGGCAGCCGTCCTCGTCGAGGAGACCGTCTCGATCCTCCGCCTGGCCCGGACACTGATCATCCAGGTCGACGATGCCGTCCCCGTCCCGATCGGAGGTGACCGGGCAACCGTCTCCCGGCTCTGGGTCCAGGCCATCCTCTGCGAGATCGATGCACGCATCGATGCTGTCCGGGAAGCCATCCGAGTCGGTGTCCAGCTCTTTGGACGGCGCTCGCACCCGGTCCTGATCGCCTGCGTAGCGGACTTGGGTCGTGTCTTCCGGCATGATGTCGTCGAAAAACACCCATCGGCCGATGGAAACCATCACGCGCAAGTCCGGAGCGCCGTAGCCGTTGCTCATGCGCGAGCCGGCGGCGGCCCGGAAGTACGTCCGCTTCTCGCTGCCGAGCAGGAGCCGACCGGAGCCCATCCACTCCCAGGGCATGGCCGGTCCTTCGAGAAATGTGCTGTCGCCCGCTTCGTTTTCGTCGAAGCCCACCATGCCCTGAATCTCGCCGCCGACTCGAACGCGGTCCCCGAGATCGAGAAACGCTCCCCCGTTGACGCGCACCTCGTCGCCCAAATCCAGTCGGCTGTCCACGCCCCCGATGCCGCGCAGCGGCCGAAAGTGCGGGCCGGCGCTTCCCGCGATCAGGATCGGTCCGATCTCTTGCTCGAGGGTGACGTACACGTAATAAGTGACCGCGTCATCGCTGGCGCCGCGGCTAAAGGTGCCCGTGGGCAGAAAGAGCGCACCGCCGAGGCCCACTCGGAACAGCTCCTCCTCGCCGCCAAACAGCCGGACGCGAGCCCCGAACGAGAAATCGTACATGCCCGTGCCGGAGTCGACCGGAAATACGTTCGGCAGTGGGTCGCGCGCGCCGTCCAGCGGCACGTCGCCCGTGAGCTGCATCCAGGCGACGGGAAAGGACAAGCTCAGCGCCACCCGCCCCAAGATCTCGACGCCCGCGTTGAAGTAGCTGATGATCTGGTGCTCCACCAGATTTCCCATCTTGCTTTCTACGCGATCGTTCGCGGCGACCGTGCTCGCGCGAAGCGGGTTGAGCACGTAGCCGAGCGTGGTGCTGCCGTACAGCCGGGTCCGAGGCGCCAGGTAGGCTCGACGCAACGTGAGAAAGTCGTCGGGGGCGCCACCGATCTGCACGCGGTCCAAGTAGAAGGCACGCTGGGCGTGGGCCTTTCCTGACGAAAGCAGGAGCACCACGAACGCGACCAGCGCGAACGCTCGCAGCGCAGCGCCGCGCAGACGAGCTCCCACCCGCGAGCCTCCCACCCGCGAGCCTCCTGCGCGCAAGCCTCCTGCGCGGAAAGCCCCGCGCTTCGCCGCCCGGGCCGGCCGCGAGGGCTCCTTCGAGGTCACCGCCACGGAGCTCGGGTCCATCGAGGCCAGATCATCTCTCGACGAACGAGCAGCCGATGGGGAATGCACCAAGAGCGGTCTCGACCGGCGAACGAGCACGGCCCTCCCGAACTCGCCTTCAGCGGCCCGGTGGCCCCCCCCGAGTGCGGTGGGCTGACAATTCCATGGTTGGCTCGGTCGGCCGCCGGCGGGGGGCCAGAGTGTTGGCGCCATTCGCAGAAAGCTCAAGATACGTCGGTGTTTCAGGAAAGCGGCCGCAGCCTACAGTAGTTACCACGGATAGGACAGTGCCGTGATCGACGAATACCTCACTTACCCATACACGCGCCGGCGCTTGGTCCACCCGATGGCTTTCACCGACCGCCGCCGCGCCCGCCGCCGTGGCAATGCCCAAGCCCACTTCTCGAAACGCCGGGTCGAGCAGCACCTGACGGTGGGAAGGGCTGTTCCACAGAGCCCGATGCGCGCCGCGCAGCGTGCTGGCCATGGCGACGTTCTCGCCGAGCCGCCTCGCGCGCAATCCGGCTTGCTGCAGGCGCTGCGCGGGGCCGCCGAAGCCGACATCGTGAGCCGCTAGCCCGCGGGCGCGCATCGCTTCCGCGTGGCTCTGCGCGAGCTCGTCGAGCCGTAGGCTGCGCACCAAACGCGGCAACCCCGCCGCCCGCCGGGCGGCGTTGATCCATCTCGCCAACTGGTCGCGCGGGGCGTCCCCGCCCGCGCCGTCGAGCTTCGAAGGCTCGGCTCGCGGCTCGTCCGAGTCGCCGGGCGTCGCGCTCTCCACGCCAGTGGGCGGGGGCACGCCGACACTCACCCAGGCCTCCAAGACGGGTCGCGGGCCACCCCCGAGATCAGCCGTCGCCTGAACGCGCCACAACCCCGGGCGATCGACCGCGAAGGTGGCTCGCAGCCGACCGTCGTGCAGCGTTGCGGGGGGGGATAGCGGCGGCCCCTCGGGGCCCAGTAGCACGACCCGCGGCCCCGAGGCTTCGCCGGGAAGCGACGCGGCGAGCTGCAGCCACTGGCCCACGCGCGCGCGCGTCGGCAGGGGCTCGAGCTCGGCCACGGCGCTGACGACCACCGCCGCCAGCGCCCGCTCGCCGGAGACGGCCCCGGTCACCGCGGCAATGCCGCAGCGCGTTTGCGCCGCCGCGGGGACCGCGCGCAACCAGCCCGCGAGCGCTTCGCGCATGCGGGGCTCCTGCGCTTCGCTGCCGCGCACCGCCCAGAGGCGAGGCCAAACGTAGGGCACTCCCTGGGCGCGCAGCAACAGCGTGAGCTGCTGCAAGTCGTAAGGTGGCTCGCCGGAGAGCTCCCGCTGGGCCAGCTGCTCGGCAACCGCAGCCAGCCGCAGGCGCCCAGAACAGGGAAACGCACTGAACGTGGTCGGACCGGGCGACTGGGTGTGACTTGCCCACGGCAGGCTCGCTTCGCTAGGCTGTGGCGCGGGGTGCGGCGACGCCGCAGCCTCCTCGGCAGCGGGTGAAAAGGCCTCGGGGGCGGATGCTGGACCACATCCGAGGCCGGCGCCGACCGCCAGTTTGAGCAAGATCCCCTGGAATTTCCCTGATAGGGTGCTTCGCTGCCGCATGAGTCGTTCCTCGACAGCCGTAAAAGTTGGGGCGCTCACCCTGGTGACCGTCCTAGCTGGCGTATTCATCCTCCGGTTCCTCGACAAGACGGCCACTTCCACGGGCGGTTACCTCGTCTACCTCTTGATGGATGACGTGACGGGCGTGGTCGAGCGCTCGCGCGTGCGCATCGCAGGCATTTCCGTCGGATACGTGGAGGATATCCGCCTCGAGCAAGGCCTGGGCCGCGTGGATCTGCGAATTCAAGACGACGTTCCGCTGTTCGAGGACGCAGCCGCGGGTCGTGAGACCCGCAACCTGCTCGGCGAGTACTTCATCGCCATCTCCCCTGGCACGCGCGGCAAGAAGCGGCTCGAGGATGGCGCCCAGATCCGCACGGTGCTCGAGAGCTCGAACCCGGACGAGGTGCTGCAAAGCGTCGCGCGCATCACCGCCACGACCGAGCGCATTACGGAAGCCCTCGCCTCCACGGTCGGATCGGAGGAAGCGCAGGAAAACATGCGGGAGACCCTCGAGAACCTAGCGCAAGTCACCGCGGCGCTCGAGCAGACGGTCGACGAGAACCGCCAGAGCGTCCGCAACATCCTGGCCGGTGTCGAAGCGGTTACGTCGAGCGCTCGGGGCGACGCCGTCGCGATTCTTCGGGACGTGCGCGCGATCACCGCGGAGCTGCGCACCGTGATGACCGGCGCCCGAGAGGGCGACCAGGGCGCGGCGCAGAAGGTGAGCGAACTCGTCGAGCGAGTGGACAAGGCCACGGGCAGCCTGGAAAAGACGCTGGCGAATCTCGAGTCGACGACCGCCACGATCGAAAAGGGGGAAGGAACGATCGGCCGGCTGGTGAAGGACGATCAGCTGATCCAAGACATCGAAAACGTCACCGGCGGAATCAGTGAATACGTATCCAGCCTCGCGCAGCTGCGCACCATTCTCTCCCTGCGCACCGACTTCCAGTTTCGCACACAAACGGTGAAGGCCTTCATGGAGATGCGCCTGCAGCCACGGGAGGACAAGTACTACTCCATCGAGATCGTCAACGACCCCCGCGGCCTGACCCGCCTCGAGCAGACGAACGTGGCCACGACGAATCCCAATGAGCCCAACCAATACCAGGAAATCCGAAGCGTTACGACGAACGCGCTGCGCTTTTCCCTGCAGTTCGCGCAGCGTTTCGGGCCGGTGGTCGGGCGGTTCGGGCTCAAGGAATCCACGGGCGGTGTGGGGCTGGATCTCCTGCTGGCGGACGACGCCTTCGAGCTGCGGCAGGACTTGTTTGGCTTCGGCGAGGTGGTGCGCCCCCGCTGGCGTCTGTCCCTGGGCTACTCGTTCCTCGACCGCCTCTGGCTGCTGGCCGGCGTGGACGACGCGATCAGTCCCGACCGCCGGGAATATTTTCTCGGCGCCCAGCTTCGTTTCGACGACAACGATCTGAAGGCTGTTCTGCCGTTCGCTCCGGCCGCTCCTCAATGACGACGGAGCTCCCCCCGGAGCGCCGCCGCCACGCGCCCTTCCCTCTCACGCCATGAAACCTCCTGCCCATCGGCCCGCCCCTCGCCTCGCCTTCCCCGCCGCCCTGTGTCTGTCCGGTCTCCTCGCGATGTGCACGCGGCCTGCGGCCGATCCCCCGGTTCGGGCCCCCGAGAAGCCGAGCGTGCGGCTGGTCTTCGCGTCGACCGTCGCCGGTGCGATGGAGCCCTGCGGTTGCCGCAAAGACATGCTGGGTGGCCTGGACCACGCCGCAGCGCTGCTGGAGAGCCACGCGGGGCAAGCGGCGGCCCAATTGCTGCTCGCTTCGGGGCCAGTGTTGTTTCTCGACCCGAAGCTCGATCCAGCCCGAAGAGAGCAGGATCTGTGGAAAGCCGAGTCGATCGCCAGCTCCCTCGCCGACATCGGCCTGGGCGCCTGGGCCCCGGGCGTGAACGATTTCGCGGCCGGTGAGCAGGCGCTGCGGACGTTCGTGGAGTCGGCCGGAGCGCAGCTCGTGGCGGCCAACTTCGAAAGCAGCGGGCTGCCGGTGGCCGCTAGCAAGGTCTTCGAGGTGGGCGGCTACCGAGTCGGCGTTGCTGGGATCGGCGCGGCACCGAGCGGGCTGTTCTCGCTGTCCGACGCGCACGCGTCGCTGAGCTCCGCGGTCGCCCAGCTGAAGCAGCAGGGCGCGCAGATTCTGGTCGCCTTGATCGCGGCGCGGCGCGGCGAGGCCCTGCGCCTGGTCGAGAAGGTGCCCGATCTGGACGTGGTGGCGCTGGGCAAGGCCGAGAACCACGGAGAGACCAACGAGCCGGCGGCTCCTCCGACGTTGATCGACGGCACACTGATCGTGCAAGGGCCGAACCACCTGCAGGGCTTGGCCTACGTCGACCTGTTCGTAAAAGACGGGGGCATGCGCTTCGAGGACGGAATGGGCCTCGAGCGGCAGGAGCGGGAGCAGAGCCTGGTCAGCCGCATCGAAGCGCTCGATCGCCGCCTGGCGGCCTGGAAGCAGGCGGCGAATCCCAGCGCGGAGCAGGTCGCGCAGCGGCAGGCGGATACTGATGCCCTGAGACGAAAGCTGAGCGCACTACGAGCCGAGCAGCCACCCGCGCCGAAGGGCAGCTGGTTCACCTACCACGTCGAGGAGGTGCGGGAGGGCGCCGGTGCCAGCGCAAAGGTGACTCAGCGGATGACGCAGTATTATCGGCGCGTCAACGAGCACAACCGAATCGCCTTCAAGGACCGAAAGCCCAAGCCCGCGAAGCCGGGCGAGGCGCATTTCGTCGGCATGCAAGAATGTTCGGATTGCCACGGCGCAGCCGAGGAGTTCTGGAAGCAGACTGGCCACGCGAAGGCCTACATCACGCTGGCGGACGATCACAAACAGTTCAACTTGGACTGCGTCAGCTGCCACGTGACGGGCTACGAAAAGCCGGGAGGCTCGACCGTCACGTTCGTGGAAGGTTTGAAGGACGTGCAGTGCGAGGCCTGCCACGGCGCGGGCTCCCGGCACGCGGACGACTCCGATGCGGCGGGACTCATCACACTCGTGCCGGACCAGAGTGTATGCCGCGGCTGCCACCACCCACCCCACGTGGTGGACGATTGGGACGTGGAAGCGGCGTGGAAGAAGATCGTCGGGCCCGGGCACGGCGAGCCGCTTGCCGAGGCAGGCGGCGAGAGCACGCCTCCTGCCGGCAAGAAGAGCGCGATCGAGGCCGGCTCGGACAAGAAGGCCCTGTAGGCGCCCCGAGAGCACCGAACAGGTTGCCTCCCAGGCATGAGCGCCCCGCAAGACGCCCCTCGAGGCCCGTGAGGGGGCGTCTTCCGGGGGCCCTGCTCGATGCCTGCTGCTCGTTCGGTGCTCCAGGCCTCGATCCAGCGCAAGCGCTGGGCCTCGGCCTGGCCCGCAAAGCAAGCGCTAGCGTGAGGTTAGCGCTCGTTTGGAGTGTAGCCCGTCGATTGGTCGCGGCAATCATCCTGATTGCCGCTCCGGGGAAGGCCCGGCCTGCTTCAATTCCTCTGAAAACACTCGGATAGCACGCGCAGGCGCCTGCGGGCCACTCGCGTTTCCTCGATCCACCGAGCGGTTCGAGGGTCGTGGTAGCCGCTGACCGGCTCGGCGTCGATCGCGCGGGGATAGAATCGCCACACGCGCGCCATCAGTAGCTCGCGCATGTACTTGCCGACCAGCGAAGCGAGCATCACCAGCGGGTCACGCTGATCGGCGTCCCGCTCGAAGGCCAGCTCGCCCAGCCCGGGGAAATGGTAGCGGCTGCACCCGCGGCCGACCTCGAGCGCGGTGTGAAGGCGCCCCGCGAGAGGCCCGAAGTAGCTGGAGTAGTCGGAGATTCCGCCGACCTTGCCGCAGCGCACGACGAGGTCTCGGCCGAGCTGCTCTCGCAGGCTCACGATCAGGGACTCCATCGCGTGGAGATCGCTGACGAAGCGATTGCCGCCGGCGGCCTTCTCCCGGTTGAGGCGTTGTGCGCACAGGCTGGAAAGGCGCACCGCCACGATCCGGATCCCGCGATCCTGCAGCCGTTGCCGGTGCCTTTCCAGCCTCGCGAGCAACGCCGGCTCGGCCGCGAACGACTCCTCTCCGACGTTCCAACACTGCCGCCGCAGGTGGGAAGGACAGCGCTTCTGCAGCGCCGGCGGCGCCTCGAGAGAGAGCGCCTCGAACAGCTGGGCAGGCGTCTGGGGCTCCGGCCGCTGCGCGCCTACGGCGGCAGCGAGCACACGCGCCCAGGCCTCGCCCAGCGTGAAATCGCGGTGGCTGACCAGGTTCTTGGAGTCGTCGAGGTCCCGTCGAATCGTGCCCCGCAAGCCGCGGCTCAGATACTTCGCCCCGGCCTCGCTGATGTCGGCGGCCACCGCCGTCACCAGCATCGGGCCGAGGCGGGACCCGAGGCCGTTCTCGTCGATACCCACACGGAGCCCCCGGCTGGGCTCGGCCATCACGCGGCCCTCCGCACTCGATCCTCACCAGGCGCAGTTGCGCGCCATCTCCAGCGCTCGCGCTTCGAACCACTGCCCCGCGGGGGGGCCCCCCTTGCATTCGCCGTCCGACTCGCCGGGCTTTTTCACCCAGACGAAGGCGTCGAGCAGCGGCTCTCCGGTATCCGCCGTGGGCGCTCGGCCGAGCGCGCGCCCTTCGGGGTTGCACCAGCCCTCCGGATCCGAAGCCGGCGCGGGCCCGTTGCCATTGCGACTCGAATCGATGATGAAGTGCGTGTCGGTGCCGAGCAGCTCGACGATTCTCTTTCCGAACGCAATCAGCGACTCGTCGGCCTGATAGTTGGACACGTTGAGCGCGAAACCGCGCGCCTTGGCCACGCCGGCCTTGCGCAACCGCTCGGCCATCACCTCGGCGGGCTGCCAGTTGGAGTGGCCGGCGTCGATGTAGACGGCCACGCCGGGCTTGCTTTCGAGCACCTCCACCGCAAACGCGATCAGCTCGAGCCGCTGCGCCTGATCCTCCGGGCTGAGACAATCGTCGAGCTGAGCGGTGGCGTCCGGCTCCAGCACGACGACGGCCCGCCGATCCCCGATGCCCTCCGCGTAGTCGCGGATCCATTTCTCGTAGACCTCCGGATCGCTGGCGCCGCCGCGGGAGTAGAGCCCGCAGTCGCGATTCGGGACGTTGTACGCAACGAGCAGCGGCACTTGACCCTTGCGCTCGGCGGCGTTGACGTAGTTGTTGACCACGATCTGAATGTTCGGGCTCCAACCTCCGAACCAGACGCCTTGCGGCTTGTCCGCGATCTTGGCGAGCAGGGCCGCCTCGCCGGGGCTCTCCTTCTCGAGGCGCTTTCGCGCCTGATCCGCGTAGCCGTCCGGCGCGACGAATCCGGCCACGCCCTGCAGCGGGTTGCCGGTGACCGGGTCGGCGGCGGAAACCCTCGTCGACGCTTGCGTGCCGGCTCGGACGGAAGGCTTGCCGCACCCCGAGCAGAGAACCAGGAGGAGGGCCGCGACCGGGCCGGAACCGACCGCAGCGCGGACCCGCAGCGAGGGGCGCCGAGCGGCGAGGCAAGAGCGTGACATGGCGCAAGGAGTTAGCGCGGCTTGCGCTCCCGTGTAAAGGCATGTGCCCCGAGCCCGCCGTCCCCCCCGACGGCCACTCCGGATCGGGCCGCGAACGGCCAGCGCCCACGAGAGGGCGCAACCGCGCCGGGGTCTCGCTGCCCCTCGACCCGGCGGGAGATCGGCTGCAGAGCCTGCCCTCGGGTGGGTCGCTCTCCACGCGAGCCCGGCCCACCAGGGCTGGCCTCCTCGAGCTCGGACGCCGCTCCTTTCGCGACGGCGCTCGGTCTCGACGGCTCGGATCTGCCGGGCGACCGTGGATCCTCCCCCGCGTTGGCCGGGCGCGGCGCGCTCGCTACGGCCCGAGCACGGCCCCCGGCTAGATCCCGCCGTACCGGTCCGTGGAAATCGGTTCGGGCGCGCTTCGAAGGCTTGCGATCACAACCCTCCGAACCTCGTCATAGCCGGGTGCGGAAGCGTAGGTCTTCAAGGTGGAGCGCCGCCACCCCTGATGGCGTTCGACGACGTAGAGGCGAGAGACCGCGGCGAGCCTGCCCGCCTCTCGCAGGGACCGCGTCGCCCAGTCGGGGCTCTGCAGGGCAAAGCTCAGCGTCAGCTCCTCGCGTTCATCGAACACGGCGAAGCGGTAGTATTGATTGGCGCGGCCCTGGGGCTCGAAGAACTGAAACGCGAGCACGGTTTGCCCCGCGACGTCGAACTGATCCCGAAGGAATCGGCTGCGCTGACGCAGCGCCGGGTCGCGCGAGCTGCCGCGCAGCGCGTACAGCTCGGAGATTGTCTGATCGCGCGCGGCGAGATCCCCGCTGGCCTGGTAGGCCGCAATGAGCATCTCGAGCGCCTGCGGGTCCGTGGGCACGAGGCGCCGAAACTCCAGACAATGCTGCAGCCGCAACGCGGGCCGCTGCAGCCTCTCGCTCGCCAGAACCATGTTTCGGACCAGGTTGGGCTCTTCGGGAAAGGAAGCACGGGCCCGCGCCAAGTAAGCCAGCGCCTCTTCGTAGCGGCCCGCCTCGATCAGATCGGCCCCGACGTTGAGGGCCTCTCCGATGTCCGTCCCCGCGGGCAGCGGTCGTGACCGCGACGCCGCGGCGGCGGCATCGCCCTCCGCCTCGCTTGCCGCGAGGTTGCTTTCCGGTCGCGGAGGCGCCTGCAACCGCGCCATGGGGGCTTCGGCGGCCACGCCTCGCGGGCCGAGCTCCCCCGGTTCGGCGTCCTCGAGCGGATTGCATCCCGTCGGCCCCGCGAAGAGCCCCGTGGCCCCGGCCAAAGCCAACACGACGCGCCGCCGCCACCCGTCGCCCGAGCGCGAGCTCTTCATTCGTTCCCCCCCATTGCAATGGGGCTGCCTGCTCGGCCCCCCCCTCCCATCGTCCCAACGGTCAACGGAGCGTGGTTCTGTAGTGGCCCCGGTCGCCCGCCCCTCCGTGGAGCCAGCGCTCCTCTCCATGCTCGGCAGCGGTTCGGTGCCGCAGGCCGATCTCCCGTTCGGCGCCGCTTGCGGCCCGGGCGGCGTTCGACGCCGGGAGCCCCGCCGAGCTATCTTCGGCGGCCCATGGCGCGACTCGACCCCCACTCCTACTGCGACGACGCTCAGGCTCGCACCGGCTCCTTCGAGCTCGACGCCCGCCTGGATTTCGGGACCCGCAGCATCCAGGCGGAGGTGCAGCTGCGCCGGGTACCTTCCGCGCTCACCGGGCGGGGTGGCCCGCTCGACCTCGACACGCGCGGCCTCGCGATCCAGAGCGTGCTCGGCCCCGAAGGGCGGACCCTGCCCCGCACTCTCGGGGCGCCCGATCCGGTCCTCGGCGGCCGGTTGCGGGTGGAGCTGCCGCCCGGCGCCGTGCGCGTTCGCATTGCCTATCGAGGTGCTTGCGCGTCGCAAGCCGCAGCGCGCATGCTTTGCGCGCTCGAGCGTACCCGTAGGGCGAGGCAGCTCGCGCTCGACGCCCCGCGCGTGTCGATGCACAATCTCGCGGATGCCCGACCCCGATCGCTCTTCGCCCCGCAAAGTGTGTCCATCCGAAGGCCAGCGCTGGAGAGAGGCTTGGCTCTCTCGTCAGACCGACGCTGCACACGCGCTGAAGTTGATCCGCCCGGGGCGCCGCATTCTGATCGGGTCGGGGGCTGCGGAGCCCTCCACCCTGGTCGGGGCGCTCGCCTCGCACGGCGGCCACCTCGCCGACAACGATATCGTGCATTTGCTCACGCTCGGGCCCGCCCCCTACGTGGCCCCCGAGCTCGCCGCTCGCTTCCGCCACTCGGCGTTCTTCATCGGCCCGAACGTGCGCCGAGCCGTTCAGGAGGGGCGCGCGGACTTCATTCCGGTGTTCCTCTCGGAGATCCCGGAGCTGATTCGGACCCGCCGCATTCGCATCGACGTGGCGATGATCCAGACGAGCCCACCGGACGCGCACGGCTACGTCAGCCTGGGCGTCTCGGTGGACATCGTTCGGGCGGCCGTGGACAACGCCGACTGCGTAATCGCCGAGATCAATCCGCGCATGCCGCGCACGCACGGGGACTCCTTCCTGCACGTCGGTAGGATCGACCGCTTCATCGAGGTCGACCAACCACTCCCCGAGTTGTCCAGCCAGCCCTGCGGTGAGGTCGAGTCTGCCATCGCCGAGCACGTGGCGCGTCTGGTACCCAACGGCGCGACCTTGCAGACCGGAATCGGGTCCATTCCAGATGCCGTCCTGCAAGCGCTCGGCGGGCACGAGGATCTCGGAGTCCACACCGAGATGGTCTCGGATGGGATGATGAAACTCGCCCAGGCGGGGGTCATCACGGGTGCGCGGAAGTCGCTGCTGCGAGGCAAGCTCGTGACCTCCTTCGTGATGGGGAGCCGCGCGCTGTACGAGTGGGCACACGACAACCCCCAGCTCGAGATGCGCGGGTCGGAGTTCACGAACGACCCACGCGTCATCGCCAGCAACGAGGCCATGGTGAGCATCAACTCTGCGTTGGCGGTGGATCTCACGGGGCAGGTTGCCGCCGACACGCTGCTGGGAAAGTTCTTCTCCGGTATCGGTGGCCAGGTGGATTTCGTCCGCGGCGCGGCGGGTAGCCCGGGCGGGCGTTCCATCATCGCCCTTCGCTCGACGGCGAAAAACGGTGAAGTCAGCCGAATCCGCGCGGTCTTCGAGGAAGGCGCGGGGATCGTCACCAGCCGCGGAGACGTACGCTACGTCGTCACCGAATACGGTGTGGCCGATTTGTGGGGAAAGACGGTGCGCGAGCGTGCCCTCTCGCTGACGGAGATCGCCCACCCCGATTTCCGCGCGGAGGTGCTCGCGGAGGCCAAGCGAAAGCACTTCGTCTTCCTCGAGCAAGCCGTGCCGAGCGCCGTCTACCCGTGGCAGGAGGAGCGCACGGAGCAGTTGAAGAGCGGGTCGAGCGTGCTGATACGCCCGATCCGCATGAGCGACATGGAGACGGTGCAGCGGCTCTTGTACGAGCTTTCGGACGAGAGCAGCTACATGCGCTTCATGGGGCACAAGGCCGTGCACTCGCACGAGGAGATGCAGAAGCTCGTGGACGCCGACTACTCCGCCAGCATGGCCCTCGTCGTCTCCGAGGTCGGAGGCACCGACTTGATTGCAATGGCCCGCTACGACGTGGACCCGAGCACCGGCTTCGCCGACATTGCATTCGTCGTCCGGGACGACTGGCAACGCAAAGGCATCGGCACCGTGCTGATGCGACGAATGATCGAGATCGGACGCTCCAAGGGCGTGGCGGGCTTCACCGCGGACACGCTGCCCTCGAACCTCGGAATGATGATGGTCTTTCAGCAGAGCGGCCTATCGGTTCAGAGCCGCTTCGATGGAAGTGCCTACCGGCTCTCGATGTCGCTCGCCCCCCCCCGGTCGACGCATCGACCCGCGCGGTGAAGGCTCCGCATCGAGAGCCGACGCCGGCCTCGCGCCGAGCCGCGGGCTCTTCGAGCGCGCGTCGCCTCCCCCTCCGCCGTTCTCGGTCCGCCCGAGCGCCGGCGGGGCGGTGGCCGCGCGCCTTCTGCGCGGAATGGTGAAGCTGATCGGAAATCCAGCGACCAGCGTGACGGCTGCCACCCCGGCGCACAGCGCGCCGAACCGCACCGAGAATCCGGCTGGCGCCGCTCGCTCGACGGAACCGGGCTCGGCTGCGACCCGGGGCCCTTGGCGAGCGCCGCTCGCTTCGCTGCGCCGCGTGCAGGCCGCGAGGCGACCGGAGGCTCTGCGGGGTCACGCGCGGAGGCGTCGCCAGGCTGTCTATCCAGCCGGACTGGCAGGGGGTGTGGGGCGGGCGAAATGCCCCCGCCCGGCCTGCTTCCGCTGGTCGCGGGCTCGCAATGAAACATTCACTGCAACTCAGTTCGAGCCAGCGCGAGCATTTCGCTCGAGAAATCACGCAATCGGACGTTCGTACGAGCACCGTGCGGGCGCGAGCGCGCCCGCACCTGACCAACCCGCCCGGCGCGGACCCCGAGGTGGTCGTCGGCGAGCGTACCTCCCAGCGATCGGCCACACCCACGGGGGCCCGCCCTGGAAGACCCAGAAGAGAACCCTTTCGAGAAATGCCTCGCCGTCCGCTGCTGTCGCTGCCCGACGACATCAAAGTGCCGCGTCCCGCCCTGCCTCGGTGGTTGCTGGGTCTAGCCAGCCTCGCCGGCCTCGCTGGCTGCGAGAGCGTGCCGATGCAGCCCAACGGGCCCCAAGTGGCAACCGGGGGCAGCCCGACGACGGGCCCGGGGGGGACGGCTGGAGTCGACCGCGGCGGCCAGGGCGGCGCGGCCACGCCCATCCTGATCGAAGCCGAGGGCGGACAGCTGGGAGCCAACGTTCGGGTCGTGGAATCGGTCGACGGGGCCCCGGGCTACGTCACGCCGCGGCAAGATGAAAAGGAACAACCCCGGGACCTCGAAGGCCCTTCGACGATTCGGCTGCAGGTCGACTTTCCCGAGGCCGGCGAGTATCAGCTCTTCGCGCGCCTGCGCATCGGACCCGCAGGGGACGAAGACGACAGCTTCTTCGCCAACGTCGGGAGCAAAGCCGCCCCGGACTGGGCGAACATCAATCAAATCAGTGGTTTCAGCGTTGCGGGAGAGCCCGGGCACCAGCCGGGCGTGATCGTGCGGGCCGGCGGTGGCGATTCCACGTCGGGAGCGTGGAAGTGGAGCCTCTTCGACGAGCACCGATTCTCCGTTGCGGCGGGGGAGCTTTCGCGCACCTTGTACTTCGCGACCCGCGAGGACGGCCTCGACATCGACAAGTTCGCGTTCGCCATCGTCGGCAGCGATCATACGACCGGTTTCACCACCGACCAGCTGGATCGCGGGTTGCCCGGTGTGGTGCTGCCCGCCGCCTCGCTGCCGCCGCCGTACCAGCCCCCCTCGGAACAACCGCCTCTGGTTCCCGTGGGCGCGCCGAAATACTTGGGTATGGTGTGCTGCGGCAGCCAGCGGCCGTTCCTCGAGAACTACTTCGGCCAGATCACCCCCGAGAACGCGGGGAAGTGGGGCAGCGTCGAGGCCACTCGCAACGAGTACCAGTGGGAGCGACTCGACGAAGCCATGTCGATCGCCGAAAACAACGGCTTCCCTTTCCGCTTCCACGTCCTGTTGTGGGGCTCCCAACAACCCAACTGGATTTCGGAGCTACCGCCGGAGCAGCAGCGCGAAGAAATTCGCGAGTGGTTCGAAGCCGTCGCCGAACGCTACGGCTCTCGGGTCGCGTACGTGGAAGTGGCCAACGAATTCGTGCATCAGCCGCCCACGGCGGACCACGAAGGCAACTACACCGAGGCTCTGGGGGGCGCGGGCTCTTCCGGCTTCGATTGGGTGCTCTCGGCCTTTCGCCTGGCCCGCGAGGTGTTTCCCTCCAGCGCACGCTTGATGCTCAATGAATACGGCGTCGTGAGCGACGACGAGCTGACCGACACGTACGTGCAACTCGCCAAGCGCTTGCAGGCGGAAGACTTGATCGATGCCATCGGTGTGCAAGGGCACGCCTTCTCGACTCGCGGCTCGGTCGGCGACATGGTGGCGCGCATCGACAGGCTGGGGCAGACCGGACTGCCCGTGCTGATCACGGAGATGGACGTCGACGGCCCCGAAGTTCCGCAGCTGGCAACCTTTCAGCGCATCTTCCCTCCCTTCTGGGAAAATGAACACGTGGGCGGCATCACGCTGTGGGGCTACCGCGACGGAATGTGGCGAGAGTCGAACGGCGCAACGCTCGTCTACCCGAACGGCGCCGAGAAGCCCGCCTTTCGCTGGCTCAAGGGTTATCTGCGAGGAAACGGTCCACGGATCGCGGGACCGACTAGTGTTCGCGTCTCGAGCAGCGCACCGGCGGGCACACCGGTCGCGACGCTCGCTGCGCGGACGGCGAGCGGGGCGCCTTTTCCCGAAGGAACCGACGTTGCGTGGTCGATCTCTGGAGGCGACGGCGCATTGGAGCTATCCCGAGACGGCCTCGTCGTGCTGACACGCTCTCTGGCCGCGGGGACGCTTTCCGTCCGCTGCTACGCCGACGTAGAAGCCACCGTCAGCAACATTCACACACTACGACTCACCATCGAGTGAGGCGACCGGGGCGTTCACACCCCAGGTGCGGAGCGACGGGACGAAGGCACGCCTCGACCGCCGAAAAGACCCGGCCGCCCGGGAACGGCCGCTCGGGAACAGCCACCCCGGGACGCGGCCTCGCGGTCACGGCCTCGCGGTCACGGCCTCGAGCAAGGCGGCTTCCAAAAGCGCAGCTCTGCCGTCACGGCTTCCGCAACCGCAGCGGTTGCCGCTGTCGAAGCGCCGGCGGTGGCAGCGTTGCGCAACCGCGATGGTCTTTTCGCAGCCCCGGCCGTCGCCACTGTCGAAACGCCGGCCGCAGCGTTGCGCAGATGGTCTCTTCGCAGCCCCGGCTTTCGGCGCACCGCCCCGTACATTCTCTCACGCATTCGGCGTGCCTCGGCCATTTTGCTGGCGGGGTGAGCGCGCGGTTCGTGTACCTTGATGAGTTTGCGCGGGGGGGAGGTAGCGACAACAACAATCAGGGGGGTGGAAGGGATGCACGATGAAAGCCAAAGTCAGTCGACGCGCTTGGTTGGGAGGAGCCGCGGCGGGTTGCGCCGTAGCGGGTTTCGATGTCCAGTCGAGGAGCTGGGTCTCCACGGCCCGGGCCTCGCAGTGCCTTCCAGCCGTCACACCAATCCCCCCCCTCGACGGAGAGCTGAGCTTCGAGCCCGCAGACGTCGCGGCCGCAAGCGATGATTTCGGTCACATCGTGTCGGCGCCGCCCGTGGCGGTCCTTCACCCCGGATCCATCGACGACATCAGTGTGATGGTTGCCTACGCCCGCCAGCACGGTTTGAACATCGCCATGCGCGGCCAAGGGCACTGCCAATACGGCGAAGCCCAGGTGGAGTGTGGTATCGTGGTGGACTCCCGCGGGCTCGACGAAATCGAAGAAGTCGCCCCGGGCTACGCGGTGGTCGAGGCCGGAGTGAAGTGGAGCGCGCTCGTCGACGCCGCATTCGCCCAGGGGCTCACGCCGCCCGTGCTGACGGACTATTTGGAACTCGCCGTGGGGGGCACGCTCTCCGTCGGTGGCATAGGCGGATCCATGCAACATCACGGCACTCAGGCCGACAACGTGCTGGAGCTGGAAGTCGTGACCGGCGCTGGCGAGCGCCTCACCTGCTCGGCCTGGCAGCGCCCCGTCCTGTTTCGCGCGGCGCTGGCGGGGCTCGGCCAGGTGGCGATGATCGTGAAGGCGAAGGTCCGTCTGGTGCCTGCCGAGTCCTCTGCACGTGTCTACCTCCTCTTCTACGACGATCTACCCACCTACCTGTCGGACCAGGAGCAATTGATGGGCGACGGCCGCTTCCACTACCTCGAAGGGCAAGCAGTACCGAACGCGGCGGGCGACGGGTGGCGGTACATGATCGAGGCAGCCGCCTACTACACGGCGCCGAACCTCCCCAATGATGCTCTCCTGCTGGCCGGGCTCTCCGACGACGTCGCCAGCCGTCTAATCAGCGACCCGTCCTACCTGGAGTTCGCTTTCCGGCTGGCGCCTCTGGTCGCCCAACTGCAGGCGCTCGGGATTTGGGACTTTCCGCACCCGTGGCTCAGCCTGTGGGTTCCGGCCAGCCAGGCCGCAGCCTACCTTCAGCCCGTTTTCGATAGCCTCACGTTGGAGGACACGGGCCAAGGCCCGGTGCTTCTCTACCCGGTGCAGCGGAACAAGGTGCAAACGCCGTTGTTCCGCCTTCCGAACGAACCGGTAGCCTACGCGTTCAACATCCTGAAGACGGCAGCTCCCGTCCCCGGCGTGGTCGACGCCATGGTTGCACACAACACGGCGCTCTACGAGCAGCTGAAAGCCGTCGGGGGAACGCGCTACGCGATCGGAGCGTTGCCTTTTTCGGTGGCAGATTGGCAGGCGCACTACGGGCTGACTTGGCTTGCGCTGGCGCTCGCCAAAGCGTGGTACGACCCCGACGGGGTGCTCACACCTGGGCCGGGCATCTTCTCCCCGTGAGACAGCCGCGTCGCCGCTCCGCCGGGGGCGGGGCGGGCAACGCGGCCGGGTTCGAACGCGGGGGCCGAGCTCCATCACGCCCACCGCGGTCGGCGCTGTGGCGGAAGGCGCCCCCCGTGCGCGGCCAGAGCTTTCGCCTCCTCGTTCCCGCGGGTGCCGCCGCCACGAGGGCTCAGCATTTTCCTTCGACGAACACCGCCAGCGTGACGCTCAAGAGAGCTCCGTGAGGTTCGTTGGCCTCGGCTCGGATGTCCCCGCCAAAAGAAGCCACCAGCCGCTGGCAGATGGAGAGCCCCAGCCCGGTCCCTTCGGGCTTGGTGGTAAAGAACGGCTCGAACACCTTCGAAGCCGTCGCCGAGTCGAGGCCGCTGCCCGAGTCGAAGAATCGGACGACGACTCGATCTTGCTCCCTCTGAGCCGTGACCTGGATCGGTGGATGAGCCTCCGCCACCTCCTCACGCCTCCGCGGCAGCGCTTCGACGGCGTTCTCCAGCAGATTGGTAAATACTTGCACGAGCCGGCCGGGATGGGCGCGAACGGGAGGCACGCCCCGGCATCGGACCGATACGTCCACGCACCCCACCGTCTTGCCCTTGACCAACTCCAGCGCCTCACTCACCGCCTGCTCCACGTCCACGCGACCGAGCGGCGCATCCGGACGCGACAGCTGCAGCAGGTCGCCGACGATGCGCTGCACGCGCCGCATACCCTCGTGGATCATCTCCGCCCGCGCAAGCAGAGCGGGCAGCGGGTGGATTTCTTGCTGCTCGGCGGCCTGCCAGCGGGAAAGCGCACTGCGGAGTTGCTCGATGTTGAGCAGCATGTAGGCGAGCGGATTGTTGATCTCGTGGGCGACGCCAGCTGCCAGTGTCCCCAACCAGGCGCGACGCTCGGCCTCGAGGAGATCGCTCTGCATCTGGACCTGCTCGGTCGTGTCCCGAATCCAGAACACGGCATGTCGACCCCTTCCCGAGGGGGCGGGCACGGGGGCGCTTTCGCAAGCGAAATGGCGGCGACCGCTCGGCACCTGGAGCTCGTACTCGTAGCGGGCGGCCGTGCCGTGCCGGACGGTGAGAAGAGCCGCATCGTGGTGCCGCTGGCCCAGCTCGGGGCCGAGCGCCTCGACGATCGTGCGACCCAAGAGCTCGCTCTGGGGCCGAGCGAGGAGGCGCGGATCACTCGTCCAGATCCGGACGAGTCGAGCGCTCTGGTCGAGCTCGAAAATGATCCCCTGGATGTGGGCCGACAGCAGGCGGAGCCGCCCGAGAGCGTCGTCCAGCTTCGATTCCGCCAAGGAGGCCGCCCGACCCGCCCCGACACGCGAGCGCCGCCGAAGGGCCGCTCGGGCGGCCCCCTTCGCGCGAAAACGTGTGCCAGTCTGCCGCACGGGTCGCTTGCTGTTGGGGCTGGGCTTGAAGGGTACCCCCATGAATTGCTTCGAGCCTTCCTTCCTGCGGGAGACCCTAGCCCGGATTTCCCACGACCGCAGGACCGAGGGTGCGAGGAGGAAGTGGATTTTCAGTCCAGATGCCCGCCCGCGCACGCGCAGGCAGACTTGCTGTCTGCCCCGCACGCGCTGGAAGGCAGCTGGGCGAGAATCGAGTCCGCCCCGGCGGTTCCGCGCACCGCGGTGGGCTTGCCGCAGCGCGAGCGCGCGGCCTGGCGCCACATGGCGGCTCCACAGCGGCGGCCTCGTGGAAGCAGGGGCGGGCGGAGAGCGGGGCCGCTGTCGCAGATGCTTCCACCTAGCCCGAGCTAGCCCGGATTTCTCACGACCGCAGGGCCGAGGGTGCGAGGGGAAGTGGACTTTCAGTCCAGCTGCCCGCCGGGCGCGCGCAGGCAGACTCGCTGTCTGCCCGGCACGCGCTGGCGGGCAGCTGGGCGAAAAAACACGACTCATCGCCCTCTCGGGACCAGGTCGTGAGAAATCCGGGCTAGCCGGGGCTAGCCGTCGTGGGCGAACCTCGACGCCGCGCCCCGAGTCGACCGAGTCGTGCTCGACGAGCGCGGCCCGGCTCGTGCCCGACGCGTCCAGCGCGCCGGCGCGACGACTCGTTTCCCCTGCCGGGTGACGGCGGGGTGGGCCCCTTCCCGGTGAGCCCCCAGCCGCCCGGCCCTGCGCAGACGGGGAGGGCTCGACAGCCCGCGCACGAAGCCGGTAACGCATGGCCAGTTCGGCTCGATCGCCGCCTCGGGGAGCACACGTTGATGCACCCACCACCCCGCCCGGCTACCTTCCCCGACTTGCCGATGCTCCCGCGGTGCGCCGCGCGCCCTCTTGCTTCGCTGGCGCGTCGTGCGGTGAAGCGAAGCGGAGTAGCGCGCAAGCCCAAGTCGGCGGCGAAGGGCTCCACTCGAGGGAGGCGCGGGGCACGGAGCGGCTGGGTCCGTGCGCTCTCCGAGCCCCCGAGAGCGCGCCCGCCGACGAGGACGACGAGGCCCGCTACGGCGCGCTGAAGCCCGCCGCCAGGGGAGGAGCTTCCACCCAGCGAAACGCTCGGCCCCAACTCTCACGGGCGGCCTTCTCTACGTGCCGCACCTCCTCCTCCGGCACTGCGAAGGCATCCCCTTCCTCGTAGGGGTTGTAGTGAAACGCGTACAGGCGCGCCGTGAAATCACGAAATGGCAAGGACGATTCGCCTTCCGATTCGCCGTGCCCGCGAACGGAAGGGCGCACCCCGGCACCCCAATCTTGCCGCCCCTCATTGTTCGGATTGAAGAAGTACACGCGCAGCTTCCCGCTCGGATCCTCCCGCACCCGCTGGATGGACACGGCATGCGGGCCAAGGTAGTCGCAGTGGCCATTCGTGATGCAGAGCCCTACTGGGTTCGGATACATCAGGGCGTGCCCCTCCGTGTAGCTCGGGTGGTGCGTGGCATAGAATCGGCGCACGAAATCCTCGAACCGCTCGACCGTGGTCTGCGCGGTGTCCGCGAACACCGAGGCGAAGCCACGGGGCACCCAGCGACCGTACATTCCCGGATTCACCCACTTGTGCCCGTCCTCGTGCCGTATGGCCACGAGCTGCATCATCGCCTCGTAGACCGAGTTGAGATGCGGCACCAACACGAGCGAAGCCGCATCCAGCCCGGCACCGAGCACCGGCAACTGGCCCGGCCCGATCTGGCTGCGAACCACCGTTCCCTCGAAGGGCATCTCGACTTGGCCGTCGCGTGCCGCCGAAATGAGCAGCTCGAGAAAATACGCCGGCGCATGCTGCGCCCAGAGGCTGATTCCTCGCGCAGCCTGGCAGGTCGGGTTGCTGCCCTGCCCCACGCCCAAGGGCTGACCGAGCACCGAGAGCGCTCCGGCGAGCAAGATGGCGTTGGCGCTCACGCCGTCTGGCGTGTCTCGCCGGTCCAACAACGTCTTCTGAACGTCGGGCTGCAGATCGAGCTCGAAGAGCCTTCTGAGCCCAGCCGCCACCTCGGTGCGCGAAAGCAAGCCCCGCTCGAGCAATCGGCTCAAGCCATAAACGGCCTGCGCCGTACCGGGAAATATGGCGACGCGCACCAGCGAGGTCGCCAGCGACTGGTTGTTGAGCACCTCGGCCTTGCCGAGCCGTCCGAGCGCCAGCGCCGTGGGCAACAGCCCGGGCTCACGCCCGGCGATCTGGCGAAGCAACACCGCGTGATGCGGCGCCACCAACCCCGTGGCCGCCATGGACTTGGACAACTCCGAAGCCTCCGCTCCCAGCGCCTTGCCATCCACCTCTTTGAGCTGCTTTCGGTACTCGACGAGGTCGGGGTACTTCCGGCTGAGGGCAGAGGCGGAATACACCGCCTCGACGAAGGTCTCGAGCCGCGTGTCTTCGCTCGTGCCTGGTGAAGCGGTGGGAATGCGCCGCGCAAGCCGGATCATCTTGCGCACTCTGCCCGTCGCGATCGGCCGTTGATGACAAATCAGCTCGATCTCGGTGGCGACGTTGGAGCGCAGAGACTCGAGCCCCAAGAGGTCGGCCACGAGCGAAAACATTCGCTCGGCCGCGCCGCGATGGGGCCCGCCCGAAATCCGCTCTTCTTCCGTGCCGCCCGGGAACAAGTAGCCGAGGTTCAAGGCCATCGCTTCGGCGAGAAAGGCCGCTGCTCCTTCGCGGGACAAGCCCGCGCTCTCGACGCGCCCCGTGGCAATTGCCAACACCCGAAGGTCACTGAGGATCTCGACGACCGGGTAGACGCCCACGCCCTGCAAGCAACCGGCCACCAGCGCTGGCAGAAGCTTTCGGGGGTCCTGCCAGGGCCCCCCGGAGAACACGCCGTTTTCGTCGAAGCGAGGGGCACGCTCGAACAATAGCCGCATTCCTTCGGCGCTCCCCATCAGGACTTCGGCCATTTGCAGCACCTGATCCTGGGATTGCGCCTTCGCGTATGGGCGAGCTGCGACCAGTGCCTCGAGCGCTCGATCGAGCTGCTGCGCCGCTCGGAGAACGGCTTGATTCGGCGCCGGCTCGGTTGACGACGTTGCACTCATGACTGTGCAGCGAGCCCGTCTCGCGCCCCTCGCGCACCGGCTCGCGGCTCTTCTTCGGAGCCATCCACGTAGAAGTCCACATCCTCGTAGTGCGACAACAGCGACCGCATTCGGCCTGGATCGTCTCCCCGAAAGTACACCGTCCCGTAGTGGTCGCCGAAGGCAACCCGCTCTGCGACCTTCGTCGTCAGCGGAACCATCAGGGAGTGCTTCTCGTAGTAGGGCTCTTCCAGGAGCCCATCCGGGACCTTCACCTTCGAGACCACGGGCCGCTTGGGATACACCATCAGGCACCCCGCATACCCGTGGTGTTGGCTGGGCTCGGGAAAGAACGCCTGCAGCTCGTGCTCCGTGGACTTCGGATCCGCACACAAGGCGAACGCCGCAAATGGGTTGAACCCGTAGGCCTTCTCGATCAGCTCGAAGATATGCCCTCCGGGCACGCGCGCTGCGACCTCGCCGAAGTTGACTCTGTCGTCCCGAGTGATGAAGAACTCGGGGTGAATCATCCCGTACTGGATGTCGAACGCTTCGATGAGGTCCATGACCGCCCGCGTGATCACGTCGCGGCGGCTTTCGAGCGCGGGCGAGGCCGGCACGAAGTTCGAATATCCGAGGTGAACGTACTCCGTGATGTTCAAGAAGCGGATCTTGCGATCGTGCACGAACACCTCACAGGAGAATTCCTGCCCATCGAGGTGCGTCTCGAGCAAGCAGGGGAACTCGTCGTCCTGAATCAGCGCCACGTCCTCAGGCGTTCGCAGCACTCGGTGCCCCTTGCACCCGGCCGCCGAAAGCGGCTTGAGGTGTACCGGATCTTGCCCGTCCCCGTCGATCTTGAGCAACGTCCCGTGCACGCGACGCAGAAAGCGCAGCGTGTCCGCGCGAGAGTCCACCTCCTCGAAAACGCCCACACGAATTCCGTGCATTTGGGCGCGTCGTTTCATCATCGCCTTGTCTCGGAACAGCAGGTAACGAGTGAATAGGCGAGGGTCCCCGCGGAAATGGCCATTGAGGGCACCCGCCCACTCCACCGTTTCTTCGAACAGCGGTAAGGCCAAATCGCAGCCCTTGTCCTCCAGGACCTTGGCCAAGCGGTGCGACTTGTCGTTCACGCGCCCGAAATCCCATGCCACGTAAGGCAGGTCGTGCTCGCGCATGTGCCCCTCGAAGCCCTCGGGTACGACCGAAACGCAGGGGCGACCCAGCGCTTCCATGGCCTCCACGGCCGGCATGCAGAAGCCGAGCAGCGCGATCTTCCGCCCGCTGCGGGCGGCTTCCTCGCTCATGGGCAACCGCCCGCGCCAAAGGCCAGGACGTAGAGCTGAAACCCCTCCTCGTAGTAGGGGCGAAGCACACCTCCCTGCCAATCGAACACCGCCTGCTTGCTCGTCGCGACGATGCGGAAGCCGTACTTCAAGTAGGCGCGCTTCGCCCAAACCGCCTCGGGGTGGGCGATCAGCGAGAGCCCCTTCATGCCTCGCAAGCGAGCGACTCGCTCGGCGTGCCGGAGCAAGCTCTGCCCATAGCCCTTCGACACGTGCTTCACATCCAGATAGACGTACCCCAGATAGGCGTACTGCCCGAAATACTGCAGGGAGACCGTGCCGATCGGCTCCTGGTCGAGGCTCGCGAGGTAGAAATCACGCCGCTGGTAGTTCCTGTCGGCCCACTCCTCGTCGACGTAGTGCTCTGAAAGGTCCTTCTCGTCCAGGAAGGGGCGGTACCACTCCGCCGAGGAGCGCACGAAGCGAGCGATGGCGCTCATGTCCTGGCGGCGGGCGGGACGAATGGTCAGCCTCGGCCGAGCGACAGAGGGCTTCGCGGGCTGGGATTGGGCTCCGGGCGGCTCACTCAAGAACGTCGCCAAGTAGCCCCCTCCGTTGCTGGTCTGGTCAGAATCGATTTATACATCGCGCTTCGCAAAGCAGGTTCCGTGCCAAGGACGAAACGTAGCGGACACGCGAGGGTCGGTAGAAAGACGGGACTCCTGAGTCCCAACTAGTGAGCCAGAGTTGACTCATTCACATCGATGAGCCAACCTCGTCCCATCGCGGAGCTCGCCACCACGTCCCCGCTCGTGCTGCTATCGGGCTGCCCGGAGCTGTCGCGGCCCCTGAGAGTACGCGGGTATCGATGCGCCTCGGTGCGCAATGTACGACACCTCCTCAACCCGCGCGAGGACCTGGAAGCGCGAGCCATCGTCATCGCCGGCGCGCAGCTGGAGGTCGAGCGCACCGCAGACTTTCTCGAGAAGCTACGCGCCACGTGGCCGCTGGTGGACGTGCTCTTGTGGTCGCAGCGTGCCTCACCGCGGTTCGTGCGCGAGGCCCTCAACGCCGGCGCCAAGGACGTGCTGCTGGCACGTTCCGCGGAGACCTGCAGCCGTCAGGTCGCAGAGGTCGTCGAATCCCAGCAGCTGCTCCCGATGGCCCAGAAGCTGGATCCACGGCGCGGTCAGCCGTCGGTCTTCGAGGGAATGGTCTCGCGCAGTCGGCGAATGTGGGACGTCTTCGAAACGGCGCGGCAAGTCGGGCCCACCGACGCGACCGTGTTGATCCTCGGCGAAACGGGCACGGGCAAAGAGCTGCTGGCCCGTGCGATCCACCGCCACTCGGGTCGCCAGGGCCCCTTCGTCGGCGTCAACTGCGGTGCGGTCGCGGAGAGCCTGATCGACTCGGAGCTCTTCGGCCACGCGCGCGGCGCCTTCACGGGGGCCGTGGGCGAAAAGGCGGGGCTCTTTCGCCATGCGGAGAACGGCACGCTGATGCTGGATGAAGTGGGCAACGTCCCGCTCCAAGTCCAGTACCGTCTGCTTCGCACACTGCAGGAGGGCTCGGTGCGCCCGGTGGGGGCGCACTCCGAGGTGCCCGTCAACGCTCGCGTCATCTCCGCGACGAGCAGCGCCCTGGAGAGCGAGGTGCTGGAGGGGCGCTTTCGCGAAGACTTGTTCTATCGCCTCGACGTGATCCGGCTCGAGATCCCTCCCCTGCGCAAACGCAGAGAAGACATCGTCTACATGTTCGGTCACTTCGCGCGGCAAGTGGCCGAGGAGTACAACCTGGGCCGCCCGGACCTCGAAGACAGCTTCCTCGACGCCCTCGTGGCCTACGACTGGCCCGGTAACGTGCGCCAACTGCAGAACGTCACCGAGCGTCTCATCTTGACGCAGCCGAGCCGGGCGGTTTCAGCCGAGGATTTTCAGCGCCTGCTACCTTTCCGCGGGGACGGTTTTCCCCGCCGAGCCGAGGCGGTGGTCGCCGAGCCGCCCGAGGTGTCCACGCAGCGGACACTCGCCGAAACCATCGAGAGCCACGTCGAACGCGTGGAGCGCGGCTATCTGCAAGCCTGCTTGAGAGAAAACGCCGGCGCAATCGAGAAGACGGCACGGCAGGCCGGCATCAGCCGCCGAACGCTGCTCCGCAGGCTGAACCACTACGGAATCGACAAGGCGAGCTTTCGCAGGTCGAAGCCCTGAAGCGGGAAGCGCTCGTCGGGCGGCGGCGTCGAGCCCAGGCGCGCCCGAATGGCTCGCAGCCTTCCGGCGCTGTTCCACTGCGGCCGCCGCCGACTTTGCACGATGAAGAGCGTTGCGAAGTGGGTCGGTCCGGCGCAGAAAAGCCGCCCGCGGTCGACGCGGCTTGCGCTCGTGCCCGGAGCCTTCGAAGATGACTGAGCGATCCCCTTCCCCCTGAATCTCATGACCGAATCCTCTGTCTCCGAACTTCTGTGGAACCAGCTCAGCACCCTCCGCCGCACCCTCCATTCGACGGGGGAGCTCTCCGGCCAGGAAGCGAGGACTGCCCACATCGTGGCCGAGTTTCTCGGGGCCCACCATCCGGATCAGCTCCTGACTCAGGTCGGAGGCTTCGGCGTGGTGGCCGCGTTCGAGGGGCGCGCCCCCGGGCCGACGATCCTGCTTCGCTGCGAGCTGGACGCCCTGCCTCGCGACCACGCCGACGACGCCGCCGACGGAGCGATGGGCGCGGTCCACCGCTGCGGGCACGACGGGCACATGTCGATCGTGGCGGGAATGGCTCCGCTGCTGGCCGCTCGACGCCCCGCGCGCGGCCGGGTGCTTTTGGTATTCCAGCCCGCGGAGGAGACGGGGGAGGGCGCGGCGGCCATGCTCGCGGATCCGCGCTTGAGAGCCATGCCTTTCGACCACGCGATTGCCCTGCACAACATGCCGGGCTACCCGCTCGGCACCGTGATCCATCGAAGCGGAGTGATGGCCTGCGCCTCGGTGGGCCTCGAGCTGCTGCTCACGGGTCGCTCTTCGCACGCCGCGGAGCCGCACAAGGCGTTGTGCCCGGCCCGCGCGCTGAGCCGCCTGCTGGTCGACATGCCCACCTTGGCGAGCCGTGCACCGCACGAGCGAACGATGGCCACCGTGACGCACGCCCAGATGGGCGACCTGACCTTCGGCGTGACCCCCGGCTACGCGCGAATGTGCATTACGCTGCGCGCCGAGAGCAGCGAGGGCCTGTGCGCGCTCGAGGCGGACGCCGAACGCCTGGCACTCGACTGCGCCAGCTGCAACGACCTCGTCGCGGAGATTCGCTGGCACGACCGCTTTCCCGCCACGGAAAACGCGGCGAGTCTGCAGGCGGTGCTCGCCGGCGTCGCGGCGGCCGCGGGAGTGCCCTACGCGCCCCTCGACGCCCCGCTGCCCTGGTCGGACGATTTCGGGCACTTCGCCGCGGCCAGCCCGAGCCTGTACTTCGGGCTGGGCATCGGGGAAAGCGCGGCAGGCCTGCACCAGCCCCAATACTCCTTCCCCGACGAAGTGATGTCGACCGGCGTGCGGTTGCTCTCGAGCCTGGTCGAACGGCTCGCGGAGTGAATCCCGCGCCAGCGTCGCTCGGCGCACGCGCCTGTCCGCCGGGGCTCGCCCGTTTCGCCCCCCAAACCCCGACGACGCCCCCCGGGCCGTCGATCGACAGGCCGCACGCCGACGAACGCCTGGGGGTCGATGCCCGCGGCGTCGCAGTCCACCGCAGCGAGCACGGGGAGCGGCGACTGCCGGGGTGGCCCAACCAGCGAGACGCGCCTCCGGCGACGCGGGGGGCGGAGCCGGGGGATGGCGGGTGACGCCGGGGCTCGAGCCGGAGCCGCGGGCGAGAGCCGAAGAGCCATCGAGGGCGCCCTGACGGGCCGGGGGAATGTACGGACGAATGAGTCATGGATCGTTTCCTCTCGGCAAATGCCGCCAGCTGCGCGACGCGCGACGGGTGGGCTTTCGCACCGCCGAGCGTGCGACTTCACTGGCCAATCGTGCGCTTCGCTCGCGGGGGCGGCCCTTCCGATCGGCGCCTGCCGCGGGGCGACCCCGCCGCGGGTCGCAGAGCCACGGGGCCGGCGCGGATCCCTCTGCGGCTGGGCGAGGCCGCGAGAAATCAGTTAGGACGGGAGCGTGATGACTCTCGCGCCTTCGCCTGCCGCACGCCAAGGCCGCGGGCTCGACACCCGGCCCCGCTCGGGCCGAGCCCCGAGCCCAGTCGGCCCGGCTCGAGCCCACGTCGCAGGCAGGAAGCAGCGGGCGGGCGGATCCGCAGCTCGGGCGCATGGGATCCCGTAGACCCGAGCAAGGCTCTCTGCTGCCAGACGCCCCGCCACCGGAACGCGCCCGCGGCGGGAGAGGGACGCGAAGGCGGCGCGCGGCAGAGCCACCCGCCGCCCCCGCAGAGCCGGGGCCGCAAGCCGAGGGGCTGGGTCTTCCCCACGCCCACGTCGCCGTATTCGTGCCACTGAGCCAGCCCTTCACGTTCTCCATCCCGGCGGTGCTCCAAGCGCGCGTGACGCCCGGCGCGCGCGTGGTGTGCGCCTTCCGAGGGCGCAGCGTGGTGGGCGTCGTGCTCGAGGTCGGAACGGGCGATCCGGGCTTCGACGCAAAAAAGCTGAAGCCAATCCGTGCCGTCGTCGACGAAGAGCCCGTGGTGCCGGGCGAGTTGCTCGATTTTCTGCGTCAGCTCGCGGCCTATTACCTCGCTCCCGTCGGCGAGGTGATGCGGTTGGCCGTCCCCGCCATGGAACGCAGCGCGGCCCGGGCCCTCGAATCGCAGAACCTCGGCGCGGAAAAGCGCCTCGCGGCCGTGGGCCGCATGACGACCTACGTGCGAGCGACCCCGGCGGCGGAGCCGGGAGCCCGCGAAAGGCTGAAGGGCCAGGCCCGAGAGATCCTCGAGCACCTCTCGAGCGCAGGAGACATCCGGCTTGCCCAGCTCGCTCAGCGCTGGGGCAACGCCCGGGCGGCGGTGAAGAAGCTCGAATCGCTCGGGCTGTTGGAGCGCTGCGAGAGGGCGGAGGTCGCGGGGGACTTCTTCGCCGGGGAGGTCGAGCGCGACGCCGCGCCCACGCTCAATTCGGCGCAGCGCGCTGCCGCCGAGGCTCTCGCCGAGGCTGTGGCCAGCGCCCAGCCGCACGCCTTCTTGCTTCACGGCGTCACGGCGTCCGGCAAGACGGAGGTGTACCTGCACGCCGTCCAGGCCGCGCTCGCAGCCGGCGGGGGAGCCCTCGTGTTGGTCCCGGAGATCGCCCTCACGCCGCAGCTCGTCGGCCGCTTTCGCGCCCGCCTCGGAGACACCATCGCCGTGCTGCACAGCGGGCTCTCGGAGACCCAGCGCTACGTGATGTGGAAGAAGCTGCGCAGCGGCGAGCTGCGGGTTGCCGTGGGGGCTCGCTCCGCGCTCTTCGCCCCCGTCGTGGACCTGCGACTGATCTGCGTGGACGAGGAGCAGGACGGCTCGTTCAAACAGGAGGAGGGGGTGCGCTACAACGCCCGGGACATGGCCCTGCTGCGCACGCATCGGGCGCGGGCCACCTGCGTGCTGGGCTCGGCGACCCCCTCCCTCAAGAGCTTCCACGCGGTGGAACGCGGAACGCTGGTGCGCTTGACCCTGCCGAGCCGCGCCCGCGCCGAGGCGGTGCTGCCCGAAGCCGAAGTGGTCGACCTGCGCCGCTTCGGGCCGGGCCTCGTCGGAGAGCGGCTGTTGAGCCTGCCGTTGATCCGGGCCTTGGAGGAGGTGCTGGAGAAGCGAGAGCAGGCCATTCTGTTCCTCAACCGGCGCGGCTTCGCGCCGGCCGTCACGTGCGAGTCCTGCGGTGAGGTCCATGGTTGCCCGAGCTGCGAGGTGCCGCTCACGTATCACAGAAAGCCGCACGAACACGTCATCTGCCACTACTGCGAGTACAGAAGCCCGCCGCCGGAAAAGTGTGCGGCTTGCCGCAGCCCTCGGCTGAGCTTCGAGGGTGTCGGGACCGAGCGCATCGAGCACAGCCTGACGGAAGCGTTCCCCAGCGCGCGCGTCGCGCGCCTCGATCGGGATACCGGCGCGGGGCTGAAGAGCGCCGAGGTTTTGGGCGCCATGCATCGAGGCGAGGTGGACATCCTGGTCGGCACGCAGATGGTCACCAAGGGGCACGACCTGCCCCAGGTGACACTGGTTGGCGTGTTGAACGCCGACACCGGGCTGAGCATGCCGGACTACCAGGCTTCGGAGCGGACCTTTCAGCTACTCGTACAGGTCGCGGGCCGAGCGGGCCGGGCAGGGAAAACGGGGAAGGTGATCGTTCAGACGCGAACACCGGATCACCCCGCCATTGCCCTGGCCCTGCGCCACGACGTCGCGGGCTTCGTGCGGTACGGCCTGCAGGATCGCGAGGCGCTGGGCTACCCACCCTACCGGCGCCTGGCGATGGTTCGCGTCGCGGCGGTGGACGAGCGCGTGGCCCACGAAGCAATCGCCCACCTCGCCCGCGTCGGCCAGCACTACGCCGATCCCGCCCAGGTCGAGCTACTCGGGCCTTCCCCGGCCCCGATTGCTCGGCTGCGCAACCTCTACCGCTTCCGGCTGCTGGTGCGCGCGGCGGAGCGACGCCCCCTGAGAGCCGTCTTGCGGGCCATTCTGGCCGCGCGCATCGACCACCGCGTTCGCCGGGTCGTCGACGTGGACCCCGTCAGCATGCTGTAACGCAGCCCGCCTGCGGGGCGGTTCGAGATTCTCGGAACCTCATTTCCAGCCCGGGTTTCTCACGAACCGCGGGACCGAGGGTGCGAGGGGGAAGTGGGTTTTCAGTTCAGCTGCCCGCCGAACGCGCGCAGGCAGACTCGCTGTGTGCCCCGCACGCGCCCGGCGGGCAGCTGGGCGAAAAGACACGACTCATCGCACCCTCGGAGCAGGTCGTGAAAAATCCGGGCTGGTCCCCAACAAGCGCTAACCTCACGCTAGCGCTTGTTTTGCGGGCCAGTGGAGCCGCAAGCGACCGTTTTGGGGTGAAAGCTCCGGAATTCACTGCCGAGGCGGAAGGGGCTTTGCGAAAACCCCCTGGAAAAAGGCTAGGCCGGGGCCCAGCGCTTGCGCTCGATCGAGGGCTAGTCGCAGCCAGCCGGGACGATCAGCGTCTCGGAGTGCACGATGCAGAGCGTGGAGCGATAGTGCGCTGCGAACACGGCGCGGCTCACCGCGCCCTCTGGGCTCTCGAGCCCCCGGAGCTCGGGCGGGAGCGCATCCAGGTGAAGTGAGAACTCCTCCTGGGTCGTGAACAACTCGCCCAGGGCACCTTCCCGATCGAGGGGGCGTTCGAACCGCCACAGCATCTCCGAGGCGGGATCCTCGGTGTCCAGTGGATCGAGCGCCCCCGTGAGGCGACGCGCCTCCTGGTGCAGCGTGCGCTGCGCTTCTCCGAGCAGGCGCAAGCCCTCCGCAGCGCCGTATACGTTCTCCAGCGCGGGCCGCGCCCTTGGGCCCGCCTGGACGAGCAGCTGCTCGTAGGCGACGGTGCGTTCTTCCTCGAGCACCCAAGGGCCGGTGCCGTGGCAGCGCCGGCAATCGGTACCCGCGCGCAGCAAGACGTCTTCCACGCCGGTGCGCGATGCCCGCGTCACTCGCTCGCCCGAACCGTCGTAGATCGCGAACCCCGTGAGGCCGTTCTCCAGCCCGAACAGCACCTCGACTTGCCCGCGCGGCTCGGCCAGGAGCACTTCGCCCTGCTCGGGCGCCGCGAACTGCACCCAGTAGCCTCGATCCCGCCGCTCCAAATTGCCTCGCCATTCGACGATCCGGCGAGCAAAGAACCGCCGCGAGTCGATCAGGGCTCGAGCGACCTCCGGCGGCCCCTGGGAAACCGGGGCGGCACTCGTTCCGAAGCGCGCGGGCAGCTCCGTCAGAAATCGGGGAATCCCGTGGGCGGCGTAGTACAGGGGCCCCTGGGACGCCGCCGCGATGAACGCGTCGGCGGGCTGCACGGCAGCAGCGGTGCCGGTCATTTCACGCACCGCGGCCGGAACGGGCCCGAGCATGGGGACGGAGAACGCGCTCACGTCCACGGCGGCAGCCCAGAAATCGGCGTAGCGGTGCCCCTCGACCGAGAGCGCTCGCTCCCAGCCGAGATCCCTCAGATCGATCCGCAAGTACAGGCCGCCGGAGTCCACGGCCACGGGCGTGACCAGGCCCGGCCTGCGCGAAAGGCCGTTGATCGCATCGATGAGGCCCCGGCGCTCGCGCGCCAGCTCCTCCTCACACGCGCCCGCGTTGGCGCGATGCGCGAAACTGAAGTAGCGGGTGTAAGGGCGATCTTCCTCGGCGACGGACTCCAAGTCCACGAGCATGCGCGAGTAGGATTGCCCCAAGCTCGAGGCATGGCCGGCACAGCGGCTCGGGCTGGTGAGCCAGTCGAGCAACACTTGCCGCTGCTCCGCGCTCGGCCACAGCTCGTACGCAACGTGTTGTTGGTTGGGGCGCTCGATGAACGCCCGCATCTCACGGCGGCTCAAAGCGTCGAGCGGGTCCGGCTCGTTGCCCTCGAAGACGTGGCAACCACCACAGGTGCTGCCAAACGCCACCTGCCCGTCGCGTTCGAGCGCATCAGCGAGGCCGCCGCCGGGGCCTCCGCTGGATGACGACGCCTCGCTGTCCGCGGTGCGCCACCCTTCGTACCGAGGCAACGCCTCTCCGAACAGCCCTTCGGGGTGATCCCCCGTGGGGGCCGCGACGGGCACGGTGTCGATCTCTCCGCAGCCGAGGGCGCAAAGGAGGCCACACGCGGAGAGCCAAGCAAGACTCCCCTCTCCTCTCGTACGACGCGGCTCGGACGAAGACAAATCTCCGGTACTCCCAGGAGGAACTGTACCATTGCCCCTCGTCGGGAGCCGACACGGAACGGCAAACCTCGCCCTGCCACCAGCCGGTCGATGTGGGGCCACCGAGACGGCGGCCGCGACCATGGCAGCCACGTGGGAATATTTCAGCCCCCGCGATTCCTTCGCAACCTCTGCCGATCGGTTCGCGCCGCTCTCGATTGCACCGCGACCGCACGATGGCTTCGCGCCGCTCTCGATTGCCGTGCCGTGCGCTTCTCCGCAGCTCGCAGCGCGGCCGCATCCGAGCACCGAGCGGCCGGAGACCATGCGCCCCCCCGGGCCGCGCTGCGAGCCGCCGGGAGCGTTCAGGCCGACGGGAGCTCCGCCAACGGATCCGGGCCGGAAGGTGCGGGAGCAAACGGGCGCGGTGCCCCACGCCGGGACAGTTTTTCGATCACGAAGGCGTACTGGTGGGCCGAGTCGGCGGCGTGCTCCGCCAGGGTCTCCACCGCCCAAGGAGACTCGTCGAAGTCCGGGAAGAACACGTCCCCCTCCACCTCGGCAAGCACGCGAGTGCGGTAGTAGAGGTGCGCGTAGGGCAACGCCAATCGGTAGATATCCGCGCCGCCGATCACGAACGCTTCGCTTTCGCCGGAGGCCTGCGCGAGCGCCAGGGCCGCCTCGATGCGGCTCACGACGGGGCAAGGCGCCACGTAGCGCGGATTGCGGGTGACGATGACGTTCGAGCGGCGAGGCAACGGGCGCCCCATGGCTTCGTAGTTCTTTCGCCCGGTGATGACGTAGTGGCCGACGGTGGTGCGCTGAAAGAACCGCATGTCGTCGGGCAGGCGCCAAGGCAACCCTCCCGCGCACCCGATGGCGCCATTGCTCGCCACGGCGGCGATGAGCGAGACGATCACCGCCCTGCCCTCCTCGCGGCGGCCGCCGGCTTACGAAGCCCCCTCATACGGCAATGGGGGCGGCGATTGCCGGATGGCTCTGGTAGCCGTCGAGAGTGAAATCCTCGTAGCGAAACTCGAACAAATCCCTCACCTCGGGGTTGAGGTGCATCCTCGGCAACGGCAAGGGCTCTCGCGTGAGCTGCTCGCGAGCCTGACGCTCGTGGTTGAGATAGAGGTGCACGTCCCCGAAGCTGTGAATGAAGTGCCCGGGCTTCAGGTCGCAAACCTGCGCCACCATCAGCGTCAGGAGCGAATAGGACGCGATGTTGAACGGCACGCCCAGAAAGACGTCCGCGCTGCGCTGGTACAATTGGCAAGAGAGCTTGCCCTCCGCAACGTAGAACTGAAACAGGCAATGGCACGGGGGCAGCGCCATCGATTCGATGTCCGCCACGTTCCAAGCGCTGACGACGAGACGACGCGAGTCGGGGTTGTGGCGGATCTCCTCCACCACGCGGGTGATTTGGTCCACGTGGCCGCCATCCGGCGTGGGCCAGGACCGCCACTGGTAGCCGTACACCGGCCCGAGGTTGCCTTCTTCGTCGGCCCACTCATCCCATATGCGCACGCCGTTGTCCTTCAGGTACTCGATGTTCGTATCGCCGCGCAGGAACCACAGCAGCTCGTGGACGACGGAGCGCATGTGGAGCTTTTTGGTGGTGACACAGGGAAAGGCCTCCTCGAGGTCGAACCGCATTTGGTGCCCGAACAGGCTCAGGGTGCCCGTTGCCGTTCGGTCACTCTTTTGGGTGCCTTCGCGGAGGATCTTGGCGAGCAGATCGAGGTAGGGGCGCATCGGCGGCAGAGTAGCGGGCTTTCCGCCCTTGCGCAGGGGTTCAGCTCTCGTCGGCCAGCCGCATCAGCCGGTCGAGCGTTTCGGGGAGGCTCCCCTTTCCAACGCCTTCCTGGCGCAGAAAGCTCTCGATGGCAGGCAGGGCGCGCAGCGCGCGATCGACGAGGGGGTCCTTGCCCGCGACGTAGGCCCCCATGGCGACGAGATCGCGATTCGCCTCGTAGGCGGCGAGCAGCTCGCGGATCGTTCGCGCGGCGCGCTGGTGGCGGGCGCTGGCGACCTGATTCATGACGCGGGAAAGGGAGCCCAACACGTCGACGGCCGGATAGTGGCCGCGCGCCGCCAGGTGGCGGCTCAGCACGAGGTGCCCGTCGAGCAGGCCGCGCATCTCGTCCGCCACGGGCTCGGAGAGGTCGTCTCCCTCGACCAAGACGGTGTAGACGGCCGTGATCGATCCGCGGTCGGAAAGGCCCCCCCGCTCCACCAGCCGGGGCAACATCGAGAAGACGCTCGGGGGATAGCCCCGCCGCACCGGGGGCTCGCCGGCGGCCAGACCCACGTCTCGCTGCGCGCGCGCCACGCGCGTCACCGAATCCACGAGCAGCAGCACGCGCTGCCCCTCGTCGCGGAAATGCTCGGCGATCGCCGTGGCCACCTGGGCGGCTCGCAGCCGCTCGAGCGCCGGCGCGTCGCTCGTCGACACGACCACCACGGCCCTTCGACGGCCTTCCTCACCCAGGTGCCCCTCGAGAAACTCCCCCACCTCGCGACCGCGCTCGCCGACCAGCGCGACGACCACCACGTCCACCACGGCGCCGCGCGCCAAGCTCCCGAGTAGGCTACTTTTGCCCACCCCGGAGCCGGCGAACAGCCCCAGGCGTTGGCCCTCCCCCAGCGTCAACAGCCCGTCGATCGCCGCGACGCCCGTCGCCATGACTTGACTGATCCGCCGCCGGCTCAGGGCTGGGGGCGAGGCGCGGTCGACGCGTACGCGGCGAAGCCGCGAGACGTCGAGGGGTGCCCCGTCGAGGGGATTGCCCAGCCCGTCGACGACTCGCCCGAGGAGCGAGGCGCCCACGGCCACCTGCAGAGCCTCCCCCGTGCCCTCCACCGGATCGTCGGGGCCGACCCCGGAGACGTCGCCGAGCGCGAGGGCAACGATTTCTCCGGCGCTGAAGCCGACGATCTCCCCGAGCAGAGGGTCCCCGCGGCGACCGATGCTGACGATCTCTCCGATCCGGGCGCCCGGCAGCGTCGCCCGAACCGCCAGCCCCGTGACGGCCCGCACGCGACCCGCAGGCCTGACCGAGGGCGTTCGAGCCAGCTCGCGGCGCAACCGATCCAGGTCCATGGCTCGGCATACCGGAGCCGACCTCGAGCCGCCACGCGGGACTGCGGTTTTGTCGGCTTCGAGCCGCGCGCTGGCGCGTGACGACGGCCCGGGTCGGCCGGCGCCCGGCCCCACGGGTCCCGCCCCGCGGCGGGGCCGGCACCCGCGCCCACCCCCGGCGGCCTCGGTCGACAGGCGGTTTTAGGATCCGTCCGCGGTGGCCGTATTTCGGCAGATACACGGGCGTTCGCCCACCCAGGCCTCGGCCGCCTGCGCCGGCCGAGATGCGCCGAACGCGAGAAAGGTCGACCACGATGAAAGCAGCTCACATCGCCGCGCTTGCAGCGCTTCTGGGGGGATGCCAGGCGTCGGCTTCCGGCAGCGTCCAGCTGAACACCGGCGACGACGAGGCGGAAGTCCAGGACTTCGACAAGCCCCTCGAGGCCCCCCCCATCGAGGTCAAGCCCCCCACCGAGGAGTTCCGCGTGCAGGAGTACGCGCTGCTCGGCGCCCGACACGATCTTCGCTACGCCGGCGACGCCACGGCGCGCTGCCAGTGCCTGGCGGTGAGCCTCCACGACCGCGCCCAGCATCCCCACTTCGCCTGGGATCTGACGCCGCCACGCCTCCAGCCCACGACGCAATCGGTGATCGCGTTGAGCAGCAGCAAAGTGGCGTGCGACGCCCCCTCGAGCGATACGCTCGGCGCGTCCTACCAGGGCTACGAGGTGCGCGGCGACGACGTGATCGTGTTCGTGGAGCCCCTCGCCGAAGGCCGACCCATGACGCAGGGCGCGATCATCCCCAAGCCCCTGGGGCGGGGCAACGTCTTCATCCAGGCCAGCGGGGGCGTGTACGGCATGCCGCTCAGCGGCGGCGGGAGCCTGTGCAAGGTCGACGAAGACGCCGCGCAAGCGCCCTAGCCCGGGCTAGACCGGGCTAGACCCAGAGGACCGGGCGCCGTCCGCGTCGCCCCGTCCGCGCCGTCCAAAGGACGCGCGGACGCAGCGAAGGCCCGCCGTGGATGCGCCCTCGGGGCGTGGCACCGCGCCCAGGCGGAGAGCCCGAGCGAAAAACGACACGGGGCTCAGAAGCGGCCGCTGAGGACCACCGACGGCTGCCGCGGCAACGGGGCGACGGACAGCGACAACCCCGCCGCTTCGTCTTTGGGCTCGGCGGAGCTGCCCCGGGTCAGAAACGCCCACGTCGCCAGGCCGAGAGAGACGACCCCGACCGCCAGAGTGGCATTCGCCACGACGTAGCGCGCCCGGACGCTGTCGACGCGGCCGGAGGTGCAGTTCGGCTCGCACAGCTCGAGCTCTTCCTCCTCGGAGCGCGCATGCATTCCCAACACGACGAACCCCGCGAGGGCTCCGGCGCCGACCCCAGCGAGCACCGCGCCGGCCACGCCCCGGTGGTCGCGCCCCGCCGCAAGCGGAGCGGGAGCTTCCCGCTCGGCCTCCGTTTGCTCGGGCTCGAAGCCCACGACCACCGAACGAAATTTCTGCGAAGGCGCCAGCCTCACGGCAACTCGCCGCACCTCGCCCGAGCTCGCGCGCCGTAGCTCCAGCTCGTGCTCGCCGGGGTCGATGGGAATTGCCATTCCGTCGAGGGCAGGCGCCAACACTTCGCCCCCGAGAGAAACCGAAACGTCCTGTAGATCGTTGCCCTGCCCGTCGTGAGCTCGCACGACGATGGACGGGATCACGGGCTCGAGATCGTGCAACGCCGTGGCACAGCGCGTGCGCTGCGCCGCCGTGCAGGAGGCATCCATACAGCCGAGGAGCGCCTCGCGCGCCGCCCGATACTGACCGGACCCTTGCAGCGGCTGGGCTTGCGCCGGCGCGTCGCAGACGTCTTCCTGGGCCGCGGCTGGCCGGGAACCGAGGGAGACGACGACCAACGCGACCCACCACGAGGCAGCCTGGCCGGAGAAGAAACGACGCCCACCGAGGCGCGCGAGGAACGATGAAGACATGAGGAGGCCGAATGAGCCTGGAGAGTAACCTCACCCGCTAGCGGGCAGCAACCGTCGAACCGCCGGGTCGTCCGTGACGAAGGAAAACTCGGTCACCGGTGAAAGTCGGAACGGGACTGCGACGATTCGACGAGACGCGGACGAGTCGGTGGCACTCCCGGCGCAAGCGCCCCTGCAGATGTCCCGCGGCGGGTCGTTCTCCGGGGCGGCGGGCCCGAGGGCGGGCGCCCAGGCCAAGTCGCGAAAGACCCAGACACCGGTCGCCGCACGGCCGACCGCGGGCCGGCGATTCTTTCGCCCTCGTCCCCAAGCGTGCCCCCCGCGCCCGGGCGTGCGCGAGCCCGCGGGCACACGAGCCCCGACGGCCCCGAGTCGCGGTGTTGCACTTCGGCCTGGCGCCGCGCCCACGGGTCCGTGCGGGAGGCTCGCCCCGAGCGCCGGCCAGCACCATGGGCCGGGCGCATCGGGCAAACCGGAGCCGCCGGGGCGAGCTGCCCCGAACGGGGTCCCACGGCGAGCAAGCCAGCGCGGCGCAAGCGGGGGGCGGCCTCGTGGAGGTGACCGAATGATCGTTTCACCAATCAATTCCGAGGGACCGGCACTGCCGGGGAAAGGGACGGCCGCGCCTCGCTCACGCGCGCCAGGCGAGCGAATCCATCCAGGAGAAATCCGCGATCTGCTCGCACACCTGTTGCATGGCGTCGCGGCGAGCCCCCTGGTAGCGAAGATCCGCGATTGCTTCCGGGAGGGGGACGTCGAGGCGCAGCGTGGCCAGCTGCTTGTAGAGGAGCGCCTGCTGCCGGTGCGCCTCGAGTTGCTCGGCGAGGGCGCGGGCACCTCGCGGTCGACCCGACCATTTCGTGAAGTCCGGCGGAATCAGTTCAATATGCAAAGACTGGGAGAGAACGGCGGCCGCGGACTTCTGGCCCCAGCGCGGCACCCCCGGAATGCCGTCGGCGGCATCTCCCACCAGGGCGAGGTAGTCTGCGATGGATCCGGGCGAAACACCGAACTTCTCGACCACGGCGGGCTCGTCATAGACCTTGTCCCGCATTCGATCCCAGCACACGACGCGCTGCCCTTGCACGCATTGCATCATGTCCTTGTCCGGGCTGCAGATGACGACCTGGTCGACCTCGGGCTGCTTCGCGAATCGGGCCGCCGCCGTGGCCAACGCGTCGTCGGCCTCGAACTCGACCATTGGCCAGGTGACGATTCCGAGCGCCGAGCAGAGCTGCTCGGCGAGCGGGAATTGCTCGAGGAGCTTCGGCTCGATGCCGGCGCCCGTCTTGTATCCGGCGAAGAGGTCGTTGCGAAATGACTCGATGCGGTGATCGAACGCGCAGGCCACGTGGGTCACGCCCTCGGTCGCCAACAGCTGGCGAAAACTGCGAAGCAGACCGCGGCTCGCGCCCACCTCGCGGCCACGATGACCCAGCGCGGAGGGCCACGAGTAGAATGCGCGGAACAGCTCGTAGGTGCCGTCCACCAGATGCACTTTCATGGCGCCGACGATAGCGCATCGAGTCCGGCTTCGAGAACGCCGCTCTCGGCCAGTCGCCCCAAACGCTCAGCCAAATGGCGCTGCGCGCTGGGTAATGCCAGCGGCGTGGGCTACCGTCCCGGCCCGCTTTCCGTAGGTCCAGCGTTGAATCGGGGCTGCGCGACGGCTTCGCAGACGCCCCCAACCGAAAGGCGAAAATGACCAACTCGACCCTGCCGCCGCCCAGCTCATCGCAAGCGAGCCTCGTCTCCTCCGCGCAGCTGGATGCGCGACTGCGCGTGGACGTCCACTACCGCGCGAGCGGCGAGAGCGCGATGGCCAGGGAGGTCCTCCGGGGCCTGCAATCCACTCCGCGCGTGCTCCACCCCAAATACCTCTACGACGAGCGGGGCTCGCGGCTGTTCGACCAGATTTGCGACACCCCGGAGTACTACCCGACGCGCACCGAGCAATCTCTGCTGAAGCAGATCGCCGATCCACTGATGCGGCAGCTGCACCCAGCCTCCATCGTCGAGCTGGGCAGCGGAACCTCCCGCAAGACACGCACGCTGCTCGACGCCGCAGAGCTACATTGCCCGGAGTGCGAATACGTTCCAGTGGACGTGAGCGAGGAGATGCTCCGTTCGACCGCCACCCGGTTGCTCGGCGAATACGCTTGGCTGCGAGTGCACGCCTTGGTGGCGGACTACACCCAACAGCTCGAGTGGCTTCCCGAGGCGGATGGCCCGCGCCTGTTCGTCTTCATCGGCAGCACCATCGGCAACTTCTCCAAGGCGGAAGCGGTGAGCTTCCTCTCGGCGTTGCGCGAGCAGATGCAGCCGGAGGATCATCTGTTGCTCGGCACCGATTTGGTCAAGGCAACGAACGTGCTGAACGCCGCCTACAACGACGCGGCGGGGCTCACGGCCGACTTCAACAAGAACGTGCTCGCCATGCTCAACCGCGAGCTCGGGGCGAACTTCGACCTCGCCGGCTTCGAGCACCATGCAGAGTTCGTCGAAGAGAGGGCGCAGGTCGAGCTGTGGCTGCGAGCCACGCAGCGGCAATCGGTGAGCTTCGATCGCCTGCACTGGGCGACGGAGTTTCCTCGGAACGACGCCATCCTCACCGAGATCAGCCGGAAGTTCACGCGCCGCTCCGCCCGAGAGATGCTGCAGCGAGCGGGCCTCGAGCTCGTCGACTGGCACACGCCGGAAAACGACTACTTCGCGCTCTCGGTATCCCGGATCGCCAGCGGCGACATGGCCATTGGCAGCGCCGAGTGACCGGGGGATCGCGCTCGCGTCTGCCCTCTCCGGGCCGCGTCGGGAGTCGGCAATCGCCGCGAAACCTGCGGCGGCTCGCCACGCCCGACAAAACCCCTCGGAGGGGCTTCCCCGCTCGCGGCGGCAGACGTAGTCTCCCGTCGTCATCATGTACTTTGCTTATCAGCCCCGCTCCTGGTGGCTCGCCCTCGCCCTGCGCAAGGTGGCGCTGCCGCTGGCTGCGCTCCTCGCCATTTCCGCCTGCACCTTGATCACCGACGTCGATCGAGCCCGGATCCCGACCGACCTGCCGCCGGAGCCCGACGGGGGCTCGCCGGAAAGCGCCGGGGACGCCGGTGGCCCCGATGCCCGGAGCTCGGACTCCGGAGGGGACCCGGACCCGTCGACGGATGCCGGGGCGATGCTGGACGCGGACACGCCGGGTTCCGGCGGCGGAGGCCCGGCGGACGCGACGACGACGGCCGCCATGGACGCGCGGAACGCGGCCAGCACCTCGGACGCAGGGTGAGCCGCGCGAGCGCTGGAGCGCGGCGCCGGCGTCCCGAGCCGTCGTGAGTCCCCGACGAGCCCGGATCCCTCCCTGCCAGCGGTCCCGCTCGACGCGCCCGGCCTGACATGATCCAAACTCGAAGCATCTCGCCCCTGCGGGTTCTGTATCGGGACGAGACGCTCCTGGCGGTAGACAAGCCTTCGGGGCTGGTCGTGCACCGCGGTTGGGCGACGGACAAGGTCACAGCCATGACCCTGGCGCGGCAACTGGCCGGCCAATGGGTGTATCCTGCACACCGGTTGGACCGAGCTACGAGCGGTGTGCTCGTGTTCGCTCTGGACCCAAAGACCGCCGCAAACCTCGAGCGACAGTTCGCACAGCGGGTCGTGGAGAAAGAGTACTTGGCTCTGACTCGGAGCTGGGGCCCCGCCGGCCCCACGCTCGTCGACTACCCGCTGGAGAAGAAGAAAGGCCACCCCAAGGTGGCCGCGCAAACCTGGGTCGAGACGCTGGAGCGCTACGAGCTCGATTGGTCCCCCGAGGGAGGCCCGGTCGCCTGGCGGCCCGCGTGCGCAACGGAACCTGGGCCCCACACGTCGCCAGCGAGCAAGCAGCCCCCGGAGCTCGAGCCGCCCGGCGATCTCCCGAAGCGATGGCCGCGCCGCTACTCCTGGATACTCGCGCGACCCCTCACCGGCCGCCCGCACCAAATTAGGCGTCACCTAAGGCACCTCGGACTGCCCATCATTGGCGATGTCCGCTACGGCAAGAGCGAGCACAATCGCATTTTCCGGCAGAGCTTCGCCCTGCCGCGCCTCGCTCTGCACGCTGCGCGAATGCGCTTCGAGCACCCGGCGACCGGCCGTCGACTCGATCTCCGGGCCCGGTTGCCCGCCGAGCTCGCGCAGGCCCTCGAGCAGCTGAGCGCATTTCCCCAGACGCCGGAGTTTTCTTCCGTGCCGGTGGAGCTCTCGGAGCAAACGTAGTAGCCCAGCGCCCGCCCTCGATGGTCATCGAAATCAATCCCAATTCCCCCGAGCCACGCAAGATTCGTCGCGCCGTGGAGGCCCTGCGCAGGGGCGAGATCATCGCCTATCCCACCGACACTTGCTACGGGCTCGGCTGCGACATCTTCAACAAGAAGGCGATCGACGAGCTGTACCGAATCAAAGGCATGAAGCGCTCGCACCCGCTGTCCTTCATCTGCCGCGATGTCGCCGGAATCGCCAAGTACGCGATGCTTCACAACACGGAGTATCGAATCGTCAAGGACTACCTTCCGGGCCCCTATTGCTTCATTTTGAACGCGACCCGCGAAGTGCCCCGCGTCGTGCAGACCAAGCGGCGCCAGGTGGGGATTCGAATCCCGGATCACGCCATCAGCCAGGCGCTCGTTCAGGAGCTCGGCGGGCCCATCATCAGCAGCACGGCGGCGCGCGGGGATGCTTTGCCGCACGTCGACCCGCGCGAAATCGAGCACGACTTCCCTGGGGTCTCCTTGATCATCGACGCGGGTTTTTGCGGCAACACACCCACCAGCGTGATCGACCTGACGGGCTCTGCTCCCGAAGTGTTGCGCCGCGGAGCCGGGGACACGAGCCCTTTCGAGGCGTGAGCCTGGCGCCCCCCGGGGCGTGATCGGGGGGAGGGGCATCGCGCTCGGCCGGCGCACCCGGGCGGGGAATTTCCCGCTTGCTCGCCGGAGCTGCGGGCGGCAATGCTCGCCGGCCTCGAGCCCATGCGCCACACGACCCAGACCGCCGCCGAGCTCTCCGCTGCCAAGCAGGAGTTCATTCGTTTCCTTTTGGAGTGCGACGTGCTCCGTTTCGGCGACTTCACGGCGAAGAGCGGTCGAAAGACGCCTTACTTCCTGGACGCCGGGCGCTACGGGAGGGGTGAGCAGCTGCGCCGGCTGGGCAATTTCTACGCCGAGAGGCTCTGCGCGTCGCTGGCGCCCGGCCAGTTCAATCTGCTGTTCGGACCCGCGTACAAGGGAATCCCCCTCGTGGCGGCCACCTCCATCGCCCTTTCGCAAGCGGGCCGAGACGTGGGCTTCTGCTTCAACCGCAAAGAGGCGAAAACCCACGGTGAGGGCGGCTCACTCGTCGGCCGGCAGCCCCGAGCCGGAGATCGGATCGTGATCGTGGAAGACGTGACGACCGCCGGCACGTCGATTCGAGAGACGGTTCCGATATTGAAAGCGGCCGCCGACGTGCAGATCGTCGGCCTCATCGTCTCCGTGGATCGGCAGGAGAAGGGCCCGGGCGGCGCGGGGGCACTCGTCGAGCTGGAGCAGGAGTTCGGCTTCGAGGCGTACTCCCTCGTGACGATCGAGGAGATCATCTCCTACCTCGAGGCCACCCCCGTGGGCGGCAAGCTCCTGATCGAAGGCGAGCTGAAGCAGCGCATCGTGGCCTATCGCGAGCAGTACGGCGCCTGACCCGACGCGCTGCCCTGGTGCGGGCTCTGCACCTGGCGCCAGGCGACGCGCCGCGGAGGCCGCGTCGCCCCTCGCCGCGAGTCGCGTCGTCGGAAAGCTCGAGCGCCCGCCTGCCGTTCCCTCGGCCCCGTGCCGAGGGCGCCGCGAGCAGCGCGCGCGGCAGCCCTCCGGGGCACTCTCACCGCTCGCCCGCGGCGGGTGCGCCGACTCCGAGCTCGAGGAGGCCGTCCAACTCCGCGCGCAGAGTCAGCGCCTGCGCGGGCCGGTCGTCGGGCGACAGCACGACCGCCATGCTTTCACGGGTTTCGAAGCGCGACGGGAAAGGGGACCCGGCCGCGATCCGCAAGCTGCCCTGCCCTTCACTCGAGAACTGCCGCACCCGGTGGGGTGGAAGACCCTGGAGCGGAATGCTGGTCCCGACGAGGTAGCGCCGCGACTTCACGTCCAGCTCGATCTGCCCGGGTGAAATCTTCTCCACGCGCACCATGCGGTAGACGACCACGTCGGCCGAGCTGAATACCTCGCGCGATTTGACCATCCAGTACGCCCCGATGCCGACGGGCTGCTCCGGATACGGCAGAGCGGCACCGGAGAAGGTGGTGACGGCACCCGCCAGGAGGGGCTCCAAGTCGGCCGACTCATCGGAAGCTTCGAACGAGGCCGCAACGGCCGCCCCATTGCCGGTCGTCCGAAGCCGAACCCGGCTGCCCGCCAGCTTGCCGACGACCTGGGCCGCTCCGGGGGGCAGACGCCCGGGTTGCTTCTCGGCCAGCTTGACGCTCGGGATCCGAATCTCGGTCGACACGGACGCCAAGGCGCCCCCGGCTCGCTCCACTTTCGGCTCCAGCCGCAAGCTCATCTCGACCGTGGGGAGGGCCGCGGGCCCGGTGCGCGTGCTCAGCTCCAGCCGCCCGTCGAGGGGGGACGCCCCTTCCCAGTGCGGCTGCAACGAAACGCGCGGAGCCGCTCCGGCCGAGCCGAAGACGATCGAGGCCGGCTGCCCCGAGGGCGCCTCGCGATCCGCGGCGGCCGCGTCGAGCAAACCATCTGGGGGCGGAGCGCTCGCGGCCGACTCGGCCGCCCTCGGTGCCTGATTGGACGCCGCGGCCATCGCCTGCGCGATCTTTCCATCGACGACGGGCTTCTTCTCTTCGGGCGGCTCGGCCTCGCCGACCTCCTGGGGGGGAGGCTCCGGATCGGATTGACAGCCCCACGACAGCGCAAATAGCGCCAGGCCCCAGCCCGCGGCCCGCCGCGCCCGGGGAGGTCTCGCTCGCCCCGGTCGGCCCCTCGACGAGGCCTCGCCGACCAACACCGCGACGCCACGGCGCAATGCCTGGGCCGCGACTCCGCCACCCCACTTTGCGGACTCGGTGGCCCGGCCGCCGCGCGGCCCACGAGCCGCGCTCACCTGATTCGGATCCGGCTCGGCCGGGGAAACGCACCCAACGTCACGCGTAAACATGGCGCTGGCCCTTGTACTACATGCAGCGGGGGCTCCAAGGGCAAACAGAAAGCCCTCCCCCGAGCTACGCTCGAGCGAGGGCTTTTCGATCCGGGCCGACGAGGTGGCGGCTGCTCAAAGCCACCACCTCCCGCCTGCGCACGCGGATGAGCGACGTTGGTTACGACTTGAAGTGCGACTCCATCAACTTCTTGAAGTCTTCCACTGCGTTGTCCGTCAAGGGGTAATCCTTGGTGTTGGAGTGGCACGCCTTGCAGTCGATCTTGTCCTTGGCGACGCCGGCCTTCTTGGCGGCCTTCTGGGCCTTCTTCATGGCCTTCTTGACGGCATCGAAACCACCGCTTCCGCAGAGGCTCTTCACCTTGGCGATCTTGCCGGAGTGCTGGCAGTCCTTGCCCGCCAGGGCGACATCGGGAGAAGCGACAATAGCAGCGCCAGCGGCCAGGCCGAGTGCGGCAGCGAGGAAACCAGTGGTTAGTGAACGCTTGAACATGAATCCATCCTTGTTTTGTTTCGGAGCTCTGAGCCGCGTCGGCTTCGAAGCTCTGTAGTTGGTACGCACTACGCCGGTGGGCTTAAATAGCTTCCCGACAAATGAAGATTCCCTCGGATAGGTTCTAGATCCCCAGAAGGACGCCACGGGGAGCTAACCAACGCAATGCTTCCGAGTCAAACCGTTGCTAGGGCAGCAAAAAAATCCATCCTGGTAACGGACACTTGCTGCGCCCCGGACGTTACGCTCGACGACCGCGACAATGCCAGCGTTTGTCGCTCGATCACTAACAAAAACGCTGCCTCGAGGTCGACCTCCGGGACTACATGCTACGACCTGCACCGACTTATAGAGGCGCGCGGTCGAGCGCTCGCTCCACGGCTTCACGGCAGCGTCGCGGCCACGCCGTCCCCTGTGTCTCCCCGGCGCAACGGCGCAACCCGGGCCCCGCGCGCAGGGACACCGGTCCGGTGGGAAGGAGACGCCGAGGTGGGCGCTTTCGGTTTGGCTGCCCGCGCGTGGGATTCGCCGCCGCGACCCCGGCGCCGCGCCGTCACGACCGCCCCGCTCGGCTGAGCGTACCGGCGCCGTACGGCCAAGCCCCGAAAGCCATGCTCCGCGCGGCAGGCGGGTCCGGTGTCCCGGCCCCGGACGGCCCGAAACGGCAGGCGCCCGAGCCATGGAGCCTCGAAGCCGCGAGCGAGCTGACCTGGTGAGCCCGCGCCGAGCCCCCCCCGATCTCGCTCCCAAGACCCGGAGCTCGAGCGGGAGAAGCCTGGCCGACGCAGAGCCAGCCGCTGCAGCGAGGACACGTGCCTCGGGGGCGACGGCTCCAGCGGCTCGCCGGGCGATGCCGAGCTCGGCTGACGGCAGGCGGCCGCGCCGCGCGCGAGTCGAACGCCGCACCCGCGATCGTGCGCGGCCCGTCGGGTGGCCTCCGTACGCAGCTTCCCCGGCGGCCCGATGCGGGCGCCCTACTCCTCTGCGACGGGATGGCAGCTGAAGCAGGTCGCCTTCGTGCGAGGGCCCTCCCCCTCATCAAAGAGCTTCTGCAAGGCAGGGGTCACCTTCACCATCATGAAGGTCGAGATCTCCTCGTCGAAGTCGAGAGCGTTCTCGTAGGGGTTGTCCTCCGGGAGGGCGTAGAGGCCGTCCGTCGGCATGGCGTAATCCACCTGTTCGAGGTTGTCGCCGTGGCAATCGGCGCAACCGAAGCTGCCGTACGAGTCGTCGTACTCGACGAAGACTTCTTTGATGACGGGCAACACCTGCGCCGCCATGAACCCGAACTTCTGCTCGTCGTTCTTCGCCCCCCAGGAGACGCCCATGCCGCCCAGGGGGATGCCGGGGGACTCCGGTGGCTTCGGCGAGCCACAGGCCGCCGCCGCGGCCAAAGAAGCCAACGCGAGCAAGCCACGCCCCGCGGCTGAGAGGCTCCTCGGTGGAGCTGCGGACGGGCCCGCCGCTTCAGAGGCGCGGTGCTGCGCCGCCGACCGCGGCACGTGGGTCGAACAATTCTGGTCTGTCATCGCCTGAATCTTGGGGCTTATAGGGCATTTGAAGAAAGCTGTCAGCTCCGGGTTGGGGAGCGACCTGCGTGGGCGCCGTGCCCGCCAAAAACTCCTCCTCTTCCGCATCGGGCTGGCCCGGCCAGGCGAGCAGGCCCGACTCCCGATCGATGCGGCGCACCTCGATGCCCGTCGTCGGACGCGGAAAATCGAGCGCCGGTCGCCCCTCGTGCGCGCCTTTCATGAACTGCACGAAGGCCGGGCCGGCAGTGCGCCCTCCGCCCTCGTGGGCTCCGAGGGGGTGGGCATCGTCGAACCCGATCCAGACCGCGACGACCAGCTCCGTGGAGAACCCGACCAGCCAAGCGTCCTTCGCGTCGTTGGTCGTGCCCGTCTTCGCCGCCAGGGGGATGCCGGCCGCCCGAGCCCGGGCGGCGGTGCCCTCCTCGACCACGCTCTTCATCAGGCTGGTCACCAGGTACGCCTCGTTGGATTCCAGCACCCGCTTCGGCTCCGGCCGCGCCGACGGGCCGAGGTCGCGACCGCCGGGTCCCACGATCTTGCGGACGATGCGCGGGGCTTGCAACAAACCACCACTGGCGAACGTGGCGTAGGCGTTCGCCAGCTCCAGGGGCGTCACCTCGTAGGCGCCGAGCGCCAGCGAGAGATCGGAGCCGAGCTCCGACTCGATGCCCAACCGGTGCGCCCACTCGACCACCCGCTCGGCTCCCACCGCTTGGAGCAACTGCTCGGCGGCCGCGTTATTGCTCATCGCCAGCGCGCGTCGAACCCCAATGCGGTACGGCGGCCCCTCCTCGGAGACGCCTCGCCCCTTCTCGCTCACCTGCAGCACCGTGGCCGGGCTGATCTCTCGGGCGCTGAGGGCCGCGCTGTACACGAACGGCTTGAACGCAGAGCCGGGCTGCCGCCGGGCGAGCCGCGCCCGATCGAGGCCGCCGGGCACGGCTTCGTAGCTCCCCACGAGCGCCACGACGTCGCGACTACGCACGTCGAGCGCCGCGAGAGCTCCCTGGGGACCGAGCTCGAGGGAGAGCTTCCCCGGCTCGTCGCCCCGGCCGATTCTCCGCACCCGGACCCGCAGCACGGCGCCGACCTCGCAGAACTCGCTCGGAGGAAGGTGCTTGGGGTTGTATCGCTCCTCCGCCGCAAGGGAAACCACGCCGAGGGCGTCGCCCACCCGCACGCGGATTTCCCCGGCTCGATCGTCGAGCGACTCGACCACGCCGACGTACACCTTGCCAGCCCGCCCGCGGCCGCGGTGGATCTTGCCCCAGCTGGCGATCTTCTTGCTCGTGTACGGAGGCCAGAGCTTGTGCCGATCGGCGTAGCCGTCGAGCGCTTCGCGCACGGCGCGACGCGCCAGCACCTGAAGGCGCGGGTCGATGGTCGTCTCGACACGAAAGCCCCCGGGCTGCTCCTGCGCGGCCTCGACCTCGTCGAGGGCGCGCTTGGCCACGGTGACGGCCTCCGGCGCCAGCGTGGCCTGGCCGTCGACTCGGGCGGCGAGACGCAGCGGCTCCTCGATGAGCCGTTCGTAGTACTCACGCGTCACGAAGCCCTTGTCGAGCATCTGGCTGAGCACGAACGCGCGGCGCTTCAGCGCCAGCTCGGGGTGGCGGCGGGGGGTGTACCGCTCCGGGGCCGCCACGATGCCCGCCAGCAGCGCTGCCTCGGCGGCGTCGAGCTCCCGCGCGTGCTTGGCGAAGTAGTACAGCGCCGCTTCCTCGATGCCGTAGCGCCCGTGACCGAGATAGATGTGGTTCAGGTACAGGCCGAGGATCTGATCCTTGCTGAGGAACTCCTCCAGCCGCCGCGACAGGACCGTTTCACGAATCTTTCGTCGGTACGTGCGCGAGGAATCGAGCAGGATGTTCTTCACGACCTGCTGGGTGATCGTGCTGCCGCCCTGCACCGTCTTGCCAGCGCGCAGGTTGGCCCACAGCGCGCGCAAGACACCGAGGTAGTTGAGGCCCTCGTGCTCGTAGAAGTGGGCGTCCTCCGCGGCCAGAAAAGCCAGCTTGGCAGAATCGGGGATTTCTTCGAAGGGCACGACCGTGCGCCGCTCCGTGAAGACACTCGACAGCAGGCTGCCGTCGGTGGCCTCGATTCGGCTGATCTGCGGTGCGTGGTAGCCCGCGCGAAGCTTCTCGACACTGGGCAGGCCCTCGATGGCCTGGCCGACGATCAGCGCGGCCGCGCCCGCGCCCGCCAGGCCGAGGGCGAGGGCGGTGAGGAGCGCCCAGCGCAGCCAGCGCAGGATGGCAGGCCGCTCGGGCGCGGGGTGCGGGACCGTGCGGCGCGAGTTCTGTGTGGTTTCGGGCTTCGCCGTCCCTTGCGGCTTCGCCGTCCCTTGCGGCTTCGCCGGGGCGCGCCTGCTCGCGGGGCCGGCGGCGGGGTCGCGCGCCTGCCCGGGAGTCGTGCCCGGGCCCCGTCCGTTGCCCTCTGCGCTCACTTGCCGCCGACCCGAAACGCGACGACCGCGATGGCGACGCCAACCAACAGGAACACCGCCGCGATGTACACCAGCTGAGCCAGCCCCCCCATCGCGGGCCGCGGAGGCCCCGAGTCGAGCATCGGGTCATAGCTCGGGTCCTCGTATGGCTTGAGGGCCTCGGCAAATTCCTTGGCCGTCTGGAAACGCTGGTCGGGGTTCTTGGCCAATGCCTTGCCGATGATGCCCCCGAGCCCGGCCGGAAAGACCAGACCTGGCACGCGCTCGTCGAGGGGAATCGGCGCCTCCACGACGTGCTTCTGCAGGTAGTCCATCGGTGTCTGACCGATGAAAGGCAGCTTGCCGGTCAGGGCTTCGTAGAGGATCACGGCAAGCGAGTAGATGTCGCTGCGGCGGTCGAGCGTCTTGCCTTGAGCCTGCTCGGGGGACATGAACTCCGGCGTGCCGAACACCATCCCCTCCTGGGTGAGCTGAATCGACCCAGGGCGAAGCTGCGACTCGGTGATCTTCGCCAACCCGAAGTCGAGGACCTTCGGAAAATCCTGCAGCCCGCCGTTGGTCGAGAGAAAAATGTTCTCCGGCTTGAGATCCCGATGAACGATGCCTTTGTCGTGCGCCTCCTGCAGCGCTCCGCACACCTGCACGAGCAGGCTCACGGCCCGAGAGGCCGCCATCGGGCCTTGCGTCTTGAGGGCGCGGCTCAGGTTCATTCCCTCGAGCTGCTCCATCACGATGTATAGCGAGCCGCCCTCCTCCATCTCCCCGTACATGAAAACCTTGACGGTGTTCGGATGGGCGAGCTGGCTCATCGCCCGTGCCTCCCGGCGGAAACGCGAGATCAAATCCTTGCGCACCGCGAGCTGGGGATGGAGGATCTTGATCGCCACGGTGCGCTCCATGGCGGGCTGCGCTGCGCGGTAGACCGATCCCATGCCTCCGGTGCCGATTTTTTCGAGAACGCGAAACTCCCCGGAGAGGATTTCGCGACCGACAAACGGGTCCGGCGGTTGCATGAACTTGCATCATTAGCAGAACTCGCCTCGAGCCGCGACAGGCCCACAGGGCGCACCCGCGGCCAGCCAGCCGCAGCTACATGCCCCCCCCCACGCGCGGCGCCGCGAGCCTCCCAGCGCTCGAAAACCACGGCTCCCCACATCCGATCCCATGACCCTCCCCGAAGCACAGCAGCCCGAAGCCCTCCTCAGTCCGCTCCTGGCGCGGGCGCGTTTTCGCCACGCCTTCTTCACCCGTCGCGGCGGCGTCTCGAGCGCCCCGTTCGATTCACTCAACTTCTCTGCGGGCGTCGGCGATGCCCCCGAAAGCGTCGAAGAGAACTTTCGCCGGGCGGCGGCGCTGCTGGGCGTCGCCCGCGATCGCATCTTCCTCGTCTCGCAAGTCCACGGCCACGAGGTCGCCGAGGTGCGTCCAGAGGACGACTTCGCCGCCTTCGCACGCCAACGCGCCGACGCGGTGCTGTCGACCCGCGCGGGCGTGGCATGCGCCATTCGCACGGCGGATTGCGTTCCCCTGCTGATCGCCGACACCGGCCGGAGAGCGGTCGCCGCCGTGCACGCCGGCTGGCGCGGCGTGCAGGCTCGCATCGCTCAGCACGCGGTTCGGCGGATGCTGCGCGCGGGCGCCGAGGCGGCCAGCTTGATCGTCGCAATCGGCCCGCACATATCGGTCCGGGCGTTCGAGGTCGGCGAAGAGGTTGCCGAGGGGTTGCGGGCGTCGAGCTCGACCGACGGGGTCGTCGAGCGCCCCGTGCGAGGCGGCCGGCCGCGCGTGAACCTCCTCTCCATTCTCCTCTCGCAACTCGAGGAGGTCGGCGTCGCGCGCTCCCGCGTCGACGTCGTCGAAGGGTGCAGCCACGGTGAACCCGAACGATTCTTTTCCTATCGGCGCGATGGCGCCCACAGTGGGCGCATGATGAGCGCCATCGTGGCAGGGGACCCGACCCCGAGCTCCGGAGCCGCCGGGCCCGCCGCTCGACTCGGAGACGGACGAGAGGGCGCGTAGCGTTCTGCGACGGAAAGGTCACTGCATGAGTATGAGATGCCCCGAGCCTGGCTCGAGCCCAGAGCGGGCGCCGTTCGAGAGCCGGCCTCGCGGCGCGCGGAGGCTCGCGGGTGTCCGTTCGCACCCGGGCGAGCCGAAGGCGGGGGCCATGGAGGGGCGGGGGCTGGAAAGGGCGCGCGCAGAGGATGCGCGGCCACACTTCTCGAACGAATGTCGTTCCGGAGCGAACCAACCGTACTGGTCGCGTACAGCGCGCGTGCTACGGTTTGCTCTCGCCGTGGGGGCGGCGGCGCCGTGCGCCGAGGCCGCCCCCGGTCAGTGGAGCGCCGGAGCCCATGTCGGCGCCGCAAGCCTGGCGCGATCCCCCGCGGCAGTTCTTGGCGCCCACATTCGGCGCGGAGTCAGTGAGTTTTGGTCCTTGGATTTGCACACATCAGCGAGCGTCGGGCCCGACGGGCTCGCGGCGACCGCGGGGCCCGAAGTGGGAGCCCGCTGGGACGTACTGCAATGGGTACCCTTCGCCAGCGCGGGGGTGGCGTTCTACCACTTCACCGGCGTGGGCACCACCTTGTCGGGTTCGCACCTGGGGGTGCCCCTGCGGCTCGGCGTGGACTACCTCGCCACCCGCCGGTGGCAAATGACGGCCGAGGCGAGCGGCCACGTGGTGGTCCAGTCGGACGGCCTCGGATTCCCGTGGTTCCAGCTGACAGTAGGAGCGGGCCTTCTCTGGGGCTGGTAAGGTAAAGATGTCAATGGAAAGCAGTAGCAAAAAATTGACAGTGTCCCGCCAATGGCGCCTGTGGGCCGTGGCGGCCCTCGGAGGCATGGGCTGCGGTCTCTTGCTCCGGACGCTGCCGCTGGCCGGTGCCTTCACGGGCACCGTCGCGGAGCTGCGACCGGAGAGCGCCGAGAGCAATGCTCTGCTGCCGGGCGACGCCGCGAGCGCGCAGAACAGCAGCGTGCCCGCGTCGCTGTTGTGCAGTGTTACCGGGCCGTCGCCGACGGGCGCACCGAACGACACCGACCTGACCACGATGCTGGCCACGGCCCGAGGCTGGGGCGGGTCGGATCCGAGCGAGCATCAGCCGGGGGACGACCAAGATCGTGCCGCCGACATTCCGAGCGCCCCGGAGGACTTCCGGGAGATGGCCAACATCGCCGACTGGGAGAGGGCGGCGGCGCTGATCGCTCAGCTTCCGGAGGAGGAGCGGAAGAGCCCGGGCACTCGCTACGTGCTAGCGGTGGCCCAGCGGGAAACGGGCTCGTGCCGGGAGGCGCTCGTGGCCCTGGAGGGTCTCGAAAAGGACCTCCCGCTGTTGGTGAGCGAAATCCGCGAGCTGCGCGCACGGTGCCAGCTCGAGGTGGGTCCCTTCGACCGAGCCGTGGCCTATTTCGAGGCGCTCGATACGCCCGAGGGGCTGATCGAGGCCGCCCAGGCCCGCTTCAACGCAGGGCAGTACGACGACGCGTTCTGGACGGTGCATCGCGCACTGCGGCAGGTCGCGCGACAGGGGGGGAACCGCACCCGGCGGGAGCGCAACGAGGCGCGGGGCCGGCACCTGCGGGCTCAAATCGCCCTGCAGCGCTCCCAGCCGCTGATCGCAGCGAAGGACTTCCGCTGGCTGGCCACCGAAGCCGCCACGATCCCGATCTCGGAGGGGGCCGACACGCAATACGAGCGGCTCTCGGGCAAACCTCTCAGCAAGGAAGATCGAATCCGCCGGGCGGCGGAGCTCGCAAACCAGGGAAGAATCGACGCCGTCGAGAACGAGCTCGCCGAGCTGGAGCGCGCGCCCGGAAAAGATCCACCCGAGCTGGACAAGGCGGCGGCTCGCGCCTGGGCCTACTACCACTCGCGCGCCCATTACGCGAAGGCTGCGGCTCTGTTCCACGAAGCAGCGTCGCTCTCGGAAGAGGAGCGGCCTCGCTTCCTTTTCTACGCGGCCAAGTCGCACTCTCGCTCGCACGACGACTACAAGGCGATCGCGGAGTATCGAGCGCTCGCGGAGCAGTTTCCCGGCTCCGGCTACGTCGAGCGCGCGCTCTTTCGCGTGCCCCGGCTCTACTACGGGCGGGCGAGGTTCGAGGAAGCCGAGGCGCACTACCTGAAGTACCTCGAGCGTTTTCCCTACGGGCAATACGTGAGCAGCGCCAAATACGATCTGGCGATCTCGCGGCTGGCGGGCAAGCGCAACCTACCGCTGGCCTACGAGCAGCTGGGGCGCCTCGCACAGCGGGAAGGAAGCCGGGACCAAGCGGCCCTGCTGCGGCACCTGCAGGGCGTGGCACTTCAATACCAGCAGGGTGACGAAGCTCGCCGGAAGGCGGTGGCCCAGTTCCAACAGGTCATCGCGGACTACCCCGTATCCTTCGCCGCCCTCGCCAGTGCCGCCCGGCTCGAGGAGCTGGGCCGCCCCAACACGCTGCGTGGGCGGCTCGCCACCTCGCTGGACGCAAAACGAGAAGGCCGCCCAGCGGTCGCCGGCATCGAGTTACCCGCCAAAGCCAAGTTGCTGGCCGAGCTCGGGCTGCACACGGACGCCGAACGCGTTCTCTTCGAACAGCGTCGCGAGCTCCGGCGTCAGTACTCGGACAAGAAATGGCAGGCGCTGTGCCAGCTGTACGGAGCGCTCGACCGAGGCTACCGCCGCTATTCCCTCGCCTACACGCTGATGGCCCGCAGGCAGCTGCGAGAGGCGCCGGAGCCAGACAACCTCTGGGCCTGGGAGTGCGCCTACCCGCAGCCGTACCAGGCAATCGTCAACGAGGTCGAACAGCGCTACGGGCTGCCGCAGTCCCTGGTGCACGCGGTGATGCGCCAGGAGAGTGGCTTCCGCCCCAACGTCGTATCGCCCGTGGGTGCAGTCGGCCTCATGCAGCTCATGCCCCGAACCGCACAGCTCGCTGCCCAGGAAATCACTCAGCTGCCGGACATCCCGCACGCACCCGACCCAACCCGCCCGACCAACGTGCGAAACAACGTCGAGCTGGGCGGGTTCTACCTGAGCAAGCTCCTCGGGATGCTGCAAGACCAGATGCCGCTCGCGATCGCCGCGTACAATGCGGGCCCGAGCGCCGTCTCTCGCTGGCTCAACGGCGGCGACCGTCTGCCGGTGGACGTTTGGGTGGCCCGCATTCCCTACCGCGAGACTCGCCACTACGTGGCGCGCGTGATGGGTAATTGGCTTACGTATCGCTACTTGTCGAACCCTCGGGAGCTGCCGCGGCTCGAGCTGGCCTTGATCGAAGGAACTCGCCCCGACCCCGAGGCGTACTGAGACGCGCGGAGCTCGGCCGGCGAGCACCGAATCGGGGGCCCCGGGGGGCGCGGTCCCGAAGCGCCGCCTTGCCGAGCGAGGTCGTCCGCGTGCCGGCGGCGGGCGCGCGAGGTCCCACATCCGAGCGACTCTCGGCCGACGACCCGTAGCCGCGCGTCGGGGCTGCGCCGGGCGCCCCGCGACGAGCCGGGAGCGGCCACGGTGGTTTCCACACCTGCGCGGGGCGGCGGACCAGCCTCCTCGGCACCGCCAATTGTTTGGCCCGGACCTGGCCGCGAGACGAAGTTCCGAAGTTATGACTCCGAACGCGATCGCAGCGCCAGCTTCCGGGAGCCGCCAGCGCACCTGGCTCCGCGCCGTCGCGGCGCTCGAAATTTGCTGTGCAGCCGCGTGCGGGCTCACCCCCAGCTCACGCCTGTCGGGGGACTGGGTGGGCGTCGAAATGGAGACCCTCGGGGGCGAGGTTTCGGCACAACGCGCAGGGTGGGCGCTCGGAACGGCGTTGCGCTTCTCGGGCAACACGCTGCGCGTGACCGTGCCGGACCACCCGCCGCGCCAGAGCGAGTATCGAGTGAAGAATGCCGACGACGGCGAGATGACCCTCACCCTGCGGTCTGGTTCCGAAGAGCCCCGGAACATGCGGCTGACGCTCGAAACCGACGAGCTGCTGCGCTGGCACCTGACGCAAGAGCACACGGTCGTGCTTCGCCGCAAGTGACCCGCCGCGAGGCGTGCGGAGCCGCGCCCGCTTCGCGCGCGCGCCGGGCCGTCGCCGCCGAGGCATCGCTCGGAGGCGCGGCGCGCCGACGCGCTTTTCCGGGGCGAACGAGCCCGAATTTCTCACGACCGCAGGACCGAGGGTGCGAGGAGGAAGTGGATTTTTCAGTTCGGCTGCGCGCCGGGCGCGTGCAGGCAGACTTGCCGTCTGTCGGGCACGACCGGCGGGCAGCTGGGCGATAAGACACGACTCATCGCACCCTCGGGACCAGGTCGTGAGGAATCTGGGCTAGAACAGGCGACGCAGGTCGACCGGGTCCTTCTTCTTCTGCTCGAGGATGCGATTGATCGCGCGCAGCAGCCGCGTCTTTTGCGGCCCCTTGAGCGCGGCCCCCGCCTGAGCCTGGCGCAGGAGGAGCGGGGTGACACAGCGACCCGAGTGCCGCTTCGCGGGCTCCTCGGCCTTTTCGGCTTCGCCCCCTTCCTTCTTGCCGTGGCGCTTCTGCCAGCGGGCGGCGCGATCGGCCGGGCGCAAGCGCTCGATGGCACGCGAAGCGAACAACAGACGACGCGGGTCGATACCCTCTGCGGTGAGAAACTCGGAAAAGCGACTTGCCATGGGGGCGAACTACCGCCCTTCCCGCCGTAGGTCAATTCCAGTGCAGGGACGCGGAACGGGTCGCTCGTGCCACGCCGCTGCCGCTCGGTTGCCAGGCCCCATCCACGAGCCGACACGAGGTGGCAAAGTCCTGTAGAAAGGAGGTTGCGGCGGGCCGGCAAACGAATGCCCGGAGGCCCGAGGCCGTGTGGCGGGCACCCACCCGCGGGCAACCGCGCAGAGGAGGAAAATGTCAAAAGGCACGAACAACCCACCAGGCCGGGCACTCCAGCAAGCGCGCGACTTCGTACATGGCAGATCGGGGCGCGCCCCGAAGATCGGCGTGGTGCTGGGCTCGGGCCTGGGCGGCTGGGCGCGCTCGATGGCACGCGCCGAGAGCCTCGCCTATGCCGAAATTCCAACGATGCCCCGCGTCGGCGTCGCCGGGCACGACGGCAAGCTGTGGCACGGAGAGGTCGCCGGGCGCGCGGTGGCGTGCCTGCAGGGCCGAGTGCACGCCTATGAGGGGCACCCCACCGAGCACGTGGTGTTCGGGGTGCGGTTGCTGGCGGCGCTGGGCTGCGAAGTCGTGCTGCTGACCAACGCCGCCGGGGGCATTCGAGCCGACTTGCAGCCGGGCTCTTTGATGCTCGTGAGCGACCACTTGAACCTGACCGGGATGAACCCCCTCGTCGGGTGGGAAGCGGAAGGCAGCCCGTTCGTAGACCTGAGCGACGCGTACGCCACCCCCGTGCAGGAGGCCGCGAAGCGGGCGGCGCACGGCGAGGGGATCACCCTGGCCGAGGGAGTGTACGCGGGGCTGCTCGGGCCTTCGTACGAGACCCCCAGCGAGATTCGAATGCTGAGAACCCTCGGCGCCGACGCCGTGGGCATGAGCACCGTCCTGGAAACCATCGCGCTGGTCGCGGCAGGCGTCCGGGTCGGCGCGGTCAGCTGCATCACGAACGCAGCCGCCGGCTGCCGTGGGGCGATCCTCGACCACGAAGACGTTCAGCGCCAGGCCGAGCAGGCCTCTGAGCAGTTTCGGCGGCTCCTCGACCACTGGGTCGCCGAAGCCCCCCTGTGAGCCCCGCTTGGCCGCGCCCCTCTCGTGCCGACGCCACTGCGGCCGCACGGCGGAACACGGGCGATGCGCCGGCACCTGGCGACGCCGGACGGCGGCTCAGTCGTCTCCGTCGGGGGGCTGCTCGCCGGAGGCCGTGAGCGCCAGCTCCCCCAGCGCGGCCTCCAGCCGGCTTCGCCCCCGCTGGAGCGCCTGACGGTCGGTTCGCCAGCCGCGCAGGGCGTGCTGGGTCCGCTCCCGGGACGATCCGAGTGACTCGCGCAGCTCGGCCGCCTCGCCCTCGACCCGAGCCAATCGGCCGTTCACCTCCGAGAGCTCATGGGACAGGCGCTGGCCCTCGCCCTGCTGATGCTCGAGCTCCCGACCCAGCCGCGCCGACTCGGCGCGCTCCTGCTCCAGCTCCTGGCCCAACCGGCCCGATTCCCCTCGCTGCTGCTCGAGCTCCCCCGCGAGCCGCTCGGACTCGCCACGCTGCTGGTCCAGATCGCGTCCGAGCCGCTCCACCTCGCCGTGCTGCCGATCGAGGTTGGCCTGCAACTCGCGAGCTTCCTCGCGCTGTTGCTCGAGCTCGCCCGCGAGCCGCTCGCTCTGCGCCCTCTGCTCGTCCAGCTCGTGGGCGGTGGCCTTCTGAAGCTGGTCGATACTCTGTAGCTCTCCTCGGGACTCCTGCAGTGACTGTTGCGCGCTCGAGAGCTCCTCGCGCAAGCGCTCGATCTCTTCGCGCGCGCCGTGCAGCTCCTGGCTGCGGTGGTCGAGCTCGCCGGACAGGTGCTCCGCTCGACCCCGTTCCTGCGCGAGCTCCCCCTCCACCTGCTGGAGATGCGCGCGGACGCCCTGCAACTCCTCCCTCAGCTCGCTGCCCCGCGATTGCTCCGCGTGCAGTGACTTCTGCGACGCCTCGAGACTGGACTCGACCTTGGAGAGGGCCGCCTGCTCCTGCTCGAGCCGACCGCTCAGTTCCTGCCTTTCTCGAAGGGTTTCGCCGTGACAGGCCTTCTCGCGGTCCAGGTCGGCGCGCAACGCGTCCCGCGTCGACTCGACTTCGACCAGGCTCGCCTGCAGCCTCGAGAGCCGCCCGGATTGGTCCGTGAGCTGCCTCTCGAGCTCCTCCTGAGCGCCTCGCGCTTCCGCGAGCGCGGCCTCGCTCTCCTGCTGCAGCTTGCGGTAGGCGGTCGACTGCTCGTCGGCCAGCTGGGCAAATGCCTGCTCGTACTCCGTCTTCAGACGGGACTCTTGGTGCTCGAGAGCTGCTGCCTTCGCGCGCTCGGAGCCCTCTCGCCACCGCTCCTCGGCCGCCGCCTTCTCTTGTTCCGCTTCGGCGCGCGCCGCCTCCAGCGCCCGCTCGAGGCTGGCTCGAGCTTGTTCGGAGGCCTCGGCCAGATCGTCCTCGCGCCTGCGGCGCTCGTTTTCGACCTGCTGCTGCAGCTCGTCGACCAACTCCGACTTCTCGGTCAGCTCGCCGCTGAGCTTCTCGAAGCGCCGCCGGAAATCGTCCGCTCTCTTGGCGGCCTGCTCGCGATCCGCCGCAACGGCTTCGTGCAGGCGTGTCAGCTCGGCCAGCTCGCCGCGAACCCCCCCGAGCGCTCGCTCGACGTCGGCCTTCTCCCGCTCGTAGCGCAGGGTGGCATCTCGAGACGAAAGCAATTCTTTCGTCTTGTGGCCCACCTGACTGTGCAACTCGAGAATTTCTTTATCTTTTTCGTTAAGCTGCTCGCGCAGCCCCAGAAACTCCTGCGCGCTGGGCGCACCGGCCTGGGCACTCAGCCGCTTCTCGAGCTCGGCCGCCGTGCTGCGCTGATTCTCGATCGCGTGCTCGAGCTGCTTCGTCGTGTCACTCAGCTGCTGCTCGGCTCGTTCCCGACCCTCGCGCAGCTCCTGCACCTCCGAGGCCTGAGCGTTCGCCTGGGCATGGGACCGCTCGAGATCCCGTCGGGCGTCCGCCAGCTGATCACGGACGGAAGTGAGCTCGGCCTGCACCTCGATCAGACGCTGCTCGCGCTCCACCAACAGCTGCGGGTCGAGAGCCGCCAGGGCCTCGCTCTCGGAGATGCGAGACACGTTCGACGGCGGCTGGCTGCTGCCGGGACTGGACGATGATGGACCGTCCGGAGCGGTACTGTCGAGCCGACCGGGCGACACACTGTACCGGCCCGGTGAACGATGGGCCGGTGACGCACTGCCGTATGCCGGCGGGGCACTGCGCAACGCCCCCTCCCCGGACTGGGGCGGAGCTCCGCTGCGTGGAAGATCATTGCGGGTGGGGGCGCTCCTGGGCGCAACGCCTCCCCCCAGCGCCCCCATCGCCGCGGTGTGAACCCCGTTGGTGGTGTGCCTGGACGGGTCGACCCCGCCCGGCACACTACTCCCTGGCGAAGCGCTTCGCTGAGCGAGACTCCCGGGCGGCCCACTGCCTGAGGGAATACTGCCCGGGGCCATACTGCCCGGGGCCATACTGTCCGGAGCCATACTGCCTGAGGGAATACTGCCTGAGGGAATACTGCCCGGGGCCATACTGCCCGGAGCCATACTGCCCGGAGCCATACTGCCCGGAGCCATACTGCCCGGAGCCATACTGCCCGGAGCCATACTGCCCGGGGCCATACTGTCCGGAGCCATACTGCCCGGAGCCATACTGCCCGGAGCCATACTGCCCGGGCCGATGCTCCCCGGGCTGCGCGACGACGCTGCGTTGCGAGGCAGGTCGTTGCGGGTGGGCGCGCGGCTCGAGGCCCTCGCGAGGGCGGCGCCTTGCGCCGCGACCGCTCCGGGATGCTGATTGGCTGGCGAAGAATCCCGCCGCGAGGACGCCGAATCGGCGGGGGTGACGTTGGCGTGGGGCGGGGGCTCGGCTTCCACGCCGAGCATCATTTCTTCGTCCAGCAGGTTGTCGAAGGCCGCCTCGGTGAACTCGTCGACCTCCGCGTCCACCTCCGACGAGGGGCCGGACTCGGAGTCCGCCTCAACGTCTTCGAGCTCCTCGAGTTCCAAGAGATCGTCGTCCACCGCCGCCGGTTCGAGGTCGTTTCGGGTCTCGTCGTCCTCGTCGAGGATGTCGTCCTCGCCGATGTGTACGACCCCACCTGACGTGTGCGCCCCGGCCTCTGTCGCCGGCAACTGTACCAGATTGGAAATCCTCGGCAGTAGCTCGGAAAAGCCAATCGGCTTGTGCACGTAGTCCTGAGCCCGCGAGTTCTTCAGGCGACGGTGCTGGTTGAAGGTGTCCTCGCTCGAATCGCTGCTCAGGATGATCAGCGGCACCGCGCTCAGGCTCGGATCGCGCTTGAGCTTGTTGCACACGGAAAAGCCGTTGACCCGCGGCAACTCCACGGAAAGCAGAATCAAATCGGGGCGCTGCGCGGAGGCGGCTTGCAACCCTTCGGTCGCGTCGCCAACCACGGTCGCCGAGCAGCCATGCTGGGCGAGCCCTTCCTTCAACTCGCTCGCAAAGTGGGGGTCTGACTCGAAGACTAGAACGTTCGGCATGGACGACTCTGCAGTGCGCGCAAGCCTAGCAGGCATCGAAAGAGTACGGCGCTCCATCGACTCGACAACAGCAGTTTTCTGCCCGTGGGGCGTAATGGTTTCCGACCAGCGAGCGCCCATTCCTCAATTCTCCTCAGCAGTGCGGCTGGCCTTTTCGTCGTGGCCGCTTTGCCCCGCCCGCGACGCGAGCACCTCGATGACGCTTCGCAGCGAAATTCCGCGGGCGCGGAGCCCGACGAGGAGGTGGTAGAGCACGTCCGCAGCCTCGCTGGCGACCCGCTCGTCGCTTTCCTCGGCGAGCGCCTGGCACACCTCCGCCGCTTCCTCGGTGATCTTTCGGCTGATTTTGGGCACTCCCCCGTCTAGCAGGGAGCGCGTGTAGCTTTTTTCCGCCGTTCCTCGAGCGGCGCGCGCCTCGATCTCCCGCTCGAGCTCGAACAGGAACGGCGTGGCACCGGCGTCCAGGTCCTGCAGGGGGCCCACGCCCCCAACCCTGCGAAACAAGCAGGCGTCTCGCCCAGTGTGGCAACTCGGCCCGACGGGGTCGGAGAGAAGCAGCAGTGTGTCGCCGTCACAATCCGCCAATACCTGACGAACCGCGATGACGTTGCCGCTGGTTTCTCCCTTCCGCCAAGACCGACCCCGCGATCGACTGAAAAACGTGGCCATACCCGTGTCTAGTGTCGTTTGGAGTGCCTCACGGTTCATGTAGGCAACCATCCTGATTTGTCCCGTCATCCGGTCCTGCACCAGAGCCGGGATCAGTCCGCGTTCGTCGAATTTCAGTTCGTCCACGCCTGCATTGTAATCGCGGGCCCCACACTGTCATCCCCGCGCGCCGCACGCATTGGAGGCTTCGGGTTGAAAGTCTCGGCGCGCGTCGGGGTGCTCGGCCCCCGCCCCACGGCCTCCGGCTGGGGGGCAAGGCCCCCACGAGGGGCGGCATTTCCGCGAAAAGACCCCAAGTCCGCCTTGGCCCGGCTCGTGCAACGGCGGCGGGCATGAAGCGCCGAACCTCTCAGAGTTGCCTGCCCGGCATTCCCCTGCTCCTCGCGAGCCTCACCTGCGGCGTCGCCGCCTGCTCGAGCGGAGACGGCCGGAACGAGTCGTCCGCCTCGGAGGGCAGCTACGAGGAGATCGTCTACGTGGTGCGACAGCACACCGTCACCGAGGACGGGGAGACCCGGGTGCTCGTCGCGGAGGGAATGGGCCAGGTGATGGACTACCGGCGCTACGTCCCAGGTGCTCGCATCGAGGTGCGCAACCTCTCGACGGGCGAAACGCGCGACATCCTCGCCAGCGAGGAGTTCGCGCAGGCCGACGTGGTCGGCCTCGACTTGAGCTACGACGCCAAGCAAATCGCGTTCGCCATGCAGCGCGGCGGAGACGACCGCCACTACCACATCTACACCGCCAACGTTCGCGCCGACGAAAACGGCGACTACGGTATCCGCCAGCTGACGTTCGGCGACCGAGACGACATGCAGCCCATCTGGCTGGCGGGCAACAAGATCGCCTTCATCACCAACCAGGCCTACACCGAGATGGGAACCCGGGCCGACGAGTACAACCACGGCCGCGACGTGACCCAGCTCGCAACCATCACGCGGGATGGGGGAGACGCCGACCGCAAGCTCTGCTCGCAGAACCTCTCGCACACCGTGAACCTGTTCGCGATGAAGAACGGCAAGGTGGGCTACTCGCGCTGGGAGCACCTCGAGAACATGAACGACCTGAAGGTCTTCGCGGCCAATCCGGACTGCACCAAGATGGTCGCCGTCGCGGGCCAGCACGACAAGTACTGGAACTCGCTGATTCAGATGCAAGAGACGCTCGACCAGAACGTGTTCGTCGGCATCGCCACCAGCCGAGAGAGCACGATCCACGCGGGGGCGCTGATGCGTGTGGACGTGCGCTCCGAGGACGACCCCAAGGTGCTCGACAAGGAAAAGCCCACCTACGAGGTGTTGACCCCCGGTGTCCCCCTCGACCAATCCCCCGCGCCGCAGAACGTCGGCCGCTATCGCGCGCCCGCGGTGCTTCCAGACGGCAGAATCCTGGTCAGCTGGGCGCGCGGCTTCGTCAACGACCTGGACGAGCTTTCGGCGAGCCCTCCCGATTTCGGCCTCTACATTTTCAACACCGAGACGCGCCAAAACGAGCTGGTCGTCAACCACGAAGACTCCTGGGAGCTACACGGGCGGGCCATTGCCCCCCGGCAGGAACCGCCCATCCTCGCCTCGGCGCAGACCTCGGACGACGCCACGTTGCCACTGCGTCTCGGCTCGGTCGACGTGACCCAGACGTCGCTCTACGACCTACACGGCCGCACGATCTCCGGGGCCCAGTTCGACGGAACGCCAACCGACGAGGCGCTGCGCTCGGCCGTGAAAGTACGCATCATCGAAGGCTTCTCGTCGGAGGCGGCCCCGGGCGTGAGCATGTTCGGCCTGACGATGGCCGAGGGGGCCGCTCTTCTGGGCGAGGCCCCCGTCCACGAGGACGGCTCCTGGCTGGCGGACATTCCCCCCTACGTGCCCGTGCACCTGCAGCCCGTCGACGAATTCGACCTCATGATCAACAACCAGCCGACGTGGATCCAAGGCATGCCCGGCGAGACCCGCGTCTGCGGCGGCTGCCACGAGCGGCGCACCGAGCCCTTCGCCCCGGGCGATGGACCGCTCACGCTCGCGGCGGCCGACCCGGAAGACTTCACCATGCCCGTCTCCGAGCGGCGGGAGTACCCGTGGGCGAATGCCACGGCGGGCAACGAGGCGAGCGAGATTCAGCGCCTACTGTCGCAGAAGTGCGCCAGCTGCCACAACGAAACGACGAACGGTGACGGGCCGCAGGAAACCTACTCGCTCAGCATGACGGACGAGGAGAGCGGAGAAGCGACGACCTACGAGCTCCCTCGGCTCGACCTGAGCGACCGACCCATCACCGTCACCTACGATCGGGACGTGGAGACGTGGCCGGCCTCCTACGTCTCTCTCTTCTACCCGGCGGCGCTGCAAATGGAGATGGGAATGGGCCTCGAGCTGAGTGAGGGCACGGCTCCTCCCGTGTGGGCGCGTCCGAGCGACGCCCGCAACAGCGCCGTGATCGAGAAGCTCAACATCACGTCGAGCGTGCGCGAGGGGCAGCTCGCCTGGGCAGAGGGCGAGCCATTCAGCGACGCGACGATCAAGGGCTCCCGCGGTCTACACCCGGAGAACGTGGGCGTCGAGCTCACCCGCGAGGAGCGCGTCATGCTCATCCGCGCCATCGACATGGGCGGGCAGTACTACTCGCGACAGAACACGGAATTCGCTCCGATGACGAACATGGGCCGGTAAGCGAAAGCAACGAGAGAAGGAGAACGACGAGATGAAGAACCGTACTTTCGCCCGCGCCGCCATCACCACCCTACTCGCGCTCGCAGCCCCCACATTGAGCCGCGCCCAGCAGGGCGGCGGCGAGGCGAGCCGCACCCATAGCGGCCGAGCCCTCGCCTACCGGCAGATCGACGAGGCCTCGCTGGAAACACTGTCCACACCCGACCGAATCAAGCGCCTCACGGTAGGCAGCGTCGCGCCCACGGAGATCTGGCGCACACTCGAGCACGGGGAGAAGGTCGAGTGCCTCGACTGCATTCCCAGCGTCTCGAAGCTCCTCTACGACGGGAACGAAAAGACGCGCGAGATCAGCGCCTGGTGGCTGCGGCGGCGAATCTTCGGGGTGTTCGGCCCCGGTGAGGTGTACTCGCAGGTCGTCGACACGCTCGGCGACGGCGCTCAGCCCGAGCGCCGGCGCGCCCATGCGGCCGAAGCGATCGGAGAGTTCCTGGTTCGTGCCGGCCAGGCGCCGCTCGCCCGCGCCATCCTGGAGGACGAATCGCCCCTGGTGCGACGGAGTGCCGTGCGCGCCCTCGAGCGAATGAACAGCGAGGGCCCGGCGGGCGAGCTCTCCGAGGCGCTCGCGGACCCGGACGAGGGGGTTCAGCTGGCGGCCGTCCACGCTTCGACGCGTGTCAACGTGTTCACGGGCGTGCCGCAGCTGGCCGCCTTGGTGGACGACGGTTCCTCGGCGGTTCGCACGGGCGCCATCGAGGCCCTGGGTGCGCTTCGTAGCCGAGACGCCGTCGTCACTCTGATCGCCAAGCTCTCGGCCGATAACGAGCCCGCGGCCTCGGTTCGGGCGGCGGCTGCGGCCGCTCTGGGCGAAATCGGTGACCCCTCCGCCCGCGACGCGCTGCGCGCGTCGGTCGACGGCGACGCGGACCGCTTCGTGCGTGACGCTGCACGCGTCGCGCTGCGCCGGCTGTAGCCGAAGGCCCCGAAGCGAACGCCGACGAGACTCCCGAGGCGTCTAGTGCGCTTCGATCGTGGGGCGGCGGTTCGAGCGAGACCGAGCCGCCGCCCCACTGGGGCCCAACCGCTGGCCTCCGCGGCCTCGAGGAGAGCTCCTCGGCGGCGATGTAGGTTTCCCCGACCCGCGAGCGGCAAACCCGCGTCCTCGCGAGCCGTGCGTATCGCAGCGGCCGCCGACCGCCGTACCGATCCTCAGTCCACCCGACCCACGTCAACACCCGGCATGTCATCCCCTCTCGAGATTCGCTCGCCCCGCGGGCTTCGCGTCGCGCTCGGCGCCCTTCTGCCCCTGGCCACCACCGCGGCCCTGGTCGTCGCCTGCGAGCGTCAAGTTCCCGAGGCGACCGATACGTTCTACGACCGAAGCATCGATCCCATCCTGGACTCCGGCTGCTCCACGAGCCCCTCGGGCTCGGCTTGCCACCAGGTCCAAGACCGCAGAGGCAACGCCCTGGGTAACCTGAGCCTGGACAGCTTCGAGGGCATCGACAAGCGTCGCGACCTGCTCGTTCCCTACGGCCCGTACGCGATGCCGAACCTGCTGCTCAAGGCGCTGCCTCCATTCGGCCTTTCGCTCACGAACTACGACAGCGACGAACCAATCTTCATCACGACCGACGTGGCACATGCCGGGGGCAGCCTGCTCGACGTGACGAGCGTCTCCTTCACGCAGCTGCAGCGGTGGATCGCGCGGGGCGCCACCGAAAACAACCTGCTGCCCGCGGCGGACCGCGTGGAGCTCTCCCCGTGCAACGAGGCCGTCGGGAGCGACCCTTCGTTCGACCCCGACGCGGACCCCGACAGCGACGACTACTCCACCTTTCAGCGCACGGCCAACGCCGTCGTGGGCGAGCGCTGCGCGGCCGGCAACTGTCACGGCTCGCCGGGCAACTCCATGTACCTCACCTGTGGGGCGACGGACGAGCAGACTCGCTGGAACTATTTCGTGGTCGGAGATTACGTCTCCGAGAACCCGCGCAGCAGCGAGATCCTGCGGCGCGCGCTCGACCCGGCCGATGGCGGCACCTTCCACGAGGGGGGAACGGTTTTCGAGAGCGCGAGCGACTCCGGCTACACCGGCCTGTTCGACTGGGCGCGAGAGAAGGGTGGACCGACGCACATCCCAGAGGAGCCCGGCTTCGCGATTTTCGCCGAGCGCGTCCAACCGATGCTCGTGAAGAAGGGCTGCATGCAACTCGGTTGCCACTCGCCGACCATGGGCCACGACTACCGGCTCCGCGGTGGCAGCGCCGGGCATTTCAGCCTGCCCGCGACGCGTCGCAACTACGAGCTGACGCTGGAGCAGGTCGCCCTCGAGTCGTCCGATCCCAACGCGAGCCGCCTGTTGCGCAAGAACCTGGCGCCGGGCGCCGGGCGAGGCACCATCCACCGCGGCGGATCGCTCCTTTCGGGGTCCGGCGACCCCGCGGCGTGCGACTTCGAGGCGGCGCTCGGCGGGCCGCTCGACGAGCAGGACCCATACTGTGTGATCGCCGCCTGGATCGCCGAGGAGCGGCGCGAGCGCATGGGTGACCCCCCCGGGATGACGCACCTCGTATACGTTCGCGTTCCAAGGGGCACGGGCCCGCGCTCGCCCCAGGATTTCGAGCGCTACAGCCCCGGAGCGCAGCTCTTGCGGGTGGAGCTAACGGTGGACGCGGAAGGGTGGCCCAGCGCCGGCGCCCCGCAGAGCCTCCTGCCGCTTTGCGGCCTGGATTCGACCACGACTTCGGTGCGGCGCCCGAGCGTCTCATGGGATGGGACGCGCATCGCATTCTCGGCCCGTACGGGCGAGGGGGAGCCTCTGCGCATCTACGTCATCGAAGGGGACTCCTGTGAGCTCTCCGCGGCGATCGACGCCGCACCCGTGGACGACGAGGGACGCGCGGTCCCCGACAACGGTTCCCTCGTCCACAATTTCGACCCGGTGTTCGGCCCCGACGGGCGGATCGTCTTCGCCTCGACGCGGGGGAACGTGATGAACACGGAGGCGTTCGACTACCGGGGCCCGCAGCGGTCGCCGGCCGATCCGAGTCGCCTCAACTCCAACCTCTACATTCTGGAGGGAGACGGAATTCGCCAGCTCACGTTCCTGCTCGACCAGGAGATGACACCCGCCTTCATGACGGACGGCCGCTTGATTTTCACCACGGAAAAGCGCGCGCCGGGCTTCTATCAGCTCGCTGGCAGGCGCATGAACCTCGACGGGGGCGACTACCATCCCTTGTTCGGGCAGCGCAGCAGCATCGGATTCCACCAGTTCAGCGAGATCGTCGAGCTCAGTGACCGCAACTTCGCGGCGATCGTCAGCGACCCCGAAACGGCGCAGGGCGCGGGCGCGCTCGCAATCATCAACCGAAGCCTCGGGATCGACCAGCGCAGCGACGACGACCTGGACTACCCGATGGATGCCTCCGCCCGCAATTACCCGAACGAGGATTTTTACCAGCACTCACTGCGCCTGATCAACGCCCGCGCCAGCGGGCGGATCGACGAGACGAGGGGCGCCTACCGGAGCCCCGCCCCACTGCTGGACGGCAAGCTGGTCGTCAGCTACGCACCCGACGCCACCAACCTGCGGCAGATCGACGGAAGCTTCGATCTATACGTCGTGGATGCCACCTCCGGCGAGCGGCGCGCTCTGCTGGCCGATTCGGAAGATCTCCTGTGGCCCGCCGCGGTGTTCGCGCGGGCGCCGCGACCAGTGTTTCGTTCCCGCATCGACGAGCCGAACGGCGCCACCGTGGTCCACACGCAAGCGGACCGACGAAGCTATTCCGACATCACGTATCTCGACCTCGGCCTGCTCTCGACGCTGATGTTTCAAAACACACGCAGCGGCCGACCGATCCCGCCTTCGGCCACGCCGGTGGAATTCTGGGAGCACCTACCGCCCTCCGAGGACGTGACCAGCCTCGATGACGACAGCCCGTACCTGACCGGTGACGAGTTCGGGAAGCTCTACGTACGCCGGCGGTTGCTCGGCAGCGTAGTTCCGGATGCGAGCGACGGATCGGCCCGGGTGCGGCTGCGCGGGGGTGTGCCTTTCAGCCTCGCCACGCACATCCAGCTGGAGGGCGACGCCGAGCCCACGCTGCATCACCAGCGCGAAGCGAACCAGTTTTATCCCGGCGAGTGGGCGCGCCAATCCTTCCCCCGGCAGTTGTTCGACGGCGTATGCGGCAACTGCCACGGCTCGATCAGTGGACTGGAGAGCGACATCGCCACCAACCCCGACATCCTGACGCGCGCCTCCACCGTCGCGGCGCGGGGCTCGGACCCGACCGAGGTGATGGGGCGCGGCCAGGCAGAGGGCCCGAATTTTCCGTAGAGGTCGCATCGACGCCCGCGCGCGCCCGGCGAGCCGGACCCCGCTGCAGCTCGACCGCTGCGGACCGATCCCCGGGGGCGCCGCCGCGGGTCGCCGAGGACGCCACGACGACGAAAAGGCCCTCCCCCACCGCGTGAAGCTTCTTTCCGCCGGAGGCTCGCGTCGACTCGGCCGAGCGCTTGGGTTCGGCAACGGCGAGCGTCGCGGAGGCGGCCGGCGCACTTCACTGGACGACGGGGTGGCCGCGCTGCTACCAGCCTCTCCATGCCTCGTCGCCCCGCCCCGCTCGAATGCGCGCTGGCCGTCCTCGCCCTGCTGGCGTCTTCGTGCAGCCCCTCCCAAGCTCCGGAGGCCGCGGCGCCCGTGGCCGCGAGCGCCCCCTCGCGAGGAGAACCCCCGAAACGCGCTCCACTGCCCGCGGACATCGTCGAGCGCTCTGCCTTGCCACTGCACGGTCTGGTCGCCGGGGGCAGCGCGGCGGAGCCCCTCCGGTTGAGCGAAGAAGACCTGTGGCAGCGGCTGGCCAGCGCACGCGTCGTCTGCTTCGGGGAAACGCACGATGACCCCCATCACCACTACGCAGAGCTTCGAGCCCTGCGCGAGGTGGCGGCGCGGGCCCGCGCCGACGCGCACACGTTCGCGGTGGGCTTCGAAATGTTTCAGCGCCCCTTTCAGACCCCCCTGAGCGAGTTCGTGGCAGGCACGCTCTCGGAGCCCGATTTTCTGACGCAATCCGAGTACGCGAAGCGCTGGGGATTCGATTTCGCGCTGTACCGTCCGCTGCTCGAGGCGGCGCGCGAGCTCGAACTCGCCGCGCTGGCGTTGAACACGCCGAAGGAGCTGACTCGGCAGGTCGCGCGCGAGGGCCTCGCCTCGCTGCCCGAGAGCCAGCGCGAGGAGCTGCCGGATCTCGTGCTCGACGACGAACGGCACCGAGCCTACTTCGACCAGGCGATGGGCAACCACCCGATGCCACCCGGGGCGCCCACGCTCGACGATATGTATGCCGCGCAGGTGCTCTGGGACGAGACGATGGCCGAGACCGCGGCACAGTGGCTGGCGCAGGTCGACCCGTCGAGCGCCCTGATGCTGTTCGCAGGCAGCGGGCACTGCCACCACCGAGCCATCCCCGCGCGCCTGACCCGGCGCAGCTCGACCCCGGTGCTGAGTGTGAAAGCCACCCTGGCCTCGCTCCTGGATGAGGAGAAAGACGCCCTGGCGCTCTACGACCTGCTCGTCGTGCTGGAGGACGACGCTCCAGGCGGCGGCGCCGGCGAGGACGAGGCCTTGCAGGCCAACTGAGACGCCGCAGCCTCGGGCCGCGGCGTCGGCGCGCCGGAGTCGCGGCAGCGTCGAGTAGCCGACCGCGCGAACGCGGCGCGGGCTCCGCCCCCCGCGGCGGGCCCGCTGTCCGCCTGCTCTGGGCAGCCCACAGGGGGCGCGGCAGGCCGGGGCCCTCGCCGCCAGCGGCCTCCGCCCCGACGCCGGCCCGGGGGCGCCAGCGGGGGAGGCGTTGGCCAGCCCCGCGGCGTGCACAGGCGGCGACCACTGCGAGGGCAGCACTCAGTGAGGGGTCGAGATCTTCGAACCCCCATTTCGAGGTAGCGGAGAACGAGTCCAGCAAGCGGCTGGGTTTTCGTGCCCTGCCCCGGGGGGCACCAAAAACGAGATTTGCGCTCGCTCAGTTCAGGCGCAACACCGTGATGCGCTGCCTGCGCACACGCGCCGTGATCGCGTTGAACGTGTTGCCCGGCATCGAGTACTCGATCGAGAAGCTGTGCACGCCGGCGCCGAGCTCGACCACCTTGCTGCCCGAGAACAGCTCGGCCCCGCCCGTGGAGAAAGGCATCGATTCATCCGGCATGAAGGAGGCACTGCCGCCCCACGGCCCGCTTCCCCCCATGCGCAGCAGCCCGTGGGTGATGCCCGCCGAATCCTCCCGAAGGCGCACGAAGATCGCGTGGTTGGTCGCCGTGACGGACGTTCTCATGACCTCGGCGTACCAGGTGACGAGGTAGAGCCCCTCGTCGAGCATCCCGGCGACGGTCGCCGGCTCGGGCACCACGCCGAGCGCGGCCGGCTCGCCGAGCGCCGTCGTCAGGTAGCCGTCGTCGAGCAGCGTGCCGCGCAACCCGATGTCGTCGTCGATGTCCACGTAGAGCACTTCGGAAACGCCGGGGGGCCCTTCGGCTCCTTGCGGACCGACGGCACCCTGCGGACCGGGGAGGCCCGGCAAGCCCTGCTGCCCGATGGCCCCGGGCGCGCCCTGAGGCCCGATCGCGCCTCGAGGCCCGATCGCTCCCTGGGGCCCGGCGGCGCCCTGGGGACCTTCCGCGCCCACCGGCCCTTGCGCGCCGGGCGCGCCCTGCGGACCGATCGCCCCCTGGGGGCCTTCGGGGCCCGCGGCGCCCTGGGGCCCAGCGGCCCCTGGAGCCCCCGCGACACCGGGGGCGCCCTGGGGACCCATTGCACCGGGAGCCCCTCGAGGCCCCATCGCGCCGGGTGCCCCCTGCGGGCCCATTGCACCGGGAGCGCCCTGCGGACCCACGTCACCTCGAGCCCCAGGCGGGCCCGCTTCTCCGGCAGGCCCCGCCGCACCGGGCGGCCCCGCGGGGCCCGCAGCGCCCTGTGGACCTTGCGGGCCCTGCGGACCGGGCTGACCACCGCCGCCGTTGCCGCTACCGCACCACCAGCAGCCCCAGTACAGGCTCTGCTCGGCGGTTCCGAGTTGCTGTTCTTCTTCCTCGAGAAGAGTTTGATTTTCTACTTGGCACCCGAGCGACGTGAACAACGCCAAGGCGAACCAGCTCTGAGACAATGCGCTACGCATCTTCCTCCGGATAGGGGCAACAGGGATGGCGCAAGAATCCAACACGGGTATCTTCTGCGTGGGGGTCGTGCGCATGAGTTGACGACTGGAGGACGCTGGCCAGGGGGGCGGCGCTGATCTCCAGTGCAATATCAACATGGTCGACACTTATTTACCGATCAAATATCACGGGAATCTTTCAGTCTGCGTTAAGGACCCGGGACGTCCCCTCGGTCGTTTTTTATAGGGAGTGCAAGCTCGACTCATTCCCGCTCGGCACAGTGGAGATCTTAACTCGCAGCGGGGTTAATCGAAAGCACGTCAAACCGTTGCCGCGCGCTGCGTTGCCCCGCCAACGGGGCGCCACGGGATCCCCTCACCCGCTCCCCGCTTCGCGGGCGTGCCCACCGCTCAGGAAGATACGTCGGAGCGGGGGCCCAACCCCAGGGGAACGATCGGCTGGGGCGCAGGCGCTTCGGGCTGAACCGTCACGTGGCGAATGCCATGCACTTGCTCGATTCTGCGCCCCACGTTCGCGCACACTTCCACGCCGTGGTGCCCAGCTGCCAGGACGACGTGCACGGTCACGGCGTCGAACCCGTCGGAGATTCGCCAGGCGTGCAGATCGTGAAACGAGGAAACGCCGGGCGTCGTTGCAATCGTTTCCGCGAGGGCGCGTGTGTCATGCTCGCCGGGCGCGGACTCGAGCAACACGGCCGTCGTCTCGCGCAGGATCATCCACCCGCTGCGCGCCACGAGCGCCGCGATCAGGATGGAAAGCCAGTTGTCCACCGCGTACACACCCCAGAACCGAGCCGCCGCCGCCGCGATGATGGCGCTGACGGACCCCAGCGCGTCGACCATCACGTGTGCCAACGCGGCGCGCACGTTCACGCTCCGGCTGCTACTTCGGCTCAGCACGAAAGCCACGGCCAGGTTGACGCCCAAGCCAGCCACCGCCGTCTCGAGCCACCCGTCGACGCGCAGCTCGCGCGGCGCCGAGAGGCGATGCACCGCCTCCCAGGCGATCCACCCACTGATCATGGCGAGCGCGATGCCGTTGACGAACGCCGCGAGCACCTCGGCCCGGCGGTAGCCGAACGTGGCCTGCCCCTGGGGGCCGCGCGCCGCGATGCGCTGGGCAACCAGCGCCAACGCCAGAGCGCCGGTGTCGGCCAGCATGTGCCCTGCATCGGCCAGCAGCGCCAGCGAGCCGGTGTAGAAGCCGACGGCCACCTCCAGGAGCATGAAGCCGGCCGTAAGGACGATGCTCCAGCGCAGGGCGGAATACGATGATACGCCTGGGTGTCCGTGCGAGTGACCGTGGTGGCCGTGAGCCGACGCCATGATAAGAGAAACGGGCAGAGGAACCGTATGGGGTTGGTATAGACTCGGGACGGAGAGAAAAGCAGCGATGAAAACTCTGATCTTGGCCCTCACGGCCGCGGCCGCGTTGGCCGCCTGCGAGCAGGAGGCAGCCTCGAGCGCCGTCACTCCCAGCTCCGAAACGAAAACAGCGGCGCTCGGAGCGAACGCGCAGCCAGGGGCTGCGGTCGGCTCTCCGAGCGCCGAATCGGCCGCCCAGCAACCGAGCGTTGCGGCCGGCGAGGGCGCGAGCGCATCGAACGAGCCGGGTGGGGCGGGCTTCGCGCCGAAACAGGGCGGCGCGGTCGAGCCGCCCCCGAGCGCTGGCTCCCCCCCGCGGGGCGCCGAAGGCCGGGCGACGGAGACTCGCGGAACGATGGTGGAGCAGGAAGCGTTTCGCGCGTGGCTGCAGAGCAGCGGCGAGGCCAAGGCGGGGGAAACGGCTCCGCTGGAGGCCGTGGTCGTGGCCAAGGGCAGCTACCACATCAACGCCGAGTACCCGCACAAGTTCAAGCTCGGGGAGCCGCCCCAGGGCCTGAGCTACCCGCAGTCGGTGGTGCGGGGAATGAAAACCACCCCGGAGCGCGGCGTGCTGGCGATTCCCGTCAAGGCGGAGAGCGCCGGAACGTCCGAGGTGACCGGAAAGCTCTCGTTCTCGGTGTGCACCGAGGAACGCTGCCTGGTGGAGAAGCAGGACCTCTCCCTGGCGCTGATCGTCAAGTGACCGGACGCTGAGAGGAGGCTCCAGCGCCCTGCCCGACGGGCCCGGACGCTGCCGAAACCCGGGCGCTCGTGCGCAAGCGCCCACGAGATGGATGCCCTCACCCGAGCAGCGCGTAGCAAACCAGGGACACGATCACCGCCCCAACGAGGTTCAACGCCACGCCGGTGCGCGCCATCTGGCGCCCCGAGATATGCCCCGAGGCGAACACGATGGCGTTGGGCGCGGTGGCCACCGGGAGCATGAAAGCGCAGCTCGCGCTCAGCACGGCAGGGATCATCAAGATCTCAGGAGGAATCGAGGCCTGCTGCGCAGCGGCGGCCAACACCGGGAGCAGCACCGCCGAAGTGGCCGTGTTGCTCGTCACCTCCGTGAGAAAGCTCACGCCCAGACACAAGGTGAGCATCACCAGCAGCAACGGGAGGGCAGCCAAACCGGCGAGCGCCTGGCCGAGCGCCGCGGACAGCCCCGATGCCTGGAACGCCTTGGCCAAAGCGAGCCCCCCGGCGAAGAGCAGTAGAAGCCCCCACGGGACCCGCTGGGCGGTGGACCACGCGAGTAGTCGCGGCGACTTGCCTTCGTCGTCCAGCTCCCCGGATGGGAGCACGAGCATTGCCACCGCGGAGGCCAGGGCGACCGTGGAGTCCCCGACCGTCTCCACGCCGAGCAGCCCCGACCATCCGCCGAGCGGCTCGCTGCGGGTGACCCAGGCCAGGGCCGTGAGCGCAAAAAGCACGAGCACGCGCCGCTCCGCCGGGCGCCAGGGACCGGGCGCCGGGATATCGACGGGGCCACTGCCACGCAGGTCACGCGTCAGGACCCACCAGGCGACGGGCAGTAGCAGGATGACCACCGGCACGCCGATCCCCATCCAGCGCAGGAAGCTGAAATCCTCTCCCGTCAGGTCGAGATATTGCGCGATGAACAGTACGTTCGGGGGCGTGCCCACAGGGGTCCCCAGCCCCCCGATGCTGGCGCCGTAGGCGATCCCGAGGAGCAGGGGGGTGGCGAGCTCGGGCGCCTCGTCCTCGAGCACCGCGAGCGCCACCGGCATCAACATCAGCGTCGTAGCGGTGTTGGAAATCCACATGCTGAGCCCGGCGGAAGCGAGCATGAATCCGAGCACCAGCCGGCGCCGGCTGCGGCCACCCACCAGGCGCACCATGTGCAGCGCGAGCCTTCGATGGGCCCGGCTGCTCTCCAGCCCCGCGGAGATGATGAGCCCGCCGAGCAGCAACAGGATCAGCGGGTGCCCGTACGCAGCGGCCACTTCCTTCTCCGGCAGGACCCCGAGAAACGGCAGCACGGCGAGCGGCACGAGGCCGGTCACGGCAATCGGCACGGGCTCCAGCACCCACCAAATCGCGCACAGCAGAGTGAGGCCGAGCGTGGCGGCAGCTGGCGTGGCAAGGCCCGCAGCAGCCCCGCCGGCTCCCGCGACGAGCGCAGCCACGAGCCCGAGCGGAAGCGAAAACAACGGCGAACGAGTGTCGATCATGTGCCCCCGGCAGCCTTTCTCGATCCGCTGCCGCGTGTCCAGCTATACTGGAACGGGCGCGCCCTCCGGGCCGGAGCCTCGCGCGACCGGCTCGGTCCGCCACCGAGCGAAAGGGCCGCGGAAACGTTCCGGACGCGGCGTGGGCTGCACTACCTTTCGAGTGCTCCCGATTGGCTCGCGTGGCAGCTGGCGTGCTGCCAGCGCACCGGCGCGGGGTTCTCTAGCGAAGGGTTGCAATCCAGTGGAGCTTCTCGACAATCCCATCCAAAACTACGCGTGGGGCTCGAAGACGGCCTTGGCGGACTTCCTCGGGCACGCGCCTTCCGGGCAGCCCGAGGCCGAGCTGTGGATCGGAGCCCACCCCAAAGCGCCCTCGCGCCTGGCTCGGGGAGGCAGCTTGCTCGAGGCGCTCGCGGAGGCGCCTTCGGAGCGGTTGGGGGCGGCGGTTCGTGCGCGCTTCGAGGGGCGGCTGCCTTTCCTGCTGAAGGTGCTGGCGGTGGACGCGCCGCTGTCCTTGCAAGCACACCCCGACCTGCCGCAGGCCCGCGCCGGCTTCGCTCGCGAAGAGGCGGCGGGCGTTGCGCTCGACGCCCCCCACCGCACCTACAAAGACGACAACCACAAGCCCGAGCTGCTGTGTGCGCTGACCCCTTTCGAGGCGCTTTCAGGCTTTCGCGAGCCGGCGGAGGCGGCGGCCCTGTTGGCGAGCCTCGGCCCCGGCGGCCGCCGCATCGCCGAGCAACTCGACAGCGAACGACAGCCGCTGAAGCGCGTCTTCTCCGAGTTGATGACCCTGGCGGCCGAGCCGCGCGCGGCCCTCGTGGCCGGGGTGGTTGGCGCCTGTGAGCAAGCACAGGCGCGCCCGAGCCCACACCAGGCGGCCTTGCAGTGGGTGACCCGGTTGGCGCGCAGCTACCCCGGCGACGTAGGCGCCGTCGGGTCGCTGCTGCTCAACCACCTGCGCCTCGAGCCACTGCAGGCAGTGTACCTCGAAGCGGGGCGGCTGCACGCCTACCTTTCCGGAATGGGTGTCGAGATCATGGCCAACTCGGACAACGTGCTGCGCGGGGGGCTCACCCCGAAGCACGTGGACGTACCCGAGCTGCTGAGGGTGTTGCGTTTCGACAGCCCCCCTGTGCGGCCGATGGACGGTCGCGAGGGGCCGCCGGGGCAGTTTACCTATCCGACGCCCGCCGCCGAGTTCGAGCTGTGCCGGCTGGAGGTGGACGGCGAGATGGCTCTGCGCTGCTCGGGCCCGGAGCTCCTGCTGTGCGCCGAGGGGATGGCCTCGGTCATCGCCTCCGGTCGTGCCCCCGTCGATCTGTGCCGCGGCCAGAGCGGCTTTCTCTCGGCCGGCAGCGAAGCAACGGTACGCGGCTCGTGCCGCCTGTTTCGCGCCCGGGTACCGGCTCCATAGATCGCGCCGCGTCTGCTGGGCTCCCCGCTCGCCGCGGAGGCCCGCTCGGGCCTCAATCTTCCACCAGAAAACCTTCGAATAGCGGGGACCGCCGCAGCAGGCGCTGAAGCTGGTCGATGCGCGGCCGCTGCGCGTCGATTGCCTCGCGGCCGTAGCGCTCCAGCAGGCCCCCCACGAGCTGCTCGTCGCTGACGCCGAGGAGCATCCGTTCGAGAACCTCCAAAGCGGCATCGTCGAAGCGCAAGCCGAGCACCCCCCCCTGCCCGAGCTGCGAAGCCTCGGAGAGCTCGGCGACCCAGCGCGTGATCGTCGAAGCGCCCGAGCGCCCCGGATACAGCTCCTCCACGATACCCAGGCACCGCTGCCTCCCCCGCACGTTGAGAGCTACCGCCAAGAGAAAACGATGGTCGGCCGAAATCAAGCGGGCTCGCCGCTCGATGATCGAACGGGCCCGCGCGCGCTCCTGGACTTCGAGCAGGGATCGCCGAACGAGCTCCGGCTGCGGCAAGGAAAACCCCTCGATGGCTTCCTCCACGGCGGCTCGCGACCCGAGCTCCCTTCCGAGCTGCAGCACGAGCTGGAAGGTCGCCCACGCATCGGCGCGCTCCAGCAAGGAGCGGAGACGGCGCTTGCAGCGCTCCTCTCCACCGACGGGCAGCAGCGGCAAGAGCTGCCGCAACAGCTCGCTGGAGGCGACCCGATGAAACGGGTCCCAACACAGGCCGCTCCGGCGACTGTACGACAGCTGCGGGCCGCCCACCGAGCCCCCCAACGTGCGGACGACCACCGAAACGGAGGGGCGATCGAGGTGAAAAAGCGAGTGAATGAACTCCGAGCCGAGAGGAATCGCGCGCACGTCCCCCACCTGAAGAAGCTCCATCGCGCGGGGCCGGAGGGCGCCCACGGCGAGCCGCTCGCTGTAGCGGTACTCGCACTCGAACTCGAACTCGCTGTGCAAGCTGCGGCCGTGGAGAACCGTGAACGCGCCTGCGAAGCCGTGCTGATGTAGATCCGTCGTGCCATCGAGCCAGGGCAGCACCTCGATCAAGAAGCGCTCGGTGCGAAACGCGACGATGGGTGGCTCGCCGAAACCCGACGAGCGCTGCTCGGGCAAATCCTCCCCGGCGCAGATGGCATCGAGCAGATCCTCGAGCTCGACCCGGTCCGAGACTCGCGCTTCCGAAAGGGCGGCCGCCGCGACCTTGGCGAATCGACGCTCGTCGTAGTGAGAGGCGCGCCAAGAGGCGTCGACCGCGCGCCCCAGCTCCGTGAAGGGCGAAAGGACGCTTCGCTTCCCCGCGCCGCTCCGTGCCAAGCTCATGGCGACGACCATACCAGCGGGCCTCGTCGCCGCCTACGACCGCGCCGCCCGCGCGGGCCCCGGGCCTCCGACGGCGCCGCCCCCGGACTACGGCCGACACCGACTCCACCGGCCCCCAACTGCGCAAAGCGCCGAGCGCTCCGGGCCTGGCGACCTCGACGGCGGGCGCGGCGTCGACTCCCCGCCCCTTCGCCGCCGCGCCCGCCGCTGTTCCTCTTCCGAGCCGCCGCGCCATACGGCCCCCCCCCCCGCGACGCCCCCCCTCCTCGAGCTGACCCTCCGAGCGGCTCACCGCCGGCGTGCCGCCCACCCGCTCGACACGCCCCGACGCAAACCGAAGCCCGGCCCCTTCAGCTCGCGCCTCGACACCAGCCCTTTCGACGCCTCCCGCCACAAGCGGCACCCGCCCGCCCCCCCCCAAGAGGCCCAGCACCGAATGCGGCGGGCGGACGCACCGCCCTTCGACCTCAGCGCCCCCGACCGTTGATCGGCCTCGGGGCCGCGCCGACGCCCTGCTGCTCCACCAGCTGGGGAGGCTGCCCGACCTCGGCGGCGTTCGCATTGCCTTTGTTTCGACGCGAGCCCCAGCCCCTGTCGCGGCCGCGACCGCCCCAGCGCCAAGAGCCGCCCCACCCCCCTTGGGCGCTCTGGAGCTGCTCGTCCTCGAGATCTTCGATGATGCCTTCGCCCAGATCGAAGTCCACCCGCCGCAAGCTCTTGTCTCGTGTCATTGATCTCTCCCTTGCCTCATCCGTTTTGCTGCCCGTGCAGGCACTCCCCTCACCCGCCCCTGCGGCCCCCTGCGTGCGCGCTCCCGACGATCGGCGCGTTCGAGGCAGGAGTCAATGCTCTGGTCGGTGCGATCTGCGGTGAGATACCGAACCGCGCAAGCACGGTGAGAAAGCCGAGCCGCGGTGAGAAAGCCGAGCCGCCGAGAGCGACCGAGACGACGACAAAGGAGGCGCGCGGTGAGGACGGACCATCGCGGCAGGCTCCGTGCGCCGGGCTCCGTGCGCCGGACTCCGCGCGAGGGCCACGGCGCAAGCGGCGAGGCGCGACGACGAGCGCCCCGACATCGCGATGCCGCTCGATGCGCACGACCGACCCCGAGCGCGTCTGCCGCATCGCACCGCCGTGACCGTCGCAGCTGCTCGAGGGCGGCACCGCCCGGCGGCTGCGGGCGACGGCTCTCGACGGGTCCACCGCGGGGGGCGGCCGCGCGCGCGAGTCATCGAAAACGGAGCGGCCCGCTCGGCCAGACCGATTCGGCCCCCGACACGCCGTCGGCCTGCGGCCAACTCCTCCTCGAGCCCGCCCCCGCCCTCATTGCACCAATGCAACACAGCGAGCAGCGAGCGCGCTTGCTCCCTTTCGGACCAGCCGAGCACTTTGCCGGATTCCGTCTCTTGCATAAGATTCCCGTCCAGCTATCATCAAGAAGCCGGGCCTCGCTGGAGTGCCACGGCTCCCCCCCCCACGCCCCGCACATTCATGAACGCCGAGAAAAAGCACGAGCCCACGCCCGAGAGGCTCTGGAACGACGAATCCACCATCATCGCGCGCCCCTCGTCGCGGCCCTCTCCCGAAGAAGTAGAGAGGCTGTTTCTCTCGTACCGGTCCTACGTGGGGAAGATCGGTCGGCGGATCCTCGGCCCCTCTGGCGATGTGGAAGATCTCATCCAGGACGTTTTCGTGGTTGCCGTCCAGAACGTTCACACGCTGCGGGACGCGGACCGCGCGCGCGCCTGGCTGGCCACCATCACGACGCGCATGGCCAAGCGCCGGCGCTTTCGAATCACGGTGCACACGCAGAGCAACCGCGACGACCCGGAGGAGGTCGTCCACATGCCGAGCGAAGCGCCCAGCCCCGAATCGACGGCACACGTCTCCGGTCGCATCGAGCGGCTGCTGAGCCTGCCGGAGCAACTGCGCACGCCCTGGATGCTGCGACACGTGGAGGGCAAGACTCTGGAAGACATCGCACAAGAATGCGATTGCTCCCTGTCGACCGCCCAGCGACGCATTCGCACCGTCAGCGGGCGAATTTCCGCATGGAAGCGTTGAGCACGCCGCGCGAGGGCCCGCAGGGCGAGTGAGCCCGCCCGACCCAAAGCCTTCGAGCTCGTAGGCTTTGCCGCGATCGCGAGCCCGCCGGGAGCGCGCCGCCGCGGCCTCGCACGGGGCAAGCCGCTCGCCCACTCGGGCGCCGCGCGTGTCACCCAGCCGGCGCTCGCGCTCCACCGATTGCGGGAGAGCGAGCCCGGGTCTACTCTGCCGGGACCATGAAGACGCTCAAAGGTCCCGCAATTTTCCTCGCCCAGTTCGCGGGCGACGAATCACCGTTCAACTCTCTGCCGAGCCTGGCTCGTTGGGCCTCCGACCTCGGCTACCGGGCGCTGCAGATCCCCTCGTGGGACACACGCCTCTTCGACCTCTCGCGAGCCGCGACCAGCGCAGCCTATTGCGACGAGGTGAAGGGCATCCTCTCGGACGCCGGGCTGACGGTCAGCGAGCTCTCGACTCACCTCCAAGGGCAGTTGGTCGCCGTACACCCCGCCTACGACGTGGCCTTCGACGCCTTTGCCGCCGAGGAGGTGCGCGGCAACCCGTCTGCGCGCCAGCGCTGGGCCGTCGAACAAGTGTTGCTGGCCGCCCAGGCCTCCCAGAGACTCGGTTGCAAGGCCCACGCGACGTTCTCGGGCGCACTGGCCTGGCCGTACCTCTACCCCTGGCCGCCGCGCCCGGCGGGGTTGATTGAAGAAGCCTTCGAGGAGCTGGCCAAGCGCTGGCGCCCGATCTTGGATGCCTACGAGGATGTCGGAGTCGACCTCTGCTACGAGATCCACCCGGGCGAGGACTTGCACGACGGGGCGAGCTTCGAGCAGTTCCTCGATCGCGTGGGAGGCCATCCGCGCTGCAACATCCTCTACGATCCGAGCCACCTGAGGCTCCAGGCCTTGGACTATCTCGCCTTCATCGACATCTATCACGAGCGCATCAAGGCCTTCCACGTCAAGGACGCCGAGCTGAACCCCAACGGGCGCCAAGGAGTATACGGCGGGTTTCAATCGTGGCTGCACCGCGCCGGGCGCTTCCGTTCCCTGGGAGATGGCCAAGTCGACTTCAAGGGCATTTTCTCCAAGCTGGCCGGCTACGACTACGACGGCTGGGCCGTGCTCGAGTGGGAATGCTGCCTGAAGCACCCGGAGCAAGGGGCCCGGGAAGGGGCCGAATTCATCGCCGAGCACATCATTCGGGTGACGGACAAGTCGTTCGAAGACTTCGCCTCCCAAGAGCCCGATCGCGCGTCCAACCGAGCGATGCTCGGGCTCGGGGGCGGGGAGGGCTGAGCATGGATCGCATTCGGCTCGGCATGGTGGGCGGCGGGGAAGGCGCCTTCATCGGCGCCGTCCATCGCATCGCCGCACGTCTCGACGACCGCTACGAGCTAGTCGCCGGGGCGCTTTCTTCTTCCAGCGAAAAAGCCCGGCGGTCCGCGGCCGCGCTCGGCATCGAGCCCGGCCGCAGCTACGACTCCTATCAGGAGATGGCCTCGCGCGAAGCGCAGCGACCGGACGGCATCGAGGCCGTTGCCATCGTGACCCCCAATCACGTGCATTTCCCCGCTGCCATGGCCTTCCTCGAGGCCGACATCCACGTCATCTGCGACAAGCCACTGACCACGACCGCTCGAGATGCGGCCAAGCTCGTGGATGCCGTGGGGCGCTCCGGGCTCATCTTCGGCCTGACGCACAACTACACGGGCTACCCCCTGGTGCGGCACGCGCGAGAGATGATCGGTGCGGGGGCGCTGGGCACCGTGCGCGTCGTGCAAGCGGAGTACGCGCAAGACTGGCTGAGCACCCCCCTCGAGCAAAGCGGGCAGAAGCAAGCGGCGTGGCGGACCGACCCCACCCAGGCGGGCCCGGGCGGCTGCCTGGGAGACATCGGAACCCACGCCTTCAACCTGGCCGAATTCATGACCGGCCTGCGCCTCGAGAGCTTGTGCGCGGAGCTGAGCACGTTCGTACCGAAGCGCGCGCTGGACGACGACTGCCGGCTGCTGTTGCGCTACGCAGGCGGCGCGCGGGGCTCGCTGTGGGCGAGCCAGGTCGCCCTGGGCAACGAAAATGGCCTCTCGATTCGCATCTATGGCGAGCAGGCAGGCCTTGCCTGGAACCAGGAGAATCCGAACCTGCTGACGTGGGCACCGCTGGGTGAGCCCCCGCGGGTGATCACGAGGGGCGGTCCGGGCGTCGCCGCCACCGGCGCGCGGGTGACGCGCCTGCCCCCCGGGCACCCGGAAGGCTACCTCGAAGGTTTTGCGACCTTGTACTCGGATCTGGCCGACCAGATCCTGGCACGTCGGCAGGACCGCGCTCCGCCACCGGAAAGCCTGCTGGTTCCTGGTGTCGAGGAGGGCCAGCGCGCGGTGCAATTCATCGAGGCGGCCGTGCGCTCCAGCGAAGCCGGCGGCCAGTGGGTGGATTTATGAGCGGATAGCAAGGGATAACCGCCCCGATGCGCAAGCGGCGAAATCTCGTATCCGAAGGGTCCGGGGTCAACGTCTGGACGGCCTTCAGCGACGTGACCTCCACGGTCGTCTTGATCCTGTTCGTGGTGACCCTTCTGACGTTCCTGCGCAACGTGATGGTCGATCGCCAGCTGGCGGCCTCCCGGCAACGAATGGATCGCTCCCGTCAGCAGCTCAGCGACCTGGCGAGCACGCTGAAGCAGACGGAGCGCGAAATCGAAGCAGGGCGCCGCCAGCTCGCCGAATCTCAGGAGAAGATCCAGCAGCAGCGCGGGATCGTCGAGCGCAGCAAGCGAGAGCTGACCGAGCTGCGGTCCCGGCTCTCGGGCATCGCGCTGCTGCGCTTCGACGTGCTGCGCCAGGTCAAGGAATCGATCGAGGGCGAGCTGGGAGCGGAAACCTCGCAGGGGACTCCGCTGGTGGGTATCGGGGACAACGGCAACATCGTCCTCAACGAATCCCTCGTCTTCGCGTACAACTCCTACGCGCTGAAGAAGGAGGGGAAGGTGCTGCTGGACGTGCTCGCCCAGGCTCTCGAAAACCTGCTTTCGCGGCAGGAGGCGCGAACGAGCATCGAGAGCATCGTGGTGCAGGGGCACACCGACGACATCGGTTCGTCGACGTTCAATCGCGAGCTTTCATCCAAGCGAGCCAGCGCCGTCCTCGACTATTTGTTCCAGGTCAATCCGCGCTTGCAGGACGAATTTGGAAGCTACTTCGCCGCGAGCGCTTACTCCGAGTTTCGCCCCATCGCGCGCGGCGAGAGCGCGGCGGCCCGCCGGGAGAACCGGCGCATCGAAGTCTCCGTGGTGCTTCGCGACACGAACGTCCAGAGCATCATCGACGACTACACCAACAACCTCGACCCGGCGCTGCGCGCCGACGCTGGGCCGCCCGCACAGCCGGAGCGTGACCTGACAGAGTGAGGATCCCCTGTTATACTCATGCGCGTGTAGGTCGTCCGAGCACTCGAGCGGGCGCCCTGCCGTTCGTCGAGCATCGCGTCGCCCCTGCGCGGGCGAGCTGGGGTTTCGTGTCGAGTTTCGATCCAATCGTTTTCGGGGCTGACCCGCACTGTGAGGTGGTGTCGGTCCCAGTGGCATACCTCGCGCCGGTAGCCGGACCGGGGCCGGCTCGGCCGTTGCTCGCCGCGGCGTGCCCGGTCGAACCTGTTCGGGTCGGCCCGTTGCGGCGTGGCTGGGGATCCCGGAGGGTCGCCTCCGGGGGTGTCTCATCGCGGCCGTCGGCAAGTCGAAACGGCCGCGTCCTGGCCGCGGCTCGCGAGCAGCCCGAGCGTCGCAAGCAGCCCGAGCGACTGCGAGCCGCTCCCACCGCCCCCCCCAACCCCTCGAGCCCAGGAGACTCATGAATAGATACCGCACGCCGCTGATCTGCCTCGCCCTCACCCTCGCCGCCTGCGAAGACGACAAGCCGCAGCCCCCGGCCCAGGCTGCCGCCGCAGCCTCCGAGGCCGTCCCGGCGCCGCCGCCCGAGGCGAAGGCGAAGGCGAAGGCCAACGCGGCGACCTCACCCCGCCAATGCGGCTCGGTCGCCCAACATTTTCCCTACGACAGCGACTTTCCACTGGCGGACGGGCGCGCCGAGTTCGAGCAGCTGACCTCGTGTTTGCGTCAGTCCCTCGGGGAAGGTCAGTCCATCACGCTGGTCGGGCGCGCCGACGACCGCGGCTCCGAATCGTACAACTACTGGTTGGGAATGCGCCGAGCGCAGCGAATTCGCGGCCTTTTACTGGCCGAGGGGCTCTCCGCCGGGCAGGTCAAGTTGCGCAGCGTCGGCGAGCGCGGCGCGATTGGGCACACGCCCGAGCATTCGCGCGCCGAGGATCGACGGGTGGACGTAGTCTATCCGAGCGACGCGATCTGAGCGCTCCTCGACGGGATCCCGGCAGCGGCCCCGCGGACGGCGGCGGACGCCGCCGGAGCCACCGCCCCGCCGAGCGGACCCCGGGGTTCGCCTCGATCGACGAGGCGAGGAAGGGAGCGGCGTCCTCGCGACCAGCGGGTGGTTCCCTTCGAGGAAGGCGACCGGTTGCTCGGGCCTGCACGGCCACGCGGAGCGTGAGCTCGGGCCCCGGGGGAGCCCGTGCCGCGAGCCAGTGCCCGTCCACGAACGGGGATGGGAGCCCAGAAGGAGGAACCGGGGGCGAGCCGTTCCGCAGGGGGGTGCTCGCGTGGTGGCGCTCACCCGCCGGGGCCGACGCGGGGCAGGCGCCTTCTTCGGGCGGCCGGCGCGGGTCGGGCCGCGCAGGGGGCGTCGGCTCACGCAGCGCCCGCCCCCCGAGCGGCTCGAAGGAGCCCGCCTCGGCGGCCCTGCCAGCCTCAGTAAAGCTCCGTCGCGCAGCCGAACTCCAGTGAGAGCTGACCGCTCGAGCCCCGCACTCGGTCGCAGGTCGCGCCGCACAGCAGTACCTGCGACGCGTCCTCGGAGTAGCGCCAGCCCGCCGCGCAAGGGCCCTGCGCGCTGCTCTGCCGAATGAGCTCCGGTGGGCCTCCTTCGGGCGTGAACAGCACGTTGACCGCCCCCAACTCCAGCGCCTCGCCGGCGGGCGGCTCGGGGACGTCGTAGACACACGAAAGCGCCCGCCCGGCGATCACGCCGAAGGCGTCGCGCAGAGCGGCGGCGAAATCTTCCTCTTGAGTCATGTCGAAATGGCAAAAATTGGGCCCTTCGTGGCTGCACTCGAAGGGCGCCGTGCCCCCGGCTTCGGCCATGCGGGAAAGCGCCTCGCGCGCCTCCTCGCTCCCCGGCGAGCCGATGACGAACGTCTGCAAGCCGCGCCCGAGCGCCCCCCGCGCCTCGGGAACGAGTGGTGCCGGGTCGACGGGGTCGACCAACAGGCCGGTACCGACGCACCCGCGCGCAAAGGTTGGAGTTCCGTCCGTTACGACGACCGCATAGCGCTGCCCGAGCTCCGTCGAGCTCTCGAGCTCCTGCATCCCGAACAGAAATGCGTCGTGCGTGGGAGTACCGCCCTCGGGCCGCTGATCTCGAAACGCGCTCTGAATCTGCCGCCGTTGCCGCGAGCCGGGATCTCCGAGCGCCCCGATGGCCACGTCCGCGTCGGCGTCGAAGCAGGCTCCCCGGGCGGTGTCCTGATCCGGATAGAACACCACCCCGAGCGAGGTCGAGGCGGGCAGCACGTCGATGGCCTCGAGCACCACGTCCCGCGTGACCTCCCACTTCGAGCGACGCGAGCCGGGCGCGCGTTGCCCCATCGAGCCGCTCGTGTCGACCACGAGCTCCAGGATGGCCGGTATCAGCTCGGCGCCGGCTGCGCGCCCGATGCAGGCACGGCCCCCCAGGCCGTCGCCCGCCGCCGGATCGACGGCCTGGTCGCCGAACATCGCCTCCACCGGGCCGACCTCACCCGGGCGCGTCACGGGCGGCTGCTCCGCGCTGTCGCCCCCCGAGGAGCAGGCGGCGGCGAAGCACCCCAACAGCACCCCCGAAACTCGCCGGCGAAGCGTGATCTGGAACGAACCCACTGACTTCATGAGGCTGTGACTTTGTCATATTTTTTGTCCACTCGCCGCTGTTCCGGCGGGCCTCGCGCCGGCCCGACTCGGGCCGATCGACGCCCGGGGCCGATCCGGCGCCCGACCCTTGCTTTTCGCGGTCGGTCGAGACAATTCTCGGCCTCCATGCACGATTTCAGCTTGCGCGGGGCCCTCACGGCTCTCGTCACCCCCTTCACCGCCGATGGCAGCGAAATCGCCTGGGCCGATTTCGAGCGGCTCGTGGAAGAACAGCTGAAGGCGGGGATCGATGGGCTCGTTCCCTGCGGAACGACTGGGGAAAGCCCAACCCTGGGCGACGCGGAAAAGGTTTCGCTGATCGCCAAGTCCGCGGAGCTCGCCCGCGGCAAATCGCTCGTGCTCGGCGGAATCGGCTCCAGCGACACCAAAAAGGCGGCGCAGCAAGCCAAAGCGGCCACGAGCGCCGGCGCTGGGGCCGTGATGCTCGTGATGCCGGCCTACAGCCGGCCTTCCCAGCAGGGGCTCCTCCTCCACATCGAGACGGTCGCCCGGGCCACCCCCTTGCCCGTGGTGCTCTACAACATTCCGGGCCGCACGGCGGTCAACCTCGAGCTCGACACGCTCGAGCAGGTCCTCGAGCGCTGCGAAAACGTAATCGGTCTGAAAGACGCCTCGGGGAACGTGGCCTACTGCCAGGCGGCCCTGGCCCGGGTCGGGGAGCGCTTGACCGTGCTCAGCGGCGACGACTCGCTGACGCTCCCGATGATCAGCGTGGGCGCCCGGGGGGTCATCAGTGTCACGTCGAACGTGTTGCCCGCGGCCGTGCGCGCGGCGGCCCACGCGGCCCTCGAAGGACGCCTGGTGGAAGCCCGAGAGCAGCACCTGCGACTCCTCTCCGTGCACGAAGCCATGTTCTGCACGGCGAACCCGGGCCCCGTCAAGGCGGCCCTGGCCCGTCGAGGCCTGATCAAGGGGGTGCTTCGGCCCCCCCTGGTGATGCCCTCGGAAGCCCACCTGAGCCGGATCACCGCTGCGCTACGAGCCTTCGAGTCGTGACGCCGTCCCCCCTCAGAATCGCCATCAGCGGCGCGACCGGTCGCATGGGCCTCGCCGTGGCCCGGCTGTGCCAGCAGGCCGAGGATCTCTGCATCGTGGGTGCCAGCGCCAGCTCGAGCAGCGCCCACCTGGGCCAGGACGTGGGAGTGTTGGCGGGCGCCGCCAGCGCCGGAGTCGAGGTGACGGACGACGTGGACGCGGCGTTGCTCGGCGCGCAGGTCGTGATCGACTTTTCGCTGCCTCCGGCCCTGGAGAAGCTGGCGCGGCTGGCCGCGCGCCAAGGCGTCGCCCTGGTGAGCGGCACGACCGGGGTCACCGACCAGAGCGGGCTGGATGCCGCCGCAGAGGCCGTCGGCGTCGTGTGGGCACCCAACATGAGCCTCGGTGTCCAGATCCTGAGCGAGCTCGCGGCCCTCGCGGCGCAGCGCCTGGGGGAGGGCTTCGACTGGGAGATCACCGACGTACATCACCGTCACAAGGTCGACGCCCCGAGCGGCACCTCGTTGCGGCTCGCAGAGGCGTTGCGGGCGGTCCGACCGGAGGTCGAGCCCGTGCATGGCAGGAGTGGCAACGTAGGCCCTCGCCAACCGGGCGAGCTCGGCATCTTCGGGCTGCGCGGAGGAGACGTAATCGGAGACCACACCGTACACCTACTCGGCTCCGGGGAGCGGCTGGAGCTCACCCATCGAGCCACGAACAGAGATCTGTTCGCGCGCGGCGCCATCCGAAGCGCGCGCTTCGTCGTGAACCAAAAACCCGGGCGCTACACGCTCGCGGACGTACTCCGCGGCTGACGGCGCCGCTCGAAAGAACGCCTCCCATGTCCACCGACTTGATGGAAGAGGACCCAAAGCTCTTCAAGATCCGCCACTCGCTCGCGCACGTCCTCGCCCAAGCGATGCAACAGTATCGACCGGGAGCGCGCCTGGGCTTCGGGCCCGCGATCTCGGACGGCTTCTACTACGATTTTCTCCTGCCCGAACCGCTGAGCGCCGACGACCTGCCGGAAGTGCAGAAGCTCATGCGCCGCATCATCTTGGAGAAGCAGGCTTTCGAGCGTGAGGAGCTCGCGGGCCCGGAGGCACTGGCCCGCATCGACGGCGAGATGAGAGAGCCTCACAAGGCGGAGTATGCGCGGGAGCTGCTCGACAAGGCGGGCCCCGGGGCAACCCTGAGCTTCTACAGGAACGGCCCCTTCCTGGACATGTGCGAGGGGCCACACGTCGACTCCACGCAGGAGATCCCGCCGGACTGCTTTCATCTCTACTCGGTCACCGGCGCCTACTGGCGAGGAGACGAAAAGCGCGACAGAATGACGCGCGTCTACGGCTGGGCGTTCAAGAACAAGAAGGACCTGGCGGAGTACCGCCGCGCGCGCGAAGAGGAGCTCAAGCGCGACCACCGAAAGCTGGGTGCTCAGCTCGATCTGTTCGCCATGCACGAGCTGGTGGGCGCAGGCCTGCCGCACTGGCTGCCCAAGGGAACCGTGCTCATCGAAGAGCTCGAGAAGCTCGCCAAAGAGTTCGAGTTCCAGGACGGCTACCAACGCGTGCGCACGCCCGTGCTGACGCGCGGTCGCCTGTACGAAATTTCTGGGCATCTGGAGCTGTACCGGGAGTCGATGTTCCCCGGCATGCCGGGCCCGGACGACGAGGAGCCGAGCGATGCCTCCTCCTACTTCCTGCGGCCGATGAACTGCCCGCACCATCACATGGTGTACGCCTCTCGGCCGCGCTCGTACCGAGACTTGCCCTTGAGGCTGACGGAGTACGGCAATACGTTCCGCTACGAGCGCTCCGGCACCCTGCACGGTCTCAGCCGTGTCCGAGCCATGTGCATGAATGACGCGCACATCTACGTGACGGAAGAGCAGATCGAGGAGGAGTTCGTACGGGTGATGAACCTTCATCATCGCTACTACGATCTGTTCGGCTTCGAGAACTACTTCATGCGCCTGTCCCTGTGGGACCCCGACGATCCCAAAGGCAAGACGAAGTACATCGACAATCCGCGCGCCTGGGAGCTGTCCGAAGACCGCGTTCGTTCGGCGATGAAGGCCGCGGGCATCCCCTTCCGCGAGGTCAAGGGGGAGGCCGCCTTCTATGGCCCGAAGGTCGACATCCAGTTTCGGACCGTGGGGTTGAAGGAGTTCACGGTCTCCACTTGCCAGTTGGATTTCGCCGTTCCACAGCGCTTCCAGGAAGCCGGCGTGCCGATGACCTATCGAGATCGGGATGGCGCGGACAAGCTGCCCTACGTGATTCACCGAGCGCCGCTGAGCACCCACGAGCGGTTCGTCAGCTTTCTGATCGAGCACTATGCCGGCGCGTTCCCGATGTGGTTGGCCCCCGTGCAGGTGCGAATGATCCCGGTGAGCCCCAAGTACGGCGAATACGCGGACAACATCTGCGAGCGGCTGCGGCGCGACTTCGTGCGCGCAGAGGTCGATCACAGCGAGGAAAGCCTCGGCAAGAAGATTCGCAACGGCGCCACCGAAAAGATCCCGTGCCTCGTCGTCCTCGGCGAAGAAGAGTCGACGCACGAGTCGGTGACCGTGCGCCGCTATCAGGTGAAAGAGCAGAAGAAATTTGCTCTCGGCGAGTTCGTCGAGCTGGTCTTGCGAGAAATTCGTGGGCGAATTCACGTCAAGCAGTGGCCGGATCTCCTCGACGAGTGACCCGGCCCACGGAGCGCACCCGGGGCCGCACGCGTCCGAGCGGCATTCGGCTCACCGCCGCCGGGCCGCCGCGCGGCTGCCGACGACGGGGCCCGAGCGGCGCACGGTCAATCGCGGAGGAAGGGCGGGAAGCCTCGCCGAGGCCTTCCCATGTCGTCTCGCAAAGTACTAGGCTGCGCACAAATCCGGGAGCCCTCCGGGCTCCCTCGCGAGAGGAGAGAGGAAGCAATGCAAGTCCGAGCCGCCGTCGCGCACGAACCCGGGAAGCCGTTGAGCGTGGAAATGGTCGATCTGGAGGGCCCCAAGGCAGGCGAGGTCTTGGTCGAGCTCAAAGCGACCGGGATCTGCCACACAGACGAGTACACCCTTTCGGGCAAAGACCCGGAGGGCTTGTTCCCGAGCATCCTCGGCCACGAGGGCGCGGGCGTCGTGGTGGAGATCGGCAAGGGAGTCACTTCGCTCGAGGTCGGGGACCACGTGATTCCGCTCTACGTACCCGAGTGCCGCCAGTGTGAATACTGCCTCAACCCCAAGACGAACTTGTGCCAGGCCATTCGCAGCACCCAGGGCTCGGGGCTGATGCCCGACGGGACGAGCCGCTTCTCGCAGGGCTCGAAATCGCTCCACCACTACATGGGGACCTCGACCTTCGCCAACTTCACGGTCGTTCCGGAGATCGCCCTCGCCAAGATCCGCAAGGACGCGCCTTTCGACAAGGTCTGCTACATCGGCTGCGGCGTCACGACGGGGATCGGAGCCGTGATCAACACGGCCAAGGTGGAGCCGGGCTCCAACGTGGTCGTCTTCGGCCTGGGCGGCATCGGCCTGAACGTCATTCAAGGGGCGCGACTGGTGGGGGCCAACATGATCATCGGCGTCGACGTCAACCCACAGCGCCAGGCGATCGCCGAGAAGTTCGGCATGACCCATTTCGTGAATCCCAAGGAGGTCGACGGCGACCTCGTTCCCCACCTGGTCAACCTCACGGGCGGCGGCGCCGACTACTCGTTCGAGTGCGTCGGCAACGTGGACTTGATGCGGCAGGCGCTCGAGTGTGCCCACAAAGGTTGGGGCGAATCGGTCATCATCGGTGTGGCGCCCGCCGGGGCGGAGATATCGACGCGCCCCTTCCAGCTCGTCACGGGGCGCTCCTGGCGAGGAACGGCGTTTGGCGGCGCCTCGGGGCGCACGCACGTGCCTCGCATCGTGGACTGGTACATGCAGGGCAAGATCAACATCGACGACTTGATCACGCACACGCTTCCCCTCGAAAGAATCAACGAAGGGTTCGATTTGATGCACGCGGGCAAGTCGATTCGCACGGTGGTCACCTACTGAGGGAAACCATTCGGGACGCCGCGGCAACGCCGAGCCGGCTGCCTGGGGCATGCGCGCTTCAGGAAAACACCCGCCAGGCGAGCTGCCCGGGCGTTTTCAGGGTGCCTGCCCGGCGCCTGCTGCCCCTTTCGACGCTCGAAGCCCAAGGGTTCGTCGGTCGCGGCCTTCGACCCAATTGCGGCTCTGGGAGCCCTCCGCGCGACGAAGCCGCGGCTCGTTGGACCATCAGAAGGCTCGGCGCGTCGTGGCCGCTGCGCCAACCCTCCGCCAATGCGCGGGCGCGGCGGCGATTGGGTGATCACCACCGAGCGGCGGTGTAGGCTGCGGCGAGGTGCTAACGTCGAGCCCGAGGCCCCCGCGGTAGGGCGGGAGGTCGTGGAGTCGTCACCACGCGAAGAATACGCGCACACGAATCGAGGCAAATTCATGGGAACGAAAGCGGCCATCGAAAGTCACCGCTGCTTTGGGGGAACGCAGAGCGTCTTTCAGCACAACTCCGAAAACACGCGGACTCCGATGCGCGTCGGCGTATACCAACCCGACGGGCCGGGACCTTTCCCCGTGTTGTACTTCCTGTCCGGGCTGACCTGCACGGAGCAGAACTTCATCACCAAGGGCAGCGCTCAGCGCTACGCGGCCGAGGTGGGGATGATGCTGGTGGCGCCGGACACGAGCCCGCGAGAGGTCGACCTTCCGGGCGCCGACGACGCGTACGATTTCGGCTCGGGGGCGAGCTTCTACGTGGACGCCACGCAGCCGCCGTGGGCGAAAAACTACCGGATGTACAGCTACGTAGCCCACGAGCTGCCCCGCTGGATCGCGAATCACTTTCCGGTCGACCCGTCCAAGCAAGGCATCACCGGGCACTCGATGGGGGGGCATGGCGCCCTCACGATCGGCCTTCGACACCCGGAGATCTTTCGATCCGTCTCGGCTTTTTCGCCGATCTGCTCGCCCACGCAGTGCCCGTGGGGTCAGAAGGCTCTCTCCGGCTACCTCGGGCGAGATCCGGAGGCCTGGGCGCAGCACGACGCGGTCGACCTGGTCCGGTCGAGGGGCTATGCGCGCGACCTGCTCGTTGACGTGGGCTCCGACGACCCGTTCCTGCTGCAGCAGCTGAAGCCCGAGTTGCTCGAGGCCGCTTGCATGGAGCGGGGCGTGCGGCTCAGCCTGCGGCGCCACCGCGGCTTCGATCACAGCTACTACTTCATCGCGACGTTCATCAAGGACCACGTTCGCTTCCACGCGGACAGGCTGCGCTGAGCGAGGCGCCGGCAATCCGGAGCCCGGCCGGCGGGAAGCATGCGGAGCCCGACCTGCGGACGAGAGGCGCTCGAAGCGCGTACGGCGCGAGGGCAATCGGCGCGGAGCCGGGGGCGGGCTCCCCGCGGCGAGGCCTGGCGGCGGACGAAGAAACCACCCCGACGCAAGACAAAGCGTCGAAACGGGAAGAGAGCGCCGAGAGTCGAAGCAACCGCACGCGGCACCCTGGGCGCCCTGGCTAGCTCGTTTGAGCTAGTCATGTGGATCGACCAGGGACGAACGCGCGAGAGTCACACACCCGCGACACCGATGGCAAACGCGTCGCCATACCGCGGGGGCTCGACCCACGGACCGCTCGGGCTCGGTTCCTCATTTGGCCCTCGACCTATGGAAAAACGAGGTATTCTGCTTCCGTGGCCGAGGACAGCCCCGAAGAGCTCCCGCCGAGCTACCGCTTTGGCGATCACCTGATCCGCGCCTGCATCGGTCGCGGCGCAATGGCTCGCGTCTACAGCGCGCGCTCTTCGGTGAGCGGAGAAACCGTCGCTCTGAAGGTGCTCGATCGCTGGGTACACGAGCACCCCGCCGGCAAGGAGCGTTTTCTCCGAGAGGCCCAGGTCGCGGCCGCGGTGAAGCACGAAAACGTCGTGAACATCCTCGACGTGGGTGTCTGGAAAAAGCGCCGCTACATCGTCATGGAGCTGCTCACGGGTCACGATCTCGACGAGCACCTGGAGCGCCATCAAGTTCTCCCCGTCGAGGAGGTGATCGCAATTGCCCTACCCGTCATCTCGGGCATGATCGCCGTTCACGAGGCCGGCGTGGTTCATCGCGACCTGAAGCCGAGCAACATTTTTCTGTGCCAGGAGAGGGGCGGAGAGACGGTTCCCAAGGTCTTGGACTTCGGGATCTCCAAGTTCAGCGACGTATTGGACGAGTCGGTGAAGAGCCCGACCCGCACCCGGGACATCATCGGCACGCCGACGTACATGGCGCCCGAGGCCCTCAACGGCGTCCGGCAACTTGGTCCGTTAGCCGATCAATACTCCCTGGGCGCCGTCTTGTACGAATGTGTCGTGGGGAGGCCGCCTTTCGAAGGAGAAACCCTCCTGCAACTTCTCAAGGAGATATCGCTGGGAAAGATATCTCTGCCGCGCTCCGTCCGCCCAGAAGTGCCCGTGCCGTTGGAGAGCGCAGTCCTGCGCGCAATGCACACGACACCGGCCGCCCGCTTTCCGACGCTTCGCGAGTTGGGGCAGGCGCTGTGGCCCATGGCGGACGAGGAAACCCGTGAAAAGTGGTCGGGGCAGTTCGGAACGGACAGCGAGCCCGTGACCTTGGTGACGATACCGAAAGCAGGACTGCCAGTGACCTTGCCGCCAGACCCCAACGTGGACTTTCCTCGCCTGCGACCGACGGTGCGCTGGAGGCGAGTGTTCGCCACGTTTGCCATGGTGGGCGGGCTGGCCTTTCTGTGTGTGCGCGCTCTCTCCGAGAACGCCGGTTCCCTGCGGGCCCCGCGCGTCACCCTTCAGCCTCGCGCGCTCCACCCGTCGGATCGAGCCGCGCCGGCCCCGACGGCGCTCGAGCAACCCGCGGAGGAGAGCTCGCCGCCCGAGAGCCTCCCGGCAACGCCGCGACGAGGTCGAGCCGAGCCGAGCCGAGCCTCATCCAAGGCGCCGCTGCGTCGCTCGCTTCGGGCGATCCTCTCCGAGCGGCACCGCAAAAGTCCCCCAAGCGCCGCCCGTCCGGGCGCGGGCTCGCCCGCGACCAACGACCAGAGAGCCTCGCGGCAGGAGGTGGCGACCGAGATGTTGGATCCGGATCTTGCCGCGTTCTTCGATTTGCCTCGTTCAACGGGGGGCGCCGCCGAGGCGCGCGCCGCGGGGAAGAGCGAGGTGTCGAACCTGTTTCCCCGCGACGATCCGCCGCGCGCGGTGGGCGCCAACGGGGCGCCCCTGCTCGATTGAGCCCGGCAGCTCGGATGGGCGCCACTGCTGCGCTCGCCCGAGCCCAGCGCTCGGCCGCTGCGTGAACGGAGGCGCGCTCCGCTCCTGGCCCGGGTTTCCCGCGGCCTGGTCCCGAGGATGCGATGAGTCGTCGCACCCCCGGTCCGGCGGTGAGAGATCCGGGCTAGAAGTGCCCGCGACAGCTCACTTGCAGCGGACCCAGGCCGCAAGCGACGCCGGCGCTCTTGGCGCGCGAGGACGACTCGAACAGCGTGTGGTTCACGAGGGCCGAGACGAAGAAGGCCCCCGCCGCAGACCCCGCGATCAATCCCCAGCGCTCCGCTCTCTCCCCCGCGCGCCGGTGGTCGCCGCAGACCTGTTCGCGAGTGAGCGCGTCCGACAGGCACTCGGACTCGTCGTTCCAGATGTCGACTTCGCGCTCGCGCTCCGTCCACGCGAACACCGCAGCGCCAGTGGACACCGCCCCGAGCCCCATCAGCGACCACGTGACCCAGCTGACCGAACGCGAGGACTCCTCCTCCTCGAAAGCGACTGCCTCGGCGACGGGTAGAGGCGGCGAGGGCTCGCGCACGGAAAGCTCCACCGTCTCTCGGACCAGCGCACCTCCCGCCAACGCCACGCTGCGGGTCATGGGATAGTGGCCTGGATGCGCCACCTCGAGGGTGTAGATGCCCGCCTCGACCCGGACTGGCTCGGCCAGGGGCAGCTCCCCGAGGAGGCGCCCGTTGAGCCGCACCGTCGCGCCTGCGGGCTGACCGGAGACGCGGAGCGTGCTCATGTGCGCGCCGATGGCGCGCCGAGCCACGGCCAGCGTGGCGGCGTGCTTCTTGATGTAGGGGTCCTCGGGGTCGGCCAGCGCTTTGCTCAAGTACCGGTCGGCGTCCGCCCACTCCCCGAGCGCCTGGTGGTTGGCCGCCAGATGAACCAGGACGCGAGACGATGTCGGGTCGAGCTCTTCGGCCGCTTCGAACATCTCGAGCGCGCGCGCGTCCTCCCCCGCCTTGCGGAGAGCAATGCCCTTCCCCACCAGCTCGGCCGCCCGCTCCGCTTCCCGAGTCGCGCTGCCGCCGTCGCCCCTGCCCGCCTGGCTCTCGCCGTCGGCCGCCTCTCGCGACTGAGCCCAGCACGAGCTCACCGGCCCGCCGAGAAGCGTCGAAAACGTGGCCAACCCGAGGACGGCGGCCGCACGCCGCCCGGCACTTCGCACCCTGGACATGGCCGGCAGTGTGCAACCTCACCCCGCGAAAGAAAAGCCACAATTGGGTGTGCAACGGCTCCGCTCGCCGCTCGTCCCACCACGCGCGCCCGTGGCGGCCGACGCAGAAACGCGGTCGCCACGAAAGCACCCAACCGGCCTCGCGCGGTATGCCCTCGCCGCGTCGGAGCTCTCGCGGGGGGACCCATCCCGAGTGGCAGTTGCTGGCCACACGGGTGGAGCGCCGCGCCGGCAGCGTCGCACGGCTCGGCGGGTTCGGCTCGGCGAAGCGGGCGAGCGGCGTCGCGCCCGCGGGGGGACCGGCGTTGCCATCAGCGGCGCGCCCGGGTCGGATGGCCCGCGCTCTCCCTTCACGGAACGAAAGGCCCCGCCGGCTGATGCCCGCGGGGCCTTGGCTCACTCGCCCGCCGAGGTCGGCTACTGGGCGGCTTCCTCCTCATCCGCGGAATCGCTGCTGCCCCCCGAGTCCTGCGACGAGGCGGCGCCGCCCGTCCCGGCGGGCTCCACCGCGTCCGGCTCGTCCGGCGGGGGGGCATCCACCATCACCGGGCCCTGGACGGGCCTCCCCGGCGACGTGGTGTCGCCACCGTAGTCGTAGACCTCACGGGGCAGATCGACCGATCCGATTGGGGCGCCTTCGAGCCCCTCGAGCGAATAGGCGTAGATGCCTCGCGTGCCGATGCCGTAAACGATGTCGTCGCGGAAGACGCCGCGCCGGAAACGGTAGCCCCACTGGCACTCCCAGATGATCTCGTTCTGCCATTCGGGGTTTTCCTCCAGCTCGGCCAGCAGCTCCTCCACGTAGCCCGGGTCGTAGCCGAGCCGGTCGACACACTCCTCGATCGAGAGCTCCGGTGCGCCACTCATGCCGCCGAGGCGTTCGATTCCCGTCTCGGTCGAGACTTGGAACAGCTCCAAGGTCTGCTGACCCGTTTGGTAATTCTGGAAAGGAAACGCCACCAAGTCTCGGTCGTTGTGGAAGGTGATCGCCCGGTGATCGATGTTGGCCGGAGAGAAACCGCTCTCCTCGTACACGTATCGATTGAAGAGCGTGGGGGCGGTCGGGTCGCTGACATCGAAGAGCTGCAGCGCCAGACCCCGAACGCGGCCATTTTCATCCGCATCCTGTCCAACCGCGAACAAGTAGTCCGACCCGAGCGGGTAGAGGTAGTCGCTGAATCCGGGGATGTGCAGCTCTCCCACCACCGCGGGGCTGGCGGGGTCGGAGAGGTCCACGACGAAGAGCGGATCCGTACGCCGGAAGGTCACGACGTAGCCGCGATCGCCCAAGAAGCGGGTCGCGTAGATCCGCTCGTTGAAACCGAAGTCGCTCGTCGACCCCACCTCGACGAGCTCCTGCCCGTCAGCGCGCAAGGTCACGATCCGGTTGACGGGGCCAAAGCCCCGGTCGACCGGGGGCGGCGGCAAGTCGCCGTCCGGCTCCGCAGGCATCGGCTCCGGCGCTTCCTCGAGCAGCGGGTCGGGCGCCGCGTCCCCCTCTCCTTCCGCGACGGGCGGAGGCTCGGTGGCACCGACGGTGGGCGTCGTCCCGACGACTCCGCCCATCGTGACGCCCCCGACTCCGAACTCTTCGAACCGCTCTTCGGTGGTCGACACGCGGATGATGCCATCTCGCTCGTCGAGGGAGAACTGATTGTGGATGCGCCCAATCACGGTGCCCGAGGCGGTGTAGGCCGTCTGCGGCCCGTCTACGTCGAACAGATGCAGCACCGTCTGCTCCCGGGGGGCGTCCTCGACGATTCGGTATCGGTAGTCCGTCTGCGAGACGAGCACGACGTCCGCGTTGGCATACACGCGCTCGGCACGCCCGAGAATCGTGGCACCGCCGAGGCCTGCGTCGAGGTCGTCGAGGTCGAGCGAGACGATGCTCGTGACGCCGGTTTCCGTGAGGCCTGCGTCGGGGGAGTAGTAGTCGGTGCAGCGCGGCGCCACCTCGACGAGCTGGCCATCTTCCTTGGCAAACTCGCGCGGCAGCCAGTTGCCCAGGTCGGTGCCGCGAACGGCCCCCACCATGCGCTCGAACCACGCCGTCAGCTGGGCGTCGACCTCGCCCTGGGAGTACGGGTTGCCGAAGGGGTCCCGGAACTCGACGTTGGGGTTGCCGAGGTAGGGCACTTTGAACCCCTCTTGCACGACCGCGCGAACGATCCCCTCGTGACGACGCGAGGAGACGTAGTTGCCCTCGACGTAGGACTCCTGCACCGTCGGCGGCTGATCCTCGCCGCTCACGTCCAGCACCGTGATCTTGGTGTACCCGACGCTCGAATAGTAACCGCGCGACTCGTCCACCCCGTCCGTCGCGGCGCGCAAGTCTCGGTAGACGCGCGAGAAGACCACCGCCTTGCCATCGTGGACGAACATTTCCACGGGCTCGCCCTCGATCAGCGCGGAGCCGATGACGGAGACCTCCGCAGCGGGCCAGGCGTGCAGGGCGAACACGGTGCCCCCGTGCAACACATACATTCGGTCGCCGTCCGTCTTGACGATATCCGCCTCGTCGATGTCCTGAACCTGCACCGTCGTGCCCGAGAAGCCGCCGCCGGTCGCGCCCCGATCGGCCTCGTCGCTCACCGCCTCCTCCGAGTTCGAGGGAGCGTCGGCACGCGGAGGGGGAGCGCTGAAGCCGCCCTCGCCATCGGCGCTGCCTGCGGTGGCGCCGTCCGCCGACATGCTCGCAGGGCCACCACTCGGGTTGGGCGCCGTCGCCGGAACCGGATCGCCCACCCCGCCAATGAGGACATCCTCATCGTAGCCGTAGTAGGCGCCCTGCTCTCCCCGCTCTCGGATCTCCTCGACGCGCCGCGCGAGCTGATCGAGCACGCCGTCCTGGATGCCGCTGAGCAGCTCGTCGCAGCTCTGGGCGCGGGTGAGTTGGGAGCGGATCTCGCCGGTCGAAATGAAGTCGCTCGGAGCCTCGGGCGGCTCTTCGGAGCTGCAGGCGAAGACCAGCAGGCCTGCGGCCGCGCCGAGTGAGGGCACTCGTCGGGCGCGCCGAGGGGAACGGGGTTGGGTCATGGCATTTCTCCTGAGAGCTGAAAACTTGAAGCACCATCTCGGAAGAGGCGCCGAGATTGACACTTAAGTAACTGCAAGACCCAGGCCAGGCAGATGGCGCACGTTCCGACGCAGAGCGGGACAGTCCGGGTGTGCCAAGTGTGCCAGTCACGATCCAAGCGCCCCGTGCTCCTCCGACTTGGTACACGCGCGGGGCGTTCGGGCTCGATCGCCGGCGCAAGCAGGCCGGTTCCCGCAGACCCGAGTGGCAACATTTGCGCCGGGCCCCACTGCGCCACGGGCCTGCGCCCGCCGGGTGCGCAGGGAGCACGCTCGCCGCGGGCCCGGCTCTCAGCTCAGCTCAGCTTCCAGTGGCGGCTCTGGAAGGACCGCGCCTTGTCCAGCTCTTGCTGATGGCGCGGGCCGAGGGCCGCCGCCGGCGCCTCCACCCGGATCGGCTCGACAGCGCGCGTGGCGCGGAGCGTCGCGGCCACGCTCTCCTCGAGCCCCCGGAGATCATAGCCCCCCTCCAGCACGAAACCGAGCCCTCGACTCGGCCCGACTGCCTGCATCAACTGCCATGTCATCCAGCCGAAATCCTCCGCGCGCAGCTCCATACCCCCCAAGGGATCGCGCTGGTGCGCGTCGTAGCCGGCGCTCACCAGCGCCAACTGCGGCGCGAATTGCTCGACGATCGGCGCGATCAACCGCTCGAACGCCGCGCGGTACACGACTCCGTCGGCCCCGGCGGCCAGGGGCACGTTGACCGTGTACCCCCGCCCCTCCCCCAGGCCCGTATCGGAGGCCGCGCCGGTGCCCGGGTACTGCGGGCTCTGGTGCAACGAAACGTAGAGGACGCGCGGATCGCGCTCGAAGATCTCCTCGGTGCCGTTGCCGTGGTGTACGTCCCAATCCAGGATCAAGACGCGCTCGAGGCCCCGCTTCAGCGCGTGGTGCGCCGCGATGGCTACGTGGTTGAGCAGGCAAAAACCCATGGCCCCGCTCGGTCGCGCGTGATGGCCAGGGGGCCTCGCGAGGCTCATTCCAACCGCGAAGCGCCCGTCGAGCAGCCCGTCGGTGACCTGAAGCGCCGCACCCGCAGCCGCCAGCATGGCCTCGTGCGTCTTCGGCGAAAAGAACGTGTCCGCGTCGAGGTGCCCCGCCTTGCCCACGATTGCCGACAGGTCGTCCACGTACCGAGCGTCGTGCGCCCGGGCGAGCTCGTCGAGAGTCGCGCAGCGCGGTGACAGGCGCAGGATCTCCCTCTCGGCGGCCCCGCGGGCCAGGCCCGCGCGCGCTCCTTTCAGCCGGGCAGGCCGCTCCGGATGGCCCGGCGGGGAAACGTGCTGCTCGAAAATGGCTTCGTCTGCGATGCCGATGGGGCCCTGATTCGCGCTGACCATGTTGCTCCTGCTCTGCTTCTGCGCTCGCTCTCGCCCCCCGATCACGCCCGCGGGGCGGCTGGCCGCTGGCCTCGCTCGGGCCCTTCGTTGGCCGCGCCAGGACGAAAAGACCAGAGGACGCGGGCAGCCGCAAGAGGCCGTCGATTCGAGCGCAGGGCCCGAGCCGCGCCGGCGCAGCCGAGGCGGCCAGCGAACCCAGCCGCGCCGTCAGCGCCGCTCCGGTCGGCACGGCCCCGCACCGGCCGGGCGCTCGCAACGGCCCTCACTCGGCCGGCGCCAGGCCGGAGATGCGGAAGAACTCCGCCCCCTTGGCGGATAGTACCGTGGGCGCGTTCTTCGGGCGTTTCCCGAGCGCTTCGAGCGCTTCGGTGTCCACGTACAGACCCGGCCCCCACCCGGCTTCGTCATCTTCCGACCGCGCCATGGTCTCCGCCTGGAGGGCGCGCCGCAGAGGCTCGCTGGGCGCGCTCAGGCGTACGACCTCGACCTCTCCCCCCTCCACCGTAACCTCGCAGGGCCGCTCATGCCGTTCGCTCACCCAGCGGCCCCCGTGGGTCAGCACGACGACCGACTCGAAATCCGTCCGGCTCATCCCCCCGGCGACCTGGCGCACCGTGGTGAGCAGGTCGGGGTGATGCTCGAGGTCGGCGAACTCCGTGTAGACACAATGGCCCAAACACAGCGAGCGCCGACCGGCAGGGAGCGGCGACGACAGAGCCTCACTCGAAAGCACCGCCAGCGCTTCCCGCTCGAAGGCGCGAAAACGCTCGACGAACTCCCGCGGCTCGCAGCTGTACTCGTCGTCCTCGACGTGAAAGTACGAAATCAACAGACCGAATGCATTTTCGTCGATCAGCGGGGCTTCGATCACCAAGGGCTCCCTTCGCGCGCCCCCTTCTAACCGGAGCGGGCGGTTCCCGCAAAAACGCAGGGGGCGGCGCGGCGGAGCGAGGCGCCCCGCCCGGGGCCGCAGCACGCGGCTCCGCCCCCTGCAGGCCCCAGGCCCGGACGACCGATCACCCGAATTCGTTCCATGGCAACTGAAAATGCTCTACCGTTTGCGCGATGATTACAGGGCGCGCGACAGCGAGCACGGCTTTGGCTGCATTTTCGGAGGGTCGCGTCGCGGGCGCCAAGGTCGTGGTGTTCGGGAGCGCGCTATCCCCGCTCGCCGACCGGCTGGTGGAGCGTGGCGCACGACTGGTCTACGTCTACGACGCCAATCCGGGTCGCGTCGCAGAGGCCAACGCCCGTGGCGGGAGCCGCAACGTCTCCTACGCGCCGCTGGCGCAGGCGGGCTCGCCGGTTCGCGACGGCGCGTTCGACTTCGGCATCGTCGAGGACGCAACGCGCACCGGCTTGGCCCCCAGCGAGCTGATGTCCGTGGTGGCAAAAGCCCTCTCGCCGCAGGCGGTGGCGCTGGTCGCCTGTCCGAACCCCGAAGCCACGTCCCACCTCATCGAGGCTCCGGAGCCGGCGGCTGGCAAGCTCGGCTACTACGAGCTGTACGACGCCGTGAGCCCGCACTTCGACGAAGTCCGCATGCTCGGCCAGACGCCCTTCGTCGGCTACGCCATCGCCGATTTCGGCACCGACGACGAAGACGTGGATGTGCGGCTGGACACGAGCCTCGTGGCGGGAGGCGCCGAGGAGCCGGAGTGGTTCATCGCACTGGCCAGCCATACGTCCCAAGGCGCGGAGTCATTTTCCGTCATCCAGCTCCCTCTGGCCGATGTCGGCCCGCTCGTGGGCTCTCGACCGAGCGGCGATGCAACACCCGAGCGCGTGCTGGAGCTGCAGCGAGAGCTCGACAAGCGAGAGGAATGGCTACTCGGGCTCGAATCGCGCGCCGCGACGGCGGACGAGCGTGCCGATGGCATGCAATCCGACCTCGACCGCTTGACGGAGGATGCGAGGCAGGCCGAGCTGGCTCTGGAAGAAGCTCGCCGTGAGCTGGTGGCGGTCCAGCGCAGCAAGCGCAACCTGGAGGCCGAGCGAGAGACGGGGCAGGTGGAGCTCGACGCGCTCGCGCAGCGGTGCGAAGAGCTCGAACAGATCAACCAAAAGTTGGGGCGTGAGAACAAGCGCCTCACGGAGGCTCTGGGGCAGAGTCAGGCCCGCCAAAGTGGGCAGGCCTCCAAGTCCGCCGATGCCAGCAAGCTGGAGCTCGAAAAGCTCAGGGCCAGCCTCGAGGAAGAGAAGCAGGCCTGCCAGCGAGCCCAGCGCGCAGCATCGGAAGCGAGCGCCCAGAGTTCCCAGCTGCGGCAGTCGCTGGAGGCCGAGAAAAAGCTCGCCGAGGGAGCACAGCGAGAGAGCGTCAAACAACGGCGCGAAACGGAAGCTCTCGCCAAGAAGCTCTCGGAGGGGCGCCAGAGAGAAGAGGCGCTCGAGCAGAAGGTGGAGGCCGCGGTCGCCAAGCAGAAGGGCGAGCACGAGAAGGCCGAGCAGCTGAGGTTGGCGCTCGAGCAGCTCGAGCAGCGCGCCGAATCCCAACAGAGCGACGCGCTGGCCGCGGCCAAGCAGGAGCTAGCAGAGTTGGAGGAGCGCCTGCGCGAGCGCGGTCGAGCCGTGCTGCAGCTGGAAGAAGAGCTGGAGGCGGCGCGGCGCCTGGGCAAAGAGCTACTTCTGCAGCTGGAAACCGCACAAGAGGTGGGCAGCAAAGCGGGAGCCGACGCAGGCGAAGGTAGCGAGCCTTCCGAGTCCACCCTACAGCGGGACGTTGCGCGGCTGAGCGCCGACCTGGAAGCAGCGCGCTGGACGATTGAAGCGCTGGAAGGTCGGTTGGGCGGCGCGCCGCAGAATTGACCACCGAACGAGGGCACGCCCGACTGTTTCGATGCTGCGGGTTGACAGCGCTTCGAAGCGACTTAGCTTCCGCCGGCATTCCTTGCCCGCGAGCCAACCGAAATGAGCCAAAAGCGAGATTTTTACGACGTACTGGGCTGCAGCCGGGACGCAAGTGACGACGATATCCGCCGCTCCTACCGCAAACTGGCGCTGAAATACCACCCCGACAGAAACCAAGGGGACAGCGAAGCCGAGGGCAACTTCAAGGAAGCGACCGAAGCCTATTCGGTGCTCTCGGATGCCAAAAAGCGGGCGACGTACGATCAGTTCGGCCACGCGGGCCTCGAGGGTGGAGGCGCCGCGGATTTCTCTGGCTTCGGCGACGTTTTCAGCCAATTTCAGGACATCTTCGCGGACATGTTCGGCGGCGCCACGAGTCGCCGCTCTCGGCCCGCCCGAGGCGCGGACGTGAGAGTCCAGGCGACGATCACCCTGCGAGAGTCGATGACGGGGGTCAAGCGCGAGCTCGGCCTCGATGGCCTCGCGCCGTGCGACGACTGCGGAGGCTCCGGCGCCGCCGCGGGTTCCGCCCCACAAAACTGCCGCCGCTGCGGGGGCGCTGGTCAGGTGGGCGTACAGCGCGGTTTCATCATGTTCAGCAGTACGTGCCCCGACTGCCGAGGCCAAGGCAAGGTGGTCACCACCCCGTGTGGTGTCTGTTCGGGTCGTGGGGCACTGGAGAGACACCGCAAGGTGGTGGTCACGTTTCCTGCTGGCATCGACTCCGGGCAGCGGCTGCGGGTTCCGGGACAGGGAATGCCGGGCCCATCGGGTGCCGAGCCCGGGGACCTCTACGTGGACGTGGAGATCGAGCCCCACGACGATTTCGAACGCGACGGCAGCGACCTGATCACCCGCGAGAGCCTCTCTTTTCTCGAGGCGGCCCTGGGCACCGAGTTCGAGGTGGTGTTGCCGGACGAGAGCACGGTGGGTGTCGAGATTCCCGCCGGCACGCAGCCGGGCACGGTCATCACCAAGCGTGGGCAGGGCGTGACGCAAGTCGGTCGCCGGGGCCGTGGCGACCTGCACATCGTGGTGAACGTGCACGTGCCGAGAAAGCTCAGCCGCAAAGCGCGCAAGGCTCTGCTCGAGCTCGAGCAGGAGCTGCAGCCACCCGTTTCCAAGCGCGGCGCGGGCTGACGGGATCGAGCCGCGGCATCCAAGGGGTCTCGCGTTCGGGCGCGCCGAGGGCGCGCCGGCGGCAGGCCCCTGGCGGCGAACGGGCCGCGCCGGAGCGACGCGAGGGAGCGCAGAGCGAAAGCCAGAGGGCGCCTGGGCGATGCCCGGGCGACGGACGCGGAGCCTCGCACGCGAGCGGTCGTGGTGGACGGCGCAGCGGGAGCGGTGGCCGCGCTCGTTGCCCGGCCGCCTCGCTCGCCGAGGCCCCCGCGCTCACCGAGCAGCCCCCTCGGGCGGTGAGCGGCCCGCCCTCGGCCCGCTTGATCAGAGGCAGGCGAGCTTGAGGCGCTTGATCCCGCGCTCGTCGATCCAGTACGGCTTGCTGCAGTCCACCTCGTCCTTGCGCTTGGTGACGTTGTGCACGACGGGGACCTCCCTCCGCCGTGGCCGAGCTTTGGGCTGTCGCGGCGGCTCTGGCTCGCTTTCGCGGGCCGCGCGGGGCGGCGCTGCTGCAACAGGCCGTGCGGCACGCTTGGCTGCGACCGGCTTCTCCTCTTCCTTGACCTGCTCGGTGACCTGGGCGACGACCTCGTCCGCGACATCCATGAGGTCGTCGACGCTCTGCGCGGGCATTGGGTCGGCTTGGACCTCCGTGGCCTTGGGGTGGGGCTGCTCGCGGCGCACTTCGGCGACCGTCTTCTGCACGCGCTTGGGCCGCAAGGACATGGCGTGACTGCTGGCGGCGCTCGAGCCGTCCCGAAGCTGGACGGCCAAGAGCGCCGCGACGCCCACGACGCCGGCGGCGATCGCCAAGATGACGCCCCAACGCGTACCTCGCGAGGACTGCGTGAGCGGCGCGATCATGGGCGGCGCCGTGATGGGAGGGAGAGCGCGGGCTGCGTACGGGGAGGCCACTTGCCCCGGCCCTCGAAAGCCATCGACGTTGAAGCTGGGCTCGGCTGCAACCGTCACCGCGGACTGCATGTCCTCTTCGTCGTCCGGATCCGTCACGCAAAGCGCATCGGCGATGGTGCGGCCGTCTTCCTCGATGTCGTCGACGAGGGGGTGGTTCGCGAGCGGGTGGCCCGCAAGCGAATCCTCGGAATGGTCGGCAAGCCCGCTGCCGACCAGCCGAGTCGCGGATGCCTGCGGGCGGTCACCGCTGGCCGCGACGCGCGCCGCTTCACGCTCCGCCCAAGAACTGAGCTGTGCGAACGCCTCGGGGTTGGACTGCCGATTCGGCACATCCCCCGTCGGCAGCGCCGTGCCCTCGATATCTCCGAGCAGGCGGGCACGCTTGCCGAGAATCTCGCCGGCGACGGACTCCATCCACCCCCCCACCTCCGCCGGCGCGGCGAGCGCGATGTAGCGCTCGACGTCGAGCGCCAGCTCTTGCGCCGTCTGGTAACGCTGCTGCGGATCCTTGTGGAGCGCGCGAAGCACGAGCGCGTCCACCTCCGGGCTGAGCCCCGGTACGATGGAGCTGGGCTTGGCCACCTCCTCCTTGAGGATCTTCTTGAGCACCTCGGTCGCGTCTTCTCCGACGAACAGCCGCTGCCGTGTGAGCGCCTCCCACAGCACGACACCACACGCGAACACGTCCGCGCGCCGATCGACGGGCAGGCCCTGCAACTGCTCCGGGCTCATGTAGCTGAGCTTGCCCTTCATCTGCCCGTCGCGCGTGATCTGGATGCGAGCGCTCGCCTTGGCCACGCCGAAATCCAAAACCTTGGCGACACCATCGACGCCGATCATGACGTTCTGAGGCGAGATGTCGCGATGCACGACGTTGAGCAGGTTGCCCGCGTCGTCCTTGGCCTCGTGCGCGGCGTGGAGCCCGTGCAACATGCCCGAGGCGATCGCTCCCACCACGCCAATCGCGGGATGGAGATTCTTACGCCGCCCGGCCCGGAGCAGCTTGGAGAAGCACTCGCCGCGGATGTACTCCATGACGAGCAGCAGCTCCTGCCCCATGGTGAGGATGTCCAGCGTCTCGACGACGTTGGGATGCTTGATCCGCGCCGCAAGCCTGGCCTCGTCGATGAACATCGCGACGAACTCCGGGTCCTTGCAGAACTGCGGATGCAGCCGTTTGATCGCCACCGTCCGGGGGGGCACTTGCGGATCCACCAAGCGCCCCAAATGCACCGTAGCCATCCCCCCCGCAGCCAGGCGCCCGTAGACAGCGTAGCGTCCCACCACGTGAGCGGGCTTCGTATGATCTGTGTTCGACTCCGCCATTTGGGCTCGGGGACGATAGCACGACTATTTTCGAGAATCCCGCGGCGGCAGCAGGAACCCGCACGGAGTGGCCCGAGCCGGAACAGAAGCGGATGTCCCACAATGTGCTCCTGCACTTATCTATGCAGGGACAGCGGCCAATTCGCGCTCCGAAGCGCGACGCTCAATCGAGAGTGGGGAGGCTCAGGGTACGACAAGCGGCGACCATCGCGGAGGCCGCGCGCTTGGAGGTGGTTTGCGTTGCCGAGCCCTCGAGCAGCCCGGGCGACGAGCACGAGAGGTGGCGACGATCCGTCTCGTCCCACTCCGGAACGAGCTCGCGCACGACGGCGAACGCGAATCCATCGCCTTGGCGCACCAGCACGGCGTCGTCCGTTCGGAGCGCAACCGCCTGCTTGGGCAGACCGGCCACCAAAACGGCGAGGGGCGGCGCTTCCATGTGCACCTCCAGCCGAAAATCCTCACCTGCGTCGACGAGCAGGTCGCCTTCGCCGAGCCGCTCGACGTGGGCCCCAGCGGGCGCTCTCAAAAACTCGCTTCCCACACCGCGCAACTCCAGGGGCACCGAGCCCTTGGGAAGGTCGAGCCCAAACGCGGGCTTTGGCTCGGGTCGTGAGACGACGGCCTCTGGGGCGGCATCGGCATTGCAGCCGGTTGGCGTGAATGCGCCGAGTAAGATGACGAGCGGCAGTGGGCTACGGAGAGGAGTCACAGTTGCTGGGGGACGATACCGCGTCGAGCGAGCAGATCCACCACTCCGGACCGACCGATGAGATGCCCGGCCCCCACCACCACGAAATAGGTTCCCCCCTGATCGAGCAGCCCGACCACCGTTTCAGCCATCCGGTGGTTCCGGTACAGGAAGACGCGCGCGAATAGGTCGGGGTGTTGGCCGCGCAGCGGCTCCAGCATGAGCCGGTCGAGCCCCGAGGCGTCGCCGCGTTTCCAGAGCACGAATGCCTGCTCGAGCTGCGAGCCCGCCTGCTCGAGCTCGATCAGGGTCCAACGCAGCAGCACCTCCTGCGTGTCCTCCTCGAGGCCGGAGAGCAAATCCAGCTGCTCTTGCACCGTCTCCAAACCGATGATGCGCTTGCTCCCCTGGGCCTTGCGGCGAAAATGCTCGTCGATTCCCCATTGCGGCACGAAGCCTTCCCGGCTCAGCTCCTGGGTCGTGAGGGAGATGGCAACGAACCAAGGCTGCATCGCCAGCAACGGCTCGACGGCATAGCCGCGCGCCTTGGCGGCGCCCTCGAGCAGCTCCAATGTCTGCGCGGACACCATGTCGGGTAGCTGCCGCGAGGGGCTGGCCCTGCCAGCCGCTAGCATGCGCCGTGCCATTTGCGCTCGCTCGGCGTCGCTGGCGGCAATCTCGAGCACGAGCGCGCCGCTGCGCTCGAACGCCGCCTCCAAGCGCGAGTCGAGCGGATAGATGTCCGGGCGCGCGACGTGGACGGATCCGACCAGGTACGCCACCGCATTGCCCGATTCGGCCCGCCACGCCAGGAGCGGCGTTTGCACCGTATCGCTGGCCAGGGGGTCCTGAGGACCCGAGCCGGTGACGGGCGAAGCGCAACCCAGGAGCCCGCGCAACGCCAGGCCGAGCACCGCGACGCAGGCTCTGCGATTCATGAGCCCGACGCTACCACCGGTGCGCAGCGCGAGCGACCCATGCCCGACACGCGGCGGGGGCGACCCTGCCCGGCCCGCGCCTACGCCGCGGGCGCCGGGATGGTTGCCTCGACCGCTCCCCCCGGGAGCTTCGACCGCCGGGCTCGCATGGCCCGGAGGGTGGTACGGTCACCCGGAGTTGACGACGCCTTCATCGGCTCCGCCCACCGGCGAAGCCTTCCCGCCGGTCGGGGGCAGGGCCGTCTCGGGGGGCGCGCCTTTCTCCTGGGAGGTGTCCTCTGCGGGCTGGTTCGCCATACCCGGGCCCGCGCCACCGCCGGCCCCTTCCCGACGAGGGCTCTCTCCCTCCCCCTCCCCGGAATGGGGCGCTCCACCGGCCGCTGCACCGCCCGGGCGGAACGCCACGGCCAGCGGCTCCTCGGGCATCTCGCGGCCCGCGCGGCCGCGCCGAAAGTCGGCGTAGCCTCTCATCAGAGCTGCATAGAACAGAGCGCCGAGCTTGCGCTGCCCCAGCAGGGTCGGGTGTTTCAGGTCGCTGGCCGCCAGGCGTGGCTTTGCGTGATACCACCGGGACAGCGAGCCATCTCCCCCCATCGCCGCGAACGTGTCGAAGAAGGCGCACCCCTGCTCGCGTGCCACCTTGCGCTGCGCGTCGACGAGGCGCGGCGTGATTGCGCGGGTCTCGATCTTGCCGCGCTCTTTTCGCACGTGGTCGATCAGGGCCATGATGATGCACGAAGCCTGCGGCCGCCCCGCCCGAAATTTCCGAATCACCCGACCGTATTCGGCCTCGTAGGGCCGGGTCGTGTCCTTCAGGTCCGAACGCTCCCGCTGCGCGTCGTTGCCGCCCAGCATGAACACCATCAAATCCACTGCGCGAAGCTGAACCTGGCGCGCAATGTGGTCCGCATCTTGGTAGTCGAGCCGCTGCGTGAAGCTGCCAATCAGCGAAAGCTCATCCCACACGGCTCCCGGAAGACCGCGCTCGAGCACGACCCCGTACGTGCTCACGACTCCCCCCCCGCGAGCGACCACCTCGAAGCGATGCGCCCCATCCGGAACCGCAACTGCCTCCACCTCGTCGCGCGGCTCGTCGCCACGTGTGTCGAGGGAGACGGCAACCTTCGAGTCGACGAGGATGTCCACCTTCCCGCCCTTCGGGTGCCTTGCGAACCAAAGCTCGAAGCGAGAAACGCTGCTGCCCGGGCCCGACTCGGCGGTTTCCCAACGGCTTCTCGCTCGTCCCGAAGAGATGCTGCTCGCTCCCGCATAGCCGTAGCGACCGTCGGCGCGGCACTTGTAGATGATCAGGCAGGTGTCCCAGCTTCGCAGCTCCGAATAGCGCACCCCGCGGTGCCGATACCACCGGCTGTACTTGCCCACCGTGTGGTAGCCGTGGCCGGCATCCCCGAATCGCTCTTGCAGCCGCCGCCGAATCTCTTCGGTAAGGCCGTCGCCACCGAGCACGGAATCTCCCCAGTGGCTGCCTCGGGTGATCGCGCCCGGACGGCCGAGCTCGGTCAAGGTCAGCCTGTGGAAATAGTGGTCGAGGCGGTCGGGCCCCTCGAGGGGGACGGCCATCTCGGCGTCGTCGTCCGGGTGCGGAGCATAGGGTGGGTACCGCGGCTTCGGAGCCGCGGTTCGCGCGGCTCCCGCGTCGGGGCGAACCGGCGGCGCACCGGCGTCCCGGCGCACGGCAGATGGCGCAGATTGCTCTTCGACCGCCGCGGTCGGGGGGTCCTGCGACCAGAAAGCTCGGCAACCGAGGGCCGACAGGGCGCAACCGAACATCAGCCGTCGAAAGGTCACGAGGCCGCAGCTGCGGCCCCCACGGTCCATCATGGACAAAAGAGTACGTCGTGCCGCCCGGCGCGCAAAAGCTCCGAGCGACACGGCGCGAATCATCCGGCGCGCGAGCGGACCACGAGGTCCGCTCGGCCCCTGAAGCCCCCGGGGAATGGGCCCCGCGCGACCGCTGCGAGGGGGAGGGCGCGGCGACGGCCCGGCTCGGCAGAGACGAGCCGGGCGGCAAGCCTCAGCCTTCGCTCTTGGCGTCCTGGAACTTGCTGGGCTCGGCCATTGCCCAATCCGCCGACCAGGAGCTGATGGAGTAGATCTGCGGCGAGCCATTCGTAACGGCCCACCGGTTCGACCCTTCGGCCTTGTCTCCGACCTCCAGGACGTGCAGGGCTTTGCCTCCCGTCAGCTCGATCGTGACCTTCGCCACCGGCTTCGCGAGCCCGACGTCCTCGCGCTTCTTGTCGTCTCCGAAATCCATGGCCGACAGCGACTTGTACGCCCGAAGCAGGTCGTCGACCTTGCTCGGCTTGAACTCCTTGATCGGGCGCCCCTTGAGTCGCCCCTTCCACTCCTCCCCGTTCTTTTCGAACACGTACCGGCCGCTCTCGTTGTCGATGCTCACCTTGACGACTTCCTTTTCGTCGAACTTGAACATGCTCTTGTCGCGCCAGCCCTTGGCGTCCCGCTCGTAGAGCCACTTGGAGTAGCCCTTCGCCGCGTAGACGCCGTCATGCCCCGCCAGCCGGGTCATCTGGCCGCGAGAGCCGCTCTCGCCGAAGTAGGCCTCCATCACCTTTTCGTCGCCCTTGAGGAACGTGGCGTGCAGGGCTTTTTCATCCGTCACGCCCCATCGATCGTAGTCGTCGGCGGTGGTGCTGATCGCTTCGCGCACGTTCAGCTTCGGCAAGTTGTCGAGCAGCGACTTGACGTTGCTGGCGTTGGCCTTGGCGCTCGAGGGCTTCTTCAGCTCCCAGGATTCCTCTCCCGTCTTCACGAGCTCGACCTCGACCGCCGGCTTGGCTTCCGAGCCTTCCTCGGCCTCCTTGGCGGGAACGCTGATCAGGATGCGATCGACGGATTTCGCCTGCTCCTCCGTCACACCGAACTGGGGAAGCGAAGCAGCGAGGCCGGCCGCACTGTGTTTCTCGGCGTCCGATTGCTCTCCCTGCCGCTGGACGAATAGCAAACCCACCACCACCGCAAGGGCACTGGCAGCCACGTACAATTTCTTCTGCTGGTCCATGGTTCTCCTGAGAACGAATTTACGACGCGCCCTCGGAATCCGAGGCTCTCCCGGAGCGGCGGCCCAACAGGAGCGGACCACCGGCGCCGCCGAGGTTCTGGTTCTAGTGCATTTTCTCCGGACGTGCCGCCGGCTCGATGTCGACAAAAGCCGGCGCCAGCGGCCCGATCCCCCGAGGGGCGGGGGAGTGTGTCTCGCGCCGCGCCCCCCTGCTTCGCGGCGATCGGTTGCGTGAAGAGGGGGCACGCTCGGGGCGGCGCCTATCGTCACTCATGCCGACGCGGCGGTCGACAGCTTGTATTGGCTCTTGCGAGATTGGCGCGAGCGCCATCGCCAGAACCCGAATGCGGCGAAGAGCAGCGGCAAGCCGAACGTCAGAGTGTACTGAATCGACGCCTGCTGCGTCTTGCGCGCGAGGCGGTACTCCTCGTCCTTGCGGCGAATCGCGGCCTCGTCGTCTTCTGCGGTGATCGCGGGGGGACTGATGTCGGCATACGTCAAGTTCGGGAAACCGATGATCTTGGCGCTGGCGGCCAACAGATCCGTGTCCCCACTGATCCAATCCAGGGTGTTCTTCAGCGAGAGGATCGTTTGGGTGAGGTAGCTCTGCGCATACGGCTGGGCGAACGTGAGCAGCTCCTGGTCCCCCCCGACGTTGCCGAACATCGCGAACTGCCCGCCGAGCTCCGGGCCGTTGCCCGCGTAGGCAAAGGGGTTGGTCAAGAACTGGCTCGCCGAAACGACCATCACGCGGGAAGGCGACGGAGCCTGGGCGTTCGCCTCGACGCCCTGGTTGTCTCCTTCCGGGAAGGCGGACTGCAGGGGCCCCTCGGCCGCCGCCGCGATGATGCGCTGCTCGAAAGGCGGGGCCGGCTTCCACTCGCGCCGAATCTTCATGTCGACGTTCTCGCCCTCGGTCACGCTGGCGCTCGGCGTGGTGCGCGCCAACACCGAGAGCTTGACCTCCTCGGGTTGCTTGTCGCGCGCCAGCTCGAGGGAAGAGGGAAACGGAAAGGCCATCTCCTCGATGCGGAAAAACGAGGGGAAGCTGGTGTCGAGCAGCCGCTCCTCCTCCGAGAACCGCGGGTCGGCCACCACGTGCACGATGCCGGGGTGACGGATCATCACCGGACCACCCATCGTCATCGCCGCGACCCGGAACTGCGCGCCGTGGTCGAACACGGCGTCCTTCTTCATGACGATGCCGTACCCGGAGAGCAGCTTGTCCAGACCGTGCAGGTCGAGCGTGGCGTTCATGCTCGCGTCGTTGGCCTTCATCGAGACGGCCGAAGCAAACACCGCCAGGGCCTTGTTCCCGCGCATCAAGAACTGGTCGATCCGACGCAGCTCCTTTTCGGTGTACTCCTTGCCGGGTTGGGTGATGATCAGGCCATCGAGCGATTCGTCGATCTCCGTGGCCCCCTCCTCGAGGTTCACGTCGACGAGCTCGTAGAACGGGAAGGCCTGGGAGAGCACGCTCTTGAAACTGGGGCCGCCGCCCCGGCCACCCTGGCGAGGAAGCAGGTTCGTGTCGTCCAGCTTCAGCTCGTCCTTCTCGACGATCACCCCGATGCGATGCTTGATGTCGTCCGCCTTGTCCCGCAGCTCACGAATCTTGTTCGAGATCCAGAACTCGAGCCCGACGCTGTTGGCGGGGCTGAGCTGCGGAATGACCTCTTTTTCGCTGCCGTATTTCAGCACGAGGCCGAGATAGCCCTGCGCGATCGAGATCTGATCGCCACCGCCCTCGCCGGGGTCACCCATGGCCATCGGGGCCAGGCCCTCTTCCTCGGCCTGCTTGCGAAGCTCGTCCGTGTCCGGCTCGATGACCGTGTACTTGAACTTCCCCCCACCCGCGCGCTCGTAGGAGCGAAGCAGGTCCGTCAGCTCCTGCACGAACACCGCCAGCTTCGGCAGCTTGGTGTTGACGTACGCGTCTACGACGAGCGGGCCCTCGAGGGTCTGCACCAGGTTGCCACTGCCCTTGGAGAGGGTGTAGCGCTCGTTTTTCGTCATGTCCAAGCGCTTGTACGCGCCCGCGCTGAGCACGTTGGCCACCACCACGATGGCCGTGATGATGACGAGGTAGAGGCCCGTCTGCGCGGCGGCCTTGCGCCGATGCTCACGAGTTGCCACTTATGCCCACTTCCTGCGCTCGAGCGCGCGAAACGAAAAAACCAGTGCCAGAACCGTCACGCTGACGAAGTACACGATGTCTCGCGTGTCGATCAGCCCGCGTACGAAACCCTGCAGGCGAGTGTTGAAGCTGATGTAGCCGAGCACGTCGGCCAAGCCCTCGCCGACCTCCGAGGTGAGCTCGCCCATCAGCCACAGCAAGCCGAGGACGAAAAAGGTCACGAAAAAGGCCACTGCTTGGCTGCGCACCAGGGAGCTGACGAGCAAGCCGATGGCCACCGAGGCGGCGCTGAACAGAGCGAGCCCGAAGAAGGCGCTGCGCACCGGACCCCAATCCAAGTTGCCGAGGTGCCAAGGACCGACGAACATGGCGGTCGGGTAAGCGAGCATCGCGACGAGCAGTGCATAGACGAGGCCGAGGGCTCCGAAGTACTTGCCGAGAACCACGTCGCTGTCTCGGACGGGGAGCGTGATCAGCATCTCGAGGGTGCCGCTGCGCCGCTCTTCTGCGAGCAGCGCCATCGTGACGACGGGCACGACCAGCAAGCTGAGCCCGGGGCCCGCGGAAACGAAGAGCTCGGTCAGCGTGGCCTTGTCCACGCGCCAGAAGTTGGCCCCGAGGAAGAAGAAGAAGGCCCCGAGCGCGAGAAAGCTCAGGCAAATCACTACGTAGGCCAGCGGCGAGTCGAAGTAGGATCGGAACTCCCGCCGGGCGATGGTCATCATTGCGGACATTTGTTTCACTCTCCTGCGGCCTGCGCGCCGCCTTCCCATCCCTCGCCGCGGTCGAGGCGCTCGTCGCCGCGGGTGAGGTCCCGAAATACACTGTCGAGGCTCTGGGCATCGCGCTTGAGCTCCATCAGCGTCCAGTTTCGATCCACCGCCAGGCGAAAGATTTCGCGCCGGAGATCGCCGTCCTTGGCGCCCGCGATCTCGAAGCGGTGCATGCCTTCCTCGCCGCTGGCCTGTGTGACCTTCAGAGCGCCCGAGATGGCGGACAGAGCGTCGCGTGCCGCCTCGCCCGAGGGCGCCGGCACGCCGTTGCCCTTGCTGGAAAAGCCGGCAAAGTAGCGCACGGACCCGGCCTCCGAGCGAATGTCCTCGAGATTGCCGTCCGCCACGACCCGACCCTTGCTGACGATGATCGCGCGAGCGCAGGCCTGCTCGACCTCGGCGAGGTTGTGGGTGGAGAGCAGGATCGTTCGATCCTTGCCGATCTCCTGGATGTACTTCAACACTTCGGCCTTCTCGTTCGGATCGAGGTCCGAAGTCGGCTCGTCCAGAATCAAGATGGGCGGGTCGTGCATGAGCGCCTGCCCGAGCCCCACGCGCTGGCGATAGCCGTGCGAAAGGGTCCCGATATCCTTGCCGAGCACCTGGGCCAAACCGCACACTTCCACGACTTTCTGCAAGCGCGCGCGAAAGGTCGTGGCCCCGAGCCCGCGCAGCTCGGAGGCGAACTCGAGGTACTCCCAGACGTTCATCTCCGGGTAGAGCGGAGCGCGCTGCGGCAGGTACCCGATGTGGCGACGCACCTCGAGCGGATCGTCGAACACGTCGAACCCGTGCACTTCCGCGGCCCCCGCGGTCGGCGAGATGAAGCAGGTGAGAATGCGCATCGTCGTGGACTTGCCCGCGCCGTTGGGCCCGAGAAACCCGACCACCTCTCCTTTTCTTACCTCGAAGTCGACCTGATCGAGAGCCTTCACGTCCCCGTAGCTCTTCGTCAGGGCGCTCGCTCGTATCATCACGTCCGACATGGCCTTACTCCGCTCTCCCATGGTGTTTCATCGCTGGTTTTGGCTTTCCCACGTAGCGAGCCACCCGGCACCCGAAGGGCACCGGTCGCTGGGCCCGGCACTGACCCGCGGCATGGTAGCCGGGGGCTATCGCCTGTCAACAACCAGACAAGCCCGGACCTATTCCCAGAAAAAGCCAGCCGGCCCTGGCCAGCCTGCCGGGGTCACCCCGGCGAACGCTCGAAAACGGGGCAACTCCGCCCGCGAGGGCGCTTGCGAGCGCTCGGCGACGCGTCGCGCCCAGCGGCTCCGGCGCTCAGAAACGGTACCCCGAGACCAGCGACTCGGCGAGCAGCCCCCAGCCGTCCGTCGCGACGAACAGCAGCAGCTTGAAGGGCAAGCTGACCTGTGTCGGGCTCAACATCTGCATTCCGAGCCCGAGCAGAATGTTGGCGACCACCAAGTCGAGCACCAAGAAAGGCACGTAGATGGCAAAGCCGAGGGAGAAGGCCTGCATCAGCTGGCTGACGACGAACGCCGGGACGACCACCCGAAAATCGGGAGCCCTTTCGCCCGAAGGCGCCGGGGCAGCGGCGCTCGGCGGGGGGGAATCACCGGGCTCGGCGACCCCGCCCAGGCCGCCACCGGAGGGCCCGATCTGGCGCTCACTCCTGCGGACGAGGGCGGCGAATCTCTCCTTCTCCTTCTGCGAGGCGTTATCCGAGAGGAACTCGAGCATCGGACCCACGACGGCGCCCTGGGCGCCCGAGAGCCAGTCGGCCGAGCCCTGATCGGGCCGCTCGAGCAGGGGCCCGAGCCCCTCGGCGATGCGTGTCCCGACCGGCGCCATGGAAATCAAGGTGAGCGCGGCACCGAGCGCGAGCACGATGACGTTCGACGGGACGCCCGGGGCTCCCAGGGCGCTTCGCACGATCTGCAGCACGGTCGCAATCTTGACGAACGACGTGAGCGCCATGAACGCGAACGGCAGCAGGCCGATCAGGGCCAGCGCCAGCAGGGTTGCGGTGGGAGTCGACAGCGGCGCGGCCGAGCCCATCAAGCGCGCTCCGACTCGCCGCGCGGGCGGCCGCGCGCTGCGACGGCGACGCGCAGGGCGTCGGCCAGGCCGCCCCCCTCCCCGCCCCGGACGGCCGCCGGAAAGCTCTCGAGGCTTTCCGCCGGGAGCTGACCGAGCTCGCAGATTCCGCCCTCGCTGGCTCCGACGACCAGCACTCGATCGACGACGCGGATTACGTAGATGGATCGGCGCGGCTCGAGCGGCAGGCGCGCCAAAAGCTGCACGGGCCCCATCGCGCCGCGGACCTGCCCGGCCCGGCGCACCAGAAACACGACATAGGCGGCCAGCGCCGCGGCGCAAAGCGCGAGCCAGGCGCCCTGGACGCTCAGAAAATCCATTTGCGCGGCATCGTGTCCCCTCGGGTGGGAAATGTCACCCATCCTCCGACCGCGCCCCCGGGGCGCGCCGCGGCCGCTCGCCCCCGGGGCCCCCGCGCGCCGGCCTGGCACGACCGTTGCCGCGTAGCGACGGGCTGCGCGCCGCGCGGCCCCGCCGGGCGGCTGCCGTCGACCGACCGCCGCGGGGGCGGGCGCACCGCGGCGGTCGGCGAGCCCTCTTCGACGGCTCCTCGGCTCCCTCCCCGCCGGGGCCCCCGGCCCCCTCAGCCGCGCGGCGGCCTGCGGCCGGCGAGGATCTTCGGCAGCGAGTAGTTCCCGACGACGTTGCGCAGCTGCTGCCGCTGCGCCTCGCCCAGCTGCCCTTCGACCCGCAGGTAGGCTTCGTCCCCGCTTCGCAGGCAATAGATCTTGGCCTCGGCGACGGGCGGCTGGCGCACGATATCCTCCACGTCGCCGAGCAGCCCGCTCGGAATGCGACCCCGCAGAAACCGGACACGGCCCTGGCGCACCTTCAAAACGAAGAGCTGGGTGCTGCGCCGAATCGAAATCGCGATCGCGGCCACGAACGCCGCCAGCACGAGCCACAACACCAGGCCGCCCATGCGCTCGCACTAGAGCACATTGTCGCGGCGCGCACGCCCGCAAATTGGGCGCGCCGGCCGCCGCGACAAGCCCCGGGCAAGCCCGAGCAAGCCCCGGAGAAAAGCTCGGGCGAGCGGACTCGGGCCGAGCGGGAGGGTCGGTCGGCGGCGCCCTCCCCGGCGCCCGGCGCGGCGCAGACGGGCTGCGTTCCCGGCGGCAACCCTGCTATGCAGGAGGGCGCCATGGGCCTGCTGCACATCGACCACATCAACGTCTGCACCGCCAATCTCGCTGCTCTCGAGGAATTTTACAGGGACGTATTGGAGATGCGCGCCGGCCCTCGCCCCAACTTCTCCTTCAATGGCGCGTGGATGTACTGCGGCGACAAGCCCTGCATCCACCTGGTGGAACGGCTCGACCTGCGTCCCCCCGAGTCCGGGGATTTGCAGCTCCAACACTTCGCCTTTCGAGCGGCCAACCTCGAGCAGTTCCTGGAGCGGCTGCGAGAGCGGGGCGTGCCGTACCGAGTCGGGATCGTCGAGGACTTCGAGACGTGCCAGATCAACGTCTTCGATCCGGACGGCAACCACATTCACGTCGACTTTCCGCTGGCCGAGGCGCGTCGCCTCGGGCTCGACGCCTCCCCTCGATGAGGCGGGGATGAGTCGATGAGCCGCGGGCCGAATGGACCCGAGCTGGCGAGCGACGCCGAGCTGCTCGCGTTCGACCGCGCACACGTCTGGCCCCCCTACGGGCGCTCGCCGAACGACGAGCCGCGCTACTGCGCGGTGTCCACCCACGGCGTGCGAATCCGCCTGCGAGATGGCCGCGAGCTGATCGACGGGATGTCTTCGTGGTGGTCGGCGATTTTCGGCTACGGTCGGCCGGAGCTGCACGCCGCCGCGATGGCCCAGCTGGGCGCGATGCCGCACGTGATGTTCGGTGGCCTCACCCACCCGCCTGCGGTCGAGCTCGCGCGGGCGCTGCTCGAGCGGGCTCCGCGCGGGCTCGAGCACGTCTTCTTCTGCGACTCGGGCTCGGTGAGCGTGGAGGTGGCGCTGAAGATGGCGCGCCAGCATTTCATGGTGCGTCGGCCCGGCGCACCGCCGCCGAAGGTCCTCGCCCTGCGCGGCGGCTACCACGGCGACACCTGGGGAGCGCTCGGCGTCTGCGATCCCGACCTCTCGATGCGTCGGATGTACGCCGACGCCTTGCCGCCGGCGCTGTTCGCACCCCGCCCTGCCGCACGGTTCGGCGAAGTGCCGAACCCCGCCGAGCTCGCGGCCCTGGGCGCTCTGGTCGAGCGCCACGCCGGCGAGCTGTGCGCGGTCATCCTCGAGCCCATCGCGCAGGGTGCCGGCGGAATGCACTTCTACTCGCCGAGCTACCTGAAGGAGCTGCGCCGGCGCTGCGACGAAACGGGCGTGCTGCTGATCGCGGACGAGATCGCCACCGGCTTCGGCAGAACGGGCAAGCTGTTCGCGTGCGAGCACGCCGGAGTGCGCCCCGACATTCTCTGCATCGGCAAGGCGCTGACCGGGGGCACCCTGAGCTTTGCCGCGACCCTGACCACACCGGCCGTGGCGGAAGCGATCGCCCAAAGCCCGCCCGGCCGCTTCATGCATGGCCCGACGTTCATGGGCAACCCGCTCGCCTGCGCCGTCGCGCTCGAGACCTTGCGGCTTTTGGATACGCTCGACTGGCGCAGCCAGGTGGCACGGGTGGAGAGCCGACTGCAGAGCGGCCTCGCGCCCTGCGCGGCTCTGCCCGCGGTGGCTCGCGTCAGTGTGCTGGGCGCCGTGGGCGTGGTCGAGATGCGGCACCCGCTGGAGGTGAGCCGGGTGGTGCCGCGGTTGGTCGACCAGGGCGTTTGGCTGCGCCCCTTTGGTAGGCTGCTGTACACCATGCCCCCCTACGTCACCGACGACGCGGACCTCGACCGCATCTGTTCGGCGATGCAACGCATCGCCGAGGCCCCGTAGCGCCCGAGCCGCCGGCTCCCCCACGCCGCGGCGGGCGCCGCTTCAGGATTCGCGCACCAAGCCGAGCTCGAGGCGCAGCGCACGGCGCGCCGCTCCCATCAAGGCCGCTTGGGAGTCGAGAATCACCTTGACCGGGGTCGCTTCGAGCAGCGGGCTCAGCCGCCCCTTGTCCAAAAACGCCTTCATGAAGCCTCCGGCCTTCATGCGCTCCAGAATTTTCGGGGCGATGCCCCCGCCGACGAACAACCCGCCGGTGGCGATCGCGACCAACCCGAGGTTGCCCGCCGCGGCCCCGTATTGCTCGACGAACAGATCGAGCGCGGCGTCGGCGGCGGGGCACCGGTGCGAAAGCGCCGCTTCGCTGACGATGCGCGGCGCTGCCTCGGGCCCCGCGGCGGCAAGCTCCGCGCAGACCTCCGCGTTGGCGCTCCCGAGCCGCCGTGCGAAAAACTCGTAGAGGGTGGCGAGCCCGGGACCCGCCACCACGCGCTCGACGCTGACGCGCGGGTGCTTTTCGAGCAAGAAGCGCAGTAGGTCCATCTCGACCTCGTTGCGCGGCGCAAAGTCCGCGTGGCCGCCTTCCGAGGCGACCGGCCACCAGGCGCCATCGATGGGGTGCAGGATGGCCATGCCCAGCCCGGTGCCCGCAGCGATCACCGCGCCGTTGGTCAAATGCTCGGTGGGTGGCTTGCCCTCGTTGAGTACCGAGACGTCGGCGCCGGTCAGCGTGGCGGCCCGCTCGGCGGTGGCTTCCAGGTCGTTGATCAGATGGACGGCACCGACCCCGAGCGCGACGCGCATCTCCTCGGCGTCCACCACCCAGGGAAGATTGGGCGTCTGCACGCGCCCCCGTACGACCGGCCCCGCGATGCCGGCACACACCCGCCGCACTCGACCGCCCTCGATCGAGCAGGCCTCGAGAAACTCCGACAATATCTGCGTGAGATTCGGGTAGTCCGCGCTGCTGTACCGCCGCTCTTCGAGAGGCTGTGGCGTACGCTCCGCGTCGGACGCTTTCTTCGGGGGCTCGAAGAGCGCCACGCTGGTCTTGGTCCCCCCGATGTCGGCAGCAATGATCACTGGCTTGCCCTTCCTAGTGCAGCGTTCCCATTGAGTTGATGGGCGATTTCGCCGCCCCTGACGGGGCGAGGGCGGCGAAATCGCCCCAGATCCCCCCGTCTGGACCGCTGCACCCTTTCTTTTCTGGTCCTAATTTCAAACGAAATGAGGCGCTAGTTGGTTCGCGACGACGTGAGCGCCAACGCGCGACTCGTTGGGCACGCTTTGGCTCACGGCTCTCGTTGGTTGTCGGTGCCCGGCGAGCTCGCCGTCGTGGGCTGGCTGCACGGTTGTCTTCGAGGGGGCCGCGGCCCCCGCAGAGGATTGTCCGACGCCGCCGTCGAGGCGAGCCACTTCCATCCGGCTGCGCCCGGGAACCCGACGAGCCGACCTCAGTCCCACTCGTCGGCCAGGTCGACCTTCTCGGTCTCGTCCGGCCCCACGGTGGCCAGGTCGGGCAGCATGCCGCGCTGGCGAACGGCATCCCACGGGTTGCCCACCTCACTCTTGCCGAGCCCCCATTCGCCGTGAATCTCGTGGTTCACGTTCTCTCCCGGCGGGACCGCGTATTTGAAGTAGCCGCGCCCCTGGGTGGTCGCCCCGGGGCCGACGAGCCCGATCTTGTGCTCCACCCACTTGAACTTGAGCAAATCTCCGGTCACCTCGCCGTGCAGCTCGCCCCATTTGTCCCCTGTCGCGGTGCGCCACTTTCCGGAGACGGAGTTGCCCTCCTTGACCAGGTGCAGGTGCCCGTACAGCTGGCTGTAGAAGACCCCGGACCAGTCCCCTTCGGGCGGCAAATCCCCAGCCTTGACGTCAGCCGTCGTCTTGGGCGGCGGCGGCGAGGAGCAAGCCATCGCCAGCGGGCCGGCGCCGAGCAGCATCGCCAGACCGGCGACGGGGGCGCCTGCGCCCCAGGCGGAGGCCAACGCCGCCCCGCCCGAGAGCGGCGCAGCGAAGAGCGAAGCGGCAAAAACGGAGGAAACCGCCCGAGCGAACGGGGCCCGCGGAGCGGGCCGGCGCCGAGCGGAGTGAACCAGCGGCTGGCACGGCATGACCGGACCCTAGTGAGCCGCGCCCCAAGTCACAATCGGATTCTTGAAGGCGTCGCCGGGCCTCGGCGCCGCCTACTCAGCGCAGCGAGCCGGTCACGGAAAGGCCGAGCCCCCCTCCGGGCACCACCGGGGAAATGCCGGCGACCGACACCCAGTCGGGCCACCCGCGGCCCAAATCCCCGCCGACCTCGGGCCCGAAGATCCCGCCGACGATCACACCCAGCGTCGTCGCCGTGGCCGAGAACAGCAGCCCGCGCCGGTACGGGGGCGCGTCGCGCGGGATGTACAGCAGATAGGCGGGAAGCGACAGAACCGCCCCCACCCCCGCGCCGATCCACATCCAGGCGAGCTGCTCCTCGCCGGGCACGAAGAGTGTCGACAGCCCCATCGAGACGAGGACGCCCGCGTTGAGCCCCACGAGCGAGCCCAGCGCGAGCGAATCGTCCAGCTCGTCCGTCCGCGCCGTCGAAACGCCCATCATTCCCCCCACGGCCGCGCCCCAGAGCGCGGCGCTCGCGGCAAAGAGGCTGATGCGGGGCGACGGTTGCTGCAGCTCGGCCAGGGCCACGCCGCCAACGAGCCCCAGCGTCGAGCCGGCCGCGACGGCCCGCGAGATCTGGCGCGAGCCCCAGGGCTCCGAGCTCGTGGCCATCTGGAGCCCCGCGACGGCGAGACCCTCGCCGGCTCCGAGCGCGATCCCGGCGGCGATGGCGCCCGGCTTGCCTCGACCCATGCTCGGTTGATTGGCCACGTAGGCGGTGACCGGGGCGGCGACGCCGAGCACGGTGGGGGGAATCAGGTACAGCGAAGGGTCGTCGAGCCGCAGCTCGGCGTCCAGCCACAGGCCTAGGTGCAATCCGTAGGCGGCCGAGGCCAGGTAGAGCGCTCCGCGCTCCGTGGAGCTGGCGGGCCGCAACGAACGAAAGCTCATCGACTGCAGGGGAGCGCTCGCTCCGGACCAGGCGGGCCGGCTGGCCTCTTTCGGCGTGGGGGCCGCGGCCGCATCGGGCACCGCCGCGAGCCCCGAAAGGCATGCAGCAACCACCAGACGGCTGGCTCGGCGGGCTAGCCGCCACACGGACCTCACGCAGCGCGCAGCCATGGCCGGCAATCTAGGCGGGCTTTCGCAAGTCGCCCACTTTCTGCCTCCCTCGGGATCCCGCTTGCTACAGTCCCGCGCGATGACGCCCGCCCCCAGTGGTCAGCAGCTGTCGAAGATCGCCCTCCAGGTCGCCACCGAGGCGGCGCAGATCGTGATGCGGGGGTACCGCAAGCGCCCCGAGGTCAAGCTCAAGGCGGGGAACGAGCCGTTCACCGAGTTCGACGTCGAGAGCGAGCGCTTCGTGCGCCAACGCCTGGCAGAGCTCACCCCGCAGATTCCCGTCGTGGGCGAAGAGCTGGGTGGCGCCGCGGGCCAGGATCAGGCCGAGGTCTGGTACTGCGATCCGATCGATGGCACCGTGAACTTCCTGCGCGGCCACCCCGTTTTCTGTGTGAGCCTGGGGCTGATGCGCGCTGGCCGGCCCTTCGCCGGCGCCGTCGTGGCGCCCGCGCTGCGCACTTGGTGGCGGGGCAGCGTCGATGATCGCGCGTACCGAAACGAGCAGCCCTGCGGCATCAGCCCCACCTCGCGGCTCGAGGTGGCCACCCTGACCACGGGCCTGCCGCTGCGCGGCAGGCCCGCCGAGCAGGCCGGGCTGGCACTGCTCGGGCGGCTCGGGGAGCAGGCGCGGGACGTGCGGCGCTGCGGGTCGGCGGCGATCGAGCTGTGCTGGGTGGCGGACGGCACCTACGACGCCTATCTGTCGGGGCACTTGAGCCACTGGGACACCTGCGCGGGCGCAGCGATCACGCGCGCCGCGGGCGGCCACTGGGAGCGGCGCGACGCCGACGGCCTTGCGCTGGACTTCGCCTGCAACGAGGCGCTGTACGCGAGCCTGGCCAGCGTGCTGGGCGGGACCGCACCCTGATGGCGGAAAGCAACCTGGTGGCTCCCCCCCCCGCGAAGAGCAACCTCGCCGCTCGTTTGGCGACGGCCGGGGTCGCCGCGCCGCTGCTCGTCGGCCTGCTATTCTGGGGTGAGCCCGATTGGTGGTACTGGCTGGTGCTGGCAGCGGTGGGCCTGGGGGCACACGAGCTTTCGGGAATGACACACCCCGAAGACCCCGTGGCGCGCGGATCGGTCACCGCTAGCTCGCTGGTCGTATCTTGGGTGCTGTACCACCACACCCAGAGTCCCGGGGCCCTGATCGCCATCATCCTCGGCGCCCCGGTCGTCGGCTTGCTGACCACCCTGTGGCGCGTCGGCGAGCTGCAGGACGCCGCCCTGCGCGCCATGAGCAGCGTGTGCACTCCGCTCTACGTCGGGGGGCTGTTGACCTCGCTCGCCCTGCTGCGCCGGGACGACCCGCAATTCGGGCCTTGGTTCGTCTTCTTGGCCCTTCAACTGTCCTGGCTGGCAGATACCGGAGGCTACTTCGCGGGCCGCTACCTCGGGCGCTACTTCCCCTCGAAGCTGCACCCGCGCGTGAGCCCGAAGAAGACCAAGATCGGCTTCGCCGGGTCCCTGCTCGGCGCGCTCGCCGGCGCGCTCATCGCGTGGACCTGGTACTTGCCCCACCTCCCCCTGGGTCACCTGCTGGCGCTGGCGCTGATCGGCGGCAGCCTCGGGCAGGTGGGAGACTTGGCGGAATCGATGCTGAAGCGGTCGACGGGCATCAAGGACTCGGGCAGCTTGATCCCCGGCCACGGTGGGATCCTCGACCGCGTCGACGCGCTCATGATCGTCAGCCCCGTGCTGTACGCCTACTGCCATTGGTACGCGGCCTGAAACCGGCCCCGCCGGTCGAAGGGGCCGCCGCTCCGAGCCGGTCCGTCATCGCCCTCCCATGGCAGCCCCCCTGGCCCCCCTGGCTCGCACGGGGGCGCGCCGCCGCGGCGGCGCGTCGGCAAGGCGCGCTGCGGGGAACCCTCGACGCCGGCCAATCCTCGAGCCACGAGCCCGGGCCGAAAACGCCCGGGGCGCTCGGTCGACCGCGGCGCGGCGCGCGGCGAACGAGCGCCGCACGCGTGGCACGAGTGCGCGACAAAGTACAAAGTCGACGGCGCACCGAGGGCTCGACGGCGCAAGGCGCAGGGGCTCGGGTCGAAGGGGGGCCGCAGCGCAGCCGGCAGCGCGCGTGCGATACTGGACTCAAGTGTAGCGAAAGACCCGAGATAATCGGCCGGTTCGACGGATTTCGAGGCGATCACGGGGAGATTCGCGGGGCTTCACAGGGGGCACAATCTGACCCATCTCACTGCAATCTGCTTGCCTACCCGTTCTCGCTACGGCTATAGCTTTTCGTCTCCGCTTACCGCGCCTTTGGCTCGGCGCCGAGGCTCGCACACGACCCGACACACCGCAGCGATCCCAAAGGGAAGAACCCCCTATACTCGTCGCAACCCGTGTTGGGTCAGCCCTCGAGTATCGGTCGCTGGATCACGGTGTGGGCCCGGAGTCGAACGCCTTTCGGAGGTTGCCGGCGCGTGGCCGTGCAGCCCTCCCACGGACACCAGCAGGAGGCCCGCGTGCAGGAGCTCGTCCAGTATCTTCTCAAGAATCTCTACCTGGATTTCCAGGGCGACATCACCATGGAGCAAATTCGCGAGTTCCTCCGCCGGGACGACAGCCGCGAGGCGCGCCACGTCATGGCGCGAATTCTCGAAGAGAAGGGCGTGGACGACTTGCTCTTGACGCTGGCCGATTGCCTGCGCGAGCACCTTCCTCAAGGCGTCAACGAAGAGGTGATGCGGGCCCAGCTCAAGCTCTACGCGGAGAGCTGAGCGGAGCGCTGAAAGCTTCCACCTTCCATCGACCACACGATCTCCATCGACCACTCGAGCCACGACGAGACTGCGCCGCCCCATGACGAGCTGCGTCGTTCCGCCCCGAGGTTGCGTCGGGGCAGCTGAGAGGCCGCGGGGGCGGGGACATGACGGCACCCGCGGGGAGTGACGACGAGGCCGTGAGCGCTGCGGCTCCGACTCCGCTCAGGCCGATCTTGAAGTGGGCGGGAGGCAAATCCCGCCTGCTTCCCGCGATCTTGGCTCGGCTTCCCGATCGCATCGAGACGTATTTCGAGCCGTTCGCGGGGGGGGCGGCGGTTTTCTTCGCCGTCTGCGCGGAGCGCCGTTTTCGCCGCGCAGTGTTGAGCGACGTGAACGCGGAGTTGATGGACGTCTACCGCGGCGTGAAGCGAGACGTCGCCTCCGTGGTCACGCTTCTGGGTGAACACCAGCGTCGGCACGACCAAGAGTACTACTACGAGGTGCGCCAGGCGGCGCCGGGTCCGATGGACCTGGTGGAGCGTGCGGCACGCCTGATTTACCTGAACAAGACCGGCTACAACGGACTGTACCGAGTCAACCGCGCAGGGCAGTTCAACGTGCCGTTCGGGCGCTACAAGAACCCCAACATCTGCGACGAGGAGCGGCTGCGGGCGGCCGCTCGGGCGCTGCGCCACGTGACGCTCGAAACCCTCGATTTCGAGCAGCTCTGCGAGCAGCCCGCCCCCGGGGACGCGGTGTACTTCGACCCACCGTACGTCCCCCTGTCGAAGACGGCGAGCTTCACCGCCTACCACAGCTCCGAGTTCGGAGAACGAGAGCACCGGCGCCTGGCCCAGACGCTCGGCCGGCTCAAACGAAGGCGGGTGGCGGCCGTGCTCTCGAACTCGGACACCGCCCTCACCCGCGAGCTCTACGACAAGCGCGGCTTCGCGACAGAGCGGGTGTGGATGGCGCGGCCCATCAACTCCAAGGTGGCGGGGCGGGGCGGCGTCGCCGAGCTGTTGGTGACCAACCGAGTTTTTGACTCCAAGAGCCGGGGGGTTTAGGGCTTGGGGCGGGACGAGTGCCAAAGAAGAAACGCAAGTCGAGCGCACGTGCGAAGAGCTCCGAGGCGCAGGATCGGCCACAGCCCGTCGACTTTCGACGGCTGGCGGTGTTGGTGTTCGTCTGCTTCCTGGCGGGCGCCGCGTGGCCGGCCCTGTCGGGGGTAGAGTTCGCCCCGCGCCCGCCCGGACTCGGGAAGCGGCGCGCCTTCGACCTGCTGCCGCCCGACCCACCGGACCCCGCCGAGGAGGAGGGCCCGGACGGCCTCCCCGCGATCGGCCTGGCCTCCGCTTCCCGGCGCCGGAGCGCCTTCACGCAGCGGGAGACCACCCGCGTGCAGCGCACCTTGGTGGTCAGCTGTGGGGACACCCAGGAGGGCTCCGTCCAGCAATGCGACGAGCCAAACGTGTCAGCGCACCTGGAGGTTCCGCTGCAGCAGCTGGCCCGCTGCAGCGCCGCCGAGGGGGCCTCGGGGCTCCTCTCGCTGGGGATGCGTCTGGACTTTCGGCGGGGGCACATCACCCACGTCAAGGTGGGCCAGAGCACCACCCTGTCGAGCTCGCGGGCAGCCGCCCTGGTCGCCTGCGCCGAAAACGTGGTCGTGGGTACGCCGTTGCGCGGCATCGCCCATCGGCACCGCTACTATTGGCTGTACTACCTGACCGAGTTCGTCCCCCCGGGCAGCCCGATTGACGAGTCCGAGGCAGAGCCGCCGCTCATCGTGCCGATGAGCGGTTACGCCACGGTGGGCTGGGACTCGGCAACCGCCCGCAAGCGACCCGGCGAGCAGTCGCCCGAGGCCTTCGAGTTGCCGTTCGGAACCCGGGTCCAGGTCGTGGGGCGCCTCGACGATTGGTACCAGGTCCAACCAGTTACCGGGCCGGAGCGCGGCTGGGTGCACCGTACCGCGCTGGGTCTGTGAAGCGCTCCGAGGGGCGCCCCAAGGCGGGTCGCCTGGCCGCCCGGAATGCTCGTGCTGCGAAGCGCGCTATAGTTTGGGAGGAGAGAGCGGGGGCCCGGTGCGTGCCCTCGCGGCATCGGACCACCATCGGCCGGCAGGTCATCGCTCGTGCGCTCCGTCGCGACGAGTGTTCCAGCCCGAATTCGTATAGAAAAAGGTCCGAGCGCGTTCGAACCGAGGTCCCCATTGACTGGCACCCCCAACAAGCCCCGCAAGAGCAAGCAAGCCCCTGCCCCTGCCCAAAAGCAAGAGGACGTGGCCCTCGTGTGTGGAGTCAGTCAGGACGGCAAGGGCCTGAGCATCTTGCGCAAGCGCGGGGAGAAGGTGGAGGCCGGCACCGTGCGCGCCCTCGAAGAGGGCAAGCCTCTCCACGGGGAGCTCGTACGGCTCAAGCCCCGTTCGGAGTCTCCGCTGCTGTGCGACGTGGAAGTGGATTTCGAGCTGCCGGCAAGCGCCCGGCCCGCCTCCCACCCGGGGCCCGCGCAGGTTGCTACCGAACAATACCGCAAGGGTTGGGACGCAATCTACAAGCGATCACGCTCTTCCAAGCCTGACAACACCCTCAACTGACCCGACAGCGGCGGCCGCCGGCCCCGATGCCGGAGGGCCCCGGGCCGAGGCGACGTGGCCCGCCCCGTGGCGCGCTGCCATCACCACGACGGGGCCCGCGAGGGCCCGCTCCGAGCCCCGGCAAGGCGCGATCGCCTCGGTCGTCCCCTCGGGGATCGCGGCTTCCGCGGGGCGAGTCCCCTGCGGCGCGCGCCGGCGTCACGACTACCGCGGCGTCGCGCCGTGCCCCGAATGCAGCCCGCCGAGCTCCGCCGCGAGCCGTGCGGCGGCGACGGAGGCCCTCGAACGCGCCGCCTCCGTGGCGGCTTTGCGATACGCCTGGCTCGGTCGAAACGGCGCGCGAGCAGACCGGCCGTGCTGGAACCGCACCAGCGCCTCGACCAGCGGGGCGACGTAGACGCGCTGCCGAGCGAGGGCGCAGCCCTCGGAAAGCCACCCGGCTGCCGCCGGCGCCGAGGGCGGCTCGGGAAGCCTTCGCGCTCGCGCGTAGACAGACCGCATCGACCGCCCGTCCCCCAGGAGCCCATCCCAGTAATGGTGCAGCGTTTTACCGCCCCGCACCCTTACCAGATTGCCTCCGCGGTCCCCCTCGCGCAGCCGCCCTTCGCCGAAAACGGCAACGGTGTGCAGGGGCTGGTGCGCGTCGCCGACCAGGTGCAGCAGCCAGCTCAGGGCGATGGCCTGCTGTGCAGCCGGGGCGCTCTGTCGCCTCAAGGTGGCGCGCGCCCACTCGAGCGCGGCCGGCAGGTGATGGACCTGCGCCTCGGACGCGGGTCGTTCGACGGGCGCGATGGGAGGGCATTCGCCGAGGCCCGCCCGACGTAGCTCCAGGCGCTGGTTGACGTAGTGCCAGTCGGCCCGATGGTACCGGGGCTGGCCGCGAGCGATGTCCGGCCAGACCGCGGCCTGGGAAAACAGCCACGCGCCGCGCTGCCCCGGCGCCAGACGCGGTGGCAGCCGACCCAAAAAGTCCTCGCGATAGCGGGGATGCCGCTGCAGCACCGCGAGCCAGGCGGCTCGCTCCGCGGGCGGCAGCCGCTCGTAGGCCGACAGGGCGATCTGACGATGACCGCTCTCGTTCCACGCACCGGCGCGGGAAGCCACCGAAATCAGCCCGACCACCAGCGCCGCCAGCAGCGCGCGTGCGCCCCGCGTTCGAGCGGCGCCGCGGCCGAATCGCGCGTGGACGCGGTCGAGGCGCCGCCGCTGGCCTCCCTCCGCGCGCCCCCCCCACTCGCCCGAGGAGCGGCTCAGGCGTCCTCCAGAAGCCGCTCGTACACCGAAGCCATGATGTCGACTTGGTCGAGGGGGACCCACTCGCGGTCCGTGTGAGCCTGGCGGATCGATCCCGGGCCGAGCACCAGCGAGGGAATGCCCTGCGCGGCGAACAGCCCGGCGTCGGTGGCGAACGCAACGGTATCGACCTCGGCAGCGCAGCCACAACGCTGCAGCACGTCCAGGCAACGCAACGCCGCGGGGGATGCCGGATCGATGGATAGGGGCTGCTTGCCCAGGCGGACTTCGACCAGCTCCACCCCCTCGATTCGATCCCTCTGCCACTGCTCGCGGATCTCGTCGGCAATGCCTTCTTCCGTCTCGCCGGGCAGCGTGCGCCGATCGGTGACCACCCAGCAGCGATCCGGAACGATGTTGGGCGATTGCCCCCCGCCGATCAGCCCCACGGACAGCGTGGCGCGACCGAGGAGCGGGTGCACACGCTGCCGAAATCGCGACTCGAGGTGCCCGAGGCTGTCGATGGCCCGCGCCATTGCCACGATGGCGTTGCGCCCGTGCTCGGGACCGGAGCTGTGGCACGCCTGGCCGCGCGCCTCGGCGCGCACGATGGCGGTCCCCTTGTGGGCCACCACGAGCTTCATCTCCGTGGGCTCGGTGACGACGGCGAAATCTGCTCTGCGGCCCGCCAGGTGCTCGAGCACGTCCCCCACGCCGACGCTGTCTTTCTCCTCGTCCGCCTCGCCCACCACGATCACGTTGCGGCGCAGCGTCCCCCGCGAAAGCACGCGCTCCAGCGCCACCATCAGCGCCGCCAGGCCCGCTTTCGTGTCGCACGACCCGCGCCCGTACATTCGCCCCCGTTCGACGACCGGGTCGAACGGGTCGATTGTCATGCTGTCGATCGGCACGGTGTCGAGGTGCGAGGCCACCATCAGGGTCTCCGCGCGGGGACTGCTGGCCAGGGCCTGACCCACCACGCTCTTTCGATCGCCCTGCCCCACCAACACGCTGTCCACGCCCAACCTCGAAAGCCCCTCGCGCACCCGCTCGGCGTAGCGGGTCTCCCCGCAGAGGCGTGCGTCGACATCCTTGCGCCCCATGGGATTGACGGAGGGGATCGCGATGTAGTCCCGCAGCAGGCGAGCGCTTTCGCTCAGAGTGGGCATGGTCTGGAGGGGAGGCCCGCCCGCCCCCCGGTCGAGGGGGGCCGAGGCGGCGGGGGCGAGCACGCCCAAGGGGCGAAGGAGGGTGAAGCCAGGGGCCGCATCAAAACAGATCCAACAGGGCTTGTACCTGCATTCGCGGCAGGGCGTAGACGGCGTTCACGCCCGACCGCCGAGCGTAGTATACGCTGGCCCCGTCGAAAGAGTCGCGGCTGCCGATGGTGTAGGAGAGCGCGGACATTCCCACGTTCTTCTCGGAACGCCGGCGGACCTTGACGGACACCGGCGGGCGCCGCAAGCCCTCTCCGCGAGCCGGCTTGCCCAGGTGGACGGCGGCTTCGGGGTGCATGTCCTCGAGAGCGTGCACCAGGTCCGGGAGCGCGTCGGGGTCGAACGTCTCGGGCGATTTGAGCACCGTGAGGACGCCACCGACACGCCGAACCAAGAGCTTGCCGCGCTTCCGGACGTCGATCGAAATTTCGTGAATCGACTCGGCCTCCGCCCGGAACACGCCCCGGTCGATCAGCCACGTGTCGAGCACACGCCAGACCCGCCGAGGGAGGATGAACAGCCCCGGGTTCCTGTCCACGCTGGCATAGTAGCCGCCGGGCGCGGCATCCCCGATCCGAAGGGTCCGCGTGAGCTCCCGGCCATCGACCTCGAGCTCGAGGGTCACCACGGCGTCGGGCTTGGCGAGGCCGAACGCTTTGGTGGTGGTGTCCATGACCCAGCGGGATGCCTCGATGTTGCGCACCGTGTCCGTGAGCTCGGCGGCCAGCCCGGCGTCGACCGAGTACCCCCTCGGAGCCACCAACTCCACGGCGCCCGCCTCGCTGCGCTTCAGCGCCTGCGAGTCCCGACCGCGTTCGATCCGAATGCCGCGAACTTGCGAAAGCGAGTAGTCGAAGATCTGCCGGGACTTCAGCAGGGTGGAGTCGGGCTCCAGCGCGAGGGCCTCGCGGGCAGAGAGCAGCAACACGGCTCCATCCGATTCGCGGTGCACCCAGACGCTGCCCGCCTTGCGCGGCTTGGAGACGAGCACCGTCTCGACCACCCGCTCCTTGCCCGGCACCGCCGAGGACTCGACCGTGACGCGGGCGCCCGAAAAGGCGGCGCTGCCGGAAGGCTTGTGCCTTCCCGTCAACAGGTCTCCGCGCAGACCGAGGATGCGGCGCAGCCGATCCTCGGCCACCTCCCGCTCGACGTCGACCAGCTCCGCCCCCGCGCCGGAACGCCGCATCTGAAAGCCCCCGCCCCGCCGCACGAGCTCCAGGCCGCGCTCGTGAGCCTGGATGCGCAGGGTGTCGATTTCGTCTTGCCCGAGACTGAACAGGCCCCGGTCGATGAGCACCTCGGCGGGCTCGCGCAGCGCCGCCACCACGCCGCGGCTCACGCACCCCGCGATGGGCTCCGGCAAGTGCCGTAGCGCGAGCGCCTTGCCCGGTTGGCCCGGACAATCCCCGCCGAACTCGAGGCTCGCCTCGGGGCGATCCGGATCGAGGGGCAAGAGGGAAATGTGAATCGACGACTGCACGCTCAGCGCGGCCCGCGCGACGTTCACGTCGATCAGGGGGTCGGCGACCGAGCGGGCCAGAGCGAGAAAGATTCGATCGAGCCCGCGCCGCTCGACGCGTTGGCCTTCCTCCATCCCGTCGAAGCGGAACACGCCGTCCGTTCGCGCGATTCGGCGCACCCCCGCGGCGCTCGACAAGATGAGCTGCCGGATGGACCGCTTGCTGTAGGGCACGATCTGCCGACCGCGGAATACGTCGCCATCGACGAACACCTCTCGCACCAAGCGCGGCCCGATCACGAAATAGCGCGGGCGGGAGCTTCCCGGCCCCAGCCGCTCCAGCCTGACGTAGCGGGAGTCGGACGGTGAAACGCTGAGTCCCCCGAGCGTCAAGCGGTACCCCACGGAGCCCATGTCCACCTCGAGAAGGGCGGCGCCGGGCGCGACGGAGCCCGCAGCGGCGGCGGTCGGAGACGCCCCGCTGTCGGTGGGGCCCGCGGGGAGCGCTCCGGCATCTCCGGGCGGCGTGACCGCAGGCGAGGGGGGGGCCGCCGTCGGGCCGAAACCGCCGGGCGGCGGCTCCTCCAGCTCTCGCAACCACGTCGCATAGCGCAAGGTGCTCAGCAGCTTGTCCACGGCGGCCGGATCCGCGTCCGTCTCGAAGGGCTCGGCGAGCACCCAGCGGGGCCCGGGCGGTGGCTCGTCCTCGTCCGCCGGGGCCAGGCCCGGGAGGGGGGAGCCCTCTTCCGCCTCCGGCGGTGGCGCGGCGGAAGCCCCGCGCTCGATGACCGTGCGTTGCCCGTCGGAAACGACGACCACCCGCTGCACCTCGTCCGCGCGGTAGATCGGCAGCAGATGTTGCCGCCGCGCCTGCAGCTGGACCGGATCGGGGCGATCGAGCTCGACGTAGCACAACGCCGTCGCCGCCGAAGCGATCACCAACAGCGCCGCGTTGATCAGGCGGGCCCTCCAAAGCAGGCTCACGCGCCCCCCCCTCCGCTCCGAGCCGCCGAAACCCCATCGGTGGCGCCGACGTAGCGGCGGCGAAAGAGGAGCAAGCCACCGAGCAGGAGTGCCGTGACGGGCATGTAGAAAAGCACGTAGCGCCCCACCTCGCCCATCGCGCCCTCGGTCAAGCGCATGGCGGTCTTGCGCCCTGGCTTGTCCGGAAGGCGGATCAACGCTGGGCGCGAGACGAGCCAGGAAACGGCGCTCTCGACGAAGCGACGGTTCCCCACCAGGGCGGGGTCGCGCAGCGTGGCCGTGGCGAGCGGCGCGGCGCTCCCGATCGCCACGAGCCGGGCCGGGCGCGGGCGCGTCTTGGAGCGCGACATGGGTAGCGACGACGCCATCGCGACGAAAAACGGGCCGGTGGCGGTCGGCTCGATCTGATCGATGGCCGTCACCTCGGCGAGCTTGCGAGGGTCGCGCAGAGAGAACGCCTGCGCGGACGTCTGCAGGAGGCCGTGGGCGTCTTCTGCCCCCGGCCTGGCCGAGACCGACTGGGCGAGCTGCACCACCGCCCGGTGGCGCGGCTGCTCCCCGGCCACCATCCCCGCCGTGACCTCGTGGGCTACGGGATTGACCAAGAAGACCTCCCCGATACCGACTGGCAGGCGCCGATCCGTGTCTCCTTCGAGGATGATTTCCCTGCCGAACCCGATCCCGAACGAACCCAGCAGAGGATCGAGCCCACTCGGCTGCACGCGCCCCGAGTCGTCCAAGAGGGGGCTGGTGGCGACCAGAATGTTGAGGCCGCGCTGGGCCTCGGCGACGATCCGCCCCACGGCTTGTGCGGTCACCAGGCGCGAGGGGGCGGCGAGGACCAACAGATTACAGCTCGACAGCGAAAGCGCGGACGAGGCCGCGGCGACGTTGACCGTGCGCTGCTCGTAGTTGTTGGTGGAGAGCATTTGGCCCAACTCGGCGAGCCCCTGGGGACCTCCGTCCTGTGCCGAGGCCTCCCCGTGCCCGGAATCGAAGCAAACCACCGTGGGCTCGGGGTGCAGCACCTGACGAATCCCTTCCGTCAGCGCCTGCTCGAGCACGGGCTGCAACGTCGCCCGCTCGGCGTCGTATCGGGTGACCTCTTCCGGGCCGATCACCCAGCGTTCCGCGCCGGAAACGACCAACAGCGCGGCATCGCTGACCAGCTGACCCCGCTCCGCACGCCCTTCTCCGAGGCGATATTTGCGCTGGAGCGCGACGAACCGCGCCGGTTGCCGTTCCGGATCCACGTAGTGGATCGAAAGGCGCGAGCAGCTGGCTCGATACTGCTCGAGGAGACCGCGCGTCGCCCCCATTTGCGGATCGGAGCGGGCAAGGAAGACGAAAATGTCGACCGGCTCGGAGAGCCCGTTCAAGGTCTCCAGCGTCGGCTCGGAGAGCGTGAAGAGCCCCGAGCTCGTGGCATCCCAGCGCATCGGGTGGCGCCAGGCCAGAATGTTGACGGCGACGAGCAGGATCGCCGCGGCGAGGACACCGACGCTCGAATAGACCGCCAGCTGACGTGAAAGGTGGCGCGCCGATCGGGCCCCCGCGTTCCCCTCTCCCGGGGGCTTGGAGCGACTCATCCCCACCTCCAGGAGTCCATCACGCGCACCGCCAAGAAGAGGCAGAACGCGGTCAGGCTCGTGTCGAAGACGATGCAATCGAACCGCACGATGCCTCGGGAAAAGTCGTCGAGCTGCGAGAGCATGGATACGTGCGCGCAGAATTGCTGCAGGGCCCCCGTGTCGAACACCTGCTCCCCGACGCCGACGATGAAGAGCCCGAACAACGCGCCCACCGTCAACGCGGCCGAAGCGAGCTGGCTGCGGGTCAAGGTGCTCATCAACACGCCCACCGCCAGATAGGCTCCCCCGACGCCGAACACCCCCGCGTAGCTCGAAGCAATCACGAACCAGTCGAGCGGGCCGACGTTCCGGATGATGAAGATGTACAGCAGAGTCGGCAGCCAGAGCAGCGCATAGGTGCTGAAGACAGCGGCATATTTGGCGGAGACGACGGCGGCGGGGCTGATGGGGGCCGTCAGCAGCGACTCGATGGTGCCGCTTCGCCGCTCCTCCGCCACCACCCCCATCGTCAACATCGGGCAGGTCAGCAGGATCGAAATCGGCACGAAAAAGGAGCTGAAGTAGCTCTGCACGGGCCCCTGGTCGATGGCGAGATCCGCGAAGTTCGAGAAGTAGTCGACGACGAGATAGAAGCTGACGCCCTGCAGGAGCAAGAACGTGAACAGCACGAGCCACGCCAAGGGCGCGACCCACAAGCCCAACATCTCACGCAAATACAGCGACCAGACGGCCGTCATGCCCCCCCGGTGCGCGTGAGGCGCTCGAAGACCTCTTCGAGGCCGGTGGTGCGAACGGTGGCGGCTCGAATGCCCACGCTAGCCTCGACCAGGGACGTGACCATCGCCTGCAAAATCGCCTCCGCGGGCTGAAGCGTGGGGCGCAAATCCACCCGCACCTCCACCACGTCGGGGTCTTCGCCCGAAAAGTGCGGCTGGACGATCAGCACGCTCGGGTGAGACGCAAGCAGCTCGCGCCCCCGGGCCAGTGGGTCGTAGAGCACGAGTTGCAGCTGACGGCTCGGCCCGACGCGGCGCGTGAGATCGGAGATGGGGCCCTGCGCCACCAGTCGCCCCTCGTGCAGAACGATCGCCCGATTGCACGTCGTCTCCACCTCGCTGAGGATGTGCGTCGAGAGGATCACGGTGTGGTCCTTGGCCAGGCGGCGAATGAGCCGACGAACCGAGCGGATTTGGTTGGGGTCGAGCCCCGCCGTCGGCTCATCCAAGATCAACAGCGGCGGGCTGCCGACGAGCGCCTGGGCCAGGGCGACGCGCTGACGATACCCGCGTGAAAGCGTGCCGATCAGCCGCCGGCGCACGTCGCCCACGCCGGCCTTCTCCAGGCAGTCGTCGACGTGCGATCGAATCGACTTGCGGGCGACGCCCTTGAGCCGGGCTCGAAAGGTCAAATACTCGCCGACGCGCATCTCGGGGGGCAATGGCGCGGCTTCCGGCATGTACCCGGTATTGCGACGGGCCTCCATGGGCGACTCCACGACGTCGTGCCCGCACACCACGACCCTGCCTTCGGTCGGCCCGAGAAAGCCGACGAGCATGCGCAGCGTCGTCGACTTGCCCGCGCCGTTGGGGCCCAGAAAGCCGACGACCTCGCCCCGCCGGACACGGAAGGAGAGGTCCCGCACGGCCTGCAGTTTGCCGTACCACTTGCCCAATTGCTCGACGGCCACGATGGGCTCTGCGGCGCCGGGGCGGGCCGAAGCACGCGGCGAGCCAGCTCGAGACGGGGGGGTCGACGGGCGTTTGGACTCGGCGCGAGGTCGAACCGGCTCCGGCGGCGTAGAATCGGCAAACGCGGGGCCCGAAGGGTCCCGGGCCTCCAAGCCCCGCCCCGACGAGGCATCGACGGGCTGCGCAGGAACCGCACGGCCAGGGGCCGGCGCCGCGGCGAGCGGCTCGGCTCCCTCGGGCTCCGGCGCCGCCCGGGCCGGGGAACCCGTCTGTGTCGAGGGCCCGAACCACGACTCCTGCGCTGGCGCGGGCTGCTCGTCCGCAGGCTCGAACGTGAGCGGTGAGGAGACCGATTCCTCGGGCGCCTCGGGCGCCTCGGGCGCCTCGGCGTCGGCGGACGGCAGAGCCTGCGGCGGCGCGCCCGCGCTCGGAGCCCGCCCCGACGCGTCGAGACGGGAAGCGGCCCCGGGCAGATCGGGGACCGCCGCGGCCGCCGTCGATCCGAGCGCCTCCTCGCCCGGGCCACGGTCCGACACAGACGGCTCGGGCGCCATCGAATCGGCGGCGCTCGACTCGACGAGCGACGGCTCGACCGGACTCGCCTCCAGAGTGATCGAGCCAGGCGGAATCGACTCCGGCGGCATCGAATCGGGTGAGGCCGGCTCCGGTGGAGCCGACTCGCTCGCCCGGGTGCCCGGGCCCCCTTCGAGCGCCGGCTCGGGCCAAACGACCGCGGGCTCCTCCAGCACGGCTGCGGCTGCCACCGAAGGGACCTCCACCCGCTCTCCCGGCGCGTGCGGCGACGCCCGCTCGGCCGCAATCGGGTCGGCCCCCGACGACGACTGGCTCGGCTCGGGGGGCGAGGGCTGCCGAGCCGCAACAGGGGTCACCGGCCGCGGCTCCACGGGCTCCAGAGGCTGCTCGCTCGGCGGCGGCTGCGATTCCATGCCTGCTCCGTACGACTGGGCACCATCGGACAACGGCTCATGCTCTTCCCAGTCACCCGGCAGCGGCGGAGCGCTCGAGCGGGCGGACGGATCGAGCGCGCGCGGCGGGGCCGGCGCAACCCCCGACGAACGCGCGGCCGATCGCGTCGCTCGCCGGCGCGCCGAACGATCCGGTCGAGGCGGGCCGGAGCTGGGCCGAGCCGGCGGAGCGCCCTCGGAGCGTGCCGGCTCCGCTCCGGTAGGCTGTTGCCCGGAAACGGAAGACTTCGAGGCGGGCCCTTCCGCATTCGCTGACATTGGCTATCGCCTTCAAGGCTTGATGATCTGGGTGCCTTTCGGCGGACTGAACCGAAACTCCGAGTCCGGAACCGCCAAGTTTACCCGGGGTTCTGAGAAATCGAACACGTTCTTGTTCTTTTGTGCGTCGATCAAGAGCACGCGCCGCACCTGAAACGTCTTCGCGTCGACGAACAAGAGCATCTTCTGATAAGCCGGCGTGGGCTCGCGGGGCGAGGCCAACAGCACGTATCCGCCTTTGAAGCCGATGGTCTTTGCGCTCATCTTCTTCAGCGCGAAGGAGGCCTCGAGCTTGCCCTCGCCGAGCAGAAACGAGAGGGCCGCAGGGTAGGCGCTCTTGGTCACCTCCTGCTCGTAGAGCTGGCTACTCTCGGCCTCGTAGATTTTCAGCGTCTTGCCATCGGAAACCACCCGGTTGCCATTGCTCGTGTACCGCCAGCTCATCTTGCCCGGCTTCACGAAGGCAACCTGGCCGCGGCTCTCCTTGCGCTTGTTGTATGCAAAGATCGTGTAGCGCTGGTGAAACGCCGCCTGGAAGGTCTTCGCCCCATCGTAGAACGCCTGGACGCGCTCGGCGATCTCATCCGCCCCCAGCTCCCCGTCGGCGACATCAGAGCCCGCCGCCGACGGCGGCTCCGCCGCGCTGGGTAGGGTGAACGCGCCCCCCAGGGCAATCAGCGAAGCGCCCAGAATCCCGGCCAGCTGGTTTCGAGCAAACACCAAAATACGCCTGTCCTTCACTTTCCTCGACTCATGTGACCTATCGCACCTGCTGTACCCTACTCCCAGCCCGCCTGCACACTTCCCCCGAGCCGTCAAAACGACCTATCGGCCGGCGTTTTCCCAGAACACGGCACAGGAGCCCTGGAAGCGCGCAGTTCCCGTGGGATGAGCTCGGTGACCGGTCCACCAATCGAGTCAAGTGGCTCGTCGAAAGGCGAAAACGCGCGGGGTGCGAGCCCGGCCAGTGTCCGCCTCAGACGCGCCGAACCAGCCGCAGCCCGGCCCGACTCGTCTTGCTGCGACTCGCGGCACGTGGGCTGGCCGTGCTGCGACCCGAGGCGCTCCGACCCGAGGCGCTCCGACCCGAGGCACCTGGACCCGAGACCCCCGGATCCGAGACCCCCGGACCGGAGGCACCTGGACCCGAGACCCCTGGACCCGAGGGGCTCGGCGCTGGCCCGCCTCCCGCCGCCGCGCGCCGACCGAGCGCCAGCTCGACGCGCGCGCGGCGCACGTACGTCATGGCGAGCGCGAGCGCGTCGGCTGCGTCTTCCCGGGGTGGCTCGGAAAGGCTCAGTAGGGTTCGCACCATGCGCACCATCTGCGACTTGTCCGCCCGCCCGTGGCCCGCAATCGTACTTTTCACCCGGGCCGGGGGGTACTCGAACACGGGGACCTGCGCCCGAGCCAAGCTGAGAAGCACCACGCCACGAGCGTGCCCGAGCTTCGCTGCAGCCTGGGCGTCCTTGTGGAAGAACAAGGACTCTACCGATCCCGCGGCGGGCTCGAAGCGCTCGATGACTTCGGCGAGCCCCTGCTCGAGGTGCAGGAGACGACGCGCGAGGGTCCAGCGCGAGGGCGCGTCGATCACCCCGTGGCCCAGATGCACGACGCGGCTGCCCGACGACCGAACCACGCCCCAGCCGAGGTGGAGAGTTCCTGGATCGATTCCGAGCACGACCATCGCCGGATGCTACTCGGCCCGCTCTGCGAAGAGCAAATGCCCATCACACAATGTTGCCGCCCCCGGGGCCGCCGCGCAGCGCCCGGCGGCGTCCCCTTCGCCGGCGCGGGCCGCCGACGCACGGCGGAGTTGGGCGCCAGTTTGCCGGCGAGCCCGGAGGGCGGTAGCGTGGCGGCTCATGAGCGCGCAAGCCAGCAAAGCCAAGGGCGGCAGTGGAAAAGTGGACGTCGACCAAAAGCCCGAGCGGCGGCAGGACCCGTCCCATCTCGCCTGGCTCGACCTGGAGATGACGGGGCTGGACCCGAGCCACGACCGAATCCTGCAGGCCGCGCTCATCATCACCGACGGCCAGTTGACCCCTCTCGAAGAGTTCTGCTGCGACGTCTGGCAACCCGAGCACGAGCTGGCCTCGATGAGCCCCTTCGTGCGCCAAATGCACGACAAGAACGGGTTGGTGGAGCGGGTGCGGCAGTCCACCATCGACACGCGCAAGGCCGAGCAGCAGCTCTTGGAAATCGTCGCGGGCTGGTGCCCCTTCGGGGCGGTGCTGTGTGGCAACACGATTTGGCAGGATCGACGTTTTCTCGAGCGCTACATGCCCGGGCTCTCCTCGTATCTGACCTATCGCCTGCTGGACGTGAGCTCCCTCAAGATCTTGGCGCGCACCTGGTATGGAGAGAAAGCCGTCTTCAAGAAGCCTTTCGGTGGCGAGCACGATGCCCTCGTCGACATCCGAAACTCGATCGCCGAGCTGGCCCACTATCGCAAGACGATCCTGCGCGCTCCGTAGCCAGGGCGGTAGCGCCCGCTCGCAGGCGCTCAGCTTCCGGACGGGGCGCCTCCAGGCCGCTCCGACGACGCAATGCAGCCGTCGACAAGCCGCGCCGGCGCTGCGCGGCCGCGGGGGTGGCGAGGAGGCGGCACCGCGAGCGCCCGCAGATGCACCGCGGCAAAATGCCCCAGGGGGACACGAACCCCCCGGTCAGCCAGCGGGAAGCTCATCCGTCGCGATTCCGCTTGGGAGTAGAAGCCCGCGCCAGCGAAATGTAGAAGCGGACGGCCACGCTCCCCCTCGTTCTTTCTCCGAGCGGCGTGGCGCGCCCCTGCTGCGGAGTCTCTTTTGTCCGACATTCGACCCATCCGACGCCTCGCCATCGTGAATCGAGGAGAGGCGGCAATGCGCTGCATTCGCGCCGTCAAGTCCCTCGAAGCCCTCGAGGGCAACGAGCTGAAGGTCATCGCTCTGTACACCGACGTGGATCGCGACGCGCCGTTCGTTCGTCACGCCGATATCGCGCTGAGGCTCCCCACGAAGACCACCGCAGTCGCCGCCTACCTCGATCACGACCTGCTCATCGAACGCCTCGAGCACGTCGGAGCCGACGCCGTGTGGCCCGGCTGGGGATTCGTCTCCGAAGACCCCCGGTTCGTGCGCCGCGTCGAGTCGGAAGGCATGCGCTTCCTCGGTCCTCCACCAGACGTGATGAGGGAGCTCGGGGACAAGATCGCCTCCAAGCTCCTCGCCGAGCGCGCCGACGTCCCGGTCACGGTCTGGAGCCAAGGGGTCGTTCAGAACGAGGAAGAGGCGAGCACGCACGCCCAGGCGATCGGATTCCCGCTGATGATCAAGGCTTCGGCGGGCGGCGGCGGGCGCGGCATTCGCATGGTTCGCCGCAAGGAAGATCTGGCGGAGGCGTTTCGTTCCGCCGCGGCGGAAGCCCGAGGAGCCTTCGGCGACGACCGCCTGTTCATGGAGAAAATGGTCCAGGGCGGGCGTCACGTGGAGGTGCAAATCGTGGCGGACACGCACGGCGAGGTCGTCGCCCTCGGCTGCCGCGATTGCTCCGTGCAGCGCCGGCACCAGAAGGTGCTCGAGGAAGCGCCTCCGAGCGGCATTCCGCCGCTGATGGTCCGAGCGCTGAAAGACTCGGCCGCCAGCCTCGCGCGCGAAGCGGGCTACCGCGGCGTCGGCACGGTCGAGTTTCTCGTGAAGGGTCCGGACTACTTCTTTCTGGAGATGAACCCGCGCCTCCAGGTCGAGCACGGCATCACGGAGGAGACGACCGGCACCGACCTCGTGCAGCTCCAGATCCGCATCGCCCGCGGAGAGCATCTGCCTCCTCTCGACGCCCCGGAGCGCGGCTTCGCCATCGAAGCGCGGGTTTGCGCCGAAGATCCAGACGCGGGCTTCCTGCCGGCGCCCGGCAAGATTGGCCGCTTCGACCCGGCATTCGGGCCGCGGCTACGAATCGACACGGGAGTCGCCCCCGGCAGCAGCGTGCCCTCGGATTTCGACTCACTGATCGCCAAGGTCATCGCCAGCGGCGACACGCGGGAAGAGGCGCGCGCCCGGCTCGCCTGCGCCCTGCGCGATTTCGACCTGGTGATTCTGGGCGGGGCCACCAACAAGAGCTACCTCCTCGAGCTCCTGGACACGCCGGCGTACCGCGAGGCCAAGGTCGACACTACTTGGCTCGACCGCTGGAACGAGAGTCGTGTTCCCGTGCGCAACTTCGCCGCGGAGGCGCTGGTGTTGGCCTCCATCCTGACTTATCAGGAGCTCCGCCAAACGCTGCGAGCCAACTTTTACGCCGACGCGGGCAACATCACGCACGACAAGGTTCCCGAATCCAGCGGGCAAGAGATCGATCTGACGTATCAAGGCGGCCAGCTGCGCGTCCACGTGTTCGCCTCCGGCTCGAACCGCTACCGAGTTCACCTCGACGGCCGCGTCGCCTCCGCGCAGCTCTCCGTTTCCGGCAGCCACGCGGCGCGCCTGCAGATGGCCGGGCAAGACCTGCGAGTGCTCTACGACGTGGGCGACGCCAGCATCCGCGTGGAGGTCGAAGGCACCGTACACAGCTTCGGCCGGCAGACGGCGGGCCGAGTGTGCGCCGCCACCCCCTCGATGGTGGTGGCCATCAACGTCGAAGAGGGCCAACGCGTGGAAGCCGGGCAACCGCTGGGCTTGCTCGAAGCGATGAAGATGGAAATCGGCTTCGACGCTCCCGTGGGGGGCACCGTGGTCGAGGTGTGCGTGCGCCGAGGCCAGCAGGTGCCGGCCGGCGCGGCGCTGCTGATCATCGACCCGGCCAGCGAGGAGGGCGCGGGCGGTCAGGCCGGGCCACAGCTGAGGTTGCCGGACGAACGCGACCCGCTGAGCACGCTCTTCGTGGACGACGATCGCAACCCCCTGCGAGTCCCCGACCTGGTCGGCGCGCAGAATGCCGACCCAGCCTTGCTCGATCAGGCGGTGCGCTCGGTGGACGAAGAGGTGCGCCGCATCGTCCTCGGTTACGACGCCTACGAGCAGCGCGTGCAGAGCTTGATTGCGCTGTTCGAAGCACCGGTGACCAAGGAGATGAGCCGGGCGCTGCTCGCCAAGCTCTCCGAGGTGCGGCGTCAGCTGGTGGTGTTCGCCGACATCGAGCAGGTGCTCACTCGCAACCAGACGGGGCGCCCCCACGCGGAGCTCGGGCCTTCGCCAAACGCCCAACTGCGCACTTTCGTTCGTCGCATGCGCGCCGGCGGGTCCGGGCTCTCCGAGGCCTTCCTGACCAAGCTGCGGCAGGCCCTCGCTCACTACGGGGTGGGCGATCTCGAGTACAGCGACGACCTCGAGCGGGTGGTGCTGCGGCTGTTCACCTCGCAGAACAACCCGGCGCTGCGCTTCCGCTTGATCAGCGCGATTTTGCAGCGGGTGATCGGGCTCGTGGAGGCCGGCTTCGACCTCAGCGGCGACAGCCAGCTGCGCGATGCGCTGTGGCGTATCGCCGCCTTGCGCGGGCACGTGCCCGACAGCGTGGCCGACGCCGCCGTTTCCGCCGGCTACCGCATCTACGAGCGTCCGGAGCTGGAACGCGCCGCGGAGCGAACCACGCAGCGCCTGGAAGATTGGCTCGAGCACAAGGCCGGCCCCCTCGCCCCGCCCGACGACGTTCTGCGCGAGCTGGCGCTGGCGCCGCGGCGGCGCTTCATCCAGATCGAGCGCTGGCTCTCCGCCCCGGAAGAGGCTCGGCGCGCCATCGCGCTGGCGGCGTTCGTGCGCCGCCTCCACGCGCCCCTGTTACCCGTCGTCCGCGAGAAGGACGAGAGCCTCGCCCCGGATACGGTGCTGATGCGCTTCAACCACGGCAGCACGGTGCTCGCCAAGAGCGCCGCCGCCCAAGACGCGGTTCGGCGCGCGCGCGAGCTCTGCGCGGGGGGCAGCGCATACGACGCCGCGGAGCTCGAGCTGGTGGTGGTGGTCGAGGATCCCGCCGAGGCGCCGAGCTGGCTGGCGGAGCTCGACCGAGCCGTCACCGAGGACCTGCGGGCTCGGAGCTTCTCCCTTTCGCTGGTGCAGCCCGGTCAGCCCAGCCGACATCACACGTGGCGCCAAGGGCGCAGCGGCGTGTCGAAGGCCGAGCTGCACGAGCTGCATCAACAGACGGCGAGCCGCGTCGATCTCGCTCGCTACTCGAGCTTCCAACTCACCCGCTTCGTCTCGCCGAGCGACATCTACTGCTTCGCGGGCAGGAGCCGGGAGCAGCCGGACGACGAGCGCATCTTCGTGATGGCCGACATTCTCGACCGGCCCGCGACGGAGAACGGTGATCTGGAAAGCCTGTTTCCCATCTTCGAACGCAGCTTTCACGAGGCGGCCCGCACCATGCGGGCCATCGTTTCGGCGCAGGACCCGCGGCGCCGGCTGCAGTGGAATCGGATCGTCCTTTCGCTGGCCCACTCGGTCACGGCGGATCGCGAAGCCACGCGCGAGCTCTCCTCGAAGCTGTATCCGGCGACGCGGCATCTGGGCCTGGAACGCGTCACGGTGCTGATGTCCGTGATCGACCCGCGCAAACCGAGCCTGGGCGCCACCAGCGTGGAAGTGGTCATCAGCGAGGTCTCCGGGGGCGGCATCGACATTCTGTGGCGCGAGCCGCATCGCGCACCGCTATTGCCGATGGACGAGTACACGCGACGCGTCATCACGGCGAAGCGGCGAGGGCTTTCCTACCCGTACGAGATCATCCGCATGCTCGGCGGCGGGGCGCGCACGCCCGACCTGCGCATGGGGCGCGATGCCACCGGGGTGCTGCCGCAGGGGAGCTTCGCCGAGTACGACCTCGACCTGCAAACGGACGCGCCCGTCGCCGTCAGCGTGGCCGGTCGCAAGCCGGGCGAAAACACGAGCTCCGTCGTGTTCGGAATCATCAACACCCCGACGCGAAAGGTGCCCGAAGGCATGCGTCGCGTGCTCATCCTTTCCGACCCCACGCGAGACATGGGCGCGCTGGCGGACCCGGAATGCGACCGCGTGGTAGCGGCCATCGACCTGGCCGAGAAGCTCGAGCTCCCGGTGGAATGGTTGCCCGTGTCCAGCGGCGCGCGCATCGCCATGGATAGCGGCACCGAGAATCTCGACGCCACCGCGCGCGTCGTGCGCCGCATCGTCACCTTCACGCAGGGAGGGGGTACGATTCACATGATCGTCGCGGGCGTCAACGTGGGCGCTCAGAGCTACTGGGATTCCCTGGCCACCATGCTTCTCCACACGCGCGGCGTGCTGATAATGACGCCAGGAGCTTCGATGGTCTTGACGGGGCGCGCCGCGCTGCTGGCTTCGGGCTCGGTGGCAGCCGAGGACGAGACGTCCATCGGCGGCTACGAGCGCGTGATGGGGCCGAATGGTCAGGCCCAATTCTTCGCCTCCGACCTGGCAGACGCGTACCGAATCCTGTTCGAGCACTACGACTACACCTACGTTGCGCCGGGCGAGAAGCACCCGCGTGATCTTCCGACGAAAGATCCCGCCGACCGCGACATCCGCGCCAGCCCATACACGGCCGCCGGGTTCGAAAGCGTTGGAGAGCTCTTCAGCGACGAAGCGAACCCCGGCCGCAAGAAGCCTTTCTCGATGCGCGTGCTGATGAGCGCCGTCATCGATCAAGACGGGGGCTCACTGGAGCGGTGGCAGACCCATGCCGCTGCCGAGACGGCAATCGTCTGGGACGCTCATCTCGGGGGCAAGGCCGTTTGCCTGCTCGGCATCGAGAGTCAGAACGTGCCACGCTGGGGCTACCGCCCGCTGGACGGCCCCGCCGATTGGAACGGCGGAACGCTCTTCCCGCAATCCTCCAAGAAGATCGCCCGTGCGCTGAACGCGGCCAGCGGCAACCGCCCAGCGGTGATTCTCGCCAACCTCTCCGGCTTCGACGGCTCACCGGAGAGCATGCGCAAGTTGCAGCTCGAGTACGGAGCGGAGATCGCGCGGGCGGTCGTGAACTTCGAGGGGCCCCTGGTCTTCCTCGTGGTCTCTCGCTACCACGGCGGCGCCTATGTCGTCTTTTCGCGCGAGCTGAACCCGAGCCTGCGGGCGTTCGCCGTGGACGGTTCTTTCGCCTCGGTGATCGGCGGCGGCCCCGCCGCAGCCGTGGTGTTCGCACGGGAAGTGCGGGCGCGTGTCCAAGCCGACCCGCGCGTCGCGGGTCAACGACCTCCGCGCGATTCCTCTGCCAAGGCCGCCTTCGAGAAATTGCTCGATGCCATCCGGCTGGAGAAGCAGGCCGAGGTAGCGGCCGAGTTCGACGGGGTCCACACCGTCCAGCGCGCTCAGCGGGTCGGCTCCCTCGAAGATATCGTGCCAGCGCACGACATTCGGAGAAGGCTCATCGAAGCGCTGGCCAGCTGAAACGAACCAATGCCGTCTCCTCCATTCGTCCCGCCTCTCGGCGGCACCCATGCGGCCCACGCGGGGAGGAGATCCGGTGGGCGGCGCGTGAGGTCTTCGCGAAAAAGATGAAGCTCCTGATCGAAGCGCACCACCCGGCGCACATACACTTCTTCAAGAACGCGGTTCGCATCTGGCGTCAGCGCGGAGACGAGGTGCTGATGCTGGCGCGAGATCGAGACGTGATGCGCCAGCTGCTCGAGGCCTACGACTGGATCCCGAGCCGCCTGGCCACCTCCACCCGCCGCAGCAACCGCTTTCCGCTTCGGGAAATGCTCCGGCGGCAGCTGGCCGTCTCCGCGGCCATCGTTCGCTTTCGCCCCGACGTGGTGCTGAGCTTGATGGGCAGCTACACGCAGAGCGCGAGGCTCTTCGGGGTTCCCAACCTCGTGTTCACGGATAGTGAGTTTCAGCACTTCAATCACCGCATCGCCCACCCCTTCGCCACGACGATCTACACGCCCGAGTGCTTCGACAAGCCGCTTGGGCCACGCCAGAAGAAATACCGGGGCTACCACGAGCTGTCGTTCCTTCACCCGGACAGGTACCGCCCCGATCCGGCAGTGGTCGGGCGATTGAGAGGCAACCGCAATCTCGAAAATGGGCGAGAAAAGCCTTCGCCGGGTCCGGAACCGTTCGACTACGTCGTGGTGCGCACCTCCGCCTGGAACACCCTGCACGACATCGGGCAGTCCGGCCTCGGCCCATCGCTCGACGACTTGCTCTCGCGGCTGCTGCGCAGACACCACGTCTACGTAGTGCCCGAGGGGGGGCGAGTGGACCCGAAGTGGGCTCGGCTGAAACTGAGTGTCCCGCCCCACTGCTATCACGACGTGCTGGCGTTTGCTCGCTTGGTGGTGACGGAAGGGGCATCCACCGCCAGCGAGGCTGCCTGCCTGGGAGTGCCGTCGGTGTACGTCAACTCCACCCACCGAGGTTACCTCGACGACCAGGAGCGCCGATATGGCCTGGTATTCAACCACCGGCGCGCAGAGCCGGCGCTCGCGAAGGTGCACGAGCTCCTCGACGCCCCTCCGGCGCGAAGCGACCTCGAGGCCGCTCGGGAGCGCCTCGTGGCCGACCACATCGACGTGACGCGCTTCATGGTCGAGGAAGTCGATCGGACGGTGCTCGCGCGCTGAGCGCAGGAATACGGAAACCGCGTTAAGTTTCCCCCCGGACGAGTCGAGCGCGGGGGGTGCCGTACTTTTGCGCCGGTCCGCAGGTTTTTCATAGCTCGTCGTTCGCGAACCGCCCGCGCGACCTCGCGGCGTTTCTCGGCAGCACGCACCCCACCGAGACGACTGGGGTCTTTGCCCGAAGGCAACTCCCTCACTAGTGCAACACGTGGGGCGACGCTCCGCCGTGGCACGACGAGAACGGAAACGGGCACGAACCGTGCACCGAGTAGCGGCAGAGCCTCGCCCTCGTTGCGTGGGGTCTGCCCGGAAACGTTAAGAATGAGCCGCCGAGATCGACAGACACAACCGCCGTCATCACCGCACCGCTCACCACACCGAGCGCGCAGCAGCGTCCCCGGCCGGATGAGCCCACTCGCGGACGAGCGGCGGCAGCGTGGATTCCCGTCCCGCTCGGCCGCGGCGCGCTGGAGCCGCCGCTTGGCCGTTGGGGCGGCATGGTCGGCGCTGGCGTGCTCGCAAGAGGGGCAGGCCCCAGCTCCTGCGAGCGACCTGGTCACCACGCCGCGCGCAGGATCTCCCTCCGCATGCGCGGAAGGCACCACCCGGAGCTGCGCGGTGACGCTGGGTGTTCACGAGGGCGTGGTCAGCTGTTACGAGGGAGAGCAATCGTGCGCGGGCGGCCAGTGGTCGAGTTGCCGGGGCATGAGTGGCTTCAGCTACACGCTGGCAGAGGCCGCGGACGTCGGCAACCTGGCGCTCCTTTCCTTCTCCAACCCGACGGGGTGCACCGACAACCCGTGCAACGCATTCTGCCGTGAGTTTCTCGAAGCGCCCGCCTCCGGCCTTCGCCCGGAAACGGACCCGCTCGCCTCGCCGCTCTCCGAATGGGTGGTGGGGAGCCTCGGCGACTACCCCGTGCCGCAGGTCGGCCTGGGCATCACCGAGCCATGCCACACCGCGGGAGATTGCCAGTTCAACACGACCTGCACCGATCCGAGCCAGGGCGGCTGCAGCCACAGCGTGTGCACGGCCGGCAACGCGCTCTCGAGTAGCTGCAACCGCTGTGTCGACGCCGTGTGCGACGTAGACGACAGCTGCTGCGGCGCCACCGTCGCCTGCGAGCACGACCCGTGCGTGGTCGGCGGCGGAGCGCCGCTCGACCCCGGGTGCGACACCTGCGTGCAGGCCGTCTGCGACGTCGACGCCGACTGCTGCAACACGACGTGGGATGCCTCCTGCGTCGCCTTGGTGGCCACGCAGTGCGCGCCGCTCGGGCAATCCTGCAGCTGCGTGACCGGGGCTTCCGACGAGAACGGTTTTTGCTACCTGCCGGTGGCCGACGAGAAGGACTGGACCTCGGCCCAGAGCGACTGCGCCATCGACGAAGGGTGGCGCCTCGCCGAGAGCCGAACTCAGGCGGACAACGACCTTCTGCAGGACCTCGTCGTCGCCCAGGGCCTTTCCAGCGCATGGCTGGGCGGGTTCGAGTTCACGGAGAACGAGTGGTCCTGGAGCACGGATGCGCAGCCCTTCTTTGTCGTGGACGGGTCTGGTGGCAGCCTGGTCAACTCCGCCACCTTCGAGAGCTGGGGCTCCGGCGAACCGGCGCTGGACGTGAGCTCTCGCGGCCTGCTGCTCGACAGCGGCGGGCAGTGGAGCGGCCGCGAGCCCACGGATCCTCACGCGTCGATTTGTGCGGGGCCGCCCACGGTGCTCAGCCCGAAAGAGCCGGTCATCGCCTGGAGGGACGCCTGCGTCGCGCTGGCCGTAGCGGAGTGCGGAGTTCACTGCCCAGACGTACCGGCCGGGGTCGGGGCCTGCACGGCGCGCGTACCCAGTCGCCTGGATGCCGACTGCGAGACGTTCGACCTTTCCCTCGGGGCCACCTGCTTCGACAGCGTCGCGCCGCAGATTCCGGTTTGCAACCACGGCCAGTCCGAGGCGCCCGCCGGACTGCGCATCGCCTATCTCCCGCCGGGTCGAATGGGTGAGCCAGCGCCCGATCTCTCCGCCGCCACCGACTGCACGCTCAGCGAGCCCGTCCCCGCCGGGCGCTGCGTGATCGTGAGCGACTGCAGCGGAATCTCCGCCGGCGACGAGGTCGTGATCAACCCCCGAGATGGCTCCGAGGATCCGACGGAGTGCCGCTTCGACGACAATTGGACCGCGTATCAGCCCGCCCCGTGCACGGCGCCACTGTGCGAGGCGGCCGCCTACGATGCGGCGGGCGCTGCGGCCAGCGACTGTAGCGTGGGGGTCGACAACCCTCTGAGCGTGGACGTTGCCGCGGCGCGCGTCGTGTTGCAGACGGACATCGTGGAGCGCCACTGCGAGCCGGACGAAGTCCTGTGGGGAAACAGCTGCTACTTCTTCGAGACGACTCCCCAAATCTGGAACGACGCGCAATCGAGATGCCGAGCTCGAGGCGCCGGTTGGGACCTGGTGGCGATCAACTTTCCCGACGAGAACATCTTCACCCGCGTCTTCTACGACGCGCTCGCCGGGGAAAACGTCCAGAGCCTGATCCAGATCGGATACAACCGCAAAGGCTCGGGGAGCTTCGCTTGGCCCGACGGGTCGTGCGCGCCTTTCGAGCCGTGGGACTTCGGCGAGCCCGACGGATTCACCGTGGGCTCCGACGAGTGCACCCGGATGGTCACCAGCGGCTTCGGAGGTCGGTGGGCCGACAGGAGCTGCATCCTCGGCGCCCACCCCTCCGTTTGCGAGGGGCCCGTGGCCGATGCGCAAGGGTCCTGTGCGGCGGGGCAGATTGCCGGGCCGAGCGGGGATTGCTACGCGTACGACGACGGGCCGATGACGTGGATCGACGCGAGCGCGCGGTGCTCCGCCATCGGCTTCGGCTGGCACCTCGCGCAGGTGGACACCTTCGACGACGCGGAATTCCTCTCTGCGCTGGTGACGCGCAATCCCGCCTGCTTCGCCGGAGCCTGGCTCGACAACCCGGCGGGGAAGTACCCGGACCTGTGGTTGCCCGGCACGACGCCCGATCCGAGCGAGGACCCGTTCCTGAACTCCGTGGGCTTCGGGCAAACGGAGGGCAACTCGCTGGTCCAGAAAGCCGCGCTCTGCCAAGGCCCCCCCGTGGCCTCGAGCGCGCCGGCGCTCGTCCAGGTCGGCGGCCCTACATCCTGCACGAGCAACGATGAGTACTACTTCACCGGCACCGGCCAGCTCCCGGACTTCACACCGGAGCGCATCCAGCTGTGTCCGCTCACGTGCGACGAGGCCGCAGCCCAGCCGGGCACGCGTCTGGACGTGGCCATCCCGTGCTCGGCCCCCCCGCAGCCGGCGATCGAAACGGTGATCGAAGACGAGCTGCTCTACGTGGCGGACTGCGACGGAGGCAACGCCCAGTGGGATTTCCTCTACTACGACGCGGTCACCCCCGCCGACTCGAGAATCGAGCTGGCCGTGCGCACCGGGACGAGCGAGGACGACATCCTGGCAGAAAGCTTTCAACAGGTCGCGGTGGCCCGAGCCGTTCCCGAAGACACGCAGCACTGCGAAGTCGATCCCCCCGACTGCCCCATCGACCTGTTCGACGCGCTCGACCAGGTCGACCCTCGGCTCCCCCTGCGCCCGGTGCTTCAGCTGCAGGTCAGGATGGTCCCCGGCAGCAACGGGGAAGCGCCGCTGCTGCGCGATTGGACGGTACGCTTCTCGTGCCCCCCTTCGCAGTGAAAAAGTCGGCGCCCGGGGCCGGCTCCCCCTCCGCGCAGAACGAAACCCGAAGGCTCCCGGACCGGACGCGCGGCGCGCGGGCGCGCCCGACTCGGCAAACGCGGGACGGAAGCCCCGGCGGGCGCCGAGCGAGGAGCGAGGGATGCGGCACGGGCCGCCGCGCGTCGGCTCGCATCCGAGCCGACCGACCGCGAGGCGGCCGGCCTTGCTCCGCGTGCGAGTCCCGCCGACCGTGAGCCGTTGGGCGCCGTCCGCGCCACCGGGGCTCGCGGCGAGCCCTGCCGGGGCGGCGTTGACGGGCCATGACCCGACTGGAGATACTGCCCTCGAGGAGATGCCGGGCGCGCCCCACGTCGAGATCGAGTACTGCGCCGGATGCGGCTGGCTGCTGCGCGCCGCCTGGCTCGCTCAGGAGCTGCTGACGACCTTTGCCGAAGACCTGGGAGCCGTCACGCTCAAGCCGTCGACGCAGCCCGGCACGTTTCGCATCACGGTGGCCGGTGCGCAGCTCTGGTGTCGAAAGCAGGACGGCGGGTTCCCGCAAGCCGCGGAGCTCAAGCGGCGCCTCCGAGATCAGGCGTTTCCCGAGCGAACCCTCGGCCACTCCGAATCCCGCGGCGCCCAGGGTTGACGGGAAGTCCCGCCTTCCGCGCCCGGGCGGGCCATTGGCGATGCAGCGCCGACGGGCACGCGCGACGCAGCGCCGACGCGCCGCTCAACCCAAGTCCGAGAGCTCGCCCTCACACCCTGCCGGGTCCTCGCCCGTCGCTTCGGCCGCGCCCGTCGCTTTGCCCTCGACTTTCGCTTGGCCCCGGGCCTCGGCGTCACCAACCGGCGGCGCGCCCCCACCCGCGGCAGCGGGCTGGCGATGGCTCGCCGATTCCACCTCGAGATCCGTCGCGAGCTCGGCCACCACGGTGAAGTCCGGATCTCCCACGCTCAGCGCATCTTGAATTTCCCCGACGGACTGCGCCGCCGGGCTGGTGGTCAACACGGCCGCGGCCTCCAGCTCCTCGCCCCCCATCATGGCGACGACCTCGTTGAGGGTGTCGCGGATGCGTAGCTGGGCCGGCTCGGGCAGGGCCTTGAGCCGGCAGACGAAGGCCTCCTGCAACGGCGAAGGAGCCTGCTCCGCAAGCAAACGCCCCGCTTCGGTCAGGGAAACGGTGACCACACGACGATCCTTGGCCTTTCGCTCCCGCGTGACGAGCTGACGGGCGACCAACCGGTCTATTATCCCCGTCACGGTGGCCTGGCTGAGGGAAACCGCCCGCGCCAGCGCTCCGGGCGACACCTCGCCGAGGGCGTGCACGGCCCGCAGCGACACGAGCTGTGGGGCTGTGAGCCCGTAAGTGTTCGCAAGGCGACGACTGTGCAAGTCGATGCCACGCGTCATGCGGCGGAGGGCGCGCAGGATGTCTTCCTCTACGTCACTGGCCATGGACGGGACGGATTGGGGGCATCATCGCGAGCCCGCGGCAAGGGAAACTTTGCTGGGCCAACGGGCCAATACTGCCGAGGATTGCGCAGTCACGACCATTCGCGTACAAGTCTTTCGCATTCAAAACATATGGATACGAACAGAAAGACTGCATTGTTCCCGAAATTCGTTCCCAGCGCCGAGCTGGCGCCCGAACCTGGGCCCGCTTCCGAGCGCACCTTCGCCGAGGCGAATCGCTTCAAGGCGAGCTTCGCCGACGCGTACGACGCCACCAGCCCCGCAGCGTATCTGCGCGAGCTCGCTCCGCTCGACTACCGCATTCCCGATGAAGCCACCGAGGCCACGGCCGGCCTCGTCGAGGAGGTGCGAGCGGCTCGGTCACGCGAAACCGTCACGGTTCTCGACATCGGGTGCTCCTACGGAATCAACGCCGCGGTGATGAAGCACGGCACCAGCTTCCGCACCTTGGCCCAGCGCTACGGCCGTATCGACGCGGCGGCCCCCACCGGCGCCGCGGCTCGACGCGACCGCGCTTTCTTCGCCTCGCTGCGGCGCAATCCGGGCTTGCGCGTGGTCGGGCTCGACGTCGCGGGAAACGCCGTGAGCTACGGGCTCGAATCCGGTCTCTTGGACGACGGGGTGGTCGCAAACCTGGAGCGCCACCCGCTATCGAGCGCCGACCGGCGGCGGCTGCAGGGCGTCGATCTGATCGTGACGACGGGATGCGTCGGTTACGTGGGCGAGGCGACCTTCACCAAGGTGGTGGACGCCATCGCGGCGCAGGGCGAGACGCCCCTCGTCGCCTCCTTCGTCCTGCGGATGTTCCCCTACGGCGCGATCGCCCGAGCCCTGCGGGCCCGCGGCATGGAGACCCGAAAAGAGGCCCAGACGTATCGCCAGCGGCGCTTCAAGAGCGCGGGCGAACGCACCAAGGTTCTCTCCGCCCTGCGCGACCGAGGCCTCGATCCCAGTGGCCTGGAAGCCCGAGACGACTACCTGCGCGCAGAGCTCTTCGTTTCTCGCCCGAACCCCGTGTAGTGACGACGCCCGCTCACCTCGTTGGGCGGGCGTTTTCCAGGGGTGAGACCTGGAGCAGCGAACGAGCAGCAGGCGTCGAGCAGGGGCTGGAGGCGACCGCTTCGGTGCTCTACGGCATCACGTCGCGGCTGGGGGGGTCGGCTCCCGCGTCGGGCGCGGCCAAGCCCTGGCAGGCGTCGAGCGCGGCCCACTCATCCGCGCAGCCGACCGACTGCAGGCGATCGTCCGCGTCGCATTGGAACTCGGGAGCGCCAGCGGTGCAGCTCAGGAAGGCATCGAACTCGGGGCGGCACGGCCCGTCGAGCGTGAGCTCGCACCCGCACAGGCAGTCCGAGACACTCGACGGCCCATCGCCGCAATACGCAAAGGTCGCTGCCTCGCAGTAGGGACGGCACTCCGGCAACAGCAGCGCACAGCTCTGCTCCTGAGCGCGGACTTCGCACAGCTCCAACTCCAGGGACTCGGGCTCGCAACCCGACAGCGCTCGACCCGTGTGCTCACAATCCACCGAAGGGGCTTGGCCCCCGCACTCCAGCAGGTCGCGCAGCTCCCGAAAGCATGCACCGGCCAGCTGGCGCTCACAAACGCAGGGGCATTCGCGGGCGTTGCCGAGGCCACAAAGGACGTCGCCGCCGAGCACCTCGCAGAGCGCCGTGCACTCGGTCGATGGCTCACACTCGGGGACGGAGCCTTCGAACGAGCCGCCCGCTCCCCCGCTCGGCATGCCCGAGGAGCCTGAGCCGCCTCCGGAGCCGAAGGCTCCGCCGGAGCCGAAGGCGCCCGTCCCCGCGGCCCCGGCGCGGCCGGCGGAAGCGCTTCCGCCGTTCCCCGCTCGAGCGGCGGGCGGCGCGGGCGGGCGGCGCTCGCTCCCGCAGGCAGCGAAGAGGCAGAACAGCAGCGCGGCACCGAGCGGCGAGCGGAAACTCGGCACGGCTCGACTCACCCCCCCGGCCGCCGCGGCGCAGCGAAAGGTCGAGCCAGGTCCGAGTGGGGCGTCGCAAGCTGAAACGCCCGCCTCGACAGCTCGTAGATCACCCTTGTCACGGCCGCCTCGGCAACCATACTGAATCGGCGCAATGAATGGGAAAAAGGCAGGATGGAGCGGGCTGTCGGGCGACTTCGGCGCGCGATTCGCGGCGCGCCCGTGCGCCGCCCGAGCGGCAGCCACGGGCTCGCCCTGCGAGGCGGCCGTACGACGGCCGGAGGCTCGCTCGCGAGCGCACCGGCACGGCTTGGCCCTGCTGGGGGCGCTGGCCGTGAGCCGCTGCGCCACGGGGGCGGCCGTGAGCGACGAGGAGCTCGCCGAGCTGGAGGCTGCCGCCCGGGCCCAGGGCCAGGGGCCGGCGGCGCCGATCATCTCGGGGGGAGCGAGCCCTGGGGGCACCGCGGGCGGCGGATCGGGGCAGACTCCCGCCGCGGGCCCCGGCGGCTCCCTTTCGGGCGGCGGGTCGTCGTCGGAGGGCGCCGGCGGCAATCTGACGGTTCCTCCGGCCGAAGCGGGAGGCGGCGGCGGCGGGGTCATCGAGAGCCCGCCGCTGTCGGGTGGCAGCTGCGGCGGGGGCGCGGTGGCGCCCACGGCAGTCGGCGGCTGCAGCCAGACGGGGCAGGTCAGCGTGCTGTATTCGGACACCACGGGATCGACCGACACGGACCAGCTGCGAATGACGCTCTCGGTGGAAAACGCGGGACCAAGCTTCAACCTTTCCGACCTCGTCATCCGCTACTGGTTTACGGCCGACGGGCGGAGCAACTTCACCGGGGAGATCGACTACGCCAGCGTCGACGGTGTCTGCGTAAACTTCGGAGATCAGCAGGGATCCGGATTTGCCGACGTCGCGTTTGCCTCCTCCCAGACCGTCGGTGCCGACGGCATCCGCGAGGTGCAGGTTCGGATCCACACCAGCGACTACGCCCGGCTGGACCAGGGCAACGACTTCTCGTTCATGGCCGGGGCCATGCAGGCCGCAAACCAGAACTTGACGGTGTACGTGGCGGGCGAGCGCGTGGCAGGGTGCGAGCCCGAAGGAATCTAGCCCCGTGACATTTCGATCTTCCGCGGCCCTCCCCGCGGCCTTCTGCATGGCCGAGGCTGCGGCGCTGCTTTGCTCGGCCCCGGCGCTGGGTCAGCAGCCGCCGCAGCCTGCGGCCTCCCCCGTCGGCGCGCAGCCGAGCGTCGTCCCCGCCGGCCCCGAGGCGCGGCCGGATACCCCGAGCGAGGGCGCGACGGCCCCCGGGGCCGCGCGCCCCCGAGGCTTCGAGCCCGGGTTTCGCAGCGGGCTCGACCTGCCCTTGGGCAAGGCCGGCAACGACGCACGGCAGAGCCCCCGCAATCTTTCGGATCTGACCAGCTACCGCGTCCCCGTTTGGGCCGAGCTGTTCTATCGCTTCAGCGACGAGTTTCGGGCTGGGGTCTACGGGATGGTGGGGCTGGGCGCCGTCGGCGACGCCTGTCGGGGTGACTGCAGCTGGTCCCAACTGCGGCTCGGGCTGCAGGGGGAGTGGTCGCTCTCTCGCAGCGAGACGCGGGATATCTGGTTCGGTGTGGGCGCGGGCTACCAGTGGCTGGCGTTCAACAGCCTCCGCATCGCGGGGGACGCGGCACGCGAGCTGGCCGATACGCTGGGGATCGACTTCGAGCTGCCAGATGTTCTTACCGAGCAGCAAATCGCCGACCTGGAGGTGACGCCGCTGCGCCGCATCGAGCGCCTCAGCGGGCCAGAGCTCCTGCTCCACGCCGGCGTGGATTTCCAGGTCGAGCCGGGGCTCGGCATCGGGCCGTACATTTCGGCGAACGTCAGCACGTTCGCCAGCAACAGCCGAAGCTGCGCGGGGCTGGCGTCGAACCTGCGGGTGTTGTGCCCCGACGTGTCGGACGAAGGTTCGCGAGTTCACGCCTGGCTCGGCGTCGGGCTGCGCGGCACCTACCAGCCCTAGCCCGGGCTGGAGCGCACAAGCCCGCGTCGCCCGGGGATCCGCAACACCGCCGGGGCTCTCTGGGCCAGCGACTCGCCCGGGCACGATTCACCGGCCGTTTAGCCGACAACAGCTCGGCCCGGTGGGACAGACCGTCGCGATGGATCGCCACGACCGGGGGCTGGCTGCTCGCGGGGATCGCAGCCGCGCAGAAACGACCAGCCGAAAGGCCCCAACGCTGCCTGGTATGAGTACTGCAGCTCCCCGTGGCGAGGACGGCGATTCGCCCGCGCCCGGCGCGGGCGAGCCGCCGCTCATCGACCCGTCGAGGGCTGCGCGGGCTTGCCGCTCGCGGGGGGCCCGTCGCGCCGGGAGTCGCCGCGCGGCCGCCCCCGAACGCGACCGCGCGCGCCGCGCTCTCGACCCACCACTCGAACCAGGAGGGCTATTCATGCTCGTCACAAGCACAGAACTCACCAGCTACCGGCTCGCCGCCATCGATGGCACGTTCGGCAGCTGCAACGATTTTCTCTTCGACGAGGAGCGCTGGGCGCTGCGCTACATGGTAGCGGACACCCGTCGATGGTTGCTGGGCCGCAAGGTGCTCGTCTCGCCGATTGCGCTGCAGGCGCCCCGCCGAGACGAACGAGAGCTCAGCGTCGCCCTCACCCGACCCCAAATCGAGAGCGCGCCCCCCCTGGACGCCGACGCGCCCGTCTCGCGTCGCTACGAGATGCTCTGGGCGAGGCACTACGGCCACGGCCTGTACTGGGTAGGCCCGGCGCTCTGGGGACCCATACCCTACCCCGTGGCCCTGCGCGACGGCGACGAGGCCTCCGGCAGGGACTTTCTGAACGAGGCGCAACAGCTCGATGAAGAGCACCACCTGCGCTCGACGGCGGAGGTCCTCGGCTACCGAGTCCGCACGAGCGATGGGGAATTCGGCAGCGTGACGGATTTCGTGTTCGACACGCTGGACTGGGGTCTCCGCTACCTCGGGGTGAAGTCGAGCGCCGGCCATTTTCTCCTTCCCTCGCGCTGGGTGAGCGACGTGCAGTGGCTCAACCGTCTGCTCGAGGTGGACCGCACGACGCGGACTCTCGAGCGAGCGCCTCACTACGAGCCGAGCGTCCCGTTGCGTGACGCCGACGAGGCACGGCTGATCCGTTTCGTGCGCGAGATGGATGCGACAAGGGTGGGCGGGGCCGCCCCTTCCGAGCCCGACCCAGTCGACGAAGCGTCCAAGCAGTCGTTCCCGGCCAGCGATTCTCCGAGCTACTAGCCCGGATTTCTCACGACCTGGTCCCGAGGGTGCGATGAGTCGTGTCTTTTCGCCCAGCTGCCCGCCAGTCGTGCTCGAGCTCCGCGGGGGCGGTCGCACGGGCGCCGGGCCGCCACTCCGCCGACCAAACCGCCACACCCGAGGCGCGATGCCTCCCCGCCAAGGGGGTCGCGGCCGCGCGCCACGGCGGCCCCCCCCGCGCCCGAGCCGGTGGATGCGTCTGGGCGGCAACGGTGTCGCTTGCCGCTCGAAATGGAAGCCGGTGACGGGTTTCGCCGCCGGCGCCCTCAGCTCATCTGCACTTCGACGACGTTCACCTCTTGGAAGCGATCCGCCGGGATGAGCCCGCCTTCCAGCGGCTCTCCGTTCAGCTCGAGACGGGTGAGGCGGCTGCCCCCGTTGACGATGTGGATCTGAAAAGATTTGCCGCGGAATCGGCGCTCGACGCGAACCTCTGGCCAACGGCTCGGCAGGCTCGGTCGAATGCGCAACCCGTCGTAGTCGGGTTGGATCCCGAGAATCCAGTGGGTCGCGCAGTGGTAGCTCCACGTTGCCGTGCCGCTCAGCCACGGCAACCGGCTCGCTCCGAACTTCTGGCTCGCCTTGCCATGCGTGGATTGGCAGTGCACGTACGGCTCGATCTCCCGCACCTCGGCCCGGTCGTTGTACGCGGAGGGCATGTAGGCCCGGTAGTACTCGTAGGCCCGATCGGCGTTGCCCAGGGCGATCTCGGCCATCACCGCCCAGGCCTGCGGGTGGCAGAAGATGCCCGCGTTTTCCTTTTGGCCGGCGTTGTACAGCACCGCCCGGACGACTTCGTGAGACACCTTCTCGTAGGGTGGATCACAGAGCACGATACCGAAGGGCGTCGCCAGGCGCTCGCCGACGGCATCCATGGCCTTGCGCCCCTGCTCGGGCGTGGCCGCCCCGCTGAGCACGGCCCACGACTGGGCGTTGAGGAACAGGGAGCCCTCTTCATCTGCCTTGGACCCGATGGTCGAGCCGTCCTCGCGGTACGCTCGCAAGAACCACTCCCCGTCCCAGGCGTGACGCTGCAGGGCGTCGTCGAGCCGCCGCAGCTCGGTCTGGGCCCACTCGGACTCCTCGGGACGGCCGAGGCGATGCGCGATGTTCGCATATTCCACCAAGCCGAAGCGCAGCTGGAAGGCCACGAACACGCTCTCCCCCGCGGGGCCGAGCTTCAAGCAGTCGTTCCAATCCGCCTCGAGGCCGCAGGGGAGCCCGTGCCTCCCCGTCCGCTCCAGGTTGAACTCCAGCGCTCGACGCAGGTGGCCGAACACGGTCGCCTCCCCGGCGTCTGCGTAGGGGAGCACCTTCTCGAAGAAATCCATCCGCCCCGTTTCCTTCACGTACTCCGGCACGGTGTTGAACAGCCACAGGCAGTCGTCGGCTCGGTAGTGCGTCTCGCACGGCTCCGAGCCCGGATGGTGGTTGAACGGCTTGACCACCGGCATCGCCCCCCCGGTGCTGCACTGCCCGGTGATCATCAGCTCCAGACGCTCGATGGCCTCGTCCGCAACCGCCGGCAAGACGCCGAGGATGTCCTGCACGGTGTCGCGATAGCCCAACCCGTCGCGCGCGCCGGCGTAGACGAGGCTCGCCGCGCGGCTCCACGAGTACGTGATCAGCGAATTGTACGCGTTCCACACGTTGACCATGCTGTCGAAGTCGGCGTCCGGGCTCTCTACGACCACGCTTCCGAGGCGCCCGTGCCAGTATTGCTTGAGGCGCTCCAGCTCACGGCGAGCCGCCTGAGTGTCCCCGACCAGCCGCAGCGCCTCGTCCCCGGCGGGCTTGGGCTTGCCCACGCCGAGGAGCACCATGACCTCGCGCTCCTGTCCCGGAGCCAGCTCGAGGTCGGCGCACAGGCACCCGCACGCGTTGTCTCCGTGCGCCAGGCTCTGCGTCGACTCCCCGGTCACCACGCAGCGAGGCGTACGATAGTCCCCATAAGGGCCGAGAAATTTCTCGCGATCCGTTTCGAAGCCGCTGACCGGTGCCCCCACCAGCGTCATGAAGGTATGCCGACCCTGATCCCGATTCTCGAAGTGCGCGGGGTCCTCGGGCAGGTGCCCGAGGGAGCTCTGCCAGATCGTGCTGCCCGAAACCTCGGTGCGCGTGATGTACTGGGAGTACTGGAGGTTCATGCTGTCGTGGTAGATGTGCCATTCGTTGGCGTACTCCACGTAGGTCATCAAGCGCAGCTTGCGCGGCTCCTGGCCGACGTTCTTGACGCGCAACAACCAAACCTCGAAGTGGGCGTCGAGGGGAACGAAGTAAGTGCTGCTGGTCTCGATACCGCGGTAGCTGCTGCGGATCTCCGTGTAGGCCGTGCCGTGCCGACACTCGCTTCGATACTCGGCGAGATCCTTGGCGACCGGCTGCCAGCTCGTGGACCAGTAGTCCCCCGAGCTCTGGTCACGCAGATAGAAGTAGCGGCCCGGCTGATCCATCGGAACGTTGTTGAACCCGAAGCGCATGAAGCGCCCCTGAGCCGACGAGTTGAAGAAGCTGTACCCACCGGCGTTGTTCGTGGTGATGGCCCCGTAGACCTTGTTGCCGAGGTAGTTCGTCCACGAACGCGGCGTGTCCGGCCGCTCGATGACGTATTCCTTGCTCTCGTCGTCGAAAAATCCGTATCGCATTTTCTCTACTCTGTGTGACCCGAGCACGATTCTCGGTGCGTTGTTGGGGAGGGAGGCCCGCCAAGCGACGGCGGGGTCTCGAGGAGGAGGGAACCGGCCGAACGGGTCTCGCGCGACCGGATGGCCTTCTCGCCCTCCCCTTTGCCGAGCCGACAGCCGCTGCGCGACGACCCTGTTCGCCGGTTAGAGCCCCGCCGAGATCCCGAGCGAGGGTTGAAACGAAAAGATCAGGGCGTCCGCCGAGTCCCGCTCCGTCATCAAGAGCACACCCAGGTTGACGACGGCCGACACCTTCCTGGTGATCGCGATCGACACCCCCGGAGAGATGGAGCCGAAGAACGTGCCGAAGGACTTGTACGCGTCGAGGGTGCGCAGCGACGCCGCCGGGTTGTCCCCCCCGAGCAGCCCTTCGCTGACGCCGGGGAACTGCTGGCAGCGCTCCTGGCTGCCGAGGCTGCAATCGACCATCTCCACCTCCACCCGGCTGTCGACCTGCGCGAGCCCGGCGCCGATGGAGAGGTACGGCACGAAGGTCGAGCTGCCGGTGGTGACGTCGCCGAGGTAGTAGGTGCCCCGCCCCTCGAAATGCATTGGGAAGAAATCTTCGGGAGCCCCGCCGAAGGCAAACCCGAAGCGGGCCCCGACGCTCAGCTCGGTCATCACGAAGCGTTCGTACGAGGCCATCACGCGCATCGTGCCTTGGTGGACGCCGCTGCTGACCGTCCCGCCCTCGGTGCCGTAGGGCTCACCGCTGGAGCCGGTGATTTCTCCAACCACCCCATAGCGCCCGCTGCCCTGATAGCAGGTGTAGCCCTCCTGGAGCGGAGCGCACACGTTCGAGGACTCGCCGAGAAAGGTGAAATCGGCACCGAAATGGATGCCGAACCAGTCGAGCACCGGGGGCACTTCTTCCAGGGCACACAGGCCCGCCTGGCAGACGGAGCCCTCCCCGCAATCCACGTCTTCGGTGCAGACGTCCGGCGCTCGGCACAGGCCGTCGAGGCAGTCCATCCCCAGATCGCAATCATCGCGCGAGGAGCAGGAGGTGGCCCCCGCGGCAGAGGTCGACTTGCCCATCAAGGCGTCACAGGCGGGAGTTCCCACCATGTCGTCGGGGCAATAGGCGGTTTGCCCGCAGCGCTCGGGAGGCTGCTCCCCGGGGATGGCGGGCGGCAGCGCGTCCGTCTCCTCCACGACCTTGAAGACGAGCGGCTTGTCCCGAGATCCGATGCGCTCGACGGGCCGATCCTGATCGTCCTTCGCCTCGATGTACATTCCCCACGTGCCCGGGCGATCCAGCGCACTGCAGGGGACCTCGCCGCGCCACTCTCCGCTCTTCTGTTCCAGCTCGACTCGCGTCCAGCGGTCGGCGCCGTAGGCCCGAAATCGCAGCACGACGTGATCCACCCCTTGCACCGAGGTGGAGCAACTGATCGGAATCGGGCGGCGCGTCTGAACCTCCGAAACGAGCGGCACGCACCCCATCTGCGTGCCGGCCTCGAAGGAAGCCTCCACGTCGGCAGCGCCCTCCTCCCCCTGAGACTGCAGCTGGCGCTTGATCCCGTCGAAGAGGGCCTGCCCCGTCGGGGTGAAGAAGCGCGGGTCCAGCTGCACGTCGGGGTCGAAGCCGAGGGCGACCGAGAAGGCCTCCCGTGCCGCGTCCCAATCTCGACTGCCGGCGCCGACGACCAGGCCGATGTACATCCAGGCCCGGGCGACGAGCTCCCGCTTGCAGGCGTTCTGACACAACGCAATCGCCTCGAGCAGGGCCTGATCCGCGGCTGCCACGTCCTTGTCGGCCGCATATCGCTCGATGGCTCGCTCGATGGCGGCCTCGACGGCCTGGTCGTTGGCCTCGGCTCGAACGGTGGGCGCCCACACCGACAGAGACAGCAGGACCACGAGGACCTGGATGCACGCGGCAAGGCCGCGCCTCGAGAGGCTCCGGACGTTGCCGAGGCTCGAGCCGCCGACGCGACCCACCGTGGCGACCGCCCCGCCGAGTCGCTGCCGATTCATTTCTGGATGCTTGGGCAAACTCCCAGCCGATGACTGAGCGTGGCCCACGATTCGCTTTCGCACGGGCCTAGTTACTCGTGGGGTCGACCCGGTTTCAAGTGCGGCGCACTGGCCAGATCGCACCAAAGCGACGCCTCCCGGGCGCCGGTATTGGAAAACGACCAGCTCCGCGCGCCCAGGGCTCGTCCGTCGCGGGGTCCGCTGCAGAGCAAAAATTGCAGGGCGGGCATGCCCGCCCTTGCGCGGCCCGGCGAGCAGAGGAAAATGGCGAAATGATCATCATCCTGCGGGAAGGTCAGGCGCCAGACGGCCCTGGAGCCCTACAGATCCGAGCCATCGTGGAGCGCACACCGGGCGTGCGTTGCGCGAGCCACACCGTCCGCGGGGCTGAACGAGCCCTGACGGAGATCTACCTCCTGGGCGACACGAAGCGAGTTTCCCTGGAGGAAATCGCTCGGCTGGACTGCGTGGAGCGCGCGTTCCGAGTCAGCGACACCTACCGGCAAATCGGGCGACACGAGGGACAGGCCGAGGCGCTCGGGTTCGAGTACCGGGGCACCCGTTTCGACGAAAGCTCCTTCGAGGTCTTCCTGGGGCAGTGCTCGGCGGACACGCCCCAGTACGTCGAAGAGACCTTTGCTGCAGTGCGCAAGGCAGGCGCGCGGCTCTCGCGAATCGGGGCGTACAAGCCGCGCACCTCGCCCTACGACTTCCAGGGGCACGGGCGGCAGTGCCTTCCCTGGGTGTTCGAGCTGGCCGGCAAACACGGGATCGAGATGCTTTCGATGGAGGTATGCGAGGAGCGACACATCGACGAGCTGCGAGAGGAGCTCGAGCGAGCGGGCAACCCCACCGGGGTGATGCTGCAAATCGGCACACGCAACGCTCAGAATTTCGGTCTCCTGCGCGCGGCGGGGCGACAGCGCCAGTTCCCCGTGTTGTACAAGCGCGGGCACGGCATCACCCTGGCCGAATCGCTCAACGCCTGCGAGTACATCGCCAGCGAAGGCAACCACCGCGTCATCTTCTGCCTGCGTGGGGTGAAGACGAACCTAGGCGATCCCCACCGCAACTTCGCCGATTTTTCCATGGTCCCCGTCGTGAAGCGGCTCACGCGGCTGCCGGTATGCGTGGACGCTTCCCACGCGGTGGGCAAGCGCACCCGCTGTAGCCAAGGCGTGTTGGACATTTTTCACCTCTCCGCACAGGGCGTGATCGCCGGCGCCAACATGGTCATCACCGAAACCCATCCCGAGCCGAGCCGCGCCCTCTCCGATGGGCCACAAGCGCTCCTGCTGGGCGAGCTGGAGCACTACATGCAAGACCTGCAGATCGCACGCGAGGCGTACCTCCGAAGGCTGGAGCTGGCGAAGCAGTACGCCCGCGGCGCGGGCCCGGCACAACCCCTCGCCGCTACCCCCTGAGGCGGCTCGCTTGGCCGGGCGGGCGCGGACGCAGGCCGATACCGAAGCCCCGATCTTCGGCGGCTGCACCCTGGTGCTCGGGGACTTTCGACAAGGCGTGCAGCGGGAGCCCGCAGCGCGGTCGCTGCTGCGGGCAGCGAACCTGCTGTCGGCGGCCTGCCTGCTCGGCGCTCTGGCGCTTTACTCCCGAGGCAGAAGCGGCTCGGCCGTGGCCATGGGGGTGGTGGGAGCGCTGCTGCTCGGGGCCCACAACGTGATCGACGCGGTGGCGGTGCGCTGGTACCAGAAAACGCCGGAGCACGCCCGAAGTCTGCGTTTCACGCTCAGCTCGAGCCAACTGATCGTCGCGAGCGGCGGGGAGGTACGGGCCTACGAGTGGCGACGAGTCCACGCGCAGGTAGAGACGGCGAACCTGTTCCTCGTGTGGATCTCGCCAAAGCTGTTTCTGATCGTTCCGAAGCGAGCGTTCGAGGCCGCCGAGCTCGACGCCGTCCGCGCGCGGCTACGCCGAAGCGCGGGGAGCAGACCGCCCGCGACCTTTTCCACGTACCCCTACGCGCTGCTGATCGCCGGCGGCCTGCTCGCCCTGTGGCTGTGGAACACGCTCGCCCCCCGGCAGTGACCGCCGGTCGCACCGGCAGGCGCGCGGAAGAGACCCCGCGGCCCGCGAGCCGCCGCGGGCGATGGGTAGCCGCCCGCGGGCCAACCCACAACGCGACGCCCGCCTGCTCCTCCGCAGGTCTGGCCCGCCGCGCCGGCCTGCCGCCGGGAGCTCGACGGCGCGGACACGGGAGTCCGAACGACCGAGCGTGCTTTTCGGCCGTGGCTCGCGGACCGAAACGGGCGAGCGCTCTCGAACGGCTGGGCCTGCGCCCATCGGGTGAGAGCACGAAAAACCGCCCGTTCGCCGGCCTCTTCCTCGACTCACTCTCCGCTCTCCTCGAAATGAGCGCTCGATGAGCTCGAACCGGCAGTTAGCGCGGCCCGTCCTCCGCGGCCCCGCCCTGCAGCGTGGCGCTGACCCGCAGGTTACAGAGATCGATCGGGCGACGGCACAGCCGGGAGACGCGCTGCAGGTATTGCGCGCGGCTGATCTCGGTGACCCCCAGACTGAGGAGGTGAGCGGTGGTGAACTGCACGTCGAACAACCCGATGCCCGCCCGCCGAAGCGTGCGGCTGGCGGCGATAACCGCGATTTTCGAGGCGTCCGTTACGCGGTGAAACATGCTCTCCGCCGCGAAGAGTGCCCCGCACTGAACGCCGTACAGACCCCCGACGAGCCGGTTCTGCTGCCAAACCTCGATGCTGTGCGCAAAACCAGCCCGGTGCAGATCGTTGTAGGCGTCCCGCATCTCCGGCACGATCCACGTGCCGCCCTCGCGCTCCTCTCCGCAGCAACGGAGCACGTCGTCGAAGGCCAGGTTCCAGGTCAGCGTGTAGTCCAACCTCCGCAGCCGACGCCGCATGCTGCGCGAGACGTGGAGATTTTCCGCTTCCAAGATGGCTCGCGGATTGGGAGACCACCAGAGCACGGGAAAGCCGTCGTTGTACCAGGGAAAGATCCCCTGGCTGTACGCCGCCATGAGCCGCTGTACGGACAGGTCGCCGCCGATCGCGACCAGACCTTCGTCGTCCATCTCCCGCGGATCGGGAAAATCATGGGGGGCGTCTTCCGCCAGCACGACCGGGCGCCTTGGACGACCGCGCAACTACCGACTCCTTCGAGATCGAGACTGGTCCGCGAGCACCACGCTTCACTCGATTCGGCCGCGACCCATCGCGCCGCGCAGGACGCGGGCGCGCAGCTCGCTGACTCGGCGGACGACCGATGTTTCATGGAGCGAGCCGCTCGATCCGAACGAGCCCACGCCTGGTTTGAGAAGGGAAGCCGACCGTCCGCCCCCGCCTCGCTCGGGGCCGGGCCGGCACCGAACGGCTCTGGCGGCACTTTTCCTCATCTTCACCTCTTCACTCCCCCCGCCGCCACGACCCGCCCCTTCTCCCGGGGCCCGAGCTCGCGGCCCGTGCGACAGCCTCGGGCATCCCGCTGCGGGTCGAGCCCGGGATCGCTCCGGGCAACTTCCGGCGCCGCGGGTTGCCTCGATTCTCTGGACGAGCATCGCTGGACGAGCATCGCTGGACGAGCATTGCCGAATCGCGAAATTGACTTCAGCGCCGACCGCGAAACCCCATCATTTGCTGCACCACTGCCTCACTCTCCTCCAGGATTTCCTGCTGCTCGCTGTACTGCTCCGCGCAATCTTCGCAAAGGCGCTTGTTTCGACCGTCCACCTTGACGGGGAATAGCTCGTCTGCCTCTTCACCACACGCCTTGCACGTTGCCACGGAGCCGAGTCTACCCCCGCCGCTGGGCGTCGTCGAGCCCTGCCCCGAATCGACTCGGGAGCGTCCAGGGTCGTCGGGGCCCCCGCGGGGCGCGCGAGAAGGACGGGCACGGGCGGAGCTTTCTGCGGGGGCGGAGCCACTGCCTGGCCAGCCCGGCACCATCCGCCCGGGCGCGCCGGCAGCGCGCTGCCACCCCGTCACCGGCGGCTGCCGGCGTTCGCTCCCGGGCCCGCGGACTCGGATGCGGTAGCCGGCTCGGCCAGCCGAGAGCGGCGAGCTCGCGCGCGGCTCCGCAGGCCCCTGGGCGCCGCCGCTCCTGCGCTGGCCCGCTCCGCCCCCCGAGCGCGACGACGCTCGTCGAACGGCCGGCGCCGCCCCCCCTGCAAACCCGTGCGAACCCTCCGAGTAGGCTCTCTCACACCCCCAGAAAGCCGAGCACCTGAGACTCGAAATCGGCGGCCCCCGCGGCGAAGCCCGCGCCGGGGAGCCGACGCGGGAAACCGAGGTGCCCCCCCACCGGGAGCCGCCAGACCCGAACCGCCGGCGAGACGCGGGACAGCCAGGGCTCCAGGGTGTACAGCGGCACCATCGGGTCGGCCTCGGCGACCGCCACCAGGGTGGGCCGCGTGAGCCGGCCGAGGTGGGGCGCGACGCTCTCGGACTCGTAGTACTCCGCTGCCGTCGAAAAGCCGTGCCGAGGAGCAATGATGCGCTCGTCCCAATGCTGCAGCGTCTTGATCTCCGCGGCCTGCTCCCTCGTCGGCACGTCCCAGCCGCCCAGCTGGCGCCATGGCTCCGCGACCGGCCGATACATGGCGACCAGACCCCGGAGCACGTGCCAGTTGTACGCGCGCGAGCATCGAGCGAATGCTCGCGAGCTGGCGGCCAGCTGTAGCGGAGGGCACACGGCCACCACCCGCCGAAGGCGCTCGTCTTCGCAGTGCAGCGCGCAACGCAGAGCGACGTGGCCCCCCAGAGAGTAGCCGACGAGAAACACCTCCGGGTAGTCCGCCAGCTCCGGACTGCGCAGAGCCGCAGCCACGTCCTGCCAGAGCCCCGCATGATACAGGTCCGGGCCGTGGCCATCGGCGCCGCGCAGATTGATGCACAGCGTGCTGACGCCCCGCGAGAGCGCGCTGGACTGGAGACCGACCAGGTACGGGCTCTTCGCCGAGCCGCCCATGCCGTGGATCAGGATCACCGCTCGACGGGCGCCGGGCACTTCCGAAAAGGCCCCGCTGAGGCGGATCGCCCCGAGCGCGGCGTCCTGCACCCACGCAGACCAGGGGCGCGCCCGCGGCCTGGGTCGAGCCGAGGCGCGCAGGTACCCGTACACCGTCCAATAGTGGCCGGAGACGAGACGCCCCGCCGGCAGCGTCCCACCGGTTGGCAGCGGCGGCCGATGCTCGGCAGTGAACCCCCCGGTTGCTTCGACCTTCATGGCACGGTCACACTCCTCTTGGTCAGAGTGCCCGAGCCTCACGCGGAAATCGAGGCGATCTCGGCGCGATCCGCCGGGGAGCGGGCCGCGGGCGGCAGGCAGCGCCTCACGAGCCGCCGCCCGCGACCGCGGAGGCCCCCGAGCAGGCCGCCACGAAAGCCTCCGGCACCGACGGGCTCGAGGCCCAGTGCGCGTGCACGTACGAGCCGAGGCAATTGCGAACCTGATAGCCCTCCTCGAAGGGGGCCCCGCCGCGGCGCCGCGTGACGCGGTAGGCCTTGGTCACGTCGCTCAAGTCGCCCAACAGCTCCGAATAGCGAAATTGGTGTCCGCGAAACCCGACGCCGGCGCGCCCGAGCACGCTGTCGCGCTGGGTCTCGACCTCGACGTAGCCGAGCGCCTTGAGCTGGCCGAACATCACAGCGCGGGCGCCGATCGCTCCCACCATCGGGAACACACTGCCGTCGAGAGCCTGCAACTCCTCGCACAGGTACATCATCCCGCCACACTCCGCGATCGTCGGCAACCCGGCCGCAATTCGCCCCCGAATCTGCGCCCGCAGCGATTCGTTCGCAGCCAGACGCGCAGCGAACAACTCTGGATACCCGCCCCCCAGGTACAGGCCGTCGACGGGCGGCAACGCTTCATCGGCGAGCGGCGAGAAGGGAACCAGCGCTGCACCGGCGCGCTCGAGCCGCGCCAGATTGTCGGGGTAGTAGAAGTGAAACGCCTCGTCCCGAGCGATCCCGATCCTGCACCGCGCGTCGCTTGGCTCGAGAGCCCCGCCCCCTCGCGCTGAAAGGGGCGGGGCCGACTCGGCGATCGACCACAAACGACCCAGGTCGAAGCCCTCCGCGACCTCCGCCGCCCACCCTTCGATCAGACGCTCGGTCGCTTCGCCCGCGCGCGCAGCGTGCAGCCCGAGGTGGCGCTCGGGCAGCTTCAACTCGGGTCGCTTGAGCAACCCCCCGACGATATCCACCGGTGGCCGTGCCCGACGAAGCAGCTCCACGTGGCCAGGGCTCCCCGCGCGGTTGACCGCCACGGCCGCCAGGCGCAGCTCAGGGTCGAAGCCGGCAAAACCTGCGACCAGGGCGGAGAGCGTGCGAGCCATCCCGCTCACGTCAGCCACCAAAAGCACCGGTGCCTGCAACCACTTGGCGATCTCCGCCGTCGAACCGGCCTCCCCGGTGGGAGAAGCGCCATCGAACAGCCCCATGACGCCCTCGACGAGCGCGACGCTGGCCCCCTCGCAAGCTTGCAGAAAGGTCGACAGCACGGCCTCGCGCCCCATCATCCACCCATCGAGGTTGTGGCCGACGGAGCCGCTGGCGAGGCGCAGATAGGTCGGGTCGAGGTAATCTGGACCACACTTGAAGACGACCACCTGGTGGCCCGCATTCCGCAACGCCCGAGTCAGCCCGGCGGTGACGGTGGTCTTGCCGACGCCGCTCGACACCCCGGCCACCACCAGGCGGGGGATGTTGCGAACCATCCCCTCCGGGCGCAGGCTCAAGCCTCCCCCTCGGGTACGTCGCCGCCCGGCGCTGCGGCCCCGCTGGGCAGTGGAGGGTTTTGAACCTCCGTCCGCATGCGCGCGACCGATCCGTCCGCACGCCGGTACCCGTGTGAAAAGTCGGCCGCGTAGAGCCTCGAGTCGGCGAAATCCTCCGAGGTCAGCACGCGCCCGACCAGCACGATCGATTGGGTGGTAATGCCCTGCTCCTTCACCCGAGCCGCAATGTCGTCGAGCGTACCGCGCACGATCTTCTGCTCGGGGCAGCTCGCCTTGTGCACGACGGCCACCGGGCAGTCGCCCCCGTAGTGCGGAGACAGCTCGCGCGACATCTTCGTCAACAAGTTGACGCTCAGAAACAAGGCCAGCGTGGCTCCGTGAGCACCGATATCCGGGAGCCGTTGGCCTTCGGGCATCGGTGTGCGCCCCTCGACCCGCGAGACGATCACCGTCTGACTCACTTCGGGGAGAGTCAATTCGCGCCCCAGCGCGGCCGCGGCGGCCGTGAACGAGGAAACCCCCGGCACCACCTCGACCTCGATGCCGGCGGCGGCCATGCGGCGCATCTGCTCGGCGGTCGAGCCGAAGATCATCGGATCTCCGGTGTGCACTCGCGCCACGTCGAGGTCCCTCTCGCGGGCGTCCAGCACGACGCTCATGATCTCGTCCAGATTCATCGACGCCGAGTCGTAGATTCGGGCGCTCGCAGGGGCCTCCGCCAAGAGCTCCCGCGGCACCAGCGACCCGGTGTAGACGATGACCGGGCAGCGCCGAATCAGCTCGACGGCTCGGACCGTGAGCAAGCCCGGATCGCCCGGCCCGGCCCCGATGATGTAGACGCGCATCTCAGCTCCTCCTCTTCGGTTGCGACTCGCCCCGTCGCGCGCCCGCCCGAGCCCCCGCCCGAGCCACAGCGGCTACAGGCACCGCAGCACCGTATCCCGCACGACCTCCCAGACGGCGCCCGGAACCTCCATCAACCAACGCGCCTCCACCTCCGGCTGGGGGGGCGGCAAGTCGGGCTCGTCGGGGCTCACGACCAGACGCCAAAGCCGATCGCTCACCGAGAGGTTTCTGGCGATCAGCATGCGCTCGGCCAGGTGCTCCGCGCCCGCGCGACCACGGGCCGGCAGGACGACCACCGTCCCCGCGTGGCGAGGCACCCCGATGACATCCAAGGGGCTCACCGGCTGAGGCTCCGCGTCGAGGCTCGGGGGGCGCCGAAAGCCGTGCTCGGGGAAATCACAGGGCTCCTTGGTGTTGCCAATCAAGAACCACTCTGCCGGCTCCCCGGGCCGGGCGTCGGCCTCGAGGAGCATCGCGCCGGCGAGCCGCGACACCCGCGCCATCACTCTCCCCCCGCATCGAGCACCAGGGAGCGCCCGGGGCGCTGCCCCGGCAGGACCTCCCCCTGGAAAGTGTACTTGTTCTGATAGCCGCGCGGGGTCACCATGTAGCCCTCGTACACGAAGGTGTTGCTCGAGCCGACCAGCACCGTCGTGAGCATGCGAATTTCGTATTCCAAGAACTCGTCGAGCTTCGTCAGCACGATGGTTTGTTGGTGGCGGTAGGCGCTTTTGACGAGCCCGACGGGGGTGTCGGGGGAGCGGTACTTGGCAATGATCTCCTGGGCCCGCACGATCTGCCGGGTGCGACGCCCGCTGGCTGGGTTGTACAGAGCGATCACGAAGTCCGCCGACGCGGCCGCCTCGATGCGCCGCTCGATCACCGGCCAGGGAGTGAGCAGGTCCGAGAGGGAGATGGCGCAGAAGTCGTGGCCGAAGGGCGCGCCCACCAGCGAACCGCAGGAGTTGAGCGCCGTCATGCCGGGGATGAGGCGCAGCTCGGGGGACTGCCCTCGCTTCCAACCGATGTCCTGAAGCACCTGAAAGACGAGAGCCGCCATCCCGTAGACGCCCGCGTCCCCCGAAGAGATGATCGCGACCCGCTCGCCGCCTCGAGCTCGCTCCACCGCTGCACGGGCGCGGCCGATCTCTTCCGTCATGCCCGTGCGAACGACCTCCTTGCCGACGATCAGGTCTTTGACCAGCTTGATGTAGGTCGTGTACCCGACGATCAGCTGGGCATCGGCGATCGCCTCCAGCGCCGCCGGGGTGGTGTGCTCCTTGTTGCCGGGGCCGATGCCCACGACGTACAGAATGCCGCCGCCGGAGGGTGGCTCCGGGGCCGGGGGGGCTGCGGAAGAGTTGGGATCGTCGCTGGGGTGTGTCATCGATTCGCGTTTCTCGGGGGGTGCAGCTTGCGCGCCACGGCGAGCGTCATGGATCGCTCGGCGCCCGCCTCGGTGTAGCTTCGCTTGGGGTGAAGCAGGCGGCTGGCCCCGGCTGCGAGCAGGCAAGCCGCCTCGCCCACGGACCGTGTGCCAACGTATTTTTTCACCACTTCGGAGGGATTCTCGATGCCTTCGACCCGGTCGAGCTCCGCGGCGGGGTACGTGAGCAGCGGCCACGTCTCCCGCCGCGAGAGCTCGAGGAAAGCGGGCTCTTCCGCCTTGAGATCGATCGTCGCCAGAGCGCACACGCTGGCCTTGCTCAGCCCGTGCTCGCCGAGGAACCAATCCACCCCGCGGGCGACCAGATCCGGCGGCGTGTTCTTGTCACAGCCGAGCCCCAGCACCAAGGAGGGCGGGCGGTAGATCACGGCTTTGTGGAAGTGGCGAGGGTGAGAGGCTTCGAACCGCTCGTCGCTCACGACGAGGAGCATTTCGAACCGCTCGGGATCGACGTCGTCGAGTGACGTGAAGTACTGCACCCCGGGCGGAAGAGGCTGTTCGAGCGGCCAGAACTCGGGCGATCCACAGCACTGCACGAGGGCCACGGGCGAGGCGTTGACGACCGCCGCGCAGCCCGCCGTCACGTTGCGATCCGGGTCGTCGAGGCGCCAGCCGAGGTCGCGCCCCAGGATGTCCACCGTCAGGGTGCCGCGTACGTCGGAGGCCGTGGTGACGACGGGCTCGGCCCCGAGGATGCGCGCCACGCGATCGGTGAAGAAATTTCCCCGGCCCACGTGACCCGAGAGGACGCAGATGCTGAAGCGGGCCGCGTCGTCCACGCACACGACCGCCGGGTCCACCTTCTTGCTATCGAGATGCGGGGCGATCATCCGAACCACGGCGCCCACGCTGATGACGAAGATGTGGCAGTCGTAGCTCTGGAAGTTCTCGGCCAAAGCGGGCCCCATCGGCAGGGCGAGCAGCTCCGCGCCGGGCGCGCAATGCTCGATGACACGCTTGGAGGCCAGGATCTGCGCCCCAGGCAGCTCGGCCGCGAGGCGACTCGCGATCTCTGCGCCGTGCTTGGTGATGGCGTAAATCGCGTAGGGCTTTCGCGCGCGGTGTTCGGCGCCGGCTGTCATGATCCGTCCTCCGCGCCGCGCTCGGCGCGCGCCGCAATGGCTCCGGGGGCGCTTCGCCCGAGGAGCACGCCCGCTCTGTCTTTCTTGGCAATCACCACCATCGCGAAGCAGTCACCGCGCTCGTGCCCCACTCGACGCAAGTCGCGCACGATGCGCTGCTCGGCCATGGTGGCACGCGAGACGTACACCGCTCGGTCGAGCAGGTCGCGTCGAGCCAGAATTTCGATCACCCGGGGCATCTCGGGCCCGATCTTCATGAGCACGACGGTGTCGAACGCGTCGAGCGCCGCCTCCAGATCCGGCAGCCCCGAGGTACCCGGAAGGATCGCCACGCGCTCGTGGCCGTCCGCCAGGGGCACGCCGCTCACGGCGGGAACGGCCGCAAGCGAGCTGACGCCCGGAACGACCTCGACTTCCACTTGCGGAAAGCGAGTCTGCACCGCCTCGGCCAGGTAGGTGAAGGAGCTGAACAGCGACGGGTCGCCCTCGGTGACGAAGGCCACATCCTTGCCGGCTTCGAGCCGCGCCCCCACCTGCGAAAGCGCGGCCTGCAGCGCCGGGCGTAGGCGCTCTGGATCTTTGCGCATGGGAAACGCCAAGAACAGGCGCTCCTGGCCAGGCACCTCCCCGAGGCTCGGCGCCACGATTTCCCACGCCTTCGAGGCGCCGAAACGCGAGCTCTTCGGCAGCGCGAGAACGGCCACGCGGGAGAGCAGGCGCACCGCCTTGAGCGTGAGCAGCTCCGGGTCGCCAGGGCCCGCTCCCACGCCGTACAGCTTGCCCCAGCTCACCGGGTCGCCTCGGGCGGGCTGTGACCGCAGAACACGTGGATCGGATTGAGGGCCTCCAGCCGCAAGTAGCTCGCCAGGGGTTTGCTGCGCGCCACCTGCAAGAGCCGCACATCCACCGACAAGCCACAGGCCTTCAGCGCCGCATGCGCCTCGGCGACGCTTTCGAGCGTGATGGCGTTGATGACCACGCGCCCCGCCGGGCGCAGGCGCTCGGCGACGTGCTCTACGATCGACTTCATGCTGCCCTTGCTGCCGCCGATGAAGACGGCATCGGGCTGGGGCAGCCCCGAGAAGGCTTGTGGCGCTCGACCCTCGACGACGGAGACGTTGTCTGCCCCATGGCGCCGTGAATTGGCTCGGCAGAGCGCGGCGCCCTCCGGATCCACCTCGATCGCGTACACGCTCCCCTCGGGGGCCATCAGAGCAGCCTCGATCGACACGGACCCCGACCCGGCTCCGATGTCCCACACCACGGAGGCCCGCCGCAGGTGCAGCTGAGCCAGCGAAAGCAGACGCACCTCCTGCTTGGTGATCAGGCCGAGCTTCGGCACGCGCTTGTCGAAGGCCTCCTCGGGGAGAAAGGGAATCACCGGAGGGTCGAAGGCCTCCCGGCTCGACCCCGCGTCGGGAGCGCGCGTCAGCAGGAGCAGGTTGAGCTCCGCGAAGGCTCCTTTCGGCTGGCTCGCCAGCTGCTCCAGCGTGAAGCTCTGGACTCGCTCGCCGGGGCCCCCGAGGTTCTCACACACCCAGGCCAGGCGCCCCTCGCCCGCGCCGTACGCGAGCAGATGCTCGGCAATGCGCGCGGGGTGGTTGGTCTCGCAAGTGAACACGGCGGCCTTGGCGGCCCGCCGCAAGCGCGCGGCGAGCCCCGCGAGAGGGCGGCCGTGCGCCGACAGGAAGCACGCATCGTCCCACTTCTGGCCGATGCGGGCGAACGCCAGCTGCACCGAGCTCGGCTGAGGGAGGATCTCGACGTGCTCGGCGCCGATGCGCTTGACCACGAGCGCGCCGACACCGAAGAACATCGGGTCCCCGGAAGCGAGAATGCTGACCGTGCGATCCTCGGCGAGCTCTGCGACCGCGCTCAGCGCTTCGAGCAAGCCGCCCCGGAGCGTGATCTTCTCGCCCGAGAACTCTGGAAAGAACTCCAGCTGGCGAGCGCCCCCGACGAGCACCTGGGACTGCCCGATTGCCGAGACGGCTCGGCTCGAAAGGCCCCGGCAGCCGTCGGCGCCGATGCCGATCACGGTGACGGCTCGACGAGCGCTCACGCCGAGCCTCCAGCGCGCTCGCGATCCTTGGAAATCATCAGGAGCGCGTGGATGATCGACACCGCGATGCTGGAGCCGCCCTTGCGGCCGCGAGCCACGATGTACGGCACCGGGAGCCCTCGGCACTCCTCCTTCGACTCGGCCGCAGAGACGAAACCGACCGGTACCCCGACCACCAGCGCCGGGCGGGCGCCGCCCGAGCGGACCATGCGAGCGAGCTCGAGCAGGGCGGTGGGCGCGTTGCCCACGGCGACGATGGCGCCCTCGAGCAGCCCCAGCTCGCGGGCCTTGCGCACCGCTTCGATGGCGCGCGTCGAGTTTTCGGCCTTGGCCCGGGCGATCACGTCCTCGTCGGAAATGAAGCTGTGCACGGCGCACCCATAGGTCGCGAGCCGCTCGGCGCTGAGGCCCGCGGTGATCATCTTCACGTCCACGAAGAGCGGGCAGCCGCGTCGCAGGGCCGCGACGCCCGCTTCGATGGCATCGGGGTGAAACTCCATCAGCTGCTTGAACTCGAAATCGGCCGTGGCGTGTATCACCCGCCGCACGACCTGCCACTGGTCGGGAGAAAAGGAATGCTCGCCCGCTTCGCGATCCACGATCTCGAAGCTGCCGGATTCGATGGCGCGGCCCTGCTGGGTCATCTGACGCATGTCACTCATGTTCTAGGCTTTCTCCGACCTTTGATCGGAACTCTCGAGAGGCAGCGGGCGACCGAGATCGGCGGCGGGTCGCGGCGGGTAGGCTCCGAGCACCGTGCCCCCGAAATCCGTGAGGTATACGTGCACCTCGAGCGCCCCGTCGACGTGGCTCGTCGCAACGCGGCAGACCGCTTCACAGAGGCGCCCCGGCAGCTCCGAGAGGCCTGCGGCCGCGCTGACCTCGAGGACGTGGCGCGCGGTGTTGGCACCGCGAATCTCCAGGAGGACGGGGTCGTCCGCGCCGCACTGCCGCGCCATCTCCGCGAGGAAATCCATGTCCACTCGAGAGCCGGCCACGTGGGTTTGCATCTTGCCCATGGCCATCTTGCTGAGCTTTCCGATCATGCCGACGATGGTTGCGCGGCGCATGCCGCTGCGCGCCGCGTGCCTCAGCCCGACGCCGACGAAATCACCGACCTGAATGAACGCGTTGTCCGCGAGACCCGGGTGAATGGCCATCGCGTACGCCTCGGACTTGCCGCCCGTGGTGAGCACGACCTGGGGGTGGCCCGCCGCCGCTGCCACGTCGATCTCCTGCACCACGCTGGCGCGGAACGCGGCCGTCGAATACGGGCGCACGATGCCGCTCGTCCCGAGGATCGAGATTCCTCCCAGCAAACCGAGCCGGGCGTTGGTGGTCTGCTTCGCCATCTCCTCGCCACGCGGCACACTGATGACGACCGTGGCTCCGGAAAATTCGCTGCCCTCCAGCTCCTCCAAGACCATCTCGGAGATGTTTCGGCGGGGAACCGGGTTGATGGCGTGGGTGCCCACCTGCAGGCCCAACCCGGGCTTGGTGACCCGGGCGACCCCTTCTCCTCCGAGGATTTGCGCGCCGGCCTCGCCGCGGAGAGTGACCTCCGCGACGATCTCGGCCCCGTGCGTGCAATCCGGGTCGTCCCCCGCATCCTTGATGATGCTGCACAACGCAGACTCGCCGCGCAGCTCGCAGCGCTCCAGCGCGAACGTGACCCGGCTGCGGTTGGGCAGCGTGCTTTCGATCGAGCCCATCGCCTTGCCGAGCACGAGGCAGCGAGCGGCCGCCTTGGCCGCCGCCGCCGCGCACGCACCAGTGGTGTACCCGGTGCGGGTGCCGCGCTTGTCTCGCGCGGGAACCTTCGACGTTGCCATGCGGCTCACCTTCGATCGCTCAGCTCTTGGGAGGCGAGTTGAAGAAAGACTCGAGGCGATTCTTTCCGACCTCGACCCCCACCGCCTCGAGGTGAGACATCAACCCGTAGTTGATCTTGCCGTCGCCGGCGAGGAACGCCTGCTCCGGCACGTCCTGCTCGAGCAGCAACCCCATCACGTACAGGGCCTGGTGCAGCCGCTCGGGGTGATCGTGAGCGACGATGGGGAGAAAATCCGCGCCGCGGAGCCCGGCGGGCAGTCGATCCCGCACGAAGGTGTCGGAGACGAACGCCCCGCGCTCCTCCCGCAGCCAGACCAAGCGGGACTGTGCGAGCGAGGGGGCCATGGCCGCACCGCAGAGCAGCCCGAGGGCCGCCGTGATTCCGGTGTCCGAGGCGAGCACGAGCGTTGGCCGAGGCTCGAAATCGACCGGTTTGAACTTTCCCCACGGGCCGCTGAAGGTGACCGGGTCCCCCACGGCGAGCTCGCCCATGTACGTGGAGCAAATCTTCCCGGGAAGCTGCTGCACCGCAAACTCGATGCGACGCTGATTTCGATCCGCGCTGAGGATCGAGTAGGCGCGCTTGGCGCGCTTGCCGTCGGGGCGCACTTGCCCGCTATCGACGATGACGTATTGGCCGCCGACGAATCCGAGCGGCTCCTGCGTCTCGATCTCGATCCAGCGCGCCGATGGAGACTCGGCGGCGACGGCGACCACTTGACCGTGCTTCGGGGTTGCCATGGCCTGCCCTCACCGTGCTGGGTAGATCTCGTGCACGAAATCGTGCATCTCGTCCAAATCCAGATACAGCTGCTCGAAAGCGCGCGCTTGATTGCTCAGGTCGAGCTCGACCTTCTTCGTCATCACGATCAGCGTGCGCAGGTAGCCGATCTTCGGATCGGTGTCCGGGGTCCGAGCGACGCGCTCCTCGAGCCGCGTCACCGCCGACTCGAACAGCTGCCGGAGCGAAGTCAGGTCGCGCGCCGCGGTGAGCGATTGAATCGGCCCCGCCTCCTCGAGGGCGGCCCCGAGCTCGTCCAGCTCGTGCTGGCGCTCGCTGGCGTTGTCTCGGCCGAGAATGTTCATGAGCCCCAAGCGGAGCGCTGCTACTTCGTGGCAAGCCATGGTGATGTTCCGTTGTTCTCTGGGTTGACGTTCAAAGGCGCGCCGCCGCAGCCGCCGGCGCTTCCAGAAGGTCGGCGATTGTGGCCGGGGGCTGGAGCCGTGCGGGGAAAATTCCGCGGATTTCGGGACTTCATTGCATGATGTTGTCGACCAGACGCCCGACTAGTCGATCCCCCAAGAGGTGTTCCTCGACCAGCTGCTGGGCGTCCTCTTCTCGGACGCCGCGATACCAGACGCCGTCGGGGTACACCGCCACGGTGGGCCCCTCCCCGCAGCGGCCCATGCAGTGCGTGCGAGTGACGCGAATCTCCGCGGCTCGGCCGGCTCGCTTGACCAGGCGGCGCAGGCGGCTGATCAGCGCGATGCTGCCGCGATCGGCGCAGTCGACGTTCCCGCAGACGAGTACGTGCTTGGCGAGCGGCGCATGCGCGTGCTCATGCGGCATCGCCTGGGTGTGGGTGAACGAGTGGCGCAGGCTCCACAAGAGCGCCTGAAGCCCGCCGACGCGGTCGGTGACGCGCCCCACGGGAACTCGGTATTGGCAAGTGTCGCAGGCCAGCGGGCGCCCCTGCCCCAGCGCTTGCTGCACTCGATCCAGCACCGTGGCCTGCAATCGCGGGTGATTGCCGAGGGCCTCGGCCTGGACGATCTGCGTCCAGGGGGAACGCTGGGCAAAGCTCGAGAGCCGCTGGCTCAGCTTCTGGGTGAGCCTGCCCGAGAACAGCAGGTAGGGCGCGACGACGATGCGCTCGGGGCGCGAGCGCACGAGCAGCTCCAGGGCCTGCTCGAGCGAAGGCTCGGCGACACCGAGAAAGCAGTGCATCACCGTCGCGAAGCTCCCCCCCTCCCCGACCAACCGGGCCACCTTGCAGAAGTCGGCGTTCGCGTCGGGGTCGCTCGAGCCGCGGCCCGCAAACAGCACGGCCGTGCGCTCGCGCGGAGCCCCCCCGAGCTGCTGTTCCACGCGCAAGCGGGCCAGCTGGATCAGCTCGGGGTGCACCCCGATCGCGCCCGTGGGCAGGAAGCGCACCGCGGGGTGCGCGCTGCGCGCCGCGTGCAGGGCGAGCGGGATGTCATTTTTCACGTGGCCGGCCGCGAACAAGAACAGCGGGACGACCAGCACCTCGTCGAAGCTCTGCGCGGCGGTGCCCAGCGCGGACTCGAGACTCGGCGCCGCGAGCTCCACGTACCCGTGGGAGACGGCCAGCTCGGGGTGCTCCCGCCGGAACGCCGAGACGACGGCCTCGAAGCTCTCGTTCGCGCTGGCCACGCGGCTCCCGTGCCCGACGAAGACCAGGGCTCGACGCGGAGCCTCTTGCGGGCCGGAGCCCAGGACCGGCAACTTGCCACGGCGGCTCACGAGCGGCCTCCCAGCGGGAGGGGCCCGGCGCCGCGCGCCCTCGGCGCGGCCGCGTGGCGCGCGGGGGCCAGCGCCGGCTCGCGAACGCGAAACCACGGAGCGCCGCCTTCTGGATCTTCGCGCCGCTGCACGGCGACGCCGAACGCCTCTTGAAGGCGCTCCGAGGTGAGCACGGTCGAGCTGTCGCCGAGCGCGACGAGCCGCCCGCCCGGGCCGGAGCGGGCCGCCCCGAGCAGCAGCGCGTGGCTGCAGCCGGCGGCCAGGCTGAGATCGTGGGTGCACAGTACCAGGGCGGCCTCCTCGGGCAACTGGGAGAGCTGGGCGAGCAGCTGCGCGCGCCGAGCGGGATCGAGGTGATTGGTGGGCTCGTCGAGCAAGAGCAACCGCGGCGCCGACACCGTGGCGCGGGCCAGGCGCGCGCGCTGCAGCTCGCCCCCCGAGAGCGCGGCGCAAGCCCTGCCGCCGAGCGCCTGCAGCGCACCCGCCGCGAGCGCCTCTTGCACGCGCTCGAGCTGCGCCGGCGGCGGAGGGCCATCCAGCCCCAACCCCAGCGTCACCAACTCTCGCACGGTGAAGGGCGCGGCCCCCTCCTCCTGCAGCAGAACGCCGACCCGACGCACCCGCTCCACACCGCGCGGCAGAGGACCGGGGCGGTGGATCAGCTCGCCGCCGAGCGGCGGCAGCAGGCCCGCCAAGGTGCGAAGCAAAGTCGACTTGCCGCAGCCATTGGGACCGAGCAGCGCCCAACGCTCGCCCGCGTGGATCGAGAAATCCAGGTGGCTCACGGCGGGTCGCGCCGGGCGCCCGACGCAAAGCGCGCGCGCCTCGAGCAAGCATGGAGCGCTCACGTCGCCTCCCCGGCGCGGCGCCGAATCTGCCAAAGAAAGAAGGGGCCGCCGAGCGCGGCCGTGATCAAGCCTACGGGCAGCTCGCGCGGGGCGAGCACGGTGCGAGCCAGCACGTCGCCCACCACGACGATGAAGCCGCCGAGCACGGCCGCACAGGGCAACAGGGCTCGGTGCCCGCCCCCGACGAGCCGGCGCCCGATGTGGGGAGCCATCAACCCGACGAACCCGACCAGGCCCGCGCAGGCGACGGACGCCCCGGTGAGCAGGACGCTGACGGCGAACAGCCAGCGACGCGTCGGGACCACGTCCACGCCGAGGGTCGCAGCCACCTCCGCGCCGAGCGCCAAGCGGTCGAGCCGCTCGGCGCGCCACCACATCGCCAGCAGCGCCGGCCCGAGCAGGGCTGCCACCGAAATCGGGGCCGACCAGCGGGGCGTGCCGAGCCCTCCAAATAGCCAATAGGTGCTCGAACGCAGCAGCTGGTCACTCGGTGCCAGCGTGATCAGCAGGCCCGTGCCGCTGGCCAGAATCGACCCCACCGCCACCCCCGCGAGCAGGATCCGCTCCGTGGCCGCGGCGGACCCGGCCAGGCGCCGCACGAAGAGCGCCGCCAGCGCCGCGCCCAGCGCCGCGGCGGGCCCCGGCGGCAGCTGCGGCAGGGCCCACAGCGAGGCCACCGCAGACAGGCTCGCCCCGCCCGAGAGCCCGAGCACGTAGGGCTCGGCGAGCGGGTTGTGCAGGAGCACCTGCATCGCGCAGCCCGAGACAGCGAGCCCCGCCCCTACGAGCGTGGCCAACACGGCGCGCGGCGCGCGCAGCGCGACGACGGCGTCCGAGAGCGGCCAGGGGAGGCGAAAACCGGTCGGCCCGAAACTGGCGGAGAGCAAGACGCTCGCGAGCAGCAGGGCCAAGAGGCACAGGGGCCGTGCGGCAGCCCGGCGCAGGGGCGAGCGCGGCGCCGCCGCGCTCGCTTCCCAGCGTGCGTGCGGGGAGAGCGCCGTCACGAGAGCGCCTCGATGGCGCGCTTCAGCCGCTGCAGCCCCTCGAGGCTGCGCAGCCCTCCGAGCGAGCACCCAAGCGGCATCACCACGGTGGGCACCGCGGCCAGGCCCGGCCTCTGCGCGAGCGCTCGCCGCTTGCTCGCCACGTCCTTCTGCCCGCGATAGTCGTAGGCGTGGATCACGATCAGCTCGGGCTGCCGCGCCACCACGGCTTCCCAAGAGACGCTGGCCCAGTCCGAACGAAGGGAGGCAAAGACGTTGCGACCGCCTGCGCGCGTGATCAACTCGCTGAGCAAGCCGCCGCCGCCGGCGGATAAAGGCGGTTCGCAGCAGTCGTAGACGAAAACGCGAACGGGGCGCTCGGCTCGGGGCGGAGGCTGAGCCAGCTGCTCGCGAAACGCGGCGCTCAGCTCGCGCGCCCGCGCCCCCCGGCCCAGAAGATCCCCTACCCGCTCGATCATCTCGGCGCTCTCACGCAGGCCGATCGGGCTGGCGAGATGGACGCCGACCCCGGACGCGCGCAGGCGCTCGACCAGATCCGGCTGCCGCTTTTCCGTCACCGCGAGCCCCAGCACCAGCGAGGGGCGTCGAGCCACGATGCTCTCGAGGCTCTCGACCTGCGGCACGCCGAGCACGCCGGCGCGCAGCTCCGGGGTGGGGTCGACGAGCTGCGCAATCCCGACCAGATGCCGGCCGCCGCCGAGCGCGACGACGAGCTCGGAGGTTACGTCGTGCAGGCTGACGATTCGCGGGCCGGCGCCCGAGCGCCCTGCCGGATCACTGGCCTGGCCCTCCGAAGTGTCCTGTACACAGGACAATAACGCGCACGCCCCGAGCAGCAGAAGGGTACGAACACTCCGCGCGAGGAGATCGACACGGCGCCCGCGGGGCGCAGCCCACCCTTCGCATACGGGCTGCGCTCGATACAGCAATGGCGCTGCGCTCTGCTCAAAACGACTCATCCGTAGTCCCGCGGACTTTTCCTCGCTGGCGCCTTCGGGGAGGTCTCCTGGCTTCCGGGACCCGCGGGCCTTCGGCCCTCGAGCTGCCACCGCCTTCCCCGCATGGCGAGTGGCGTGCGCGGCGACCACGAGCTTCGGCACGATGCGTGCCAAACGGACTCACTTATCGAAGCGAGCTCGGCTGAGCAGATGCTGCTCGGGCGCTGGCGCCCGAGCGGGTGCGACGTGGCTGATCGCGAAGTGGTGGCTGTTTTCCCGGCTACAGTGGCGGGAACCGCGCCGGCTTTCGACCGGACTTCCCTGTTCCCGAAGCGCCTATGATCTCGAATCCAGCGCGGACACGTACTGCGCGATGGGCCGCCGAGTCAAGGAGGGATTGGGGAGCGCCCTGCCCGGCCAGGCGCCGCTTTTCCTGCCCGCGCCGTGGGCGGCTCGCCCGGTCGAGTCGTTTCGTGTCCCCGCCGTGTCGCCCACTGGGTGCCCCCTCCCTTTAGAGGGCCGGCCACCCGAATCTGCTGGACCCCATCGGCCCATGGCGCCCCGCTGCGACCGGGATGGGGCCGGCGAGGGTGGCGGCCCGCGCCCCAGACGGCTCCGAGCGGCGGAGCGCGCACCGAGAGCCCGGCGGTCCCGCGGCTCGTCCAGTCTTCCTTCATTCTTCGTCGACATCGGTTTTTCGATGCGCTTCGGAGCGCTCCTGTCCGAACCCCCACCCACAAGACTTCGCTGCCGGTGCAAACGCCCGCCGAAGCCCGGCGCAGGTGGTCAATTCCAGACCCGCCAAGCCGTACCGGGGATTTGACCCGCGCACGAGGCCCGAGGGGGGCTGCTCGCTGGGGATGGGTCGAATCAACGGAGAGGGGCAGCGGATGCGGTACGAGAGAATCGGAGCGATATTGACATGGATCGCCGTCGGCGCAGCGACGGGCCTGGGGCAGCTCACGGGCAGCGCCGAGGCGCACGAGAGCGGCGAATCCTTCGGCCCCGTGTGCCTCGAGGGCAACATCATGGTGGCCGATGCGATGAACGCCCCGTTCAGCGAATCCACGGGCGGCGGGCAGGTCCTCGAGGTCAACATCTTCACGGGCCGCACGGGGGTCGCCTTCGAGAATCCCTTCACCGAGGCCAACCAGGACGGTGAAATGTGCCCCTTTGGCACAATCTGCCCCGGGCCCTTCAAACCCACCGGGGTGCTCTCCGGAGGCGTCAACGGTCACGCGCTGTTCGCCAGCGCAGCCCAGCATGCGCTGGTGGAGTTCGACCGCGACGGGACGCCGCTGCGCAGCGTGAAGCTGCCCTACGACGACGACGCGCGCTTCGGCACCGTACCCCGGCTGCTCGGCACCCAGGAGATGCCCGACGGTCGGGTGGTGCAGACGCTGTGCGACGCCAATTTTTTGAACGCGCCCAACTCCGACCAAAACGCGGACGGCAGCAACCGCTCGAACAACTTCTTTCCCCCCGTATACTCGACGCCCAAACGCGCGAGGAACAGCCGCCTGCTGGTGCTCGACCCGGACACGCTGCGCACCGTCTCGGAGATCACGAGGCCTCGACGCGGAGAGTTGGGGCACGACCTGTGGGGGTGCCCGGCGGGGATCATCTTCTCCGACGAAGGAATGTGGGTCAGCTTCTTTCACAGCGCCGTGGTGATGGTCATCGATTGGCAAGATACCTGGCAACTGCCCTGGCCGAAGAGCTTCTGGGGCTGGCGCAGGCACAAGCGGCAGAGCCGCCGGGGCTCGCCCGCCAAGGTTCTCCGCATCATCGACTTTCGCCCCGGCACGCCGCCCGACGACCCGAGCCGACGGGACTCGCTGCGCGCGATCACACTGGACTCGAAGGGCAACCTCTACGCCACCGACCGGGCGCGCTCGCGCGACTGCCTCGAAGGCGAGGTACCGGGCGTGGCGGGCGGTTGCAACCCGTCCGTGTTCCGGCAGCGCGTGTCGGTCGTGGCCGCAGGGGACAGCGAGCCGACGCGCACCCTCGCGCTGGACCCGGGTGTGAACGTGATCGCCGGGTTGCGCGTCGGTCGCATGTCGGCGCCGGGTTGCGCTGCGGTCGACCCCGACGGAGTGGACGACTTCGCCTGCGGACACGAAACGCTGTACGTGGGCGCTTCCGCCTTCAACCCCGGGTGCGACAGGCCCGGCGGAAACCCGGCCAACCCGTGCTTCGTGCCCGGTGGTGCCATCGGCGAATACGAGCTCGATCCCGATTTCGCCGATGACCCCGACCACTGCAGCGGAGACCCGCAGGGAGACAACTCCGGCTGCGCCCGCCCCATCGCGACCTTCCTGGGCGAGGACAACGGCTCCGTGGACATCGATCCCCGGATGCTGATGACCATCCACGGGCCCTTTCGGCAGTAGGCCACCTGCACGAGGGCCGCTCCGGGCGGGGGCGACGCAGCGCACGGGCAAGGCACGGCCGCGGGTGTCGACAGCCCGCGCTCGAACGCTGTTGACGCCATCGGGGTGGAGGCGGGCGCAGCAAGTCCGGGCAACGACTCGCTCGCGGCCCCCCCGGGGGCCGCCGACCGCCTGCCTCGCGCCCTGAGACGACGGGGGGGCTTCGCTCCCTGCCGCTCGCCAGAGCCGTTCCAGCCCCGGAGCGGGGCTCGGATTGGCCAGCGCGCGGCGAATCGCCGAGCGGAACGGAGGCAGAGTCCGGGCGGAAAGATCGGTCGGCGGCGGGGCGACCTTCTGCTCGCGCCGCCGAACGGTGAGCGGGCGGCCGCGATCCGATCAGCCCGAGGGGGCCCGCTCGATTCGGCGCGGAGCGCCGCACACGCCCACGAGGCCGTGCCGCGAGGTCGGCGCGAGCCGGGGGTCGTGTTAGGCTTTCGGCCCGCCGGGCGCGCGATCGCCTCCCCTTCCCCCCTTCGGAGCTACCCATTGGCACATCTGTTGGTCGTCGACGACGACGGGCACATTCGCGAGGTGATGCGGTTCGCGCTGGAGAAGGCCGGGCACACCGTCGTCGAGGCGGCCGATGGCGAGGCCGCGTTGCGCGAGTTTTCTGCGCAGCGGTTCGACCTGATCGTGCTGGACATCGTGATGCCGGAGGACGACGGCCTGCAGGTCTGTCGCAAGATGCGCCGCCAGAGCGAGCTGCCGATCATTTTCGTCTCCAGTCGCGACGACGAGCTCGACCGAGTGCTGGGTCTGGAAATCGGGGGCGACGACTACCTGACCAAACCGTTCAGCCCCCGGGAGCTGGCCGCCCGGGTGTCCGCCGTGCTGCGCCGCACGAAGGGCCGTGGCGGGGAACCGGCCCGTGCCGAGTCGGCCGCGCAGGCGCCGCTCACGCGCGGCCCCCTCCGGCTCGACCCGGCCCGCCATCGCCTGGAGATCGACGGACGCGCAGTGGCTCTCACCGTCGCGGAGTTCGGCCTGCTGCGGGCCCTGCTGGAGGCGCCCGGGCGCGTGCTGTCACGCGGGCAACTGGTGGAGCGCGCCTACGGCAGCGAGCACAACATTACCGACCGCACGGTGGACAGCCACGTGCGGCGGGTACGGCAGAAGCTCGGCGAGCACGCCGCCTTGGTGGAAACCGTCTACGGCGTGGGATACCGGCTGAAGGAATGAGCGCTCGGCCCTCTGCCGCCGGCGGGCCCGAGGCCCCCGGGCGAGCGCCCACGGCGGCGGTCGCGGGCGCCCGCAGGCGCCCGCGGGGTCCGAAGATCGCGCTGCTGCTGCTGGGGGTCAACGCGCTCGTGATCTTGCTTCCGGTCGCAGGCGCCTGGCTCTGGCGCATCGCCGACCAGTATCTGCTGCGGCAGACCGAGCGCCAGCTGATCGCGCAGTCGGTGGTGATCGGAGAGGCGTATCGCGGCGCGTACCTTCGGGAAACGGGGCGCCTCGAGGACGACCCGCGCCCGCCGCCACGGCCCGGGCAGGACCCCGGCGACCGCAAGTTCCTCCCGGTGGAGCCGCTGATCGACCTCGGCTCCCAGATCGGCCCCCACGAGGAGCTCGAGCGCCTCCCCGCGGCGCCCGCTGAAGACACCCCCGCCCGCCGCGCCGGCGCATCCATCGAGAAAATGCTCGAGCGCGCCCAGATCTTCAACCTCAGTGGGGTTCGGGTGCTGGACGCCAGTGGCTGCGTCGTGGCCAGCACCGGGGGCCAGCGCGATCGCTGCCTGTCGCCGCTGGCCGAGGTCCGCCGTGCGCTCGCGGGTCACTACGCCTCCAAGGCGCGGCAGCGAATGCCGGCCCACCCGCTGCCCCCCCTCGACAGCATTCAGCGGCGCGGCAAGCTACGCGTCTTCACGGCCCTGCCGGTGTTTTCCGACGGCGAGGTGATCGGCGCGGTGGTGGCTTCGCGCACGGGGCTCGATGCCCTCTCCTCGCTCTGGCAAATTCGCCGCCCGCTCGTCTCCTCGGTCGCCCTCGCCCTCGCTCTGATGGTGGGCATCAGCCTGCTCTTCGCCCGCGCCATCGTCGCGCCGATGCGCTCGCTCACCCGAAAGGCCGAAGCGGTTGCCCGAGGCGAGCCGCCGAGCAACTTCGTGCCGCAGGGGTTCACGCCCCGGGAAATCCGCGCCCTGAGCGAGGCTCTGGACGCCATGACGCGGCAGCTGCGCGAGCGAGCCGCCTACGTGTCCGAATTCGCCACCACGGTGAGCCACGAGCTGAAGACCCCGATCGCCGCGATTCGCGGGGCGGTGGAGTTGCTGAGCGACTTTCAGTCGATGAGCGCCGAACAGCGCCAGCGCTTCCTGAGCAACATCGACCAGGATGCGCGGCGCATGGAGAGCCTGGTGTCGCGCCTCATCGCGCTGGCGCGAATCGAGAGCCGCGCCGAGCTGCCCTCTCGAAGCGTCGCGCTTCGACCTTTCCTCGAACAGCAGCTCGAACGGTATTCGCGGGCCGTGACGCTGCAGGTGAGCCCCGACGCACCCGCCACCCTCGACATCGCCGAGGAGCACCTCGCCGCGGTGGTCTCGAACCTGGTGGACAACGCCGTGCGCCACGGTGCCGGCAAGCCCGTGGAGCTTCGCGTGAGCGAGTGCTCGGGCCGGCTGCAGCTGGAGGTGGAGGATCGAGGCGCGGGCATCAGCCCGGGCAACCAAAAGAAGATCGGCCAGCGCTTCTTCACGACCGAGCGCGACCGAGGGGGCACGGGCCTGGGCCTATCCATCGTGCACGCCATCGCCCAATCGCGCGGCGGGGCCCTGGGCTTCGAATCCGAGCCGGGCCGCACGGTCTTTCGGGTGACCCTGTAGGGGGGCTCCTCACGGAGCCCAGCGACCAGTCAGCGGCCGCCATCGATCCAGATCGGGCAGCTGCGCTTGAATCACGGCCAGATCCGGCCGGAATCCGACCTCCGAAAGCAGCCGCGGCCGCGCGATGCGATCCATGCGGAACGTCCGCGGCTCCGCCTTGTCCAGGTCCCGGGCTAGCACGTACCACACCGGCGGCTCCGCGAGCAGCCCGTGGGGCTCGACCCGGCGCACGGTCTTTCTGCCTTCGCGATCGGTGTAGTGGAAGCCCAGCCCGATCCCCTGCGAAAACGCTTGCTCGAAGAGCCGGAGCAGCTCCTTGGGCGCGCTACCGGCTCCGGCCACCACGGCCGCGCTGGCGGGCCTGCCCACGACCACGCGGCGGCACAGCGCGCGCAGCGCGCGAGCCTTCTCGGACGGCAGTGAGCCGAGCAGCTTGGCCATCGCCCGGTTGCCCGCTTCGCCCCAGGGCAACTCGGTGGCGGCCTGCGAAAGCCGCGCGCCGAGCCAGAGCGAGACGACCTCGCCCACGGACAGGTGAACCGCCGAGAGCCCGCGGTCGCCTTCGAGCCGAACCCCGCCGCCCGGGCCCGCTTCTCCCCGAATCGGCAGACCGCGGTCGCGAAGCAGGGCCAGGTCGCGCAGCAGGGTGCGACGGCTGACGCCCAGCTCGCCCGCCAGGTGCGCCACCGTCGCCGCCTGCCGGCCACGCAGCAAGTCGACCAGCTCCATCAAACGCTCGGCGCGAGTCATTCTGGTGACATTTTCTGTCACCGTTACACGCTAGGTCAACTCGCCGCCTCGGGGCCCGAAGGCGGCCTCCCCCCCTCTGCGACAGGTCGCAACGGCCCCCGACCCGCGAGCCTCCGGGTCGACCCGCGCGCCGCCTTCGGCACGCTGCTCGGGTCGCAGCGTGCACCCGCGGCCCGATGAAAGATGAGCCATGGCAGAACCCCTCAAAGTCTTCTTCTCCCCTGCGTTGGTGCGCCGCCTGGCCGCGGACATTCAGCGCGTGGCGCCTGCGTTTCCAGCGCGCGAGTTCACGCGGCAGGCGGCGGCGGGGCTGGAGGCGCTCGAGCTGCTCGACCGCGCCAAGCACATCGCCCAGGCGCTTTCCGACCACCTCCCCGGGCCCTACCCCGAAGCGCTCGCCGTGCTCACGAGCTCGCTCGGGCCCGAGCACGAGAGCGATGAGCTGGTGGGCGCGGGCATGGCCCCGTTCTATTACTTGCCTCACACGATTTTCGTCGCCGATCGGGGGCTCGAGCATTTCGAGCTCTCCCTGCTTGCGCAATACGAGCTCACGAAGCGATTCAGCTGCGAATGGAGCATTCGCGCGTACATCGGGCGGGACCCCGAGCGCACCTTCGCTCGGCTCGCGGCCTGGGCCGAGGACGAGAGCCCCCACGTGCGTCGCCTAGTCTCCGAGGGAACGCGGCTCCGCCTCCCCTGGGCCCCTCGCGTCGCCTGGCTCGAGCAGAACCCCGGGCGCGTCCTGGAGCTGCTGGAGCTCCTCAAGCACGACCCCGCCACGCTCGTCCGGCGCAGTGTCGCCAACAACCTCAACGACCTGAGCAAGGTCGAACCACGGCTGGCCGTGGAAACCTGTCGCCGCTGGTCGAACGGGGCGACGGCCGAAACGCGCCAGCTGTTGACCCACGCGCTGCGCTCGCTCGTGAAGAAGGGGGACCGGGGGGCCCTGCGGGTCCTCGGCGCGGGCGCGCGACCGCGCGTGCTGCTCGGCGCCGCGCGCATCGTCCCCCGGGCAGCGCGCCTCGGGGACGCCGTCCGCTTTTCGTTTTGCCTGTCGAGCACGGCGTCCCGCTCGCAGGAGCTGATCGTCGACTACGCGGTGCACTTCGTGAAAGCCAACGGCACCGTGCGGCCGAAGGTCTTCAAGCTGAGGCGCATCCGGCTGGCCGCGAAGGCTTCCGCGAGCTTCCAGGCCCAGGTCTCTCTGGCCGATCTGACCACGCGCCGCCACTACCCGGGCCGCCACCGCATCGAGATCCTCGTGAGCGGCGTCGCCTACCCGCTGGGCGAGTTCGACGTCCGCAGCCGATGAACGAGCAACCGGCGGCCGGCAACTCAGCTCGCGGCCCGCCCCCGCACACGTCGTCGCCACACCGAGGCGACCCCGCCCCGCGGCTTCCCCCTTCAGCTCGAGGCGCCCTGGCGCCGCAGGCAGAGCCACAACCCACCATCGGACGAGCTCATGACCCGGACGCTCAGCTCCCGCGTCTCGTCTTCGAAGTCCCCGACGTGCTCGAACTGGATGTCGAGCGCGCCCGCTCGCCGGGCCGCTTCGATGCGAAGCGCGAACTCGGGAGTCTGCATGCACGGAGCGACTTGCGTGAAGAAGTGGCGGCCGAGGACGCGCCGCTGACCCATCCCCGACTGCCTGCGCTCCGTCCGACTGTAGAACACCGCCTCGCCCTCGGAATCGAGGCGAATCACCCCGAAGGGCAGCGCATCGAGCGCCTCCTCCGACATGCCCTCCAGGCGCTCCGAGAGACGATCGCCCCAGATGTCACTGGGCTGCACCGCCGGATCGTCGGTTTCTCCGGGCCCCGTCACATCGCCTCCTTGCCAGGGAGCTCGATGGCCCCGAGCACGTGGCTCACGACTCGGCCATCCGTCGAGGCCGGGAGCAGCAGCCGCTCGAACTGGACGGGGGTCCCCTGACCGAACGAGTGACGAACGAATTCGTAGCTCGGCGTGCGCGAGCGGCAGGCACCTCGATAGGCCCTGGCCAGGCTACCGAGCGCGGTGTCGTTGGAAAAGGAGAGGGACCCCCCGCCGCTGCGGTCGAGCGCCCTGGCGAGGTCGGCCCCCATCCGCACGACACGCAGCTTGCGGCCTTCGTTGGGGCCCGCCGCGACGAGAATCGTCTGCTTTTTGCGGCTGCCCAGCTCGGACTCGAGGCGGACCGGCGAGGGCAACCCTTCGCGGGGGCACGCCTTGCTCCAGCAGCCCAACAAATCGCCAAGCCAGCCGGAGCGAACGCGCCGCTGGATGTCCGCGATCGCCGGGTAGCGCGGGTCCTCTTCGTCGAACGAGGCCGCGGGGTCGGCGCGGGGCAGCAGGATCTCCACGCGAGTGCCGCGACCGACGTGGCTCTCGATGCGAAGCGCGCCGCCGGCATGCGCCGCGAACGCCTGCACCATGGCCAGCCCGAGGCCGGTTCCCTCGCCGAGCGGCTTGGTGGTGAAGAAAGCCTCCCGAGCTCTTTCACGCACGGCCGCGGGCATGCCGCAGCCGTCGTCCTCGACGAAGAAGGCCACGTAGTCACCCGGCGCAAGCTCGCCTCGATGGTCCGCGCGCGCGGCCAAGTTGGCTGCGCCCACCCGCACGGTCCCGCCTTCGCCGAGGGCATCCCGGGCGTTGCTCACCAGGTTGACGAGAGCCGCCTCGAGCTGCACGACATCGACCCGCACCGACCACGCCTCCTCGTTCCCCCCGTCGAAGACCAACCGCGCACGCCCGGCGCGCAGCACCGATTCGACGAGAGGGCGGCACTGCCTGAGCAGCGCCACGCTGTCGGCCGCCGCCGCCCGCTCTCGGTCCCGCGCGGCGATGCGCAAGATCCCATGCGCAACCGAGACGGCGTGGCGCGCGGCGTTGGAGGCCGCGTTCACCGCATCCCTCTGCGCGGGCCCAATGGACAGCTCCTCGAGCAGCTCGACTTCGTTGAGAACGACCGTGAGGGCATTGCGGAAGTCGTGAACCGCGCCCGCGGCCAGCTGACACACGGATTCCGCGTGCCGGTGCTCCCGCTGCAGCTCCGCGACCCGTTCGGACAAGCGGGCGTTCTCGCTCCGCAACCGCGCCGTTTCCGCCCGAAGGACCTCCGACGTCGGCTCGGACTCACGGCTGGGTGATGCCCCCTCGGCATGACTGAACTCCATGGCTTCTCGACGACCAAGCGCCCCGAACCGACCGCGGCCGCACCCCGGGCTGCCAGCCTCCCTCCCGGTGCGCCACCACACGGCGCGCCACCGAGCCGGGCCCCGCGTTCCGACGCGCCTGAATCGACCATGCTCCTGGGATCCGGGCAAGGGAAATTCGGCCAGGCTCGCGGCATGTGCCCGCGAGGAAAGGCGCTCCGCGCGCCCGGCAGCCGCGTCGCCAGGGGCGCCAAGTGTCGAGCATTCCTCGTGAGTGGACGCACGTGGCCAATTGCTGGGCGCGCGCCCGCTCGCCCCTCGCCCCTCGCGCACTCGCGCGGCGGGGAGGCCGGACGCGCGAGACGCGAGCGAGCGAGCGAGCGGCGCGCCCCAGGGGCGCGACTCATGGGTTGCGACCTTCCGCCCGCCGGGGGCTCGCACCCCATGGGCCGGACCGCGGCTGACTGCTCGACGAAAGTCCCACGCCACGGCAGGGCCGATCGGCGAGGCCCCCGCAGGGCGACCGGAGGGGAGGCGCCGCCCCGAGACGAATGCCCGAAGGCTCGCGCCGCGCTCGTCACGCGGGCCGCAGGCGCGCGCGGCCGTTGGCTGCCGCGACGCCTCGGCGCGACCCCGGCCGAGCCTGGGTGGGGTCGCGTTGCGCGGCCTCGCCGACAACGGCGATCGCACGACGCGCCGAGGACAGCGGCGAGAGCGCGCCGCGCCACGGGCACTGGGGCGGAGTCGTTGGCGCGACGAGCTCGTGGATCTTTCGATGGTCACCGTCCGATCGCCCCCTGGGGGGCGGCCGACGCTGTACAGGCCGTGCGCCTCCCACTAAAGGCGAAGGTGTCTGCCGAATCGATCCGGCAGATGGCAATTCGGCATCCCGAGGCGGGTAGCCCGGGTGTGGCCAGACGAGAAGGGCGGCAAGGGGAGATGACCATCGAGGTACGAGACGAAAGCGGGAGGCGCGCGCGCCGTGGTGCCGTGCGGCCAGCGAAGGGAAAGCGGCGATACATCCTGGGAGCCGGCGTTGCCGGGTCTTTGCTCTCGTCGACGCTGGCCCCCGCGGCGAACGCCCAGCAGCCCGGCGAACAACAACCCGGCGAACAGCAGCCCGGTGAGCAACCCGCCAACCAGCCGCCGAACGCGCAGCCTCCTGCGAATGCCCCGGCGAACGTAGAAGAGGAGCTCTCGGAGCTGGAGGAGGCGAGCGAGTCGACCGCCCCGGCAGAAGCGCCCCCAGGGCCCGAGGCCGCGGCCCCACCGCAGCCGGCAGGTGCCGCAGCGCCGCCGAGCGACGCGACCATCGCCGACCAGCCGAGCCCGGCCCCCGAAGCCGCCCCCGCCCCCGCGCAACCGCGGGAAGAAATCGACGAGGTCATCGTCACGGCGGACCGGCGCCGCAAGGATCTCCAGGACTATTCAGGCACGGCCGCGGCGTTCTCCGAAGCCCGGCTGCGCAACGTCGGAATCACCGACGTCCGGGACATGTCCGTGATGGTGCCAGGCCTGCAGATCGGCACCCAGGAAAGCGGCACGACCGTCTACATCCGCGGCATCGGCTCGGACAACAACACCGAGCTGGGCGATCCGGCGGTGGCCGTGCACTTCGACGGGGTCTACCTGCCGCGCTCCCGCGGCCTGGGCTCGGCCTTCTTCGACATCGAGCGGGTCGAGGTCAACAGCGGCCCGCAGGGCACGCTGCGCGGGCGCAACGCGGTCGGCGGCGCGATCAACATCGTCTCGAAGCAGCCCGTGCTGAACGAAATCCAGGCCAACGCCGAAGCGACCTTCGGCACGTACAACCAGCGCACGTACCAGGGCATGATCAACCTGCCCATCTTCGACACGATGGCCTTGCGCGTGGCGGCGCGCACGAACACTCGCGATGCCACGTGGGACAACGCCAGGCCGGTCCACGACATTCCCGGCGCCCAGGAGCAAAACGACTGGGCGGGGCGTGCGACGCTGCGCTGGCAGCCGAGCCCGCAGCTCGACATCACCGTCGCCTACGACTACTTGCTCGAGCGCGGCACGGGCTACCTCGGCGCCAACGTCATCACGCTGCTCAATCGCACGAACGACAACGGCACCCCCGAGGACCTGACCGACGATTTTCTCGACCCGGTCGATCCCAACAGCATCGACGACCCGCGGCGCATCTACCAGCGCGGCATCACGCCCTCGCTCGACACCACCCATCAGGGCGTGCGGCTCAACGCCGTCTACGACGCGGGCCCGTGTTGATCGAGGCGCTCGGGAGCTACCGCGACCTCGATTACCGCCAGTGGAACGGCTCTTCGCTCGGCATCGTCACCGAGTACAACATCCCGAACACGCTCGCCGTCGCGACCACGGACGCGTGGGGCGCCTCCAACCAATGGCACGTGACCTCGCAATCCACGATTGCAGAGCTGCGCGTCTATGCGCCCGACGAGGCCCGCTTTCGCTGGACGATCGGGGCCTTCGCCTTCAACGAGGAGCAGGGAGCGTTCCTCGGCCAGATCCGTGACCCGGCGGGAGGCTTCAACGAGTTCAACATGCCCAGCACGGTGGGCACCTCGTATGCGGGCTATGCGGACGCCACCTTCGACGTGACGGAGAGCTTTCGCGTGCTGGGCGGCGTACGCTACTCGCGGGATCACAAAGATCGCCTGGACGGCCTGTGGATGCTCACGGGTACGCAGCCCTCCGGCGGCCTGGATCTGGGGCTCGCCAGTGACGGCATCGGCCGCTTCGGCACCGAGGGCTTTCGCTACAAGGGGTTCGATCGTCCCTCCTACGTGCTGCCCGAGGACGCCAGTCCGGAAGAGCGCGTCAACTTCTTCCTCGACGGCATCGAGAGCTTCGGCGCCCGCGACGAAGCGGCCGTCGCCCTGTGTGCCGATCCGCCGACGAGCATGGATTCGAACGGCAACCCCCTCGCCGTGCCGCGCCTGGTGCAGATCGACGGGAGCTTTCGCTGCGCTGCAGGGGTTCGCGAGGGCATCGACGTGAGCGGCTTCACCAATCCGGTGCCGCAGAACGGCGAGCGAGACGACGACTACATCGACTTCCGCGTGGGCGCGGAATACGACTTGGCCAAAGACAACCTCCTGTACGCCACCCTGACGACGGGTCACAAGGCGGGGGCCTTCAACGACACGATTCCCCTCGCCAGCACGGAGCCGGGCGGGCCGACGGTCTTCCAGACTCCCACCTACGGCCCGGAGACGGCGTACTCACTGGAGATCGGCAGCAAGAACCTGCTGCTCGATCGGCGACTGAAGGTCAACGCGTCCGCCTTCGCATTCCTCTACGACGGCATGCAGTTCCAGACGATCATCGCGGTGGGCGAAGCGCCGCCGCTCGACGCGGACGGCAACCCCGCCATCGATCCGGACACGGGCATGCCATACATCGACACCCGCTCCGGCAGCGCGGCGCGCCAGAACGCCCAGGAGATCACCCCCGTGTACGGCCTGGACATCGACACGGCGTACCGCCTGCCCTTTGGGCTCGAGGCGGAGCTGCACGCCCTTCTGATGCGCGCCCACTTCGCGGACGGCACGCTGGTCAACGACGGGCGGCTGGGCTTGAACGCGGCGCCCGCCGAGGTGGACCTCGGCGGCAACCAGCTGCCCCGCGTCTCGCCATACACCCTCAACTACACGCTGTCTCAGATCATCTTCACGACCGCCGGGCGTTTCGACTGGTTGATCCAAGGGCAAACCCGCGGGGAGCACTACATGACCGTGTTCAATGGAGACGGTACGCGCTTCGCCCCGCGCGGCCCGGGCTGGGGCGTCGACCCGATCACGGGCGAGGCCGACCCGATCGAGGAGGACACCAACGAGCAGTACGCCGCGATCGCCCGAAACCTCGAGCGCTTGGACGACCGGGTGCCGACCTACACCGTGCTCAACCTCGGCGCCGGCTGGCAGCACCCGGACGGGCGACTGAGTGTGCGGGGGTTCGTCAACAACGTGTTCGACACGGCCTACGCCAACACCATCATCTCCACCGCGGGCAACAACATCCGCTTCTACAACGACCCGCGCACCGCGGGAGTTCGCGTGCGTATGGACTGGTGAGGCGCGGCGTCGCTTCGCTCGAGCTCGGCGGCAACCCGCGGGATGGCTGACCTCGCGGGCGCGCACACGCAGAAGGCCTCGAGGGAGACCGCGTCGAGGGCCGGCCGCTCCGCGGGCAACTCGGTGCCCGCGGGGGCGAGCCCGGAACGGTCGAGCACTCGACGCGGCGACCGGCGGCGCGTTCGTCCTCGGCCGACGGCTCGCGTCAGCGACGCTCGGCGGGCGTTGCTCGAGCCAGGCGCGCGGGCGAGCCTCGCGGCGACGGCCTCAGCCCTCGTCCCGCGGCTTCAACCGCCCTGCCTCGCGCAGCGCCCGCCGCAACAGGTACTCGATGTGCCCGTTGACCGAGCGCAACTCGTCGTCGGCCCAGCGCTTGAGGGCCGCGTACACGGCGGGATCGAGCCGCAGCGGGTAGGCTTTCTTGGCCGCCACGGCTAGGGCCCCGCCCGACGGATCGACATCACGGCTCGAGCGGCGAGCGGGGCACGTCGGCGCCTCGGGCTCCCCACGAGGGGGGAGGCGCGGGGTACGAGCCGCAGCGCCACCGCAGCTCCCCCCGGGCGGCCCGGGTCGCTCGCCGCGGCAATCGACCCGTTCGCCGCCCTAGCCATGGAGCGTTCCGGTGTTGACCACGGGCTTGGTGCTCTCCTCGGAGCAGAGCACCACGAGCAGGTTGAAGACCATGGCCGCGCGCCGCTCCTCGTCGAGCTCGACCACGTGGTTGCGGGACAGCTCCGAGAGCGCGATCACCCCGCCGCTGCGGCCCAGCAAGGCAATGCGAAGCGCCCACGCCAGCGCGAGGTGGCCCACCAGCAGCAGCGGAATGACGGCGAAGCCCGAAGGCAGCTTGGTCGATTTTTGCCGAATCATGACGGCATGTCTCCTGGGGGTCACAGGCTCAAATTGGTACTATTGTGATATCACTATGGCATCATACCGAACGCCGTCGAGGGACCGGGTCCGCCACGGGAGCCGGGCACGGCGCGAGCATGGCGAGTCCACCGCGCGGTGAGGCGACCCAAGACGATTGGTCGACCGACCCGTTGGATCGGGGAACGAGCCGAGGCAGGAGCTTCCGTCGGCCGCCTCGGCTTCGGAGTGTTGTCGGCGGGGAGCCCGCCGAGGGGCTCAGCGGCCCGAGCCGACTCTGCCCCGGGCTCGGGGACGAGGGCCGGCGCGGCCCGACCGCCTCGACTGCACGAGATTTGCACGATCTTTGCCAAAGCTTTGCGGTCCGCCTGCGACGCCCGTGCATCGTTGCCCACTAGGTTCGTGGGTGTTGCCTTTCCCGGAGAACGTCGTGAACCAAACTTGCCCCCGGCCTCCTTTCACCTGGCTGCGCGCAGTCCCGTGCTTGTTGCTGGGGCTCGCGTTGGTGCGCCCTGCGCATGCGCGCTCCGAGGCAACCTCGGTGAGCGCGCGACCGGCGGTCGACTCCGAGCCAGCGGCCCCGGTGGACCGCGCAGGCGGGCCCGCGGCGCTGCGCCCGGCCTCCCCCGACGCAGCAGCCTCGCGCACCGCCCTGCCCGCGTCGCGAGAGCCGGGCGGGGGAATGCTGCTGTATGAATCCGACGACACCGAGTGGGTGGCCCCCCAGGTGGCCAGCACGGTGCGGATGCAGGTGACCGATCTGGTCGCGGTCGCGACCGTGGAGCAATCCTTCGAGAACCCGACCGAGCGAGTCGTCGACGCGACCTACGTCTTTCCCCTGCCGGAAGAGGCTGCCGTGCACTCGCTGCGGCTGCGCATCGGCGATCGGGTGATCGTCGGCGCGGTGTCAGAGCGCAACGAGGCCCGCGCCCGCTTCGAGCGGGCTCGGGCCCAGGGCAGAAAAGCCTCGCTGATCGAGCAGGAGCGCCCGAACCTGTTCAAGACGCGCGTCGCCAACATCGGCCCGGATGAGCTGGTCGAAGTGGAGCTGAAGTACCAGCACGCGCTCTCCTATCGGGACGGCGAGTTTTCGCTGCATTTTCCCTCCACCATCGCGCCTCGATACGCCCCCGGCGGCTCCGAGCTACGAGCCTCCCCCCCGGCGCGACCAGCCGGGGAAGCGCCACCGGCCCCCCGAGCCGCAAGCCCCTCGGCGCCCGGGGCCGCGCCCAGCGCGGAGCCCTCGCATTCCGGTGCCCGCGTCGAGGCCGCCGAGAGCATCTCGCCTCCCTTCACGCTCGGCGACGATGCCCCGTGGTTCGACCTGGTCGTCGACCTGGACGCCGGAGTCGCGATCGAGAGCGTGCACAGCAGCTCCCATCGCATCGTTACCCGCGCCACCGGCCGCACGTCGATGCAGGTCGAGCTCCAGGGCGGGCCGACGCGAGCCGACCGGGATTTTCGCCTGCGATGGCGGCCGAGGGCGAGCGCGAGCGCCCAAAGCGCGGTCTTCGAGGAGACGTATGGGTCGGAGCGCTACGTGATGCGAATGGTGCCCCCTCCGGCGCCGGCGGCGGCCGCACCCGCGATGCCGGGCACCACCACCTTCGTCATCGACACCTCGGGCTCGATGGCGGGGGCCCCGCTCGAGCAGGCCCGCAAGTCGCTGGAAGCCGGGCTCTCCGCCCTGCGCCCCGCGGATCGCTTCAACGTCGTGGCATTCGACGGCCGCGGCCGGCTGCTGTTTCCCGAGGCCCGCGTCGTCTCTGCCGAAAGCCTGGCGCAGGCGCGCCGCTGGCTCGCTCGACTCGGCGCAGCCGGAGACACGGACATCCTCGCGGCGCTCGAACTGGCCCTCGCCCCAAGCGGGCCCCCGCGCCTCGCGGCGGGCGGCGCATCGGCCCCGGCGCTCGAGCAGGTCGTGTTCGTCACCGATGGTGCGGTCGACAACGAGGAGGAGTTGCTGGGGTTTCTCCGCGGTCGGGTCGGCGCGCGGCGCCTCTTCACCGTGGGCATCGGAGCGGCCCCCAACCGCTACCTCCTGCGCCGCGCGGCTCATTTCGGCCGAGGCAGCTTCACCGCCCTCGCCTCCAGCGCGGAGGTCGAGGCAGGCATGGGAGCGCTGCTGGCCAAGCTCGCCTCTCCGATCGCGACGGACCTCGACGTGCACCTGGCGGGTGACCCGAGCGCCGACGTTCAACCGGCGCACCTCGGCGACTCCTACGGCGGCGAGCCGCTGCTCCTGATCGCCAAAGCCTCCTCCGCGGCGACCTCGGTCCGCGTCCGCGGTCGCCAAGCCGATCAACCGTTCGAGATCACGCTGCCCCTGGCCGATGCCCGGCCGGAGGCGGGGCTGCACCGGCTCTGGGCGCGCAAGAAGATCGAGACGTTGATGGATGAGGCCGGCGGCGAAGCCGGTGAGCCGGCGCGTCGCGAGGCGATGGCGCTCGCGCTCCGCCATCGGCTGGCAGCAAAGCTCACCAGCCTGCTTGCGGTCGACGAAATGCCCAGCGTGAGCGAGCCGGGCACTCCGGTGCTGATTCCGCTCGCCGTCCCCGCCGGCAACCGAATGTTCGGCGAGCCTCCGCCAGGGGCCAACCGCGGGCCCTTCTGTCGAAGCTCGGGCGCGATGTCCCCGGCGGGCGCCGCGCTCGCGCGCGCGGCCGAGCCGCGCTGAAGGGGCCGACCTGCCCGGCCGTCCGCGACGGCTCGTGGGAGCCGCTCAATCCCTGAGCACACGCGCACGGGCGCCACGCCCACCCGTCGCCTCCGTGAGAGTGCCCCGCTGCGAAGTGCTCCCGCCCAATCGCGCCCAGCTCCGACGCGCACGGCCCCAAGACGTGCTCGAGCCGTTCGTCGGGCCCCGCGCTAGGTTTGCCTGGGTTTCTCGGAACCATTCTCGGTTTTCGTGGCTGCCTCCGCCGATATAGCGCTCCGGTCGCGGAGATGACACAATCTACCTCGCGTTACTCGCCAGATCGGGGCCATTCGCATGACCGAGGGCAGACGGAAGGATTGGCAGCAGCCACTGCACGCGGGATCGGTGTGCGAGGCCGGGCGAGGCTACGAGGCCTCAGCGAGGAGGACTCGAGCCCTGTTGTTCCTTCTGCTCGCGGCGACGGCGTCCTCGGGCTGCGAGGAAGACGAACTGACGTTGGAACGGCAGGCCAGAAAGAGCCGCCTCGAATCAGCCCGGGGACGGGCGGAGTGGAAGCGATCCGTGGAAGCCTGGAGGGCTGGGCATGGCTCCGTCCGACCCAAGGATGGTGGAGTGATCGAGTTCTGCGGTTTCGGAGAAACCACCGACTCTTCCTTCCGGGCGGACCGCAGCCGGTAGCCGGCGCGACGAGCAGGGGATCCCGAAGAGCATCGTCTGCCTCCCTCGGGAAGCGATCCTACTGCCCCGAATGGACCCGCTACGCACCTGCTGACGCACACCAAGCAGTGCAGCGCTCGTCGTGTCCGCTGCTCCGCTGCCCCCCGCTCGACGGCGACCGATCGGATCCCGGGACTACTTCTTCCCGTCGGCCCACAGCCAGCGCAGCCCCTCTGGCAGCAGGGCGCCCGGGTGGCTGTCGCTGTGCTCGCCGTCCGTCCATACGACCTCGAGCTCGTAGCGCGGGCCGCGGGCTTTGCCCCGTTCGCGTTCGTCTGCCACGCGGTTGGCGTAGGTCATCGCTCGCACCATCTGCTGGTTGGCGAGAAACCAGTTGCCCCACTCGTTGTCGAGGTCGTTGCTCCCATCCTGCAGGAAGATGCGCAGGGGGCGCGCCGGCTCGCGCCGAATCAGCGCGGGGTAATCCTGCCCGCCGAGCTTCGGGGGCTTCTCGTTTGGCCGAAAGCCGATCGACACGTAGCTGCCGATGCCGCTGTAGACCTTGCGAAAGTAGTCCGGCCGGTGCCAGGCGACGGTGAAGGCGGCGATGGCGCCGCTGCTCGTGCCACCGATGGCGCGCTGCTCCGGGTCCTTCGTGAGGTTGTACTTCTTTTCGAGCTCCGGGATCATCTCGTCGATGAGCAGGCGCGCATAGCGGTCGTCCATCGCGTCGTACTCCTGAGCGCGGTGGTCGGGGTTGCTCATGCCGAGATTGTTCGGGTAACGCTTCGAGCGGTTCCCCGGCGTCACGAACAGCCCGATGGTGACGGGGATGTCGCCCTGGGCGATGAGGTTGTCCAAGACCGTTTGGATGCGGGTGGAGCCCTCGGGGTTGGTCGCGCGCTGGCCATCTTGGAAGACCAGCAGGCTCGCGGGCTTGCTCGGCTGGTATTGGGCGGGCACGAACACCCAGTAGCGCCGCACGGTGCCGGGAAACACCCGGGCGTGAAACTCCATCGGCCCGAGCAACCGACCGCGGGGTGAGCTCGCCTGCACCTCGTGGTCCTTGCCTCGTTGCACGTTCTTGCGAATCGCGGGCTCGGCGTGCGCGGCGGAGGCGCAGAGCAAAGAGAGAAAAATGGGGAAAAAAAATCGACGCACGGTTGCCTCGAGCAGTGAGTGGGGAAAAGCCGATCGCCCCCGATGCCCGGCTCGCCTCCTCGGGGAGCCCGGCGCCAGGCGGCTCGCCCGGATATACACGAAAGCCGCCGCTCGCGGGGTCGCCCGCTTTCGCGGGGGCCTGGGGCGGTCGCCCGAGGCCCCGACGACGCCCCGGCGGAGGTCCCCCTCACTCGGCGATCAGCGACTGCATCCAGGAAACGTCCGCCGGATCGCCCGTCCGGACCTCTTCGGCCCACTGCTCGTCCGTCAGGCGCTGGAAGTTCTCCGTAACTTTCTCATGGTACGAGTAGACCAGGCCGGCGTAGGCGCGCGGGCCCGCGCAAGTGTCCACGGTGACGGTCATCATGCGCGGCAGCGCGGTGCCGACGTGCAGAACGCGGCCGACGGTGGTGCCGCCCACGTCCGCCGGCTGGGTGTGAACATCAGCGATCGTCGGGTCGGCCTGGATCGATTGTTCCGGGTTGAAGAACAGGCTCGCATACCAGCCATCCGGGATCTCGATGGCAACGCAGCCGCCGTCCTCCTGCTCGACGCGCACCGCGTCGTTGATGAACGCCAGCTGGTCCGCGGTGTGCGCGGTCCCCGTCCGCTGCTGCTCCGCCATGGCCTCGAGCGTGCCGGAAACGGTCGCCAGGTTCTGGAAGTACTCGCGCAGCGAAAGGCTCGAGTCGGCGGGGGCCTCGAGGCCTTCGACCAGCTCGAGCCCGCGCTCGGCATAGCGCTCCACGGCGTCGAAGAACTTCGGGTACGGCTCGATGTAGGCGTCCGGATACTCGCAGCCCGGAGCCCCCGTGTACGACTGCTTGGCGTACAGCAACGTGTCGTGGCGCAACTGCGCCCAGGAGCCGAGCTGGGCATTGAGCATGCGGCGACCCCAGCCTTCCGTCCCCGTCACCGTCGGCATGCCTTGCTGGGCGGGGTCCGCGCCCGGAGCGGCAGAAAGCGAGCGCAGCGCCGAGCTCCACAGGTTGTAGAGGTTGGCGTCCCAGAAGTCCTCGTCGTGCGAGTCGATCAGCGTGCGCATCCCGGACAGCGCGCCCGCGTAGCCGGGGTATTGCCCGAGCTCGCCGCCCAGCAGGCTCAGCGCCTGGTCGTTGCCGAGCGCGGCAAAGGCCGCGTCCAGCGGGCTCGGCATCATGCGCCCGCGCACGCGATCGTAGACGACCTCACTGAACACGTGCGAATCGGCGATGTAGCGCTGGCCGAACACCAAAAATGAACGGTTGAGCGGCAGCGTCGCGACGACGCCATCGTTGACCATCAGGTGGCTGGCGATCTGCTGCGTTCCGTAGCCCTCCGAGAGCAGCACGCCGAGCACTTGCTCGTCGCTCGCCGAGCGCGCCGCCTCGAGGCCGCCGAGGGCTTCCACCAGCTGCCCCACTTGGGCGGGGACCATGTTGTCGCTCTCGCCCACGAAGGCACGGACCACGCTGTCGATTCGCTGCCAGCGCTCGCCCGCCGAGCCCTGCATCGCTTCCCACAGAGCGAGCGTGGCCTCGTATTGGCTGCGGCGGAACACCTGGCTGCCGTCGGTGAGGGTCTCCACCAAGCGCAGGTCGATGCGGCCGAGCCACATCATGGCGCGGAAGTAGTTCTCCAGCCCTTCGGTGTAGTGACCCCGCGGGGTGAATTGGGATGTGTCGACGAGTCGATCCGTGTCGAACAGCCTGGCGCCGATCATGCCCTCGGCCGCCATGGCCTGGGCGACCCACTCCGCCACCCGCGGGTCGCCGCCGGTCGGCGCTCGCCCTTCGAGCAGGGCGGCGGCCACGTCCAGGTAGAGCTTCGCATCGGCCTTGACCGACTCGGAGGCGCCGGAGCTGCCGAGCGCCGCGGTCATTTCGCCGAGCATCGCGCGTAGCTCCCCCTGCAGAACGCGCGACTCGAGCATCAACAGGATCTCGTCGTAGGAGCGGTGCAGCGCGTCCAAGATCGCGTCGGCCGTCACGTACACGGGCAGGTGCTCCATGTAGATGGCGGCATAGCCGCGTAGGAAGGTCGGAAACGTCTGCCGCTTGGAAATGACGAAGCCGCCGCGCTGTAGCGCCGCGAGCTCCGCCTGCGTCAGAGAAAGGGCGGATGCCTGAATGCGGTCGAGGAATTCCGCCTCCCCGGGCGAAAATCCCAGCTCGGCGACGTGCTCGACGGCGTGACTCAGAGCCAGCTCCTCGGGGCTCTGAACGCGCGCGGCGACCAGCTCTTGGGAGAGCGCTCGAAACCGCTCGCTGAGCGGACCCGGCTCGGGTCGCACCGAGTCGGGCACGGCGACGGCGTCGGACGGGGCGGGTCGGGGTTCGTCGCAGGTGCGCTGACCGTCGGGGCAGATCCCGGGGCCTGGCTCCTGCCGTTCGGCGCCGCAAGCGGCGAGCACGCCGAGCGCGACCGCTGCGAGCGATGCGGCGGCCGAGCCAGCGGGCGAGGATCGCCGTTGCTCGACGGCGGAAACGGAGGGAGGAGCGGGCGGGACGCGATGGGCGGGCATTGTGCTTAACGAAGCAGCAAGATGTGTGCCTAGGGAACAACCCAGCAATTTCCTGTCAATTCGGTGATCGAGGGGGAGGGTCGTGCGCCAGCTGGCACAGCTTTGGCACAACCCGTGGCCTGGCTGGCGACGCAGCCGCGGAGAAAGTTGGTACAAGCTCGGACCCGGTGCGCGCCTCTCTCACCTCGGCGCCCCCCTTCGGCCTCCATGCTCGACAAGAAATCCATTTCCTTTCTCACGCTCGGCCTGCTGCTGGGCGGGCTGCTCACGACGGCGGCGTTCTCCGCGATTCTGCGACCCGATGCGCCGCAACCCGGCGGGGGCGAGGCCGAGCCCGGCCAGACCCAAACCGTCGTGCTCAAGCTCGCGCACGCGCTCGACCAGGGTCACCCGGTGCACGCCGCGCTCGAGTTTCTCGCCCAACGCCTCCAGGAAAGGTCGGCGGGGCAGGTCGAGCTCGAGATCTTCCCCAACGGCCAGCTCGGCAGTGAAACGGACACCATCGAGCAGGTGCAGCGCGGCGCCCTGGCGATGGCAAAGACCTCCGCGGCCGCGCTCGAGGGCTTCGTTCCCGAAATGGCATTGTTCGGCTTGCCCTACCTTTTTCGGGACGAAGACCACTATTGGGCCGCCCTACAGGGGGAAGCTGGCAAGCAGTTGCTGCGCGCGGGCCGCAGCGTGGGCTTCGACGGCCTCTGTTACTACGACTCGGGCAGCCGCAGCTTCTACACCATCGGCTCACCCGTCCTTTCCCCGAATGACCTGCAGGGCCGCAAGATTCGCGTCATGCGCAGCCGCACCTCGATGGACATGGTCTCGGAGATGGGCGGGGCCCCCACGCCCATCCCCTGGGGCGAGCTGTATACGGCGCTGCAGCAGGGCATGGTCGACGGCGCGGAGAACAACCCGCCCAGCCTGCTCACCAGCCGCCACTTCGAGGTCACGAAGTATTACTCCCTCGACGAGCACACACGCATTCCAGACGTGGTGATTCTCAGCCACAAGGTCTTCGAGAACCTGTCACCGCAGGTGCGGCGGTGGCTCGAGGCTGCGGCGGCCGAATCCGTCACCTTCCAGCGCAAGCTCTGGAGCGAGAAGACTCGAGAGGCCATGGTGGCGCTCGAGCAGGCCGGCGTGCAGATATCACGCCCGGACAAGGCCCCCTTCGCCCGGCAGGTAGCGCCGATGTACGACGCCATCGAAAACCCGAGCATCAAGCAGCTCGTCGAGCAGATCCGGGCCATCCCGTGAGCGCGGGCGACCTCTACTCGGCCGTGCGAATCGGCCTCGTCCGGGCGCTCGAAGCCACGCTGATCGGGGGCTTCGCGGCGCTGACCCTGGACGTGCTCTGGGGGGTCTTCTCCCGCTTCGTGCTCGCCTCGCAGAGCCCGTGGACGGAGGAGCTGGCCATCTACCTGCTGATTTGGGTCTCGCTGCTCGGAGCCAGCCTGGCGTACGCGGAACGTGGTCACCTCGGGGTGGACGCCCTGGTCAGTCGCTTGGACCCGGCGGCGCGAAAAATCGCCGAGGTCGTGGCGGAGCTGTGCGTGGCCAGCTTCGCGGGAGGCGTCCTGCTCCACGGCGGGCTCGAGCTGGTCCGCGAAACGCTGGCGAGCGGGCAGCTCTCGCCGGCCTTGGGTATCGAGATGGGCTACGTGTACCTGGCTGCGCCCATCAGCGGCGCCTTCCTGCTGCTGTTCTCGCTCGAGAGCCTGGTGGGGCGGGGCGAGCCGCCGCTGCCGGCCGAGGGCGCCGATGCCGAGCACCCCGGCGCCCCGGGCCAGGAAGGCGCCTGAACGATGGATCCCCAAGTCTTGCTCCTGACCGTGAGCTTCGGCTGCCTGCTCGCGCTCCACGTGCCGGTGGCGGTGAGCATCGCCCTCGCGACCGCGCTGACGATCTTCTCGCTGGGCGACGTCCCCGCAAGCTACATGGTCGCCCAACGCATGAGCGTCGGCATCGCCAGCTTTCCGCTGCTCGCCATCCCCTTCTTCGTGCTGTCGGGCATGCTCATGGGCCACGGCGGCATGGCTCGCCGGCTCATGGATTTCGCATCGACCGTCGTCGGCAGTTTCCACGGAGGACTGTCCTACGTCACCACGCTCACCTGCATGCTGTTCGGCGCCGTTTCGGGCTCGGCCGCGGCTGCCGTCTCTTCGGTCGGCGGCTTCATGATCCCCGAGATGGAGCGAAAGGGCTACGGGCGCGCCTTCGGGGTGGCGCTGACGACGACCTCCGCCACGACGGGCCTGTTGATCCCGCCGAGCAACATCATGATCGTCTACGCCGTGGTGGCTGGCAATGTCTCGGTGGCCGCGCTGTTCGTCGGAGGCATCGTACCCGGCATCGTGATGGGGCTCTTCATCATGCTCGTGTGCGTGGGCTTGACGCGGCGCCAATCGATCGAAGCCCAGCCGAGAAGGAGCGCACTGGAGATGCTGCGCGCCTTCGTCAGCGCGCTGCCGAGCCTGGTGCTGATCGTGATCGTGATGGGTGGGATCTTGGGGGGCGTTTTTTCGGCCACCGAGGCGAGCGCCGTGGCCGTTGCCTACGCCCTTTTGCTCGGCATGGGGCTATACCGCGAGATCAAGCCGCGGGAGCTGCCCGCCCTGCTGCTGCGCTCCGCCAAGACGACGGCCGTGGTGATGCTCCTGATCGGCGCAAGCCAGGCGATGAGCTGGGTGCTCGCGCTCGAGCAGGTGCCGCAGCAGGTCAGCTCGGCAATGCTCTCGCTCTCGACCAGCGCGGTGCTCACGATGGCCCTGATCAACGTGCTGTTGCTGGTGGTGGGCACGTTCATGGACATGACGCCCGCCGTCTTGATCTTCACTCCGATCTTTCTACCCGTCGTCACCCAGCTGGGCATGGACCCGGTGCACTTCGGCATCTTGCTGATCGCCAACCTGTGCATCGGCCTGTGCACCCCCCCCGTGGGCGCTTGCCTCTTCATCGGCTGCGGCGTCGGCAAGACGAGCATCGCCAAGGTTACGCCACAGCTGCTCCCGATCTTCGGCGCGATGCTGATCGGGCTCGGCCTCATCACTTACTGGGCGCCGCTCTCGATGTGGCTGCCGAGGGCGTTCGGGCTCGTGGGGTAGCGCCCCGCGGCTACGGGGGGCAGCGAGAGACGGCGGCGACCGTTCACGCCGGCCCCCCGGAGGCGGCGCCATGGCGCGCGGGCGCTCTGCCGGTGCTCGAGGTCGGCGTGGCCGCCCGCGCTCGGAGCCTCCGCGCGCGTATTCTCGACCCGCCGGCGGGGGACCGGAGGTGATGCCTCGGCGGCAGGCGGCGGTCACGAAGAAGCGCGGCGGGTCGCCCGCTTCGCTCACTGCCCCAGCGGGGGCGCGGGGCCGCGACAAATCGCGCCGCGCAGCTGAGTGCAGGCAAGGTCCGCCCACGGGGCGTTTCGCCCCGGCTCGCTGTCACCGGCCGGCAGGACGCGAGCGCAATCCCCACCGCCGTTCGGCTCGCCCTCTCTCCAATTCGTGAACGCCCCGTCGATCGGCGCTCCATTTTCATCCCCCGACCAAAATTCCACGTCGTTGGTGACCCACCGCCACGTGCCCTCGCTGCCGGAGTCGGAGGCGCCAATCCACGACTGCACGACGAGATGCTCGGCCAACAGCGCGCTCACCCCTGCATCGAGCATGGCGGCCAGGTCCCAGTACGCTCCCCGTGCGATGCACAGCTCGCGCGCCTGCGCCCAAGAGACACTCACCTCCAGCAGCGCGAAGCAGTCGCCGTCCGGCCCCTGAAGCGCGCCCGCGCCGCACGGACCGGCGACGGCAGCGTCCGCGAGCTGGAAGCCGATGCCAGCATCCGGACCGCCCCCGAAACTGGGTGGCGCCCCGCCCGCCCCGGCCTCCGAGGGCGCTTCGCCCGAAGCGCCGCCGGTGGAGGTGCCTCCTCCCGTCGAACCGCCCACGCCCCCGCTCCCACTCTGGGGCGACTGCGTCGCATCGGCCTGCGGCGAGCCCCCTTCTGCCCCCCTGCCCGATCCCACCGAGGTGGAGGCTCCCCCGAGGCCCTCGGGCTCCGAAGGGGTGAGGTCCCCGAGCGGCAGGCAGCCGACGCCGATGACGATTCCCCATGCGAACGAACCCAATGCCAAGACCCGCGCCGGCGCGGGGCGGCGCGGCTGGCAGGAGAGGACCTTCCGTGTCGGGGAGGAGCACACGGGGTTGACTATGGCCCAATTCCAAAAGCGGGGCCAGCCGGTGACCATCGCGCCTCGGGGAGAGTAGCCTTCCTCGTGTATCACGATGATTCACACGATGAGCTCGCGCCGAACCCCGCGCGCCGAGTCCGAGCCGGTCGGCTTCCTTTGCCTGCGGGGCGGGAGCGCCGCGTACGAGCCGTCGGCGAAGTATCCCCTCGCCCATCGCAAGGGGGCCTGGAGACATCCGGCGAGCCCCGGGGCAGCCTCAATCGCCCGCCGGCGCGTCGGGCCCGGGGACGTGGGTGACGGCCGCGGCCGCGGGACGGGCCCCCGCAGTCAGCCTCTCGTGTCGGTTGCGATCGGGCCGGGTCGAGCGGCATCGCTCACCCGCGCCCGCAGTTGCACGCTGCCGGCCAGTCGCGGCTCGAGCTCCCGCGCGCCGTTGGTGGAAGCGATGGCTGTGGCCGACGCCGTCTGGTCCGGCGTCGAGACCCGTGCAACCCGTCCCCTCGCCAGGAAGGCTTCGAGCCGCCGGCGCGGTGGCGAGGCCGCCGCGGACGGCGGACGTCACGTCGGCGGCTCTCGGGGTCCGTTGCATCGACCGCGGCGCTGCGAGCCGTGCGTCGCCGAGCGCGCGCCCGGCCCGGTCTGAATCGACGGCGTCAGCCCGGGCGGCAGGCACGCCCAGCGGCCCACCGTGGTTCAGCGACCCGGTGCGGCGGCGTTGCGCTCCGGGACCCGCCCGTCGCCCCGCGAAAGGCTGGCCCGATCGGCTCTCCCCGTCGCGCACTGCCCTCGATGGCAGCCTCGCCTCGCCGACTGCCACGGTTGGCAGTACACTCCCCCGCGTGCCCCCGCCCTCCAACTCCCCCCGAGCCGTGAGCGCCGAGCGCCGCGCCCTGCTGGAGAGCTACAGCACGCCGGCCGTTCTGCTTTCGCTAGACTATCGTGTCTTGGCTGCAAACCGGGCCTATCGGTCGCACCACCAGCGGCCGATGAAGGAGGGCCGCGATCATTGCTTCGCGGTTTCCCACGGCTACGCGAGCCCCTGTGACCAGAACGGGGAATCCTGCCCGTTGCGGCGGGCGCGCGAGTCGGGTCACGCCGAGCGCGTCGTCCACATCCACCGGGGCCCGCGCGGCCGAGAGTACGTCGACGTGACGCTGACCCCCTTGCGCGACGAGGGAGGCGAAATCGAGGGTTTCCTCGAGCTGATCGCCCCCATCACCCTGGCGAGCGCCCAGGGGCGCGGCCAGTTCGTGGGGGCGAGCCCGGCGTTCCTCTCGGCCCTCGAACTGATTCAGCGCGGAGCGAGCAGCGACGTCCCGATCCTGCTGCTCGGCGAGTCCGGAACGGGCAAGGAGCTGGCGGCGCGCGCCATCCACGCCGCCAGCCCCCGGCGCAGCGGTCCGTTCGTGGCCGTAGAGTGCTCGGGAATCGGCGAGGCCCTGTTCGAGTCCGAGCTGTTCGGGCACGCGCGAGGAGCGTTCACGGGGGCCCACGGTCGCAAGACGGGCCTGGTGGACGCCGCGCGCAGCGGCACGCTGTTCCTCGACGAGATCGGCGACGTGCCGCTGAGCCTCCAGGTCAAGTTACTGCGCCTGCTCGAAAGCGGCACCTACCGCCCCGTCGGCGACGTCGAGCCGCGGCAAGCGAGCTTCCGACTGGTGTGCGCGACGCACCGCGATCTCGACGCTCGGGTGCGCAGCGGCGAGTTTCGGCGGGACCTCCTGTACCGGATCAACGCGTTTCCGATCGCGATGCCCGCCCTGCGGGAACGCCGCAGCGACATCCCGCTTTTGTGCGAGGCCCTGCTCAGTGGCTCGGGCAAGCGCCTCGGGCGCGCAGCGCTCGATCGCCTCGAGGCCCACGACTTCCCGGGCAACGTCCGCGAGCTGAAGAACGTGCTCGAGCGCGCCGTGTTGCTCGCGGACGGGCCGGAAATCGGCGTGCCGCATCTGCCGGCGTCGGCCGTCGAGGCGGCCGCAGGGGGTGGGGCTTCGAGCGCGGGCCGCGCCGCGCGCGGCGCCGAATGGCCGTGGGGCGATTCGGTCGTGGAGCTGCGCGAGGTCGAGCAGCGCTACCTTCGCTGGGCCGCCGAGCGCCACGCGGGGGATCGCCGTCAGCTCGCCGCGCGCTTGGGCATGAGCGAGCGCACGCTGTACCGCAAGCTGCGCGGCCTGGGCTGAGGCCAGCGGCAACTGCCGTTTCCGTCAGGGCCGCAGCGCGGAGGAACCCGACCTCGCCCTGCGTACGGCCGAATGGGCCGCGAATCTTGCGCTGGCAAGCTTCTTGCTGCGGCCTTGGTCGAACGAGGCGAGTCGCGCAGAAACGCGGCCTCGCCCCTGCCGGAGTTTGCCATGCAGTACCCACCCGACCCAGCGCCGCAGCCCTCGACGGGCGGCGGCCCCCCTTCCCGTGCGCCCGTCGAGGAGCGCGCCGTCTTGCTCCTGGAGCGAATGGAACGGCGCCTCGCGCGCTTGGAGCAGCGCCTCGACACGCTGACCGAGCGCGCCGGCGAGGCTTCGAACCTGCTCGCGACGGCCGTGGACGCCTTCGACCACGCCGTCGAAGAGCCGGCTCGGCTCGAAGCGAGCTTGCGCGAGCTCGGCCCGACCTTGCAGCGCCTCACGCGGCCCGAAACGCTGCGCGGCATCCAAAAGACGGTGGACCTGCTCCAGGAAGCGCCTCTGCTGATCGCAACCCTCGGCGACAGCGTGGACGACCTCTTCGCCCAGGCCGAGGCGCAAGGGGTGCGACTCGACCAGGTCGCCAAGGGGCTGCGCGAAGCGCTGCTTCACTTCGCGGGGATGCTGGGCTCCGAAAAGGTTTCCGAAGCCTTCGGCTCCGGCATCTTCGAAGAGGAGGTCGTCGGCAAGCTCGGCACGCTGGCCCACGCCTTGGTGGAATCGACGCAGTCGCCTCCGCCCCGCGTGGGCATGCTCTCGGCGCTCGGCGCCCTTCGCGACCCCCAGGTGCAGGCGACGATGGGCTTCATGGTCCGCCTCGCCTCCCGTTTCGGGGGCGCCCTGCAAGCCCCCTCCGCCTCGCCCCGCGGCGACTCGCCCCAAACCCGTTTCAAGGAGTAGTTTCTGGTGTCCAAGATCCACGAAGTCCTCATCATCGGCGGCGGCAGCGGCGGCCTGAGCGTCGCCGCGCGCCTGCTGAACCAGCCCGACGCGCCGCAGGTGACCATCCTCGAGCCCGCCGAGCATCACTACTACCAGCCCCTGTGGACGCTGGTCGGCGGGGGCGTCTTCCCGCGCGAAGCCTCGGCACGCCCCATGGCGTCCGTCATGCCCCGCGGCGCGACCTGGCTCCGGGAGCGAGTCGAGAGCTTCGCTCCCGAAACGCACGAGGTCGTGCTGGCAGGCGGTCGAAGGCTCGCCTACCGATACCTCGTCGTGGCCCCCGGGATCCAGCTGAACTGGGGCGACGTCGAAGGCTTGCCCGAGGCGCTCGGGCACGGCGGGGTCTGCAGCAACTACAGCTACGAGACCGTCCCCTACACGTGGGAGGCGATCCAATCCCTGCGGGAGGGCAACGCCGTGTTCACCTTCCCCGCCACGCCCATCAAGTGCGCCGGCGCACCGCAAAAAATCATGTACCTCGCGGAGGAGGCGCTGCGCCGACGCGGCGTGCGCAGCCAGGTGCGCATCACATACGCCTCGGCCACGCCCGGAATCTTCGGGGTCCCCAAGTACGCCGCCGCGCTTTCGCAAATCGTCGCGGCGCGCGACATTCACACGGAGTTTCGCAAGAACTTGGTCGCCCTACGCCCCGCCAGCAAGGAGGCCGTCTTTCGAGATGTTGCCGACGGCAGCGAGCTCCTCATGAGCTACGACATGATTCACGTCACTCCGCCGCAAGGAGCACCGAGCTTCGTCGCGAGCAGCCCGCTCGCGGACGGTGCCGGCTGGGTGGAGGTCGATCAATACACGCTGCAACACGTCCGGTATCCGGACGTGTTCTCACTCGGGGACGCCAGCAGCTTGCCCTGCTCGAAGACGGGGGCCGCAATCCGCAAGCAAGCGCCCATCCTGGTGCAAAACCTGCTCGGTCATCGAGCGGGGCGCACGCTCGATGGCCGCTACGACGGCTACGCCTCGTGCCCTCTGGTGACCGGCTACGGCAAGGTCATCCTCGCAGAGTTCGGCTACGGCGGGAAAATCCTCGAGTCGTTCCCCTTCGACCAGGCGAGGGAGCGCTACAGCATGTACGCCCTCAAGGCGCACGGCCTGCCGAGCTTGTACTGGAACGGCATGCTGCAGGGCAGGATTTGAAGCTCCGGAGCGGGGCCCGTGCGATCGTCGCGGCGCCGGACCCGGCATCGGTGCCCCCCTCCACGCCGACTCGAGGAGCCGACCGTTCGCCCGCCCGCAAACGGTCGACCCCGCCGGATTGCTCGGGGCGTAGGTGGCTTGGCTTCGCCCCGGTCGAGACGGCCTCCCGCGGCGCCCGATGGCGGGCGCCTCCGCGACAGGCCGGTTTCCGCTTGTAATTCGGACTCGCATTCAGGAGGAACCAAGCCATGCGCCTCCTCGCACCCATGCTCCGCGGCCGCTCTCCGTTCGCCCCCTGCCTGCTGGCTGCGCTCGCGGCTTGCCACCCGGGGGCGCAGGCGAGCCACGCGAGCCAGCCCGGCGCCGCCCGGGCCGCTCGCCCCAGCACGTGGCGAGCCCCCCCCACACCCCAGCTGGCACAGCTGGACCGGGGCCGCTACGTCAGCTTCTCGAAGGTGCCCCAAGGGCTGGCGCTGGTCGCGGAGGGCGCCGCCGCGCCGATCCTGGTCGAGCCGGGCGACTTTCCCGGCGTGCGGCGCGCCGCGGTCGACCTTGGGAAAGACATCGAAAAGGTCACTTCGACGCAGCCGAAGCTGATCTCCGCGTTGCCGGCGGAGGCCAGCACGGTCGTGATCGTCGGCACGCTCGAAAGAAGCCCACTGCTGCAGAGCCTGGCCGCGTCGAACAAGCTCGGCGCCCAGGCGATCGCCGGGCGCTGGGAGGCGCACCTGATCAGCATCGTGGAAGAGCCCTTCGAGGGCATCTCGAGAGCGCTGGTGATCGCGGGCAGCGACCAGCGAGGCGCGATCTACGGCGCGTACGACGTATCGAGGCAGATCGGTGTGTCCCCGTGGGTGTACTGGGACGACGTGCCCGTCACCCCGCAGGAGGAAATCTACGTCCGCCCCGGCCAGTACTCGCAGGGGGAGCCGGCCGTGAAATACCGCGGCTTCTTCATCAACGACGAAGAGCCCCAGCTGGGCCGTTGGTCGCGCGCCACGTTCGGCCTGGCCCCCAACCCGCGCTACCCCAACACCTTCGACCACCAGCTGTACGCGCACGTATACGAGGTGCTGCTGCGGCTCAAAGGCAACTACCTGTGGCCCGCCGTCTGGGGCCGCTCGCTGTTCGACGACGACCCCGAGAGCCAGGCTCTGGCCGCCGAGTACGGCATCGTGATGGGCACTTCCCACGAAGCCCCCATGATGCGCGCCCAGCACGAGTGGGACCGCTTCGGTGACCCGGATGGCCCCTACGGCGGCACGGGCCACTTCAGCTTCGTGCGCAACGAGGAAGCCCTGAAGAAATACTGGGCCGACGGCCTCAGGCGGATGGGCGGCTTCGAAAGCCTCATCACCGTCGGCATGCGCGGCAACGGCGACACCGGCATGGAGGATGCCGCCGGCACCGAGCTGATGACGCGGATCGTGAGCTCGCAGCGGGAAATCATTCGCGACGTGCTGGGCAAAGACCCGGCCAGCGTGCCGCAGGTGTGGACGCTCTACAAGGAGGTGCAGGACTACTGGGATGCAGGCATGCGCGCGCCAGAGGACGTGACCATCATCTGGTGCGACGACAACTGGGGCAACCTTCGCGGCCTGCCGGACCAGAAAATGGCCCTCCGCATCGGCGGATACGGGCTCTACTACCATTTCGACTACGTCGGCGGCGGCCGCAACTACAAGTGGGTCGACACCACGCTGCTGCCGAACCTGTGGGAGCAGCTGCACCTCGCCTACCGCTACGGGGTCGACCGCGTCTGGATGACCAACGTCGGCGACCTGAAGAACGAAGAGCACCCGCTCTCGTTCTTTCTCGACTACGCCTGGGACCCGGAGCGGTGGCCGCTCTCCCGCCTCCACGACTGGGAAGTCTCCTGGGCGGCGCAGCAATTCGGCAAATCGTACGCCGAGACGGTGGCGAACGTGCTCGAGGGCTATGGAAACCTCGCCTCCCTGCGCAAGCCGGAGCTCTCGAACCGCAAGATCACGATCGACCCCGAACTCGACCTCGCACGGCAGCCCAACGAGGCCGTCGTCTACCTGCAGGAGAGCCCCTTCAGCCTGACCAACTACCGAGAGATGGAGCGGCTCGTCCAGCGCTGGCAAGATCTCGAACGGGCCTCGAGCGAGGTACGCGCCCAGTTGCCCCAAGTCTACCAGGACGCGTACTACGAGCTCGTTCACTACGCCACCGAGGCCAGCGCGAACCTCTACGCGCTGCGGCTCGCGCAGTTTCGAAACCGCCTGTACGCCGCGCAGGGCCGCGCAGCCGCCCGGAGCGAGGGCCAGCGCGCCGAAGAGCTCTTGCAGAAAGACCGGGCGATGTCGGCCTACTACAACGAGGAGCTCGCCGGCGGGAAGTGGACGGATTGGCAGACCCAACCGAAGCTCGGCTACGGCGGCCCCTACCCCAACTCCTCCTGGCAGCAGCCGCAGCACAAGGGCCAGGCGACGCCGGATTTCCTCTGGCCGCCGCTCGAGAGCGTCGATCTGCCCGCGGCGGCGCCACTCTCCGTAGCGCTCGACGGCCAAGCGGACCTGTGGCCCGGCCCCGAGCGGACCGCCACGGTGCCGGAGCTGTGCCCGGAGCAAAGCCACCCCCGCCCGTATTTGGAGGTCGTCAACCGAGGCCGCGCGCCGCTCGATTTCGAAATCGAGACGAGCGCCAGCTGGTTGAAGGTACAGCCCGCGAGTGGCACGGCCGAGGAGCAAGTGCGCGTCGAGATCGCCGCGGATTTCTCCGCCGCTCCGCCCGGCGGAAGCCGGGAGCGCATCACCGTGCGCTCGAGCCGCGGCGCGCCGGTAGTCGTCGAGGTGCCCGTGCACGTGCCCGCCGAGCCGATCGCGCACGGCTTCGTGGAGTGCGACGGCTACATCTCGATCGAAGCCGAGCACGCCGACCGCAACGTCGCGGCCGGCGGCGCCGAGTGGAAGCTCATCCCCGACATCGGCCGCACCGGCGGCGGGCTGACGCCGTTTCCGGTCGACAGCGCGCCGAAGGCCCCCGGGCAGGGCCCGCGCCTGGAATACGATCTATTCACCCGCAGCGCGGGCCCGGTGCGGGTCTGGGCCTACCTCTCCCCGCGCAACGACGTGCTGGCCCACGGCGGTCTGCGGTACGCCCTGTCGATCGACGACGGCGAGCCCCAGGTCGCAAGCGTGCACGGGCAGCTGGGAGCCAAGCCTCCGAACCGATCCTGGGAGCGCAACACCTCGGACAACACCGCCCGCGTCGACACGCCACTGCAACTCGACGCCCCCGGTCACCACGTCCTGAAGCTGTGGATGATCGACCCCACCGTCGTGGTGCAGAAGCTCGTCGTGGACACCGGCGGCCTGCGAGAGAGCTACCTGGGCCCCCCGGAGAGCCACCGCGCTGGCAACCCCTGAGGCGCGCGCCGCGGGGGAGCGAGCGGCTCGAGCCCGCTGGGGCCGGCGCTCCCCGCGGGCGAGCGCCCGGCGGCGGCAGCGAACGCGGGTCGGCGCCTCGGGGAGGCTCGGGTGGGGATGCTCCCCAAGGCACACGACCCTGGAGCGGTACTCAGGAGGATTGCCGCGACCCAATCAACGACCGAGAGCACCGAACGAGCAGCACGCGTCGAGCAGGGCCCCCGAGAAACGCCCGTTCACTGGCTTGGAGGGGCGTCCTCCGGGGCCCGTGGCTACAGGCAGCCCGGTCCGGTGCTCTCGCCGCGGCCCTGCGCCGAGCGCCGGGTGCCGTCCGATCCGGCTCGCGCCGGAGGGCCCGCCCGCCCGGAGCGGGACGGAGGAAACGCCGCGGGCTCAGTCGAGGTCGAAATAGCCCCGCGCTTTGGCCACCGCGAGCTCGCCGACGCGCTGGCCCGCGCGGCGCCCGTCGAAGTCGTCGTGCGTGATGTGGATACCACCCCACAGCCGGGACTGGCCGGCTTGATCGGAAGCGTCGTAGTAGGTCGCCCACTGCAACTCGAGGGGCTCGGAAGGTCCGTATTCGAAGAACAGGTAGCCGGGCTCGAAGGAATAGGTCCCGAGCCCACCGGGAAAGAAGGGGCTGCCCGTGAGCTGATCGAGCACCACGGCAGCGGCGCGGCTGAAGGTGCTGTGGCCGGAGAGGTAGCCGGGAAATGCCGGCGTCACGAAGAAGCTGCGCTGGTAGGGGCGCCAATCCAGTGCGCGGATCCAACCGACGCCGCCGATATCCGCCTCCGGATCGCCGGGCTCCCCGCGCCACGACCAAAGCGCGATCTCGCCCGCGTAGCGCGCGAGGGCCTCGTGGCGCTCACCCGGGGCCGAGCTCTGCTCCGTGATCAGCTCGATCAACCCCTCGACGAGGGGCAATCCCTCGGGGTCGTAGCTCGGCAGACCGGGATCGCTGCGCTGCCCGCGGCCGCCCATGTAGCGGATCAGCGTGATGGGGCGTGCGCTCAAGTACGTACGCTTCAGCTCCCAGGCCGCGATGGCCGCGTCGTGCACGGCGCCGTTGAGCGCGAGGTATGCGTGCACGTCCCAGGCGAGCGGGTCGAGCACCTCCCCTTCGCCGAAGAGCCGGCGCTGAAAGCGCGGATCGCGAGAAACGGCGTTGGCCAGCGTATTCCAGTGCCCCGGCGGCGTCTCCGACGCGGGGCCATCGGCCCAGAACTCGGCCAGCACCCGCGCGAAATCGCCGCGCAGCACCGGCTCGGGTTCGTAGGGCTGGCCGGTGATGGGGTTCTGGGGGCGGCCGGCGCCGTCGTCCGCGCCGAGCCCGTTGTTGCCGTAGCCCCCGGGGGAGATGTCCCACTGCACCCCGTCGGAGATGTCGAGCTCGGCCGTCTTGCGAATCACCCGCACCACCGCCTCCACCAAGGCATCGTCGAGCTGCGTGGGGGGATCGCCGATGTCGAGGTACGGTCCGCCCCCCTCGGGCCGCTCGAGCGCGAAGGGCGTGACGTCCCGCCAGTGCGGCCCCACGTAGCTGCGCACGCCCGCTCCCTCGACGATCCCGTTCTGCGTGATCGCCTCGGAGAGCTCGAGCTGTTGCCACTGCAGGGGATCGGTGGCGCGCGTGCCCGGCAGGTCGACCACCAACAGCGGGGTCGGCGAAACGAAGGCGTCCGGGTCGGCGTAGCCGCCCGCTTCGTTGGCGCCATCCTCTGCGAACGCGTCGATCACCGCCTGGCCGATGCGATTGCCGAGCGCGCGCGGGGAGTCGCCTTCGGCTCCCTCCTCAGCCGGGTCGTAGCCGAGCACGCCCATGAAGGCGTCGAAGCAGGAAAGCGAAATCTCGCCCCCAACGGCCTGTCGGTAGCGGTGGGCCAGCACGCGGTGAGCCGCATAGGAGATGGCCTGTCGGCGAGCCTCCTCGACGTCCTCGGCGCTCGCCGCCTCGTTCACCAGGTAGCCGCGGGAGCCGGCGTCGTAGGCTGCCCACGCGTCCCACATCGCCACGGAGGTATGGAAGAGATTGCGGGCGTGCACCGTCGGCGCAGGCAAATCGCGGCGGATCGCTCCCAGCATCTGCTCGTTCCAGCGCCCCGCGATCGAAGCCTCGGGCGCCGGATCGATCGCCCCTTCAGGGCAGCCGCTCGGCGGCGTCACCTCGGGCGGTAGCCACTCGGACGGCCGCACACTCCGACCGCGGTGGATGGCCACTCCCTCGTCGAGCGAGGTGGAGAGCGCGTTGCCCCCCACCGCCCAGACGCCCCCCGCCGGATCCATCCAGATCGCGTGCAGCGTCTGCGCGGGAATTCCAGTGGGAATCGACTCCCAGCTCTGGCCCGGCGCCGCCTGATGATACACGGCGCCCCCGGCGCCGCTGACCCAGCGCGACCCGTCGGCTCCCACCACGCAGCCCTGAAGCAGCCCCGCCTCGGCCGGGCTGTCGGCGACCAAGCCGTCGCCTCCCAGCTGGAGCTGCAGCCCGTTGCCTTCCCCCCCTACGATGGAGACCTCGCCGCCCGCCGCAGAGACGGTGAACAGCCGCGCCTGGGAAGGGGCCGGCACGCGTGCAAAGCCTTCGGCGGCGCTGCCGCGCAGCACGACCCCCCGATCGCCCACGATCCACACGTCCTCGGAGGAAGCCCCGGCGACCTTGAAGAAGCCGGGTAGGTCCCGGTTTTCATCGAGCGGAATGTCGCTCGGCAAGGGCAGCGAGATCCATTCGTCGCCGTCGTAGTGCCACACGAAGCCGTTGCGCCCCTGCTCGGCGCCGACTGCGTAGATGTCCGAAGGCGAAGAGGCCCACACGCCGAAAATCAGCTGCTTGCCGAGGCCGGGAGTCGGCATGCGCGAGAGCTCGCCCTGCTGGTAGCGCAGGATGGTCGCGCTTTCGCCCCCCATCAGCACGGGCCCACCGGGCAGAGCGTGCACCCACCACAGGTCCCCGCGCGCAGGGACTTCGGGGGCTTGCCAGTCCGCACCGTTCCAGTGCAACACGAGCGGCCCGCGCCCCGCGTCCGCGCCCACGATCCAAACGTCGTCGGCGGCGGTTCCGTGCACCGCGAGCATGGCGCGGTCTGGCGCGCTGGCCACCGTGGCCCAGGGCTCGCCCACCGCCGTGCGGTCCGTCCCGCACCCGAGGGTCAGGCCTCCGCCGGCGAGCAGCAAGCCCCCGCAGGCGAGCAGCGGAGCGCCGCAGGAGGGGCGCGGGGAGCGGCAGCACGCGGAAAGGATGGCCCCGCGGGCGGAACGCAGCACACGGGGGGAACCAAGCGCGAGGGCGGAACGAAACACGCCGCGGGCCAGGCGCACCGGGACCGGGAGGCACGAGCGAAGCATGGACGAGGCAGTGTGGTCTCGCCCTCGAAACATCGCAAGTTGCGCTTTCGGGGCCCGCCCCGCAGCAACCACCCTCGAGCGGGCGCGCGGCGCGAGCCCGCCGAACGCACAGCCGATGCAACCGCTCGACCCCGGAGGCCAGCCCGAGGGGGTCCGCTCGAAGAGCGACGCCGCAGCGGCCGAGCGGGCGGGAATCCGCGGGCTTCACGCGAAGATGGCGAGTAGCTGCGCCAGAAGAATCTTGAAGATCATCGCGACGGGGTACACGAGGGCGTACGCGACATAGGTCTCCTCGGACTTGCCGGAAAGCTCGAACGCCGCCTCGAGCATCGCCGGCTGCGTCTGCATCCCGCTGGCCACCCCCATGCTGGCGACTACGCCCGCGCGCGCCCACAGGCGCGCGAGCCCGAGCAAGCAGCCGGTCGTCGCGACCGTGACGATCGCTCCCAGCAGCAGCATCACGAGGCCCTGACCCCCGAGCGCGCTCGCCATTCGCCCGCCCGCGCTCACGCCCACACCCGCCAAGAACAGCAGCAGCCCCACGTCGCGCAGCACGCGATTGGTCTCGTACGGCACGGTCCACACGAGAGGACCCGTGCGACCGACTCGGCCCAAGATCAGCGCCACGAGCAAAGGCCCACCGGCGGCGCCGAGCTCGAGCTTCGTGCCGAACAGCGGCAGAGGCACGCGCGCCACCAACAGCCCTAGGGCGACCCCCAGAGCGAGCGCCACGTAGTCCACCTCGGCCAGCTCGCGCTCCGAGTCGCCGAAGTAGGCGCTGACGCGGGCGAGGTTGTCGACGGGGGCGACCACCCGCAGGCGATCGCCGAGCTCCAGGCGCGTCTGGGGCGTCGGGATGAAGTCGATGTCCGCGCGCCGAATGCGCGTCACCTGCGCGTTGAACTGGCGATCGAGATCGAGCTCCGAGAGCGCACGCCCGACCTTGGCGCGACTCGACACGAGCACCCGCCGCATGTCCACCTGCGTGCGCAGCGTCTCGAGCTTCTCCTCGGTGGATTCACCGAAAAAGCCGCTGGCTCGACCGACCGACTCCTGATCCCCCACCACCGTGACCACGTCGCCCTCGTGCAACACCGTGTACTTGGTGGGCACGCTGACCTGCGCCTCGCGCCGCAGCCGCGAGATCCAAACCCCCGCCGCGTCGCGCACGCGCAGCTCTCCAATCGAGCGGCCAATCACGCTGGGGCGCTTCACGCGCAGGTTGTGTGTTCGAATGCCGGGGCGCTCGCGAGCCGCCGCTTGCTCCCCGGCGAGCTGGCGCGAGAGCAGGCGCAGAAACATGCGAAACGAAAATAACGCCCCGAAGACGCCGAACGGGTACGTCACGGAGTAGCCGACGACGGGCTGCAGAGCGAGGGCGGAGCCCACCAGTCGATCGGTGGCCGCACCCAGCGCCGGCGTGTTGGTGAGCGAGCCGCAGAACACCCCGGCGATCTGCCCTCGATCGAGGCCGAACTGGCGCCCGCCGACCGCGCACACGAGGGCCCCGACCGACAGCGCCGCCACCACCACCACGTTGAGGCGCAACCCGCGCTGGCGAAAGGCCGAAAAGAATCCCGGGCCGCTCGTCAACCCGACACAATAGACGAAAAGGATCAGCCCGAACTCTTTGAGCTGGTGGGCGATCGTCAGGCCCTTGCCCGGCGGAGCCAGGCCGGCGCTCAAGGCGAGCCCCGCGAAGAGCACCCCGGCCAGCCCGAGGCGAACGCCGCGGAACTGGACGCGTCCGAGCAACAGCCCCGTCACGATGACGAGAAACAACAACAAGAGCTCGTCGCCTGCGAGCAGCTCGGCCAGTGCGCTCACGCCTTCCGCCGATCGTATTCAGTCACGTCTGAGACCATGCGCATCCAACTTGACGAGAACGTTTCGCGAGCGAGGCCCCGCGAAAGAACGGCGCGCTCCGCGCGGCCGAGTCCGCAAGATGGAAAACGCCGGCTCGCTCCTGACGCACCCACCTCGAACGCCGGGGCCCTCCAGTGCTACGGCCTGCCTCGCGAGATCTTACCAGCCCCCGGAGTCGCGGCTGCCGGCGAGCCGGGGGGCCCTCCGGGCGAGGCAGTCGGCGCTGGGGGGCCCGTGCCGCGGTACGCGCCATGAAGTGGTTCGTTATCCGTGCTCCGCGCTGGCGCTCGGCCGGAAGACCCTCGCGCGCTGGCGGTTTCGCGCCGCCAGCCAGCTGAGGCCGGGGAGCGCTCGGAGGCAGTCGGGCCCGGAACAGGGCCGCCAAACGGCTGACCCACCCGCGCGCCGCGGTCAACATTTTCCGCGCCCGTCGAGTGGGCGCTGGGAAAGGGTCGCGCCGACGCGGGGGCCTGGAAGCCGCCGGGCCCGGGGCGGCCGCGGCGGGAGCGCGTCACAGCGTCGGGCGTAGATCGCGTCGAGACTTCAGCGCTTCGGCGGGCACCAGCGGCCCCTGGTCGGGCTGCTCGCCCAGCAGCCGATCGAGCGGCACGTCGGAGACGATGTCGAAGCCGGCATCGCGAATCATCTGCAGCGTCTGCCTCGCCCCGGCGCCTCGCGAGTTGAGATAACCCTCGAGAAACAGCGAATTGGCCGGATACAGCGCGAGAACCTGCAGCGCGCGCAAATGGCGCTCGCGGCCGGCGGCGATCCGCACTTCCGCCCGGGGGTTGACGAACCGAAACATACACAGCACCCGCACGCAGTACTCGGGCGTGAGCACCTGGGGCGCGCCGAGCGGCGCTCCTTCGAAGGGCAGCAGGAAGTTGACGGGAATGCTGCTCGCACCCAGCTCCCCCAGCGTGGTGGCGATCTCCACGATCTCCTCCGCACTCTCGCCCATGCCCACGATGAGCCCGGAGCACACCTCGAGGCCCGCGCCGCGGGCGGCGCGCACCGTGCGCAGCCGATCGGCGTAGGTGTGGGTGGTGCAAATCTCGCGGTAGTGCTCCTCGCTGGTATTGAGATTGTGGTTGTACCGGTCGAGCCCCGCCTGCTTCAGCAAACCTGCCCGTTCGTCGTCGAGCAGCCCCGCCGAGACGCAGACCTCGAGCTCGAGCTCTCGCTTGATGCGCGCGACGATCCGCGCGAGCTCCCGCGTCCGCCCGTGGCTGGGGCCCCGGCCGGAAAACACCATGCAATACCGGTGGGCGCCCGCTCGTTGGGCGCGCCGCGCCTCGGCCAGGATCTCCTCCTCCTCCTTGGGTCGGTACTTCTCGATGCTCGTCTCGCTCGTCTTCGCTTGCGAGCAATACTTGCAGTCCTCGGGGCAGTGCCCGTTGGCGGCATTGTTGATGATGTGGATCTGCACGCCGTGGCCGAAATGGCGCTTTCGCACTTCGTAGGCGGCGTGCACCAGCGAAAGCAGCGGCAGCTCCGGGTCCGAGAGCACGCGCAAGGCCTCTTCGGCGCTGAGCTCCTCGGCCAAGGCCCGGGCGGGCAAGCTCTGGAGAAACGGGTTCGGATCCATCGCTCGGCAGTAGCCGACCTCCGGGCGGGGAGCAATCTTTCGCTTGCCGCCGCTCCCGGGATGCCGCGTATTGGGGGGACCATGCCCCCCGCTCCGCCGTCGCATCCCCCCGGCTGCCAGCCCCCGCCGCGACCAGCCCGGCCGCTCCCGGGCGTCGAAGTCGCCGAGCTGAAAAAGGTCACCGCCCAGGCGCTGTCGGCGATGGCCCGACTACTGCCTCAAATCGACCCACGGCACACCGGGCCGAGCGCCGAGCGGCTGCAGCAGGTCGTCGACTTCCCGTGCTGCTGCTGCCTGCTCGCCTGGCACGGGGAGGTGATCGTCGGGACGCTCACGTTGGTGGTTTTTCCCCTGCCGAGCCAGGTCCGCGCCTGGTTCGAAAACGTCGTGGTCGACGCGAGCTTTCGGGGGCGAGGCATCGGAGAAGCGTTGTGCCGCGAAGGGCTGCGCCGAGCAGCGCGCGCCGGCGCACCGAGCGTGGAGCTCACCTCGCGCAGCGCACGGCGCGCCGCGGGTCGCCTGTACGAGCGAGTCGGATTCGTCCGGCGCGACACCAACGCGTATCGCTTCGACTGGAAAGCGAGGCCCCTCGATGCCTGAGCTGCCCGACGTCACCGTGTACGTGGAGCGGCTGGGTGATTTGCTGGTCGGCACACCGCTGCGGCAGGCGCGAGTCAAGAGCCCGTTTCTGCTGCGCTCCGCCATCCCGCCGCTCTCGGACTGCCACGGCAAATGCATCCTGGCCGTCCGGCGCCTGGGAAAGCGCATCGCGTTCGAGCTCGAGCAAGATCTGTTTCTCGTGTTGCACCTGATGATCGCCGGCCGCTTGCACTGGAAGGAGCCGGGGGCCGCGCTCTCCGGGCGGCGGGCGCTGTGCGCCCTCGACTTCGATCACGGCTGTGTGCTCCTGACGGAGGCCAGCACCAAACACCGCGCCAGCTTGTACGTCGAGCAGGGCCGGCCGGCCCTGGCGAAGCACGACCGCGGTGGCCTGGAGGTGCTCGAGTGCAGCCTCGAGCAGTTCGAGCAGACGCTCCGGGCCGAAAACCGCACCTTGAAGCGGGCCCTGACGAATCCCAGGAGCTTCAGCGGCATCGGCAATGCCTACTCGGACGAGATCTTGCACCAGGCCGGCCTCTCGCCGGTCGCGCTGACGTCCAAGCTCGACGGCGAGCAAGTGAAGAAGCTGTTCGAAGCCACTCGCGAAGTGCTCGAGCTGTGGGTGCGGAGGCTGCGAGCCGAGGTCTCCGAGGGCCTCCCCGAGAAGGTCACCGCCTTCCGCGAAGAGATGGCCGTACACGGCCGCTACGGGCAGCCTTGCCCCCGGTGTGCGACGCTCGTCCAGCGCATTCGCTACGCATCGAACGAAGTGAACTACTGCCCGCGCTGCCAAACCGGGGGCCGCGTGCTGGCCGATCGCAGCCTCAGCCGCTTGCTGCGCTCGGACTGGCCGCGCAGCATCGATGAGTGGGAAGGCGAGGCGGCGCTCGGAGGCGCGCAGGCCCGAGCCGCGGCGCCGGCAGTGGAATCGGGCGCCCCCGAGGTACCCCGGCGCCCGGCGCGCGCCTTGCGCCCCCGACGCCCCAACCTCGAGCCGGCCTCCGGAGAGGCCAAAAACCCGGTGGCGGGGCGCCGGCGAGCTCGCAAGGCGCCCGGCGCTTGAGCGAAAGCGCGACGCGCCTGGCCACGGTGCGGGCAAGGGCCTCGGGGGTCGCGCGGCCCCCTCGAGACGGGCCGAGAGTGACTCGGCTTGCCCTCGAAACGTTACCAATCGCCCGGGGGCGTCGGCGACCGGGCCCGCGCGGCGCTTCGCACGCGTAGGCGCCTCGCCGATCGGGTACAACCGGAGCCGCCGCGCCGTGATACACCCCGCCGTGGCCCGAACCGCAATGAACCACTCACCCCTCCGCAGCCCTCTGCCCCTGCTCGCCTGCCTGGCGGCTTCGTGCGTTGCGAGCGACACCGAGGCCCCGCCCCTGACGGGAGCCAACCTCCCCCTCGCTCCCGAAGCGCCCGCGACATCGCCGCCCGAAGGTCCGCTGTTCGAAGCCGGGAGCGCGGCCCGGTTGATGATCGTGGGGGACTCCATTTCCGCGGGCCCGGGCTGCTACAAGGGGGAGCTGCTCGACGAGCTGACGCGGGAGGGCTACTCCGATTTTCAGTTCGTCGGCGAGTACTCGGACGACTGCGGCGGCCGCGTGAGGCACAGCGCGGTCAGCTGCTCGACCGCTGGGCAATACACGCAACCCCGCTTCACCATGCCGAACTGCTTCGTCGGCGAGAGCTTTCCGGGCATGTCGACGCTGATGCAAACGCACCAGCCCGACCTGGTGATGCTCCAGCTGGGCGTCAACGACGTCTGGAACCTGCGCCCCGTCGAAGCAATCCTCACCGACTACGCGGAGCTCTTGCGTCAAGCGCGGGAGGAAAACCCATCGGTCGTCATACTGGTGGCGCAGATCCACCAGGTTCGGCCGAACTGCGATGACGAGGCGGTATTCGAACGCGCCCAACAGCTCGTCGATGCCGTGCCGGCCTGGGCCGAAGGCATGAGCACCGCCGAGTCCCCCGTGCTGGTCGCCGACCTGTGGACGAACTCCGACTGGCACGAGGCCGACGACTGCGTGCACCCCGACGCGGTCGGAGCCGAGCGCATGGGCCACAACTGGTTCGAAGCGCTCAGCCCGCTGCTGCCCCGGTGAAGGCGGCGGTCCGGGCGCGCCGCAAGGCCGCCCGCGGCGCGTGAGGCCGTCCCCGGCGCCCGGATGCTCCACCGCCGGGTCATTTTCGGCTACGCTCGGCGAGTGACGCGAAGCGAGCGGCGGGCCGGCGTGGGAACCAACTCGATGCGTTGGGCGAGGCTGGGCGCCGGCGCGGCGCTCGCCGCCGTGTGCGCCACCGCGGGCCGGCCCCAGCCGAGTGCCGCACAGCCGAGTGCCGCGGGCTCCCCGCCGGCTCCTGCCGCTCCGGGGCAGCCGCTCGCAGGCCTGACGCCGGCGGAGCGGGCCCGATTCGAGCGCGGTCGGGAAGCCTTCGAGACGGCCCACAGCATTGAGACGGGGCTGGGGCCACTGTTCAACGACAGCGCTTGCAACCGCTGCCACAACCTGGGCGGCGTGGGCGGAGCGGGGTTCAAGTCATCCCGCTTGATCGGTCGACGTGGCGACGGCGGCCAATACGACGACCTGTCGAGCCGCGGGGGACCCGTCCTGGCCTCCGCGAGCGTAACCCTGGAGGCCTCCGCGGGCCGGTTGCTGCCGAACTGCCACTTGTCGCCCGAGGGGGAGCCCACGCCCCCCGAGGCCAACGTCGTGGCGCGGCGGCGCACTCCGCCGCTGTTCGGGCTCGGCCTGGTAGACGCCACGCCCGAGGCCGTCTTCGTCGAGCTCGCTCGCCGGCAGCCGCCCTCGATCCGAGGCCGGCTCGCCCGCGTCCGCGACCCTGCGACGGGCCGGCTCGTTCTGGGCCGGTTCGGCTGGAAAGCGCAATCGCCCTCGCTGCATCACTTCTCGGGCCTGGCACTCGTCGTCGAGCTGGGCGTCACGAATCCGGCGTTCCCGGACGAGCAGCCGCCGCTGGGCAGCGCCGCCGAAGCGGCCGGGTGCGACCTGGTCGCAGGTCTCGAAGAAAGCGAGCACGGCGTTCGCCACCTGACGGATTTCGTCAGCCTGCTCTCGCCCGTGGCTCCTCTCTCTCGCTCGCAAGCTGCACGCGAAGGGAGCGCCCTGTTCTCCGCAGCCGGCTGCAGCGGCTGCCACGTGCGGCGCCTGCGCTCGGGCCCGAGCCCCGTTCGGGCCCTTTCGGAGCAAGAATACTTTCCCTACTCCGACTTCCTGCTGCACGACATGGGGTCACTCGGAGACGGGATCCGCGGCGAAGGCTCCGCGGGGCCTCGCGAAATGCGCACGGCGCCCCTGTGGGGGATGCGGGCGGCCGGGCCGCGCCGGCTGCTGCACGACGGGCGCGCCCATTCACTCGAAGAGGCGATCGCACACCACGACGGGCAGGGCGCCGCGGCTCGAGACGCGTTCGCGCGCCTGTCGGACGAACGCAAAGCCAAGCTGGTCGCCTTCCTGCAAACGCTGTAGACCGCGCGGAGAGGCCCGGCGGCCCGCTCGTCGAGCCCGAGCCACCCCGGATCTCGGCGCGGCACGCGAACGAAGGCCGCGCCGGGCGCGCAGCCCCATCGGCCCCCGAAGCGCGGGACCTGCGGCGCGGGCTCTGCGGCTCGGCGAGCCTGCACGCGCCGCCGCCAAGCCAGGACTCGAGGGCGCCCCTCCGCGGCCGCACGCAGGGCCTCCAGGCGGCGAAACGGGCGCGAGCACGTCGGTCGGAATGGGGTCGCTCTCCTCGCTGCGAAACGCGCTGGTGATCTGCTGGAGCTTCACGTCCACGACGTGGATCCGCTCTCCGGCGAGCAATGGGGAAACGATGCGCCGACGCGATGATCCTCGAAAGCCACGCCGGCCAGCGAAAGGGCGAGTCGACACTCTTGTCCGCGACTTCCGGAGAAGTCGAAATCGGTCAACTCGTAGCCGCTCATGCGGTGGACCTTCGGGTCGCGCGCTCGAGCTGCCAAGGCTCGACGAGCGGGCTGCTCTTTCAGCGGGTGATCGTACACCGGCCGTCGTCGTCGCAGTCCTCGAACCCCACCCCGCCGAGCCCCTCGGCATCGCATCGAGCCGGGGTCAGACGCGAGGCGGCACAACACACCAACGTCTGGGAGAAAGCCTCCGGCGATCGGCGGCGTCCCCACTCGACACAGTCGTCCGGGCAGCGGGGATCGTGGAACTCCGGGCCGCACTGACGGCCGAGCCCCTCACAGAGGGCCCGGCACGCTCGAGCCATCGCGAGCTCGTCGAGCGGCGGCTCGCCGTCCTGCCGAGCGCCCTCCTCCGGGGCGGGCGGCATGAGCGGCCCGGACCCCGGAGAAAGAGGGCGGCACACGTCGTCGTCCTCGCAAAGCGCGAAGCCTACGCCCCCGGCGCCCTCCGCTTCACACCGGCTCTGGGGTAGCGGCCGAGCGCGACAGCACCGCAGGAATTGCGCCGAAGCGCCGGACACCTCGCACGCGGTCGAGCAGTCCGCGTCGTATTGTAGGGGGCAGCGAGAGTAGAGGTGCGCACACGTGTAGCCGCACTCGGTCGCCGGCAGGGCGATGGAGCGGCGCGCGGCATCCAGCCTCTGCTCGGGGCTGGCCGGCGGCGGCGATCGCGGCCGCTCCGGAGGCAACGGAGGCGGGCCGGGGCGCCCGGGGCGCCGGAGCGGAGCCGGGGGCAGGCCGGGGGGATCGAGCGCGTCCCGCTCGCCTTCGAGCCCGGCTACCGAACGACTGCCGCACGCCAGCGCCGCACAGGTCGCCGCGATGCCGGCTCCCACCCAGGCGAGGGGGGCGCGGCTCGGCCGAAGCACCCGGGCCACCGGCGGTTGCCGCGATGTCCGCTCCGGGCGACCCTTGGCTGCAGCACTTGGCACCGCCGAACAGTACCACCGCGCCCTCGGCGGCGGGGGTGCGCGGCCGGGGGAGCTGAGCGTTTGCCGCGGCGACCGGTCATCTTCTTCCGTCCACGGCCGTCGCTCATCCGGGCGAGGGCCCCGGCACGCAGGCTCGGCAGGGGCTTGACCTTCTGCGGCCCCTGCCGTTCGAATGCGAGCCGTGAAGCGGCGTGATTGGATGAGGGGAGCCCTCCTGCTGGGCTGCCTGCCCCTGAGCTGCGGCGAAGGCGACGAGGGAGCGGGAGCGGCCGAAACCGACGGCGCGGCGCCCGAACCGCTCGAGGAGGGTTGCCTTCGGGCCGACCCTCCCGGGGCCGACTTGCTCCCCTTCGAGGAGCAAGAAGGTCGGATCTTCGGGGAACTGTCGGGGAGCGGTCTCGATGGGCGGCGCTACACGGATTTGACGCGCTTGAGCTCGCAGCGGCTGCTCACACCGCTGGCGGAGTTCTACGTGCGCACGCGCTACCCCGACACGCTCGAGCCCGGTCGGCCGTGGTCCGTTTCCCTCGGGGGCCTGGTCGAGCAGCCCACCGTGGTCGATGCCGGGGAGCTCGTCGCCCAGGCCCGAGACCAGGGCGAGATCCTTCTCGAGTGCTCCGGGAACTTTCGCGCCGGGGGATTCGGCCTCATGAGCGTGGCCCGATTTCGGGGCGTGCCGCTCGACCGCGTGCTCGGGCGAGTCGCCCCGCGCGGCGAAGCGGCCCTGGTGGAAGTCGTCGGCTACGACGTCCACTCCGTGCCGTCCGCCGGAGGCCGCAGCACCGAAGGAGCCAGCTGGGTGGTTTCGCCCGAGCAGTGGCGGCAGACGGGCGCCTTCCTGGCGACGCACATGAACGACGAGCCCCTGCCGCTCGACCACGGCAGCCCACTGCGCCTGGTCAACCCCGGCTGGTACGGGTGCAGCTGCATCAAGTGGGTCCGGGCGATCGACTGGGTGGCGGCCGACCACCCCGCAACCAGCCAGATGCAGGAATTCGCCGGACGTACCCACCAAGAGGGCGTGCCCGCGCTGGCGCGGGAGTATTCGGCCCCGGAGATTCAGGCCGCGGCCATGCCGGTGCGCGTGGAGCGGTGGCGAAGCGAGTCCGGCACCTTCTACGTCGTCGTCGGCATCTCGTGGGGGGGGGCACAGCCACCCACGGCCCTGGAGCTCAGCTTCGACGGCGGCGAGAGCTATCGGAGCGTCCCGTGCGGGCAAAGCGGTCGCTCGCGCAGCTGGCGGCTGTGGTCAACGCTGTGGGAGCCGACGCGCGCGGGTCGCTACGACTTGACGTGCCGCATTCCCGATCCTTCCGTGCCCGCCCGGCGGCTGGACGCGCGCTACTATCGTCGCCGGGTCGTGATCCCAGAGCCCTCGTGACCCGCTCGCCGTCCCCCGAAGAAGCCTTGCCCCATCGGGGCCCGCACGCCGAACGGGTCCCCGAAGGCCCGCGCGGCCTGGAAGCGGGCGCCCTGAATGGGAAGGCCCGCCGGGAACGCGGCGCGGTCGACCCTCGAGGTCGAGAGATCCGCCATCGAGGCGCGCAATCGCCCGCCGTGAAACACCTCGCCCGGGCGGTCCGCCCCTCCACCGCAGCCCTTCATCTCGAACCGATGGCAACGCACTTCGCCAAAGGCGCGTTGACACACCCAGGGCGAGCAATCGCTGCGAGCGTTCGTGCACCGCATGGCCGGCGCGCTCGTGTGACATTTCGGGGCGCGCCGTTGACGAAATGCCCCCGCAACGTCAATCTCCGGCCACACTCGGCGCGCTGATCCCGCGTCGGTTCAACCAGGCACGAGCCCGCGGAATCGGGCGGCGTCTCATAGCGTTGCCCGCGAGCGCGGGGCCAGGGCGGAAGCCAGAACGGAGGTTCCCATGAACGAAAATACCATCGACGAAGTCGTAACGGCCATTGCTGCCGCATCTCGCACCCTGAATCAAGCAGCGGAAGAAGCCACTCGCATCATCGAGCAGCTCGATGCGAAGCTGGTTGACGCCGAGCCCGGCGTGAGCGTCTGGGGCCCGGTGCTGCTGACGGAGAAGAAGAAGTCCGTTCAGCGCAAGGTCACGCTCGGCTTCTCCAAGGTCAAGAAGAAGAAGTGGGGCCTGTGCATCAAGGAAGAGCTGAAGGGCTCGCAGGGCGCGGTCGAAGAGGAGCTCACCTTGCTCCGCAAGGCAGATAGAAATCTGCGCTTGCTCGCAGTCCCACACCTCGACGGGCTGACCAACACCATCCTCAGCACGCTCTTCGACGCCGCCAAGGAAGTCGAGCACCTGCTTCCCAAGGTGGAGGAAGAGGAGCTGCCGCCCGAGGGCGAGGCCCCGGCAGCGGAGCCGGGCGAAGCCGCGGCCGAGTAGGGGGCGCGTTTCCGCCGGGCGCATGAGCGGCGGGTCGGCGGGCGCAGCAGCGGCGGGCGCAGCAGCGCCCGCCGCGAGCGGCCTGCCGCGAGGGAGCCGGTCGACACATCGCACCCGACCAGGGCTATGCTGTCGTTCATGTCGAGTGACAAGAACAAGCTGGAATACGAAGTGCGGACGACCCTCGAGGATTGCATCGGGCACCTCGAAGGTCTCATCCAGGGCCTCAAGAGCGGGCAGGTCGTGCTCAAGAACCAAACGGATGCCATCTCCCTCGCTCCGGGTGCCGTCGTCGCTTTCTCGGTCAAGGCGCGTCAGAAGGGCAACAAGGAGTCCCTCGAGCTCGAGTTCGAGTGGAAGCGCGCCGAAGCGCCAGCTCTCGGTGGCAGCGAGTTCCTGAAGATTTCCGCGCCGGTTTCCGAGGGAGACGGAAGCACACCGCCCCCCGGCCGGCGCTGAGCGGCGGCGTGGACCCTGCGCCGTTCGTCCGCGGGCGGGCGACTTGCGGAGCGCGGCGGCGACGGAGCGGGTGGCGCTCCTGCCGAGGGTCTCCTATGGATCGAGTTCGCCCCGCGCGTCGCCTCGACCAGCCAGCCGCCTTTCATGTCTCCCGTTGCCGCCAACCACGTTCTCGATGGCAAGTACCGCCTGCAGCGAGTGCTGGACGAAGGGGGAATGGGATGCGTCTGGGAGGGCGAGCATTTGACGCTGCACTCGCCGGTCGCGATCAAGCTGCTTTCCCCTGCGATCGCCGACGACGCGGAGGGCAAGCAGCGGTTTCTGCGCGAGGCGCGTACGGCCGCCGGCCTGCGCAGTCCGCATGTCGTGCAGGTGCTCGACCACGGCGTGCACGAAGGGCAGCCGTACCTCGTGATGGAGCGGCTCGAGGGGGAGTCGCTCGCCCGGCGGCTCCTGCGTCGCGGTCGCCTCACGCTGGAAGAGACGGAGAGCATCTTGCGTCAGGTCGCGCGCGCCGTGGGCAAGGCCCACGAGGCCGGTGTCATCCACCGCGACCTGAAGCCGGCAAACATCTTCCTGTGCGAAAACGACGACGAGGAGCTCGTCAAGCTGCTCGATTTCGGGATCGCCAAAACGCTCGGGGCCGGTCGAGCCACGGCGCCCACGTCGAACGACACTCGCACCGGCACCTTCCTCGGGACCCCGCCCTACGCCAGCCCAGAGCAGACCGAAGGGGCCAAGAACATCGATCACCGCACGGACGTCTGGTCCATGGGAGTGATCGCCTTCGAATGCCTGCTGGGGCAGCAGCCGTTCTTGCGCGGCACGCTCGGAAGCACCGTGTTGGCAATCTGCGCGCAGCCCCTGCCCGTCCCTTCCGAACACGGCCTCGTGCCCCGTGGCTTCGACGAATGGTTTGCCCGCGCCTGCTGCCGCGATCCGGACGCGCGCTACCAAACGGCTCGCGAAGCCGCACGGGCTCTGCGCGACGAGTGCGTGGCCGTGCCAGCGCACGCCGCGCCGGTGGAAGCGGCGCCCCCGGCCGCCGACGCCGAGCCCCCCCGGAGCCCCGCCAGTAGCACGACGGGCGCGGCCTCGCTCTCGACTCGAGTGGGTCGGCCGCGGCGTGCGGCCCCGCTTCGGGCCGTAGCGCTGGGCTCCGCCGCGGCGGCGGGCCTCGCGGGGCTGCTCGTTTGGCTGCGCGAGCCACTCCGGGCCAATCGCTCCAGCGAGGGGCGCCCGATGGGCAGCGCGTCCAGCAGTGAGAGCGGCGCGCTGCCGCCGCAGCCCGCGCCTCCGCCGAGCAGCATTCGGGTCAGGCTCCTCGGGCCGATGGGCGCGGCCGGGACCCCGTCCGCGCCGGGGTCGACCACCGACGCAGCCAACCTGCGGGGGCCGAGGTCCGCGGTCCCCGAGCGGGGCGCCGCGGCGACGGCCCCTCCAGGGGGCGAGCCGCCGAGCCCCGGCTCGAACCCGGCGGCGCCGAGCGCCGCTCGAAAGGCGGCCGAGCGGCCCCGCGGCAGCTCGCAGCGAGCCCGTCCGAAGGCGACCGAGGCGGGCTCCGAGCGCTCGGGCAAGGCGGGCGCGCGCGCCCCTCGAACTCGAGCGCCGGCACGCGGCAGCGCTCCCCGATCCGAGCGAGACCCGCCGCCCTCGCCGGGCGCCAAGGCCTCCGCCCAGCCCCCGAGCCGCGCAGAACGACCGGCGCCCGTCGAGTCGCCACCGGTCGATCTGGGCTTCTGAGGGTCGGCTCAGAAACGCCCGCGCAGCGTGACACCGCCCGGCCCGAGCTCGACCGCCGCCGACACGCCGGAGGAAGGCGCCGCGCTCGCCCACCACACGACGCCGCCGCCGAGGGCCAGGGGCAACCCCACGAGGTACAGGTGCGAGAGGTCGCGATGGAGATCGTAGGTGTCGAGCTCGTCACAAGGCTCCAGGCAGTCCCCGTTCGCGTCCTTCTCCATGCCCGCGTGGATGCGAGCGGCGAGCAGCCCGAAGACCCCGGAGGCGAGCAACACCCCCGCCCCCGTCGCGGCCGACACCACGCCCACGGTGTGCCAGCCCGAGCGCCCCTGCCGATCCGCCTCGGGCGGCACGTTCGGAGGCGCCTCACGGGCCATCTCCGGGGCCGCGGTCGCCGCGGTCGCCGCGGCCCCCGCGGCGTCGGCGCCGCCCCGGGGGGGAGGCCCGGCCCCCTCGAATCGCAGCACCACGTCGCGTCGATCCGCGCGGGCCAGCTTCATCCGCTGCGCGCGGCGCTGCTCGCCGTACGCCCCCTCGACCACGACATCGCCCGGATCGACGGACACGGGCTCGCCCAGCTCGGCCGCCGCGAGCCGCCGCCCACCGATCGTGACGATCACCTGCTCGGCCGGTGCGCCCTCGAGCCTCACGGAAACCGCCGGCATGGTCCGCAGCAGCGCCGAGCGCTCGACGATCGCTTCCGTTTGCGCTTTGCGCTGCACGGTTCGGTCGCCGGTATCGAGCGGGAGCAGCTCCGTCTCCCGGTAGCGCTCGGCCGCCTCCAGCAACCTGCCGAGCTCCACCTTCGCACGCGCCGACCAAACGCCGAGGGAAGGCACCGGCAAGACGCGGAAGGCGGCCTCCAGCTTTTCGTCCGCCGCCGCGAACTGCCCCCGCCGGAACGCCTCAATCCCGGCGTACCCCAAGCGGCGAGCCTCCTCGAGGTGCGCCGAGCTCGGCGGGCTGGAGCGCCCCCGGACTCGGCCCGACGCCGACGGCTCTTCGGCCCGGCCCGGCGTGGCGTGCGAAAGCGCCGCCCACGCGGCGAGCCACGCGAGCCCGCAGCTCGCTCGACGCCTCTTCACGCCAGAAGCCTAGCCGAGGGGCCCGCCGCGGGCACGCGCGCGAGCGCCCGCGCCGGCCTGGCACCCGAGATCGCTACTGGGCATCGGGCGGGAGACAGGAGCCGACGCGGCCGAGCGTCGTCGACAGGTCCGCGCCGAACGGATCGCACACGAACCCCTCCTGCACGCAGTCCGTTGGCTCATCACACAGCTCGCGGCAGATGCCGAGGTCGCCCGCACCGGCGTTGAGAGCCACGGATTCCAAACACGCCGCCCCGCGAAGCTCCGCATCTTCCTCGAACCCGCAGCCCGCGAGCGTGTTGAAGCGACAGAACGCGCTGCACACGGACCCGCCCGCCAAGAGCTCGACACAAATGCCGCCGCGGCAATCGCCATCCTCGGCGCAAGGATCTCCGAAATCCCCGCCCTCGCGCGGCGCGTCCATGCACAAGCCGCCCACCGCCAAGTCGCAGAACCGGCCCCCCGCACAGTCCGCGTCCGAAAGGCAGCGCGGGAGGCACGTTCCGAGGGTCGACTGCCCCGGCAGCTCGACGCAGGCCTGCACGCGAGGTGCATCCCCCGCGCGGCCATTGCACTTCAAGGCGGGCGCGGCCGCGGTGCTGGGGCCGGGTTGGCAGACGGCCGTGCAAAAGCCCTGCCCGTCCGGATTCCCCACGAAACAACCCGACAGCTCGTCGACGGCAGTGCAATCTTCGTTGCCGCCGCAGAGCCGGGAGCAGTAGCCGCCGGGCGGCCCTCCCTCCCCCACGAAAAAGCCATTCATCGCTTCGGTAATGCAGAAAAAGCCCTCCCCGCAGTCTGCATCCTGCTCACACCCGGCGCCGACGGTGCGCACGGTGTCCGAGAGCATTGGCGCGCCGCCCATCGAGCTGCTGCCGGCCGAGCCCATGGCAGTACCTCCGGTGCTGCTGCCTCCCATCCCGGCGCCCGCGCCGCCGCCTCCCGCGCCCCCGCTGCCCGCAGCGCCCTGCCCCGCGCAGCTGCAAGCGCCAAAGCGCGAGCCGTCCTCGGCGCAGACCTGCTCCCCATCGCAGCCGGCGGGCCCGACGCATGCGTTGAGCGCGCCCGGAGTGCAGCCCGCGGAACTCTCGTCGGAGCTACACGAAACGGCCGCGCCAGCCGCCGCAACGCCCAGCAGCAGCCCTAGGGCTGCCAACCGGCGCCGCAGCGGGCGCAACACGAGGGGAGAAGATCGGAAGCCCAATGAACTCGAAGCCATCGACGCAGAAACCTACGGCATTCGACCAACGGGCACCAGGGAACTCCGGCCCTCGGGGCATACGGGTGCGCACCGCGAAACTTTCCGCCCGCCCCACCTGCGCAGCGAACCGAGACGACCCGCCCCGGCAGTGACCCCGAAAGGAACTCTTCGGCCCAGGGCCCAAGCGTGGAACAATTTTTGAAGCCCCCGACGCCCCGGGGCAATTCAGGCTGTTCCCATGCCAACCAAGCCTTCTCGCGCACGGCGGACTCGCCTCCCGCTGCCGCGGCCGCTCGTCGGCCTCGGGCTGGCAGCAGCCCTCAGCAGCGGCGTAGCGCGCGCCGAGCACCGGGAGACGTGCCACTTGGAGCTGCGAGCGGAAGGGCTGCCATCCGGTACCCGGTGGGCCGTGGCTTTCGGCGAGCTGCGGCAACGCCAGCAGCTGGCGCAGGTGCCCTTGACCTGCCGCAGGCTGTCGCTGGTGGTGCACACGGGCGGCGCCACCGTGCGCTATCGGCTGGCGGACGGTAGGCTGGCGGAGCGTGGCCTGCAGCACCCCTCCGAGCTGCTACCGACCGTCGAGGCGCTCTCCATCGTCGCACTTCCGAGCCGCGCCGCGCCGCCGCCGGGGGCCGCGGCGGCCCGCGTGACGGAGCCCACCGTCGCCTACGGCTTCGTCGCCCACTCGGCCATGAGCGCGGCTCCGGCGCTGGGGCTTCCTTCCCCCGCCGAGCCGGCGGATCGGGCCGAGCAGGAGCACGCCGATGGGGAGCCTGCCCCCGAGGCGGTCGCCGTGCGCGGCGCGCTGCAGCTCGGCGCTCGCAGCGCGGGGTCGCGCTCCACGAGCCCCTTGGCCAGCGCGCTGCTCGCCGTGGGTGCGGGCCGCGCCGAGCTCGGGGTCACGGCCGGCTACGAGCTCGGCTACCGCGCCCCCGGCGGCGAAGGCGCCCCCGATCGAGCGCTTTCGCTGGGCGTGCTCGCGGGGCTGAGGCAGCGCACCCACGGCCCGACCGTGCTGGCCGGAGGTCAGGCGCAGGTGGGCCTCATCCACGGGCACGGCGGAGCCGCCGCCCAACGGGCGGAGGCCCGCCTGGGCGGCTACGCGGGCGTCGTGTTCGAAGACGCCCTGCCCTTCGCGCTGCGGACCCAGCTGGGGCTCGATTGGGTACCCGGGCGCGTCGGCCAGGGCCGCAGCGGCGCCAGCTCGGAGCTCGCCTCGCCCAGCTGGGGCGTGAGCGTCTCGGTGGGCGTGGAGCTGGGGGGCGCGTGAGGGTCGCGGCCGCCCCGAGAGAAACGTCGTCGCCCCGAGCCGGCATGGAACGCGACGCGCAGCTCATCGCTCGCATCGCCGCAGGCGACCTGGAGGCCCTGGGCAACCTGTTCGACACCCATCAGGAGGCGGTACGCGGCTACGTCGCACGCTTGGGTCTTCTGCGCGGGGATTGCGACGACATCACCCAGTCGGTGTTTCTCGAGGTGGTGCGCAGCGCGCAGCGCTTCGACCCGAAGTACGCCGCGCGCGCTTGGTTGCTCGGCATCGCGACCATGCTGGTACGCCGACACCGCCGTTCCTTCGTGAGACAGACGGCACGGCTGCTGCGCTGGTCGAATGAGCCCCCGCGGCCCAGCGAGCCTTCTCCGGAGGAGCGCTACCGCGGTGACTGCGCGCAGCGCCGGTTCAACGAAGCCTACGAAAAGTTATCCCTCAAAAAGAGGGAGGTCTTCTCGCTGGTCGTGCTGGAGGGGCTGAGCGGGGAGGAGGCCGCGCAGGCGCTCTCCATTCCAATCGGAACGGTCTGGACCCGGCTGCACCACGCGCGCAAGGAGCTGCGCGGGGCGGTGGAAGAAGGTGGCTCGTGAGGGCTCCGGGCGACGGGAGCGCCTGCCCTCGGCAGTGGGAAGCTGCGGCCGCACAGGACGGGCGGCTCGACGGAACTTGCCTGGCTTCCTACCACCGGCATCGCGACCACTGCCGCCCGTGCCAGACGGAGTGGCGGAAGCTTTCCCAGCTGCGACGGCTCGGCCTCGCGTTTCCCGTGGCGCCGCTGGCAGAGCTTCCGAAGCGCCGCCTGCGGCAGGATCTGCTGCGCAGCGCCGACGCGCTGGTGACGAGCGGCTCCGGGCCCGCCGGGAGGCTACAGCTCGGTTGGCTACAGCTCGGTTGGCTGGGGCTCGGTTGGCTGCGGCTCGGTTGGCTGGGGCTGGGCGCCGTCGGGGCTGCGGCTTGCGCCGTGGTCGCGCTGCGAATCACCGTCCCGGGCGGGCCGGCGGCCCCGCCGCGCGTCTCGATCGGGCGAGCCGCGGCGGCACCAGAAGCGCCGCCGCACGGAGGGCTTCCGGCGCCTGGGGCGGCGCTCGCCCCCCAGCCCCCCGCGCTCGCCGCCCACCCTCCGGCGCCCGGCGCCGCTTCGCCGCGAGATCCGCAGTCGACTCGGACGGGCGCGCAGGGGCCCATCGGGCCCGCATCCCCGGTGCCCCGCGCCTTCGTGCCCTCCGAGAAGCGCGCCATCGCCCGGGATGAATCGGCGACGGACGACGGGAGGCGCCGCGCTCTCGATGCCGCGCCGCTGACCCGGGTCGCGCCCACGGCGCCCGGGGCCCCGGGGGCCGCTGTCGCGCCTCAGAACCCACCCCGGGCCGCGCCGCGAGGGCGGCGCCCGTCGGCCTCTCCGGTGCCTGACGCGACCGGCAACGCCCGAGGGCCGGGCCGCGCGCGGCCGGTAGCACGCGGGGCGCCCCTGGGGCACCCCGCGGAGGCGGATCGACGGCCGGGCGCGCTGTTCGGGCAAGCCATGGCGGCCTTCTCCGCTCACGACTACGCAGCCGCCGAGCGCCTGCTGGAGCGATTCGAAACCGCGCACCCCAGCGACGCGCGGGTCGAGGACGCCGTATTTCTCCGCACGCTCTGCCGGCAGGCCCTGGGCGACGCGCGCGGCGCGCGACGCGCGGCGGCGCAGTACTTGGAGCGCTTTCCCACGGGCTTTCGTCGGGACGAGGCGCGCGCGCTCCAGGTCTCCCACCGCTGAGGAAACGCGACCTCGGCGGGACGCCGAGCCCCGGCGGCGGCGCGAGCCAACCCGCCGCTTTGGCACAAGGGGAGGTCGTGGTAGCGTCGCCCCCCATGGCGAGCGCCCACGATTTCGAAGTCTCGGATGCCAGCGGCCAGCCCGTCTCGCTGGGCCGCTACCGGGGCCGAGTCCTATTGATCGTGAACGTGGCCTCCAAGTGCGGCTTCACGCCGCAGTACGAGGGGCTCCAGCAGCTGCACGCCGAGCTGCACGAGCGAGGGCTGACCATTCTCGGCTTCCCCTGCAACCAGTTCGGCCACCAGGAGCCCGGGAGCAACGACGAGGTGCAGGCCTTCTGCTCGGCGACCTACGGCGTGGAGTTCCCGGTGTTCGCCAAGATCGAGGTGAACGGGCCCGGCACGCACCCGCTCTACCAGTGGCTCAAGCTGCGCGCGCCAGGCGTGCTCGGTACCCCTCAGATCAAGTGGAACTTCACCAAGTTCTTGGTGGATGGCGAGGGACAGGTGGTCAAGCGCTTCTCGCCGGCGACCAAGCCCCATCAGCTTCGCCTCGACATCGAGAAGCGCCTCACCGTGGCGGCGGCGCAGAGCGCGCCTTCGGCCTGAGCGGCGACGCAGAGCGCGCTCTCGACCCGCAGGAGGACACGCCGCCCGGCGCGGCCGCGCCGCCACACCTCGTCGGGCGGCACGCGCCGCCCCCACCGAGCCCGGGTGGGCGGCCGCAGAGCGGGCAGACCGGTCGACGGGCCGCCTCACGCGGGCGACGGCAGGGCTGCCGCGACTTGCTCTTGCCGGTTGCTCGGCGCCGCGGGCGGACCCGACGCGAGTTTCCCAGGGGCCGCGCGATCGGCCGTTTCCCGAGCCGACCTCGAGCTCGCCCACACCCTCGGCCTCTTCCACGCCCCCCTGCGGCTGGGTCGAACGGAGCTGATGCGACGCATCGCCCCGGGCCGATTGTCGGAGATGGCGGGCCCCTTCGCCGCAGACATCGACGCCCTGCCCCGCACGCTTTCGTTTCCCGCGGCCGCCGCGGCGAGCCTGGCTGCGCTGCCCGACGAAACGCGTACGTGGCTGCGCTCGAGCTCCCCTCGGTGTGCGACCCCGCGCGAGCGTTCATCGCAGCGGCGAACGATCAACCGACGCATCTTTCGCCGCCGCTGGTCTTTGCGCAAGCCCCGGGGCGATCGCGTCCAGCGAATGGCTTCCGTGCCCGACTTCGCACGGGAGGTGACGCTCGCGCACCTGCGAACGGGAGCGAGACCCCCTCTCGCCGGCCTCGCAGCGGCTGAAATCCAAGCTCGTCGATCGCTGCGGCGAAGCGCTCGAGCTCGAAGGGCCAGCCGCCGAGATGCAGCGCGCTGGCCGGGTGGAACGGCCACTCCGATTGAGACGCCCGCCGTGCGGTCGCGTTCGAGGTCTTGCTGACCGAGAGAGCATCGCGGCGACTCGAAGCCCCATGGCCCGGGCCCGAGCTGCGCGACTGCATCCTGCGCTCGGGCTGCCACAAGCCGCTGCTCGAGCAGGCGTTGAGCGAGCTGAACGCGGCGCGCCCCTGCACCCTCGTGGCGGACGGCCCACGCTCGGGCGCGAAACACTTCGGGCGCTTCCCGAGATGGGGAAGCGAGCACGAGCTCCTCTTCGGGCCGCCGGTGGCTCGAGCCCCCCTCATCGGCTCGCGCTCCGCGCTGGCTGCGATGCCCGCCGATGGATCGACCGCCCCCCCTGCTCGAGGCAGCCCCACGGGCTCGCGAGCAACGAAACGAGGGTGACATGCGGCGCATGCACAGGGCACTCGAGCGATCCATCGGACCCGGACGAGAACTATTTCGTGTTGCTCGGTGGGCAGGATGGCTGGCTCGACGGCCCCCAGCTCGACGACCCGGTGAGCTCTGGCACGATGGCGAGTCCATTCGAGTTTCCTCTCGCGGATCGAGCCGTGAAGGCCCGGGCCGAGCGAAAGGTCGTGTTGAACCCAAGGGGCGCCGGGCCTTAGACTGCCTACCGATGTCTGCCGTTCGCAGAGCGCTCTCGGGGCAGTCCAGGCCCGAGGTCCCCAAGCCCGAGGTCCCCAAGCCCGAGGTCTCCGAACCGCGTCCGCGGACTCCCCAGGCGCCCACCGGTCCTTCGGGGTCCGCGCGCGAGCGGTGGAGGCCGGGCCGCCCGTTCCGCGTCGGGCTGCAGCAGCGTCTCGCCGCGGCGGCGCTCCGAGAGGATTGGCAAGCGGCCGCTTCGGACGCGCGCCCGCTGACACCCAGCGAGCGCGCGCGCCGACCCTTGACGCACGCCTGGCTGCGCGCCGGGCTGGCCGAACACGCGTCCGTGGCAGCCTTCGCCCGCTTCACGCTCCAGCTCTTGCACCTGGGCGCGCCCGCCCAGCTCGTGGCAGACGCGGGAAGAGCGCTGCGAGACGAAATTCACCACGCTGAGCTCTGCTTCTCCTTGGCCAGCCGCTTCGCGGGCCACGGCCTGGGCCCCGATACCCTCGATACCGACGGGGCCCTTTCGGACGTGGCACCCGCCGCCGTCATCGAGTCTGCCATCTTCGAAGGCTGCGTCGGCGAAACGCTCGCCGCGTTCGAAGCCTCCGAGGCGCTGTCGCACTGCGAAGACGAGGCTGCCGCGAGCGCACTGGCCACCATCCAGCGCGACGAGGCCCGCCACGCGGAGCTGGCCTGGCGCTTCGTCGGGTGGGCGCTTCAGCAGCTGCCGGAGGCGTGGGTTCGGCCCGCCGCGGAAAGGGCCTTCGCTCGAGCCGCCCGTCAGTTGCGCGCCAGCCCCGGCAGCCAGCGCCACGAAGGAGAGCTCGAACGGGAGCTGCAGCGCTTCGGCATCCCCCCCGAAGCTTCACGACCGGAGCTGATCGAGCGCGTCCTCGTGAAGGTGGTGGAGCCTTGCGCCCGAGCCGTGCTCAGCGGGAACTGGTCCGCGGCGGGCGCGTCTGCCCCAACGGGAAGCGCCCAGCGGCCGACCTGAGCCGCCGTACGCGGCCCCCTTCGAGGCGCCTCATGGCAGCGGCTCGAGGGTGAAGCGCACGCGGGTGTCCGAGGAAACCGACAGGACGTGCGTTACCGGGCGGTGGCCTTCGGCCTCCGCCCGCAGCTCGTGCGGGGCGCCGCCCGTGCGCAGAGTGCCCTCGAACGGGCTCTCGCCCAGCGGCTCACCGTCGAGAAAGAGCTTCGCCGAGGCAGGGCTCGTAGAAATGGAGAGGCGCACCTGGGCGGGTACCCCCGCACCGAGGGCGGCGGGCGACGAGGGCGCGTCGCCTCGCGCGAGCAGGACCACCGCCCACGGCAGCGCAGCCACGCTGGCAGTCAGCAGCGCGACCGCCCAAAGGGGCGTCGCCCTTCGGGGCTCGCGAGCCGGCAACGTCGGCACGATCGAACGCTCGCAGCCCATGTGGGTGTCGCGGACGGGTGCCGGTCCCGGCCTACTGGGCGCACTCGGTCGCGGGACGGGCGGCGCCTCGTCGACGGCCCCGACGCCGACTTCCTCGCCATCGAGCGCCTCGACATCGATGTCCAGATCCGCGTCGTCGGGATCGGAGAGCGTCGACAGGGCAGCCCGCAAGCGGTCTTGATTTCCCTGCCGAAGGGGTGCGCACGAGCTCGCCACCCAGCGCCCGAGCTCGGTCGGCGTGACGAGGCCTCCGCTCTCGCGCAGGTAGGCGAGCAGCGCCTCTCGCATCTCCTCGGCGCTCTGAAACCGCGCCGCCGGGTCGGCGGCAGTGGCTTTGCGGCAAATCCCGAGCAGCGCGGGCGGCGCACCGACGGCCGCCTCTTCGAGGCGCGGGAGGTCCCCGTTCATCAGCCGCGTCAAGATGGCCGAGGCACGCAGGTTGCCCCACATCCGCCGGCGCGCAACGGCCTCCCAGAGCATCACGCCCACGGCGAATACGTCGACGCGAGCATCGACGGCGGCTCCGCGCACCTGCTCCGGAGGCATGTAGCAGAGCTTCCCCTTGAGCGCGCCGACCTCCACTCTTTCCCTCTTCGCCGCCAACTCCGCCTTGGCCACGAGCTTCGCGATGCCGAAATCGACGAGCTTGACCTGACCATCATAGGTCAACATCACATTTTGCGGTGAAACATCGCGATGCACCACCGCGTGCGGCGTACCATCGAAATCCCTCAGGCTATGCGCATAGTGCAGCCCGGAAAGGACCTCGTGCAAGACGCTCACCGTGGCCCGCAGCACGAACTCCGGATCCCCGGTAAAGAATCTGCGGCCGCGGGCCAGGGATACGCCATCGAGGTACTCCATGACGATCACCGGCTGGTCGTCTTCGTAGTACGCCTCGTACGTGTGCACGATGTTGGGGTGGCTCATGCGAGCGGCAAGGCGCGCCTCATGCATGAAGGAATCGGAAGCTCCCGCCTGCTCACAGAAGCCCTCCTTGGCCGTCTTGAGCACGACCAACTTGCGAAAGCCGCACTCGCCGGTGGAAAGCGCTGCGCTCACGACAGCGGCTCCACCGCGGCCGAGCTCCATCAGGGTGTGGTACTTTCGGCGCGCCCGTAGCCGAGCGGTCGAAGCCGTCAGCTCTTTCTCCCGGTCGAACTCCAGCGGGGGGAGCGAAGGCTCTCCGTTGCTGTGCAGTGTTTCGTCTGGCGGCTCGAAGAAACGAGGCGTCAGTGGATTTTCCGTGGGCGCCATCGGGGTCGTCGGGTGTGGGAGAGGAAATCGCAGGTCGAGCATTGAGCGCGCTGCGCCCCGAGCACGGCGCGGCGATCGAAAAGTGGTCGCCACCCCCGGAATTTGGTCAACAATCCTCGTGAATTTTGCCCCGGTGGGAGCCCTGCGCAGGCCCGCTCTCCACAGCGCGACGATCCGGTACAGCCCCCGTCCCGAGTCAGCACGAAAAGCTCGCCCTGCTCATGCATTTTCGAACGAGGCGAATCCGTCCAGGCCTTCCGAATTGGTCTCGTCCGTCGGGTCGAGGTCGTCGGAGACGCGCCCTTCGTCGAGGGTCGAGCTCGCGAACACCCACCCCCAATCGGTAGTCCGCCAACAGGTAGGATCCTCTCAGCCAAGGCACCGAGTGGTCGCGGTACGCGTGCCCCCCCGGCGACGCTCACCCTCTCGCTCCGACCGCAGTCGTACCCCCGCTCCGCGAACTCACCGGGCGAGCAAGAGTCCGGATCCGGATGGGACAGGCTGCCCTCGCGGGCGAATCCATCCGCAGTTTCTGCCCCCCGCGAGGGCGGGCCCGAAGTTCACTTCGAGTGTGCCCTACGCAACACGTCGCCAGTGCATGGGTCGAAGCGGAAGCGCCAAGGGTTGCGCAACCCGTGCGACCCATCTCCGGCCGAGCGCCCGCCAAGCGCGGGTTGCCCGGCGGAATCCCGAATGGCTCGGCCGCATCCACGTCGGTGCGCAGGCCCTTGCCCGGCAGGCCCCGTAGGCTTGGGGCGTTGCCCATCGGGTCGCCCCCGCTGCCCCCGTCGCCCAGGCCCACGTAGAGCATGCCGTCGAGCGGTCCGAAAGCGAGCATTCCACCGTTGTGATTTCGGAACGGCTGCGGCACCACGCGCACGAGCCGCTCCCCACGAGCCGCTCCCCACGAGTCGCGACCCCGGCCGCACCCGCGCCGCCCCGGTCGCGACTCGTGAGCCGTCGAACGCCGAGCCCTCGAGCTCCGGGCCGCCGCCACCGCATCCGACGCAGCGCACGACCAAGCGCCCGAGCGCGACCGCGGCGCTCCACAATGTTTCACCTGGCGCCACGAAACGAGACTTGCCGACCGCCTCCGGCCACGTCAAAGAGCGATGAGGGGCCCGGAGCAGCGCTCCCCGCCCCAGCGGCTCGCCGCCAGGCCGACGCGGCGGGTCCACGAGCCTCCGGCGCCCGCGCGTGCTAGGGCCCAAGCGTGGGCACCCGCGTGTACGAATACCCCTTGCTGATTCGCGAGCAGCACATCGACAGCTTTGGGCACGTCAACAATGCCACCTACCTCCAGCTGTTCGAGGAGGCTCGCTGGAGCTGGTTCACCTCGGCCGGCTACGGATACGAGCGCATTCAGAAGTCGCGGCAGGGTCCGACGATTCTCGAGTGTCGGCTTCAGTTCAAGTCCGAGCTGCGCCTCCGGCAGCAGGTGCTGATCATCTCCGAAGCGCTCAGCTACGTGGGCAAGCTCTGCCAACTCAAACAGCTGCTGCTGGTGGAAGGCGACGGCGCGGACCGGGGAACGATCAGCTGCGAGGCGGACTTCGTCCTGGGGCTCTTCGACCTGGACAAGCGCAAGCTGCTACCCCCTTCCGAGCCCTGGCTTCGGGCGGTCGACATGCTCGAGCGCTACGAGGCGCCGAGGAAGCGCCGAAAGTAGGCCCTCGGAGCGCCGGGCCCGCGCGCGCTCGGCGGACGCGTGCGCACCTGCCCCCCGGGGCGCGTCCGATTCGGCAACCCGCGCGAAGAGCGCCGCGCCGGCGCCGACCGACGGGCATTCAGCCGAGCCTCGCCCGCGCCCGCCGCGCCCTCCCGGCGGAGGCGGCAAAAGACCCAGCCCCTGACAGCGGCGCGCCCACTCGAGCCGTACGCCTTGCGCCACACCTCGGCGCTGCCGCAGCTCCGATCGGGACTTGGTCTGAGGCGGCGACCGCGCTAGGCTGCGGTGGGCGTGGCGCAAGTTCCACTGTACCCGGTAAAGGGCAGCGACGCCCCGAGGGGGGGGCAAGCTATCTTGCTCCTCGTCGGCGGTCCCCGCCGGCGCGCTTCCGGGTTCACCCGGGCAGAAGCTCTCAGCCCACCACCTGCCGGCGGCCTTTTCGATTCCCAGTGAGCAACGACGAACACTCCAAGGGGACCCAATCGAGCGTGACACCGGAGCTGCGCGCAGCCCTCCGGGGGTTGTCGGCCATCTTGGATCCGGTGCCGGGAGCGTGGTTCTTCACACGGCGAGACTGTAGCTTCGTCTACGTGAGCCCCGGGGCCTGCCAGCTGCTCGGCTACCAACGCGACGAGCTGATGAGGCGCACGCTCTTGGACGTCGACTGCCGGCTCTCGCCACCGATGTGGGAGCAGCTGTGGCACAGCACACCGCCCCAGGACGAGATGACGCTCAGCACGCTCCACCGCAGAAGGGACGGAAGCAAGGTGCCGGTGGAGGTGCGGGCGGTCCGCATGGTGCTCGGCGGCGAGGACATTGCCGCTTCCTACGCCGTCGACCAAACGCAGAGCGAACAGACGCGCGCCGCGCTCCTGGAGACGGAAGCCCAGCTGCGGCGTTTGATGGCCCACCTGCCGGACATGATCTTCCGGCTCCGCCTGACGGACACTCCGCGCTTCTCGTTCGTGAGCCCCAGCTGCTGGAGGTTGCTGGGCTTCACGCCGCGAGAGATGGTCGATGCACCCCGGGGCGTCGCGCAGTTCGTACACGTCGACGACGTGGTGAAGCTTCGGGCTCTCTCGGCCGCGGTGCAGGCGACGGGAGTGGAGGTTCGATTCCAACATCGCGAAGGCAACACCGTTTGGATGAACGTGCGAGCCACGGCCCGATCGGAAGAGGGCAGCGCCGGGCTCAGCATCGAGGGGGTCGCTCGAGACGAAACCGCGCGCCGCGATGCGGAGCTCTCCAACCGGCGCCTGTTGACCGCGCTCGAGCAAGTCGCTGAAGCGGTCGTGGTCACGGACGCGAGCGGCCGCGTCGTCTACACGAACCCCGCCTACGAGGCGAGCTCTGGCTTCTGCTCGGGGCAGTCACTGATGAAGCCGTGGCGCTCATTGGAGGTCTCGCTCGATGAAGGCTTTCTTCTCGAGCTGGAAAAGGTTCTGATCGAAGGTCGAGGCTGGAAGGGAAGAATCCAAAGCCGGCGAGGGGACGGCGGCCGGCTCTACGACGAAGAAGCCAGCGTCTCTCCCCTGCGCGACGCCACCGGCACCGTGATCGGCTGTGTGGCCGTGAAACGCGACATCACCGAGCGCATCAAGATGCAGGAGCAGCTGCACCAGTCGCAAAAGCTGGAGGCCGTAGGTCAGCTGGCAGGCGGCGTGGCCCACGACTTCAACAACCTCTTGCAGATCATTCAGGGCAACACCCTGATGCTGCGTACACGCAGCCGAGAGAGCGAGCTGTCGCACCTCATCGAGGGAGTGCTGGAGGCGGCGCAGCGCGCTTCGACGCTCGTCCAGCAACTGCTGACGTTCAGCCGAAAGGGCACCGTGGAGTTCGCTCCGGTCGATGTGGCGGGCTGCATCCGCTCGCTGCAGGAGATGCTTCGGCGCGTGATGGGAGCCAACATTCGCGTGCGCTGGAACTGCGACCTCAGCCCAGCGATGACACTGGGGAATGCCGCCCAGCTCGAGCAGGTCGTGCTCAACCTGTGCATCAACGCGCGAGACGCGATGCCCGACGGAGGCGAGCTGCACATCGGCCTGCGGCGCGCCCAGCCGAGCGAGGCCCCGAGCTCTGCACGCGAGCCCGGATCTCATCTGGTGCTCAGCGTGAAAGACGAGGGGCACGGAATGGATAGCTCCGTCAGCTCGCGCCTCTACGAGCCCTTCTTCACCACGAAGGAAGCCGGCCGGGGCACAGGCCTGGGTCTCGCCACGGTGTACGCCATCGTCCGGGCACACGGCGGCAGCATCGAGGTGGACTCCGCCCCCCAGCGCGGCGCGGAGTTTCGAGTTTATCTACCGTTGACGAACCACCTCCCGCCCTCTCAACCGGACAGCCCTCGGCCCGCTTCGGTCGTGGGCGGCGGGCGACGGGTGCTGGTGGCGGAAGACGAGCCGGGCGTGCTCGCGCTGACGGCCAGCTTTCTGCGCGACGCCGGCTTCGAGGTGCTGCCGGCGAGCAACGGCCTCGAAGCGTTGGGGCTGCTGCGGCGGCACCCGGACACTCGTCTCGCGGTGTTGGACGTGGTGATGCCGCAACTGGGCGGCCTGGCGCTGTTCAACCGCGTCGAGGCGCTGGGCACCCGGATCCCCGTCGTGTTCGTGACCGGTTTCGACCGGGACTCGCTGGCAACCGTCGTCCACCACGCTCACGTCGCGATCGTGACCAAGCCGTTCGGCGCCGGGGAGCTCTTGGCGAAAATCGCCCAGGTTCTTCCGTGCGAGGTGCCGAAGACCTGAAAACCACGCAGGTTCCGCCAACCCGGGGCGCCTCGGGCGAGCCGCGGAGGGCTCCGGCCGGAGGGGAATGTCCAAACCAGCAGAGTAGCTCGAGCGCCGCGTCACCCCTGGACCAAACCAGGCTATCGCTTCTGAACGCCGACTGTGGTTCTCTCCCTGTGCGTGCCGTCTCCCCCGCCCCAGCTCGAGGATTCCGTCGCCCTGGCCGGTCGCCAGGGGCAGGCAAGCATCGAACAGCGATTTCAGGCGCTCATCGAATGCTCTTCGGACGCAATCTTCATCACCGATTTCGACTCCGCGAAGTTCCTCGACGTCAACAGCCGGGCGGTCACGATGTTCGGATACCGCGTGGACGAGCTGCAGCACATGACGGGCCGCCACCTCCACGATCCCAACGAATCCGCCGTGGTGGACAGCATCAGCCGCGAGCTGATTCGGAAAGGGCAAGCGTATCGCGCCGCGGTCCGCTTGAGGCGCAAAGATGCCAGCTTCATCTGGTGCGAGCTGCGCAGCACCACGTACTATTTCGGCCGTCAGAAGCTGTACGTGGCGATGCTCCGCGACATTTCGGACAGCCTGTCGCGAAAGGAGGAGCTCGAGGCCGCCTACTGCTCGTTGAAGGAGCAAGAGGCGCGGCTCGTGCAGTCGGCACGGTTGGTCGCCGTCGGACAGATGGCCGCTGGCATCGCGCACGAGATCAACAACCCCGCGGCCAGCGTGCAGATGAATCTGGAGGTGCTGGTCAAGCGCCTCTCCCGGCTCCCGGCAGGGTGCGCCCCGAGCGACGAGCAGTGGCAGGAGCTGCGCTCGGCCGCCCATCGCGGGGTCGCCGACGCCCTGCTGAGCGTCCAGCGGATCTCGAAAACGGTGCGCAGCCTGCAGAGCTTCTCCCGTGTGGAAACGCAGAACATCGGCTCGGTGGACTTGAACGACGTCGTGCGGCGCGCCGAGGAGCTGGTCGGAAGCAAACTGCGCGGCGTAGCCGCCCTCGAGCGCTCGTTCGGCAGCCCCTGCCCGTTCGCGGGCGATCGGCAGCGCTGGGTCCAGCTGGTCGTCCACCTCCTGGTCAACGCGTGCCAGGCGATAGAGCGCGGAGGAGGCAGCGTGATCCGCGTCTCCACGGACGGCAATGCCGACGGGAGCGTGCTCGAGGTATGTGACGACGGACCCGGAGTCGCGGCGGAAATCGCCAGTCGGGTGTTCCACCCGTTCGTCACGACGCGCAAAGAGCAGGGCGGCATGGGGCTCGGGCTGACGGTGTGCGGGGACATCGCCCGTCAGCACAACGGGACCCTGGAGGTCCCGTCAGCACAACGGGACCCTGGAGCTTTGCCTCCCTTCGCCGCTCCCAGCCGACGTCCCTCCCTCCGCGGGACCTCGCGGCGCCTGCTTTCGGGTGTTCGTGCCCCGCGAGACGGGGTTCGGATCCGAAGCCGATGCGGCCGCCGAGAGGTCGCCGCGGCGACCGCAAATCTTGCTCGTCGAGGAAGACCCGATGGTCGCTCGCGCTCACCACCGCGCCCTGAAACAGGACAGCGAAGTGACCCTCGCCAAAAGCGGCGCGGAGGCGCTGAAGCGGCTGCGGGACGGCGAGCCCTTCGACGTGCTCGTCTACGACATGGATTCCCCGAGGATGGACGGCCGGACCTTCCGCGAGCGGCTGGCCGCCGAAGCGCCGTTCATGACGGATCGGCTCATCTTGTGCGTGGAGGACGAAGCGTTCAAGGGTCCGCCGTCCTCGGCCACCCTGCTGCGCAAGCCCGTCCGGCTCGGCGAGCTGCGGCGGGCGATCTCTCGGGCGCTCAGCTACCGCAACATCACGCAGTCGCAAATGAGGCGCCGCGGGCCCTGACCGGGTGAAGCTCCGTTCCCGCGGTGGGGATGCCCCGGGACGGAAGACGCCGGGTCGAGGAGCACCGGCGGTGCCGACCGGCCGATTCTCCGGATAGCTCGGCTCGGAGCCTCGGGGTCGGGGAGCGTCGATGGGGGAGCAGCGCCGCGACGCACCGTGCGCGACGAGCCGCTCGCCATCGCACCCTCGCTTCGGGGCGCGCACCGGGGGCGGACTTCTCACCGCGGGCGTTGCAGTGCCCGCGGCGGTCGATCCGAGACCGGCGCGAGGGCCGCGCGCCGGTGACATCCAAGCCGCGGGGCGGCCAGGACCTCTCGGGCTCTCCGGGGGACCAAACGGGCGCGGACCCCGGGCTGGGGTCACACACGCCCCTCGATCTTCCCACATGCCCACCCTGCGCACTTGCCGCGGGCAACGAGAAAAGTTTGTGAGCCGGGGCAGCCTTTTGTTCCGATAGCGGCCGCGCACGCGAACAGGCGTGGCTCGGCATGATACCTTACAGGACCATGTCGCGAGTATACGGAGACTCCACACCCTTCCCCCACGACGTCGATTACATCGCGCTGCTCGACAGCGGTGTGGCGTGCGCAGTGAAGCTTGCGAGCGCGCAAGTCTCGATCGTCACGGCCTTGGGGGAGGTCGAGAAGGCCGAGGCCGTCGAGCAGCAGCAGCGCTCCGAGCTCGCTTCACTGTTGGACGCCATTCGGTTGGCGACCAATTCACAGACGGAAAAGAGCTCGGCGAGAACTCGCTCGACGGCGGAGTCGGCAGTGGCCGCAGCCGCGCAGATCGTCGAATCGGCGACGGGAGCGCTGGCTGCCGACGTGTCCCAGAAGCGCGCCCATGCCTCGTCTCAGGTCGAATCGGCGCGGCGGGCCAGCTGCACGGCGATCGAGGAGTTCGTCGCCAATCACACGCCGCCGGGGAGCAGCCTGGGAATGAGGCTGTCCACCGTCGGCGAAAGCTGCCGCGCCCAGGTATCCATCGGCACCCCCTTCAACCTCAAGGGCGTGTTCCAAGTGGCAATTCCCGACTCTCACCCGTGGGCACGCCCGCGTCGCGTCGCGGACCTGCTGCCCGGCGCGGAGATCCACATTCCGCAGGAATCCGGCTGGCTCTCGAAGCGAGTCGAAATGACCCCGGTGCGGCTCGATCGATTCTTCATCGGCGATGCGCAGCTGAGCAACGAAGGGGGCTCCTTCCAGCTTCGCAAAGGCATGGGCTCGGGATCCGGCTTCGAGCTGCGGCTCAGCGTGAAGAAAGAGGCAAAGGCCGTCGCCTGCCCGATCGACGAGAACGGAAAAACGGAAAACGACAAACAGCTGGAGCTGCTCGGCCAAGATTGTGCCATCGCGATGAAGCTCTACAAGATCATCGTGAACTCGATGGCGGATCTGTACCGTTACCGCCGCGGCATGCAGTCCGCTCGTTTCGGCAACCAACCGATCGAGCAAATCGAATCGCCGCTGGTCCTGGCCGATGCGCTGATCCGGGACATGGCTCCCCTCACGGTGGAAATCTCCCGGCGCTCCGGCGCCCCCGGTGAGCTCGTCTTGCGGCGCAACCTCGACGACCGGCGCCGCGAGGAGACGTACCTGACGCACGCCGAGTTGTTGACGCGGATCGGAGCCCTGCCCCCCGATCTCCAATCGGTCTTCGCGCCCCTCGGGCTGCGGTCCCCCGGGAGCTCGGAGCCTTCGATTGGCCCCACGGGCGGGCGGACGACGCCGCCACGCCACTCCGGGCCGCCGCCTTCTCCGCGGCACTCGCGCCGCCCGTCCGGCTCCGGTTCGATGAGGCCCAGCTCACCCAACTCGGCACCGCCTCCCATGACCAACGGTCCGACGGTCACGGTGTCCGAGAATCCACCTCCCGGTGGCTCCCCTCCGCCGAGCACAGCGCGCGGGGCCGGATCACAGGGGGCCGTGGCGGCCGGTGGGGAGGATACGGCTCCCGGGGCGGCATCCCAGCCGCCCGCTCCCAAGGGGCCTGACCAAGATCCGAACGGTTCACCGACCTCCGCCCCTCCGTCGAACACATCGGCGGCCTGAAAGCGCGGCTCGCCTGTCGCCGAGGCATAACCGCGCGCTCGAGGCGGAAGCAGGGGTGTCGTTCCTGGTGGACACGCCACCCCGACGAGCAGCGCGCGAAAGCGCCGTCGTCCGGTGAGCAATCGCCGGACTTCGGTCCCCCCACCACTCGGCCCCCGAGTCCTGGTCGTGGACGATATCGAGAGCTCGCGCACCGTCGTATGCGCTGGCCTGCGTGCGAAGGGCTTTCTCGCGCAGCCAGCGACCGATGGGCGGGAGACTCTCTGGCGGCGCGCCCGAACACAGAATTGCGAAGTCGTGATCACCGACGTGGACATGCCGCAGATGGATGGCATCCAGTACATGAAAAAGCTGCGCAGGATGCCGGGCTACGGCGACATCCCGGTCTTCGTGCTTCCCTCGGATGCGTCCTCGACCCGCTATGGCGAAGGCATCGCAGCCGGCGCGACGGGGTGGCTGGTCAAGCCCGTCAACCTCGAGGCCCTGGCCGAGTGCGTCGCGGGGACGCTTCGGGAGCCTTCGGAGCGTAAGGCGATCCCGTCGGCTTGAAGGGCCGCCAGCGGCGGCGCGACCTCTCGGCGCGCGCGGCGCCCCCTCCCAGGCCCCGGGGAAGCCGCTCAGCCCATCTCCCGGACGCCGCGAGCCCGCCACGAAATGGCACACGCCGTTGGCGTTCGGGCCGATTGCAGGGTGGCCGCAACTCGAGCCCGCCAACGGATCGAAGGCCGCCAACCGCCGATGCCGCGCGGCCGCCGGCGACATCGATTGGCTCGGAAGGGCTATTGGATTCCACATCGTCGGCCCAGATCGCAGATTTTCAACGCAGGGGTCACGCGCGGGTGGCTTCGCTGCCTTTCGGCAGGGAACCCCAAAGCCGTGAGGCGAATTCGACGTACTCATCGAGGAGGAGAGCCCGTGACCGACAGGACCGGGCGTACCCTTCCTTCCGCGCGGGCTCCCAATGCAAAACCGGGGCGAAGTCAAGTCCGCGCAATCACCTCGCAATGGAGAGAAAAGGTGGGCATGACTCGACGATTCAGCCCTTGCACGGGGCACATTCGCGGGTGTAACGGAGCGGTCATGAAGGCTTTTTTCGCGGTTGCACCCAATGGCAGGCCCCTGGCCACGACCAGGACCCTCACCGCCATCACCAGCCCGGCCAAGATGCCGCGCCGGCGCTTCGGCACACCCGCCGCGAGGCTCCTCGCAGGGCTGGGCATCGCCGCGGCGATGGCCTGCGGTCAAGCGCCGGCTCCACAATCCGCCGCGGCCGTGCCGAGCGCCGCCGCCGAGCCAGCGACCTCCGGCCACGCGGCCCCCGAAGCCCCGACTGCCGAGCGAGAGCCGGGCTTTCACGCGGTGAATCTCAAGAGCAATCCCGCTCCGAGCTACCTCGCGGAGGAGTCCACGGGGTTGATCCAGTCGCCGATCAACATCCACACCACGGAGACGACTCCCGGTCGCCACGGGGTGAAGCTGCACTACCAGACCTCGAAGGAGCACGTGACGAACCTCGGTCACACCGTGCAGGTTCGGATGGACCCGGGGAGCTCTCTCGAATTCGACGGCGAGACCTACGATCTGCGTCAGTTTCACTTCCACACACCCTCCGAGCACCTGCTCGACGGGGTGACCTATCCGATGGAAATGCACCTCGTGCACACCCTGCGCGACGACCCCGGGCAGTTCTTGGTCGTGGGCGTGCTGTTCAAGGAAGGGCAGGAGAATCCTCTGCTGGCCACGCTGATCCAGACGGTGCCGAACGAAGTGGGCGCGCACGTGGACGCCGAAGACGTGAAGGTGGACGCCGCCGAGCTCTTCTCGCCCGATGAGCACTTCTTCCACTATCGCGGGTCGCTGACCACCCCGCCCTACACCGAGACCGTCACCTGGTTGGTCGTGAAGAAGATTCATACGGCGTCGCCAGGCCAGATCGAGGCGCTCAACGAGCTCGAGGGCAACAACGCGCGTCACATCCAGCGCCTCAAGTCCCGCACGGTCGACGAGAATTAGTCCTTCCGCGACAAGTGCGCGGGGCCCGCGAGAGCGCTGAGAGAGAAGCGGCGGCCGACGGAACGCAAGAGCCCGGCCGTCGTCGGACTCGGGCAGGGCCGCGTCGCGCGGGGCTCGCAGGGAGGCGTCAGCCGCCCCAACAGCCCAATGGCCGGGGTTGCCCCGGGCTTGGCGCCAACCGGAGGGGCGCGGAGGCCCTGTCCCGCAGCCGAACCCAAGCCGAACACGCCTGCCGGGAGCGTGGCTTGGTGCCGAGACGGTGCGGACCTTTTCCCTGCAGCCGCGGCCCAGGGCTCCGTTCACTGCTGGGGAGCATCGGCCATTGGAGAAGCAATCCGACATCGCATCGTCGCGGCAGCCGGGGGGCAAGTTCTTGACCTTCTCCCTGGGGGCCGAAAGCTACGGGATCGGGCTCACCACGGTTCGGGAGATCATCGCCCTGATGCCGATCACCCCCGTGCCGACACTGCCGAGCTACGTCCGCGGGGTCATGAACCTGCGGGGGGCGATCATCCCGGTCATCGACCTGCGCAGGCGGTTCAGCATGGCCGAGTTGCCGGACCACGATCGCAAGTGCATCATCGTCGTGGATGTGGACATCGGCGAGCAGAAGCGTCGCATGGGCGTCCTGGTCGACGCCGTCGCCGAGGTGAGGGTCTTCGATGGCAAGGACATCTCGCCTGCGCCGGATTGCATCGCAGGCGGCCGCATGCCCTTCGTCGCGGGCCTGGGCATGACGGGCGGCGGCGTGACGATCTTGCTGAACATGACGCCGCTGCTCAGCGCCGCGGGTAAGCTGACGGCCTCCGAGCAAGGGCCGCGAGCCGCCTGACCTGGAGCGGCTGATCGCTCCGGGGGCTCCCCGGCGGGCCCCGATGAGCCGCCGCGAACGCCGAGCAGTCGTCGACCGTCGCGCGCGATCCGGACCGCGGCCGCCGGCAGGCGCGGCGCCCCGAGTCAACGGCGGGCCGCGGCGAACGCCGAGCGAGCGCGCTCCGTTTCAGAAAGAGCACCCGGGCTCGAACGCCGCGTGACGGCACCGGCCGTGCTTTGCTGGCGGGCGCCCTCGATCGCTAGGAGCAGCTCGCGGCTGCCGCGCGCGGCGCGCACGTGCGGCAGCAGCCACGAGCCGACCTCCGCGCGGCGCCGGAAGGTTCGCTCGGCCCGCACCGCGCGGCCCCGCAGTTGCGACTCGAGCAATACGCTCAGAATGGAGCTCGCCACGAAGCCACGGGCCTCGACGACGTGCGCCGCCGCGCACAGCCGACCACCGAGCCTTCCGCGGTGGGATGCCACGAGCGCGCGCGCTTGTTCGTTGGGTGGTGTGCTGCCCTGCCCCAGCAAGCTCACCAGGGCCACGCGCCCCTGGCGCCGGGCCAGCGCGTGCAGATCCATGTACACCGCCTCGATGCGGTCCAGCGTGACCGGCCCGGTGAAGCACGCAATGTACAGGTTGTACCACGAGGCCCGGACCAGGGATTCGTCCCGACCGTACAGGAACGGGACGATCGCGGCGGGAGCCAGAGGCTCCGCCGGTGGCCTGAGCGACTCTCGGAGCCCGGCGCGAGCCGGCATCGTAGCGGCGGAGGTGGCGGCGGAGGCCCCGCTCGAACTCGTCGCCGCGCGAAACGAGGGCCAACCCACCGAGGAGTAGCCCTCTGGCCGCTGGACGGGCAACACTCGACTCTCCGCGGGCGGGCCGCTCGCGGAGCCCGCCAGGGTCTGCGAGACCCTGGCGCCCAGCGCGACGCGGCTCCGCTCGGAAGACGCTTGGGCGCCGGGCGCCGAGGGCGGGACTCGCAGCGCAGTCGCCTGGGACCCAAACGCTGGCAACCCGCTGGAAACGCGGCGCAGGCTCGCTCCCGAGGAGGCACGGTCGCTCGCCATGGCTCAGCGTTTCTTCCCGAGTTCGTGACTCGCCGACATGTGCACTCCTGGCTTCGGATGGGCACCCGCGCGCACTCGAGCGGGCCGACTGCTGCAAAATCTACCCAACCGATAATCAGACAGAAAGTAACACAGGTGGGACGCGCCGAGACGAACCACTTGACCGCGCGCGCGCAAATGAGTCCTACATACACCCCCACGCCCGAAGCGGGGCAGCGGCTCGCCGCGGCCCTCGAGAGCGCCCAGCTACGGGATTGCTCCGCCCGACTGTTGCCGCCGCCAATATTGCCGCCCCGGATTGCCGCCCCGGAATGCCGCCCCGGATTGCCGCCCCGAATTGCCCCCCCGATCTTTCCCTGCCGATGCTCGCGCGTTCCTTCTCTCGTCTGCTTCGCGCCCGCACTTTGCACGCCCGCGCGGGCGGAGCTGGTTGGCTCGAATCTGATCGGCTCGGGGCTCGCTCGAGCGAAGCTCGATCCTGGCACGCGGGCCCTCGCCGCCGAGCCCTCGCCGCGGCGACGCACGCCGCGGCGGCGAGGGCTTCGGCGGCCACTCGCTGGACGCCGATTGGGGCGGGGCTCCCTCCGCAGGCGCTGACGTTGCGGCCCGGCGCGGGCCCCGCGGCCCCCCGCTGATTCGGCGCCGGCCTGCCCCTCGACGTCCCTGCCCACCGATGAGCCGCCGCCCAGCCCCTCGACGTCCCTCCATGCCCACCGATGAGCCGCCGCCCAGCCCCGCACCGCTGCCCGCGCCGAACGGCTCGGAGCGGCCGCGCGTCGGCGGGCCCGGCCCCGCAGAGCCGGACCCGAGCCCGCCCCGGCTCGTGCGCTCCTTCGTGACGGTGAGCTCGCTCACGCTCGCCTCGCGCGTTCTCGGCTTCTTTCGCGACGTGCTCAGCGCCGCGGTGCTGGGGGCCTCGCCGGTGGCCGACGCGTTCTTCGTCGCCCTCAAGCTCCCGAACTTTCTGCGCCGGCTGTTCGCGGAGGGAGCCTTCAACGCGGCGTTCGTGCCGATGTTTTCCAAGGCTCTGCACGAGCAAGGCAAGGAGGCAGCGCGCGAAGTGTCCGCGAGAGCCCAGGCGCTGCTCGTCTCCTGCCTGGCAATCGTCGTGCTCTCGGGAGTGCTGACGCTTCCGCTCTGGCTTCGCCTGCTGGCCCCGGGCTTCGACCCAGAGGGGCAGCGCTTCTCGCTCTCGGTGGAGCTGTCGCGCATCACGTTCCCCTACATCTTGTTGATCTCGCTCGTCGCACTCTATGGGGGAGTGCTGCACTCGATCGGCCGCTTCGCCGCTTCCGCCGCAGCGCCCATCTGGCTCAACGTGGCGCTGCTGACGGGTTTGGCGCTCGCCGCCACGAGTCGCGCCGAGCCGGCGCACGTCCTGGCCTGGTGCGTTCTGGCCGGTGGGGCGCTGCAGCTCGGGTGGATCCTCATTTTCGCGCGCCGAGCGGGGTTTGCTCTGCCCCTCCGAAGGCCCGCCCTGACGGGCGACATGCGGCGGCTGCTCGCCGCGCTGGCTCCCGGCGCGCTGGGGGCGGGCGTCACGCAAATCAGCGTGCTGGCGAACCTCGTGCTCTCCTCGCTCCTGCCCGCGGGCGCGATCTCGAGCCTCTACTACGCAGACCGGCTCGTGCAGCTCCCGCTGGGCGTGATCGGCGCCGCCGTCGGAACGGCGCTGTTGCCCCTCTTGGTGGGCCAGCTCAGCGCCAGCCCCGGCGGCGGCGAAGCGCTGGCGAGCCAGAATCGCGCCATCGAGCTTTCGCTGTTGCTCACGCTGCCGGCCTGCTGCGGCCTGGTGCTACTGCGCGGCCCCCTGATCGCCGCGCTCTTTCAGCGGGGCGCCTTCGACGCCGGAGACGCCGCGGCGACCTCCCAGGCCCTGGCGAGCTATGCGCTCGGGCTACCGGCTCACGTGCTCGTGAAGGTGCTGAGCCCGGGCTACTTCGCGCGCTGTGACACCAAGACGCCCGTCCGCATGGCCATCGTCAGCCTGGTCGGCAGCTGGTGCGCAGCCGCTCTTCTGATCGGGCCCCTGGGGCACGTGGGAATTGCCCTCTCGACGGCCCTCAGCGGCTGGCTCAACGCGGGGCAGCTAGGTTTCGGGCTCGTGCGCCGCGGTTGGCTTCGCATCGATGCACCCGTCGTCGGTCGCACGGCGAGGATCGGGTCCTGCTGCGCCCTCATGAGCGCCGTCGTCGTCGGCGTCGCGCACGCGTGCCGAGGGCAATCGAGCTACTGGGTGGTGGCGCTCGGCGTGGGAGCGGGCGCTGCAACCTACGCGGCCAGCGCGATCGCGCTCGGACTGCGCCCGGAGCTCGGGCCGTGGCAGCGGCCGACTCCTCGTCGGCGCCGCGGGTGAGCCCTGCGTTCTTTCAGCGTGGCTCCGTCCAGACCCCTTCGACCCACAACACTCCTCGGGTGGCCTCGGATGCGAACAGCTGGATCCCGAACTTGATGACGCGGCTCTCGTCCGGAGTCTGCGAGAGGTCCAGGCCGAGGAGAACGAACTGGTCTGCATCGATCAGGTCCAGGGTGTCGCCCGGGGTCCAGGTCCAGCCCTCTGTCTGCGCGAACAGCTGCGCTCCGCCGGCGAGTGAAATGCCCGCGTCGCGCAGCGGCGTGCCCGAGTCCCCGGGCTCGGCCGCTCCGTCCGGCTCGAAGCGCAGGCGCGCCACCAGTCGGCGTCCCGTCATGTCGACGAGGACCTGGCGCAAGTATTGGCTTTCAGAGCCCGGCGCGGTGTAGTGCAGCTGAGCGCTCTGCCCCGCCGCGAGGGAGAGATCCAGGCGCAAGAGCCCCGGCTCGGACCAGCTGCGGACCGCGCCATCGGCGCGAAAGATGGCCACGTCTCGGGGCGCCTCGAAGCGCCAAGGGTCCCCGAGCTCTGCGGGAGCAACCTGGACGGGCGTGCTCATTCCGACGGAGCCGCCGTCGACCGCCGCGGCGCCGGCGGCCCCGGAGCCACCGCGGCTCACGAGCGCTGCGCCTCCGAAGGAGACCGCTGCGCCAGAGCCGCCCTGGCCGCCGGAGCCGCCGAGGCTCGGCGAGCCGCCCGGTGTCGGCTCGGCACAACCCAGCAGCACGCCCATTGCACACACCAATGTCGCGACGCTCGAAAACGGAGGAACGAACCGCGCGCTGGCGCGCAGCGGCGCTCCATGCGGTCGCGGCCCCGAAGCGCTCGCATCGTTCCCGTCGGCAGGGGCCGGCAACCGTTGCCCGCGCTGCCGCCGTTGCGGGCAACTCTCGGCGAGTCGCCGCGATGCTCGCTCCTGCGCCTCCATCCATCCATGGTGAAACTCGCTGCAACACGCGTCGAGCAATTTCTGGACGACACCGACGTGCGCGCTTTGCCTCGAACCGAGAAGGTGCGGCGACACCGCCGCACCTGCCCCGCCCCCGCACCCCGAGGGCGACATGCTCGTCATCGCCCCGGCAGCGGCCAGCGAGCGTGCCACTGCCGCGCTCGAGCGTTTGGTCTTCGACCCGGTGCACCCCCTGCGCCGCGGAGGAGGCCGGCCCGCGACGAGGCTCGGACCGAGACGCTGGATCGTTGGGCGCGAGCGGAGTCGAAAGCGATGGGCGCCCCCGGACGGGTCCCCCCTTCTGCGCGATTCGCCCCAGCGGATCCACCGAAGCGCTCGGACGGGCCGCGGCGGGCGCGGACGCCTCGGCGGGGTTTTCGCCGCGAGGCTGACGCGGCCGAGCGCGAGCTGCCCGGAGCAGCACGCGCATTCTTCAGACGCCTCGAAGGCGACGATCGGGCGGGATGGAGCGGGATGATCGGCGCCGCCCGGGCAAGAGTCGACGAGCCCGCTTGCGCGGCATGGCCCCCGGGAGGGAAGGCAAGCGCCCACATGAATGGACAATTTCTTCCAAGCGCTCGACGACTTCGGTCGGGCCCCGGTGCAGGCGGGGAAATCTGCACTGGTCAGTGCGACACGAGCCGCGACCGAGTAGGGTGCGCCCCATGCGCCCCCCGATACTCCTCGCGCTCACGTTGATGGTCAGCTGCCTCGCCTCCGCAGCCCCTCCTCCCGCGGCTTTCATCTCGGCGGAGCCGAGCCTGGACCTCTACCGGGACGGCTGGATCGACTTCAACAAGAACGGGACCAAGGAAGTCTACGAAGACTCGAAAGCGCCGGTCGAGCAGCGGATCAGCGACCTTCTCGGCCGCATGAGCCTGGATGAGAAGACGGCCCAAATGGCCACGCTCTATGGCTATGCGAGAGTGCTTCGCGACGAGCTTCCCACGCCGCAATGGCAGAGCGCGCTGTGGAAGGACGGGATCGGCAACATCGACGAGCACAGCAACGGCAACACGGGCGCCGAAAATCCGCTACCGAACCCCGAGTACGATTTTCCGTGGTCGATGCACCGGCGGCAGATCAACGAGATACAGCGCTGGTTCATCGAGAAGACGCGACTGGGCATTCCGGTCGACTTCACCAACGAAGGGATCCGGGGCCTGTTGCACACGGGAGCCACCAGCTTTCCTTCGCAGCTGGGCGTCGCAGCCACCTGGAACCGGCCCCTCGTGCGCGAAATCGGCCGGATCACGGGCCGCGAGGCGCGCGCGCTCGGCTACACCAACGTCTACTCACCCATCCTCGATTTGGCCCGAGACCCGCGCTGGGGACGAACGGTGGAAACGTACGGCGAGGATCCCTTCCTCGTCAGCGAGCTCGGCTTGCAGCAAGTGCTGGGCATTCAGGAACAAGGCGTCGTTTCCACGCTCAAGCACTTCGCCGTCTACAGCGTGCCGAAGGGCGGTCGCGACGGGGATGCGAGAACGGACCCGCACGCCACGTGGAGTGAGGTGCAGAGTGTGCTGCTCGCGCCGTTTCGGCGAGCGGTGCGCGACGGACACGCCCTGGGCGTGATGGCCTCCTACAACGACTACGATGGCGTGCCCATCGAAGCGAATCGGCTGTTTCTGCAGGACATCTTGCGAGGGGAATACGGCTTCGCCGGCTACGTCGTCTCCGACAGCGGGGCCGTCGAGTTCCTCCATGAAAAGCACCGCGTCGCCGCCACTCCCGAGGAGGCCGTGCTGCAGGCCGTTTCTGCCGGCCTCAACATCCGCACCAACTTCACTTTCCCAGAGGCTTACGTCGGGCCGCTGCGCAAGCTCGTCGCCGAAGGCAGGCTGTCCGAGGAGCTGATCGACAGCCGAGTGCGCGACATCCTGCGCGTCAAGTTCTGGCAAGGGCTCTTCGACCACCCGTACCAGGTGGATCCGGCCACCTCCGATCGCGCGGTGCGCACGGCCGCGCATCTGGCAGCCGCGACACGCGCCAACCGCGAGGCCATCGTGCTGCTCAAGAACGAGCGCGGTGCGCTGCCCGTGTCCCCCGCAGTCGAAAGCATCCTGGTCACGGGGCCACTCGCCGACGACGACAGCGCCTGGTGGTCACGCTACGCGCCGCAGGGCCTGAGCTTCGTAACGCCCCTCGAGGGGATCCGCGCGCGGTTCTCCGGGGAGGTCCACTACCACCAGGGCGTCGCCGCCGCCGACGAGAGCTTTCCGGAAAGTGACGTGTTCAAGGAGGGCATGCCGGCGGCCGTCGAGGCGAGCATCGCGGAGGCCGTGGCCCTGGCAAAACGGGTCAAGCTCGTCATCGCGGTGGTGGGCGAACCGGGCCGTCTGAGCCGTGAATCCGTGAGCCGGGTCAGCCTCGACCTGCCGGGCTACCAATCGGAGCTCGTGCGCGCGCTGCACGCGACGGGAGTGCCCCTGATCGTGGTGCTCTCCAGTGGCCGCCCCATGAGCGCCAACTTCGAAAAGAAGCATGTCGACGCGATCCTCTCCATCGGCTATCTGGGCGAGGCGGGAGGCACCGCGCTGGCCGAAGTGCTGGCGGGAGATTACAACCCGGCCGGGCGCCTACCGATCACGATGCCCCGCAGCGTCGGGCAGATCCCTTTCAATTTCCCGTTCAAGCCCGGCTCGCAAGCGAAAGACGAGGGGCAGGTGGAGGGGCCTCTGTATCCATTTGGTCACGGCCTGAGCTACTCGCAGTTCGAGTACTCCGATCCCCGGATCACCCCTGCGCGCCCCACGGTGGACCAGAGCGTGACGGTGGAGGCGGAGGTGAAGAACACCAGCGCAATGGATGGGGAAGAAGTGGTGCAGCTGTACCTGCGGGACGACTTCAGCAGCGTGACGACCTACGAGCGAGTGCTGCGTGGCTTCGAGCGAGTGAGCATTCCGGCGGGGCAGACCCGCCGGGTCGCGTTCGAGCTGGCTCCGAGCAGCTTCGCGTTGTACGGCGCCGACCGCCGCTGGGTGGTGGAGCCCGGTCGCTTCACCGTGATGCTCGGTGCTTCTTCCGCGGATCTGCGCTCGAGCGGGACGTTCACGGTAGTGGACTCGCAGGGTCGAGCCCCCGAGGAGCCCCCCCTGGCGGCTCCCCTCGCCAACGCGGCGCGCTCCGAGTAGGACCCCGCGCGCGGGCACGAGGCGCGCCGAGGGCGCGCGAAGGCGCGGGGCGCCAGAAGTGCACCTAGCGTCGCGCGCCGCTGGGACACACTTGCGGAATCACCGAGCATTGGTGGCCTCTCGCGCACATCGTAGGGCGCGCCGCCCGCGTTTGCGTGGCTCTGCGCCCGACCCCGGACAAACACGAGCAACACGACTCAAAAAAACAGCACGTGTTCCGGGCTGATCGCGCAAATCCGAAATCCGAGTCGACCCATCGAGGGCGCGGCGTTCGAGGTTTCGAGCGTTTGCGATGGCCGCTGCCCCTCGACGCGCCATCGGCCGCGCCCGACGACTGCGCCGAAGAGAAAACAGCGCCGATGTAGGCCTCCGTGTGCTCGCCAGGGGCTTGCTTGAATTGCGTTGCACTGGTGGTACATCAGTCGGCAGTGGCCCCCCGTTGCCACACGCCCAAAAGCAAACGCACTCGTTGGTGCGAGAAAGGAAGCCATGAAGCCAGCCGCTCAGCCCGTCTCGTCCACTCGCCTTTCGCCCTACGATAGCGACGGCGAACCCACACTCGAGTACACGGTCGCCGCCGAGGTCGAGCTCTACGACGACGACGAGCCGATCACACTTCCCCTGCCCTGGCTGCACGACGACTTCTGACGAGGCGTCGCGCCCGCGGCCTTCGGAAATAGGGCCCTAGCCAGCCGAGGCGATCCCCCCCTCGCCGACCGAGAAGTCCGATCGACCCAGCCTGGAGCGCCGCCGGGCCCCGCGCGGGCCGGAGCTCAGCAGCTCCGGGGGGATTCGGTGCCCGGTCGAGCCTCGCGGAGCGCTCGGAGGCACCGAGCCGGCGCCAGGCCGCCTGCTTCGCGCCGCGACACGCCCCCGAAGCCTTCCGGGCCGCGGATGGGCCACGCGGAAGCTCCAGCCACCGGCCGGGCCCGCCCCGACCCGCCGCGGGTGGGCGCCCCCGAAGCCCGCGCCGCCGCCGAAGCGGCTCGAGCCGCGCAGACCGCGCCAGCGCGCACTCGAGCTGCGTCAGCGACGACGACGACGCAGGCCCGCCAGCGCCAGACCGAGCAGGGCGGCGAGGCCACTCGCACCGAAGCCAGAGGCCGCGGCGGGCGCGAAACTGCAGCCGCCGTCGTCATCGCCCTCGTCGTCATCCAGCACGACCTGGCCGTCCATACCAAATGCGCCCATGCCGTCACCGCCCATGCCATCTCCGCCCATGCCATCGCCGGCCATGCCATCGCCGGCCATGCCACTGCCGCCCATACCATCGCCGCCCATACCATCGCCGCCCGTGCCGGCGGAGTCCCCCGCCATCGTCGAGCCGCCCATCCCCAGGTCATCGCCGCCCGCTTCGAGCGACCCGACGGGGACCAAGCGAATGTCCGCGCAGGAGTAGTACGAGGAGAGCCCGGACGGATCGGGAACCGGGTTCACCTCGTCGCCGTGCATCGCCTGCACGACCTGCAGGGTGCAGTTTTCACAGGGGGTGTCCGGCAGCTGGACCTCGAACTCCCAGGTGTCCGGCTCGTCCGTGTTGCTCGTCACGTTGCTCGGGTCGGGCTCGTCGAGCAGGATGTTGGCGTTGAAATCCTCGACATCCGCGCCGTCCGGGTCGAACGCGACGCGATACCGGCCGCCGTGGTCGATGAACTCCACCAGGCGCACCGTAATCGTCGAGCCCACCTCGAAGGTGGTCACGTTGTCGGAACGGTTGGGGTCGGAGCCATCGGCCTCCACGTCACAGGTGCGGTTGCTGCCTCCCGCCCCACACGGGCAGGACTTGATCTGATCTCGGCCGTACCGAGCCGCTGGCTCCATCAACTCGATGTGGGCGCGGGCCGGCGCGGCACTCAGCAAAACGGCCGCGGCCGCAGCCGCCGTGGGAAGAAAAAAGCGTAGAAATTCAAAAGACATCGAATCACGAGACATCGCCGACCTCCGAGAGAAGGATTGCACGGGGGCGCCGGGGGGCAGCCACTCCGATCGGAAAAGCCGATCGGTAGCGTCCATTGACCGCGATGCGAAGAGGCGGGGCGGAAAAGCCGGTCCTTTGCGCGGATTTGGCTCGCCAGGAGGGTGGTCTCACCGGCAATTTCCAGCGCCGGGACGCTCCAGCCGGGGAGCCCGTGCGCCGGAGTGGGCCAGGTGCACGCCCTGCGAGGCGCGCGCCGGGCGACCCGAAGGGGCTCGTGCGGCGGGGGAAGGGCCCGCGCGGGCGCGAAACCTCCAAGGGTCCGGCGAGGCTCTCCCGCTTCGTTCACTCGCCCAGCTGCCCCGGGCCTTCGCGCGCACCGCTGGGACGCGGGGTCTCCAACGCGCGAGGGCGCAGAACGCCGCGCGGAGCCGCGCCGGCTCGCGGGGGCGACCCGCTCCACCGGGGCGTCGACGGGTGGTCGACGCCGCGCAGAAAGGCTACCCTCGACCGCGCCCGAACCCTGCATGCGAGCCCTCCCCCCCGCCATCGAGTTCACGCTGAACGGCCGCGCCGCGCGCGCCGGCTCCGCGCCGGAGACCCCGCTCCTCTGGGTGCTGCGCGAGGAGCTCGGCCTGACGGGCACGAAATTCGGCTGCGGCCGGGGACTGTGCGGCGCTTGCACGGTGCACCTGAATCGTCTGGCTGTGCGCTCGTGTCAGGTGACGTTGGGGGCCGCCGCGGGGCAGCGCGTCACCACCATCGAAGGGCTATCGGAGTCGGGCTCCCACCCCCTGCAGGTGGCCTGGCGCGAGCTGCAGGTTCCCCAGTGCGGCTACTGCCAGTCCGGGCAGCTCATGGCAGCGGCGGCCCTGCTGCGGCGCACGCCGCGCCCGAGCGAGCTCGAAGTGGCCGAGGCGCTGTCGGGCAACCTCTGCCGATGCGGAACCTACAATCGAATCCGCGCCGCGGTGATGCGCGCCTCGGCGGTGGCCGCCCGCGCCGGTGACGCCTCCGCGCCCCGAGCGATCCAGAAGTGACCGGCGCGGACGAAGATCGGCAAAGGGGGGGCTGAACGTTTGGCGATTGGGAAGCTCAGCCGGCGCCGTGCCCTGCTGTCGGCGGCTGCACTCGGAGCGGCCGCTGCCGGAGGCGGCTTGTGGCTCGTCGTCGGGAAGCTGCCGGGGCGCCGCTGGGCGCGCGCGGTGCAACGCGAAGGGGCCTTCAACCCGTGCGCCTACCTCGCCCTCGACACGCAGGGCACGGTCACCATCTGGTGCACCAAGTCGGAGATGGGCCAGGGTGTCATGACGACGCTGCCCGCGATTGTGGCCGAGGAGCTCGACGCGGATTTCGATCGCGTCGTGGTGCGCCAGGCGCCGAGCCAGGGGCGCTACGACTTCGGCAGCCTCTTCACGGCGGGCAGCAGCAGCGTGCGCTCGCTGTGGGTGGAGCTGCGCCGAGCGGGCGCGAGTGCCCGCCAGATGCTGCTGGAAGCGGGAGCCGAAGCCCTCGGCGCTCGGCCCGCCGACTGCCGGACTCGAGCTGGCTTCGTGGTGCACGAAGCGACCGGCAGGAGGCTGGGCTACGGCGAGCTGGCCGCCGCGGCGGCGCGCCGCCGCCCCCCGCTGGTGCCGGCGCTCAAGGCACCGGTCGACTTCGTGCTGCTCGGGCGCTCGACGCGTCGCGTCGACGTCGACGCCAAGGTCGACGGGGGCGCGCGCTTCGGGCAGGACGTGGCGCTGCCGGGAAGCGTTCGGGTGGCGCTGCGTCGCTGCCCGCGGCTCGGCGGGTCACTGCAGACCGTCGACGACGCCGCCGCCCGCGCCGTGGCCGGGGTCCTCGACGTCGTCGTGCTTCCCGCCGCCGTGGCCGTGGCCGCGCAGAGCACCTGGGCCGCCCTGCGGGGAGCCAGCGCCCTGTCCATCGAGTGGGCCCCCGCTGCGGGGCCGAGCTCTGGAGAGCTCCGCGGCGCACTGCTCGAGGCGCTCGAACACCCGGGCCACCTCGTCCGAGAGCTCGGCGACGGCCCGCACTCGCCGCCGGCGCTCGAAGCGCTCTACGAGGTGCCGCTGCTGGCACACGCCCCCCTCGAGCCCCCGAACTGCAGCGTCCGACCGACCCCCGGAGGTTGCGAGATCTGGGCCCCGACCCAGGATCCGGACTCGATGCGGCGCCTGGCGGCGCGGCTCCTCGAGGTCGACGAGGCGCGGGTCGTCGTCCACACCACCCTGATCGGCGGCGGGTTCGGGCGAAAAACGTCGATGCTCGAGGCCGAGGAGGCACTGCGCGTGGCGCGCGTGCTGCAGCGCCCCGTCCAGCTCTGCTGGTCGCGGGAGGACGACCTGCGCAGCGGAGTCTACCGGCAGGCCGCCGTCCATCGATTGACCCAAAGCGCCGACGGGCAGCACGTGGAACACCAGCTGGCGACCCTCACCGACCCGTCCCTCCCGTTGGAGCAGGGCGCTCGGGACGACATCGCCCTGTCGGGCGCTGGCGACGTTCCCTATTCGTTCGGCGCCCTGCGGGTCGAATGGCGGGGTGTGACGAGCCCCGTGCGGATCGGAATCTGGCGTTCCGTCGGCTACTCACACAACACGTTCGCTTGGGAGACGTTCCTCGATGAGGCCGCGGCCCGGCAGGGCGTCGACCCCGCCGACCTGAGGCTCCGGCTACTGCCCCGGGGCCATCGGCTGCGCGCCTGCATCGAACGAGCTCGGGAGATCTCCGGGTTTTCGCACCCGCGTCCGCGCGAGCGGGGCAGCGCGCTCGGGCTGGCTGCCTGCGCGGCCTTCGACAGCTGCGTCGCCCAGGTCGCCGAGGTCGCCCGCGCGCCCTCGGGCTCGCTCGAGGTCCGGCAAATCTGGTGCGTGGCAGACTGCGGGCTGGCGCTGGACCCTTCGATTATCGAAGCCCAGCTCGAAGGGGGGGTCGCTTTCGCCCTTTCGGCCTGCCTGCACGGCGAGATCACGATCGCCGCCGGAGCGGTGCAGCAGAGCAACTTTCACGACTACCCGCTGCTGCGACACGCCTCCATGCCCCGGGTACGAGTCGAGCTGGTGGCGAGCGGCGAATCCCCCGGCGGGGTCGGCGAGCTCGGCGTCCCCGCCGTCGCGCCCGCCGTCGGCAACGCTTGGTATGCGCTCACCGGGCAGCGGCTTCGACGGTTGCCGTTCGGCGACGCAGCGCGTCTGTGAGCCCCGCTGGCGGCGAGCCCGTGGCTGGCCTCCGCCCGGCGCGCACGCCCGCGAGGGGGTTTCCGGGCGCGCGGCACCGCAGCGGGGCCGCTCGCGATGCGCCGCGCCCCGTGGCGCGCAGGATGTCGGACAAGTGGGTGGGTGCGCTGCGCGATCGCCGCCGGGCTGGCAGCCGAACCGCCATCGGAAGCTTGGACAATTGCTGTTTACCTCATCAGACTTGCAGCCGATTCGAATCTGCCGCCCTCGGCGGCTGCCCGCCCACCATTCGCTTCACTCAGGGTTCAAAGAAAAAGGAAGGTCGTCGCCAGCATGTCCATGGCAGCCGTTTTCGTCGGGGATGAATCTCTACTCGTACAGTGTGCGGAGCAATGGTTGTCGGGCGGCGAGTCGATCTTGGCCGTCGCCACTGCCGATCCGCACACCGCCGCTTGGGCGACGGAGAAAGGCGTGCCCGTCGTGCAGCCCGGGGAGGGGCTGGCCGAACGCCTCCCGCAGGGTTTCGACTTTCTATTCAGCATCGCGAACCTGCGCATGATCCCCCCGGCCGTGCTGGGGCTCGCGAGGCGGGCGGCGATCAATTTCCACGACGGCCCCCTGCCCCGCTACGCCGGGCTGAACGCGCCCGTCTGGGCGATGATCGCCGGAGAGCCGGAGCACGGCATCACCTGGCACCTGATGACCGAGAAGGCCGACCAAGGCAACATCTTGGTCCAAAAGACGTTCCCCATCGAAGCGGACGACACCTCGCTCACGCTCAACGCGCGCTGCTACGAAAACGCGCTCGAGAGCTTCGACGAGGTGCTTCGGCTGATCCGGCGCGACGGGCTCTACGGGCGCCAGCAGCCCGACAGCGGCGGCAGCTACTTCGGCCTGGGCGCGCGGCCCGCACACTTCGCGGCGCTCGACTTCACGCAGCCCCCCGACGCGCTGGCTCGGCTCGGGCGGGCGCTGGATTTCGGCCAGTACGACAATCCCGTGGCGTGGCCCAAACTCGTCGTCGGTGACCGCGTCGTCTACGTGGGCGAGATCCACGTTCACGACGACGCCGGGAGCGAACCGCCCGGCAACGTGCGCGCCATCGAGGGCTCGCAGATCGTCGTCTCCGCCCAGGGAGGAGCCGTGGCGCTCTCGCACTTTCGCGACGCGGCGGGCAACGCGCTGGCCGTCGCGGACGTGGCCGAGAGGCTGCGCTTGGCCCCGGGCCGGAGCATTCAGCCGGACGCCGAAACGCTTTCGACGCTGACCGAGATCGCCGCCGCGACCCGCCACGACGCCTTCTGGGCCAAGCGGCTGCGCAAGGCCGAGCCGGCCCCGGCGCCCCTCGCCGCCGCGTGCGAAGCCGGTAGCACGGCGCCGCACGCGCGGCGGCTGAGCGATGGCCGAGGGCACGCCGCGGCGCTGGCGGCGTTCGGCCTGTGGCTGGCGCGCCTATCGGGCAAGCGCGAGCTGTGGCTCCAGGCTTCGGCCGAGCTCCCGGAAACGGCGCTGCACCGAGCCCTGCTCGACAGTCGCCTGCCCGCACGGCTGGTCGTGGACGAGCGGCAGGGGTTCGGCGCCCTCGTCGAAGCGGCCGAGCGGGAGCTGCAGCGGCTGAAGACTCGCTCCTCCTTCTCACGCGACCTGGTCGGCCGCACCCCGGGGCACAGTCCCACGCCTTTCTCCGTGGGCGTGCATCTCTCGGGGGAAAGCGAGCCCCTGGGCGATCGAAGGCTGCGCCTGGACCTCGGCCTCGAGGGGGCGACGCTGCGACTGCACGAGCACGCCTACGGCGAGCGCACCGCCGACGATATCGCCGAGCAGATTCGCGTTCTGTGCGAGGCCGGCGAGCGCGATCCGGCGCGCCCGGCAGGAGATCTTTCGCTGCTTTCGGAAGCCGCACGAGCCGAGCTGCTCGAGACCTTCAACGACACCTTCGTCCCGCAAGACGCGGCCCTGGCCACGACGGTGTTCGGCGACTTCGAGCGCCGCGCGGCCGAGCACCCCGACGTCGAGGCGCTGGTGTTCGCGGACAAACATCTCAGCTACGGCGAGCTGAACCGGCGCGCCAATCGCGTCGCGCACCGGCTGCTCTCGGTCGGTGTCGAGCCGCAGAGCTTGATCGGCGTCTTCTTGCCCCGCACCGATGATCTGGTCGTCGCGGTGCTCGGGATCTTGAAGGCGGGCTGTGCCTACCTGCCGCTCGACCCCGCATACCCCGCCGACCGGCTCGCGTACATGCTGGAGGACAGCAGCGCCCGGTGGGCGGTCACGACAAGCGCCCTGCAGCACGACTTGCCCCAGGGCGTCTCCGCGCTGCCGCTCGACGCGGACGCCGAGCTGCCCCGGCAGAGCACCGAAAACCCAGGCCGCGCGGTTTCCCCCGAGCACCTCGCGTACATCATCTACACCTCGGGCTCCACCGGCAAGCCCAAGGGCGTGATGCTCGAGCATCGAAACGTGACGAACTTCTTCGTCGGCATGGATGCGCGCGTACCTCGCTTCGAAACGAACACCTGGCTGGCCGTCACCAGCCTTTCCTTCGACATCTCGGTGCTGGAGCTGCTGTGGACGCTGGGGCGCGGCTTCAAGGTCGTGCTCGCCTCGGAGAATCGAGCGGACCTCTCCAAGCACGTGGAGCAAGGGGGTCTATCGCTCGAGATGAGCCTGTTCTATTTCTCCAGCGACGAGGGGGGCGTGGGGGCGGAGAAGTACCGCCTGCTGATGGAGGGCGCACGCTACGCGGACGACAACGGCTTCGTCGCGGTGTGGACGCCCGAGCGCCACTTCGGGGCCTTCGGCGGGCTGTACCCGAACCCCTCGGTGACCAGCGCCGCCATCGCGGCGATCACCAAGAACGTGCAGATCCGTGCGGGCAGCTGCGTCTTGCCGCTCCACGAGCCCGCGCGCGTCGCCGAAGAGTGGGCCGTGGTGGACAACCTCTCGGGAGGGCGCGTGGGCATTTCCTTCGCGGCCGGCTGGCACCCCCACGATTTCCTGCTCAAGCGCGAGAGCTTCAAGGAGCGCAAGGCGGTGATGCTGAGCGACCTGGAGGTCGTCCGCAAGCTGTGGCGCGGCGAGAAGGTCGAGTTTCAGAGCCCCGTGGGGCCGACTGCCGTGCAGAGCTGGCCTCGCCCGGTGCAAGCGGAGCTGCCCGTCTGGCTCACGGCGGCCGGCAACGTCGAGACGTTCGTCGCGGCGGCGCGCTCGAAGGCGGGTATCCTCACTCACCTGCTCGGCCAGAGTCTGCCGGAGCTCCAGGGCAAGATCGCCGCCTACCGGGCCGAGTGGAAGCGCCTCGGGCACCCGGGCGACGGGCATGTGGCGCTGATGCTCCACACCTTCGTCGCCAGGACGGACGAGGAGGCGAAGCGCATCGTGCGCGAGCCGATGAAGCAGTACCTCAAGAGCTCGATCAATCTGATCGCCGAGCACGCCTGGAGCTTTCCCGCCTTCAAGCGCAGCGCCGACCCAAACGCCAGCCTGAGCGACAATTTCGGCAGCCTGGCGCCCAACGAAATGGATGCGCTCCTCGACTTCTCGTTCGAGCGCTACTTCGAGACGGCGGGGCTGTTCGGGAGCGAGGAGCGCTGCCTGGCCACGTTGCGCCAAGCCGAGGCCATCGGCGTGAGCGAGGTCGCTTGTCTGATCGACTTCGGGGTCCCGGTCGACGCGGTGCTCGATCAGCTCCCCCGCCTCAAGTCGGTCAAGGAGCGCGCCGCGCGACCGCCACAGCTCGACAAGCGGGATTTCTCGCTCGCCGGGCAGCTGTTGCGGCACCGCGCCACCCACCTGCAGTGCACCCCGAGCATGGGGCGGATGTTGCTCACCGACGAGGGCAGCCAGTCAGCGCTCGTCGGCGTCAAGGCGTGGATGCTCGGCGGCGAGGCCCTGCCGCCGAGCCTGGTGCAGCAGATCCGCAGCGCGACCGGGGCGGCCATCATCAACATGTACGGTCCGACGGAGACCACCGTATGGTCGAGCACGGATCGGATCGTCGGCGACGAGGTCACCCTCGGCAAGCCCATCGCCAACACGCAGATGTACGTGCTGGACGCGCAGCAGCGTCTTTTGCCGCGCGGTGCCGAGGGCGAGCTGTACATCAGCGGGGACAGCGTGGCCCGCGGTTACTTGAATCGGCCCGAGCTGACCGCGGAGCGGTTCGTCGAGAACCCGTTCGTCGAGCGCCGAGGAGCGCGCATGTATCGCACGGGCGATCTAGTGCGCTACCGGGAGGACGGCCGCCTGAGCTTCCTGGGCCGCACGGACGATCAGGTCAAGATTCGCGGCCACCGCATCGAGCTCGGGGAGATCGAGGCAGCCATCAGCGCCGTTCCTCAAGTGTTGCAGGCGGTCGTGGTGGCCCGCCACGACACGCCCGGCGACGCGCGGCTCGTCGCCTACTACCGGGTCGCGGAGGAAGCGCCCGGCGGCGAAGCCACCGTGGTTGTCCTCTCGGAGAGCGCCCTGCGCAGTCAGCTCTCGGCGCGTTTGCCGGACTACATGGTGCCCTCCCACCTGATCCCGCTCAAGCGCTTTCCCCTCACGCCGAACGCGAAGGTGGACAAGAAGGCCCTGCCGCCGCCCGGCGCCACTCAGCCCCGCGCCGCCAAGGCCTTCGTCGCTCCGCAGAGCGAGACGGAGACGGGGATCATCGCGGTTTTCCAGCGTGTTCTGGGCCTCGAAGGCGTCGGCGCCACCGACAACTTCTTCGAGCTGGGCGGGCACTCTCTGCTGGCCGTACAGGCCCACCGGGAAATCTGCCAGAGCCTCGACCTCAAGCTCTCCATCACCGACCTCTTCCGCTATCCGACGGCGCGCTCGCTCGACGAGCACGTACGGGGCGCCTTGGACCAGAGTACGCAGGAAGGCACCGCGCGGGCCGACGCTCGGCGCGCCGCGCTGGAGCGCCGCGGCAGCTTGCGGCGGGCACGCCGCGGTTGAGGCGGCTTTCCCTGGCTCGCTGAAACCACCACCAAGAGAAAGCAAGCATGAGCGAAACCGACATTGCGATTGTAGGCCTCAGTGTCCGCGTTCCCGGAGCCAAGAACAAAACCGAGTTCTGGGAGAACCTGGTCCGCGGAGTGGAGAGCGTTCGGCGCTACACCACTTCAGAGCTACTGGAGGCCGGCGAACGCTCGGATTTGCTGCAGCGCCCCAACTACGTGCCGGCCGGAGCGCCCCTCGGTGACATGCCCATGTTCGATGGCGAGTTCTTCGGTTTCAGCCCCAAGGAATCCGCCATCCTCGATCCACAGCACCGCCACTTCATGGAATGCGCGTGGGAGGCGCTCGAAGATGCGGGGCACCCGCCCGAGGCGTTCGCGGGGCCCATCGGCGTGTATGCCGGCTGCGGGATGGGGAGCTATTTCTATTTCAACCTGTGCACGCGCCCCGAGCTGGTCGACAGCGTGGGGATGTTCCTGCTGCGCCATACCGGAAACGACAAGGATTTCCTCGCCACGCGCGTCTCCTACCTGATGAATCTTCGCGGGCCGAGCATCAACATCCAAACGGCGTGCTCCACCTCACTGGTCGCGGTGCACCAGGCGGCGCAGAGCCTGCTGAACGGCGAGTGCGACATGGCGCTGGCCGGTGGCGTCACGATCGAGCTGCCTCACCGCCGGGGCTACCTGTATCAGGAGCGCGAGATCCTCTCCCCCGACGGCCACTGCTATGCTTTCGATCACCGCGCACAAGGAACGGTGTTCGGCAGTGGCTGCGGGGTCGTCGTGCTGCGGCGCCTGCAGGACGCGCTCGACGAGGGCGACAACATCTACGCCGTCATCAAGGGCTCGGCCGTCAACAACGACGGCGGGAGAAAGGCGGGCTACCTGGCTCCCAGCGTGGATGGTCAGGCTTCGGCGATCACGGAGGCGCTGGCTCTGGCCAACGTGAGCGCGGACACGATTCAGTACGTCGAATGCCACGGGACGGGGACCTACCTCGGAGATCCACTCGAGGTCTCCGCGCTCACGCAGGCCTTTCGAGAAACGAGCCAGCGCACCGGCTATTGCAAGATCGGATCCGTCAAGACGAACATCGGCCACCTCGATACGGCAGCGGGCGTCGTGGGTCTGATCAAGGTTTGCCTTTCCCTCCAGAAGGGGTTGATCGCTCCCAGCCTCAACTTCGAACGCCCCAACCCGACGATCGATTTCGAAACCGGCCCTTTCCGCGTCGCCGCGGAGGCCACCCCGTTTGCCAGCGGCTCGAGCCCGGCACGCGCCGCCGTGAACTCCCTCGGCGTCGGAGGAACGAACGCCCACGTGGTCGTCGAGCAAGCGCCGGCGCGGCCGGCTAGCAGCCCAGCGATGGGCCCATCGCCACTCTTGCTCTCCGCCCGCAACAGCGCGGCGCTCGACGCGCAATGTGATCGCCTGCGCGAGTTCCTCGAGGAAAACCCAGAGGTGAACCTCGCGGACGTGAGCTACACCCTGATGCACGGCCGCCGGCGCTTCGCGAAGCGGCGCGCGCTCGCCGCCAAGAGCGTCGCGGAGGCAATCGAAAAGCTGCGGGAGAAGGACCCGCGCTTCGTCTTCAACCACACCCAGCTCGCCGAGGAGCCGAGCGTCACGTTCATGTTCCCGGGCGGCGGCGCCCAGTACGTGAACATGGCGAAGGGTCTGTACGAACGCCACCCGACCTTCAAGCGCTGGGTGGATCGCGGGCTTTCCTACCTCGGGGGTTTGGTGGATGTCGATCCCCGCGACCTCTTGTTCCCCAAGGCGGGCGGCGAGCGGCAGGCCAAGCAGGATCTGCTCAAGCCGAGCCGGCAGTTGCCCCTCATCTTCATCATCGAGGTTTCGCTCGCCCAGCTCTGGAAATCGCTCGGCGTCGAGCCCACGGCGCTGATTGGCCACAGCGTCGGCGAGAACGCCGCCGCCGCGTTCGCCGGCGTGATGAGCTACGAGGACGGGATCCGGCTCGTCCTGCGCCGGGGCCAGCTCTTCGACGAGGTGGAGGCCGGCGGAATGCTGAGCGTCCCGTTGAGCCGCAAAGATCTCGAGACCAGGCTCCCGGATAGCCTGGATCTGGCCTGCGTCAACGCCCCCGCGCTGTGCGTCGTATCCGGCCGCAAGCAAGATCTGACGAGCTTCGCCGCGGAGCTGCAGAAGGCCGACATCGAGGCCAAGCTCATCCCAATCGACATTGCCGCGCACAGCCGACTACTGGACTCGATGCTGGATGACTTCCGTGCGCACCTGCAGAGCATGGACCTCTCGCCCCCGAGCGTTCCGATCATCTCGAACCGCACGGGCCAACCCCTCTCGGACAATCAGGCCACCAGCCCCGACTACTGGGTGGAGCACCTGCGCCGCACCGTGCTGTTCGCCGACGGCATCGAAACTCTCGCAACCGACAAGAGTCGCGTCTACTTGGAAGTCGGCCCGGGCCGCGTGCTCGGCTCCCTCGCGCGCCAGTGCCAGAGCGTGCCCGCCTCCGCAGTCCTCGAAACGCTGCGCCACGCCGACGACACGTCCGACGACGACACCTTCTTGGCGGGGGTGCTTTCCCGCCTCGTCGCCCTGGGCGTGAAGCTACCCGACGAGACGCTCTGGGGGGATGCCAAGCGAAGCAAGCTTTGGCTGCCGACCTACGCCTTTCAGCACCAGCATTTCTGGATCGATGCCGGCAAAGCCACCGCCGCCGCGGCGTCGGCGTTGCCGATGAAGGAGCCGTCGGCGGACCAGTGGCTGTTCGAAACCAGCTGGCGCAAACGCGACCTGGCGCGCGCGGAGACCACGCGCGGCAGGCACTGGTTGGTGTTCCTCGACGCCGGCGATCTGGGCGAGGAAATCTGCACGAAGCTGCGAGCCAGCGGCGACGCCGTGACGGTGGTTCGCGAGGGCGACGCGTTCTACAAGCTCTCGGATGGCGAGTACATGCTCTCCTACGAGCAAGGCCTCTCCGGCTACGAAGCGCTGGTGAGCGACCTGATGGCGAGCGGCCGCGTCCCCGGGCAAATCCTGCACTTGGGGCTGCTCAGCGACCAGGAGCGCTTTCGGCCGGGCTCGAGCTTCTTCCACACCAATCAGGAGCGCGGCTTCTTCAGCCTATTGCTCCTGGCGCAAGCGCTGGCCGGCCAAGACTACCCGTCTCCGCTGCACGTGACGGTCGTCACCAACGGCATGCAGCGGGTTGGCGACGAGCCCATGCCCTACCCGGAGAAGGCCACCATTTTGGGGCCGGCGATGGTCATGCCGCGCGAGCTGGTCGGCGTCACGTGCTCCGTCGTGGACGTAGAGCTCGAGCAGAACGCCGACGGCCTGACCGGGCTCCTGCGCGCCACGCCCCTCGTCGACCGGCTGCGCACGGCCGCGTACGAGCGGCTGCCCCTGATGGGCCCGCTGCGCCCGCACGAGGCCGTGGCGCGCATCGTGGAGGAGCTCTCCGCGCAGCCCATGACGGAGCAGGTCGCGCTCCGGCGAAGCGGTCGCTACGTTCGCGAGCTTTCCCGCAAGGCCCTGAGCTTCGGCGGAGGCGTGGGTTTCCGACCGGGCGGAACGTATCTGATCACCGGGGGGCTTGGCGGAATCGGCCTCTCCATCGCCAGGCACTTGGCCCAGCGCTACCAGGCGAACCTCGTGCTGCTCGGCCGCAGCAAGCTGCCGCCGCGGGAAGAATACGAGGCGCGCATCCAGGCCGATCCGGAGGGTCGGCTGAGCGAGAAGCTGAAGGCCCTGTTGGAGCTCGAGACGCTCGGCTCGCAGGTGCTGGCCGTGAGCGGAGACGTGACGCACGTCGAGCGCACGGAGCAAGTCGTCTCGGAGGCGACGGCCCGCTTTGGACCAATCCACGGGGTGCTGCACGCCGCCGGGACGCTCGACGACCATCCAATCGTCGGCAAGGAGCAAAGCGACATCGACGCCGTGCTCGCTCCCAAGGTGTACGGCACGCTGGTGCTGAGGCGCGTGCTGGAGGAGACACCGCTCGACTTCATGCTGCTCTTCTCCTCCACGAGCGGTTGGCTGTGCCCCCCGGGGCAGGTGGACTACGTCGCCGCCAACGCGTTCATGGGCGCGCTCGCCGAACGAGCGCGGGGCACCGAGGAGCGCTGCCTCGCCGTGGGGTGGGGCGTGTGGAAGGACGTGGGCATGGCGGCCGAGGCCGCCAGCCAGCGCGGCGCGATCCAAAAGCCGGAGCCGCAGCCCACCTCGCACCCCCTGCTCGGCGAGCGCCTCTCGATGAGCGACGGCTCGATCCGCCTGCAGAGCAACTGGGAGTGTCACCAGCTCTGGGTGCTCGACGACCACCGCACCGCCGACAAGCGCGCACTGCTGCCGGGCACCGGCTACCTGGAGCTGCTGCGCGCCGCCGCACGAGAGGTGGCGCCCCGGCAGCCGGTCGAGATTCGCGACCTGCTGTTCCTCAGCCCGCTTTACGTGCCAGACGGCTCGGTCACGCGGATGCAGATGGATCTGAAGCCGGACGACCAAGGGTACTCCGTCCGAGTCGGCAGCGGCCGGCTCGACGCCGATGGCTCGGTCGAGCTCGCACCCAACGCCGAGGCGAAAATCGTGCTGTTGCCGCAGCAGCGGCCGAGCGCATTGGACGTGCCGAGCATCGATGCCCGCTGCACGGTCAAGCGGATCGGAGAGACGGCCCAGGGCATCGAAACGGGCCAGGAGCAGCACCTGAGCTTCGGGCCCCGCTGGCAAGTCCTGCGTCGGCTGAGCGTCGGCGAGGGGGAAGCGCTGGCTCGCCTCGCACTGCCGAGCACCTTCGAGGCGGACGTAGACGAATACGGGCTGCACCCCGCGTTGCTCGATCTCGCCACCGGCTACGCGATGGACTTGATCCCAGGCTACGGGGCAGAGGCCCTGTGGGTGCCGGTGTCCTATCGAAGCGTGAAGGTGCACGCTCCGCTGTCGGCCAACATCTGGTCCTGGGCGAAGCTCAACGAGGACGTCGACACCGTGCGCGGGCTGGCGAGCTTCGACGTGGTCATCACGGACGGCGAGGGCGAAGTCTGCGTGGAGGTCCAACACTTCACGATCAAGCGCCTGTCGGACACCGCCTTCCTGGCTGAAGAAGCGGCCCCCAGCTCCAAGGTTGCCGACCAACGCCCCCTGGAGAGCGTCCGGCGCGAAGCGGACGGGGGTGGCGAAGTGGAGCTGTCTCCGGATCAGGTCGCCTTCCACCACAATCTCTCGCAGGGCATCACCTCGGAAGAAGGCGTCGAGCGGATCGAGCGGCTGCTCTCGAGCGACGCCGCGGGGGAGATCTTCGTCTCTTCCCTCGATCTTCGCACGCTGCGGCGCAGCATCGACGAGCGCGCCGTCGGCCCCGACGACAGCGATTCCAGGTTCTCGCGGCCCCAGCTGGACTCGGACTACGAGGCCCCGCGGGACGACATCGAGCGGACGCTGGTGGAGCTCTGGGAGGAGTTGCTCGGCCTCGACCGCGTCGGCATCCGCGACAGTTTCTTCGAGCTCGGAGGGCACTCGTTGGTCGCCTTGAGGTTGTTCGCCAAGATCAAGAAGACCTATCGAGTCGACTACCCGATGTCCGTCTTGTTCGAAGCTCCGACCGTAGAGCAGTGCGCGAACCTCTTGCGCGAGGCGCTGGGAGAAAGGAATGGTGGCGGCCAGCAAGACACCTCCGCCACCCGCTACCGACACTTGGTGCGGATGGATACGGGCGCGGCAGACAGCGGGCGCCCCTTCTTCCTGGTCGCCGGCATGTTCGGAAACGTCCTCAACCTGCGGCACCTCGCCAGCCTGGTCGGCAAAGGGCGCCCCTGCTACGGCCTACAGGCACGCGGTCTGTACGGGGACACGCCTCCCCACGAGACCTTCGAGGAGATGGCGAGGGACTACCTGGAGGAAATTCGTACCGTGCAGCCACACGGCCCCTACCTACTCGGGGGCTTCTCGGGTGGAGGCATCGCCGCATTCGAGATGGCTCAGCAACTGGTCAAGCAGGGAGAGACGGTCAGCATGCTCGTCATGCTCGACACGCCACTTCCGAACTGGAACCTGAGCCTCACGACCATGGACCGTGTGGAAATCCGCATCACGGACCTCAAGAAGGAGAAGCTCGGCCTGTTTGCCCAGTGGGCGAAGAGCAAGCTCGACTACCGAGCGCGCGAGAGGCTGAAGCGCAAGCGGCTCGAAGAGCAAATCGCGGGCCAGACGAGGGATTTCCATTCCCAGAAGATCGAGGCGGCCTTTTATCGCGCCCTCGATCGCTATCAGCTCGAGCCGATCCCGCTCGAGATCGCGCTATTCCGGCCAAAGCTGAAGGTCGCCTACCAGATGCGGGACGGCCGACGACTCAACCACGACCGGAACCTGCTGCTCGAAGACAACGGCTGGGGCGCGTGGGCGCGGGGCGTTCGGGTGATCGAGGTGCCTGGAGATCACGACAGCATGGTGCTAGAGCCCAACGTGCGCGTGCTGGCAAGCGAGCTGGCCGGTTGTCTGGAGCTGTACGACGGAGCGGTGGTCAACCTCTCGACGGAGCGAGATCGACGCAACCGAGAGCAGTCCGACGCCGGCAAGAATGGCGCGGCTGGCCGCAAGAAGACCTCCAAGGTAATTCCATGAGCGAAAGTGCCCAAACACCAACCCGAGTCGACGTCATCGTCGTCAACTACAAGTCCGCCGGCCTCACGATCGACGCAGTGCACTCGCTCGAGAGCGATCGCAATCTCCCGGAGCTGTCTCTGCGGGTCGTGGTGGTGGAGAACGCTTCGGGGGACGCCCGAGCCCTGCGGGAGGGCCTCGCGGGAATGGACCACGTCCACCTGATCGAGGCGCCGCGCAACGGCGGCTTTTCGTACGGCAACAACCTGGGCTTCAAGCACTGCTTCGAAAGCGAGCAGCCGCCCGAGTACTTCATGCTGCTCAACCCGGATACGCGCGCCGAGCCGGGAGCGATTGCCGAGCTGTGCCGATTTTTGCGAGAGACCCCGAAGGCCGGAATCTGTGGCAGCAGCTTGCAGAATGGAGATGGCTCGGAGTGGCCCATCGCGTTCCGCTTTCCGACCCTTCTGAGCGAGGTGGAGCAGGGCGTGTGCTGGGGCCCGGTGACCAAGCTGCTCCGGCCCTGGGTCGTGGCGAAAACGATGGGCAAGCAGCCCGAGAAGGTGGACTGGCTCCCCGGCGCCGCCATGATGATCCGCGCCTCCCTGATCCGGGAGCTCGGCGGGATGGACGAGAACTACTTCCTCTACTACGAGGAGACGGATTTCTGCTTGAAGGCGGCCCGGGCCGGCTTCGAGAGCTGGTACGTGCCCCAGAGCCGCGTGATGCACATCTCGGGGCAAAGCACCGGGGTCACCGGCGCGGGGGAGGATGAGCGCCGCTACCCGGCCTACTGGTTCGAGTCTCGCAGGCGCTACTTCACCAAGAACTACGGAGTGCGCTACGCCGCGCTCACGGACCTCGTCTACCTGGCCAGCGCTGGGTTGGGGTACGTCAAATCCATGGTGCAGCGGCGGCGCAAGCACGCGCCGCTGTTCGCGTACGACGTGATTCGGCACAGTCCCTGTTTCCCCGCGAACCGGCAGTGCGACGACGAAAGCGCCTACCGGGCGCCGTTGTAAGCGGATGACCCGCGCCCGTCGGGCGGCGGGGCGTTAAATTCGCTCCAGGTCCCCGCTGGGGGACCGTTCACCCCCCCGGTGGAGTCTATCAACCGGCAAAAGCGTTTCAGCCAGAGACACCTGGGGCGGATGGGCCGTGGCTTTGCGCTGGCCGGCGTATGTTGCACGCTGAACTTGGGCTGCTCGTGGCCCCCGAGCTCGGGACCCGAGCTCTTCTTCGTCACGCCCAGCCAGGTCCCCCTCGGAAAGTCTGCGGCGGCGACACTGCACGGTCACGGGTTCTACAATCGAGTCGGGATCTCGCTGGACAACCAGGGCGGCCCGTCGATCGGAGGAGAGTGGGCCCTGGCGATCGGCGAGCTCTCCGTCGACCCGGCCACGGTGGAGTGGCTCAGCACCGAAGAGCTAGCCTTCGTGATCCCCGGCGCGCTCGCGCTGGGTAGCCACGACTTGACCCTCACCACGCCGCGAGGTCTGCAGTACCGCCTGGCGAACGCCGTCGATGTGGCGACGGAGGTCGGGAGCCAGGCCGGCGCGGACGCCGGTGGGCCATCCGCACCGCGGGGCGCCAGCGGGCGCGGTAGGACCAATCGCGAGTCGGGCATTTGGGGGATCGGCGAGTGGCGACGATGGCTGCAGCCGAGCAACAGCGCCGATTCGGCCGCCGACGACGACGATTCGGCCGTCGCCGACGCCTCGGCCGACGCCGGCCCCGGTGTTCCGACGGCGGCAGCGGGGCCCGCCGCCGGCTGTGGCGACTGCAGCACGGTCTGCACGTTCGGCAACCCCGAGCTCGTCACGGGCCTCGGGCTCACGCCGCCGCTGTACGGTCCGAGCCTCACGAGCGACGACGGCACGCTTTTCCTCGCCGCCTTGATCGGGCGCGATGAACGCATTTTCTACGCCACACGCACGGCTTTCGATGCGCGCTTCAGCACCGCCGCGGAGCCCGCCAATCTCAACTCCAATGCGGGCCAGGAGGGAACGCCGTTCATCAGCGCCGACCAGAGCCGCCTGTATTTCTTCTCCACACGCGCCGGGGGGCTGGGCTCTCGGGACTTGTGGTCTGCCCCGGTCGTGAGCATGACCCCCCCCAGCTTCGGGACGGCGCAGCCGCTCGACGTGAACAGCTCCCGCCTCGACCACACGCCCACGCTAGCGCAGGATCAGCTCGAGCTCTTCTTCGCCTCGAACCGACGCAGCACGCTGGATCTGTGGAGAGCAACGCGAAGCGCGCCGGACGCCGCCTTTTCCGCGCCGGAGCTCGTGGTGGAGCTGGAGTCTGCCGGCGACGACACGGGTCCTCACCTATCGGCGGACGGCCGAACCCTGTTCTTCACTTCGAACAGGCGGCGGCTCGACGGCGACTTCGATCTTTGGTACGCCGTGCGAACGAGTCCGGGCGCGCCGTTTTCCCAGCCCGTCCCCCTGGACCTCGTCAACTCCAGCGGCGGCGAGCTGGATCCGGCGGCCAACGCGGCGCTGACGGAGCTGTTCTTCTCCTCCAACCGGGACGGGCAGCGCCGCCTTTGGCGCGCCACCCCGGTGTGCGCGCCCTAGCCCGGGCTAGCCCTGTGCCCGGCGACCCGCTCGCAATGCCCCTCGAGTGAGCCACGGTGATTGCGCTCGGCGGCGGCCTTCGGCGCGCTTCGGCAGGCGGACGGCGGCCCAATCCCGTCGCGCCGCCGGCCCCGCGGCGAATCGCCTGCTCGCCGGCGAGAGCCCCGGCGCGGGCGCCACGAAGGGGATCGGGCCGTTTGGCACACTCCCCCGGAGGCTTTCGTCACCCTGGCCGCTGCGGCCCGCCTCGCCAAGCGGCTCGTCCGAACCAAGCGGAATGCTCCCCCGAGGAAACGAGGTCGGATCGCCCGGGGGCGGACCTCGTCGGGTCCCGACGAAGCCCCGAGGGCAGCGGGCGGCCCGCTGCTCGGCGGCCCCCTGTTCGGCGGGCGGCAGGGCGGCGGGCAACGGGGCGGCAGGCGGCAGGCGGCAGGCGGCAGGCGGCAGGGCGGCAGGCGGCAGGCGGCAAGGGGCGGCGGGCAACGGGGCGGCGGGCGGGCAGGGCGACAGGGCGGCGGGCGACAGGCGACAGGGCGGCGGGCGACAGGCGACAGGGCGGCGGGCGACAGGGCGGCACCCCGCCGCCTGGCTGGGGGGGGCACGGGACGACGGCCCCGCGCGCGAAAAGCGCGCCGCCGTGCCGCATGGCGTCCGCCGGAGCGCCGGCTCGCCACCACACGCATCCGCCGCGAACTCCGTTCCAGGGCAGAGCCCGAGCCACCAGCGCCTCCGAAATCGCTTGGAGCGCCTGCTGCCCTTCCGCAATTTTCGCGTGCCTCCGCTCGAGACCGGTGCCGAGCGGCCCCCAAAAAAGCCGACGGCGGCGGCTCGACGGCTTCCCTGCCTCTTGTCCGGCGAACTGTAGCCACTATGGTGGTCGGTCTCGATGGGACAGCCTTGCTTCGACAACGAAACCAGCGCCCCGCGCCCGGCCACGGCACGGCGAGGCGCTCGAATCCCGGCGCGAGCCTGCGAGCCGTGCGGGGCGAACCGCCGCGCGGCCCGCTGCTCGCCGGGCACACCTCGGACGAGCGCGCCACGCGCCGGCGCCGGTGGAGACGAACGTTGAAGCACCAAGGGGCTTGGGAGCAGCGCTGGCACCCGCTGCGCAGGGAGTGGGTCGTCGTCGCAGCGCACCGGCAGAATCGCCCGTGGAGCGGCCAGGATGAAGCCCGCCCCGAGCCGGCGCCGAACCCCTACGATCGCACGTGCTACCTGTGCCCGGGCAACTCCCGCGTCAGCGGCGCGCAGAACCCCAGCTACCCGTCCGTCTTCGTGTTCGACAACGACCACCCCTGCGTGGGCCCGGACGCGCCGCAAGCTCTGCCCGAGCCCCCGGGCATCTACCGCAATCGACCCGCGACCGGCATCGCCCGGGTGGTCTGCTACAGCCCGCTGCACGACACGAGCCTGGCGCAGCTCCCCGTCGAGAGCATCGCCGAGCTGATGGAGACCTGGCAGGAGCAATACCGCGAGCTTGGCGCGCGCCCGGAGGTCAACCACGTTCTGGTCTTCGAAAACCGGGGAGAAGCCGTCGGGGTGTCGAACCCGCACCCCCACTGCCAGATCTACGCCACCAACTTCGTGTTCAAGACCATGGAGCTTGAGCTGGAGGCCGAGAAAGAGCACCTGCAGAACCACGACCGAGCGTTGCTCCCGGATATCATCGCAGCCGAGAAGGCCGACGGCCGCAGGATCATCGCCGAAGAGGACTCGGCCATCGCCTTCATCCCGTACTTCGCCCGGTTCGCCTACGACGCCATCGTGACTCCGAAAGCCACGCATGCGAGCATTGCTGACCTCACGCCGGAGGAAATCCGGGGGCTGGCCACCGTCCTCAAGGGCCTTTTGGTGCGGTTCGACAACCTGTGGAGAATGCCGTTCCCCTACGTGTTGGCGCTCCACCAAGCGCCGACTGACGGGGGGGATTACTCGCACCACCATTTTCACATCCAATTGCACCCGCCGCTGAGAAAGCCGAATCTGCTGAAGTTCCTGGCCGGCCCGGAAGTGGGCGGCGGCGGGTTCATCAGCGATACCTCCCCCGAAGAAAAGGCCGCCGAGCTTCTCGCGGTGCCCCGCGAGCACTACCGGCAGCCGCAGTGATCCCTTCGACGAAAACGTCCAGCATGCATCCCGACGATCCCTTGAGCCTCCTTCTTCACCTCGGCCGCTCGTTGCGCGACACCGTCGTGGAGCAGTGTGAACGCCGCTCCACCCAAGCCTTGGCCGCCATCGCGGAGGATGGCCCCGGGGACACGATCTACGCGGTCGACAAGGTGAGCGAAGCGGCGCTGACGCGGGAGCTGGCGGCCCACGCCCAGGGCATCGGCGGCATCGTGCTGGTCGCCGAGGGTCTCACGGATGGCTATCGCGTCATCCCCGGAGGCCCCCCCGAGTCGGCGGCGCACCGCCTGATCGTCGATCCCATCGATGGGACGCGGGGGCTGATGTACCAAAAGCGCAGCGCTTGGGTTCTACTCGGTCTGGCCCCCAATCGCGGGGAGGGCACCTGCCTGCGGGACATCGATCTCGCCGTGCAGATCGAAATCCCCCTGCTCAAGCAGCACCTCTGCGACGAGCTGTGGGCACAGAAGGGCAAAGGCGCTCACGCGGAAAGGCTCAATCGCCTCACGGGGCAGCGGACGCGGCTGCCACTGCGCCCCTCCCAATCGCCGACGATCGCCCACGGCTACGCGATGCTCTCGCGGTTCTTCCCGGGCGCTCGGGACGTGCTGGCGGCCATCGACGAAGAGGTGATGCTCGAGGTGCTGGGCCCCGCCCCCTCGGGCAAAGCGCTGTGCTTCGAGGACCAGTACGCCTCGACGGGAGGCCAGCTCTACGAGCTGATGGTCGGCCACGATCGCTTTCAGGCAGACCTGCGGCCCTGGATGGAACCGCTGCTCGAAGAGCGCGGCCTACCGACGGGGCTGTGCTGCCACCCATACGATCTCGCCACCTGGCTGATCGCCGCCGAGGCCGGCGTGATTCTCACGGACCCGGGAGGGGGCCCTCTCGATGCGCCGCTCGATCTGGACGCGAAGATCGCCTGGGTGGGCTACGCCAACCGGAAGCTGAAAGAATCGGTCGAGCCCGCCCTTCATCGAGCGCTTTCGCGCCGGGGCCTCCTGGAGCGCTCCCCGTGAGCGGGGCGTCCAGTGCGGGCGCCGAGGCCGAGCTTTCGCGCTTCCTCGCGGAGCTGCGCCCGAAAATCGCGTCGCTAGGGCTGGCGCCGGGCGCTCTGGAGTGGTCCGTAGCCCGCGCGCCGGGTCGCCTCGACGTGCTGGGAGGCTTCGCGGATTACAGCGGGGCGCTGACCTTGGAGATGCCCATCGCCGAAGGCACGTTCGCCGCGGTGGCCGCGCTCTCCGAGCCGCACCTTCGGCTCTCGAGCTTCTCGCTGGCGGATCCGACGGCCCCCATCCGGCAGGCGAGCTTCGATTTCGGAACGGCGGCGCGCGCGCTGCGCACGGCGGAGGGAACCCGGCGGCTCGTCGCGCAGGCGGGGCCCTGGGCCACCTACGTGGCGGGGGCCCTGTGGCCACTTTGCAGCGACTACGAAGCTCACCTACCTCGTGGCCTCGCCATCGCCGTGGGCTCACGGGTCCCGGAGGGCAAAGGCGTGAGCTCCTCGGCGGCCGTGGAAGTCGCCACGCTGTCTGCCCTTGCGGCGCACTTCGGCCTGCGGCTGAGCGCACGGCAAATCGCCGCGGCTTGCCAGCGCGTGGAAAACTTCGTGGTCGGGGCGCCCTGCGGCGTGATGGATCAGATGACCGTGAGCTGTGGGCAGCAGAGCGCGCTCTTGCCCATCCTCTGCCAACCGGGGGAGCCTCTCGAGCCCCTGCCGCTGCCGGAAGGGCTGTGCCTGTGGGGGATCGACTCGGGCGTCGCCCACCAAGTCAGTGGGGCCGACTACGGGCAGGTGCGCGTGGCCGCGTTCATGGGCTACCGGATTCTCGCCGAGGAGCTCGGGCTGCGCGTCAGCCCCACCGCACAGCCCGGCCGCGTCGAAATCGAGCTCGGAAGCCACGGCGGCTACCTGGCCAACCTGGGACCGGAGGTAGCGCAGGCCCACGCGGAGCACCTGCCGGAGCGCCTCGCGGGCTCCGAGTTCCTGAAGCGCTACGAAGGCATCAGCGACCCCGTCACGCAAGTCGACGAGGCCGTTTCTTATCCGGTGAAAGCCGCGACGCTTCACCCCATCGCCGAGCACGCTCGCACCCAAGAATTTCGGCGTCTTCTCGAGGACCCGCCTTCCCCTTCCGCGTTCGAGCGCATGGGGGCCCTGATGAGTGAAGCCCACGCGGGGTACACGCAGTGCGGCCTCGGCTCCCAGGGAACGGACGAGTTGGTCGAAGCCCTTCAAGCAGGCCGCGGCGCCCGCGGCATCTTCGGGAGCAAGATCACGGGTGGAGGCAGCGGCGGCACGGTTGCGGTGCTCGGCAGCCCCGATGCCGAGCCGTTCGTGCTCGAGGTCGCCCGCGCGTACGGCGCCCGGCACGACCTGTCCCCGTACATCTTTCACGGCTCCTCACCCGGCTGCGCAGCGTTCGGGGTCCGGCCGCTGCAACTGTAGAAACCTTTGGAAGGCGAAGAGAACGTGACGACGAAAAAGGTATTGGTCACCGGGGGTACCGGGTACATCGGGAGCCACACGTGCGTCGAGCTGTGCGCGGCAGGCTACCTCCCGGTGGTCGTGGACAACCTCTGCGCGTCCGAGAGGCACATGTTGGATCGCACGCAGGAGCTGTGCGCCACCGAGCTACCTTTCTACCGTCACGACTGCCGCGACGAGGCGGCGATGCTCGGGGTCTTCGACGACCACCCGGATATCGTCGGCACGATCCATTTCGCCGCACACAAGTCCGTCGGAGTCTCCACCCGGCAGCCGCTCGAATACCACCACAACAACGTGGGCTCGATGTTGTGCCTCTTGCGCGTGCTGAAGCAGGCACAGTGCCCGGCCCTGGTCTTTTCTTCCTCCTGCACGGTGTACGGCAACCCCGACGAGCTCCCCGTGACCGAAGCGACGCCGATGGCCCCCGCCGCTTCCCCGTACGGGCGCACCAAGCAGATCTGCGAGCAGATCATCGAGGACGTCTCGAGCGCCGAGCCGCTGCAGGCCGTGACGCTGCGCTACTTCAACCCGATTGGCGCCCATCCCAGCGGCAAGATCGGCGAGCTTCCGCTGGGCAAACCGGAAACGCTGGTGCCGTACATCACCCAGGCGGCGGCGGGCGTACGCGGCGAGCTCACGGTTTTCGGCTCGGACTACCCCACACCGGACGGCAGCTGCATTCGCGACTACATTCACATCGTCGACCTCGCCCGAGCGCACGTCGCGGCGCTGGCGCACCTCGAGAGCTCCGGGGAGGCGAGCTTCCATCGCGTCTACAACGTAGGCACCGGGCGGGGCACCTCCGTCTTGGAAGCCATCACCTCCTTCGAGGAGGCAACGGGGGTGAAAGTGCCCTATCGCATCGGACCGCGCCGGCCAGGCGACGTGGTCCAGGTCTACGCCAACGTGGAGAAGGTGGAGCGGGAGCTGAGCTGGAAGGCAGAGCTGAGCGTCAAGCAAGCGCTCGCGGATGCCTACCGTTGGCAGCTGGCCCTCGCTCAGTGAAGCGGCCGCCCCCTCGCCGAGGCGACACGCCCCAGGGACGCCTCAACTCTCGCGCAGCGCCGCTCGTACGGCGCGATTGAGCGCGTCGGAGCTCCACGGCCTGAGCACCAGCGTGTGCTGGAACGGCGTGCTGCCCGCCGCCCAATCTCCCGAAGAGACGAAACCGGTAATCACCACCAAGGGCAGGTCGGGCCGGATGGCACGGAGCAGGCGGCACACCTGGGAAGCGACCTTCTCTCCTTCGATCGCCTCGTCCACCACGACCGCGGCGAACGCGTCGGGAGAGCGCCGAAACGCGTGCACGCCGCTCCGCGCCGAAACCGCCGTTTCGACCGCAAAGCCCCCCTCCCCCAGAGCCTGCGAAACGGCGTTCCCCTCCGCTGCATGCAGAGAAATCAGCAGCACGGAGGTGCGCTCGAGGCCCGCCTCTGCCTCCGGCTCTTCTGGCACCTCTCCCGAGCGATCAGGGAAGAAGGCGCGAAACGTAGTCCCCCGATCCAGCTCCGAGGCAACGGTGATCTTGGCGCCGTGGTCAGCCAGAATCCGCCGAACGATGGCCAGGCCCAACCCCGTGCCCTTGCCCTCCGGCTTGGTCGTGAAAAATGGCTCGAACAGGCGCGCGGCCGTCTCCCTGGTCATTCCGGCGCCGGTATCCGAAACGCAGATGCAGACCCCTTCCTCTCCACCCTGCTGCTCCCGCCGCACCTCGAGGCGCAGCGCTCCACCCTCGGGCATCGCGTCCAGCCCGTTCGCACCCAAGTTCAGGACGAGCTGTTGAATCTCCACCGAGTCCGCCAGGGCGAAGTGCTCGCCGGCTGTCGCCTCCACGACGAGCTCGACGGTGGGAGGCGTCATCAGGCTGAGCAGCTTGGCGGTTTGCCGTACGATGACCGCGAGGTCCACGCGCCGCTGGCCGAAGCTGCGCTCCTGGCTGAAAGCAACGATCCTGCCGGCCAGCTCCACCCCGGCCAGGGCCGCTCGGTACACCGCCTCCGCTTCCTCCGCCATGGGAAGACCCCTCGCCGAGAGGTCACTCGAGAGCTGCTCGGCGCTTCCCACCATCGCGGTCAGAACGTTGTTGAAGTCGTGCGCGATGCTCGCCGCCATGATGCCTACCGACTCCATCTTCTGCGACTGCATCAGCTGCCTCTGCAGCTCGCGCTCGGTCGTGGCCGCGGCCCTCTGGCGCGTCACGTCGCGGAAGTTGAACACTCGGCCCCGGCTGCTGGACGACAGACGAAGAGGCATCCATCTCGCTTCGAGCGCCCTGCCCTCCGAGAGCTCCAGCGGCACGGCGTCCGCTCGAGAAAAGCCGCTCGAGAGCGCTTGCTCGAAGCGCTCCCAGTCCCCGCGGCTTCGAACACGACCCCGAAGCTGCGGCTCGAGTTCCTCCCAGCGTTCGGGGAGCGCGTCGGCTCGAGGAAGACCCCAGCACGACCGAAACAGCGCGTTCTCCAGGACGATGCGGCCCTCGAGCACGGCGAGCACGCCATCGGAGGCGCCGTCCACCGTCGCCCGCAAGAGCGCGAGCGATTCCCTCGCATTGCGCTCGGCTTGCCGGCGCCTGCCCACCTCCGCACTCAGCTCTCGGTTGCGTTCGTCGAGCTGCACCACCTTGTGCTCGAGGCGCTCTACGAGCCGCTGGCTGTAGCGCTCGTAGAAGTCGGCTGGCGCCTCCGCCTCGACGACGGGAGGCGTACGCTCCGGCGCCTGCACACGCTCGAGCGCCGCCAAGACCTGCTCGTACTCGACCGGCTTTGCCAGAAACTCATCGGCCCCGAGGGCCAGGGCGAACTCTCGATCTTTGTCGTCGGTGTACGTGGCCGTGTAGAAGACGAACGGAATTCGCTTCACGGAAGAATTCCCACGCAACGTTCGACACAGCTGAAACCCGTCCATCTCGGGCATGAGAATGTCCGAAAGGACCACGTCGAAGGACTCTCGCTCGAGCCTGGAAAGCGCCTCGGCGCCGTTCGTCACGCTGACACACGAATGCCCGTGCCCGATCAGGAGCCGTTCCACCAGGTAGCGGTTGCTTCGATTGTCGTCTACGAAAAGAACCTTCATCGCCCCGCGCCCGCCGCCGCCTCACCCACGTTGCCCGAAGGCGGCCCCAACCATAACGCCTGCGCGGGCAGCACGAGAGAAAATGTGCTCCCCGCGCCGGGAGTGCTGTCCACCTCCAGCTCCCCCCCGAGCAAGTGGGCGAGCTTGCGCGAGAGATACAGCCCCAGCCCGGTGCCTTCGTGCTGGCGCCGCGCCGAACCGTCGAGCTGGCGAAACGCCTCGAAAATCCAGTTCACCTTCTCGTGGGCGATGCCCGGACCGGTATCTTGCACCTCGAAGCGGGCTCCGCCCTCGGAGTCGGCTACGAGGCGCAAATCCACTCGGCCGGCGCGCGTGAACTTGATCGCGTTGTTGGCGAGGTTGACCAAAATCTGAAACACTCGACTCCGATCCGAGCACCACCGAGCTTCGGGCAGAGGGCGGCTCAGCCGGAATTCCAAGCCCCGCTCGGCTGCCAGCGGCAGCAACGTATGGTGCACCTCCTCGAGCACTTGCCCTGGAGAAAATTCCGAGAAGCCGAGTCGCATGCGGCCCGCCTCGATACGAGAGAGGTCGAGCAAATCCGTGATGAGCCCCAACAGGTGCCGCGCGGAGACGCCGATCATGTCGAGCTGCCGCGCCTGCTCCTCGTTGATTTCTCCGGCCATCCCCGCCGAGAGCAGCCCGCTGAACCCGATGATCGAATTGAGCGGTGTGCGCAGCTCGTGGCTCATGGTCGCCAAAAATTCCGTCTTGAGTCGATCGAGCTCCCGCAACTTGGAGTTCGCTTGCTCGAGATCCGCGGTCCGCTCTTCTACCCGCTTCTCGAGCCCTGCGTTGAGCTCGCGCACGCGCCTCTCGGTCGCCACACGCTCCGTGACGTCTTCGACCAGCGAGGTAACCCCCAAGTCTTGATCGTCGTGGTCGTGAAGCACGGTGCTACGCCAATCACAGAGCAGCTCCCGCCCGTCTTTGCGACGATTTCGAAAGCGCTCCGCAAAGGTGGCCCGCCCGGCAAAACGCTCCTTCAGGGCCGCTGCCAGGCTCTCTCGCATCTCCTCGGGAAAGAGGAAATCACCCCGATTTCCGAGCGCTTCCTGCCGCGAGAAGCCAAAAATCCTCTGGGCTGCCGGGTTCCACCCTACCACGCGGCCCTCCGAATCCCAATCGATGGCCGCCAGGGGCGTGCCTTCGATCAACAGCTCGAGACGGCGCTGTGAGCGCCTTCGCTCTTGCTCCGTGCGCTCACGGGCGCTCGACTCGAGCACGAGGGAGAGCGAATCGGCGAGCGCCCCGACGAAGAGCTCCTCCTCGACCGTCCACTTCCGGGTCGCGCCGAGCACCAACAAAGACATCAAACCGACGACCTGCCCTTCACTTCGCACCGCGGCCGCCAGCACCGCCATCTCCCGGTGCTCGGAAAAGAGCGCGGCGTGAACCGGGGCGTAGGTCGGGTCTCTCGCACCGTCGCTGATGGCCACCGAGCGCTCCCGGAGGATCCGATCGCGGTAGGCGACCGCGGCATCGGCGGAAAAGCGATCGCCGCTCTCGAAGCGATCCTCGGCCAGGACGTAGCGCGAGGCCAGCTCGTGCACCTCGCTGCCGCCCACCTTCAGCCAAGCCGATGCGCTCGTCGCACCGAGGGCCCACGCGCCCCAGCGCGCCAGATGACGCGTGGCCGTCGAGGGGTCGGGGCGCTCGGCGACCAGCTGCGAGACGCGAGCGAGCGCTTCTGCCTGCCGGGCGAGCGACGACGCGCGCTCGGTGAGCTTCTGCTCGGCCTGCCGACGCGCCCCGCGCTCGAAGTGCAACGCGAGCAAATCGGCGACGGCAGAGACCAGAATCTCGTCTTCCGCCGACCACGCCCGCGAGAGTCCGACTTTGTGGAACGAAAATAGGCCCGCGACCTCGCCGCGCAGGCGCACCGCCACGTCCAGCAGAGCAACGGGGGGCTGGCGGGGCAGGTGGCGCTCGAAGAGCTTCTTCGTTCGGGCGTCGGTGCGCGCGTCCTGCGTCACGATGCGGCCGTCGGCTCGCAGGGCCTCCCAGTACTCGGGGTAGTCGCGGGAATCGAGCTCCAGCGCCTCGACAAACCTCCCGGTCGTAGCGTCGAACATCGAGACCATGCGCACGGTGGTGGTCTTCGGAACACAACGCCACAGCGCCACACGGGACACGTCCATCCCCTCGGCGCAGAGCCGTGTCAGCTCACGCGCAACGCCGCGCTCGTTCGAGCTCAAGCCAGCCACGAGCCGGGCCGCCTGCTGCAACAAGCCGTTCGTCGCGGTCAGGCGCTCGACGGTGGCCTCCAGCTCGGCCTCGGCGCGGGCTCGGGCGCCCTCTTCCTCCCGCAGCGAGACGAGGTCGGCGAGGTGCCGGGCGACGAGCTCGTCCTCGGGCGACCATCCCCGATGCGGGGCGCGCCGGTGCAGGGTCAGGAGCGCAACGCAGGTCTGGCCCGAACGAACGCCAATCGCCAGCAGCGCGGGCATCTTCAACGAGGCAAGGTGCTGCCGGTACGCGCCTCCCACCGTGGGCTCCCGACGGACATCGTCGACGACGAAGGGACGAGACGCCACGACGCCTGGCCACGCGGCGACGGCCGCCATGGGCAGCGACAGCTCGAGCGCCCCGTGCTCGCCCGCCCGAGCGTCGTAGGCGACCGCGGCACGGAACTCCCCGCCGCCGCCGGGCTCGAGGTGCCACAGCACGCACAGATCGGCGTCGATGGCGCGGCACGCGTGCCGCGTCAGATCCGGCGCGAGCAGCCGAGGGGCACCCGACGAAGCGCACTGCGCCAGCTCGATCAGCGCTCGAGTGCTGGCCTCCAATCGACGCTCGCGCTCGAGCCCCGCGCGGCGGGAGCGCAGGTACTGGTGGAACGCAATCGAGGCGACGAAATCCAGCGCCAGCCCGCCCCAGAGCAGCCAGATGCCCCACCCCCCGCGAGCCTGCTGCAACAGCGGGAGCGAGGGCCTGGCCGTCCAGCTCCAGCGCCGACCGTAGACTTCCACCGAGGCCTCCCGAGCCAGGGACCGAGCCGCGGCCGCGGGCTCTCCCTCGCGGAATAGACCGCCCGAAGCGTCCGCCAGGCTCACGGAGAAGAGCCGCGCCACCGTGGGGCTGACGGCGCTTCGCGCGAGACTCTCGATGCGAAAGACGGCGTTCAAGTAGCCGTGGCCGCCGGCCTCGGGCCCGATGGGAAAGTAGGACGCGATCCCCCGGCCCCCCTGAAACAAGGAGAGCGGCGGTGTGATCGTCGGTTGCCGCCGCGCTCGGGCCGCCAAAAACGCCGACCGAGCCGCGGGGCTCTCGAGCACGCTCTTGCCCAGCGCCCCCTCGTTTCCCTCGGAAGGAACGACGACCGCGATGACACCGCGCTCGTCCACCCAGTTCAGCGCCTGAAAGCCCGGCAACGCGCCGAGGGCGCTGCGCGCCCGCATTTCGAAACCTTCCGCGTTTCTCAGCGCTTCAGACGCCGCGACCTCGCGCGCGAGGGACCCGACCACCGCCAACCGCGCTCGGAGGTGAACTCCGAATCGGTCGGCGAGCTCGGAAGCCATCGCCTGGGTCTGTCCCGCCAACAGCGCGCGCCCCCGGGCGGCGAACGAAACCCAACTGGCCACGAGCGGAATGGCGAAGAAAGCGAACAGGCCAGCGGCCCCCAACCGTGCTGCGGTTTTCCCCGACATCCCTTCGTGGCCCTCGCGCGCGCCCGCAGCGATTGCGGCCGATGATACCCGAAAAGCCCCCGCGCGCCCGGTTGCAGCCGTCCGCCTGAGGCCGGCCGCTCGCACCCGAAAATCCTAGCGCCATTCTGCCGATACCTGCCGGATCCACCCCGCCCCGCGGCTCGCCGCGATACACTCACCGCTTCGCCAAATCAGCGGCGATAGAACAGAGAACGTGTCGCACCTGCCGCTCGAGCGAAGCTTCCCCTTTTCCCCGGGGCCATGCCGCGCACATTTTTCGCGCCCACCCGGAGCGAGGGGCCCCGCACGCCCGAACTGGCGACCCCGCCCTCGCGCTCGCTCGGGGCCGCTCACGGGCCAAGCCCGCGCAGCCGGGTCACTCGCGCCGAGAGGCCCCGCGGAGGCCCGCGATCCCGCGCGCCTCATTCTGCCGCCCCACAGTCGACCCACCTGGGCACTCCCCCCATGTCGAACGTTCTGATCATCGAAGACAACGAACGAAACGCCTACCTGGCGAGATTTCTCCTCGAGAAGCGCGGCTGCGTGGTGTACGAGGCGCGCGACGGGCTGTCGGGCATCGAGGTCGCTCGCGAGCTCCTGCCCGATCTCGTGGTGCTCGACATTCAGCTGCCAGAAATGGACGGCTACGAAGTCGCGCGGCGCCTGCGTCGCATCGACGAGCTGGGCAAGACGCCGATCGTCGCCGTCACCTCGCACGCCATGCCGGGCGACCGAGAGAAGGCGCTCGCGGCGGGCTGCAACGGCTACGTCGAAAAGCCCATCGAGCCGCTCCGCTTCGCAGACCAGGTGCTCGGGCTGCTGGCCCCCCCGGACCCGCCGCACACTGGCCGGAGCTGAGCTCGATCGGGGCTGCCGCCCCGCGAGCCCCGTGCCAGCGGTAGCCCGATGGCCGGCGGCGCGCGCTCGTCTCGACGGGAGACGGCACTCGACGGAGCCGCCAGCGCACAGGGCTCAGTTGCAGCCGACGCGGCTCGCCGCGACGACCACGTCGTCGTACCAGAAGGTGCCGGGATCGTTGAAGCTGAGGTAACCGAATCGAAAGGTCTGGTAATTGCCCGGGTTGTACCCCGGGGCGCGGATCAGCAGGTCCCCGTCGGCGTAGACCTCCACATCGCCGCTGCCGCCATCGAAAAGGGCCTCCATGCAGATCCACGTGTTGGCCGGCAGCGTGGGGCCGTTGCCCTGAGGAAAGCCGGGCCCATTCGCCGAGTAGAGCTGATCGTTGCGATTGAGCAGGACCTGATTGCCCTGTTCCGAGAACTCGGTCGCTCGGTCCCCGTTGTACTCGCCCACCGGCAGGGCGGAAGCCAGGAACGGCGTATCGTGCGAGTTGTCCCCGAACTGGCGACTGGACTGCATGTAGAGCCGGATCCAAAAGGTGTTGCCCGGCACGGGGACCGTGATCATGCGATACGAATAGCCTCCGTTCGAGCCGACGGAGAGGCTCTGGTTGCCCGAGCGCACGACGTTGGTATCGAGCTCGGCCTGGTTGCCGAAGGCGAAGTTTTCGTATGCCGGCTCGAAGGCGGCGCCCTCGGGCAACGTGTTGCCCTCGAAACCGGAGCAGAAAGAGGCATCTGCCGGGCAGGCGATGTCCGATCCCACGGGTGGCTCCGCGATCGGATCGGGATCGACGATCGGATCGGGATCGACCGAGGGCTCCGGATCCTCCACCGGCTGCATGACCCCACCGCCCGCTGCCACCATGCCGTCATCCGCCATCGAGCTGCCTGCAGCGCCCGTCATCGCCCCGCCGCCGGCGCCCATGTCCGGCGAGGAGCCCGAGCCCCCCGCGCCGCTCTGCGCGCCGGAGCCGTTGCCCTCGTCGAGTGGAGCACTTCCGACCTGCTCACCACCGGGCGACCCGCCTGCAGGCGGTTGGTTACCAACCGGTGCTTGGTTGGCCCCGGGCGGCTGTTGATTGGCCGGGCTGCCCTGCGATGGCCCCCCCGGGAATCCCGAAGGCGCACCGGTCGGTGCGTTTTCGAGACCGGAGAAAGGAGGTGGCGGCGTCCTGACATCCACATCCGAGTCCGAGCCGCACGCAGCCGCGACCAGCAGGCAGCCTCCACAGGCCGAAGCCCGACGACCCGCAGCGGACCAAGTCGACCCAGTCGATCGGCGCGAGCGAGAAACGGAAGAAGCAGAGGAGTGGGAAGTGGCACGCAGGTTCATCATCGTCCTATCGGGAAGCGCAGTGAGTCGACGCTCGGGCCACGTTCGGTTCCACGTGGCGCGAGCACAAGCTGCCACAGCATCGAGCAAGAGTCGACGAGTGATAGCGCGCGCTCAGCCCGTCGCATCGGCGGAGAGATCCGCGCGATCGCGCTCACCTGCGCCCGATCGCGGTGCACTCGCGGGTCGCGTCGCGAGCCAACGAGGAGCCAAGGCGCCTTTCATTTTCAACGGATTATTGCAAATCCAACCGGCAACGGGCTGCGTGCGGCCGAGCCTCGGGGAGTCCGAACGCACGTCGCGGCGCGCGTCCTGCGGCTCCCACGCACCTCGGCCAGCCCGATTCAGCGCCGGCGCAGATGCACCAGACCGGCGAGGCCCAGGCCCAGCAGCACGAGGGGGAGGAGCCAGCGGGCGGAAAGCCCGACGCCGGCGAAATTGCCCAGCGAGGCGATGCCGAAAAACACGAACGCCGTGCCGAATCCGAGCGCACCGGGGTCGACTCGTCGCGAGCCCATGCCGTCACCGTACACGAAGCACCTCCACCTCGCCTGCGCCGGCGCGCACCGTCAGCACCAACCGGCCCGCGCCCTCGACGAGGTCGGTGTGCTCGATCCGCGTGGCGAAGCCCTCGTCGTGTTGGTCGAGCACACGCACCTCGCCAACGCCCAGCCGCACGTCGGCATCGAGGCTCGCACGCGCGGGGAGGGTGATCACGATTTCTCCAGCCCCCCCGCGAACGTCCAGGCTGCGCTCGACTCCGTCGAAATTCAACCGGGAGAGATCGAGCTCGAGCTTCCCGGCACTGAAGCGATAGCTGCCCTGCAGCTCCTGAAGGGCGTCGGGCACGATGCGATGCTCGCCCGGCTCCATCACGCCAGCTCGACCGTCGCCGTGCTCTTCGGCCCAGGCGTTCTTCCAACCGCTGAACTCGTTCCCCATCGACTCGAAAGCGGTGTTGCCCGCGACGATGAGCGACAGCACCATCCCCAGTGGGATTAGCCCCGGCGCCCGACCGTAGCGCAGCGTGGCCAGCAGCCCGATGCCGACGGCGACCAGCGCCACCGCCGCCGCTACCCCCAACGAGACGTGAAACACGCCCACCGCCTGGAGCAAGAAGGCGATCCCACCCAACAGGCACAGCAGCGTGAAGACGGCCGGCGTGATGCGCCCCCAGCCCATCTCGGGCTGCCGCGCGGGCCGCACGTCGTCTTCATAGGCGTCTTCGAAATCGGGGTCGAAGTCTTCCTCCCGGTCCCAGTCCTCGCTGGACCGTCCACGTGTGCGGGGCTGGCTCAGCAGAAACACGCCAAAGCCGATCAGCACGGCCGGGAACACGTAGTCGCCAACGCCATCGACGGAGTGCGCGGCGAGGGCGGCGAGCGCCATGGCGATCAGGCCTGAGGTGAGCCCTGCGCTGCGGCCGCTCCCGCGCCCCTGGCCACTCCCGTAGCCCTTCGGCGGCCACACCGTGGCTTTCGGAATGGCGATCCAGCAGATGAGATACGCGGGCAGGCCCGGGCCGGCGAACGCCCCGATGATGAAGATCAGGCGGATGATCACCGGGTCTACGTCGAAGTACGCGGCAAAGCCGGACGCAACCCCGCCGATCGCGCCGCGGGGGTGGCGGTAGAGGCGGCGAGGAGTGTGGGTGCGGGCGGGCGGCTCGGGCCCCTCGTCCGCGGTCGGGTCGGAATCGTTCACGGTGGTTTCCATGGCCTGATACTGCGGAGCCGGAGCCCACTGTACCATCCGGGGCGGCCCCTGATTTCCCCCCGAGGCGCCCCTCGGAGCCCGGATCGATACCGTATAATATTTAGTAATTTCAAATATTTGGATTGTTTTTTGCGGTTGCCGACGAGACCTGCAATCGCGGCTGGGTCGTGCCATGTTAGCCCTCGTGAACGCCAGCGCCTCATCCGCACGTTCCTGGCAGGTGCCGCGGCTCGACCCGCGCCGCCGGTGGCTCGCCGGCGTGGCCGCCGCGCTGGCGGTCGAGCTCGGCGTGGAAACCCTCTGGCTGCGCGTGGCCTTCGTGCTGCTCACTTCGGCGAGCGGGCTGGGGATCGCGATGTACGCGGCAAGCTGGCTGTGGCTCGCGCGCCACCAGCGCCGCCTCGAAGGGCGGCCGTACCGCCCCGTCCCAAAGGGAGCAAGCGCTGCCAAGGCCGCCGTCGGAGTCGTCTCGATCACGCTCGGGCTCTATCTGGCCGCGGAAAGCGCCCTGCCTGCGCCGGAAGGTGACATCGCCGTGTGGCCCGTGGTCATCTCCGCCTTCGGGATGTTGCTCGCGTGGTCGAGCGATCGGGTCGACTGGGCCGCCCCGCAGGAGTGGCTGCGAGCCGTCGGCGGGCTGCTGCTGGTGGCCGTGGGCGTGGTAGCTTTCATCGGGGCGAACCTGAGCAGCGCTGCCACGCCGGCCGCGTTGTGGATCACGCTGGCGGTGCTCTCGGGCGTGGTGTTGATCGTCGCGCCGTGGCTCTGGCGCGCCGCCTCGCAAGTCAGCAGCGAGCGGCTGCAGCGGCTACGCGCCGACGAACGCGCCGAGGTCGCGGCCCACCTGCACGACTCGGTGCTACAGACCCTGAGCCTGATCCAGCGCAACGCCGATGATCGCGACGCCACCAGTCGCCTGGCGCGCCGTCAGGAGCGGGAGCTGCGCAACTGGCTGTACGGGCGCAAGGCTCGAGCCGGTGAGCCGCGTCAATTTCGGGACGCGCTCACCGAGGTGGCCGCCGAAGTCGAAGAATGGCACGGGCTGCCCATCGAGGTCGTCGCGGTGGGCAACGCCACGGTGGACGCACGCGTCGAAGCAGCCTTGGCCGCGGCCAAAGAAGCCATGGTCAACGCCTGCAAGCACTCGGGGGCCAAGCGCGTAGACGTGTTCGGCGAAGCGCGGGAGCGAGCGAGCGGCGCGGCCGACGACCTCGAGATCTACGTGCGCGACAAGGGCTGTGGGTTCGACCCGAGTCACGTCGATGCCGACCGCCGCGGGATCGCGGAGTCGATCCGGCGCCGAATGCTCCGTGCGGGGGGAACGGTGGACATCAGCTCCTCTCCGGGGCAGGGCACGGAGGTGTCGCTTCGCCTGTCGGGGAGCAAGGAAGAGGCGGAACCAGCGTGATTGAGGAAAGCGAAAAGAAGGTGCGCGTCGTCCTGGTGGACGACCACGAGTTGGTGCGCGCGGGCGTGCGGGCCTCCCTGGGAAGCTCGGTGGAGGTCGTGGGCGAGGCAGGCTGCGTCGAATCCGCAATCGAGTCGATCGAGAAGCAGGAGCCGGACGTGGTGTTGCTCGACGTGCACCTTCCCGGGGGCAACGGCCCCGCGGTCATCCGCGGGTTGCCCAATACCAGCGCCCGGTTCCTCGCCCTGTCCGTTTCGGACGCGGTGCAGGACGTGATCGAGGTGATTCGCGCGGGAGCCCGCGGCTACGTGACCAAGGCCATCTCGAGCGAGGAGCTGGTGGATGCGATCCGGCGCGTTGCGGCCGGCGACGCCGTCTTCTCGCCGCGCCTGGCCGGCTTCGTGCTCGACGCTTTCGCAGGCCAAATGGAAGCGCCCGCGACGGACCCGGAGCTCGAAAAGCTGACGCTCCGCGAACAGGAAGTGCTGCGTCTGCTGGCCCGCGGATACGCGTACAAGGAGCTGGCCTCGCGGCTTTCGATTTCGGTCAAGACCGTCGAATCCCACGCGTCTTCGGTGCTGCGCAAGCTGCAGCTCTCCAATCGCCGCGAGCTGAGCCGCTGGGCGGCCCAGCGCCGGCTCGTGTAGAGCCGCAGTGGCTTGGGGGCGCTGCCCCTGCCGCGTAGCCTCGAGGCAGCAGCTCGGGGCAGCGGGCCGAGCACCCTTCGAGCGCCCGCTCGGGGCCGCCCGGCCGCGAGCGCCGGAGTGCGGGGCGCTTCCGCGAAAGCGGACCCGAGCGCCGCCGGGAATCCTCGAGCCGTCACGGCGCCCAGGCCGTCGGACCTCCAGCGCGTCGGGGAATTTTCGGGGATCGCCCCCGATGCCACCCTCCCGGCGCAGCCCTATGCTGACCCCATGATTGACCTTGCTCGTCGCCCCCGCGGATTCTCCAGCCAGTGCAGCGCCCTGCCGCGTCTCGGCGCTCCGCTCCTCGCCGCCAGCTTGCTGCCCTCCGTCGCCCTGGCCCAGTCCGAAGAGCCCGACCAGCCGAAGGAGCCGATCCCGGCGACGGCGGGTTCCGCGGAGCCCTCGCCATCGCCCGACGGAGAAGCTTCCGGGGAGGTCGAGCCCGCGGCCGAGGCACGCGGGGACGAGGACTTGGGCCCGGCGTCGACCGAACCTGCCGACTCCGGTAAGGATTGCGTCGACGAAGAGCGTGACGAGCCGTGGGCCCGACGTCGACGCGCGACGCTGGCCGTCGGCGGCTTCTGGGCCCCCGACAGCAGCTTCGGCAAGTCCGCCGGGGTGGCGCTCGGCGGCAATGGCTTCGGCGACGACCATCGCCGCTACGAGGCGTCCTACTTCCAGCTCGAGCTGGGCAATGGGATCGGCTTCGAGTCGGGAGGTTACCGCCTGTACAACCTGCTCGAGCTCGACGCCCCAGTAAGCGTGATCGTCGGCGGCCACCTGCTGGACATCAATGCCGAGGTGAGCTCTCGCAGCGACTCACGCGACTACATCGCGTGGTCGATGCACGCCGACGGCGGGCTGCGAGTCGGCAACAAGGAGAGTTGCTTCGGGTCCGCGACGCTGGGAGTGGGCTTCAACTCCGGCACCCAGAGCCTCGGCAAGGGCGATTGGTTTCGGCGCGAGACGGGCGCGATGGTCACGGCCGTCTGCGGCCCGGTGCATCTGGGGGGTGCGCTGCGGCACATCGACGACGACTTCCGCGGCACCGTGGCTCACGCCAGCGCGAGCGCCGTGGTGTTCCTGACGGCGAGCAAGGCCTTCGGGATCGGAGCCACCTACTCGGTGACCGCGTTCGACCCCGACCCGACCTATCGGAGCTTGTACGACGAGCCCATGTTGGCATTCGACAGCGACTTGAAGCAGACGATGCTGCGCATCACGCTGCAAACCAGCACCGACGCGTGGGACCACCACTGGAAAAAGCACCGCAAAAAACACGGCAAGAAGCCGGAAGAAAAGTAACTTCACGCGCGCCCCGCCCCGATGCTCTGCACGCCCGGGTCCACCGCGATGCGCTCCGGACCGTGCCCGGCTGTTCCGCCACCTCGATCGCCGAGCGGGAAAGGCCCGACTTCAACGCAGCCGCCCGCTGCTCGGCCACTTTCTGGCGAGCCGTATCTCCCTGCCGGCGCGCGACGGCCCAAACCCGGATTTCTCACGACCTGGTCCCGAGGGTGCGGTGAGTCGTGTCTTTTTTCGCCCAGCTGCCCGCCGGTCGATGGTCCACGCGATGTCGAACCGCCCTCGGCACTGTAGCTGGACAGCCACGTCCGTACCTTCGAGGTACGATGGCCACGCGCTCGCCGAGCTGCAAGTGCTCCGCCGCCGCCACGACGCCCATGCCGCCGGCCCGAGCACTCGCGCGATGCGGTACTTGCCCGCCAACACCGCGCCCGGGCCGTACTGGGGTCTCGTGGCGTACTTTCGAACGGCGAGCATGGCACGTCCCGCAGGGCTTCGACAGGGCTAGCCGGACGGCTCGACGGAGGGCGATTCCGGTTCATTTCGGGAGCCAGCCACGGCCCCGCCGGGTTTCGAGAGGCGCGCGTGAGAGCCGCGCGAGGCGCCGCCGCATTCTCCCGCGGCCGCGGAAGGCCCTCGGCCAGGCGCCCCGCGCGGGCACGGGCCGCCGCAGCGTGCGCCGGCCCCCCCAATTCGCGCAGAGTTTTTCGGGTTGGCCAGGCCCGGCGCGAGGGCTATGGTTCCGAGCGCTTTCGCGCCGAGGCGGATGGGCCGAGGCGCGCTGGCCGAGCCGGCGCCGCGTGCGGCCCCTGCAATGGCCTCCTTGCTTCCCATGGCTACTCCTCCTTCCATGGTTCCCCCAGCCCCCGCGGACTCGGCGGCCGAGCCCGTACCTTTCGCAGCACCTGCGGTTGCGCCTCCGCCGCTCCGGCCCCTGGTCGAGGCGGCTCCCGCCGACCTCGCCCCCGCCGCGTACGCGCGCACGGCGCGCGGGCTGAAGGTGCTTTTCCCCGTGGTGCTGGTGCTACTGGCCACCCACCTCGGGGAGTTCTGGCCCTTCAGCATCTACCCGATGTTTTCGCGGGCGGGCAGGCCGTTCACACGTTCCGTCGTGCGGGAGCTCGCGCCCGGGGAAGAATACCGCGCGGGCGCGTACGCCGAGCCGGAGCTGCCGGGCAAGCCATTCGGTGTCGTCCCGGCGGGCATCTCGCAAAACGACGTGGCCAACTTCGTCTCCAAGACGGCGCAATGGACACCGGAGCGCGCCGGGGGCCTGCAGCACCTGTTCGGCGACCATCTGCGCGGGGACCGGCGTCTGCTCGTGTTTGCGGCGCGCGGCGAGCTGGTTGGAGATCGAGCCCGCGTCGAGTTCACGCCCATCATCGAGCTCACCGCCGCAGAGTCCATCGTGGTCCGGCCACCCGCGCGCAGGCAAGGCGCCTCCGAGGAGCGCGCGCCGTGAGCGGCGGCTCCCTCGCCGCCGCAGCGCCGACGAGCCCGCGGGGCACGCTCGCGAGCCTGCGCCGATTCGGACGCGTCGTCCTGCGCGAGGCGTTCGACTTCGAGCGGCCCGAAACGCGCGGGCAGCGCGTATACGTCTTTGCCTTCGAGGCCTTCGTCGCTTGCTTTGCTGCCCGCTTCGCCTGGCAGTGGGCCAGCTACATTCCACGCCTCCAGAGCGTGGTGCTGCCACTCGGCGTCGCGAGCTGGCTCGACCCCTCCTTCATGTTCAACGCCTGGGCGCCGCGCGCCAACGCGGCCTTGCTGACACTGGCCTGCGGCGTAGGGCTGCTCACGCGATTTCGCTGGGCGTATCTGGTCGCGCTGGCCTGCTTCCATCTCCAGTACGTCTCGCGCTACTGTCTGGGCGAGATTTCTCACGGCTCGAATCTCGTGGGGACGGCCATCGTGGGGCTCGCCCTGGGGGGCGTCTGGTTTCGCGACGACCGGCTGTCGTCTCGGCGCTTCGGCCTCGGCTTCACCGTGCTCCTGACCGGCATCGGCTACAGCTCGGCGGGCCTGTGTAAGCTGGTCGCCACCGGTCCGCTGTGGGTGGACGGTCGGCACTTGACGCTGTGGATCACCGAGCGAAGCATCGACGGCTACGGCAAGTTCGGCGTGCTCCAGGTCAACTGGTTGCAGCAGCTGCTGCTCGATCGGCCGATCTTTTCCTGGGCCATTCTGACTTTCGGGCTCCTTGCCGAGCTGCTCGCCTTCGCCGGCATTTGGCGCAGGCTCCGACCCTGGGCGTTCGGCGCCGTCATCGGCATGCATTTCGGCATTTGGCTTTCGATGGGGATCCTCTTCGACGCCAACCTCTATCTGCTCCTGATTCTGGCTTTTCCCTGGGATCGTGCCTTCGACCGCGTGTGGTCGGCCTTTTCACCGGCACCCGTCGACCCCGGCCGTTTCCCGTCTGCGGCGCCGGCGAACCGCACGCTGGCCGAGACCCCGACCGCCAAGCGCCTCGCCGCACGAAGGGAACTGCCGGCGGCGGCGCCGGTACCGAGCCGCACGGAGCCTTCCGCGCCGCGCTGAGCCGCTTCCATGCGACTGCTTCTCGTCAGTCAGGATTTCCCCCCGCGACGGGGCGGGATCGAGACGTATTGCCGGGAGGTCGCCGCGCGGTTGAGCCGAGTCTGTGAGGCCGTGCACGTGCTCTGCCCCGCGCACCCCCGCTCCGGGCGGCTCGACGCGCAGCAGCCGTTCACGGTGCACCGCGTGGGCGGCGGAGGCAACCTCCTGCCGGTGCTGGCAGCGCCCGCCATCGCCCGGCTCGTCGTGCGTCACCAAATCGAGGTGCTCTTCCACGCCCAGTGGCAAACCGCGGGCGTGGGAGCGCTGCTGCGCAAGCGCGGCCGAGTGGGGCGTCTGGCGATCGCGGTGCACGGCAAGGAGCTGTTGCTCTCGCCGCTGCATCGCGCGCCCGCCTTGCAGCGCGCCTACGATCGGGGTCGCCGGCGGGTGCTGGAGGCGGCAGACGTGCTGCTGCCGGTCAGCTCGTTTTCCCGCAATCTGCTCCCCACGGCCAGCCTGCGCGAACGCTGCATCACCGTGCCGAACGGGGTCGACGCCGGGCGCTTCGCCACCGGCGACGGCGACCGCTTCCGGCGGCAGTGGGGCCTGGGCGACGACGCGCTGCTGCTCACGGTGGCGAGGCTGGTGTCGCGCAAGGGTATCGATCGAGTCATCGAGGCGCTCAGCACGCTGCGCCACGAGCTCCCCGGCGTACGGTACGTGGTCGTCGGTCGAGGGCCGGACAAAGCGCGGCTGCAGCGGCTCGCGCAAGGCGCCGGCCTGGCAGGCCGCGTCCACTTTCTGGAAAACGTGTCCGACGACGAGTTGCCCGACGCATACGCAGCGGCCGACGCCTTCGTGTTGGCCGCACGGGACGAGCCCCAGAGCGTGGAAGGCTTCGGCCTCGTGCTGCTGGAGGCGGGCGCGGCGGGGAAGCCGGTCGTCGCCACCGCAGCGGGGGGCATGGCGGACGCGGTCGTCCACGAGCGCACGGGGCTCCTGGTGCCGCCGGAGGCGCCGGGCGCCCTGGCAGCCGCGCTGCGCCGAGTTCTGACGGATGGCGATTTCGGGGCGTCGCTCGGCCGCGGTGGGCAGCTCCACGCGACGGGAGAGGGCTCGTGGGATACCGCCGCGGGGCGAATCTACGCGGCCCTCGAGGGCACGGCGCCCCGATGAGAATCGCGCTCACCTGCAACTTCTCCCCCTGGTCGCGCTACCGAGGCGGCGGCCAGCGCTCGACGCACTTTCTGGCCAGCGCCCTCTCGCGGCGCGGACACCGAGTGAGCGTCGTGTTCACCAAGCCGCCCTGGGAGCCGGTCGAGGTTCCACCCGATCTGCCGTACGAGGTGCGGTGGGCTCCGCTGCTGGCCCTGCGCAGCACCCGCAACGCGCCGCTTCGGATGCTGAGCGCCCTCACGGTGGCGCGCGCGCTGCAGCGGCTGATGCTCGAAGGGAGGCTGGAGGGCAGCGAGCTCGAAGTGGTGCACGGCCAGGGAGAGGAGTGCGCCCTGGTGCCCAGCCGGGTCGCGGCGCCGCTCATCTTGACCCCTCGCTACCCCAGCTACCCGGCGCCCCCCGAGGGCTCCGCCGGCCGCGCCCTCGCTTGGCTCTGGCACGGCAAGTACCGATTGCTGCACCGCGCTGCCCGAGGCGCCCAGTTGGTATGCCCGACCAGCGAGAGCAGCGCTCGTCAGGTCGGCGTGTATTGCGGGCTCGGATCGCACCGAATTCACGTCGTGCCCAACGGCATCGACCCGACCTTCTTCGAGGGCAAGCGCCAGGCGGGCGCCCACGCCGGGCCCCTGTTGTATTTCGGGCGCCTGGAGCGTGAGAAGGGCATCGACACCCTGCTCGAGGCCTACGAGCAGCTCCCGCACGGGCGACCTCTGCTGATCGCGGGGGAAGGCACGCAGCGGGCCTGGCTTCGTCGGCAGGTCGAGCAGCGGCGGCTCCAGGGTCGCGTTCAGTTGCTGGGCTGGCAATCGGCGAGGCAACTCGCCCGGCTCCTTTCCGAGGCTTCCGTCGCCGTGCTGCCCTCTCGGGAAGAGAGCTTCGGCAACGCCATGCTGGAGGCCATGGCCGCCGGCGCGCCTCTGGTGACCACGGTCGTGGGGTCACTGCCCTCGATTGTCTCCGAGGGCGAGACGGGCCACCTGGTGGCACCCGGGGATGCGAAGGCTCTCTCGCACTCGGTCTCCGAGTTGCTGCGATCCCGCGAGCGGGCAGAGGCCATGGGGGCCCGGGCGCGCCGCCACGTGGCCCACCGCTACAGCTGGCTGAACGTCGCGGAGCGCTACGAGAGGCTGTACGAACGGGCCTCGCGAGGCGGGGCCCAGCTCACGGGGGGCTCGGGGGCCAGCGGGTGAGCCCAACCGCCGCCATCGCCCAAGACGCAAAAGAGCTGAAGCGGGGCGTCGTCATCTCGTATCTCGGCAACGCCGTCAAGTTGGGGATGCCCGTGCTGCTCGCCCTGGCGACCAACGCATACGGCGCCGAGCGCTGGGGAGTCTTCACGGTGTACCAGGCCGTGGTGTTGCTCTGCGTCCGCGTCGCGGCTTTCGGGCTCGACAAGACACTGCTGTGGGCCGTGCCTCAGAGGCCCGAGGGCGAGGAAGGTGCCGTCACCGCGCCCGCGCTCGCAGCGGTCGCGCTCGGCAGCTGCGCGATCGCCGCAGCGCTGTGCGTCGGGGCCCAGGTGTGGCCCTTCGAAGTCGAAAGCCATCGAGCGATCCTTCGGCTCTGCGCGCTTTCGTTGCCACCCTTCGCACTGAGCGATCTGCTGCTGCACGCCACGATGGGTCGCCGGCGCCTCGAGTACCAGGTTCTCGTGCGCGATACGCTCAGCCCCGGGCTGCAGGTGGCCCTCGCGTTGTTGCTCTTTCGGCTCGGCGTGGCCGAGTCTGGCCTGGCGTGGGCGTTCTTCGTCTCGCAGCTGTGCGGCCTGGTCGTCGCGGCGTTCGGATTTCGCCGGGTGTTTCCCGCAGCGCGCTTCTGGCCCGCGAGCGGCACGCGCCTGCCGCGGCCGCTTTTGCGCTACGCGATGCCGCTTTGGATGGCGGAAATGTCGAACTCCTTGCTGCTGCGCGTCGACACCTTCGTGCTGGCCTCCTTGACGGATCCGGCCACTCTCGGGGTGTGGGCGATCGTGGCCCAATTCGCCAATGCTCTGCGTCAGATCCGGCGCGCCTACGATCCGCTCGTGACCGCCATCACGGCGCGAATCGCCGTCGAGCACGACGGCAAGCGCCTGGCGGAGGCTTTCTCCCGCGCGGGGCAGATGGTGTCGCTGACGCAGCTGCCGGTGTTCGTGTTTCTCCTCTGCTTTTCCGACGTGATCCTACCCCTGTATGGGGCGGGCTTCGAGCGCGGCTCCGACGCGCTGATGCTGCTCTCCGCCCTGTTCCTCGTCAGCGGCGGCATGGGCCTGGCGGGCCTGGTGATCAACGGCTACGGCCGATCGGGGCTGACGCTGCTCAACACGCTGCTCGCGGTCGGCGCACAGCTCGCCCTGCTGGCCCTGCTCGTCCCCCGGTTCGGCTTGCTCGGAGCGGCCGCCTCCGTGGGCGGCGCCCTGTGCTTCACCAACCTCCTGCAGATGCTGCAGATGCGCAGCATCACGGGCTCGTTCAACCTCACGCGACGCACCCGCCTGTCGGCCCTCGCGGTGGGGATCTGCCTGGCGGCGGCGGGAGCCGGGTACCTGGCGGCAGACGCAGCAGCGCTCGGAGCCTGGCCCCGGCGTCTGCTGCCATTTGGCGCCTTCGCGGCAGCCTACGCCAGCGTGGCTCTGTACGCCTGGCGGCGCGGCCTCCTGTCGTGACCAGGGCATCTCGGCCGCGGCCGGAGCCCCCCGAGTGCGTCGAGCGGGTCGAGCCCGCCGCGGGGAAGCCCGGCGGGCGGCTCACTCCAGCGCGCCGCCGTTGACCATGCACAGGACCGCGGCGACTTGCGGCGTGTTCGGTGGGTAGAAGCTCTGGCGGATGCGCAAATCGAGGCCTGTGGTAGCGCCCTCGTTGCCCGTGCAGGCCGCCACGAAGCCCTCGCCGGGGCAAGCCTCGCCTTCGGCCCAGGCTCCCTGGCAGGACTGCTCTTCTTGCGCCAGGCCCGCGGCGCTGAAGTCCACGCCGACGTACTCGTGACACTGACCGGCGATGTCCCGCGTGTCACACGAAGCGAGAACGGGCGGAAGCGCCTCGATCGGCTCCTCGCTTTCCGCCGGCCCCTCGGGCCCCGGTGGCCCCTGCGGGCCGGTAGCCCCCTGGGGACCCGCCGGCCCCTCTTCCCCGACAGGGCCCGGGGATCCAACCTCACCCGCGGGCCCCTGAGGCCCCGCCGGGCCGGCGGCGCCGTCCGCTCCCTGCGGACCCGCGGCTCCGGGGGCGCCCTCGCTCCCGGAAGGGCCTGCTTCGCCAACCCGGCCCGCAGGGCCCTGGGGACCCAGCGCGCCCGGGATCCCATCGGCGCCCGGTGCTCCGTCTTCGCCGTTGCACACGGTGAACACGGGCTCGTTTTTCAGCAAGACCACCGTTCCTCCCGCCGGGCACTGCTCCTCGGAAGCCTCGGTCGCCGTCAGATCCCCGGGCTGAAGGCTCTGCGTGACGCTCTGCACGTCTTCCTCCCCGGCGCAGGCCGCCAGCAGTGCGCTCGTCGTGAGCACGATCGTTCGGTTCATGGCTGGAAACTCCTCTTGGCGGGAACCGGCGAAGCCGGGCAATCCGTGCGCGGACGCCGCCGACGGCGGCCCGGCCCCCTCCAGAGCGAACCGCTGGCCCCCCGGATTCGAGCGATCAGGGTACGGGTCCGGGCGGCGAAATGCGACCCCCAAGGACGACGCGCGCTGCGCCATCTCGCCGAGAAGGCGGCCGAAAACGGACGAATCCGGCCGCGAACGACGAAGGCGCCTCGGCCCCCGGCGGCCGACACGCGCGCGCGGCTCCGAATCACCGGGGGCGCGCCCGAGCCTCGCTCGGGTCACGGCCGCCGGCGCAGCCGCTCAAGCCCCGCCGACCCGCGAGCGGCTTGCCCGCCGCGTCTTTGCCCCCGCCGCCCGGGCCCGCTCGAGCGAGCCCCCCTCGTGGAGCGTGAGGCTCCCGGGCCTCAGCTGCGGCGAACCCGGTAGTGGCGCAAGGTCCCGATCTCGTGGTGCTGCAGGTGGGCCCCAAAATAGCGATCCGTGTACGTCCGCTCGACGTCGCGATCGCAGTCGTGAAACAACACGTCCACGTTCGGGCAGCGCCGCGCCAGCACCGAGCTCGTATAGATGCTCTTCATGCGACCCGGACGACCGTCGTGCCCACCCTGGGGGGAATCGACGAAGATGATGTCCCACGCCGTCGAGAGCACGTCGTCGTTCAGGTCCTCCATGAAGAGCTGGTCCCGGCGCTCGAGCAGCCGCTTGGCGTGCTTGCGCTTCGTGCCGTAGACGACCTGGTGGACCTCGATGGCGGGAACCTGCTCGCGCGTCCTTGCAATCCACTCGGCTTCGTGTTCGATGAAGGCAGTTCGCCCACCCGCGTTCAGGTCGACCCAGATCTTCGAGTCCTTCCCCACCCCGAAAATCAGGAGGTCGCAGGGCGCGCGATCCGCGAACGTGTCGCGCAGGTATCGATACTCCTCCAGGCGCCCCTGCCCCGCATTGCCCTCGACGAACGCGGCTAGCTCTTCGTCACTGATCATGGGAGGATGTGCGCGAGGGGACGATGGGATCGGCAGGCGAAAGACCGGGTGGCCGGGTTACGCATGAGAGCCTCTATTATTCTTTCCGTGGCGGCATGTAAACCCCGCTCGGGCCGGAAGCGCATTTCCCGCGTCTCGGCGCCCCGGCGTGGACCAAAGCCTCCAGCGCTGCCGCGGCGCGTGGCGCCGGCCCAAGGGGCGTGGCCCGTCGCTCGCGTGCCGAGCCCCGGGGCCCGCATTCGCCCGGGCTCGCGACCGTCGACCGGCTCGAGACCCTGGGACGAACCCGGGCTCACGCCACAGCCGAAGGCGTTTCGGTGTGGGAGCCGAGCCCGCGAGCGCCCGCGGCCCTTCCGCTCTCTCGCCCGGGCAGCGCGTTTGGCATGGAGCCTGCTTCCTTCGTCCTCCGTGACGAGGCGATTCCGAACCGGTCGTGAGCAGATGCCGCTCGTGGCCTGCGCCATCGGGCCGCGGAGGCAACGCAGGAAGCCTTCAGAGCGAGGGCCGAGCCGCGAGCAAAGGGCAAGCAGGTGAACGAGGAAGATCGCAGCACATCGAAAGCATGGTCGCGGGAGCTGGCGGCCGAGTTCGAGCCAGGGGTGGCCGAGCGAGTGGAGACCCACATCTCGCGAGTGTACCTGGGGCGCACGGCGGTGCTGAAGGTGAAGAAGGCGGTGGACTTCGGCTTTCTCGACTTCTCCACGCTGCAGAAGCGCGAACACGCCTGCCACCGAGAGGTCGAGCTCAACCGCCGCCTGGCTCCCGATGTCTACCTCGGCGTCGCGGCGGTGAAGGCCGCGCCCGACGGCACGGACGTGCCCGCACCGGCGAGCGAGCCCGCCAGCGAGTGGGGCGTCTTGATGCGCCGGCTGCCCCGGGCGCACTGCTTCGAACAGAGGCTCCAGGACGGAACGCTGAAGTGGGAGCATCTGCTCGCGCTAGCCGAGCGCCTCGCCCGATTCCACCGAGGCGCGGCCCTGCTCGGCGAGTCCGCCCGAGCGGGCCAGCCCTCCGCGATCGAGCAGAACGTGCGGGAAAATTTCTCACAGGCGCACCAGTTGCTCGAACCGTTCGTCTCCGAAACGCAGCAAGCGGAGCTCGAAGAGTACCAGCTTCGCACCCTGCAGCAGCGCGAGAGCCACTGGCAGCGCCGCATCGAACTGGGGCGGATCGTCGATGGCCACGGGGATCTTCGCCTCGAGCACGTCTACGCGGACGGCGAAGGTCGGTTGACCGTGCTCGATTGCATCGAGTTCAACGACCGCTTTCGATACGGCGACGCTGCGTGCGACGTGGCGTTCCTTTCGATGGACCTGGAGTTTCACGGGCGAGGCGACCTGGCCGAGCGCTTCTTGGCTGCCTACGCTCGGGCGGCGGACGATTTCGACCTGTACGCGGTGATCGACTTCTACGAGAGCTACCGTGCCTACGTACGGGCCAAGATCTGCGCGCTCTCCCTGCAGCAGGGCAACCTGGCTCCCCCCACGCGCCGTCGCTTGCAGAAGCAGGCTCGCCGCTACTTCCAGCTTTCGCTGGCTTCGGCGCGGCCCGCGCTCAGCCCGCTCAGGCTAATCGCGGTGGGCGGCCTCATCGCCAGCGGCAAGAGCACCCTGAGCGGGTGGATCTCGAGCGCCCTGCCCGCCCCCACGCTGAGCTCCGACCGCACGCGAAAGAGCCTCCTCGGCGTGGAGCCAGACCGGCCTCTGCGCGAGGCGGGCTTTTCGGGCGCGTACGACGCGGCCACGACCCAGGCCGTCTACGCCGAGCTCTTGCGGCGGGCTCGGGTCGTGCTCGCCTCCGGGCGCAGCGTCGTGCTCGACGCCAGCTTCTCCACCCGGGCCGCTCGCGCGTCGGCGGCGCAGCTGGCTCGAGAGCTGGGCGCGGAGTTTCGTTTCATCGAGTGTCGAGCTCGCGAACCGGTCGTGGCACGGCGGCTCCAGGAGCGCGCGCGCGGCCCCTCCGAGAGCGACGGTCGAGCGGATATTTACCAGGAGTTCGCGGCCCGCTATGAGCCGCCCGAGGAGCTCCCGCAGGCAAAACGGCTCACGGTCGACACGTCCGAGGGAACGGCCCGCGCCAGCGCCTTGGCCTGGCTGGGGCTGGGCGGAGCGGCTTTGGATCCCGGTCCGCAGCAAGGCGATTCGTAACCGCCCCCCACGGGAGCGCAGCTCGTGCGCCTGCGCGACCGCGCCGACAGCCCGGGAGCCGCGACGCCGATGTTTGCCGCGCGGCACCATCCTTGCTCGATGATCGAGTGATCGAGGAGGCCCGACGAAACCGATTGGCCCCGCCCTGGCAACGGGGCGCCGCCTCGAAGAGCTCAGCGTCGCGGACGTGATGTCGACGGCAATCATCTCGCTCGGACCCGGGGCAACGATCGACAAGACGGAGAGCTTGATGGCGGCTCACCAGGTGCGCCGGCTCCCGGTGCTGGGCTCGCCCCGTGCGCGGCCGGGCGGAGAGCTCCCGCCGCGCGCCTCGGCGGCGGGGCCAACTCGCGACGCAGCTCAGCCCGAAGCTTCCCGGCTGACGGCATCGGCGCCAATTTCGTGAAGCCGGAGCTTTTCCCAGAGCGTCTTGCGCGCGATACCCAGCAGCCGGGCCGCCTCCGCCTTGCGGCCGCCGGACGCCGAAAGCGCATCGAGCAGGCACTCGCGTTCGCAGCTCCTCATGGCGCGCGCCAAGTTGTAGTCCCGCGGCTCGGCCGCGAGCGACCCCTCCAGCGGGTCACCGGCGATCTCCGGCGGCAAGTGGCCCGGCCGAATCTCCGATCCATCACAGAGCACGACGGCCCGATGCACCGCGTGCTCCAGCTCCCGGACGTTGCCGGGATACGGATGGGCGAGAAGCGCCAGCCACGCCCGGGGCGTGATGACCGGAATCGACACCGTACAGAACTGCCGGAGAAAGTGCGCCACCAGCTGAGGGATGTCCCGAGGCCTCTCCCGCAACGCGGGGACTCGAATGTCGAGCACGTTGAGCCGATAGTACAGGTCCTCGCGAAACAGGCCCCGAGCGACCCAATCGACCAGGTTTCGGTGAGTCGCCCCGATCAAGCGCACGTCCAGCGCGATCGGCCGATTGCCCCCCACCCGCTCGAGGCTGCGCTCTTGGAGAACGCGCAGGAGCTTGACCTGGGCGCTCAGAGGCAGCTCCGCGACCTCGTCCAAGAGCAACGTCCCCCCCTGTGCCATCTCGAAGCGCCCCTTGCGCTGCCTGGCCGCTCCGGTGAAGGCTCCGCGCTCGTGGCCGAACAGCTCCGCTTCGACCAAGCCGCTGGGAATGGCCCCGCAATTGATGGCCACGAAAGGAGCCTTGCGCCGCACACTGCAGCGGTGAATCGCCCTGGCCACGAGCTCCTTGCCCGTTCCGCTCTCGCCCGTCACGAGCACGGTTGCGTGGCTGCGGGCCAAGACCACGATGCGCCTGCGCAGCGCGACCATCTCCGGAGAGGAGCCAATCAGACGCTCGAGCTCGGGGTCGCCCGCCGCCGGGGACCGCTGAGCCAGACGCCGCGCGTCCACCAAATGCTGCAAGCGCAACAGACCGAGCGCCAGCGGCTCGAGCTCGAGCGGCCTGCGCAAACGAGCCAGCACGCGGGCTTGCAGCATCTCGCCGATCGACGCCTCCGGCGCGGCCCCCGCGGCCTCGAGGACGAGGATCCCCACGCCGGGGTGGCGCTGGAAGGCCTCGGGGAGCCGACTCGGCTCGCCCGGAGCGAGCAACTCGGCGTCGCAGACGACGGCATCCACGCCGGGCGCCCCGAGCCGCGCGCTCAACGCGCCGACTTCGACGGCGTGCGCGCCGTGCCCGGCAGCCCGCAGCGAATCGAGCACGTCCCGACGTGTGTCGGCGTCCCGCGAGACGACCAGAAGCTGCAACGAATCCGCATCGACTGGCTCCGCGACGCGGGGGCGCGGCTCGGAGCGCGGCCGATCCGCGTATTGTCTTTCCTGTTCAAACCTCGAAGCTTCGTGTCGCATCTTCGAGCCTCCGCGGGTGCAAAAGTAATACCGAACGGCGTCGAGCCAGAGTGCATTTCGCCGGTCGCGCGCAGAGCCGAAGCACGGGCGGGTCGCCCGCGGACGAATGGCCCCAGCGGATGACGATCAGGCCACGAGCGCCGCGCCATCGCAGCGACAACCTGCATCTGGTCGACGCTCGGCGCAAGCGTTCCCCGGCCCTCGCGAACATTCACGAACCTCCGCGCTCCCATGCCACATCGGGTGCGGCCCCCCGAAGGCGACGAACGACGACGCCGACGCCACCGTCTGCGGGACGGCTTGTCGTCGAGCGCGATTGTTCCGGCCTGCCTGCAGCGCAACGGCGCGACAGCGCTGGGTTCGACGAGTCGGCTGTCCCGGCGCCGGACGGCTCGTGGATCCGGGATCTGGCGGCGAGCGCACGGGCCATCCACCAACTCTCGCGACCGAGCTGGTGCTGGTGCCCTGGGTCGCTCGCCGACCCGGCGACTCAGGCTGCGCAAAATTTGCCCGCCCGATCGCCCCTTCCGACGATATTGCACGCTCGGTTCGACGGGCACGTCAGTATTGCGCGGGCATTCGGGGGCCTATTCGGCGAGCGGTTTGGCGCAGACCATGCAAAAAAGAACGTGTCGTGACCCCCCGAAACAAGCTCCCGAGCCCCCCTCCGAGCCGACCACCATCGGGCGGTCAGTCGCCCCCTCCTTGGGGAGGTTGGTTCGTGCTCGGAATCATGCTGGTCGCTCTCGGCGTGTGGCAGCTCGCCCACTCCGCGCCCCCGCAACCTCCGCTTCAGTACTCCGAGTTCTTTCGACTCGTTCAAGAAGATCGGGTCGAGAGGGTCGAGCTCCGTGGGAATCACGTCCGCGGCAAGCTTCGCTCGGCCCGGCAGATCGACGGGCGCTCCGTGAGCACCTTCGAGACCATCGTACCGAGCACGGATCCCGACTTGTGGCCCACCCTGCGTGCCCACGTCCCCGCCATCGACAATCGCGAAAACGAGGAACCGCTGATCACGCAGGTCGTGTTGGGGCTGCTCCCGTGGGCCCTGATCATCGGGCTGTGGGTGTGGCTTTCCCGTCGCGCGCAGGGCATGATCGCCGGCGGGGGCCCGCTTTCGACCATGGTGAAGGGGCGAGCCAAGCGCTTCGAAAAGCGGGATGCCGTGGAGGTCCGCTTCGACGACGTGGCGGGGCTGCATGCGGCGAAACGTGACCTCGGGGAGGTGGTGAGCTTTCTCAGGGAGCCGGAGCGCTTTCGCCGCCTGGGCGGCAGGGTCCCCCGCGGGCTCTTGTTGGTGGGCCCGCCAGGTACCGGCAAGACCCTGCTGGCGCGGGCCGTGGCCGGTGAGGCGGGCGTGGCCTTCTTCTCCATCAGCGGTTCGGAGTTCATCGAAATGTTCGTCGGCGTCGGTGCGTCCCGCGTCCGCGAGCTGTTCCAGGAGGCGCGCAAGAGCGCCCCGGCGATCGTCTTCATCGACGAGATCGATGCCGTCGGTCGTGCACGCGGGGTCGGCCTCGGGGGCGGCAACGACGAACGCGAGCAGACGCTCAACCAACTCCTCGCCGAGATGGATGGCTTCGAGCACAGCGATGAAACGATCGTGCTGGCGGCGACCAACCGCCCCGACGTGCTCGATGCGGCTCTACTGCGCCCAGGGCGTTTCGATCGCCAGGTCATGGTGGACCGGCCCGAGCTGGACGCGCGAAAGTCCATCTTGCAGGTCCACCTGCGCAAGAAGCCCATCTCCGAGAAGGTGGATATCGAGCGAGTGGCCCGTGACACGCCGGGCTTCTCCGGCGCGGATCTGGCGAACCTCGTCAACGAGGCGGCGCTCCACGCCACGCGGCGTGACGCCGAGGAGATTGGGGAGGTCGACTTCGCCGCGGCCTACGACAAGATCGTGTTGGGAGATCCGCGCGAGTCGAAGCTCGGCAGAGCGGAGCGCCGTCGCGTGGCCGTGCACGAGGCGGGGCACGCCATCGCCGCACACTTCGGCAACCTCTCGGCACCCCTGCGGCGCATCACCATCCTGCCTCGCGCCAAGGCGTTGGGCGCCACCCAGCAAGTGCCCCAGGCGGATCGCCACCTCAAGACGCGCCCGGAGCTCGAAGCCGAGCTGCGTGTGCTACTGGGCGGCTTCGTCGCAGAGCAGCTGGTGCTTGGCAGCCTCTCGACCGGCGCCAGCGAAGACCTGAAGCAGGCCTCCGCCCTGGCTTTCGAGATGGTGGCGCAATACGGGATGAGTGAGAGCATCGGTCCGGTCTACTACGACCACCGCGTGCGAAATGCCCTGCTCGGCCAATCGCCGGGCGGCGGCAGTGGCGTGAGCCCCGGCACCCTCGCGCGGCTGGAGAAAGAGACGCGCTCGTTGCTTTCGCAGGCGCGCGTGCAGGCAGACCGAGTCTTGCGGGCGCAGCGCGCCACGCTCGACCACCTCGTCGAGCAATTGCTCGAGCGCGAAAGCCTCGAAGGGCCGGCTCTACTGGAGGCGCTCGGTGAAAGCCCCAGCCCGGTCGATCTGTCGGATCCCCCACCCGTCGAAGCCGCTCTGCACTGAGCCCTGCCCGAAACGGGGAGGCCTCGAGCATCCTTCGAACGCCGAAGCGGCCGCGCGGCGGGGCGCTGTCTCGGGCGGACCCGACGCGACTCATGAGAGAGCACGCCGCCGTCGCCGTAGCGCGCGGCTTCTCCATCCGTTCCGTCTGCCAGCTTCGGATCCTCGGATGGAATCGCCACGCGCAGGCTCGCCGTTCGCGATCGGGCACGCCCGGTCCGCCGCCGAGCAGCTCATGATCGGGGAGAACTCTCGGGCGGGATTGCTCGAGTCGTCGTACTTGTTGGAGAACGCGACCGCGGCGGGCCCGCCTTCCACCCAACCAGCCTGCCAGAAGCTCGCGAGTCGAGAGCCCGACGAGAACGGGGCTCGCGCCGTCGCCGCACGGGCGCGGCGGCCTCGTCGTCGGAGGGCGTCGAACGCTCGGCACGGCCGACATCCTCCGGCGAGCGAAGCGGCGAGAGCGGCCTCTCTCGCGGCGCGAGATGCCGTCGTCGCGACGAGCCGCCGCCTGCGCAGAGGCGCCAACGTCGACAACAAAAACCTACCCCCAGCAATCGACATCAAGCGCAAACAAGGACACTAGTAGTGTATGAGATCGCTACCAGGGCTCCAGCAGGCAAGGAGTACGCTTATAAAAATGGCGTGGAGCTCGATGCTTGCGTGCCTGCCGGCGAGCGATTTAGACGACTACTCACGAAATCCCGAGCCTGGGGCCGACTCCGAGCTTTCGGCGGAGCCCCCGGGCGACATGCCCCCACGCGATGCGGCTCCGCCCGAGGTGGAGGCTTCGCCGCTGGAGCCGGAAGGCGCAGCGGTGGCAGAAGCGCCAGCGGGCGAAGTGCCGCCGGAGGCGGTACCGCCCGAGCCGAGTGAGGCCGAGGTACCGCAAGCCACTCTCGACGAGGAGACGGCCGCCGATCCCCCGAGCTCCGGCACCGAGTCTGCGGGCAGCGCGGAAGGTGAAAGCGAAAGCGAAAGCGAAAGCGAAGAGGGCTCGCAGAGCGAGCCGGATCCCGTCGAAGAGCCACCTCCCGGGCCCTTCTGCGAGCAGGGAGTACTCGGGCCCGGCGACAGCAGCTGCTACGAGCTTTCCCTGGGTTCGTCGAACTGGTGGAGCGCCCGGGACGAGTGCGCGGGTCGCGGCGCGAGTCTCGCGCGGGTCGACGACTTTGCCGAGGACGACTTCATCGCCTCGCTCACCGATCAGAACGTGTGGCTGGGCGCGAGCGATACGCAGGGAGATGGTGTGATGCGCTGGACGGATGGCGAGGCCGTCGCCTTCGGCAACTGGGGCTTCGGGCAGCCCGATCAGCCCCCGGGGTCCAACTGCATCGAGAAGCGTCTGCTGACCGACGGCCTTTGGTACGACCAACCCTGCGCGGACGCCAAGCTGTACGTCTGCGAGCGCCCCGCCCAGATCCGCTGAAGCCCCCGGGCGAAGCCGACGCCCACCCTCCTGCGCTCAGCCCGGCCTCGACGGCTCTGGCGGGCGCTTCTGCGCAGCGCCCCCGGCTTCCCCCAAAAGGCGCTCGCCCGGGCGGCCCACACGACTTGGCCGCCGTCGAATGCTCTCGATGGCCTGCCCCCGGTCTCCGCGAGCGGCGCCTTGGCTCGCGAATGGCCGACGAGCTCATCGACCCCTGCCGAGTCTCTCACCGTGCGGCGACCGTCCCCTCGACCCCGGGCGGGCTCCCGGGGGGCCACCGGCGCGGCGGGCGGCCTCCCGCGAGCCGCCCGGCGCGAGACCAGCCGGCGGCGGCTGCGACCAGCCGGGAAGGGGGGCACACAGCACCGAAGAAAACGCGAAGCCCGCGACGAACAACCGCGGAACCCGCCGCACCCAGCTACTGGAAAGGCGCCCCCCGACGAATCGGAGGCCGCTCGAGCCGAAACGACCGGGGCCTGCGCCCGGCTCGCCTCCGCGGCGTGGCGCGCGACCGGCCCCGAGCGAACGCGCGCTCGCCAACGCGGGGACGGGCCGGGCTGCTGCGGGCGACGAGCGCTGCGGTCCCAACACGACCCCACGAGTAGCATCCCCTGCGCACCACGACCAGCGGCGGCGCTCGCGGCGCCCACACCTGCCTCGAAGCGGTGCATTTCCGGGTCACCCGAACCAGGTCGGGCCGCGCAGCGAGCAGGTGCGATTCGATCCGCCCGCGGGGGCTCGCGCGCGGAGAACGGCAACTCGAGCGGGTCGATGCCGACGCGCGCGCCGTCCTCGATGCGGAGCCGTCGCCGGCTGGTCGGGGCGTCCGCGAACGAGCCGCCCCCGAGGCGGTCGGCGAGCTGCGGGCAGAGCGCCCGAAAGTGCGCACGCGGCCCGAGCTCCGCCCGCGAGGGCGGGCGCCCGCGGACTTTGGCCCGTTGCCCGTCGGTCCGGCGACGCGGCGGCCCGTGGTCCTTCGGGCACCGGCGCGCGCCACCCGCCGAAAGCGCCCCACCCGGCAAACAATCCGGTGTTCCACTCGGAGCGAGGCGCGAGGCCGCGCCCCTCGCCGAGCGAGCCCGACGAGCGGATCGCGCGGACCCACGGCGGGTCGAAGGATTTGCCCTGGGCAGCCGAGGGGGAGATACTGCCCAGAGGGCATGAAGAGCAACGCAGCGGCAAAGGTCACTCGGTGAGGGGTGCCGGCGGAACGCCCGGCGGCGTCGGGCAGTTCTTTCTCGGGTTGGGGATGCTCGTCGGCGGGGGCTACCTGCTGCTCAGCTCGATCATCGTCACATCGCGCTTTGGCATGGGCATGCGCCTCTTCTCCGTGGGCGGGGGCTTCGGCGTCACCACGGGGATGGTGCTCATCCCGTTCATCGGCGGCGTCCTACTGGTTTTCTACGACTCGAAGAACAAGGCGGGCTGGCTGCTGGGCGGAAGTGCCCTGCTCGCGCTCGTCTTCGGCGTCATCTCCTCGATTCACCTTCGGCTGCGCAACATGAGCGTCTTCGAGCTGCTGGTGCTACTCGTGCTCTGCTTCGGGGGCCTGGGGCTGATGCTGCGCTCGCTCAAGTCGAGCGGTGCCGAGTAGCTTCGGCGAGCAGGCGGGCCGTGTCCTGCCCCCCCCCACAAAAAAGCGAGGTCGCAGACACCCAGACGAAAGTGTCGCGACCTCGCTGCGCTTGCGACCAGCGCTATCGTGCGGCGCCCTACGAGGGTCGTGAGCGCGAACCTCGGCGAATGTTCCCTCCTTCTTGGCCAGGGTGGTTTCGCCTGCCCGGAGTCTCGGAGTTACCGAGTCACTGGGGCGTTGCGGCCGGGGGATCCATCACCTTGGCGACCGCCCGCTTGGCGCGCTCCACGATCCCTGGGCCCTTGACCTCGATTCGCTTCACCTCGTCGACCTTCGGTGCCGGCTTGGGCACCGTGATGGTCAGGACGCCGTTTGCCGAGTGGGCTTCGATTGCGTCGGACCGTACGCCCTCGGGGAGCGAAAACGATCGCTGGAACCGCCCGTAGGTGCGCTCGATCCGGCGATAGCCCTCTCGCGTTTCATCGTGCTCTTGCTTGCGCTCTCCGCGCAAGGTGAGCACACCTTCCTTCATCTCTACCTCGATTTCCTCTGGCTTGACGCCGGGGAGTTCGACCTTCACCAGATACGCGCCCTCTTCCTCGACGACGTCGACGGCAGGGGTGAACCCGGCGCGGGCCTGAGCCAGTTCTCGGGTGAGAGGCCAACCGTTGTTGAAGAATTCGTCGCGCAACAAGTCGCCAAAAGGCCTGTATAGGGTCAGCATGGTAACCTCCTTCGAAAGTGGCGAGCCCCTTCGCTCGCGGGGGCGAGGACCAGGGGGTCGTCGCCTCTCGATTTTCGCCGGCTCGTCACCGGCGCAAGCAAGATGTGTACGGGCGAGCCGCGCGCAACCCCCGCAACGCGGAGGGCAGTTTTTTTTTGTCGAGGTGCGGCCCAATCCGGGCCGGCCTGCCCGAGCGCGGGTGAGCGAGGGGCTGCGTCTGCGGTCCCCCCCTCGGCGCCGACGACCGGGGGCGCCCACCACCCGGTTGCCCCGGCTCCCCCGGCGCCGCCGTCCGGTGCCGCGCCCTGAGAGCCGCCGCCCGGACCGCGACTTCTCGAGCAAACGGGCCAGGCTCCTTCTGGGCCCCCTGAAGTGTCACGGACCGCAACCGAGGTGGGCCCCCAGGCACCGAGCGCGCCCCGCGGGCTGGACGTACGCGCGGCGCGGCCAACGGCTCCCGGCGAAGTCGATCGCGTCCAGCGCCGGGACGGGTCATCCGTCGCTGGAGGACGGAGCGCCTACTCCGGGAAGTCGGCCGCGGCGATTACGTCGCACAGGTGCGGCGAAGGCGCGAGCGGCTCGCCCATCCGCTGCGCCGCCGCGCGGGTGACGGGAGATCGCCCCGCGGCCTCGGGATTCCTGCGGTGCAGAGCGCAGAGAGCCGAGGGCAGCTTCTGCTTCAGACCCGAACGAGGAAAGTGGCCCAACGCCTCCTGCAGGACCGATCGCGACACCAGGCTCACCGGCACGAAGCCGATGTCGATGGCCGCGCCGAGCTGGCAAAGCGCGATCTCGGGCGCCTTGCGCTGCGGAATCTCGAGCGTGGTATGCAGAGCGATGGCGTCCCAGAGCAACTCCCGCTGCGGCGGCGCCATTCCGTGGCGCTCGCCCCACGCGCGCGCCATGTCCGCCCCTTCGACCTCGAAGCGCGCCTGAACCGGTGCCTGTTCCGTCAGCCCGAGGTCGTGCAGAACACAGGCGACGAACAGCAGCTCTCGGTCTGCCTTCATGCCGCGGGCATTGCCCACGTCCGCGGCGAACAGGAACGAGCGCAGCACGTGGTGATAAAGGTAGGGCTCGCTGACCTCCCACGCGTACTCGGCAGCCTCACGGCACAGCGCCGTGTCGGGCACCAGCTTCGAGCGAAGCCCTGCGCCCCACTCGGGCACCTCGATACGGGTGACATCGGTCATGCAATTCTCCTTTGGTTCGGGGTCGTGGACACTTGGATGCGCGCGCGACTCGCCGCGGAGGCGCCCCGCGGCAGCGCGACGACTTCAGCGTGGGCCCTCCGGACCTCGACCGAAATGACATACTCTTTGCAAATCCTGCCAAAGCGCCCGCGGGGCCCCGGCCCCCTCCTCAGTTCTGCCATGATGGGGCCGGTGACGACGCGTGTCTGGTTCTTGGCGTGCCCCGGCACGGAGCCGATGGACCTGGCGGGTCCCTGGTCCGTCCTGGGGCACGCCAACGAAGTGCTCGGGGCGCGGGCTTTCGACATCCAGCTGTTCAGCCCGTTCGGCGCGGAGGTAACGACCCGCCATGGGCTGGCGTTCGCCGGCGCGCAAACCCTATCGCTCAGAAAGAAGCCGCCGGACTGGGCCTTCGTGGTCGGCGTGGGCCCGCGCAGCGCCTTCCCGAACGAACGCCGACAGCTCGTCGAGTGGCTCAGGCGGCGGGGCCGCGAGGTCGGTGCGCTGGCCTCCATCTGCACGGGAGCCTTCCTCCTCGCCGAGGCGGGGTTGCTCGAAGGGCGGCGAGCCATGACACACTGGGCGTTCGTAGACCGACTCCGTCAGCGCTTCCCTGGCGTGCAGGTGCAAGAGCGGGGGATCTTCACCCGCGACGGTCACATCTGGAGCTCCGCTGGCGTCAGCGCGGGGATCGATCTCTGCCTGGCCATGGTGGAGGAGAGCCACGGCCACGGAGTGGCGATGTCCGTGGCGAAGCGGCTCGTTCTCTTCCTGCACCGAAGCGGCCACCAAGCGCAGTTCAGCGAGCAGCTCGAGCTGCAGTCGAGGGAGCCGCAGGCGCTGCGCGGCTTGTGCAGCTTCATCACGAGTCACCTGGTAGAGCCGCTGCCGGTCGAGCGCCTCGCGCGGCACGTCGCCATGAGCCCTCGCAACCTGTCCAGAATGTGCAAGAGAGAGTGGGGCCTGGCGCCCGCCCAGCTCGTGCGCCGCCACCGGCTCGCGGAGAGCCAGCGCTTGCTGCAGCGGCCGCAGCTCTCGCTCGCTCAGGTGGCGCAGGGCGCCGGCCTCGGCGACGTGAGCACGTTGTGGCGCCTGTTCACGCGGCACTTCGGCGTGACGCCGGCGGTGTATCGAGAGCGGTTCGCCGCCGCCGCGCCCGGCACCCAACCCCCGTGACGAGTCGAGGCCGGCCACGGCCCAAAACGACGGCGCTCGCGCGAGACGAGGGTTCGAGATTCTCGCCCGCTCATTTCGGGGGAAACGCTCGAAAACCCAAGCGGTGAATCGGACGAAGCGCGAGGAGCGCCTCGCGCTGCTGACGACGCAATTCGAGCGTGCTCCACCCGAGCGCGCCCTCTTCTGCAATATTTGGGGGGATGAGTCGCGCCGAAGGCCAGCGAACGGACGGCTCTTCGTGCCTTCGCCCGATGGGAGCACGCAAGACCGTTCGAGCAGGGCGCTCGCTCATTTAGCCCTCGCTGGCGCCTTTCCTGACGGCGAGCCACTGGGAGAGTTCCACCGCAGAAACGCTCGCCCCCGTCTCGGGCTCGAGCGTGCGGCTCCCCAGGCGCGCCCATTGCCAGGGCGGCGCCGAGCACTCGCCCGGCTGCAGGAGCTCCCAGCGGGCAATCGCCTTGACGCCGAACGCCTCGAGCAGCGACTGGTGCTGATCGAAATCTCCCACGTTGACCGTCAGCAGCTCGACCGAAGCCAGCTGCTTCTGCAGGGCTGGCAATTGCTTCATGCTCTGCAGGCGCAGGCAGTCGCGGCACCAACCCGCAGAGAACTCGAGCAGCACCGGGCGGCCCTGCGCCTTGGCCGCTTGGCAGCGCTGCTCGAGCGCCACGCGCAGCGCTTCGGGCGTGAGCTCCGGTACGGAATAGAGGTTCTTGCGGTGCTTCTTCCGAGCGGGCCGAGCGGCGGCCCCAGGGGAGCCGAGCCCCGCAGCCCCGGGGGGGGGCGCAGCCTGCGTCGACGAGCTGGCGGAGCTCTCACGCTCCGCCCCCTGACGGCACCCTCCGAGCACGGCGACTGCCGTCAACACCAAGCCAGCCAGCTTCCGCGAGCGGCGCCCGAACGGCCCCGCTCGAAGGGCCGTGAACGCGGGAGCGGTGGTTTCTCTCGTCAGGGGCTGCACGACGCGCGAGCGTAGCAGCGGGGTCGACGGCTGTCGCGGCCCTCGGCACTCACCGCCCGGCGCCCGAGCGGCCCTCGCGGGGGCCGATCCACGAACTCGGCGCCCTGGCTCGGGGCACGGCCGGCTTGGCCGACGCCGTTGCCCGTCCACGGCTCGCGGCGGCGCACGCGTCGGCCAGAGCCTCGCGGCCCCGAGGTAGCGGGGCTGCACAGCGAGCGGCCACGGCTTCGAAGGCGGCGAAGTCGGCTGACTCCTCGCGCGGGGAGCCATCGACCTGCGAGCGCGAATCCCGAGCCACCGGCCCCGCGGGATCCGGCACGGCGAGGCGACGGAGCCGACGAGGTGCCGTTGGACTGGCAGCGGAAGACCTCGCACCAGGCTGGATCGATCCGTCGAATGTGCCAGACCGGTTTCGAAGATGGGTTCCAAACCGAAACGCTGCACAAACCGGAAACGGCCAGGTGTTGCGCCATGGCACTGCCTAGTGCGAAGACGCCCGCGTGCGACCACAACGACACACACGCTCTCGTCTTGGCGTCGGGGGCGAAGCGGCCGTCGCGATGGGGGTCAGCCTCGCAGTGGTGCTCGGCGCGGGCTGCCATCATCGGGCGAGGGCGCGGCCCGCCGCGGCCGAAGAAACGTGCCTGCTCGGGTCACCCGTCGACTTCGCAGCCGAGCCGAGCGAGTCCGTCCCGGTGATGTACACCAACGACCTGCGCCTGGGCATGGCACGCGGGGAGGCCATCTTCGTGAGCCGCCCGCTTTGCGAGGTGTACGGGCCGGCCCTGTGCCGGTTCGTGGTGGCACACGAGCGAGCCCACCACCACGGTCGTACCGTAGGGATCCATTCGCCATGCGCCGAAGCCGTGGCGGACTGCTGGGCAGCTCGCCACTCGGACTCCGCCGCCAATGCAGCGGCGATCGCCTTCTTCCGCGGCCGCCGCGAAAGCTCAAGCTACCACGCCCCGCCCGAGCGCCGGGCCCGAATCATCGAGGCGTGCGCCGAGGCGCCCTCGGCGGCCACCCCGATGGCTGCACCGCCCTCCGCCACCCCAGGCGGAGCTCCCAGGGTTTCCTCGAAGCCGGCCAATGGCTACGCCGTCGATCCGATCCCACCGAGCGCTCGCGACGGTTCGTGACGGCTCGCCCGGAGGCTGCGCGCGGGCCCCGCGCGAAAGAAGGCGCCCCCCCACCTGAATGCCCCGCGCGGAAGGCTCCGAGCGACCGTTCGGGACGTGCCCGACGAACCGTCCGCCCTACAGTCCGGCGGCGCGCAATCGGACCGGGCCGAAAAGCCGAGCGACGGCTTCACTCCGGTCGGTCGTCGCGCGAGTGACGACGGCCGGGGCGTCGAAATGTCACATTCGTGGCCGTCCCCTCCACGAACCACCGTTCGACTTCATTCGCGGTGTGGCGAGCCGCCCGGGAGCGAAACCCTCTCGCGCAGCGGCGACCGCTTCCGGCGGGCTGCTCGCCAGGCCGCACCGCAAGAGGCGAACTTCGGGCCGATGTGTATCGCCCACAGGACACCAACGAGCCCCGCGGGTGGCAACCCAAAAAACCCTTTGGAAACGTGGTCAGCCATATGTCCCAATGTAGTCGGCATGGCGTAGGTGGAGCACATTTCAGAACGACGAGGATCGGCCAATGAAACCAACGGAGCAAGTCAACGACGACCAGAAGGCGCCGACGAGCGGCTTCCGAGCGTATCTCGAGAACGTCAGTCTCCCCACCCTTCTTCAAATCGAGTCCCTTTCGCATACCACCGGGGTTTTTCGCATTGCCGCGGCCGGCGGCGTGGGGCAGTTGCACCTGCGAGCCGGTGAGCTGGTGCACGCGGAGAGCCCCTCGGCCGAAGGAGAAGAGGCCGTGTTGGAGATTCTCGGCTGGGGGGAAGGCAGGTTTCAAACGCTGCGTGACGAGCCCACCGAGACTCGAACGGTGCACACGAGCCTCGACGCGCTGCTGCTTCGCGCGGCCAAGGAGGCGGACGAGGCGGAGCACGCCGGGGAGCCGAAGCCTCTGCCACCCCGGCCGCGGCCCAGCTCTCGCACCCTTCGCAGCGGCTTGACCGCCGCGCGCCCGGTCGAAAGCGCGGAGCCGAGCTGGCACGTCCCTACTTCCAGCCCAGGGCGCAGCATCACCGACGCCGTGCTATCCGCAAAAGGCGAGGTGCTGCAAAGCCGCGGGCCGGGGCCCGCTGATTTCGCCGCGCGCGTTGCCTACGCCGCTCGCTTGGCCGAGCTGATCGGCATGGCCATGAGCTCGGGTCAGCCGCAAGCCATCCGAGTCGGAGGCCACTCGACGACCATGGTCGTCTGCCGGCTTCCCGACGGCAACCTCGTGGCGAGCCTCTCGCACAGAGAAGGCGCCCGGGCGCTCGACGAGCCGACGGGGGTGCGGGAATGAGGGCCGACGAAGCGCTACCGGCCCTGCGCGACATCGAGGGCGTCTACGGAAGCTTCTTCGTGGACACGCAGGGGCGCGTGGTCGCCCGCGACGTGCCCTCGGTGATCGAAGAAGCGTCGCTGGCGGCGGCTGCTCCGCGGATCTCACGGTTGTGGGGCGTTTTGCCCACGGGCGACCGCGCGCAGGACATCACCCTCGAATTCGCCTCGCACGGTCTGTTCATCCGCCGTTTCTCCCAAGGCAGCCTGTGTGTGCTGGCCCCCACGAACGTCAATCAGGCGGCGCTGCAGATGGCGGCGACGGTCGCCGTCGAGCAGCTGCGCGTTGCGCTCGAGTCGGGAGCCGAGGAGCCGACGCCGCCGGAGGCGCGTGAGCCACAGAGCGCGCCCACGAGTGGAAAGAAGCGCGCCTACATCTACCGCGGGCGGCGCTTCTTCAACCTCTGACCACTGCGTCGAGCAGAGCCGCTCGCGGGCTTGTGGCCACCCGTGCGCGCTGGGCGCGGGGGAGCGGTATGGGTCCGCCCCGCCGCGAGGCCGCTCGCTCGAGGCCGCGGTCGGGTTCGGCGCGCCCCCTGACGTTCAGTCGTAATACTCGTTGCCCAAGTGGGTGATGAGATCCTCGCCCTGCATCCAGCGAAGCGTGTTCTTGAGCTTCATCAGCTGGATGAAGAGATCGTGCTCTGGGTAGAGGTCGGGGGCCGTCATCGGGCTCTTGAAGAAGAAGCTCAACCACTCCTGAGTGCCGGAGAAGCCGGCCCGACTCGACAAATCGAGCAGGAGCGCGAGGTCGAGAACGATGGGCGCCGCCAAGATCGAGTCTCGACACAGAAAGTCGACCTTGATCTGCATGTCGTAGCCGAGCCACCCGGTAATATCGAGGTTGTCCCACCCCTCCTTGGCGTCCCCGCGGGGGGGGTAATAGTTGATCCGTACCTTGTGGTACAGGTCCCCGTAGAGCTCCGGATAGACATCCGGCTGAAGGATGTGCTCGAGCACGCCCAGCTTGCTGACCTCCTTCGTCTTGAAGTTGTCCGGGTCGTCCAGCACCTCGCCGTCGCGATTGCCGAGAATGTTCGTGGAAAACCAGCCGCGCACCCCCAGCATCCTCGCCTTCAGCCCCGGCGCCAGAATCGTCTTCATCAAGGTCTGGCCGGTCTTGAAGTCCTTGCCGGCGATGGCCGTGCCCGTCCGTTTGGCGAGCTGCTGCGCCGCAGGAAAATCCACGGTCAGGTTGGGAGCCCCGTTGGCGAACGGGATGCCTTCCAGCATGCAGGCCCAGGCGTAGATCTGGCTGTTGGTAATCAGCGGATCCGACGCCTCGAGACCTGCCTCGAAGGCCTCGATGCTGGCGTGCACGGGGCCGGGCTCGACGTAAATCTCGGTCGAGCCGCACCAGACGGCCACACCTCGACTGCACCCCTTTTCGCGCAGCGTGCGACGGATGTCCTCGCGAACGGCTTCGACCATCGCCTTCTTGCTGGGCTGAGCCTTGACGTGGGGACCGTGCAGGCGCTTGACGTACTCCGGGTAGAAGACGGCCGGCATCGGCTCGATGCTGGACATCTCCTCGCGCACCGCGTCCAGGTGGTGGGGCTCGAGCACCCGAGCCGAGGTGGCGGACTCGTAGGCGTTGTCCGAGAAGAGGTCCCAGGCGGCGAACTCGAGATCCGATAGGGAGGCCAAAGGCACGAAGTCAGCAATCTTGGGCGTCCGGTCGTCGGTGCGTTTGCCCAGTCGAATCGTCCCCATCTGGGTGAGCGACCCAACGGGCAGGGCCTGCTGTTTGCGCACCAGCAAGCAGCCGGCCACGAAGGTGGTGGCCACGGCTCCCAAGCCGGGCAGGAAGACGGCCAGCTTTCCCTCGGGGCGCTGCAGGCTCTCGGGTTTCTTCATTCGTGGGATACTTTCATTGGGTGGGGTAAGAAGTCTGCGATATCGAAGCCTGCGCCGCCGAGTCCTCCGGCCGCTTTTGGGCGAACCAGGCCGGCAGCAGCACGAGGCTGACGACGGCGTTACACAACAGGCCCAGGAGCGCCAGGGTGCCCATGCTCCGCAGGCCGGGATGATCCGCGAGCAGGAGAGCGCCGAAGCCCAGGGAGGTCGTGAGCAGCGACGCCCAGATCGCGCGCAGCGCCTGCGTCAAGTCGACGCCGGCACGGCGCTCGCTGAGCAGGTGCACCGCACCGTCGACCGCGACCCCGAACAGAACCGGAATGACGACCATGTTCAGGTAGTTGAGCTTCACTCCAAGGGCCGCCGAAAGGCCCAAGGCGGCGGCCAGGCTCAGCCCCGCGCTGGCCATCGCGACACCGGCCGAGGCCAGCCGGCGCTGCAACAGCCAGAGCGCCAGAAACACCCCCAGAGCCGTCAGCGCGAGCACCCAGCGGCTCTCGGCCTTGACGGTCTCCAGGATGTCCGCGAGCACCATCGACTCCCCCGCAACGGGGGCGCTGCCCGCAACCGACCGCACTTCGGAGGCAAACTCCATCACTCGGTCGCCCCGAGCCAGCGAGATGTTCGGGAAGACCATCACCACCCCCAACCGCTCGCGCGGGCTGCGGCCCGGCTTCAACCCGAACTGGCGCTTGAGCTTCTGAGGCAACGACTCGAGCGTGATGGGCGGCTGCTCCGTCATGGTGAGCAGCCGCTGGTGCGCCCGCCGGGCCTCCGCCGTCTCGAACCACTCGGAGCGGAGCCGCCGCGCGGCGCGGCCCATTCTCCGGATGGCCTCCAACTTGCGGCCGGCGTCGGCGGGCACGAAATCCGAAAGCGACGCGACCATGTCGATGGTGGTCGAGCTGCCCCGCTGCGTCGACACCTCGCGCAGCCCACGGCTGATGCGCTCTTCCTCTGCCACCCCGCTGGTGAGTATCAGCGTGGGGCTCTGGGAGTACCCCAGAAGGCGGTTGACCTCCTTGTCCAGCCTGTAGGAGGGCAGCTCCGAATCCTGGAGCGCGTTGAAGTCGTAGTCGAAGCCCATGCGCCCGACCGGCAGAACGCAGGCCACGACGAACAGCGAGGCGACCACCAGCCACGGCCGCGGCCGCCGGGAGACCCCCTGCAGCCAAAAGCCCCGCGTGTGTTGGTCGCGTCGACCGCGGTCCGTCAGCCGAAGCAGCGCGGGCAAAACCGTCGAATAGGTGACCAGCACGAGAGCCATCCCGAGCGCCGCGACGACGCCGAATTCGCGGAAGGTGCGAAACTCCGACAGGCTGAGCCCGAGAAAACCGGCGAGCGTCGTCAACACGGCGATCGTCACGGCACGACCGGTGTGCGAGAACGCCCGCAGCAGTGCGGCCTCCCGATCGAAGCCGCGAGCCTGGTGCTGGCGGTAGCCCGTCAGTAGGTGGATTCCGTGGTCGATGCCCAAGCCGAGCAGGATGGCGCCGATGAAGGCCGTGAGAATGTTGAGCTGCCCGTAGGTGGCGCCGACGATGCCGAACGTGGCGAGCAGGCCCAGCACCAGCGGAATCCCCAGCTGCTGAAGAGCCGAGAGGCGCCGGAAATAGTAGGCCAGGTAGAGCAACACCATGGCGAGGGCCAACAGTGAGCTGGTGCCCAGATCGCGTTGGATCTGCAGCTTGTGATCGTATTGCTTCTGGTACCGACCCGTGAGTGCGACGCGCATCCCCGGGTCGAATCGCTTCGGATCGACTCGGTCGATCACCGCCCGAACCTGGTCGAGGGCTCCGATCGCCACGTCCAGGTCGGCAATTCGGGCGGCGGGGCGCGCGAACACGGCGAGGGTGCCGCTGGCCTCGTCCTCGTAGTAGTCCCCTTCCGTCTGATGCCGCACCCAATCGAGCTGCGCCTCGGCACCCAGCTCGTCGAGATCGAGATGCTGCGGCTCGTCGTCCTCCTCCTCGAGGTCGAAGTGGAGCGGGCTGCGCCGCTGGATTTCTCTATCGACGCGCTCCTCGAGCTGCTCCGCCCAACCTTCCAGTTTCTCGGTGGGTGCGAGCTGCAGCGCGTTTTCTTGCATCCACTCGCGCGAGCGGCGCACGTCGACGTAGACGATCGAATCGAGCGCTTCGAGCTCCGGCTCGAGCGCATCCGCGAAGCGCCGGGCCGCCGGCAGAGGGGCCCCCTTGGCCACGACCACGATGTAGCCGGTGGCGCCCGCGCGCTCCTTCAACTGCTCCAGGGCCTGAACGCTCGGAAACCGCGGAGGCAACAGCGCGGCCAGATCGGCGTTGAGAGTGAGCGAGCGAGCGCCCAGCACCGAGAGCGCGGCAACCAGCACCGAGCCGATCAGCACCCGCAGCGGATGCCGAAAGCACGCGAGAGCGAGGGGCCCCAAGAAAAATCCCGGCCCCGCAGCGGCGGCCCGGCGCTCGTGCGTCATTCGGCGGCGTGCCCGGGCTCCGAAACGGGGGGAGCAAATGGAGCCCGCAGCGGATCGACTCGCGGTGTGCCACCGCCGAAGACGTAGTCACGATGCAGGGGGAAATTCCACAAGGAGAACACGGCGGCGCGCACGATGAGCCAGGAGATTCGATAGTCGATGTTCGGCAGCAGCGACAGAAGGGCGACCCCTCCCATGTTGAGCAACAAGCTGGTTGCGCTCACGAACGCGTAGCGGCGCGCCTGCACGGCCGCACGCGTCGCGTTGCGGGTAAAGGCCCAGTAGCGCCCGAGTGAGAAGCTCACGGCCGCCCCGAGCAGGCAACCGACGGCGGTGGCGCCCCACGCCACGTAGCCACCCAGCGACACCAGGGCGGACACCAGCGCGAAATCGGCCAGCGTCGCGGCCCCGGCGGATATCACGCTGCGCGGCAAACCACCGCGCTTCGCCGACAGCAGCTTCGGCTTCGGCGCGGGCGAGAGCTCCCGCAGGAGAAAGACCACCCGCTGCAGGGCCGTCCACTGGCTGGAGATGCCCAGAAAGAGCAACCCGATGATGGCCAGCCAGTGCGGCGGGTGCGGGTCGCTGGGAGCGAGCCAGGCAGACAGGACTGGGCTGAGAGCCGTGGCCGCACCGAGGCACACGATTCGCTCCGGCCGCTGCATCAGCCCCACCTTCACCTGCACGCCCAACCCCTCACCCCGAGCCCGCACGTAGCTGACCAGAAATCCGCCCGCCAGCGAGGCCAGCACCGGCAGCAGCACCCAGGACTCGCGGTAGTACCAGGCGAGGCCGCACAGCACGGCCCCGTCGGCGTAGCGGTCGAGGACGGAGTCGAGGGCTGCTCCCGCCGGCCCATCCGCCTTCTGCAGGCGCGCCAGGCGACCATCGAACACGTCGAGAATCCCGGAGAATATGTACAACCAGCCGCCCAGCGCAAAATGACCGGCCGCAAAGGCGAAACCGCTCGCCAGCGCGATCAGCGCCGCCAGCGTCGTGACGGCGTTGGCTGGAATCGCCGTGGCCTCGATGAGCTTCCAGAGTAGGCGGGTGACCCAGACGAAGTACTGGCGCAGCCACAACCCGAGCAGGGGGGAGCGCCCCTTGGCCTCGATCTCCTCGTCGCGGTACTTACCTCGAATGGCGCAGCGCACGGCGTAGACGCCGACTCCGCCGATGAACCAAGCAGCCAACAAGATGGCGGGCGCGAGCGCTCGCCAGATGCGAGCGCCTGGATCATTGCTGAAAAGGTATGAGAATAGCTCTCCCATCACTCCCCGGATCTGGCGAAAATGCCACGGGCTGGGCGAAACGTCACCCCTCGCGGGATCGAAGTTTCGGAGGAATACGCAGCGAGCCGCTGCCAGGTTGCCCGCAGGCGTCACATTCGTTCGGCGCGCGGGTCGGCGAGTCGAATCCTGCGGAAGGCTGTTTCGATGCGGTTCGCCGCACCGACGCGGCCTGACGGACCCTGCGCCAAGCCGCCCTTTGACGCCAGCATTTTTGCCGCGGACGTGTTATCTAGGGGCGCCGCGCGTTCGCCGGCGGCCCCCCTGCGTTTCCTTTCATTCCAGACTCGGCCCTTCGCGGTTTTGGCCCCCCGCCCGCGTCGATCCGTGTGGAACGGACCGAGGGCGTCGATCACCCGCGTGCCGATCCGGCGGGCGTGGCTCGTCGGGGCCGTGCGCGCGTGCCGAAGCCGAACGCTCCCGCTCAGCCGCGCAGCGCGCCCCGGTGCTTCAAGAACTCCACGACCTCGCCGAGGCCTCGGCCCGTCTTGAGGTTGGTGAAGACGAAGGGGCGCTCGCCACGCATCTTTCGGGCATCGCGCTCCATCACCTCCAGGGAGGCGCCCACGTGGGGCGCGAGGTCCGTCTTGTTGATGATGAGCAGGTCCGATCGCGTGATGCCGGGCCCCCCTTTGCGGGGGATCTTGTCGCCCGCCGAGACATCGATCACGTAGAGCGTCAGATCGCTGAGCTCGGGGCTGAACGTCGCGCTGAGGTTGTCTCCGCCGCTCTCGACGAGCACGATGTCCAGACCCTCGAAGCGGCGCTGCAACTCGGCGACGGCCTCGAGGTTGATGGAGGCATCCTCGCGGATCGCCGTGTGTGGGCAGCCGCCGGTTTCCACGCCCACGATTCGGTCCTCGCTCAGGGCCCCATTGCGGACCAGGAACTGCGCATCTTCTTGGGTATAGATGTCGTTCGTTACGACGGCCATGCGGTAGCGGTCGCGCATGGCGCCGCACAGAGCGGCCACGAGAGCCGTCTTTCCCGAGCCGACGGGACCGCCGATTCCCACCCGCAACGCTTGCTTTTCCATGTGCTTTCCTAACCCAGAGCAGGCCGCCCGGGTGGGACAAAAACGGCGGCTCGCGCCGCGCGACCCGCGAGGCGGCCTCGCCGAGTGACCTCGAAGCCGCCCCGAAGCAGTCCCGAAACCCCGCGGCAAGCCAGATCAGGACCGGAACAGTCGGCTGTACTGCACCTCGTGCCACGCGGCGGCCATGGCCAGCGCGGGGGTGGCGCTGCCGACCTCTTCGTCGCCCAGCGAGGCGGCCCCCCGCACCCACTCCGGCACTCGCTGCAGCACGGCGCTCAGCGCCCTTTGGCCCGCGAGGTGACCCACCGGCAGCAGCCGCTGGGCCGCCCCCACCTGTTGCTCGGCCCACGCGAAGGCGTACCCATGGCAGGCTTGATCGGCGCCGATCGCGAAATGGCTAGCCGCCAGGGCGTACGCAGCGGCGTAGCTCCTGGAGTCGGATTCCGCGAGCCCCACCGCACCGGGGACCCCCAGCTCCGAGAGAGCGCGCGCAAAGGCCCGCCCCAAGTGCAGCTCCTGCTCGCGGAGCTCTCGCGCCTCCCGGCTGCACAGCAGCCGGCGCGACCAGCCCAGCGCCTCACGTGTGTCCCCGCGCTGGAAGGCGTCGCACGCCCGCAGCAGCAGCGGCAGCTCGAGGCGCTGCAGCGTCTCGCCGCCGACCCCGGTGACCCAGCGGACCAGGCTCTCTTCCCCGTCCACCCAGCCCCGCTCGACGGCCTGTTCCAGCCCTTGCGAGTAGGCGAACGCCCCGATGGGAAACAGCGAGCTCGAGATCTGCATCAGCCGCAACAGAGGCGTCGAGCCGCCCGGCGGCGCGGGCTCGCCGGGACCCGATTGCGCCGGCTCCGCGCGGGCGGAGGCGCTCTCGCGGCGGCCCGCCGGCGCGCTCGGGACCTCAGTGGTGGTGGCCATGGTCGTGGCCTACCACGGCTGCCGCGCCGTACGCCCCCGACTCGGGCTCGAAGGGCCCTCGCTCCGCCCGGGGGTCGGCGCCCAGCCGCCTGACCATGTCGTCCAGCACGTGGTCGTGCTCGTAAGCGAGCCGCCCCGCCTCGATCTGCAGAGGCACGTGGCGATTGCCGAGGTGATACGCAACGCGGCCGAGCAACAGCGCGCTGTCGCTGCGCACCACGCTCAGTGCCTGCTCCGCGGCAACCGCGACCACGCGGCGCCCCTGACGGCTGATCAGCTCCGTTCCGCCGCGCAACACGCTGCCCCGCGGCAACAGAACCAGCACTTCCTCCCCCGAATCGAGCCGGGCCACGAACCGGCTCTTCTGGCGAGCCTCGTAGGGCAACACCAAGCACCTCGGCTCACGCGCCGGGTCCGGCTCAGCGACGCCGGAGAGCCCCCCGCCCTCCCTCAAGAACAACTCCTCCACGGTCATCGCTCCGTCGGCTCGCTCAGAAGAGAAAGTACTTCTGGGCCAAGGGCAGCTCCTCGGCGGGCTCACAAATCAGTAGCTGGCCGTCGGCGCGAACCTGGTAATTCTGCGGGTCCACCTCGATTTTCGGCAGCGCGTCGTTGAGGATCATGTCTCGCTTCTTCACCCCGCGCACTCCGTGGACGGCGAGCGTGCGCTTGCTCAGCCCCAGCCTGTCGCCGACCCCCGCCTCGAGGGCAGCCTGGGAGATGAAGGTCACGCTGCTCTGGGCGCGCGCGCCCCCGAGCGCCCCGAACATCCGCCGGTAGTGCACCGGCTGCGGCGTGGGAATCGATGCGTTCGGATCCCCCATCGGCGCGGCGACGATGCTTCCCCCCATGATGACCATGGCGGGCTTGGCACCGAAGAAGGCCGGCTTCCACAGGGTGATATCCGCGCGCTTGCCCACCTCGAGCGAGCCGACCTCGCTGCCGATGCCATGGGCAATGGCAGGGTTGATGGTGTACTTGGCCACATAGCGTTTCACGCGCAGGTTGTCGGCTCGCGCGCTGTCCTCGGGCAGGCTGCCGCGCTGAACCTTCATCTTGTGAGCCGTCTGCCAAGTTCGGCACACCACCTCGCCCACGCGCCCCATGGCCTGGGAATCCGAAGCAATGATGCTGAACGCACCGAGATCGTGCAGAATGTCCTCCGCGGCGATCGTTTCCTTGCGTATGCGAGATTCGGCGAAGGCGATATCCTCGGGAATTTTCGGATCCAGATGGTGGCAAACCATCAACATGTCCAAGTGCTCGTCGATGGTGTTTACGGTGAAGGGCCGCGTCGGGTTCGTCGAGGACGGAAGAACGTGGTCGATGCCGCAGGCTTTGATGATGTCCGGAGCGTGGCCGCCGCCGGCCCCCTCGGTGTGGTACGCGTGAATCGTGCGGCCCTTCATCGCCGCCAGCGTATGCTCCACGAACCCGGACTCGTTGAGCGTGTCGGTATGGATGGCCACCTGGATGTCGAACCGCTCGGCAACCGAGAGGCAGTTGTCGATTGCGGCCGGCGTGGTGCCCCAGTCCTCGTGCAGCTTGAGGCCCAGCACCCCGGCGGCGATCTGCTCCTCGAGCGCCGCGGGGAGGCTCGCGTTGCCTTTGCCGAGAAATCCGAGGTTCATGGGCAGGGCATCGGCAGCCCGCAGCATCTGGGAGATGTGCCAGGGTCCCGGCGTGCAGGTCGTGGCATTGGTGCCTGCGGCGGGGCCGGTACCTCCGCCGATCATCGTGGTGATGCCGCTCATCAGCGCGTCCTCCACTTGCTGGGGGCAGATGAAGTGGATGTGCGAATCGATGCCGCCGGCCGTGGCGATCAGCCCCTCACCGGCGATCACCTCGGTGCCCGGGCCGAGCACGATGTCGACTCCCGGCTGCACGTCGGGGTTGCCCGCCTTGCCGATGGCCGAGATGCGGCCGCCGACGATCCCGATGTCCGCCTTCACGATCCCCCAGTGATCCACGATCAACGCGTTGGTGATCACGGTATCGACGACCTCGGCCGCGGGCCGCTGGCTCTGGCCCATTCCATCGCGGATCACCTTGCCGCCGCCGAACTTGACCTCTTCGCCGTAGATGCAATGGTCCTTCTCGACCTCCACCCAGAGGTCCGTATCTCCCAGCCGTACGCGATCGCCCGTGGTGGGGCCGTACATCTCCGCGTACGCATGCCTCGAAATCGTCTTCATGATAGCCTCGATGTCGACGAAGGATGCGCTCGCTCGCCTTCAGCCCCCCGCAGTGAGGGCTGCCGCGGATCTCGCGCCATTCTTCGCCATCTCGTCTTCGTGGTCGTCGGGTCGCGGCGAGCAGCTCGCCACGAGCTAGTGCCCCGTCTGATGAGTCGTAATCAATGATTGTCGGTCGCCGCGGGAAGAGTGTCGTCTTGCCTCGAGCGGCGGACGGGGCACGTCGGCGCCGAAGGCGCCGCAGAGAAAAAAAGGGGTGTCGTGTCCAAGACGAGCCCCCAGCGCAAACCGCCGCGGGCCGCCCCAGGCGGACCGGCCCGCGGTGGTTTGTGATTGCGACTCAGCGGACACAGCACTAGCCTACAGTCGCGAGCCTCAGCTCAGCGCGCCCATCACCTTGGCGTTGAATCCGTAGACAATCCGCTGCCCCCCGTATTGGACGAGCTCGACCGTGCGCTTCTGGCCAGGCTCGAAGCGAATGGCCGTCCCGGCGGGAATGTCGAGTCGATAGCCCTCCGTCTTGTCGCGCTCGAACTCGAGCGCCGGATTGGCCTCGTAGAAATGGTAGTGCGAGCCGACTTGCACGGGGCGATCCCCCGTGTTGGTGACTTCGACGGTTTGGGTGGTGCGCCCAGCGTTGAGCTCGATGTCTCCCGGCGCCACCTCCACGGCTCCGGGGGTCGGATGTGGCTCCCCCCGCGGCTGAATGGGGTGGTGCACCGTCACGAGCTTCGTCCCGTCGGGAAAGGTGGCTTCGACCTGAACCTCCTCGATCAGCTCCGCAACGCCCGGCATCACGTCTTCCTCGCTCAGGAGCTCGGCGCCAGCTCCCATCAGCTCGGCGACGCTGCGCCCCTCCCGCGCGCCTTCCAGGATCGCCGCCGAGATGTACGCCACGGCCTCCGGGTAGTTCAGCTTGAGACCGCGGGCCTTGCGACGCTCCGCCAAGAGCGCCGCGGTGAAGAGCATCAGCTTGTCTTTTTCTCGCGGTGACAGTTCCATGATTTCTCCGTTCGGGGCGTCGAGCAGCCACCCGGCTGCGGCGTGGCCGCTTCATACCATTCAGGTGGCCCACACCCGAGGAAGAACCGCCGCGCGCCCCAGCACCGCGGGGCGAATTTTGGCCCACGCGGCGCGAAACCCAGCGAGCGCGGCCTCCGCGCCCTCTCCGAGAAAGCGCACCACGATCGCCTCACCCAGGCGCGTGACGCTGAAGGAGCCGCCCGGCCGTGCTCCGAGCAGGTCGCGCAACGCTCGCACCAGCTCGTCCGAGCCTCCGGTGCATACGAAGGTGCCGAACACCGGCGCCCCGGCGAGGCCCCAGGCGGCACCCTGAATTTCGAGCGCCCCGTAGCGGCCGCGCTCCCAGAAGAGCAGCTCCTGCTCGCGCCACAACTCCCAGCTGGGCTCGAAATGCCCCGAGCCAACCCCCCGCCCGGCTTGGCCGAGGCAAAAGACCTCGAGCCCGACGAAGTGGCCCCCCCCCTCCAGATCGACACGCGTGCGCAGCGAAGAGCGAGCCCCCTCGTAGGCAATCGTCTCCTGGGGCAGCCACTCCAGGCTGGCCCCCGACGCAACGTGAAAACGCTGCTCGATTCGAGAAGGCTGCTGCTCGGTGCGGTACAGCTTGGTGGCGGCCGGCGTCGTCAACAGGCCCCGCGCCCCCGAGCGACAGCGCACGGTGACGCGCAGCTCGTCCCCCCCGGCAACTCCCCCGGGTGGGTGGACCAGGTAGATCTGGCAACCGCCGTCGGGCTCCGGAAAGGCGCGCTGCATCACCAGGGGGCCGCGGTGGCGGCGACTCTCGACGTACGTGCGATGGGCCGCGGTGGAGAGCGACACATCCAGCGTTGCGAGCCAGCCACCACGACTGGGCACATCCCCGGCGCCGATGGCGCCCCGACCTAGTGCGCCGAGCATTCAAACGACCAGATATTCGCCGACGATGTCGTCCGACAGCTCGCTCATCTCTCCCTGGGCCACGTTTCGACCGCGGTCGAGCACGTAGAAGCGCTGGGCCACACGCCGCGCGAAGGGCAGCTTCTGCTCGACGAGCAGCACCGTGAGCCCCTCCTTCCGATTCAGGTCGATCAAGATATCGCCAATCTGCTGAACGATGTTTGGCTGAATCCCCTCGGTCGGCTCATCCAAAATCAGCAGCTTGGGGTTGCACATGAGGGCTCGCCCGATGGCCAGCTGCTGCTGCTGCCCCCCGGAAAGGTCCCCACCCCGCCGGTGCAGCATTTCCTTCAGCACCGGGAAGAGCTCGAAAATGCGGCTGGGAATCTCTTGGCCCGGCTCGCTGCTGGCGGCGGCTCCCACCCTCAAATTCTCTTCGACGGTGAGCAACGGAAAAATCTCACGCCCCTGGGGCACGAGGCCAATCCCGCGGCGGGCGCGCTCCCACGCGGGGCGACCGAGCAACTCCGAGCCGGAGAACTTTGCCGAGCCGGATTGCACGGGAACGCTCCCCATGATGCTCTTCAAGAGCGTCGTCTTGCCGACGCCGTTGCGACCCATCAAGCAAGTACACGCGCCCTCTCGGACGTCCAGATCGATATCCCAGAGGGTGTGGCTTTCGCCGTAGAATTGATTGAGCTTTCGTATATTCAGCAAGGGCTGCCTCCGGTGGAACGAGCGGCGACGAGTCGCCCGGGCCCGTCTACTCTCCCAGGTACACCTCGACGACCTTCGGGTCGCTCTGGACTTCGTCCATCGATCCCTCCGCCAGGATCTTGCCCTCGTGCAAGACGGTAACCAGTCGTGCAATGCTGCGGATGAACGCCATATCGTGCTCGACCACGACGACGGTGTGCTTGCCTGCGAGGCTCTTGAGCAGCTCGGCGGTGCGCTCGGTTTCCTGGTGGGTCATGCCCGCGATGGGCTCGTCCACCAGCAGCAGGCTCGGCTCCTGTGCGAGCAACATGCCGATCTCGAGCCACTGCTTCTCGCCGTGAGAAAGCCTGCCCGCGAGCTCGGCGCGGCGCTCCGAAAGCCCCACTGTGGTGAGCACCTCGTCGATGCGGTCGCGCTGCTGACCCGAAAGAGTCGCCACGAGCGATCGAAACACCCCGCGTTGCCTGCCGAGCGAAAGCTCCAGGTTCTCGAATACGCTATGGTCGTGAAACACGGTCGGCCGCTGAAACTTGCGGCCGATCCCGAGCTGAGCCACCTCGTGCTCGGGCATGCGCGTCAACGGCTTCTGATCACCGTGCTCTCCAATCAGAAAGACGTTGCCCGTATCCGGCCGAGTCTTTCCGGTGATCACGTCCTGTAGGGTCGTCTTGCCGGCGCCATTGGGCCCGATGATGCAGCGCAGCTCCCCCCGCTCCAACATCAACGTCAGATCCGTCAGCGCCCGAAACCCGTCGAAGCTGACGTTGACGTTGTCCACCCAAAGATGGGTTCGGTGAGGCGGGCTCCTGCGGGCGCGCGCACCGGAATTGCCCCCGGCTACGACCTCCCCAGCCACTTCACTCACGGCGCGCCTCCTTCCAAGCGCGGCGCCGCCTCTGCCGTGCCGCTCGTGGTGCGCCGACTCTGCGAGAGCTTGGCTTGCCAGCGCTTCAACACCGCCCCCACGCGCCAGAGCCCTCCGGGCAACAGAAGAGTGGTGCACACGAACAAGGAGCCGAGCACATAGAGCCACAAATCCGGCGCCGCTGCCGTGAAAAAGCTCTTCAGACCGTTGACGACGAATGCTCCCAGAGCCGCGCCGCCCAGCGTGGCGCGCCCCCCCACGGCCACCCAAATGGCAATCTCGATCGAGCTGGCGGGGTGCATCTCGCTGGGGTTGATGATGCCCACTTGCGGCACGTACAACACGCCGGCGAGCCCGCACAATACGGCCGAGAAGGTCCAGACGAAGAGCTTGTAGCGCAATGGGCTGTAGCCCATGAACATCACCTTGCCTTCGTGATCCCTCAGCGCTCGCAGCACGCGCCCCGCCTTGCTCTGGACGATGGCCCGGCAGAGCAAATAGCAACCGAAGAGCACCAGCGCCGAGATGACGTAGAGACCCACTTTGGTGCTCGGTTCGGCGAGCGAGTAGCCGTACAGGCGCTTGAAATCCGTCAAGCCGTTGTTGCCACCAAAGCCGGTATCGTTGCGAAAGAACCACAACATGAAGGCGAACGTGAGTGCCTGCGTGATGATCGAGAAGTAGACACCGCGAATGCGGGAGCGGAACGCGAAGAACCCGAACACGCATGCGAGCAAGCCGGGAACCACCAGCGCCATGGCGAGCGCAAAGAAGAAGTTGTCGAACCCGTACCAAAACCACGGTAGCTCCTTCCAATCCAGGAACACCATGAAATCGGGAAGCTCGCTGCGGTACACGCCCTCCCCGGCCATCACACGCATCATGTGCATGCCGATGGCGTAGCCACCGAGCGCGAAAAACACCGCGTGCCCGAGGCTGAGGATTCCGGTAAAACCCCAGATCATGTCCATCGCCAGGGCCACGATCGCGTAGCAGAGGAACTTGCCCAGCGTCGTGACCACGTGCTCGGGAACGTGCAGCGGCGAACCCACGGGAAACCAGGCGTGCAGGCCCGGAACGACGACGGCGGTGAGCAGGAACAGAAGACCGAACCCCGCCCAACCTTTCTTGCCGTGCAGCTCTCCGAAGCGCGAAATGAAGGGATGCATAGAGGACTCCTACTCAGATTTCCGCGGCGCGCCCCTTGGGTGCGAACATGCCTTGCGGCCGCCACTGGATGAAAAGAATCAGCACGACGAGCAGCAAGATTTTTCCCAGCACGGCGCCCATCGCCGGCTCGAGGAATTTGTTGGCCACGCCCAGGCCCAGCGCCCCCGCGACGGACCCGACGATGCTGCCGACGCCCCCCAGGACGACGACCATGAACGAGTCGACGATGTAGGCTTGCCCAAGCTCAGGCCCGACGTTGCCCAGCTGAGAGAGGGCGACCCCTCCGAGGCCCGCCACCCCGGAGCCCAGGGCGAAAGTCCAGATATCTATCCGGCGGGTCGGAATGCCGACGTTCGCGGCCATTTCGCGGTTCTGCGTGACGGCCCGAACGTAGATGCCCAGCCGGGTTCTCTGCAGCAAGGCCCACACGAGCACGACGACCGCGGCGCAAAAGACGATCACTGCGATGCGGCTGAAGGGCAGCACGATGGTCGGAGCGAACTCCCAACCCCCCGAGAGCCAACCCGGGTTCTCCACGGCCACGTTCTGCGCGCCGAACGTCAGCCGCACCGTCTGAATCAGGATCAGGCTGATGCCCCAAGTCGCCAGTAGAGTTTCCAGGGGGCGCCCGTAAAGGAACCGGATCACGGTGCGCTCGAGCAGCACGCCGACCAGCGCGCACACGCCGAACGCTACCGGCAGAGCCAGCAGCAAGTAGAGGTCGAAGAACGAGGGCGCCACCTCACGCACCCAGCCCTGCACGACGTACGTGGAGTACGCGCCGAGCATCAGCATTTCTCCGTGGGCCATGTTGATGACGCGCATCAGACCGAACGTGATCGCGAGACCGAGCGCCGCCAAGAGCAGCACGCTGCCCAAGCTCAAGCCGTAGAACAGATTCGCCAAGCCGCTCACCACGAGCAGCTTGCGCTCGAGGCTGGCTGCCACGCTCATGGCCTCCTGCTCGACTTCCTTTGCGACGCCGTTCTCGCTCTTGGCGAGCCGACTGACCTTGTCCAGCAAGCGAATCGCTCCAGCATCCTCCACCACTGCGAGCGCCTGCAGCTGCGTGGCGCTGTCGCTGCTGTCGAGCTCGATGGCGGCCGATGCCAACTGGAGAGCTTCGCGGACCTCGGAATCCTGCTCCGCGTCGAGCGCCTTCTTCATGAAGGGCAAGAGGTCGGCGGGGGGCCCGCTGGCGAGCTCCAGCGCGGCGGTGCGGCGCGTATCGAGGTCAGGGGACAGCAGGCGCAACTTGGAAAGCGCCTCCCCGAGCTTACGGCGAAGGCGGTTGTTGAGCAACGGAGCGCTGCCCTTGCTGGCCTCGGCCGGTGCGGCCGATCCCGTCGCCGCGCTGACCAGGTCGCCCCCTTTGAGGTAGTAGACCGCCCCGGAAGCTTCTTCGACGACCACCTCGCCGGCTTCGAGCGCTTCGAGCAGCTCGAGGGCCCGATCGTCGGCCAGCGCCGAGAGCTCGTCGATCGCCTGACCCACGCGATCCATCTTGCCGGATGCGAGATCCGCCAGCGCGTGCGGAAGCGCGGCCGCCTGCGCGACCGCGCTGGCGAGCAACAAGGCTCCGCAGAGCAGGACGCGCAACCAAACGCCTGGCCATTGTCGCGTCGAACGAGAAGAACGCGGCGAGCGGTGCCCGCAAAGGGGGGTGAGGGGGCTCATGGGCAAGTACGATAACCGGGTGGAGAGAACTGGAAAGCCTCGGGCTCGAGCGGCAGAGAACCGCCAATGCCTGGGGTGGCGAGTTTCGTCGCGCCGTCGGGGGTGTTTCGCCGCTGGCGCCAGCAAACCGCAAACCGCCGCCCGGCGATACCGGGCGGCGGCTGGGGCGCAATTGTTTACGATGGAACTTCAAGCTCGCTCACCCAGCCGAAGCTCGATCCGAGGGACGGGCTCGCGATGTCGCCCGGCTCTCGGCCCAGGCGGCCCCTCTGGATGGGCGCCCGGGCGAGCCGGCCGTGGACTCACATGGCCGAAGCGAACTTCGCCTTTTCGCAGTTGCCGCAGACCCAAGGGTAGGTCCAGTCCGCGACCTTCTTGGAGCTCTCCGGCACGAACGGGCTCCAAGGCGCCGCGACGATCGGGTCCTTCGTCTTCCACACGATCTGGAATTGGCCGTCTTCCTTGATCTCGCCGATCACGACGGGCTTGTGCAGATGGTGGTTCTTTTCATCCATCTTGATCTCGAACCCCGACGGGGCCTTGAATGTCTGGCCTGCGACGGCCTGGCGTACCGCGTCGACGTCCACCGTGCCAGCCTGCTCGGCCGCCTGCTTCCACATGTGGATTCCGATGTACGTCGCCTCCATCGGGTCGTTGGTGACGCGCTTGCCGGCATCCGGAAGCTTGTTCTTCTCGACGTAGGTCTTCCACTTTTGGATGAAGGTCTCGTTCGCGGGCGAATCCATCGACATGAAGTAGTTCCAGGCCGCAAGGTGGCCGACCAGCGGCTTGGCGTCGATTCCGCGCAGCTCCTCCTCGCCGACGCTGAACGCCACCACGGGAATGTCTTCCGCTTTCAGGCCCTGGTTGGCCAGCTCTTTGTAGAACGGCACGTTGGAGTCCCCGTTGATCGTGGAGACCACCGCGGTGGGCTTGCCCTGGGCGAACTTCTTGATGTCAGCGACGATGGTCTGGTAGTCGCTGTGTGAAAACGGCGTGTACGTTTCCATGATGTCGGCCTCGACGACGCCCTTCTCCTTGAGGAAGTATCGAAGGATCTTGTTGGTCGTGCGCGGGTAGACGTAGTCCGTACCGAGCAGAACCCAACGCTTTGCCCCCCCGCCCTCGGGGCTCATCAGGTATTCCACCGCGGGAATGGCCTGCTGATTGGGCGCAGCACCCGTGTAGAACACGTTGAAGGAGGACTCCTCGCCCTCGTACTGAACCGGGTAGAAGAGCAACCCGTTGAGCTCCTCGAACACGGGCAACACGCTCTTTCTCGAAACGGAGGTCCAGCACCCGAAGGTGACCGCCACGCCCTCGCCCTGAATCAGGGATTTTGCCTTCTCGGCGAACAGGGGCCAGTTCGACGCCGGGTCGACCACCACGGGCTCCAGCTTGCGCCCCAAGACGCCGCCCGACGCGTTGATCTCCTCGATCGTCATGAGCGCTACGTCCTTCAGAGACGTCTCGCTGATCGCCATGGTTCCGGAAAGCGAGTGGAGAATCCCGACCTTGATCGGCCCCTTGTCGTCCTTTGCCGCGGGGCGCAGCTCCGCCGTCTTCGATTCCGGCTCCTTGGTGACCTCCGACTTGCCGGGGCCCTTGCAGGCAAAGCCAGCCAGCGCACACACACCCGCCAAAGTAGCTGATAGCAAACGTTTCACTGTTCTATTCTCCTGTTCGCGCGCTTCCACCACGCTCGGCGCATTGCCGCGCGCGGTCGGCGCATTGCCGCGCGCGGTCGGCGCCCCACACGAAGGGGGGGCACGGCCGAAGTGCACGGTGCTCGTGTATTTTAGTCTTGCGTCATGGATCGCCGCGAACGCCCGAGGTGGACTCGGGTGATGGCGAGCGGCGCGTGTTGCATCTTGTAACGAAAAATGGGGTTTTCGTTTTCTACAATGTTTCCTTCAAGTGACCAAACCAGAGCTCGACCTCGAAGGCGAGCGTGCCGCGATAGACGGCCAGGCAGGCGCAGACGACGCAAAATGCTGCAACAAATGGCCCTGGCGCGGTCGTTCGAACCCCGGCTCGGCTGCTGCGCTCACGCGAACTGGGGCGGGCGGATCGAGCGCTCGCGGTCAGAAGCGCTGGACCTGAGCTCCCAGAGTGAAAATGGTGTTGGTGACGGCGTCGGCGGCCCCGATCGTCACCGACGCATGCTGCAGGTTGGCGGTCAGCCGCGCCCAGTGGCCATCGATGATGTAGTTGAGCGCAGCGTCGATGGTGGTGCTCGAGCCGTCGGGTCCGAGATTCATGAAGTTCTCGTCTTCGCCCCAGGAGGCCTGTTGCAGGCGGAACATCGGCTGCACCTGCCCGATGCCGACTTTGCCCGCAAAGAGGAAGCTGGCCAGGATACTGAAGCTGTTGCCCTGGTCGGCGCCGCCGAACGCGTAGAAGGCGGGCTCCAGCGTGATGGTTCCGGGCCCGATGTCGTTTTCGTAGAGCGCATCCAGGCTGAACAGTGTCTGGGCGTCCGCGTCGGGGTCGCCCCCGGGCTCTGAGATATGATGCAGCACGGCACCAATGGCGAGAATGTCCTTGCTGCCGTAGTAGGTGCTGCTGTTGTAGTATCCGGGCTCGGGGTCCAGCAAGTTGAGCGTGAGCCTGCCGGCGATGCGCGGGGTCGTGACTCCTATCACGTCGAACAGGCCGATTTGCCACTTGAACTTGCCGCCGCCGGCCTGGCCCCAGTACGCGATGCCGTCGTTGCGCCCCGCGTAGTCGCTGGGGTAGAGGTGCTGCCCGACGGGGTAGTTCCAGGCGTTTTGAAAGTAGGGACCGCTGAGGTTGGCTCGATCGGTCGGCGGGAGAAAGTGCCCGAACCAGACGTTGAAGAGGTCCGAGAACTCCAACTTGATGACCGCGTCGAGCAGCCGGACGTTGGTCCCGTCCGTGTCCAGGTTGCCCTCGAACTTGACGTTCTCGTGCACCGCCCCCCCGACGTAGGGACGAATGTTGTACCCCATCGAGAACTGAGGATCGTCGGGGTCGGGCGAGTCTGCGTCGGGGGCGTCCACCGAGGGGTCCATGACGAGCTCCGTGCGGATTCCAACGCCCCAGTGCACGCTGGATTCGAAGTCCGAAGGGGCTTCTTCCGCGGCGGGAAGGGGCGGCGGCTCGGGCGGCGGGGCGCTGTCGGCCGGAGGAGGCGCGGCCGGCGCCGGAGGCGGAGCTGCAGGCTCGGCGGCAGCCGCCGCTACCGGCTCTTGCACGGCCGGCGGCACGGGCGCTGCCGGCTCTTCGGCGACGGGTGCCGGCACCGCGGCAGCTGGGGGGGGAGCGGGCACTGGCTCGGCTTCTTGGGCGGTGGCGGGCCTCGTGGCAACCACGCCCACCAGCGCCCAAGCAGCACCCCCCAGCCCAACGTTGACGATATGAGATCTCTGCATTTGTTTCCTATCTCCTCGGCCGAGCGCACCCCCCGCGGTGCTCTCGCCCACTGTCTTGAATGCGCACACACTGGTCACGCAAGTGTTTCCGCACCGTTTCAAAACCTTCATGAACTGAAGGCGTACGGCGAGGTGCAAGCGCGCTTCGCCAAGCAGGTTCACGGCTTAGAGGAACGCGATGTCGCGTGCGTTTCGGCAAAGGCAACAGTGAAAGACCAGCGCAAATAGGAGCGATTCGTCGGGAGGTGCTCGCGCCTGCGTCACGGATGGGCAGCTGTTGCACCGTGTGAGGCGCGAGCCCCTCCGAACCAAAGCCGGCTGCGCGATTCGCAAACGAAGAAAACCGCTTTCCGTTCGTCATTCATGCAACACGTCAGAGATATGCGTGCGCTTTCACGGTTCTGAACCGCGGGACGACCCGACGCGAGGGACCACGGCGGCGTGCGGAGACGCCGCTCGGGATCTTCGAAGGCGGAGCGCCACGCGCCCAGGCCGAGCGCGAGGCGCCGCGTTCATGCCCGCGTCGATGCGGCTGGCGACCGGCCGCTCGCGATCGGTGACGGACCCCCCGTCGGGGGCCTGGCTCGGAGTCCCCCACGGCCCGAGGCGCACCGGGAGAAGACGCGGACGCGCACCGGGCTGCGGCGCCAAGACGAGGCAACACCACACAAGGCAACACCACACAAGGCAACACCGCGCGATCGGAGACAACACCAGCCGACGACCGCACAGAGGCGGAGCCGCCTCGCGGGGCCCGATGGCTGGCGCGGCAAGCGCACTCGAGCTCGGAGCGCTCCCGCCCCAAGCCACCTTGCCCCCGGGCTTTTCGCCAGGGGGACGACGATCGCCGCGCGGCCCCGGCGCGAGCAACGCGCGGACCCACCCCGGCGACCCCGCGCCCGCAGCCCCGCGCCGTCGGCGCGAAACACGCGGCCCTCGCACACCCAGCCTACACACGCGCGGTCGGCGAGGGGCGCAACGACAACGAGCCGCGCCGAGCCCGCGGTCTCAGAGCGAGTATTTGTTCTCGGCCGACTGCAACCGCACCGGGCACCCGCTCGGGAGCACCACCCGCTCACTGACTCGACCCCCGCGCCCGAAGTACGCTTCGGGAAGCTTCAAGGGAGAGCGCGCCAAGAATAGGCCTCCCGGCTTCGTTCGCGGGCCCTCCGCATCCACGATGACGAGCGGCTCGGGGGACTGAAAATACACCCCCGTCGGCTCCTCGAACGAGGGCGAATAGCGGCCCGCGGGGAGCGTTCGCTGAACCGGAGAGTTGGGTCGACCCATCCGGCTGCCGACCACGGGTAGTCGGCACGACTGCTCGAGAACGACTACCCAGCCGCTGGTGGGGCGGCCGCGTAGCACGCTTTGCGGGGACACGGCGGGCAAGGGGGCGCAGCCCGAGCCCGCCCCGAGCAAAGCGAAGAGACCCATCACGAGCGGCACGCAGAACACTGGGAGCGGCCCGCTCGCCGTGGAAGGAGACCGCCGGCTCCAGCGAGTGGAGGCGAGGCGCAGGGCACGCAGAGAGCGCTGCCCCGCGCGCCCATGCTTCGAGCGCCGCTCGCGCACCCCGCCCCGCTCCCGCGGGCCGGCGTTCGATCCGCGCCCTTCGCGGCGGAGCCCCCGATGCAAGTCGACCTCGGACCACCCGCCGCCGAGCGCCCGAAGCGACCGCCACGTGACGCTCACCCCAAAAAGGCCGCCGTGCCCGCACAGGGCCGCCACCGCATTCATGCCTGCCTGTGTACCCCTGCCCGCGGCTGCTCGGCAAGCGCCGAGCGCGAGCCGGCAGCGCCTACGGGTGACTCTCACAGGACCAGCAAGAGCCGCTCGCGCAGCTGCGTCACCTCGGCCCGGCCCAGCTTGCCCCCCCCCGCCTTCCGAACCGAGAAGACATCGATCGCCCGCTGACCCTCCGTGTTGATCTTGGCCGACTCCACCGACAGCTCGAGCGCCTCGAACACGCCCGCTAGCGCAGCGAGCAAGCAAGGCCGATCCCGCGCGAGGACCTCCACGATGGTGGCGTTGGCGTCCGTTCGATTGTCGACCAGCACCTCGCTCCGCAGCGGGACGCCAGAGAGCTCGTGCTCGTTCGCCGCTGGGTCGAGCCACCCGACAATGGGAGGCTCCTCGTCCCCATCTTCCGCCGCGAGCAGCCCTTCGAGCGCCGCCTGAAAAACGGCCACCACCTGTGATGGCCCACTGACCTGGTCGAAGAGACCGCCAACCCAAAGCACGTCGAGGCAACGCCGGGTCTCGGAGGACTCCTTCCAAGACAGCACGTCGGCGCGCAAAACGCTCAACCCCGCCAGGTGAACGGCCGTGGCAATGCGGCGAAGCAGCCCGGGCCGATCGTCGGCCACCACCCACATCTGCGCGGCCGCGCCGCGCGCCAGCCCCCAACGAACGGCGACCGCGCGCCGTTGCGACTCGATCGCGAAGCGCAGCTGCTCCAGGGCCACCTCCGGGCAATAGAGGTACTCGTAGCGCTCCGGGGCCGCCTCCAGCATTCGCTTCACCTCGGCCCGCTCGCGGCCGTCGCGACAGCGCGGAAGGAGCTTGGCGAGCAGGTGACCTCTCGACGAGTGTGGGCGAGCGCGCTCGACGCCCGTCAGGTGGCGCAATCCGGAGCGAAACAAATCGTCGAGCACCTGGGCTTTCCAGCTCGACATGGAGGCGGGGCTGGTGCTCGTCACGTCCGCGATGGTCAGCACGAAGAGCTCGCGCAGCGTTTCGGCATCCTGGACATGGTGGGCGAGCGACAGCAACGTGTCCGGGGATTCGATGTCCAGCTTGGTGGCCATCTGGTAGAGGCGCAGATGCTGCAACACGAGCGAGTGAATGGCTCGAGACTCCGCCTCGCCAGCCCCCAAGCGCTTGGCGATCGCCGCGGCCATCACGGCGCCCCGCGCCGCGTGCCCTTCGCCGCCATCTACCTTGCCAATATCGTGCAGCAGCGCCGCAAAGCACAAGACGCGAACGCGCCCGAGCTCGGCGGCGACACGGGATGCCATGCGGTGCATCTCCGTGCGCTCGCCGCGCCGCAGAGAATGCACGTAGTCCAGCGTCGCGATCGAGTGAACGTCCACCGTGTGCACGTGGTAGGCGTCCAGGTGAACGCGCCCGACGACGGGAAGGAACTCGGGGATCATCGCCGTAAGCAAGCCGACCTCGTGCAACTCCGTCAGCACCGAGCCCCTCAGCATGCGGGTGGAGCGAGCCGTGCAGACGAGATCGACGAAATCCTCTGCCGCCTTCGCATCGGTCCTCAGCCGGGTGCGAAAGTCCGAATCGAGCAGCGCGGTGACGATGGACTGCCGGCAACGCTCCGCAACCACGAGCCCGCGCTCGCACGCCTCCACGTAGACGCGCAGCGAAAGCCCTGGAGCTTCTTCGAGCCGCTCGGGTGGTTCGATCCACAGCGCATTCCCATCGGTCAGGATCGCTTCCTCGATGCGGCGCGAAGCGCTGGAGCCGGGCAACGGGGGGCCGCAGCTCGCGAGCATGGCCTCGCACTCGCGAGAGACGATGCGCGCAGCGCGATAGTAGTCCCGCATCAGCTGCTCCACGGCGGGGCGCCCGCTGCCGTAACCGAGCTGCGGCGCGAGCTCTTGCTGGCGCTCGTGGGTGAGGCGCTCCACCGGGCGCCGCTCCAACAGGTGTAGCTGACCGCGCAACCGCAGGAGGAAATCGCGTGCCGCGAGCAGATGAGCGAGCCGGGTCGCCTCGATCGCGCCGGCAAGGCGCCCGAGGGATTGCAGCCTCTGCACGCGAAATCGGGCTCGCACGATCCAGTCGATTACGTCGACATCCATCTGCCCGCCCGCGCTTTGGATCAGGTTCGGCTCGAGCTGGTAGACGGAGGCGCCATACTCTCGATAACGTTTGCGCGTCATGGTCGCGAGCGCCTGGAAGAAGGCTTCGCCCCGGCTTCCTGCGAACAGCGCGGGCGAGTGACGCTCCCACAGGGTCCGCCCCGCTGCCCCTCCCACCACGACGCGGTAGTCCAGCAGCTCGCACAGCGAGCGCGGGTCGCCCTGCGCCCTGTGCACGAGCTCGTCCTCCGTGAGAGCGACGATCCGCGCGCGGACCCCGAGCAGCCTCAAGCGCTTCTGCGCCGCCCCGGCCCAGCCCCGAGAGCAACTCGGGCTCTCCCAGAGCAGCCGAATTTGAATCACCTCGTGGGGCACGAGAGTGCGGCGCCCGTACCGCCCTACGGCTGCAATCTCTACTCCCTCCGGCAGGGGAGCGCCCGTGTGCTCGAGGCCCCACACGACTTCGCGCACGAGCTCGTCGCAGCGCTCTGCACGACCGAGCGCCGCAGCCTCTCGGCGGCGCGACGCCCCTCCGCGCCCGCCCGGCCCAGAGGGGTCTCCGGGTGTCGACGCGGAAAAGCCCACCAACATGTCCACCCCTCAAGCTGTTTCGCTGCGCGTTTCCAGCGAGTGTCGCGCGCCCTCAAAACTGGGAGATGAAGAGGCAAAGAGCTGCGAGGCCCCCGAGCGCCGAAATCGAGACACGGACCCGAAACCCCACGGCAACAAGCAGGGGCCCGTGCGCCGGCACCCGACGGCGGCACGGCGAGAGCCACCCAGCCCGGCTCCGCGTGCTCCCCGGGGCTCCGCTTGCTTCCCCGGCTCCGCTTGCTTCCCCGGCTCCGCTTGCTCCCCCGGCTCCGCTTGCTCCCCCGGCTCCGCGTGCTTCGCCGGCTCCGCGCGCCGCGGCCAATTCGCTGGTAAGCAGACTCCGCGCGCCCTGGGACCGCGCCCCGACTCAGATGCTCGCGACCTCGCGCTGCTCGACGTCGAGTAGCGCGAGCCGCTGGAGCAACTCGGTGACGGCCGCCACCGTGAGCGGCTTCTCCAAGACGACGACCTTGCGCTTCTCGAGGTAGGCTTTGGTTCGCGGCGTCAGAGCTCCGCCGCTGCAAAAAGCGAACTTGCGCGCGAGCCCGGGGTGGCGAGCCGACACCTCCTCGTGGACGGCGACGCCGTCGACGTCCGGCATCATCAGGTCACAGATGATCAGATCCAGACCGGCCTCGTCGCGAACCTTCTCCAAGCCTTCGCGTCCACCCGGTGCGACGATCACCTCGTGCTGCCGGAGCATGCGGCGATAGCCGCGCAAGACGAGCGGCTCGTCGTCCACGACCAAGATGCGCTTGCGGCCGATCGACTCCGGGTCGATGACGGCGGGCCGAGGCCGCGGTACGACCTCCGAGAGAGGCCCCTTGCGCGGCAGGCGCAGCTCGGCGTGAGCTCCTCGATCGGAGCGATTGTACAGGGAAAGTGTTCCCCCGTGCTGGCGCGCGATGTCGGCGCACAGAGCGAGCCCCAGCCCGGTGCCCACACCCCGCGGCTTGGTCGTGAAGAATGGCTGGAATACACGCGCACGAACCGCTTCTGGAATGCCCGCTCCGGTGTCCTGCACGGTGACCCACACTTCGCGCGCGTCGCACCCCGTGGAGATGATGATCTGGTTGTCGTCGACCGACTCGCCATCCGCGATGGCCTGCGCGGCGTTGACCAAGAGATTCGTCACCACTTGCGCGAGCTTGCCGCGCGAACCGGTGATGATGGGAAGCCGGCCCAGCTGCTTGACCAGGCGCGCTCGATAGCGGATCTCGCTGTACGCGATGTTGCAGGCCGTGTCGACGACTCGATTGAGCTCGACGCGTTCGAGCTCGTCGCTCTCGATGCGGGCAAACGTACGCAAATCCCGCGAGATGCGGCGAATCCGATCCATCCCCTGCACGCTCTCGTCCAGCATGCTGCGCAGCTCCCGCAGCTCGGCGTCCGTCCACTCGCTCGGGGCCCGACCCCCGCCAAACTTCTCCTGCATGGAGACCAGGTTCGCCAGCACGTAGGCGGCCGGGTTGTTGATCTCGTGCGTGATCCCGGCGGCGAGCTGCCCGATCGAAGCGAGGCGCTCGGAGTGTAGCAGCTTCTCCCGAAGGGAATCCGCCCGGACGCGCTCCGTCACGTCGCGAAACGTCACCAGCCGCGCCCGCTCTCCCTCCCAGACGATTGCCGTTTCGCTCACCTCCGCAAACCGCGGGTCCTCCCCCGGCCCGCTGGGCTTGAGCTCGACGGGCCGATCCGGCGACGACCGAAAGGGCACCCCCTGCGCGAGCAATCCCCCGGGGGGGGCCCCCAACATTCGCTCGGCCGCGGGGTTCGCGAACTGGATCAGCCCGCCGGCGTTGGCCACCAACATCCCGTCCGCGCTGCGCGAGAGCACGCTGCGCTGGCTGAACTCGCGCGACTTCAGGTCGGCAACCACCGATCGCTGCCGAACGCGCTCGGCGTGCCGGTAGCAGGCTGCGACGATGCGACCCCAGAGATGCTGCTTCGCCAGGGAGGCCGAGTCGATCACGTCGTCGGCCCCGGCGGCGATCAAATTCTTGATCTGCGCGGGCGAGGGGCTCGTGCACAGGGCCAACACCGGCAGGCCCTCGATGCCCTCGGTGGCTTTCGAGAGCATCGCAGGCGGCGAGGATTCACCGTCCGTCGACACGAGCAGGGCGTCGGCGCGGGCCGCCGCGACCGCCGCGGGAACGTCCGGAAGCACTCCCGGGTCCATCGCCACCACGTCGAGCCCGCGGCCTCCGACCAAGCGCTCGGAGATGCTGCACAGGTAGCTGCTCGAAGCCAGCAGCACGGCGCGCCCGGCCTTTGGCTGCGCGGAGAGGCCGGAGGGATCGGCCTCCAGATCGCGCAGGGCCCCGCGCACCGCACCCCACAGCTGCTGCCTGCCGAGCGGCGCCGAAAGCAGCCCGCGCGCACCACTGGCGAGCGCCTGGTCGGTGCGGGGGCTCCGCTCGTTGCGCGCCACCACCATCGCGTACAGCGAGGGGCGAAAACGCAGCGCCGAGTTGACCAGGGCGGAGCCCTCTCCGCAAAGCAGCGCCTCGTCGAACAGAGCGACGGGCGTCGAGGCGACGCGCAGTTGGCGCAGCGCATCGACGGCCGTCCTCGCCCAGATGGGCGCCATGCGTCGCCGCTCGAAGACCTCTCGAACCGCGCTGGCGTCGAAGCAGTCGTCGCTCCCTGCCAGCAAGATGCGAACGATGTCCGCAGGCCTGGGGCCGGTGAGAAGAGAGCGCCGGCGCGCGCAGGTGTGGAAGGCCCGCGCCGCGGCCCACCGCGCGCCGCGCCACAGCGCGAGGTGACCGTCGAGCCCTCCGAGCAAATCGGGCTCGTCGGGCTCGCCAAAGTCGGCGAGGTCCGAGCGGGTCTCGGACAGCGCCAGGACCGGAACGTGAACTCGAACCTCACGAATCTCCGACACCAACCGCCAGCCGTTGGCGCCGAGGAACTCCACCGGGGCGCACACGCAATCCACGCGCCCCGCCCTGACCTCCTCGATGACTCGCTCACGGCTTTCGACTCGCGTAAGTACGAGGTTTTCTCCTTCCGCGCCGCGCATGTCGGCCCCCGAAAGATTCCCTCCAGCCACGAGTACGCGCATCCCCAGCTCTCCACCCCAGCTCCCGCACGCGTCGTGTTTGCGGTAGCGGCAAGCATCTCGTCGCCGCAGCTACCCCGATGCTAGACACGGAATCGCAAAGCGGATTCTGTGGCTCCAGTAGTACTCCGGCCGGAGCAGCGACTGCAAGGCCGGAAGCGAGCGAACCCGGCACTTTTGGCAACCGAAGTCAGGAAAGGTGTTCTATGCTTACGGTTCGATTCGGGGGTGAATGTCCGCTCGATTGAAGCCCCCGCGGGCCCCCTCCGGGCAGGGGAGCACCCGGTTCGGGCAACTCGGCTTTCCTCGGTTTCGCTTCAGGCAAATTCGCATCGGGCAAATTCGCATCGGGCAATCGGTTGCCGGCCGAGGCGGGGGCGCTGGCCATGGGGAGTGGGTGATGGGGATTCGACAGCGGGCAGGCGAGACGGGATTGCAGAGGGCCGCCCTGCAGAGGCCTCCCCTGCAGAGGGCCCCCCCCTTCGGAGGCCCACCCTGCAGAGGGCGGGCGGCACACTGCAGCCGGCAACTGCGGAGGTTCCACGGAGGCGCATGTCCTCGGCCACTCGACGCTCGTAGACGGTTGATCGTAGACGGTTGTTTTGTGGACAGATGCGCGGGGGCAGGTGGTAATTGGGCAATCGCCGGGGACCGCTGGTTATGGAAGAGCCGAGCTCGGGCGGCTTTCCCTGCACTCGGCGCGGTAGCTCCCCCGAGCGTCCCCCCTTCATGAGACGCACCACGGTCGCACCCCGCAAGTAGCAATGCCGCGGCGCCCCCGCCCGGCAAGAGAGGCGCACAGAGCGAATGCACGAGCCAGTTCACATTCTTCACATCGAAGATGATCAGCAAGACGCGAAACTCGTGGAGCGGTCTTTCCGCGAGAACAGCTCTGCCGGCAGTCAGCTTCACCAGGTAGCCACGGCGGAGGACGCCATCGCGTTCCTCGCCCGCCAGCCGCCTTTCGAAACGGCGCCCGAGGTGGGTCTGATCCTTCTGGATTTGGGGCTGCCCGGCATGGACGGTGCGACCCTGTTGAGGAAGCTGAAGTCGGACCCGCGAACGCGCTGCGTACCGGTCGTGGTCCTCACCGGGTCGTCGTCGGAGGATGTGTACGAAGCGAGCTACCAAGCCTACGCGAACGCGGTGATCCGCAAGCCCGACAAGCTCGAAGAGCTCGTCGAGCTGATCAACCGGCTCGACCGTTTTTGGACGCAGTTGGTCGCTTACGGCCGCCGCCTGCCGCGCAGCGGCTCCGGGGCGGCGGCAGGCCAGGTGCGGTCGTGACGACGCGCGCCAACCCCGAGCCAGAGCCGCGCTCCAAGAGCGACATCGTCGAGGTCGAAACCCCGGAGCCCGTCCCGCAGCTGCCTTTTTTCATCGCCGGCATCGGTGCCTCGGCGGGGGGGCTCGAAGCGCTGGAGGAGTTCTTCAGCAAGGTCGAGCCGGGTCATGGGGTCGCCTACGTGGTGATCCAGCACCTGTCGCCGGACTTCAAGAGCATGATGTCGCAGCTCCTGCCCCGGCACACCGCGCTGCGGGTCACGGAAGCGGAGCACGATACGGTTCCCACCCCAGACCGCGTCTACCTGCTGCCGGCCAAGAAGGTGATGCGGCTCAAGCACGGGCGGTTTCACCTCACCGAGCGCGAGCACACGTACCTGCCTCGACCGATCAACGTGTTTTTCGAGTCCCTGGCCCAGGAGCAGGGGGACCAGTGCGCCGTCATCGTGCTCAGCGGCACGGGGACGGACGGCACCCACGGGGCGCGCATCGTCAAAGAGGCGGGCGGCCTGGTGCTCGCTCAAGAGCCCGCCAGCGCCAAGTTCGACGGAATGCCCAACAGCCTGATCGCAGCCGGGATCGCGGACTTGGTGCTCCCCCCGCCCGAGCTGGCCGAGCGAATCCGGCGCTACGTCACGCACCCGGTGCTGGGCGAGTCGAAACCCCAGGCGACGGACGAAGAGGCGGCCGTCACGTCCCTCGTCCAGGCGCTGCGGCGCTCGACCGGTGTGAACTTCAACCACTACAAACGCGGCACCATGTGGCGCCGCATCCAGCGCCGCACGAGCCTGCTGGGGCACTCCACCATCAAGGACTACGCCGGCCACGCCGAGGAGGACGGAGAGGAAGTGGACGCGCTGGCGCGCGAGGTCTTGATCGGCGTCACGCAGTTCTTCCGCGACGGCGAAGTGTGGCACAACGTCGAGCAGAACGTCTTGCCCGTTCTGATCGAAAAGGCCGAGCCTCACGACTGCCTGCGTGTCTGGAGCGCCGGCTGCGCCACGGGTGAGGAGGCCTATACGCTCGCGATGCTGGTGGATTCCCAAATCGCGGCACAGAAAAAGCCCCTCACCTTCCGGCTCTTCGCCACGGACGCGCGACGCGACGCGCTGAGCTTTGCCCGCCGCGGAATCTACCCGGAGGCAGCGTGCGGCCACATCCCGGATCGGTTTCGCAACCGCTATTTCGAAAAGGACGGCGAGCTGCTCATCGCCCGCCGCGCGCTGCGCGACAACATCACCTTTGCACCGCACAACCTGCTGGCGGATCCCCCCTTCACTCGCCTGGACCTCGCCTGTTGCCGCAACCTGCTCATCTACCTGGTGCAGGAGGCGCAGCGGCAGGTGCTCGGGCGGCTGCATTCCTCGCTGCTAGAGGGCGGCTTTCTGCTCCTCGGCTCCAGCGAAACGGTTTCAGACGCCGCCGGCTCGCTCTTTCAAATGGTTCCCGGCAAAGGCCCTCTCTTCCGCTGCCTGCCGGCAGATGCGCGGCCGATCCACACTCCCGCCGCCCTGAGAGATGCACAGGTGCGCGCCAGCATCGTCGCCAGCCAGGGTTCGGCAGCCAAGGCGGCACCGCTCGAGCCCGTCTACGAGGCCGTGCTCAGCCGCTACGTGCCGCCGGGCGTCGCCGTCGACGCGAAGTTCGACATCGTCCAGGTATTCGGCAGGGTTCCGGCCTACGTCAACCTGCCGGCAGGGCGGCTCACCGTGAACCTGCTGCGCATGGTGCCGCAGCCGCTCGGCGTACTGCTCAACAGCGCGGGTCGAAAAGCGCTCACGCGCCATGAAGAGGTCCGGATCCCTGGCGTGAGCCTGCCGGATTCCGAGAGGCAGCTGGTCGACGTGCGTGTCATCCCCACACGCGCGCTTCCAGGAGTGGACAAGGGCTTACTCGTATTCTTCGAGTCGGGGGAAGCCGCGCGCAACGAGGGAACCACGGGCTCGGATTCGGTGGATGATGCAACCCAGCAGCGCCTCTGCGAGCTCGAGGACGAGCTCGTGGTGACGCGCGAGAATCTGCACGCGGCCGTGCAGGATCTCGAGGCCACCAACGAGGAGCTGCAGGCCACCAACGAGGAGATGACCGCCTCGAACGAAGAGCTGCAGAGCACGAACGAAGAGCTGCAGAGCGTGAACGAGGAGCTCTACTCGGTGAACGCCGAGTACCAGCAGAAGATTTCCGAGCTCGAGGAGCTCTACTCGGACCTGGAAACACTCTTGGCGTCGATCGACGCCGGCGTCCTCTTCTTGGACGGGGACTTGAAGATCCGCCGCTACAACGAGGCCACTACGCGGCTCTTGCCCGTGCGGCGCGAGGACGTGGGGCGACCGATTCGGGAGATTGCGTTCCAGGCAACCTACCCGGAGCTCGAGGCCGACGTGAGAGCGGTGCTCGAGGGTGACACCTCGAACACTCGTGAGCTGATCGGCCACGACGGCTCCTGGTGGATGGTTTCGATTCGGCCCTTCCGCGATCAGCGCGTAGACACCACCGGTGGCATCATCATGACGTTCCGAGACATCAGCGTCGTGCGGCAAGCCGGGTTGAAAGCGCGGCGCTGGGCGGCTTCGCATGAAATGGCGGCCGAGCTGGTGGGCGTGGGGCACGCCGTGGTCGATCTGGACGACGAAACGGTCGAGTTCTCCGCGGGAGCCAAGGCGCTGTTGGGGCTACCGCTCGAGGCCCCCGTTTCACTCCCTCAGCTGGTTGCCGAGCTGGGAGAGGAGCCGGAGAGCGCGGACAAGCTCTTTTCGAGGCTCAAGAGCGGCGAGGCCGTACCCTTCGCCATGACGCGCACCGTTTCGCTCTCCTCGAGCGCCCCGGTCAAGCTGCGCATCTCGGTCCGCCCGGAACGAGAGCCCGACACCGGGCATCGGGTAATCCTGTTCGCTTTCGTACAGGCTCCCTGATCGGCCCGGGCGGGTGGCGCGGCCGCGCCGCGGAACGAACGGGGGCTCGCGGACCGCGCGCGCCACCGGCAAGAGCCGGGGGGTGGGAGCCGGGGTCGTGGGCGGCCAAGCCCGTTGCCGAACGCAGGGGGGTTTGGGCCGCCATTGGCTCGGGGCCGGGGTCACCTCGACGCTGCAGGTCGGCCGAGCCTCGAGCGCGACTGGCCGAGTCGAAGCCCGCGGGCACCGAGCGGGCTCAAGAGCCCGCCGGAGCGGCGGGCAGAGTGAGGCAAATGGCCGTGCCACCTCCCTCGACGGACTCCGCCCAGATTCTTCCCCCGTGCCGCGTAGCGATGCGCCGGCAAGTGTGAAGGCCGAGGCCGTAGCCCGAGTACCCACCGCCGTGCACCTGCCGCAGGGGCGAGAAGGCCGCCTCGCGCAAATCCTTTCGGATGCCGATGCCGTTGTCGGCCACGCGCAGCTGCCACCCCGCCTCCACGCGCTCCGCGCTCACTGCGACCTTCAAGGGCTGCTCCCCGTGGTACTTCAGGGCGTTCTCGAGAAGATTTTGCATGAGCTGGCTGAGCAGGTCGGGGTCGCCCAGCACCGTCGGGAGGTCCTCCGTTTGCACGACGCCCCGCAGGGCGGCGAGGTCACCCGCCATCCCCTGCAGCAGAGATTTCACCGTTTGGTCCAGGTCCACCAGCGAGAGCTTCGCCGGGTGTGACTCGACCCGGGTGTGAGCCCTGAGAGCTTCGACCAACCCGCTCATCCGCGCGGCGGCGCCGAGCACCGTCCCGAGCGACCGCCTGGCTCCCTCCAGATCGCCCCCCTCCATCTTGCGCAGGGCCATTTCCGTAAAGCCCACGATGTGACGAACGGGGGCTTTGATGTCGTGCGCCGCGGTGCGCACGAAGTTGCGCAGCTCGTCCGCCGCGACCTCCTCTTGCGCTTCGCGCTCCCGCCTCAACAGCGCCTGCCGAACGGAAGCGCGCAAGACCTCGGGCGTGATGTCTCGCTTGAGCAGAAAATCACTCGCGCCCAGGTGCAGAGCGCGCGCTGACACGCGCTCGTCGCTCAGAGCCGAGATCATGATCAACGCGGGAGCGGGGTTGGCCAGACGCGGGAGCAGCTCGAGGCCCGCGCAGTCTCGCAGACGATAGTCGATCAGAACACAGTCGGCGGGGCGCTCCTGCCACAGCTCCAGGGCGCGCTCTCCGGAGGGAGCGGCGCGGACCTCGTATTGCTCGTCGAGGGCGCGACGCAGCATTTCTCGCATCACGTCGTCGTCCTCGACGATGAGCACACTCGAACGCTTCATGACAGTATCTCCTACGGCATGGCGCCGACGCGCGGCGCCGCATCTCCTTGCGGCATGGCGCCGACGCGCGGCGCCGCCACGCGAGCATACAGCTTCGATCGATGCTTGGGCTCTTTCACGAGGACCTCGCAGCACCGGACTTCGGATCGATCCGCACCGCTCCGCTGGCAGGCCTGGCGTCGGTCGCTCCGCGCATCCCCATGCGCGCGAGGGCGACGCGTCGCGAGGGCTGGGTGCGCGCGCGCAGCGGCAAGCGCCGGCCCCGGCTGCCAGCCGCGCCGCGGCCGCTTCGACCGCCCGGCAGCGCCCCAGAGGGAGCGCGGGCGCTCACTCGGAGCCGCGCATGCCGTGGAGAGGGGGCGCGGCGCCCCGGTCCGAGGTGTGAGGTTGTGTCGCGCGGCGCCACGGCCCTCACCGCGGCGGCTCCGTTCGAGCCCTGGGTCCGCCGGGGCAGCGACGTTTTCTTCTTCTCACTCTGCCCCGCTCCCGGCGGGCCCGATCGAGCCTACCTCGGTACGCGCAATCGCCCGATTGAAACGCTGCGAGCCATCAAACCCCGGCGGGACGAGCTGTGCCCACCCCGCCCCCGGCGCGGCGGGCTCGAGCACCGCACGCGCCCTTCGAACCCCCCGCGCCCTTCGAACCCCCCGTGACGAATGACTTTCTCAAATTTCTGCGTGCTGCGCAGCGGGAGAAATGCCTAGTCTCGGCGCGTGTCCAGCCCTCCGCTCAGCCCGAAGGCCGATGCGGTCCACATCTTGTATGTGGAAGACGCCGCCGAAGATGCCCGCCTGATGCAGGCGTCGTTCGAGAGCTTGCCCGACGCCCGCGGCGAGCTGCATCACGTGTTGAGCGCGGAAGCAGCGATTCGATTCCTGAACAAGGAGGCGCCATTCGAGCAGGCGCCCGACGTCGGGTTGGTGCTGTTGGACTTGATGCTGCCGGAGATGACCGGGGCCCACTTGCTGCAGGAGCTCAAGACGAACCCCCACACACGCGCCATTCCCGTGGTCGTGTTGACGGGCTCCGAAGACCCGAATGACGTGGAGCACAGCTACGTCAGCCATGCCAACGCGGTGATCCGCAAGCCGGGGAGCCTCGACGAGCTGGTGGATATCGTCAACGCTCTCGACGAGTTCTGGACGCGCATGGTCGAGCTGCCCCAGCGCGACCCGAGCGCGTAGAGCGGCAATCCGGTGGATTGCCGCGACCCATCGGCGAGAGAGAGTGTCGCGAGAGCCCCACGCGCCGGGCGGGCGCCCCGGGAAACGCCCGCTCGGGTCGTTTGACCGGCGTTTCCCAGGGCATCCACGCAAGAGGCAAGCGGTTCGGCGCGCTGGAGCGGCGGATCCGGTCGCTTCCGCGGTCGCTCAGCGGTTTGCCGCCTGCTCCCGGAGCTCGTCGCGGGGGCTTCGGCGGCCGCGTTCCCTCGGTTGAATCGAAACCTCGAGGCCCCCGGAGGGCCCCGCCACACCGCCCCTTCGCCGACCGAAATCCTTGAAGACCAGTGAGGAAAAAGACTCAGAGCCCAGGCCGCTCCACCGCCCTCCGTTAAGGTCAGCCGGCTGTCGGAACTCTTCCCCGGCCGTCGGCATTGCGGTGGCGCGGTGCGATAAACGCAGTGATATGAACCCCTAAGGGACTCCGTGTGACCCCCCTTTTTTCTTGTTTCGTCGGAGCAACGATTAACCGTGGGCGAGCGCGTGACGATTCTATGGAAGCAATGAGTACTGTCGATCAGCGAAGCCGGACCGCCGTCGAGGAGGCGACCCGGCTCATCCAAAGCTCCCGAGCTCGAATCGAGCGCACAGGGAGGTTGATTGAGGAGCAGCTGCAAATGCAGGCGCGATTCGCGACCCGCCAGAGTTGGCGCTGGTCGACATCGCTGCGCCGCGGCATCATCGGCGGAGCGTAGCGAGCGCTGGCGCTCGGCCGGGTCCCGCAGCGATGACCGCGCCCAGGCCGACGGGCCCGTCCCCGATCTAGGATTCGGGTCGGGTCGCGGGGCTGCTTCGCGCCGCGGGCACGGCGGTGCCGAGCCCTGCCGGATCCACCGATTGGCGTTCCGCGGCGGCCGGCGCTGGGCAAGGCTGGAAATAGGCGAACATCAGCTCTGCGTCGGTGTCCGCGTCAGCGGAAACCTGAACGCTGATCCGGACGTGCTCGATGGAGTCGTCGGGCCGAACCAGGCGCCGCACGGCGGTGAAAGGGACGCCCCGCCCCGGCTTCAACTTCTCGAAAACCCGGCGAAAACCGTGCCGCTCTTCCATGCCGAACTGCTCCATCGCGAGGGCGAGCGGCATCGTCGTCTGCTCCGAACCGAGGCCGAATAGGCGACTCGCACCGGCCGAGTAGGCAACGGTGTCTGCTCTCAGATCGATGATGGCGTAGCCGGATCCGCTCGTGAGCTCCGCGAAACGATGAGCGTGAGCCACCCGTGAGAGCTCGCCAATGGCTTGTTTGAGCTCGGAGACCTCCTTCATCGTCACGATGACACCGCCAATCGGGCTGGAGCTGGCAGTGAAGATGCGCATGCCGATGTCCCACCACGCGCCGTCGTGCGCCAAGACGTTGCGACCGCTGGGTACCCCACTTCGCAACACTTCCTTCGCGTCGAGCGCCAGGTTGGGATAGTCCGCATGCACGGCGATCTCGTTGAGGGGCCGCCCGACGTCTTCCTGGCGCAGGGGAAGGAGCCGCGTCGCGCTTTGATTGAAGCGCCGAATCAGTAGATCGTGGTCGAGAAACAGTACGCCCGCGTCGATCACCCGCAGCAGATTCTCGAGGTCGGAGTTCAGCTCTTCGAGCTCGGATATTTTCTGCTGATACTCGGAGTTGACCGTGTAAAGCTCCTCGTTGACGCTCTGCAGCTCTTCGTTCGTGCTCTGCAGCTCCTCGTTGGAGGCCGTCAGCTCCTCGTTCGTCGCCTGCAGCTCTTCGTTGGTGGCCTCCTGATCCTGCACGGCGGACTGCAGCCCCTCGCGCGCAACGACCAGCTCGTCCTCGAGCTCCTGCAGCCGCTGACGCGTCGCCCCTTCGACAATCCCGGGCCCAGCCATCTCGGTCTCTCTCCGCTCCCGCTCCTCCTGAAAGAAGACGAGGAGAGCCCGGGGCAGACCGGGCGTCTCGTCGGCGGGAACGACGCGAAGTGTCAGCAGTTTCTGGCCACCGGGAGTCTCCAGCCTCAGAGCGGGCACCGTCACCTCCGAGCCCTCCGCCAGGCACTTCTTCGCGGCGGAGTTGACCATCACGCTGAGCGCCTGGGGCATCATTCGAAGCAAGCTCGTCGTAACGCGCCCGGGGGGGACCTCGATGTAGTCCGAGACGCGACCGAAAACCTGCAGTAGCTCCAAGTTCTGGTCCACCGCGACCCCGGGAGGCGCGAAGTGGCGCACGGCGGCCTCGAGCAGCGCTTCGGTCGCTCGAGAAGGGGAAGGGCGCACGTAACTGGCTTCCTCGAGCATGTCGTCGCGAATCGGGAGCTGCAGCGACCCGAGGTTGTTGTGGGGCACCCCCTGAGCCACGAAAACATTGGCCTTGGAGTGCACGGTACCGAACTGGCTTCGGGCCTCACCCACCGTCTCGCTGGCCCCGAGGAAGAGGTAACCCCCTTCGCGGAGCGCCACGCGAAAACGGCCGAGCACGCGACGCTGCGCCTCGGCGGTGAGGTAGATGAGCAGGTTGCGACAGGTGATCAGGCTGAGCTGGGTGAACGGGGGATCCTGCAGCACGTCGTGAGGCGCGAACGTGATCATGTCGCGCAGCGGCCGGCGCGCCACCAGGGCATCTCCCTTGAGCTCGAAGTATTTTTCGCGCAGCGCCTCGGGAATGGAAGCGCCGGCGGCCGCCGGGTACTGGCCAATCCGCGCGAAGCGCAGCGAATCTCTGCGAGCGTCGGTGGCGAAGAGCCGCACCGATAGAGCGCGCCGAACCCGCTGCAGCTGCTCCTCGACCAGCATCGCGAGCGTATAGGCTTCTTCTCCCGTCGCGCACCCCGCGACCCAAAGCCGCAAGGTGCCGCGCTCCTCGGCCCCCTCGACGATGCGCGGGATGACGTTCTTCTCGAGGTACGCCCAGCTGTCCACGTCTCGAAAGAATTGCGTGACACCGATCAAGAGCTCGCGGCTCATCCGCTCGATCTCCTCCGGATCGGAGCGCAGGCGAGCCATGTAGGCTTCCAGGGTTTCGTCGCCGACGAGCGAGGCCCGGCGGTGCAGCCGCCGCAGCACCGTGCCTTCCTTGTAGTGGCCGAAGTTCAGACGCGCGTGCGGCCGCAGGATGGCGAGCACCTCCTGCAGCACGGCCGACCCCGAATCCCGCACGACGGGCTCGGTCGCACCGGGCACGGGCAGCAGCGGATGAGCCACGTATTGGGCAATTCGATCGGCGAGCTGCGCGGGCCCCCCCGTAACGTCGGCCAGCCCGGCGGAAATGACGCTGTTGGGCATGCCGTCGAACTTCGCGGTGCCGGGCTCCTGCACCGCCACCAAGCCGCCAGCCTCCTTCACCTGCCGGGCGCCGTGCGTACCGTCCGTGCCCGTGCCGCTGAGCACGACCGCCGCGCACTGATCCCCCTGGTGCGTCGCCAGGGAACCGAAAAACAGGTTGATCGGGAGAAAGAGCCCACTCGGGAAACGCTCCTGAATGCAGAAGCGCCCGTGCTCGAGCGTGAGCACCTGCTTGGGACCGAGCAGGTAGATGCAGCCCGGACGAGGTGCCGTGCCGTGCCGGATGTCGTGCACCTCGAGCGAGGTACGGCGGCTGAGCAGCTCGCTCATCATGCTCTTGAAGTCCGGGGAGAGGTGCTGCACCACGACGTAGCAAACCGCGGCGGAAGGGCGCGTGCGATGGAAGAACGCCTGAAGCGCCTCCAGGCCCCCGGCGGAGGCTCCGACGCCGACGACGAAGAAGGGGAGCGCCTGCTCCTGTGACCCCTCGGACTGCGGGGCCGCGGACTCCGCGCCCGGCGCGTTCGGCGACGACGCACGCTGGAGGCCGCTACCCTCCGCCCGGCGGGCTTCCGGCGACGGGGCCCCTTCCGACGAAGCGTCTCCCCCCGACGCCTCCGTTTCGCGCCCGGCGCTCGAAGCGGCGTCGCCCGCCGCGGGGGCATGGGTCGACTCGAGCCGTGACCCTTCGGGTCGCGACGACCCTTCGGATGGTGTGGGACGCTGCGAACTCATGGCTTGCTCTGGCTCCGTTCGACTGGGGAAACCAGCGAGAGCCCACCGCCCCCCAAGCGCGTGGCCCCCCCCGGGTACATGCAAGTTACCGCGCTTTCGACCGACAAATCTACCGCGCAGTTCGCCCTCTGCGGCACCCAAGCACGTCGAACCACGGAGGGCGGTGTGCGAACGTCGTTACCGGACACACCCTTTTTTCACTGGTTTGACAATTCTTTCCGGGCGCCAGTGTTTCGGAGATTGCAAGCGGCCGTACTACCACCTCGTCGGAGCTGCCGGGGAGGAGCAGCGCAGGGGTGGGGCCGTGACTGTCAGGGGGGCTCTTTCCCTTTGGAGCTGGGGAAAAAGCGTGAAAGGCCACCGAATCCTAGTTGTCGGCCAAGCTCGTCGGTTCGCGACGCAGCTCCGAAGCTTCGGGCACGTCGTCCACGAGGCGGACCACAACTCGAGGGTCCAGGCGGGCTTGCCGAGCGCCACCTGGGCCGCGTGCATACTCGACGCCGAGCAGCTCGCAGACGGCGGGCTCGACTTGGTGCGTCACGCACGCGAGACCCAGCCGAATCTGGCAGTCCTCGTCGGAGGCCACGAGAGCGCCCAGGCGCGCGAGCTGACCGTGCTGGCGGGGGCGGACGAGTTTCTCGACGTGATGACGCAGGACCGCCTGGCGGCGCGCCGCGTTGCGCTGGCAATCGCCCAGCGCCAAATCAAAGCTCGGTCGCACCTGACGACCCCGAAGTGCAACGTGCTGGTCCTCGACTGGGACCAGGTCGAGGCGCCCGCCATTCGGATCGCGCTGGTGAAGGCGGGGGTGACGGTGACCCACGCCGCCGACCCGTGGGCAGCGCTACAAAAGCTCCGTTCGACGCAGGTCGACGTCCTGCTCACCGCCCCCGGCGCGCGCGTCGACGGCGCCTCGGTGGTCGACACGGCCCTGCGCTACGATCCGCGTCTGCGGATCGTCGTCACCAGCGACATGCCCGACTTGGAGGACGCCGCCGGTGCCGTCTCGGCGGGCGCCTGCGACTACTTGCTTCGCCCCGTCGGGCCGGAGCAGGCGATTGGCGCCGTCAAGCGCGCTTGGTCCGAGTACGGCAACACCCAGCCCACGGGGGAATCGAAGCCGCGGCTGCTTCGCGTGCTGGTGGTCGAGCCTCGCCCCACGTACGCTCGTCTGTTGGAGCAGATGCTCGGCCAGGACCAACGGCTGTGGTGCGTCACGGTCGTCGACGTGGAGCAGGCCATGCTGAGGCTCCAGGAGCGGGCCTTCGACGCGCTGCTCTTCAGCCCCGACCCGCACCGCTCGGACTCGCTGGTCGTGATGCGCCGAATTCGCCACCAGGATCCGCGTCCCGCCATCGTCGTGCTGCAAGATTCCCCCGACGCGGCCTTCGCCGAACGAGCGCTGAGGCTCGGCGCGCAAGACGTAATCCTCAAGCGCATGCTGGGTCGCCAGGCGCTCGCCGATCGCGTGCGGCGGGCCGTGATGCGCAACCGGCATCACCTGCAGCACGACCGCTTCGTGAGAGATCTGCAGACGCGCGAAGCCAGCCAGCAGGAGGTCGTGCGCCGCAGCGTCGACGGCTTGATGATCGTCGACGCGAGAGGCTTCATCGTCTTCGCCAACCCGGCCGCCGAGAAGATGTTCGGCGCCGCCGCGACCGACCTGCTCGGAACCCAATTTCCCTTCGACCTGACCAGCGACAGGCCCACCGAGATCGAGCTGCGGTCGGGCTCGGATCCCTGCGCCGCAGAGATTTCTCGGGTGGAGATCGACTGGAATGGTGCGCCCGCCCAGCTGATCGCCCTTCGGGACGTGACCGAGCGCCAGCAAGCGCAGGCTCTGCGAGACAGGCTCGCTCACACCGAGCGCCTGGCCGCCATCGGGCAGCTGGCGGCCGGAGTGACCCACGAGATCAACAACCCCGCCGCATACGTGCTGGCCAACCTCGAGACGATGCAGGAAATCGTGCGAACCCTCCGGCGTGGCGAAGGCCCCGTGGAGGGCGACGGAGCGGCGCGCCTGGGCGAGCTCGCTCAAATGCTCCGGGAGAACATCGAGGGCATGGACCGCATCCGATCCATCACCCGCGACCTGCGCACGTTCGCGCGCATCGATCGCAGCGAAGTCGCCCCCGTGTGCCTCGACGACTGCGTCAAGATCGGCTGCAAGCTGGCGCTCAACGAAATCCGCCATCGCGCCCGCCTGGTGCAGGAGCTCGGGGCACCGCCGGAGGTGTTGGGCTCGCAGGGCAAGCTGGCCCAGGTGGCCACCAACCTCCTCGTCAACGCCGCCCAGGCCATCCCCGAGGGCAACGTGGATGCGCACCGCATCACGGTCAAGACGGGCTGCGATGGCGGCTTCGTGTGGCTCTCGGTGGAGGACACCGGGCGGGGCATTCCGGACGCGGTGCGAGCGCAGATGTTCGACCCATTCTTCACCACCAAGACGCGCACGCAAGGCACGGGCTTGGGCCTGGCCCTGTGCGCCGACATCGTGAGGCAGCACAGCGGCGAGCTGCAGGCGGAGAACCTCCCCACCGGGGGCGCCAAGATGACGATGCGACTGCCCATCGACACCGGTCTGGTGGCGACCCGAAAGCCGCAAACCATGCGCCCCTCGTACATCACCTCGCGCAAGAAGGGCGCCCCGCGCCGGGTGCTACTCATCGACGATGAGCCGCTCGTGCTGCGCTCGCTCAAACGGCTACTCAGCAACCACCACGTCGACACGGCGGCTTCGGGGCGCGCCGGCCTGCAACAGCTCGAGAAGACGACGCGCTACGACGCCGTATTCTGTGACCTGATGATGCCCGAAATGGACGGGGCCGCCGTCTACGCGGAGATCGAGCATCGCTTTCCGAGCTTGGTCAATCGCGTGGTGTTCTGCAGTGGTGGGGCATTCACTTCTCGCACCAAAGAGGTCGTCGAGCACTCCCGCCGCCCGCTGGTGGAAAAGCCCCTGACCTTGGAGGCTTTCGAGGCCGTCCTCCGGACGATTCCACCGGTCGATCCGCAGCTCGAGTTGGTGCGCGGTGGCAAGGCGAGCTGAAGCCCAGCACAAGGTCCTGGTCGTAGACGACGAGCCCCAGGTTCGAGCGGCTCTCGGCCGGCTCCTGAGAAAGGCCGATTGGGAGCCGATCGTGGCGGCCAGCGGCGAAGAGGCGCTCGCCCTAGCACAGCACATCGAGTTCGCGGCGGTCATCACCGACGTCGCAATGGTCGGGATGAGCGGCACGACGCTGCTGCACCAGCTCAGCCCACTACAAGCCAAGGCCCGTTTCCTGGTAATCACCGGGGCCGGGCACGTGGGACCCGAGGCGCTGCCGCGCGGGCACGGCGTGCGCGTATTCGCCAAGCCATGGGATCCTCAAGTGCTCCTCGCCACGCTCGACGCGCGCCAGGGCGACATGTGCGGCTCCGTTCTGCCACCCTCTCGAAGCGCCTCTCCGCGGCCCGTCCAAGTTCTGCTCGTGGAGGACGCCGCGCCCGACGCCGCCCTGTTCGAAACGGCCCTGCGCATGGCCGCCCCCGGCCAGTTCGAGGTCCAGATCGCGCCAGCGCTCAAGCAAGCCCAAACGCTGCTGGCCGCCGCGCGTTTCGACGTTCTCGTGGTCGACCTCGGGCTGCCCGACGCTCGCGACATCGAGGCCATCGTGCGGCTTCAGGGCGTCGCCCCGGATGTGGCTCTGGTGGCCTATTCGGGCAGCGCGGAAGCGGATTTCGCCGTCAAGACGATCCGCGCGGGCGCCCAGGATTACCTCGTCAAGGGCCGCACGGGGGGTCCCGCGCTGGGCCGCTCGCTTCGCTACGCGATGGAGCGCAAGCGGGCCGAGATGAGGCTATCGGAATTGGCGCTTCGCGACCCGCTCACGGGCCTGCCCAACCGCCTCCTGTTCCGACAGCGCGTCGCTCAGTCGATTGCCCAGGCCCGCCGCCACGACGCCCAGCTCGGGATCCTGATGCTCGACATGGATCGGTTCAAGAGCATCAACGATGCTCTGGGCCACGACGCCGGGGACATGTTCCTACAAGAAGTGGCCCGGCGCCTCACCCGCGGCGTCAGCGCGAGCGACACCGTCGCCCGGCTCGGCGGAGACGAATTCGCCGTGCTGGTCACCCCGATCTGGGGTGCCCGCGACCTCAAACAAATCGGCAAGAACATCCTCGAGGAGCTGAGCCGTCCGCTCGAGGTGAGCGGCACCGTTTTCTCACCGACCGCCAGCATCGGCGCAGCCGTGTACCCCGAGTCCGGCCACGACGGCGACAGCCTGCTCGCCGCCGCCGACGTGGCGATGTACGAAACGAAAGACACCGGGCGCAACGGCATCCACATCCACGGTGCCGAGCTGAGCCGCCGAGTGGAGCGGCGAGTGCACCTGGAGCACCTGCTGCGGGGCGCGCTGGCCCGCGGCGAGTTTCAGCTGCACTACCAACCGCAGGTCTCCAGGGCGCAGGGGCTGATCGGTGCAGAGGCGTTGCTTCGCTGGGGCAACGCCGAGGTACAATCCGCGCCCTCGGAGTTCGTCGGGATTCTCGAGGAGGCGGGCCTCATCCACGAGGTCGGGCCGTGGATCCTCCGGTCGGTCTGCTGTCAACTACGCATTTGGCGAGATGCAGGGCTGGATGTTCCCCGGATCGCCATCAACCTCTCCGAAGCCCAACTGATCAGCGGCACGTTGCTTGCGGACGTTCGGGCCTGCACCGACGCGTTCGGCCTTTCTCCGAGCGATCTGGAGCTCGAGCTCACCGAGGGCGCCCTGCTCAAGGATACACAGGCCGTTCGCGACCAGCTCTCCAGTCTTCACGGCGCCGGTTACCGGTTGGCACTCGACGACTTCGGAACCGGCTATAGCTCGGTCGCCTACCTCGACCACTTCCCGATCGATACGCTGAAGGTCGATCGGAGCTTCGTTCGCGAGGTCAACCTGCAGCCGTTTCGGCGCAATCTGCTGGGAGGAATCATCCAGCTCGCCAAGCGGCTTCAGCTCGACGTGATTGCGGAGGGCGTCGAAACGCCCGGCGAGCTAGCGGTACTGGAAAGCGAATCATGCGACGTGGTGCAGGGCTTCCTCACCGGGCCGCCGCTTCCGCCGGACGAGTTCGCCAAGCTGTGCGCGGTCGAGGTGCGTAGCACGCTCTGGCCCCCGAGCAGCCCGTTGCCCAGCCCGCCCTGCCGGATGGGCGCGGGGATCTGACGGCCCGGGCCGCGGTGGGGTCGCGCCACGACCCGCTTCCAGTCACTCTCGAGCCCGCCCGCGCCGCGATGGCATGCCCCCGTCACCCCGCGAGCCGCCTCTCCGCGCTGGCGCGCCTCTCGGGTCGAGCGCGGTGAGACGGCGGTCGTGAGCGCGAGGACCTTGACCTTGCCGAGCCCGCCCTCTTCGCGGGCCCTCTGCAGAAAGTGCATCCCGTTCCTCGCGGGCCCGTGGAGGTCGCAGAGAACCGCCTCGACGACCTCGCTCCGCTCGAGGTGTCCGGAAACGGAGCGGCGCGAGAGGGCCGAATGGTCGACGAGCAGGGTGGCTGCAGCCACGATGGCGTTCGGCTGGACTGCTAAAAGACGATACAATCGCCTTCGCTCGGCGGCTCGTCCCCGTCCACGGAGCGCCGCTGGAAATCCGCATCGACACGGATGTCCAGCCCTGCGAAAATGTCCGCCTCGCCAATCGAGAACCCCTCCCAGCGCACGGGCTCCGTTTGGCAGAATAGCTCGGCGAGCGACCCACGCTGCGTCGTGGGCAGGCCCAAGTCCACGCTGATGCCCAGCAGCAGCAGCAGGCGGCGCTGCAGGCTGCCGAGCAAGCGATTGGAGAACTCTCCGATGAGGTCTTCGTACTCGCGCTCGCACAGCGGAGACGCGAGGGGCCAGAGCCGGCGTGCGTTGGGCTGGGTGGCCGCCAGCAAGAGACGCCCGGAGATGCCAGGCCCCTCGAAGGGGATCTCGGCCCTCACCCACTTGGCCCCCGGCTCCGAGTGTGGCTCACTGGTGCCGAGAGGCGTCCCCTCGACGCCGTGCGCGGCGGACAGCGCAAGCGCGGCCGCGGAGAGCGCATCTCTCACAGTGTGTTCCACAGCCTGCGTTTCGGACTCCGCCTGCATCGAGTACGACGATCTGCCGGATGGCCCGGCGTGTCGAGCCACTGAACGGTCGCCCGTGACGAAACTGGAGCCGCTCGTTCGAATCGCGCTCGACGGAAAACAGTCCGACTGTGTGTGCGTGGCCCTTCCGCAGCAGCCCGGCGAATGCGCCCCGGCCAGCCGCCGCGGTCCGCCGGCTCGCGAAGAGCACGCACCGACGCGGCGCACTCGCGTTTTTTTCGGGCCGCGCGGTTGCCGCCATGGGCGCGAGCAGCCATTTCATTACTAGGGCCAGCATTGGAAGCGGAGCGCACGAGCACGGCTCGCACGAGCGAGCCTCCTGCCTCGCCCCACCGCGCCGCCGGCGTTGGGGAGGGGGGCCGCGGGCTGCCCGCCTTTTTGCGGCAGCGGGCTTGCGACGGCCCGCACGAGCTGAGAGTACCTGGTGGCAGGATGTACGCCTTGGCTCGGCCGATTCGGTATGCGCTCGTCGGCTGCGGTCTGGCGCTGGGGGCTCCGATGGGGCTGTTCGCGCTGCGCAGCGTGCAAACGCAGAGCTTGCCGACCGCCGGGTGGATCGCCAGTCAAGTGCGCAGCGACCCGCTGCTGTACGGCTACGTCACCTTTGCCACCGCCATGGTGCTCACCACCGTGGGCGTGATCTTGAGCCGCTCCGTGGACAGCCTCGAGGCGCTCTCGGACACGGACGACCTGACGCGCTTGGCCAACCGCCGCCACTTCGACACCGCCCTGATCCGGGAGATGGCCCGCGCCCGCCGCGACGGCACGCCTCTCTCGCTCATGGTGCTGGACGTGGACTACTTCAAACGGGTCAACGACCGGCACGGTCACGCCGTGGGAGACGCGGCGTTGCAAAGAGTCGCGCGCGTGCTGCGGGGAGCCAGCCGCACGATGGACTTGGCGGCCCGGCACGGGGGAGACGAGTTCGCGCTGCTCCTGCCCAACACCAGCTTGGAACAAGCTCGCTCCATCGCGCAGCGATTCTCCCTCATGCTGCGCAACGCGCCCCCCTACGCAGCCGGGGCTCCCCCCATTACATGCAGCATCGGCATCGCGAGCGCCGAGGCGCGAGACGACGCCGAAGGAGTCAGCCTGAGGGCTCGCGCCGACCGCGCGCTGTACAGCGCCAAGGAGGGCGGGCGCGACCGCACCGTGGCTCACTCGCTCGAATCCGAGCCGCCCGCTCGCGAGGGCTTGCCGCTGGCCCGCACGTGAGCTAAAGCCGGTGCTCGGCAGCCGCCTCGGGCCGCGCCGCGTGGCGAAGGCTTTCGGGCTGCGCGCGCAGGCTCCGGTGACAGATCTCCTCCAAAGTTTCCTACCCCCGCGGGTCGAGCCCCCCGTCCGCCGGGAGGGGGCGCCGAGCCGGCTGCCCGCGCTCACGCTCCTACTGGCGTGCTCGGGCGATCGCACGCTCCTGCACGTGGCGCCAACGCGCACCGCGCAACCCGTCGCCGGCGACCTCGGTCCCGTCGACGCCGGCGCCGGCGCGCTGCCTCCCGCGGACCCGCCCGACACGTCCCCACGGCCCGGCGAGCCGATCACGGCGGAGGCCGAGGCCTGGGTGCTGCCCGAAGGGCTGCGGGGGCTGCCCGCAGAGCTCCAACTGGGTGAGGCGTATCGGCTCGCGCCGGCCTTTCCGCACCTGGAGTTTCACGACCCGGTGGCGCTCGAGGCGGTGCCGCGCAGCAACACGCTGGTGGTCGCCGAACGCCAGGGGCGGCTCTACGCCTTCGAAAACGATCCCGAGGCCGCCGAGCGGAGGCTCGTGCTCGACCTCTTCGATCGCACGCAAGGTGAGAACGACAGCGGCCTGTTGGGCGTGGCGTTTCACCCGGAGTTCGGCCTTCCCGGCTCGGAGAACCGCGGCTACGTATACGTGCACTACGCTTTCCGGTCGGAACCGCTGCGCACCCCTCCCCCCCACACGACGCTCACGTACTCTCGCCTCTCGCGCTTCTCGCTCGACCCCGAGACGCTGACGGCCGAGCCCGATTCGGAGCTGATCTTGATCGACCAACGGGACCAGAGCCTGTGGCACCAAGGCGGCGCGCTCCTGTTTCGACCCGACGGTTTTCTGTACGTCTCCGTGGGGGACGAGGGCAGCGGGCGCTGCCGCTACGACAATTGCCAGCGCATCGACAGAGACCTGTTCTCCGGCGTGCTGCGCCTCGACGTGGATCGGCGAGGAGGAGCGGTGAGCCACCCGATCGGGCGCCAGCCCGCCACGGGTCAGACGCAGGGGTACTACATTCCGAGCGACAACCCCTTCGTGGGCGCGGAAAACGCGCTCGAAGAGTTCTACGCGGTGGGGCTGCGAAGCCCGCACCGCATGACCTACGACCCGGTCGACGACCTGGTGTGGATCGGCGAAGTGGGTCAGGAAGGCCGCGAGGAAATCGACGTCCTGCTCGCCGGGGCCAACTACCAGTGGGCGGCGCGCGAAGGCTTCTTGGATCGAGGGCCAATCCCGACGGACCCCCTGGGCATTTGGACGGACCCGCTGATCGACTTTTCGCGCCGGGAAATGCTCGCGATCATCGGGGGCTACGTGTATCGCGGAGCGCGCCTGCCCGAGCTGTGGGGCAAATATCTCTTCGCGGATTTCTCCCGCGGCTCGGTGCTCGCCCTCTCGTACGAAAGGGTCGGGGGGCACGTCGTGGCCACGGGCACGGACCGCCTGCTGTCGAGCGGCTACCAAGACTACGCGCGGGGCATCAGCTCGTTCGGCCGCGCCCCGGACGGCGAGCTCTTCGTGTTGACGCTGGGCGATCGCGCCCGGGTGCTCACGCTCGCGCGCTCCGAGCGAACCCCCAACGCGCCCGGGCGCCTCAGCGAAACGGGAGTCTTCCAGGCCGCCACGGCCGGGCGCCTCGACCGCACCCAGGTGGCGGCCGGCTTGCGAGGCTACGCGGTGCGAAGCCCGCTGTGGAGCGACGGCGCCGTCAAATCGCGCTGGCTGGGGCTCCCGCCGGCGGCCGCCATGCGCCCGCGCGCCGAGGGGCCCTGGCAGTTCCCCCGCGGGTCCGTCTTCGTCAAGCACTTCGAAATGGCGCTCGACGAGGCGGAGCCGGCCCTCCACACGCCGATCGAAACCCGCATCCTGGTGGCTGGCAACAGGGACTACTACGGCCTGACCTACCGCTGGAACGAGGAAGGCACCGACGCCACGCTCGTGACCGAGAGCGAAAACCTGGAGCTGCGGATCGACACCGCCGAGGGCGCACCGCGCCTGCAAAGCTACCTGCTTCCGAGCCCCTCGGAGTGCCGCCGCTGCCACAGCGCCGAATCGGGGCAGGTGCTCGGCGTTCGAGCGTACCAGCTGACGGCCCCGGAGGGCTCCGCCGAGGCGCAATCGGCAGACCCGCGCCGGGCACTGCTTCGAACCTGGCACGAGGCCGGGCTACTCGGGGCGGAGCCCCGCCTCGACGAGCTCTCGGCCGCGCCGGCGCTCAGCCCCCTCTCGGACGAACGTGCGAGCCTCGAGCATCGCGTTCGTTCGTACTGGGCGAGCAACTGCAGCATGTGCCACGGCGCCCTGCCCTCGATCCGGGCCCGCTGGGACGCCCGCTTCGAGACGCCGCTCGCCGAGCAGGGCGTGATCGGCGCGGCCCCCCGGGGGGAGCTGCTGGAAGGCGCCCCCTTCCTGATCACGCCGGGAGAGCCGGAAACCTCGCTCCTCTTTCTGCGAGACGAGAGCGAGCAGCCGGGGCTGCGCATGCCCCCCCTGGCCACGAGCCGCCCGGACCAGACCTACCTCGACGTGCTCGCGCGCTTCATCGAGAGCCTCCCGCGCAGCGCCCTCGACGCCGGAGCCCCCCCGAACGCGATCGCGCCGCGGGGCGACGCCGGCGGGCCCCCCGAAGGGGACGCTGGCCTCACCCCGAGCCCCGCTCCAGACTCCACCCCGGGGGACCTCTAGCCCCCTCTAGCCCCGATTGCTCACGACCCCCGGAACGAGCGCGCGTGGGCTCGCCGGGGGCTCCGCGCGCGAGCGAGCTCGAGGAGAGGCCCGCGCGCCCCCTCGGCCCGGTCGGCCCAAGGGGGGCGGCGTTTGCCCCCAACCTCGATGCCGTTCGGTGTGTGCCGGGAGGCGGCGAGCCCCCCGGCTGCGCTCACACCAACCCTTCGCGCGAGAGCGGCAGCCGGCGCACCCGCTTGCCCGTCAGCGCGAACACCGCATTGGCGATCGCCGGAGCCACCGGCGGCAGCCCCGGCTCGCCCACTCCGCCGCTGAGCGCCTCGCTCGGCACCACGTCCACGTGAATCGCCCGCGGGCGATCCCCGATGCGCAGCAGCCGGTAGTCCCGGAACGTGCTCTGCTGGGTGATACCGCCCTTCATGGTGATGGCCCCGTAGTAGGCCATGCCCATGCCGAACATCACCGAGCCCTCCATCTGCGATTTGACTCGATCGAGGTTGACGATGCGCCCGGCATCGATCGAGACCCACGCCTCGTCCACGGCGAGCTTCCCGTCCTCCTTCTTCACCATCGAGACGACGATCGCCACGTAGCTCAGAAAGCTTCGGTGCGCCGCAAGCCCGAGCGCCTTGCCCTCAGCGCGCTTCTGCTTCCAACCGCTGCTCTCCGTGACCCGCTCGACGACGCCCCGAAGCCGCCCCGCGTCCACCGGGTACTGCTCCAGCGGAGCGCCGTAATTGCGCATCTCCTCGACGCCGAGGTCCTGAAAGCTCGTCAGCTTGCGCGGCTCGCCAATGATCTGGAGCAGCATCTCCCGCGGATCCACGCCCTGGGTCTGGGCGATCTCGTCGATGAAGCAGTTGTTCCCGAAGCCGTGGAAGATGTTGTAGACGGAGCGCAGCCAGCCGATGCGCACGTAGCTCTCGCCCGAGCAGCCCTCGGCCTGCACGTTTGGCACGTCGAGCGCAAAATCGAGCACGCCCTGCTGAAAATCACCAGCCGTCGGCGTGGAGCCGCCGCCGAACAGCGCCCCGATGGGCGGAAACGCGCTGCGGTGATGCCACGCGATGACCTTGCCGGAAGCATCGAGCCCGGCCTCGAAGCGTTGGTGGCTGACCGTGTTGTAGTAGTCGTGCTTGAGGTCGTCGTCGCGCGTCCACTGCACCCGCACCGGCGCCTTCACCTCCCGCGAGAGCAGCACCGCCTCGGAGACGAAGTCGGCCTTGCTCTTGCGGCCGAAGCCGCCGCCGAGGAACGTCACGTGCACGGTGATTTTGCCCTCGTCGATGCCGAGCGCACGCGAAGCCTCCTTGCGCGCCGCCTGCGGGTTTTGCGTCGAAGCCCAGACCTCCACCAGCCCGTCCTCTCGCACGTGGGCCATCGCCACGGGTGGCTCCATCGGCGCGTGCGGCTGGTGCGGCACGTGGTACTCGGCCACGACGCGCTTGGCCGCCTTTTCGAGCGCCGCCGAGCCCTCTCCCCGCTTGCGCAGGATGGTGCCCGGCTCGTTCGCCGACTTCATCAGCGCCTCGGCGTACTTCTCCGAGTCGTACTTGGTGTTGTCGCCGTGGTCCCACTGGACGTTGAGCGCCGCGCGGCCTTTCAGAGCCGCCCAGGTGTTTTCCGCCACCACCGCGACGCCGCCCCAGCTCTGGAAGATGTACGGCTTCTTCGGCTCCTCCATCTGCACCACGTGGCGCACGCCCGGCACCCCGAGGGCCGCCGCGCGGTCGAAGCTCACCACCTTGCCGCCCACGACCGGCGGCCGCTGGATCACGGCGACGAGCATCCCGTCGACGCGCACGTCCGCGCCGTACGGAGCCTTGCCGGTCACGAAGGCCTGGGCGTCGAGCAGCGGCAGCTCCGTACCGACCCGCTTCAGCTCCGAGATCGGCCGCAGCTTCACCTTCTCGGCCTTCGGCACCGGGAGCTTCGCCGCCAGCGGCGCGAGCTCGCCGAAACCGAGCGTTCGCCCACTCTTTGGGTGCTTGACCTGGTGCCCCTCGGCGATGCAAGCGCCGGCCCGGACGCCCCACTTCTTGGCGGCCGCCGCCGTGAGCATCTCCCGCGCCACGGCCCCGACACGGCGCAGCTCGTCGAACTTGCCCCGCACGCTGCTCGAGCCGTCCGTGTTCTGATTGCCGTAGGCCTTGTCCCCGTCGCCCTGCACGATCGAGACACGCGCCATGTCCGCGCCCATCTCTTCGGCGATCAGCACCGGCAGCGAGCTGCGCACGCCCTGCCCCATCTCCGAGCGCGAGCACACCATCGTCACCTCGCCGCTCGGCGCCACCCACACGAACGCGTTCGGCGCCAGCACGCCCTTCGGCACCGCTCGCGTCAGCGTGCTCGGCACCCCGCCTTCGACCACCTTGGCCACCGCGCCGCGCTCGGCGCCAGCCAGCACCAGCCCCCCCGCCAGAGCCGAGATCGTCACGCCGAAGGCGCGCCGCGACATCGCGCTCAACGCCTCGCAGCCAACCCGACCGCGCGCCGCGTCGGGGCGTTTCTCCCCGTCGAGGCCGTAGCCGGCCGTATCGAAGAAATCCATCACTGACCTCCTTCGGAAGCCGCCTGCACGGCCGCCACGATGCGGGTATAGGTGCCGCAGCGGCACAGGTTGCCGGCCATCGATTGCTCGATCTGCGCAACACTGGGCCGCGGGTTCTTCTTCAAGAGCGCCGCCGCCGTCATGATCTGGCCCACCTGGCAGTAGCCGCACTGGGGCACGGCGTGCTCCACCCAGGCCTTCTGCAAGGGGTGATCGCCATTTTCGCTGAGCCCCTCGATGGTGGTGATGCTCTTGCCGGCCACGGCGCGGCACGGTGTGCAGCACGCCCGCTGCACCTTGCCCTCGACGTGCACCGTGCACGCTCCGCACTGCCCCTCGCCGCAGCCGTACTTGGTGCCCGGCAGCCCCAGGCTGTCGCGGATCAGCCACAAGATGGGCATGTCCGGGTCCACGCGCACGCTGCGCGGCACTCCGTTCACCGTCACGCTGAGGTCGATGAAGCCGTCCGCGCCGGCCTCGCCGGCCGCGGCATGAGTCGCTTCTGGATTGGCGTTGTTCATAGCTGGCCTCCTGCGGCGGGGTCGGCCACGGCCTTCGGGCAAGCCGCCCCGGCCTCGACCCACGCCGAAATCAATTGAGCGAATCGTCGTTGTGTCCCCGGAGGGGCCTCGCGATTAGCGCCGGGGCTCCAGCCCCAGGCGACCAGAGCGTCGTGGCCGGAATGCTCCACGATCTTCTCCAGGCTCCGCTCGCCGTTGCGCGCCGGATCGCGGATTTGCTCGCACACCTCGGCGGGCGACTTGCCCAGCCAGGCCATCGAAGCCGGCGGCAGCTTCCACCCAGGAGCGCCCGGCACGCGCGAAAGCGCGGCGTTGCCTTCCGCGTGGCAGGAGCCGCAGTGCATGCCCACCACGCCGTCGTTCTCCTCGCCGCGTACCAGCGGCGGCTCGTGCAGCTCGGCCTGGGCGCCCTGCGTTGGCGAGCTGCCCTCGACGTGGCAGTTGACGCAGCGCGGGTGCAACAGCACGCGGCTCGCCTCGACGAACAGCGCGGCGGCCCGCTCCTCGTCGTCCCCGATCCCGTCGAAGTCGCTCGGCGCGCGCAAATCAGCCTCCGAGCCGATGGGCGGCAGGGCGCTGTGAGCCCCGCCGCTGCCGGACGTCCTACACGCCGGAGCCGCCGCCACGGCGGCCGCGATCAGCCCGCCCGCTGCCGCCCTGCGCCTGTAAAATTGCAGTATTTTTGGCCTCATTTGGCTCTCCCACCGTGCCTTTCCTCCCGCGCCCGCCGGGCGCGAAGAGCGCCAGTCTCACCGAGCCGCGCCTCGCACACAATCCCACAGATTCGCACCGCAAACCGAACGCCCGGCGCTCCAGGTCGGACTCACCAAAGCGGCCGCGGGTGCCCGGCCCGCGGCTGACGATTGCCGCCAGCCGCCGGCGCGCCGGGCGGCCGCGCCGCTCCAACGGGGGCCCGTACACGGCCGACCGGCTCCGCGCGCCCGACGGCCGCCGGCGATCCAGCGCGCCGTTTCGTCCCCGTCGGTGCGCACGCCAGCCGCCGGCGCCCGCCCCCTCGCAGGGGCTGGAAAGCGAACCCAGCCAATGTGCCGAAGCCGAACGCCCTCGGTTCCCGCGCGCTGTTCCAGCTCGGCCGACCGTGCCGCTCCGGGCCGCGGGCGAGCGCGGCGCCAACGCTCGGCACAGACTCTAGGCAGGGATGCGACGATCGCGAGACACGCTCGGCGAGCGAATGAGCTTCAAGCATCTCCTCGATCTCGGCGAGGGCGGCATGGGTGTGGCGAGGTTGGCGCTCGCCCGCGGCCCGCAGGGCTTCAGTAAGCTGGTCGTGCTCAAGCAACTACACCCACACCTCGCCCGGGACGAAGACTCCGTGCGGATGTTCCTGGAAGAGGCGCGAATCTGCGCGCGGCTCGCGCACGCCAACGTCGTGCAGGTTTACGAGATCACCGCGCACCAAGAGGCCCCCACGATCGTGATGGAGTACCTGGAGGGCCTGTCGCTCGCCAGCCTGCTCTCCCTGCCCGAGCGCCTCCCCCTGCCAGCGCACTTGTCCATTTTGGCCGGGGCGCTGCGGGGATTGCACGCCGCCCACGAGCTGACCGATTACGATGGGACCCCGCTCGGGATCGTGCACCGGGACGTTTCCCCGCACAACCTGTTCGTCTGCTACAGCGGGGAGGCCAAGGTGCTGGACTTCGGAGTCGCCAAGATCGCCGGCTCCGAAGCACACACGCGGACGGGAGTGCTCAAAGGCAAGCTGCGCTACATGGCGCCCGAGCAGGTGGCTGGGGAGACGCTGGATCGGGGCGCCGACCTCTTCGCGGTGGGGGTGTTGCTGTGGGAAGCCCTCTCGGGGCGCCGCATGTGGCAAGGTCAGAGCGACGGTCGAGTCCTGCAGGCGCTGCTCCAAGGGGCGCTGCCGCCCGTGCCGGAGTCGGCCTCCTCGGAGCTGTCGTCGCTGTGCCGCTGCGCCCTCGCGGTCAGGCCGGAGAACCGCTTCGCCAGCGCGCTCGAGTTCGCCGAAGGCATCGAAGCTCACCTCGCCAAGCTCACGGCGAACCCCAAAGACACCCTGATTCGGTTTCTCGAGGTGCAGTGCGACGAGCAGCGCCGCGAGCGGCAGGCCACCGTGGCCGCGCGCATCCGGCGCGCTTCGTCTCGCCCCCCTCCGAGCGCCAAGACGGTGGCCGGCGTGATCCACCACGGTCGCGCGCGGAGCCCGGCGAGAGCCGTCGGCGGCCGCGCCCTGGCCGCGGGGGCGTTGCTCGTTCTCTGCTCGTCGGCCGGGGCCGCGCTCGTGTGGAAGCTCGAAGCACCGAGCGACCCGGAGCCGAGCGCGCGGCTGGCTGGTGCGGCGGTCGACTGCCCCCCCCCGGGCAAGGTCTGCGCGGGGCAGTGCGTGAGCCGAGACGACCCCGAATACGGCTGCGGCCGCGACGACTGTGCGCCCTGCCAGCTCGCCCACGCAACGCTGCGCTGCTCCCAAGAAGGCAAGTGCGCCATCGCCATCTGCCACAAGGGCCACGGCGACTGCGACGGCGACCCGAGCAATGGGTGCGAGGTCCACGTGGCCACCGATCCACGGCACTGCGGCGCCTGCCAGGCCCCTTGCCAGTCGCTGCCGCACGCCCAGGCCGGCTGTGGGCTGCGCTGCGGCATCTGGCGCTGTGAGCCAGGCTACGAAGACTGCAACGGGGTGGTCGAGGACGGCTGCGAGGTGGCCCTGCTCACGAGCCCCGAGCACTGCGGTGCGTGCGCCCATGCCTGCCCCTCGGGGCAGGCGTGCCGCGAGGGGAGTTGCTCGCGATGAGGCTCACCCGGCGGGCAGCGCTGGCGGCGCCGTGGGCGCTGTGGCTCGGCTGCGAGGGCGAGCCGAAGGCCCCCGCGTTCAGCCCCGTCGAGGTCTTCAGCTGGGGCAACCGCGACGTGCTCGGCGCGGTGGCGGCCCAGCACGAGCAAGACTACCCGAGCGACGAACTGATTCACGCCAACGCACAGCTGTCGGGCGAAGCCCGAAAGGTGTTGCGCAAGCGCCTGCTCTCCGGCGAGCCCCCCGACGCCTTCCTGGCCAACGTCGGCTACGACCACCGGCAGTGGGTCGAGTTCAACGGGATGGACGCCCACGAGGCCAAGGTGCAGCCGCTCGATTGGCTCTTCGACGACGAGCTGCGCGCGGCGTTCCCGGCGGCCCTGCTCTCCGAGCTGAGCCACGGCCACGCCATCTACGGCGTGCCGGCGCACGTCCATCGAATCAACCAAATTTTTTACAACCGAGCGGTCCTGCAGCGCGCCGGCCGCCCCTTGCCGCGCGGGGTGGACGAGCTGCTCGCGCTCGGCGAGCGATTGCGGCGCCTGGGCATTCCCCTGTTCGCCGTGGGCAGCAAGGCGCCTTGGACGCTTTCGCTGCTCATCTTCGAGAGCCTGCTCGTCGCACAACACGGTGCGCGCTTTTACGAGCGCTACTTCCGCGGCGAGCTGTCCCCCGAGGACCCGCGGATCGAGAGCACCCTGCGGGTGGCGATACAGCTGATGCGGTACGCCAACGCCGACCACGCCGAGCTGGACTGGCAGGAGGCCGCCGACCGAGTGCAGCGCGGCGAGGCGGCCATGACGGCCATCGGCGATTGGGCCCGCACGCTCTTCAGCCTGGCCGATCCGGCGGGCGACCCGCACTTCGCGGAGGCGGCCTTCCCGGGCACCGAGGAGGTCATCGTCTACACGTCGAACACCTATTCTCTCCCTCTCCATCCGAAGAACGAGGCGGGCGCACGACGCTTCCTGACAACCCTGGCCAGTCGCGCCGCGCAGCAGCGGGTCGCCGACGGAGGCAGCGCCCTGCCGGCGCGCATCGACGTGGTGGTGCCACCGGGCGACTCGATTCAAGCCGAGAAGGCCAAGCTCTGGCGCGAGGGCAAGCTCGTGCTCGCGCAGTCGGGCCTGGTGCCCCCCATTTTCGCCGCCGATGTCAATGCCGCCTTGGCCGAAATGCTGAGGCAGGGCAACCCAAGCCCCGTTCTACACACCCTGAAGATGCGCTACTTCCTGCTGCGCTAGACAGCGGCCAGACAGCGGCCAGACAGCCTCGCGTCGAGCACTTCTCGAAGGGTTCAGGGATGCTCACCCCGCGCCATGCTCGGCGGCTGCGCCGCCTCCGCGCGGCGCCCCCTCCCAAGTGCTGGCTCGCCCTCGCCGGCCTTGTTGGCGGATGCGGTGGCCAATCGAGCCGCGAAGAGCCTCCGGTCAAGGACCCCGGCAGCGGCAGCAGCGGCGGCGAGCAAGCGAGCGGCGGGCAAGCGGGCGGCGGGCAAGCGGGCGCCGCCCCAGCGGAGGCCGGCGAAGGCCAGGGCGAGCCCGACCCGCCCCCAGTGGGCAGCGAGACGGCGGCGCCGCCGAGCCAGGCGCCCCAGTGCCCGCCCGACGACGAGCTCATCCTGGACGGCGACCTAGGTCCCGCAACCAACATCTTTCGAGTTTTTTGTGTCCAGTGCCACGGCACCCAGCAAGCCGCGGAATTTCCCACGGCGCTGCCCCGCTTCGACAGCCTCGGAGACGCGGTCGCACGCGAGCTGCTCGACCCCTGCGTACCGGGCGACTCCCCGCTGGTGACCTCGTTTCGCAGCGGAACCATGCCGCCGCCGAGCGCACTGCAGCCAGTCCGTCCCGATCTGGAGGCGCTCGAGCGGGGCATTCCCATCCTGTGCGGAGCGACCCCCAACGCCTTCTTGTGCAAGCAGGCTCCCCTGTACCCGGGCTGCGTTCGAACGAACGCCGAGGAGGTGCTGACCAAGCGCTGTGGCGCCTGTCACGATGGCAGCTCCGCCGCGGGGATCGACCTGTTCGGGGCGGCCGCCGCGGGCGACGTGGACGCGCTGATCGAGGGCGGAGCCATCGTTCCTTGCGACCCGGAGGGCTCGCCCCTGCTCGCCGCGCTTCGCGCAGGCCCTCTGCCCACCCACGACGCCTGCACGCGGTTTCCAGACACATACGAGGTGGGCCATGTCGAGGCGTTCGTGAACGACGGGTGCGAGTGAGCCAGCACCCGGGCGGCGCGACGCCACCCGAGAGACGCGGCGACCCCTCGCCGAAATACCTCGTTTTCCCCTCGAGCCAGCCAACTGCCAACTCGCCGCTCTTCACGACGACCGTCCGTGGCGACTTTCGCGGACGGCTGGATCGAGGACTAGTCACGCGACCCGCCCCGGGTCACAGTCCCGAGCGCTCTCGCCGCCAGCGCCAGCACCCAATGCCGTCGGCAACCATCCCCAAAGGCGTCTTCTCCGCCCGCGAAGAGCTTGCCGATGCCCCAGGAGGCAACCATGCCGCCATCGACAACTGCGTGTTGCTCAGTATCGACCCCTACGCCCACCTGGTCGACGTCATCCGCAAGCTCAAGGCGGACTGGCCCCTGCGGCAGCTCTCCGAGCTCATTCCCAGGAACTGAGCCCCTGGCTCGACCGGCAGCGCGACTTGCTTCTGCCCGTCCCGTGCTTCCACGTCGTCTTCACCCTGCCCGCAGAGCTGCGACGCCCCGTGCGCGAGCAGCAGCGCGCGCTTGTCAGCGCGCTCCGCCTCAGCCTCCCCGTCGGCGTGCAATGGCCTGTTGGGCAGCGTCGGTTCACCCGTCAGTTCGCCTCAGTCAATGCAGGAGTGTGAGTCAGTGGTTTGAAGAGGAGCCAGAGTCCGAAGACGACCTCGAACAGGGCGCCGGCTGAGTAGAGGATGGTCTCGAGGGCCACGGGGTGCCGAGGGAAGGCGATGCTCACGGATGCGAGGCCCAGCATCGATAGGTAGGTGAAGATGCCCCAGGCAGCGAGCGGGCGCGGGACATACCAGGATTTGTAGAAGAGGTAGCAGAACGCAGTGCCGCCCAATCCGACAAAGACGAGGACGATGTCGAGGCCGGCACCTCGGACATGGAGGAAGAGCGCGGCCAGGGCCTGAGCGTGCTCAATAGGGACACCGCTGGAGTGGGTGTCACCGGTCAGGAGGGCGAGCGCGACGAAGCTGAGAAGTGTGGTTGCAGCTCCGAGTATGGCTTCCGAGATGCGCAGAAGCATGGCGATTCGGGCGAGAGCCTCGTCGACAGCTTTGAGAACGACAAAGAGCGAAGCGGAAAGTGCGACAACGCCCGCGTACATGGCGAGCATAGCGATGACGCCGATTCTGAACAGAAGCTCGTGAGCCAGGATGTGGCGTGCTGTTGCGGCACTGTCGCCAGCGACGATCAACCTGGAATCGATGAGCGAGACGCTCAGCATCCCGACTAGGATGACGAACAAGTACGAAGCGCCGGCAGTCCGCACGTAAGCCCGGGGTGGCGAGGCGTCCGTCGTGTCAGTCTTGTCCAAGCGATAGCTCCTTCTAGTTCGAAGACGCTACCAGGTCACGAGCGTGGAGGCTAGCTGGCGACGAGACTCGGTCAACGGAATCATACAGTGGAGAGAAGCGTCAACCGCTGTTCCGCGACGATGATGGCGACGACATCGGCAAGATGCGCGCTCATGGCGGACAGGACGGAAACGAGCCTTGCGGGAGCCTCTTGAATCGGCGAAGTCAGCATGATCGATAGCCCCGCCCTCAGCTCAACCCTCGACCCCAGGAGTGTCGGGGCCTCGGATCTCCACACGGCACCGGGAATCATGCCACGTGCTCCCGCTCATCTGAGCAATCCGCCATGTGTCGGCCCCGCACGCGCTCAATGCGCCTGGCTGGCCTGGACCGACAGGGTATCCCAGGCAGGTTCTCGGCGAGCGCGTCGAGCACACGATCAGAGGTGGGGTGCCTGGGCTGGGCTTGCCTTGCGGGGTCACGGATGCCGTCCTTGAGTGGCACCACGCTTGCTCGAGAAGTAGCTGGTCGGTCCGGTACGTCGCGCTCTCGGCGGCCCCGCATCGCGCAGCTCGGCTGCAGAGACCATCCCAGCACGGTTACAACCCCTTTTCCGAAAGCTCCACCAGCGTCGCCAGGGCGTCCCGCGCACGATCCGTCGGAACGAAGATGTGGTCGTGGTGGAAGACGGCAACGATGTTCGCGCTGATCCCGCGCTTGGCGAGCGCGGAGGCCACCTTCGCTGACAGTCCGACTGCGGACAGGCTTGAGACCACGCGAAGAGTGATCTTCGAAAACGTTCCAGCAAAGGGGAGCCGGGCTTCCCGGGCTCGAGCTAGCGAGACGACCAGACTCAGACCCTCCTCCTCGCGCATCATTGCGATTGGACCGAGGGCTGCGCTCTCCTGATACTGACCCCTCGGCAACGTGACAAACACGTACTCTTCGTCCTCCAACGCAGGAGCGAGCAAAGCCAAGAGTCGCTGAAGCTCATCGATACCGTTCATAGCAGGACTGTCAACCAAAGCGACCTTCGAATAGTGGCCGCAACCAGCCCCGTAAGCCAAGGGCAAAACAACTGGAGCAGTGCGAGTCTGCCGAACAACTGGCGCTAGCCTGCAGGCGCCGAGTCTACCTCACGCTAGCAGGGCGAAGCCGAAAGAGGCAGGCCGCCACGCGGCCTTGCCCCTTCAGCCTCATCACGGAGGCAAGACCCGTTCAAGACTGCCAGGTCCAACGTCCGTGTTGAACTAAGCCGCGCTGCCCGCGGCAGCTCGGCGTGCCGCCGAGCTTGGAGTCTACGTCATTGAAACTCTGGCCGCAACGGCTGGCCACGCTCTGTGTGGACGGAGGCAATCGAGTCTCCGCTGCAACACGGAGAATTTCAATGATTACGATGAAAAACTGGCGGGAGAAGATGGACGAGGACATGCGCCTGCGCGACCTGCGGCCTCGGACGATTGGCGCATACCTTCTCGCCGTGCGCCTGTTCTTCGACCGCGTTGGCAAGAAGCCAGAAGAAGCGACCGAGCAGGACGTTCGCCGCTACATCCTGCACTTGCGCGATGAGCGCAAACAGTCGCCATCCACGGTCAACATCGCCATTTGCGCCCTGCGCTTCTTCTTTTCGCACACGCTGCCGAGGGATTATGAGGTCTTCGACCTGATGCGCGTCAACAGACCGCGCACTCTGCCGACCGTGCTCATTCGCCAGGAGGTTCGTCGCGTCCTCGGTGTCGTTCGGCACCCGGTGCGTCGGGTCGCGCTGACCAGCATCTATGCTCTGGGCCTGCGCCTGGGGGAAGGCCTGCGTCTGCCCATCACCAGCATCCAGGCCGACCGACACGTGGTCATGGTCAAAAACGCCAAGGGCGGCAAGGACCGCGCCGTTCCT